>NZ_JACVOX010000008.1 GCF_018882215.1 Polynucleobacter sp. AP-Kaivos-20-H2 | reverse complement strand
ATTGCACCACTGACTGCGCTAGTAGTTGCTTTAGAGTTAATGGTTAAGGTAGTGATATTAGAAACTGAACTACCAAGCGTAGCTGCGCCTGTACCCGAGTTGATGGTGAGGGCGTAGGAGTTTTGGGTGCTGGCTGCAGAAAATATAGCTGCACCAGATCCACCAACACCACCGTTATTACCATTGTTGATCGATCCGCCGCCGCCGCCGCCTGTATTAGTAACACCGCCAGCAGTTGAAGTTGTTCCAGTGCTGTAGCCACCGCCGCCAATACCACCAGTTGTAGCCCTCGTTGCACCAGAACTACCACCATAACCGCCACCAGCAACATATAAACCAGCAACACTGTTTAAGGTACCTGAAACACCAATATTCGAACCGGTGATTGGATTGAGAATACCGACGCCACCATTACCAGCTAACGTAGAAGTGCCATTGCCACCAACACCGCCTGCACCACCACCTCCGCCAGCACCGTAACCACCACTCCAGTTAGTCCAACCCCCTCCGTTATTACCTTGTCCGGAAGTGCCTAGACCGCATGTTGATACACTAACTCCGCAAGTTACGCTGCCATTGGTGTAATAGCCATCTTGATTGGGTCCGTTGGCAGAAGATCCACCACCAGATCCACCATTGTTACCTGCTGTATGGGTGGAGTAGTTCTGATTAGCACCGCCACCGCCACCGCCATAGGCTATGAGACCTAATGCCATTGTATTTCCGCCGTTATTACCGGTTGCGGTATTGGATGAGGCTTGTGCTCCGCCACTACCAACGGTGATGCTATAGGCAGCTGAGGTAAGTATGCTAGTTGAGGTCAATACACCACCAGCTCCACCTCCGCCACCGCTACCGCCACCACCAGAACCTCCTCCACCTATCAACAGATACTGATAGTTTCCAGCTGTAGCATTCCAAATATAAGCTCCGGAACTATAAGAAATTTCTAAAGTGCTCGCGCCACTGCTTCCGTTGGTATTGCTACTAGTTACCCCGCTAATAGGGGCAATTGCTGTATAGGTATTCCATGAGCTACCACTATTGACACTAACTTGCCATAGACCTGAACCCATAAATTCAATAATCAACGGATCTAAAGATGAAGTTGAGCTATTCACCGCCCCCGCTATCGTCACTACTCCATTACCACTGTTAGCAGTTGAGGTAAGCGCAGTATTAGCGCCTAGTGTGAGATTGCCACCATATGTCTGTGTACCACTGGTAGTGACACTGCCAGCTAATGTCGTTGTGCCATTACCAGTAGTAGTGCCTACAGCCGATGCGGAGCATCCAGTAGCGTTAATACACAGGTATCCCAGTGCACTAGTAGCGCTGTTAGCACCGACTACTCCACCAAGGGCAGTAGTACCCGTGCCGTTGGTAATCGAT
>NZ_JACVOX010000007.1 GCF_018882215.1 Polynucleobacter sp. AP-Kaivos-20-H2 | reverse complement strand
CAATACCTTCGCTATATGTCATTTTTGGCTCTTCTGATACGCCAACATATGGCTCAGCACCAACGATCACTTACACATTTAATACGCAGGCCAATGGAAGCGGTACTTCATACCTTTCTTCTGATACAGCGACTGTCAATGCGACAGGCACAGCCTTATTTAAAGGTACCAACTCGACAACGAGTACTACCAACGTTTCACTAAACTCCTCAGCTAATGCTGGTAGCTATACGACGGTGACTTATTTAAGTGGTTTGAGTTCACTCTTTTATGCCATATCAGCAGGCTCTAGTACGGGGTCGCTGACGGTTAATCAACTAGCATCGGTGACTTACACCGGTAGTGCAGGGGGCTTATGGTCTACCGGTGCAAACTGGACGACCACTAGCACCATTGGAACAACAAACATCACGGGTGTTGCCCCAACCTTGGGTAACGTTGCAACAGTGATTATTCCAACGGGCACAACCGTAGGTTATAGCAATACGATGGCAGGATTAACGCCAACTTCGGCAGTAGCCATTACCAATAATGGTACGCTAAACTTTACCAATACGAGTGCAGCTACTTTACCGGCAATCATCAGCGGTTCTGGCACGATCAGTATGAGCGGCGCAGCAACAACTACTTTATCCGGAGCCAATACGAGCTTTACCGGAATAACTTCCATAGCTTCTGGATCTACCTTGCAGTTGGGTAATGCCAATGCTATAGGCTCATCCGCGGTAACAGTAAATGGTACTTTAGATGTTTATGGCTACTCACCAACAGTTTCTTCCATTACTGGAACTACTGGCACTATTACCAATGGCTCATCCGGTACTACCTCAACATTAACTACCGGTGGAGGTAATACTTCGACTAGCTATGGTGGAGTTATTCAGAATGGTTTAGGAACGGTGGCGCTAATCCAAAATGGCACTGGCACCTTAACCCTCTCCGGCACCAACTCCTACAGCGGTGGCACTACCATCTCTGCCGGCACCTTATCTGCAGGCTCTAATACAAATTTAGGAAACACTTCCGGCGCTATTAACCTTAATGGTGGCACCCTCAACATCTCAACTGGCGCTGCCTTTAGTAGTGCTCGTACCATCAACGTATTAGCCAGTAGCACCATTAACAATGCCGATACCTCTGGGGTTACCTTTACAGGTAATGTCACTGGCCCTACAGTAACTGGCACTCCAGTCACACTCACCTTATCAGGCGCAAATGCTACTACTTTTAGTACAGGTGCGATTACCAATGGAACCGGCACTTCTACTGTAGCGCTTGTCCAAAACACCACTGGTACTACAACCCTTTCCGGTAGCAATAGTTACACCGGCGGCACTACCATCTCCGCAGGCACTTTAGTAGCCTCTACTTCAGCTTCTGCCTTAGGTTCTAGTACGGTAACTTTAGGCGCTTCTAGTGGTAATACAAGTGCAACTCTACAA
>NZ_JACVOX010000015.1 GCF_018882215.1 Polynucleobacter sp. AP-Kaivos-20-H2 | reverse complement strand
TTAACGCTGGCAGGTACCAGTACAAACAACAACACACTGAGTCAAGTATTGGCTAACAATACTGGCCTAACGAGTCTGGCTAAATCTGGGGCAGGTACTTGGATACTATCCGGTACCAATACCTACACTGGAGTCACAACCATCTCCGGTGGAACACTCTCAGTATCAACTTTGGCTAATGGTGGTTCTAGTAGTAATTTAGGTGCCTCAACCAATGCGGCTGCTAATTTAG
>NZ_JACVOX010000014.1 GCF_018882215.1 Polynucleobacter sp. AP-Kaivos-20-H2 | reverse complement strand
TACCAAGCGCGGTCAAAGCGGTAGAGTTCAAACCAGCAACTGCTGATGAAGTCAAGTTCGCACTTAGCGAAGTGCCTAAAGTTGCGAAGGCATTGGTATTTAAGCTAGCCAATTGACTAGAGTTGAGCTTGGCAATAGCGCTGCTACTCAAAGCACCGGCTAGGGTAGAAGTCAGACCAGCAAGTGCTGCGCTAGAGATACCACTAATAGCCGAAGTAGATAATCCGGCAATGCCT
>NZ_JACVOX010000013.1 GCF_018882215.1 Polynucleobacter sp. AP-Kaivos-20-H2 | reverse complement strand
TTGGCAATAGCGCTGCTACTCAAAGCACCGGCTAGGGTAGAAGTCAGACCAGCAAGTGCTGCGCTAGAGATACCACTAATAGCCGAAGTAGATAATCCGGCAATGCCTGTAGTACCAAGCGCGGTCAAAGCGGTAGAGTTCAAACCAGCAACTGCTGATGAAGTCAAGTTCGCACTTAGCGAAGTGCCTAAAGTTGCGAAGGCATTGGTATTTAAGCTAGCCAATTGACTAGAGTTGAG
>NZ_JACVOX010000006.1 GCF_018882215.1 Polynucleobacter sp. AP-Kaivos-20-H2 | reverse complement strand
TGAACTGACCCCCAGTAGTTGGACAGTTTAGTTAGGTTAGCACGAGGGATTGAGTTCGGTAATCAACCGGACTTAATCCCTTTAGCTTTTCTTTGATTCGGTCATGGTTGTAGTAGTGGATATATTCCTTAAGTTCAGCTTTAAATGATTCGATACTTTCAAATCTCTTCCGATAGAAGAACTCCGTCTTCATAATGCCGAACCAGTTTTCCATCACGGCATTATCTAAGCAATTGCCTTTTCTAGACATGCTTTGATCTATGCCTTTTTCCTTTAAGGCTTGTTGATAGAGCCCCATCTGGTATTGCCAACCCTGATCTGAGTGCAGCATGGGTTGATCTTTTGGCCCCAGTTGTTTAAATGCGCTTTTGAGCATCTGCATGACGGTGCTAATCTGCGGCCGATCAGCAATCTCATAGGAGATGATCTCTTGGTTATAGAGGTCTAAGATCGGTGATAAGTACACTCGCTCGCCTTTGATGTTGAACTCAGTCACATCAGTTACCCACTTCTGATGAGGTTTACTTGCCCCAAAGTTACGCTCGAGTAAGTTAGGCGCCACCTTACCAACACCCCCTTTATAAGACTGATAGCGCTTGGGGCGTACGGTGGACTTGAGGCCAAGTTGGCCCATGAGCTTTTGTACGGTCTTGTGGTTTAAGTGTTGATGTTGATTACGTAGCTCTAGTAGCACCCGCCGATAGCCATAGCGACCCTGGTGGCGATGGTAGATTGCGCTAATTTGATTCTTAGCATCCAGATAGGGATCGGGCGCATGACTACTACTGGCTTTAAGCCAGTAGTAGTAAACGCTTTTAGCCATCTTGGCGATAGCGAGTAAATCGATTAAACGGTAATACGGCCTTAGCTCAGTGATGACTTGGGCTTGTTCTCTTTTGCAGCTTTGCTCTGAGCTAAGGCTTCTAACTTTTTTAGGTAGGCAGCCTCAGCCTCTGCGTACTCTAAGCGTCGTCGCATCTCTGCAGGTGTGAGTTCTGAGACAGGCTTTTTGAGCAGTGCTTTGATATTAAATTGGGACATAGGCGGTCGTCCTATAGGTCGATTAGCAAGGGCTGCAATACCGCCTTCATTGTAGAGTTTTTGCCATCGCAATACAGTGCTCATGCTGCGGATGCCAAAGTGGGCCGCAGTTGGTCTGGCCGATACTTGGTGCTTGGCCATGTACCGCAGAACCTGCAGTTTAAATTGGGGAGGGTGACGTTGATGGTCTGGAGTAAGGCCATCAGGGCCATGCGCCTGATAGGCTAAAGACCAGTCTCGGACCTGAGAGTGGTTCACTGTAAATAGATTGGCAACCCGCTTTAGACCGCCAAATTTTAAGAACTCTTTAACTACCTTTAGCTTGAACTGCTTGCTGTACTTGCTCATAAAACAAAACCCCCTTGGTTGGACATAACGTCCAACTTTTGGGGGTCAGTTCA
>NZ_JACVOX010000005.1 GCF_018882215.1 Polynucleobacter sp. AP-Kaivos-20-H2 | reverse complement strand
CCCGCTTTAGACCGCCAAATTTTAAGAACTCTTTAACTACCTTTAGCTTGAACTGCTTGCTGTACTTGCTCATAAAACAAAACCCCCTTGGTTGGACATAACGTCCAACTTTTGGGGGTCAGTTCATAGGGTGGCTTTCTTTTTGAAGCTCATTTGAGAAATAATCAAGCTAAAGTGAACCTCAATTCCCCGAGTTTTTCGACTGAGCTCACAATCTTATCGCCCTTCTTCAACCATACCTGCTTATCTTTCGGCATACCAGCAATAACGCCTTGTGGTGTGCCAGTGAAAACAATATCTCCCGGTTCTAATGTCCAGTAGGTGCTGATGTAAGACAACATTTTTTGAGTGTTGTGAATAAAGTCTGCGGTATTGGAGTTCTGACGCAACTCACCATTAACCCAGGTCTTTACCTGAAGCTTATTGGGGTCACCCACTAAGTCAGAAGTAACAAAGTAAGGGCCAATTGGTGCGTATTGATCTAAGGTCTTGCCAATCATCCATTGCCCGCTCGGCAATTCCAATTGCAAATCGCGTGATGAGAAATCATTTGAGGTGCAATAACCAGCCACATAATCCAAGGTCGCTGATTCAGGAACATTGCGCATCTGCTTGCCGACAACAATCAACAGCTCGGTCTCGTAATCCAACTTATAGGAGACTGATGGCGGAGGAATTTGCAATAAACAGTTGTGAGCCGTAAGACTATTGTTGTACTTATTAAATAGCGGCGGTACTCGTGGGTGAGCCATACCAACCTCATCCGCATGCGCACGGTAATTTAAGCCAACGCAAACAATCTTTCCAGGGTTTTTAAACAGGCGTCCGAAAGTAATGTCGGATTCCTTTAAGTAAGGCACGCCAGATTTATCGGCGCTTGCTACTACCTTATTAAATCCAGCAGCATTACCCTCTTGCAATAATTGATCCAAGGTAGTTGGTGCTGCAATCTTCATTTTCTTAGCTACAGCACGAATATCGATAATGCCTTTTGAGGTAACCACACCCAAGGTTTCTGTGCCATCCGCATTTTGGATCGAGAGAATTTTGCTGTTTTTCACCATTTCACGTGGGCCGGTGTAAACCTCCCCTCCCCATACTGAGGTGGGATGAGCTGAAGCCTCCTTCATTACACCCATAGTAGAGGCAGCTACTAAACCGGCTCCAGCAGCTGAAGCAGTCTTCATAAATTGGCGACGTGAACTCATCTATATCTCCTTGTGTTGTTATTTATTTTTTAACTACAAAAGGAATACTACCAAAGGAATGCCACCCCACCCTTTTATGCGGTGCCGCAGCAAATATAGATGTCAGTAGGCTTAACCTAGACCTAGATAAATAGCTAAGTGATAGGTAATAAAGGATGCAATATAGGCCAAGCCGAATAAGTAACTCAACATGATGATGGGAATCTTCCAGCCTCCCGTCTCGCGCTTTACTGCAGCAATGGTAGATAAGCACTGGGGAGCAAATACAAACCAAGCCAATAGAGATAAAGCCGTGGCTAATGACCAGCCATTGGAGATTAAGGGAATCAGTGCATCAGCTGCGTCGACACTCGAGCTAGATAGCGCATAAACCGTTGCCAATGAGCTCACCACAACCTCACGAGCTGCCATACCTGGCACTAGAGCAATACTGATCTGCCAGTTAAATCCAATCGGCGAGAACACATGTGCTAAGGCCTGCCCCATCATTCCGGCAAAGCTGTATTGAATCGGTGATCCTGTTGCGCCCTCGGGTGGGAATGGAAAGCTAGATAACACCCACAAACCAATAGTCATCAGCAAAATAATTCCGCCAACACGGCGCAAAAAGATTTCTGCTCTTTGCCACAAGCTAATTGCTAAATTGCCTAAGCGAGGCAAGTGATAACTTGGCAACTCCATCATGAGCGCGTTCATCCTAAATTGCTCACTCGTAAAGCGCTTCAGAATCCAGGCAACTGCCATCGCACCCAAAATTCCAGCGAGATAAAGCAAGAATAAAACTAGGCCTTGTAAATCAATGCCAGCCCATAGCTTTTGCTCTGGAATGAATGCCGAGATCAATAAGGCATATACCGGTAGGCGTGCAGAACAAGTCATCATGGGTGCAATCAGAATCGTCACCATGCGATCGCGCGCATTAGAGATGCTTCTAGTCGCCATAATTCCGGGAATAGCACAAGCAAAGCTGGAGAGGAGTGGAATGAAGGATCTACCCGATAAGCCAACAGAGCCCATGACCCTATCTAGTAAATAGGCAGCCCTTGGAAGATAACCAGACTCTTCAAGCAAAAGAATAAAGAAGAACAAAATCAGAATTTGCGGCAAGAAAACCACCACGCCACCTAAACCCGCCAAAATTCCATTGATCAATAAACTGCGCAGCCATCCATTGGGCAATACTTCAACTATCTGAGCACCCAGAAAGTCCACTGCAGATTTAATCAGGTCCATGGGTACCGTAGCCCAACTGAAGACGGCCTGAAAAATACAAAAGAGTAAGGCCACTAAGATAATGGGGCCAACTACTGGATGAAGTAACACTGCATCCAAACGATCACTCAATTGATCGGGAATGATTTGATCCAGCTTGAGATTTTGCAGAATTCGTTGAACTTGAATATTGTCAGATTCAGTATGGGCAATATGAGAGGCAACATTCTCTAGGGTCGCATCACTAGTACCTGTGCGTAACCCATTGAGATTGCGCCAGTCTAGATTCGATAAGAACTGCTTGATTTCATCAGCGCCATTAGACTGAATGCCAATACTCGTGAGAACCGGCAAGCCTAATTCATTCGAAAGTGCAGCGGTGTCGATTTGCAAGCCTTGACGCTTTGCAATATCGAGCATGTTGAGCACTACGATACAAGGCAGGCCCAAGCGCTTTGCTGCCAACACCAAGCGCAAGTTGCGACGCAAATTCATAGCGCTCAACACGCAAATGACAAGGTCGGGACGCTTTTCACCTTCGGCTCGACCAAGGAGAACATTGCAGGTCACGCGCTCATCCAAGGATCTTGGATACAAGCTATAGGCGCCAGGCAAATCCAGTATGCGGATATTTTTGCCAGACTCAAGAGATAGGCGCCCTTCTTTGCGCTCTACAGTAACGCCTGAATAGTTCGCTACCTTTTGACGACTGCCAGTCAGCAAATTGAATAATGCCGTTTTGCCACAATTGGGATTACCCAATAAAGCTACGAGTGGCTCACTCGAGAAAAAGTGAACTTTAGATTCAGACATGTGAAATGGCATCGACCGTGATCATGCGTGCTTCTGCTTGACGTAACGCGAATGTGGAGGCTCCGACGCGAACCATATATGGACCCTTACCAAGCAAACCTTTACGCAGAACAGTCACCTGCTCACCAGGTAAAAACCCAATGTCTTCCAGCTGCCCTTTAATTTGAGGGGCACCCTTAGGCGCGTTAACCGCGCTCACTCGGTAAAGAACTTCCAAATCAACCTGGTCCAAATGCATGGAGGATTGTCACTTTTATCAATAAATAGGAACGATTCTCATTATATACCTTATACTTGAGATTAGTTCTCATTTACATATACGCTCATTTATGAAAAATACTTATATAAAACAGTTACTTATCAGCATTTTTTTGTTGTTAAATTTGACAATTATTGCCTACGGGGCAAGCAACGATATCGAGATTTCAATTAAAAATGGGCGCTTTTCACCCTCAGAAATCGATGTCCCGGCCGATACCAAAGTAAAACTTACGATTGAAAACCTGGATGACACTCCAGAGGAATTTGAAAGTTACGACCTCAACAGAGAGGTATTAATCAAAGCCAAAAGCAAAGCTTCTTTCTATATCGGACCCTTAAGTCCTGGCGTCTATAAATTTGAAGGTGAATTTAGTCCTGAAACTGCTCAAGGTGTGGTGAGGGTTAAATGATGATGAGAAATAATTTAATGCAAGGCTTGTGTTGCCTTGCCCTTCTCTCTGCCAGTGCATTAGTTCATGCTGGAGAGTACTTAAGTGGGCCAGCAGATTACATCTACACACCAAGAGTGGAAGAAGGTGAAAGAGAGATAGACACGAAGTTTGGAACCCAGACTCCCAGAAACGGTGAAGACAATAGACAATCAGGTGCTTCCATTGGATTTGGATATGGCGTGAACTCATGGTGGTTTACAGAGATTTATGGAAAAGTTATTTGGGATGGCACCAACTCCCAATTTGATGCGGTGGAATGGGAAAATAAATTTCAACTAACGGAAACTGGAAAATACCCAGTTGATATCGGCTTCTTGCTTGAGTTAGAGCGCCCTCAAAATCGCAATGAAGGATATGAAGCCAAATACGGTTTCTTATTTCAAAGTGAATGGAAAAAGTGGGTCGCCAATCTCAACGTCTTGATGCAAGGACATTACACGGGCACTGAAAATCAGGGCACCTATTTCGGCTATCAAGGTCAGGTTAAATATCGCCTTCAGCCAGAGCTGGAGCTTGGAGCGCAGATTTACTCTTGGCTAGGACAGGTTAATAACTGGAATACAAATGAACAACAACAATCTAGTGCGGGGCCAGCCATTTTTGGGAAAACCAAACTGGGCCGCAAGGAAGCCTTGAAATACAACGTAGCCTACCTATGGGGAACCACCGCTGCATCGCCAAAAAACACCATCAGAATGCAGGTAGAGTACGAATTTTAAGAACAAGAGCTTAATCTCTGCTATGTTCCTATTAATTACAACCATTTACCCATTCTGCTAACCATTTTATGTACCTACCAAAACATTTTTTAGTTGAAGATCAAGCGGTATTAGCCCAGCTGATTTCTGAATATCCATTAGCGACTATCGTTGCGAATCTGGATGGCCATTTTGAAATCAATCACCTACCCCTCATGTTGAGCGCAGACAAAACCAAGCTATATGGACATGTCGCCAAAATGAATCCACTCGTTAAAGTTGCGAGCAGTACCAATACATCTGTTACAGCAATCTTTAATGGGCCAAATGCGTATGTGACCCCATCTTGGTATCCATCAAAACAAGAGAGCGGGAAAGTAGTTCCAACCTGGAACTATGCTGTGGTTCACGCGGAAGGCAGCATCAAGTTGATTGAGGATGCGCAGTGGTTGAGGAGTCATGTCTCACAAATGACCAATCTTCATGAGCCCACCTATCAATCCACCTGGAAGTTAGATGATGCTCCAGAAGAATACGTGCAGATGATGCTCAAGGCCATCATTGGCATCGAGATTGAGGTCAGTAGTTTGGTGGGTAAATTTAAGCTAAGCCAGAACCGGCCGGCCGAAGACTATGACGCAGTAGTAGGACAACTAGAGAAGTCGCCACAAGAAGCCTTACAAGAGATGCTGAAGTTCATGAGAGCACCCAAGTAATTAGCAACTAAGGCGTGGTGTAACCATACCTTTGCAGAATGGATTTGGCCTGATGCCCCTGCATAAAGCGATACAAATCCACTGACTCTTGAGGTGCGCCCTTGATTAACACCATGCGCTGTTTAATGGGTTCATAAAATTTTGTATCAACCAATAAGAAGCTCGTTTGCTTTGTCACCTCAGGCGACTTCGCTAGAGAAAGTGCAGTAAAACCAATATCCGCTGCGCCGCTCATTACATAAGTTGTAGCGGCCCCAATATTGTCCGCATAAACAAGCTTATCTTTAGCTAAATCCCATAAGCCTTCTGCCTTGAGATACTCAACCGCAGCTTTGCCATAAGGAGCAAGCTCTGGCTTAGCAATTGCCACTTTGTTTGCTCGTACAATTGCCCGAGCAATTTCTGTCTTGCTGTCAGCCAAACGAATCCCGGATGAGGTTTTGGCAATTAAGGCAAGCTTACCAATCGCATATATAGCGCCCTCATCTACCGTCTTGCCATTCTTAAATAGCTCCAAGGGAAAATGCTCATCTGCCGCAATAAAAAGATTGAATGGAGCGCCGTTCATGATTTGCGCGGCGAAGTTACCGGATGAGCCATAGACCACCCTTATTTCTGGTTTACCACCAGCCTTGAAGGCAATCGCAATCTCGTTAAAAGCATCTTTCATATTGGCAGCAATAGCAACAGTTGAGGTCTGCGCAAAGGCGAGATTTGCAAATAGAAGCAGTGATGCAAATAAGGAAATCGGGCGAATAAACATGATTGAGGTAATTCTAGCGGATAGAAATGAAAAAACCACCCCGAATGAACTGACCCCCAAAAGTTGGACAGTTTAATTAGGTTAGCACGAGGGATTGAGTTCGGTATTGCACCGGACTCAATCCCTTTAGCTTTTCTTTGATTCGATCATGGTTGTAGTAGTGGATATATTCCTTTAGTTCTGCTTTAAATGATTGGACATCATCAAACTTCTTTTGATAGAAGAACTCGGTTTTCATAATCCCAAACCAGCTCTCCATGACGGCGTTATCTAAGCAATTGCCTTTTCTAGACATGCTTTGAGTAAGACCTTGTTCTTTTAAGGCCTCCTGATAAAACCCCATCTGGTATTGCCATCCTTGGTCTGAGTGCAACATGGGTTGATCGCCTTTACTTAACTTCTTAAAAGCTTTTTGGAGCATCTGCATGACTGAGCTAATCTGTGGCCGATCCGCAATCTCATAAGAGATGATCTCCCCGTTAAACAGGTCTAAGATTGGTGAGAGGTAGACCTTCTCACCCTTGATGTTGAACTCAGTGACATCAGTCACCCACTTCTGATGAGGTTTGCTTGCTCTAAAGTTGCGCTCTAGCAAGTTGGGGGCCGCCTTACCTACAGACCCCCTATAAGACTGGTATCGCTTAGGGCGAACGGTGGACTTTAGTCCTAGTTGGCCCATGAGTCTTTGCACGGTCTTGTGGTTTAAGTATTGATGTTGATTGCGCAGCTCTAAGTACACCCGCCGATACCCATAACGACCCCGATGGGCATTAAAGATATGGGCAATATGCTCCTTAGCGTCCTGATAAGGATCGGCTTTACTACTAGCTTCTCGCCAGTAGTAATACACGCTCTTAGGCATTTGGGCTACCAGCAAAATGACTTGCAATGGATGGTGCCGCCTTAACTCAGTAATTAATTGGACTTGTTCTTGCTTGCCAAGTGCTTTTGCTGGGCTAAGGCTTCGAGCTTTTTTAAATAAGCGTTCTCCACTTCTAAATACTGCGCTTTACGCAGTAACTCTTCATGTGTGAGTGAAGTTAAGGGCTTGGCAAGCAGGGCCTTAATATCGCTAGGTTTTGACATGGGTGGCCGTCCCTTGGGCTTGGGTTCTAGGGCTGTAATACCACCCTCATTGTAGCGGCGTTGCCATTGACTAATCGTAGTGGGTGCAGCGATATTAAAGTGAGCGGCAGTGGGTCTTATTGAGACCTGATTGATCTGCATATACCGGAGTACTGATAACTTAAACTCTGGCGTGTAATGCTGCAGTACTCGCTTTTGCAAACCAGGTAACCCTTGGGCTCGATAGGCCAGCACCCACTTGAGAACATCAACTGGATCGATGCCATAAAGCGTGGCAACACGTTTTTTACCACCCAGATTGAGATAATCTTTAACAACTTTTAACTTGAACTGCGTACTGTACTTGCTCATAAAACAAAACCCCCTTGGTTGGACTTGGTGTCCAACTTTTGGGGGTCAGTTCACGAAGGGTGGCTAATGATACTTAGATACTTAGATACTTGAATCAACCAAGTAACTTTAAAGCGCTTAAGAAGGTTTTATAGACACCCCAAGCAAGTGGAACGCCAACAGCAGCCCAAGCCAAATAAACAGCTGCGGCAGAAGTCTGATCATTACCACTCGCTCCTTTGACTACTGAATCAAGGGCTTTCTCGTGCGCTAGCTTTTTCTCTTCGACTAGCTCAGCATCTGTCATAAACCACTTATCAGCTACTGGGCGAACCATCAAATTACAAATTAATCCAATTGCCAGCATGCCAACCAAAATGTACATAGTTTGGTTATATACCTGAGCACGAGGTAAGCCTAAGCTCAACTGATAGTCGCGCATGTAATTCACTACCACTGGACCCAAGATGCCAGCAGTAGCCCATGCAGTTAGCAGGCGGCCATGAATAGCACCCACCATTTGCGTACCAAACAGATCAGCAAGATAAGCGGGAACGGTTGCAAAGCCACCACCGTACATACTCAAGATGATGCAGAAGGCGCCAACGAATAAGTGTAAGTTACCCGCTGCAGCACTACTTGGAATGCTGAAGTAAAGAGCACCGCCGAGTACAAAGAAAATAATGTAGGTAAGCTTACGACCTAATTTGTCAGACAAACTGGCCCAAAAGAAGCGCCCACCAATGTTAAAGAGACTTAACAATGCAGTAAAACCAGCCGCAACACCTGCAATCGCAGTGAGCTGAGTCTTATCAAGCTCCGTGAAAGTTTGTGTAACGCCAATCAAGCTACCTGCAAATACTTCTTGCAACATTGGTGAAGCCATACCAATCACACCAATACCCGCAGAAACGTTCATGCAAAGAACCATCCACACCAACCAGAACTGTGGAATACCCCATACTTTTTTAACGTTTACACTACGCTTAGTAATCATCGCATTACTAGCTTGATTTGCTGGTGGAGTCCAGCCTGCTGGCTTCCAGTCACTGGCCGGAATACGGTAACCAAATGCACCAGCCATCATGTAAACAAAGTAACCAAGCGCCATCACAACAAAGGTTTGTGCAACGCCGACACTAGTTGGGGTAGCAAAATACTTCATCAGATTTGCAGCTAATGGTGAGCCAATCATGGCGCCGCCACCAAAGCCCATAATCGCCATACCCGTTGCCATACCGCGACGGTCTGGAAACCATTTGATCAATGTGGACACTGGGGAAATATAGCCAAGGCCCAAGCCAATACCGCCAATCACACCTGAGCCCAGAATCATCATCCAGAACTGGTGAAGGTAAACACCCAAGGCAGAAAAGAGCATGCCGCCACACCAACAGAATGCAGCAACAACGCCAGCTTTACGAGGGCCTGCACGCTCTAACCAGCCACCCCAAAGAGCAGCAGAAGAACCGAGAAGCACGAAGAACATGGTGTACATCCAACCAAGCGTAGATATTTGCCAATCGCAGCTAGTTGTAAAGAGTTGCGCGAAGAAACCAACGTCAGCAGCACATTTAATCGCCTCAGTACCGCCCTGCGAAACTCCCAAGGCTTTAGATAATGGTAGCCAGAATACGGAAAAGCCATAGGCCATACCAATACATAAGTGAATAGCCAGCGCCGCCGGTGGAACGAGCCAGCGATTAAAGCCTGGGCCTGCAATTGTTCGTTCTTTGTCTAATAGATGAAACATGTTGCCTCCTATTTATAGTTATATTTACTGCACAGTAGCTACTTTTTTACACTATAACCAACCTTCAATTTGTCGATTAAGGCCTACAGCCTTATATCCAGGCGTTTCCCCCGAATAACTTCGTATCTTCCTGATTAATTTGGAGGCCTCTGATTGAGCAACCATCTCCCTATGCATGGCGATGAAAAATAACTCATCTTTAAGCGGTATAAAACCCAAACCATTTTCAATAGCGATATTTTTCACGCCCAAACCAACATCAGCCTTGTCGGCCAAAATAGCATTTGCAACCGCTGAATGAGTGAACTCTTCATGCAGATAGCCATTCACTTCAGAAGGATCAATACCCTCCTCTATCAGCAGACCATCAAGTAGCAGTCTTGTGCCAGAGCCGATCTGACGATTGATAAAGCGAATTTTTGGATTCACCAAATCATAGAGGGCAGAGATGCGGAGGGGGTTTCCTTTTTTTACCAGCAAGCCTTGTGTGCGCTTCATGACAGGATATATTTGAATATCATTTTTTGACAAGCGATGATGAATAGCCTTTGAGCTTCGCTCATCTGATACATGGTATCCGGCAATATGGGCTTCGTTACTCAGAAGCTTTTCAAGGGACTCTCCCGAACCAGCAATCTTCAAATCGAAGCCTTTAATCTCTGCAGCGGCCCTTTGAATGATGGAATCACTGCTAGAGAGAAACTTCCATTTTCTACTATCAGTCTTTTGAATCTTTTTGATTTCTTTAAGTAAGGTATCTTGATATGCGCTTCCATGCTCAACATACCCCGCTTGCATCTCATCAATAAACTCAATTAAAAACTCGCCGAGTTTTGTTAACTTTGAGCCATGTCCTTTGGTCCTCGTAATGAGTGGCATGCCAAGCGCAGCCTCAACATCATTCATCTTGCCCCAGGCGCTTCGATAAGAGGTGCTGGATTTTTTACTTGCTGAAATTAACGAGTTACCGCGACCGATATCCCTTAACAGCTGAGACAGCCAAACCAAATCAATAGGGACCCCGCCTTTGGCTTGATTATTTAATAGTAAGGTTGGTCTAACTTCAATTTGCATATGTAATTGATTGCATATTCAAGTGGTAATAATTATGCGATGATATTACCTTAATACATTACTCGGTGCACCCCCATGAAAAAATCAATCCGCAACCTACTTCTAGCAACCCTAACGGCCATTGCCCTCAACGGCCCACAGGCTTTCGCCCAAGAAAAAAGCATTGTGGTCTCATCAACTACCTCCACAGAGCAATCTGGCCTCTTCAATTACATACTCCCCATCTTTAAGATGAAGACTGGTATTGAGGTTAAGGTTGTGGCTGTTGGAACTGGTCAGGCGTTAGATATTGGCCGCCGCGGTGATGCAGATGTGGTGTTTGTTCATGACAAACCTGCTGAAGAGAAGTTTGTGGAAGAAGGTTTTTCAACCAAACGATATGAAGTGATGTACAACGACTTCATTCTCATCGGGCCTAAATCAGATCCAGCAAAAATTGCTGGTGGCAAAGATATTCAAGTGGCACTCCAAAAAATTTCCGCTGCGCAAACCCCGTTTATATCGCGCGCAGATAAAAGCGGCACGCATGCTGCAGAACTTCGTTATTGGAAAGGTGCAGGCATCGCCCCCTCTTCCAGCCAACCTTGGTACAAAGAAACAGGCTCAGGTATGGGCCCTGCCCTCAATACCGCCTCTGCTATGAATGGCTATATATTGGCTGACCGTGGCACCTGGCTCAGCTTTAAGAATCGTGGCGATCTTGTGATCCTGGTGCAAGGCGATCCAAAACTATTTAATCAATATGGTGTGATGTTGGTTAATCCAGCCAAGTTCCCTCATGTGAAAAAAGTACAGGGTCAAGAATTTATTGATTGGCTCATCTCTAAAAATGGGCAGGACGTCATTGCTAGCTACAAAATTGATGGCGAGCAGCTCTTCTTTCCGAACGCCAAAAAATAATCGAGTCCCATCAAGCAAAAAGCCCGCATCTGCGGGCTTTTTTACTACTAGCGTACCGCCTAGTTATTCACTACTTATTTACTGATTATTTCCAATTTACTTCTTTGGTGTTACGAAGCCAATTGCTGTGTCGTCAACAAACTCAACCATCACATCATCACCAGCTTTGAATTTCTCAAGACCAAGAACGGCAGGATCCACTTTAACTTTTTGCTTCTCGCCGCTTGGCAATGTGAAACTCACGATACGTGTCTTTTGATCAATGGTGGAGATCTTTACAGTTGCATAAACTGTTTCTGTTGTCTCTTCAAAAGGCTTAGTAGCACCTTTGCCAGCGATCACTACAGAGCGAACGCCTGAAACACCTGGTTTTTGATCTTTACCAACAGCTGTTAAGCCAACAGCAACTGCCTGTGCATGCTCTACCAAGAACACGTCACCCTTTTTAACTTTATCCAAATCATTGATAGATTTAGCAACGTTCATCTGCGCCAAATTACCGTTAGCATCCTTCAATACAACGATACGCTTCTTTGCATCTACTGAATCAACGGTTGCGCTCAAAACGACAACGTCAGCAGCCAGAGGCAACATCTTTGCAGGAAGCTGCGCAAAAACAGAACTTGCAAAGGTAATGCCAACTGTTGCAAACAAACCAGCTAATAAAGATTTCTTCAAGATAACTCCTAATTGAGTAAAAGGTTACGGATGGGCTCAATCCAGAGCCACAATTCATTGTAACCATGGAACGGGGCACTTTCGTACGGAATCGAACTATGCTCACACTCCTCATTATTTGGTAAATTGAGCTATTCACCGTGATTCGAGACTATCTGCCTTGGAAATACTGACTAAACCCTGGAGAGAAGCTGAGGTAGACGCCTTTTTGGTGCGCCAAGAGGTCTTCATACGGGAGCAAAAGGTTCCAGCCGAGTGGGAATTAGACGAATTCGACCTCTCAGCAGTTCACGCCCTAGCCTACCAAGCGGCGCACTGTATTGGCACTGGCCGATTGGTTGATTTAGGCGGCGGACTATTTCAAATTGGACGTATGGCTGTCTTAGCCCAATTCAGACATCAGGGGGTAGGAAGGCAAATCCTAGAGGAGCTGGTTCATCTGGCCCAATCTCAAGGTGCAAAGTCTATCGTCTTGCACTCACAAGTGGCCGCCATCCCCTTCTATCAAAAACTAGGCTTTCAGTCACAGGGACCCATCTATGATGAGGCTGGCATTGCCCATCGTAATATGATTCTCTTATTGTCAAAATAGAATTAATAGCCAATGACCTCTAACACTCATCCAAGTATCAGCGCCTTTATCTATACCCATCGAGTCTGTTACTCAGATACAGATGCAGCAGGTTTTGTTTATCACGGACGTTATCTCGAGATTTTTGAGCGCAGCCGTGCAGAGTGGCTTGCTCAAAAAGGCTTAAGCCCCACCAAACTCGAGAATGAATTTAATATGGTGATGCCGTTACGCGAACTCACAATGAACTTCTATAAACCAGGGCGTCTAGATGACTTGCTTTACATAGACCAAGTGATTGAACATCGCGGCCGCACTCAGGTGAGCGTTAAACAGACTGCGCAAAGAAAGCTCCCTGACAGCGAAGAATTCCAAGTTATTGCGAGCGCCGTGCTACATATTGTTTGCGTTGATACCAACACACTCAAACCTAAGGCATGGCCTGATTGTGTATTCCAAGATGAGTGATGTATGTAATGGAGCAAAAAATGTCTGACGGTAAATTGCTAACCTTTGTTCAAGAGCTCAGCGTCCTGCTTGAGAAAAAACCAAGTGAAGAGATTGTCTTTTCTGATGGCAAGAAAATGCTGGAGAAACTGATTGCCGTGGATGATTGGTTGCCAGAAGAGTTCACCAAACCTCACCCGCAGTATTACCAGCAATATCTCCTCTATGCCGATCCATTGGACCGCTTCTCTGTGGTGAGTTTTGTGTGGGGCCCCGGACAAAAAACGCCTTTACACAATCACACCGTTTGGGGAATGATTGGTCAATTACGTGGTGAAGAAACGGGCACTCCCTACTATCGTCAAGCAGATTCTAGCTTCAGGGCAGGCAATCCATGTGTCAGCCTGCCTGGGCAAGTTGATACCGTATCACCAGATACTCACGACATTCATGTGGTTGAGAATAGCTTGAACGACAAAACCTCTATCAGCATTCACGTGTATGGCGGCAATATCGGCCGCATTCATCGTTCGGTATTTGATCCTGCAACTGGTGCAGCAAAGTCATTTGTATCCGGCTATGCCAATACTGTCGTGCCAAACCTCTGGAATCCGGCGTAATCCTCTAATTACTCAGCTTTTGGGGTTGATGACTTAAAATAGAGCCTCTTACTGCAAACGCTCCAGCGTGGCAGCTCACCCCATTGACCGGGATAGTCGTTTAATTGAATACGGGTCAATACTTTATTGGCCCCTATGTTATTTACAGATCTTGGTTTATCAGAGCCCATTCTTCGCGCTATTAATGAAGAAGGCTACACCAGCCCTACCCCGATTCAAGCAAAATCAATTCCTGCCGTCTTAAAAGGTGGTGATCTTTTAGCTGCCGCACAAACAGGCACAGGCAAAACTGCTGGTTTTACGCTTCCAATCCTGCAACTTTTAAGCAGCACCCCTAAATCTAGCGGCAAAAGATTATTACGAGTTCTCATTTTGACTCCCACTCGCGAGTTAGCTGCCCAAGTCCAAGAGTCTGTTGTGACTTATGGAAAATATACCGGCTTGAAATCTACTGTGATTTTTGGCGGAGTTGGCGCTAATCCACAAATTAAAGCAATTGCTGGCGGTCTCGATATTTTAGTTGCAACTCCTGGGCGCCTACTTGATCTCATGTCACAAAATTGCGTGTCACTCAACGACATTGAGATTCTCGTGTTAGATGAAGCCGATCGTATGTTAGATATGGGCTTCTTACGAGACATTAAAAAGATCTTGGCTGCCTTACCTAAAAAGCGTCAGAATCTTTTGTTCTCCGCAACCTTCTCTACCGAAATTAAACAATTAGCGGACGGCTTGCTTAATTCGCCTGAATTAATTGAGGTGGCTCGTAGTAATAGCACCAATGAAGCAATTGCCCAGTTGATTCATCCGGTTGATAGAACGAAGAAGCATCCTCTGCTAGCCCATCTCATTAAGACTAATGACTGGAAGCAGGTGCTGGTTTTTACACGCACCAAGCATGGCGCGAATAAATTAGTTACTCAATTGGAAAAGGATGGCATTACTAGTATGGCCATCCATGGTAATAAAAGCCAAAGCGCTCGTACCAAAGCATTGGCTGATTTCAAAGCGGGTAAGTTAACCGCATTAGTTGCCACTGATATTGCTGCACGCGGTATTGATATTGACCAGCTCCCTCACGTGGTGAACTACGACCTTCCAAACGTTTCTGAAGATTATGTCCATCGCATTGGACGCACTGGTCGCGCAGGCTCAAATGGCGTAGCAGTTTCCCTGGTATGTGTTGATGAACATCAAATGCTCAGAGACATTGAAAAACTTATCAAACAAAAGTTGCCACAAGAAGTGATTGCCGGCTTTGAACCAGATCCAAATGCCGTGGCACAACCGATTCAGTTGCGCAGTCAGCAACACCAGCAATCTCGCAAGCCAAGGCCTGCTGGGACAACTGGAACTCCAGCGAAGAAGACTCCTGCCAAGCGCAGTAGCCCGCCTAAAAGAAGCTTTAATCGTTAAGTGATTCGATAAAATATCCTTATATATTTAAGCACTAGCTCAGCCAACCCATTTTTTTGATTTTTTTAATAAACATCCAACTCATATGACTACATCACGCCGCTCAGCCATCAAAACCATTGTTGGCGCATTAGCATTGCCAACGCTCAGCCCAATCGCCTCTGTATTTGCTCAATCTTCACTCGAGTGGACTACATACGAGATCGTGACTGAAGTCAATTTAGAGTCGCCTAAAGGCATCGCGCAGAGCTGGATTCCATTGCCTCTCGTTTTGGATACGGATTATTTCCGCACCATCGCTATCCGTTCAGAAGTAAGCGACCCTAAAGCGACAACCCAAATGTATGAAACTCCAGATAAGCAAGCGCGCATGGTTTGGACCAAATGGGATGCTTCAGCAAGCACTCATAGCGTCAAAGTTGCTATTTTGGTAAGCACCCGCAAACGTAACCTAGAACTCTCAGCGCCAAATCCAATATTGAAACTCTCCAAAGAAGATCAACGCTTTTGGACTCGCCCTACCAAATACCTCCCCACCGATGGCATTGTGAAAGCAAAGGCGCAAGAAGCACTCGCCAAACTCCCAGTCAACGCTAGCGATATTGATAAAGCCAAAGCAATTTATAACTGGGTAGTCGATAACACGCATCGTGATCCAAAAACACGCGGTTGTGGTCAAGGTGATGTCAAGCTCATGCTTGAAACCAATAACCTTGGCGGAAAATGCGCTGATATCAACGCCGTTTTTGTATCGCTAGCGCGTTCAGCTGGGTTACCAGCGCGTGATGTCTATGGTATTCGGATTGCTGATTCTGCCCGTGGCTATAAAAGCTTAGGTAAGTCTGGTGATATCACTAAAGCACAACATTGCCGCGCCGAGTTCTATGCATCAGGTTTTGGCTGGGTGCCCGTCGATCCAGCAGACGTTCGCAAAGTGATTCTTGAGGAAACTGGTGGTCTAGCTGTTACCGATCCAAAAGTAATCGCTATTCGTGATTACCTTTTTGGTAATTGGGAAATGAACTGGATGGCTTATAACTATGATCATGACATCGCATTGCCAGGCTCCAAGCTCGGTAGTAAAGGTGATATTCCATTCTTAATGTACCCACAAGCAGAAAATAACGAAGGTCGTTTTGACTCTCTTGATCCAGACAACTTCAAATACAAAATTACTAGCAGACGCATTAGCTAATGCTTCCTAAAGAAATTGGATGAAGTTATTTATGCATAAGCTAGCCCGAGAATTTTCTCTTGTGCTAGCTTTTTCTTTTCTGACCGTATGTAGCTTTTCAGCTAACGCTCAATGGCGCCCTGCAGCTCAGTTAAGCCTCTCATCAATCGCCCCTCCCCTTCAACTGAATAATCTATCCGGTAAATCAGTAGATATATCCAGCCTCAAGGGTAAAGTTATCGTCGTGAACTTTTGGGCCAGCTGGTGCGAACCCTGTCGCGAAGAATTTGAAGAGCTTGCTCAGCTCCAAGAAAGCTATGGCTCTCAGGGCCTTGTTGTTTTAGCGGTGAATCTCGCTGAAATGAAACCACGTGTCATGCAGTTCTTAAAAGGTAATGGCTTCTCTGAAAACAGTCTCGAAATCTTGCTTGATCGCAATAGTACCGCCTACAAGTCTTGGAAAGCCCGTGGATTACCCACTACCTTCCTTGTCAGTAAAAGCGGCAAGATTGAAGGGGTTTGGATTGGCGCTATCGAGAACGTTGATAGCAGTGAGGTCAAGGGGAAAATAGAGTCCCTGCTACGACAATAAACAGACTCCGCTCTGCATCTGATACTCTCGCTATATGAATACCGCGAACACAGCAAATTCCCCTACCGAACCACGCCTTACCTCCCTTTCTCATGGCGGAGGCTGCGGCTGCAAAATTGCTCCTGGCGTTCTTTCTGAAATCCTCCAAAACGTCCCGCAACTTCCCTTTCCAAAAGAGTTGCTCATTGGCATTGAAACTTCCGATGACGCTGCCGTTTATCAGATCAATGAATCTCAAGCGATCGTAGCTACGACCGATTTTTTTATGCCGATAGTGGATGATCCATTTGATTTCGGAAAAATTGCTGCCACGAATGCCATTAGCGATATTTATGCAATGGGTGGCACACCCCTATTCGCACTTGCCTTAGTAGGCATGCCAATTAAGGTCTTATCCAATAAAACCATTGCACGCATTCTGGAAGGTGGCGCTGAAGCCTGTCGTAGTGC
The DNA here is from genome assembly GCF_018882215.1 of Polynucleobacter sp. AP-Kaivos-20-H2. Lineage (GTDB taxonomy): Bacteria > Pseudomonadota > Gammaproteobacteria > Burkholderiales > Burkholderiaceae > Polynucleobacter. The sequence goes on along the minus strand of NZ_JACVOX010000005.1, from coordinate 20,418 downwards.
CGGCATACCTATTGCAGGTGGTCATACGATTGATTCTGTAGAACCTATTTACGGACTTGTAGCTATTGGTATTGTGGATCCTAAGCGCGTAAAAAGTAATGCCAGCGCCAAACCTGGGGATGTATTGATTCTCGGAAAACCATTAGGTGTTGGTGTTTTATCCGCCGCTCTTAAAAAAGATCTTTTGGGGCCAGATGGCTATCTAGAGATGATCTCAAACACGACGAAACTAAATTCTGCCGGCCCTGATTTAGCCAAACTAGCTGGCGTACATGCATTAACGGATGTGACTGGATTTGGATTAGCTGGCCATACTTTAGAGCTCGCACGGGGCTCCAACTGCACAGCGCATATTGATTGGAGTCAAGTGCCCCTCCTATCCAATGTACAAACACTGGCTGATGATGGCGTGATTACAGGCGCATCAGATCGTAACTGGCTTAGCTACGGCGAAGAAGTTGGGATTCCTGCAGATTTCACACTAGCGCAACGTGCTTTATTGACTGACCCCCAAACTAGTGGCGGCTTATTGGTATCTTGCAGCCCTGAGAGCGTTAAAGAGGTATTGGATACCTTCAATCAACACCAATTCCTTGGCGCCCGCGTCATTGGCCAAATGAGCAAGCGTCAAGGAAAACCGTTGGTTGTTTCTTAGACTATTTCTTTAGATTAAATACGCTCGAGAAATCCAGTTGGCCATTACCGGCTTTGCTGTGACTCTCATAGAGCTGTTGCGCTAATTTCCCAAGGGGAACACTAGCATCGAGATTTTCTGCATTCTCAACCGCTAAGCTCAAATCCTTAAGCATAAGATCAACACCAAAACCACCAGCGTAACCTTTTGAAGAGGGCACGTTTTCCATGACGCTTGGACAGGGGTTATATAACTCCAAAGCCCAGTTGCGACCCGAACTTTTAGACATAATGTCAGACAGAACTTTAGGGTCCATGCCATTGGCGATGCCTAAACGTAGTGCCTCACTCGTCCCCAACATCTGAATCCCTAAGAGCATGTTATTGCAAACCTTGACGGTCTGTCCTGATCCATTGCCGCCCGCATGAAAGATATTCTTACCCATCTTCTCTAATAAGGGACGTGCGCACTCAACATCGTTAGTTTCGCCGCCGACCATAAACGTTAAAGTGCCTGCTTGTGCACCTGCAGTCCCACCAGAAACTGGTGCATCAATCATGGCAAAGCCTTTTGCTTTGGCGGCAGCAGCAACGGCTTGTGCCACCTTTGGTGAAATCGTTGAACAATCAACGAGCAATGTTTTAGGATTTGCGCTTGCCAACAAACCGGCATCACCCAGATATAAGCCCTCTACATGACGAGAAGCAGGCAGCATGCTAATCAATACATCGGCATCTTTTGCAGTGTCATGCGCATTTGCTGCAATGGCGCCTCCTGCAGCTGCAAAGGCATCAAGCTGAATCTTTACCAAATCAAATCCAGTTACCTGGTGTCCAGCTTTTAATAAGTTCAGGGCCATTGGTAAGCCCATATTGCCAAGTCCAATAAATCCGATTTTCATATCGCCCTCAATTTCTGAATATTGTTTATTGTTTTCTAGAGGCGAGATATTTCACCCCCTCAGATCCATACGACTCAGAATGCACCTCTTTCCATCCCAACTCAAATACATCACCAGCCTGATAGGTCCTGCTCTTTCCATGAATGGTGATATCGATACTGCCTTCAATCACTAGCGCCTTTACTTCAAAGGGATGCTCATGCTGACCAAGCCGTCCGTTAGGGGCTTGCTGAACCTCTACTGGGTCAGGAAATCCTTCCCGCTGAAGCAGCACTTGAAATTGCTCTTTATTCATAATCCAACTATAGCGTGGTTATACACTCTTGACATAAAGCAATCTGCATAAGGAGTCATGATGATCAAAGTCATTGGATTAATGGAGTTGAGCGATCAAGCCGCATTTGAAGAATATAGAAGTCAGGTAAGTAAAACTGTTGAACTTTACCAAGGCGTCATTAAAAACCGCGGATCAGTTGTGGAACTATTTTGGAATGAGTTACAGGCTCCACCCTTCAGCACTTTTGTGGAGCTCGAATTTCCTGAAGTACAGGATGCTCATACCTGGGCTAACAGTCCTGAATATCAAGCGCTAGTACCTATTCGAAGTAAGGCAATGAAGCTAACCTTGTTTAGCGTTGTCACCTAAGATAATTTGTAGTTCGCACTATGCCAATAAAAAAGCCTAGCTCCTAAAAGCTAGGCTTATCAATCAGTCTGGAGTGAGAATTACTTCTTAGCTTCCATCGCCTCTTTAGCAGCAGTGATTTCTTTGCGGCGCTCTTTGCAGGCACCAGCAATTTCTTGCAAGGCCTTACGTGCGCGAGCAGCAGATGCCTTAATACCTTTTTCAATGAATTTTTCGTTTTCAGCTTTGTAAGTTTCAAAAGCAGCCAACAATGTATCGTGTTGTGACATCTCGTCTCCTATTAACAAATGAATATTTATACTGACAGCGAAGTCAGTATATCCCCATAAAAACCATAGAAAATCGCCCCCTAAATCAGGGATAACTCTTATATTTGAGTGTTAATTCAAAATATCCTGGTTGAACCAAAAATGCCCAAAAAGGATAAAAAATCCCCGGAAAATCGCCTTTATTGCCCATCTACCGGCCCATCGGGTTCTCCACTTACCCAAAAATGAGCGCTGTGCCTACCTCTGGGCTGGTCTATAGGCAGTCTCCGGCTAATACATTCTGCACCCAATAATTCAGTCCAGGGCCAGATTAAAAGATAATGACTCCATAAAAAATCAGAGAGACAGCATGACTATTCAAACTAAAAATCATTCATTCGTTCGTAACAAACTTCTCAATAAAGAAGAGATTGCATTCTTAGATGTGCGTGAGGAAGATCCTCATGCGCAAGAGCACCCCCTCTTTGCTGCAAACCTGCCTCTTTCCAGAATCGAGATTGATGCTTACGCAAAGCTACCAAAGAAAAACGTACCCATCGTCACCCTTGATGATGGTGAAGGTTTTGCTCAATTAGCTGCGCAACGTTTAATCAATCTTGGATACACCGATGTATCAGTTTTTGAGGGAGGTATTCAAGGTTGGAAAGCAACTGGCGGTGAAGTATTTAAAGATGTCAATGTTCCCAGCAAGTCATTTGGCGAGTTTGTAGAATCTAAAGTTCATACCCCCTCTTTATCAGCGCAAGAAGTAAAACAATTAATCGATAACAAGGAAGATGTCGTTATTGTGGACGTACGCCGTTTTGATGAATACAACACGATGAGCATTCCAACAGGCATCAGTGTTCCAGGGGCAGAGCTCGTTCTGCGCCTCCCAGAATTAGCACCGAACCCAAAGACGAAGATCATTGTGAACTGCGCAGGCAGAACTCGCAGCATTATTGGCACGCAGTCACTGATTAATGCTGGCATACCAAACGAAGTCAATGCGCTACGTAACGGCACAATTGGCTGGACACTTGCTGGCCAAGACTTGGATAAGGGGCAAAGCAGAAAATTTCAGGAGGTGAGCGAAGATACAAGAAATGCAGCGGCAGTCCGCGCTCGCAGTGTTGCTGATCGAGCCGGCGTTAAGCGCGCTAGCCTGGGCGATGTACAGACATGGAAAGAACAATCTGATCGAACTACTTACTTTTTTGATACGCGCACTCCCGAAGAGTATGAAGCAGGTCATCTACCCGGCTTTAGATCAGTGCCGGGAGGACAGCTTGTACAAGAAACTGAGATGGTTGCCCCGGTTCGTGGTGCACGGGTAGTTTTGGTAGACCCCAGTGGTGCTGGTGTACGCGCCAATATGCCCGCATCTTGGTTGGCGCAAATGGCGTGGGATATTTATGTTCTCGATGGAGTCAATACCTCTGACCTCACTGAAAAAGGAATCTGGAAGGCGCCCCTTCCTGATCTTCCAACAATAGAGAGTGTTGATGCAGTGACAGCATCTCATTGGCTTAAGAGCGACAGCAATACGATTGCGATCGATTTCAGCACACATGCCAACTACGTGAAAGGGCACATTCCTGGTAGCTGGTATGCACTCCGCTCTCAACTTACCGAAGCAATGAAAAAGATTCCTCAGGTAGACCGCTATGTCGTTACCAGCACCCCTACTGAGTTAAGTCTTTTTGCTGCTCAGGAATTGCAACTCTTAACCGAAGCGGAGGTGCTCGTTTTAGAAGGCGGCAATGCTGCTTGGGTAAAGGCAGGATTAGACCTAGAGAAAGGCCCGAGTCATTTAGCCTCTCCTCCACTAGATCGCTATAAGCGCCCGTATGAAGGTACTAGCGTGGATCCTGCAGCTATGCAGGCCTATCTTGATTGGGAGTTTGGTTTAGTGGAACAACTGGGCAAGGACGGAACCCACCACTTCTGGGTTCTCTAGGTCCTTGCTGTTGTTCTAAAAGCTTGCTGAGTTGAACAGTTAGGCAATCTTGTTGCGGATGATGCCAATGCCGGTAATGTTTGTTTCCATAACATCACCTGGCTTCATGAACTCCTGAGGCGTCCTACCCGCACCAACACCGGAAGGTGTACCAGTTGCAATAATGTCACCAGGCAGCAAAGTTAAGCCACGTGATAGCTCAGCAATAATTGCTGGGATCTTGAAGTACATTTGCTTGTAACTAGCGTTTTGCTTTTCGACACCATTCACACGGCAAATAATGCGAGTGTCATCCAAATTAACGCCACCTGCTGTAACAACCCAAGGACCCATTGGTCCGTGACCATCTATGCTCTTGCCTTTAAACCATTGGCCAGACTGACGTTTTTGCTGAATATCACGCGCCGTAGTGTCGTTGTAGGCAGAATAGCCAAAGACATAATCCATCGCATTTTCTTCGGAAATATTCTTACCCTTTTTACCAATCACTAATGCTAGCTCAGCCTCCCAGTCAATCATGGTGGAGATGCCGGCATCATAAGGAATGTTGTCGAACGGGCCATTCATGGTTTGCGTGCCTTTAGTAAAAAGCACGGGAACCTTTGGATACTCTTTTACAGCAGTATCAGCACGATGCTTGAGGCCCTCTTCAAAATGGTCTAAGTAATTCCAGCCCACACAATAAATATTGCTTTGCGGCTTAGGAATAGGTGATAGCAAGATCACATTATTCACATTCGCTAAATTACTTCCGCGACCTTTAAATAATGTAGCCAACTCCAGCAAGCCTTTGTTGCCAGAGGCAGCCAATGAAATCATTGAAGTAGGATCAAATGAGAGCTGTACTTTTTGACGAGCCGCTTCTGCAGGGATATCAACTACCATACCGTCATTGGTAACCAAACCCAATCTTGAGGTAGCGCCCATTTTAGGTAAATAGTTGGCAATCCTAAGACCCGCTTTACCAGTCAATGGCTCCACCACAATCGGCGACTGACCATCAGTAGCAGCAATTGCATTAGAAATAAACATACCGCTAATAGCAGCAGACGCACCTAATTTAAGCGCATCTCTCCGATTTGTATCCACAGCGTCTCCTTCAATATTTTGTTTTAAATGTCTTATCAAGACCAATGCGTTGTTTATTAAACAATCTGCCGTAAATATTAATACCAAACCTGTTTCTTAGGCGAAATATTGGAAATATCGCTATCCTCTAGGGGTGCAATCCTTGAGAATCCTTCCCCAAATTCGCCTAGCCTTCTACCTTGCGATCCTTCTCGGGCTGAGTGCCTGCGGTCGAGAGACATACACCACTTGGAGTTGTAGTTCCCCTTCCGAGTCTAAAATTTCCATGGTGCTCCGAAAGGCCCAAATGGAATTTAAGGGGGCGGTACTGGATTATTGCGGTAGTTTGGGTACCCAAAGCTACTTTGATGAAAAATGTTCAGGTCAAACCAATCAATCGAAGACTGTATTTTCTCCCTCCTCAGGATTGCTTTTGATCAATGGTCAAGAATTCCAGTGCACTGCCTTATAAAAAGAATGAGAATGTATTACCGATGAATCGACTCAGCCCCAAGAAATTACTCCTTACTAAATGGACGGCAGTTAAACCGATTGCTAAACAAAAACATTTCTTGGTGAGCAAAGTAATCCTGCCAGAACCACCAAACGAGAAAATTGAGTTCGTCGAAATTGAGGCGGTCTACTCGAAGCAAACTACGCAAATTGCTTGGCGTGATCTCACCAATAGCGAGCTATGGCTACAAGGCTGGAAATAAAAAACCGCCCCTGTTCTGAGGCGGTTTTGTTTTTCCTTGGTTTAATCAGGGCTATTCATCAGCCTTCTTCTTACCCCCAGATTTTTTAACCAGGTCATCAATATTCTTTTCGGCAGTCTCGGCCACTTGGTTCACAATGCGGCGCCCTTCTTTAAACATATTCTGACCGGTCGTTGACATTTCATGAACTACCTTAGATAGCTTGTCAGCATGCGCTGGGATTTTATTTTCAGCGTCCTCAAGCCAAGTTACCAAAGAGCTACGAACCTTTTCAAGATGCTTCTCAGTTTCATCGGCAGCGCCTTCACCGAGCTCTTTTAAAACTGCTTTTACCTTCTTTTGGTATGCAGCCGCACGTTTCGCAGTTTCTTTGGTAGCCTCTTCCTGCAAATCTTTTAATTTGCCTAAATCATTTTTGGCAGCGGATTTAGCGCTGTCCAAAGCATTTTTCATGCCCCACTCAATCTCAGCCATATGATGCTCACTTAATTTTTTTGCTGCCTCAAGCAAAGTATGCGAGTAATCAAATAATTCTTTGGCTTTTTCACGTTGCCACTTTTGAAGTTCTTGTGCATCCATTTTTACGCTCCTATAAACAAGGGTTAATAAAGCTTTAGCATTTAACTCTATACCGAAATAGACGAACTGCCAATTCCCCGAATTTACCGCATTAAAATGACAAAATGAGTGAAAAAAATAGCCATTTATGAGTCTATAGGCGGCATAGACCAAATTGAGGCATTAGTAGACCGTTTTTACGATTTAATGGTCCTAGAACCCCATTTTGGGGATCTACGGTCTATGCACCCCCAAGATCTTTCAGGATCTAGAGAAAAGTTGAAATTTTTCCTCACCGGCTGGATGGGCGGTCCTGATATCTACTCACCCAAATATGGTCATCCCATGCTAAGGGCTCGACATCTGCCATTCAAGATTGGTTTAAAAGAGCGAGATCAATGGTTAGCCTGCATGTATAAGGCTATGGAAGAGTGCGGAATAACCGGTGATACCGCGAAACAACTTGAAGAGTCTTTTCTGAACACTGCGGATTGGATGAGGAATCAACCCAACTAATGATGTGGTCATTAAACTGGGATGGATGTTTATCGTTATTCGCTAAACTCTGATCAATAGTTACATTAGTAAAGTAGAAAATGATCGAAAGCACAATGCAGCTCCTGAGTGATCCCAATGCTTGGATTGCCTTTCTAACGCTCTCTGCCCTTGAGATTATTCTCGGCATTGATAACATCATTTTTATTAGCGTTATTGCCAACAGACTCCCTTCTGAAATTCGGGAGAAGGTTCGCCGCTTCGGTCTTTTGTTTGCGCTTGTCACTCGCATTCTTCTATTGCTAAGTCTATCGTGGGTAATGGGTCTTACCAGCCCCCTCTTCAGCATCTCCGACCACCTGATTAGCGGTAGAGATTTAATCTTATTGCTTGGCGGATTCTTCCTAATCTGGAAGGCTTCGAAAGAAATTTATATTGAAGTTGAGGTGGGTGAGCATAGCGATGAACAAATTGACCCCCAAGGAAAAGGCCGCGCCAAGTCAATGCTCTCTTTATTTATTGGCTCTGTGCTACAGATTGGCTTACTAGATATTATTTTTTCTCTGGATAGCGTCATTACGGCAGTGGGTATGGTGGATCAAATTAGCGTGATGATCGCAGCAGTCCTTGCTTCAGTCCTCATCATGCTCATTGCCGCTAAGCCTATTGGGGATTTTGTTCAGCGCCATCCCTCTATCAAAGTATTGGCCTTATCGTTTCTAACGGTTGTAGGCATAGTACTGATCGCAGAAGGAATGGGCGTTCACATTCCTAAAGGTTATGTCTATGTTGCTATGGCATTTTCTTTATCGGTTGAGCTTTTAAATATCCGCTCACGTGAAAAGAAAAAACTGTCGAAGTGAGTCCTGGTGTGATGAGAAATTTATAGGGATTGCGCACAAGCATAGCCGCTGGCCCATGCCCATTGGAAATTATGGCCGCCTAAATGACCGGTGACATCGACACACTCACCAATGAAGAATAACCCTGGATGCTTGCGCGACATCATCGTTTGTCCGTCGAGCTCTTTGGTATCTACCCCGCCCAACATCACCTCTGCTTTTTTCCAACCTAAGGTACCTGCCGGCTTTACAGACCAGTTCGTTAGCAGCTCCTTAAGGGCTTGACGATCTTTTTTAGAGACTTCGGCCCATTTGCGACCCATTAGATTGCGCTGCTCTGCAAATGCTTTAGCTAAGCGCTGAGGAAGCACAGAAGCCAAAATAGTTTCGGTAAGCTTTAAGCGATTCTCTTCATTGTTAAAGAGTTCATCACAATTAAATCCTCCAGGACGCTCAATTGCGCCAAGCCAATCGATGTGAATAGGTTCGCCCTCTTCCCAATAACTGCTTGCTTGAAGAACCGCAGGACCTGATAAGCCTTTGTGAGTTAGCAGCAAATCCTCATTGAATCTACAGGCACCATATCGATGGCCCTTAGAGCCGGAGGCAATTCTAACTGGTACAGCTAGACCGGCCAACTCACTGAGATCGCCGAAGTTATCTGCGGTAAATGAGAGCGGCACTAAAGCGGGCCTAGGATCAACCACATTTAATCCAAACTGCTTTGCAACATCCAAGGAATAAGCGGTAGCTCCAATGGCGGGCACTGGTAAACCACCCGTTGCCATGACTACTGACTTGGTTTTTTCGGTGCTAGCATTCGTTTGGATGAGCCATCGATCATCCTCTTGCTCAATTGATTGCACGGAGACTGGATGACGTATGGTCACATTTCCTTTGGCGCACTCTGCAAACAATAGCTCAATGATATGTTTGGCAGAATCATCGCAAAATAATTGGCCTTGGTGTTTCTCATGATAATTAATGCCATGAGATGTCACCAGCTTGATAAATTCTGTTGAGGGGTATCTAGCGAGTGCACTTTTCACAAAATGCTGATTGAGAGATAAGAAGTTGGCCGGACTACTATGGAGATTGGTAAAGTTGCAACGGCCACCACCACTTATACGAATCTTTTCGCCTAAAACCTCAGCATGATCCAGTACAAGTACCTTTTTTCCTAACTGACCAGCAACTCCTGCGCAAAATAGGCCAGCTGCCCCGCCACCGATAATGATGGCATCCCAAGTTTTACTCATCGATTACTCAAAACGATCAATGATGTCAGATGAGATGTTAAGTTTTCTCATATGGAGCTTGGTATAGGCTTGGCGGAAGTTCTTGGTCATGGAGATCATGACTGATGCAGTCCATGCAAAGGAAAACATTCCAGAAAAAGCGATGATCACTGCCAGCATCTTCCAGCCATCGGGAAGAATGTCCTCCATAAATCCCATTGCCGTATAGGTACTGCCGCTAAATAAAATACTTTGTCCCAGAGCGGGTAGTAACTTGAATACATACAAAGCAATACCCCAAATCAGTATTTCAGCGATATGGGTTAAGAACAAACAGAAGACGCTCACGTAAAAACAGAGAGCCACAGCAGAGTATTTTTTCTCTGCCAAATACAGAAAAGTTTTCACTTCATAGCGCTTGGCAATCTGCAGTAACGCTACCCCATGAAAAACCATGATCAACAGGAGCATGGCGGCACCCAAAAGATAGCCTGGAAGATCTAGTGATGTAGCGATGCTAGTTTGCGAAGGATTCATAGGAGTGATTTTACAGGCGAGCGCTTGTTAACCCAATTGATACCAATCCCGAATCACCTGCCAAGCCTCCTGGGCAGTCTCTGAAAAGTGAATAGTTTGCATATCCTCCTCATCAATGACGCCAAATTCCACCATCTGCTTAAAACGAATCATCTCATTCCAGTAGTCCTTGCCCACCAATATCACCGGAATAGGAACAACTTTTTTAGTCTGGATCAGTGTCAACACCTCGAATAACTCATCAATGGAACCGAACCCCCCGGGAAAAGCTACGATTGCTCTAGCGCGCAACATAAAGTGCATCTTGCGTAGCGCGAAGTAATGAAAGCGAAAACTTAAGCCCGGGCTGACATATAGATTGGGTTGCTGCTCTCGAGGTAGACTGATATTAAAGCCGATAGTTTTATCGCCCGCCTCAAATGCACCTCGATTAGCGGCCTCCATAATTCCAGGGCCACCACCTGTGCAAATATGGAGTTTATTAAAGTTATTCTCTTGAGTAGCGTTGTAATGAGCCACTAATGACCCAAACTCTCGGGCTGACTCGTAGTACTTACTGTGCAAAAGTGCTTTGTTCGCTTCTGTAATCTCCTCTGGAGTCTTTGCTTTTTCCTTTTGAGCCAGCGCTTCAGCATGACTGATGAATCGAGTCGAACCAAAGACGGTAATCGTATGCTCGATACCGTGCTCTTTAAGCAGCACATCGGGCTTGAGTAACTCCAACTCAAAGCGAATACCCATAGTCTCTCTGCGAGCTAAAAAGGCTTCGTCACCAAAAGCAAACTTATAAGAATCCTCGGAATCTTCTTCTGCTATTTGGCTCTTGTGAAGATTTAAAAACTCAGTAATAGTCTGTGAGTTGTTAATAGGGAGCTTCGGACTCATATTGCAACCTTTGAGGGCATGTATAGATCAATCTTAACCCGCGTATTAACTTAGTGTTAATACCTAGTTCTCTCGAAGAATATGGCTTCTAGGGATTGTTGGGATTTACCTGGTACTAAAGGCGAGTTAATATTGCCAGAATTTCAACTAAATCGAAGGAAAAGCAATGAGCAACCGTTCAATCATCATCATGGTACTAGTCTTAATTGGTGCCACAGCCTACTTACTTCTCAAAGGCGACGGCAACGTTGATATGGGCGGCGAAAAGCATGGTGCAGAAGCGGCTCATATGGAAGAGGCTAAGAAAGATGCTCCTGCCGCTGCTCCAACAGCACCTGCCGCTGCTCCAGCGGCTGACGCTAAGAAGTAATTCCTTCTTTTACTGATAAAACCGCGGCCCGCCGCGGTTTTTTTATCTCCATCTTTTAATGAAGCTGATATTTTCCTCACTCCTATCTCTGACGCTTTTGTGCATATCGCATCTTGCTATTAGTCAATCATCCAAGCCCATGAAAACCATTGATCAGCCCACCTTATCTTCTTTCGCCCCAACTGGTGTTTTGCGTGTTGGCATTAATTTGGGAAATCCGGTTCTTGCTAATGAAGATCCAAATTCAAAAAACTTGTACGGAGTGACGATTGATATTGCCAATGAGATTGGAAAACGCATTTCATTGCCCGTGCAATTAATCCCCTTTAAGTCGGCAGGTGCAACAGTAGATGCAGTGAAGACTGGAGAAATTGACTTAGTCTTTGTGGCGATTGATCCAGTCCGGGGCGCAGACATCAGCTATACCCCAGCCTATATACAAATTGAAGGTGCCTATATGGTGAAAGCCTCTTCTCCATTAAAGACTAACGATGAAGTAGATGCTGCCGGCAATGAAATTGTCGTAGGCAAAGGCAGCGCCTATGATCTTTACCTTACACGTGAGATTAAGAATGCCGCCCTATTACGAGCTGCTAGCTCACAGGCAGTGATTGATGACTTCATGTCGGGAACAGGCAATGTTGCAGCAGGCGTCAAACAGCAGTTAGAAAGTGATGCTAAGCGCTATGCGGGACTGCGCATGCTACCTGGGCGCTTCATGGTGATTAATCAAGCGATTGGCATTCCGAAGGCTAGGCCTAGATATGAAAGTACAAACACCTATTTAAGCAATGTCATCGCAGAACTCAAGCAGTCTGGGTTTGTGGCAGACGCTATGAAACGTCACAATATCCAAGGCGCAAAAGTAGCTGAATAATAAAGCTATTGGGTTAGTGCAGATTAGTGTGTATGCATGCAATTTAGTACGATACTGTACTCATGAATGTTCCTGCTCAACTGAATACCCTTCCTCTTGTGGTACACCTAAAACGAGAGCCTGCAGAGCATAAAGGCAATGCAGGCAAAGTCATTTTAATTGGCGGCGCTCCAGGAATGGCGGGCGCCCTAATTTTGGCGGGCAATGCCTGCCTTCATCTTGGCGCAGGCTGGACTATCTTAGAAATATTAGATCCTGCTTCAGCGCGTGGGGATGTCGATCACCCCGAGCTCATGATTCGCCTTGCGACAGACGATATTCATCAAGCACTGAATACCGCTCAGCCCGATGTTATTGCTATTGGACCAGGTCTTGGCAAATCCGCTTTAGCGATTGAATGTCTGCGTGCGTCACTCTTATATCCAAACATACCATTGGTGATTGATGCTGATGCTCTCAATTTAATCAGCGAATCCACTGAGTTACTTGGACAACTACAAGCGCGCAATCACACTCTTCCAGAATTGACTGTTCTCACGCCTCACCCTGGTGAAGCAGCCAAACTTTTGAAGATGACAACCGAAGAAGTGCAATCAGATCGCGTGCGTGCCATTCAACAATTGGTCGAGCTCACACAATCGATTGTGGTTCTTAAAGGACAACATACCCTGCTTGCCTCACCACAGCACCCTCTAGTTCAATGTCTTGCCGGAAATCCTGGAATGGGTACTGGAGGCATGGGGGATATTCTGACGGGCAGCATTGCTGCCATTACTGCCCAAGGAATTCGGCATCAACTAGATCTTTGGCAAGCCACCGGGATTGCAGTTGAATTACACGCTAGCGCAGCAGATAGCTTAGTGAGTAAAGGGACTGGTCCTATAGGCCTTACACCCTCCGAGACTATTTTAGAAATGCGAGCGCTACTCAATAAGATGTTATAAATCCTTATGCATTCAGTAAGCGCAGCACATCATCACCGACGTTACCTCTATGGCATTTTGATGGCCGGAGTAGGCTCCATGCTGTTTTCTGGCAAAGCGATTTTGGTCAAGCTCGCTTTTGGTTATGGTGCAAATGCGGAGACGCTTCTAGCCTTACGCATGCTCATGGCACTTCCCTTGTTCTGGGGAATATTCTGGTGGGAGTCCCGCCGTAAGGCAATGGACCCCATCACTTGGCTTGATCGCGCAAAATTATTCTTTCTTGGATTTTTAGGTTACTTTTTATCAAGCTATATTGATTTCTTGGGACTTCAATACATCTCAGTTGGCCTGGAGAGAATTGTTCTTTACCTCACGCCAACCATTGTTTTATTAATCTCTTATTTTGTTTTAAAGAAACCCGTATCTCAAGTACAGTGGTTCTCACTCATCGTTGGCTACATTGGAGTGTTTATCGTCTTTATTCAAGATGCGAGTTCCACCGGCATTGATGCCTGGTTAGGCATGGCTCTCGTGTTCGGCAGCGCCTGCTCTTATGCGGCCTACATGATTGGTGCTGGAGAAATGGTAAGGCGTATTGGAAGCGTGCGCTTAGTTGTCTATGCCAGTTCAGCCTCGGCATTTTTGAGCATAGCGCAATCAACCATCCATAACCCAATAGCTATATTTGAACAGCCTCTACCCATTTATTGGTTTAGCCTGCTGAATGCCAGCTTATGCACCGTTATTCCAATGCTGCTGATTATGATTGCCATCAATCGCATCGGATCTCCACTCGTAGCTCAAGCTGGAATACTTGGCCCAGTCTCCACTATCTTCATGGGATACCTCATTCTTGCGGAGCCAATCACTTGGACGCAAATTAGCGGCATGACTTTGGTGATGGCTGCAATGTGGTTGTTAGTACGCAATGATGCGCAAAGAAAAAAGTCACCAGACCCCAAAAGATCTGATGACTTCGATGGTGCAGAGCCCCTCAACTAAGAGGGACTCATTTAAGTGTATTACTGAGCTGCGGCGTCAGCTGCTGCTTTAGCCTTCTTTTTAGATTTCTTTTTTGCTTTTTTCTCAGCTTTCTTTTCTTTCTTTGCTTGTTTCTTTGCTTTTTTCTCAGCAGACTTCTCAGCCGGAGTGGCGGCAGGTGCGGCTACTGGAGCGGCAGCAGGTGCAGCTACTGGTGCAGTTGCAGGAGCTGGATCAGCAGCCATCACGGAGATAGGGGCGATACCGATAGCAGCAGAAATCAGGGTTGCCAGGCTCAAGCGCGCGATACGAGAAATCATGTAATTCTCCAAGATAGTTTGTGGATAATTTAATAATACTCAAAAATTTGAGAAAAATGCTTCATTTTTTAAGGGTTGCTGATGAGTGATTTTCCAAACGACATTTTTACCGAACCCCAAGGCTACTCCGTCAATACCCTAGAACAGCTTGGGCCCTTGACTGGCATGGCTGGGATTTGGGAAGGTATTCGTGGGTTAGACGTAAAGCCCAAAGCAGAAGGGCCCAAGAAGCAAGCTTATGTAGAAAGAATTGAGCTTCAGCCAATTGACCCCCAAACTAATGGTCCTCAGCTGTTTTATGGTTTGAGATACCACACCCACATCACTAAACCCGATCAAGTAAAGACCTATCACGACCAAGTAGGATATTGGTTATGGGAGCCAGCAACTGGCAACATCATTCATACACTGAGCATTCCTCGGGGCATGATTACGATGGCCTCTGGTAATGCTGCTATAAATGCAAGGCAATTTGAATTGCATGCAAAGGAAGATGATCGCTGCGCAGGCATCTCATCCAATCCATTTTTAGATTACGCCTTCAGAACAGTTGAATTTCATATTCAAGTTTCAATTCACGATGATGGCACTTGGTCTTATGAACAAGACACGGTGATGAAGATTAAAGATCAAGTAGCGTTATTTCATCACGTTGATAACAACACCCTACATAAGATCGGGGAAGCTACTCCCAATCCCCTGGCTAGATAAAAGCGGTTATCGCACTAAAATGTAATAAAGGCCATCAGATGATGGCCTTTATTTCTTAATACTGAACTACTTTACTTGATTACGCAGGCTGCGCTTCAGTCTCAGTAATTTTTTCTAATGCGGTAGCAAGTTGTCCAACTGTGCGATCAACATTCGCCAACTTCTCTAAACCAAACAATCCAAGACGGAAGGTGCGGAAATCTGCACGCTCGTCACACTGCAAAGGAACGCCTGCAGCTGTTTGCATACCCAGAGCAATAAACTTTTTACCAGACTGAATATCAGGATCTTTGGTATAGCTTACGACCACGCCAGGGGCCTGAAAGCCCTTAGCAGATACTGAGCTATATCCTTGAGAAACCAATAGGTTGCGTACTTTTGTACCCAACTCTATTTGCTTCTCCTTTAACGCTGCGAAGCCAAGCGACTGAGTCTCTTTCATCACATTACGCAGAATCTTTAAGGCATCAGTAGGCATAGTGGTGTGATACACATGTCCACCCTTTTCATATGCCTCCATAATCTGAAGCCACTTTTTGAGATCCATAGAAAAGCTGCTGCTTTGGGTTGTATCAATGCGCTCACGTGCACGATCGCCAAGAGCGATCAATGCGCAGCATGGGGAGCTACTCCAACCCTTTTGAGGTGCAGTAATTAATACGTCGACATTACAAGCTTTCATATCAACCCACATTGCGCCAGAGGCAATGCAATCTAATACAAATAAACCATTTACAGAACGTACTGCTTCACCGACAGCTTTGAGGTAATCATCTGGAAGAATGATGCCGGCAGAAGTTTCCACGTGCGGCGCAAATACCACTGCTGGTTTTTCTTTCTTGATGAAAGCAACCACTTCTTCGATTGGAGCTGGTGCAAATACGCCCTGTGTTGAGTCTTCTAACTGGTGGCCTTTGATAACCGTAACGTCTTTAGTGATGTTGGCTAAATCAAAGATTTGCGTCCAGCGATAGCTAAACCAGCCATTACGCAAGACTAAGCATTTTTCATTGTTGGCAAATTGGCGGGCCACTGCTTCCATGCCAAAAGTTCCACTACCGGGAACGATGACTGCAGAGCTAGCGTTGTAGGCATCCTTAAGGACGCTCGAAATGTCCACCATCACGCGCTTGAACTCTTCAGACATGTGATTCAAGGAGCGGTCGGTATAAACAACCGAGAACTCTAATAAACCATCTGGATCAACATTGGGAAGTAAGCCTGGCATAGTAATTTCCTAGGGATTTCTGTGATTAGCCCTAAATGATACCGATTTAAGTCTTTTTTGGGGACTCCGGTTCAAAACCCTGCTTAAAAGGGCGTTTTTGCCAGTTTTGGCAGTTTTACTTTCTCTTTTTCGAGGAAATAACAATACCCGCCACAATTAGACCGAAGGCGAGCCCATGAAATAGTTGGGGAGGCTCACCCAGCATAGCGGCCGATAAAAGCGCAGTAAATAAGGGTATGAAATTAGCAAAAAAAGCGGCAACCGTAGGCCCTGCTCCATTCACGCCCAGACCCCAGCAACGATAAGCAATTAAGGAGGGGCCAATTGCGACAAAGACAATTAAAGAAGCGGTCCACCAATTGAGATCTAGAAAAGCATGACCAGCTGCAATTTCAAAGCCATCAAAAAATCCCGTCCACAACAGACCCACTGTTACTTGCGCCATTAAAAATTCAGCCCATGGCCATTGGCGTTCTGTGCTGGTGCCTGGACGACTTAACATCCAACTATAAAAGGCCCACAAGATAGTGGCTAACATAATTAAAAGATCGCCCACCACCATTTGCATAGACATTAGGGCCGCTAGATCTCCACGGGTAAGCACAATGCCAACACCCAGCAAGCTTACTACTGCGCCAATCATCTGCAACATGCTGGGCTTTACTTGATAAAACACTGCACCAATGAATAGCATCCAGATGGGCATGCTAGCGCCGATCAAGGTGACGTTAATAGCAGTAGATGTTTGAAGAGCGAGATATAACAGTACGTTGTAGCTACCCACCCCGAATAAACCCAAGAGGAGGAAACGCTTCTTGTTTTGCCATAAGGCACTTCCCGGCATGAATACACGCCAACCCAAAGGAAGTAACAGTAAGGCAGCCAATCCCCAGCGGGCTGCGCTTAAGGTGATTGGGGAGATGCTTCCAACCAATACTCGCCCAGCGATTGCATTGCCTGCCCATAAAGCGGTAGCTGTGAGCAAGTAGGCAATGGTGGCGAAATTCAGTTGTTGCATGTGGGGGCTTATTGGGGAGGTAGTTATTTGAGGTCCCCAAGCAAGGGATACCCTAGCATTGTAGAAACAAATCCCCGGTATTGCTAAGATAGAGCTTAAATTAAGCTTTTGCTTGAACAAAATAGCATCAAACAGAAGGATACATTGTGGCAATCATTACCAATATAGAAGACTTAAGGGTCCTCCATCAAAAGCGTACCCCTAAGATGTTCTACGACTATGCAGACTCAGGATCGTGGACTGAGTCAACGTACCGCGCCAATGAATCCGATTTTCAAAAGATTAAATTGCGTCAGCGTGTAGCCGTCAACATGACTAACCGCACCACTAAGACAACCATGATTGGCCAAGAAGTTGCTATGCCAGTGGCACTGGCACCTACAGGCCTAACTGGCATGCAGCATGCTGACGGTGAAATTTTGGCAGCTAAGGCTGCGGAAAAGTTTGGCGTGCCATTCTGCTTATCTACTATGAGTATTTGCTCAATTGAAGATGTGGCGGAGCACACTACAAAACCATTTTGGTTCCAACTCTACGTTATGAAAGACCGCGGCTTTATTGAGCGCTTGATTGAGCGCGCTAAAGCAGCCAAATGTTCCGCACTGGTTTTGACTCTGGATTTGCAAATCTTAGGTCAACGTCACAAGGATCTAAAGAATGGTCTCTCCGCCCCTCCTAAGCTGACGATTGCCAATATGATCAATATGGCAACTAAGCCACGCTGGTGCTTGGGTATGGCTATGACGCCACGCAGAACCTTCCGCAATATTGTTGGTCATGCTACTGGTGTCGGCAATATGTCTTCACTGTCTTCTTGGACTGCAGAACAATTTGATCCGGGTCTCAATTGGGGTGATGTGGAATGGATTAAAAAACTCTGGGGTGGAAAACTGATTATCAAAGGCATCTTGGATGAAGGAGATGCGCGCTTAGCAGCAAACTCCGGCGCCGACGCTTTAATTGTTTCTAATCACGGCGGCCGTCAATTAGATGGGGCGATTTCTAGCATTCAGGCTTTACCCGGAATTGTGGATGCCGTTGGTAAAGATATTGAAGTATGGATGGATGGCGGCATTCGTTCAGGTCAAGATGTTTTAAAAGCCTGGGCCTTGGGTGCACGCGGCACGATGATTGGCCGCCCTTTCCTATATGGCTTAGGCGCCATGGGTGAGGCTGGTGTCACCAAGTGTTTAGAGTTAATTCACAATGAGTTAGATATCACCATGGCATTCACAGGCCATCGCGATATTCAGAATGTGACTAAAGATATTTTGTATCCAGGAACCTTTTAAATTTTTCCCATCCTCAACTACCCTCTTGCCGTCTTTGGTGCCTCACTTATAGCATTTGCCTTCTCTGTTTGGTTTGGATATGCCGCACTGAGTCGCTACCATACAAAAGATACTGAGACATCTGCAGATCTTGGCATTATTCAGACGGCTACCTTAACCTTGCTCGCCTTAATTATTGGCTTTACCTTCTCAATGGCCATCAATCGCCATGATCAGCGAGAGATCTTTGAGGAAGGTGAGGCAAATGCCATTGGCACCGAATTCTTAAGAGCTGATCTGCTGCCCCCAAAAGCTGCAGCGGCGACCAAGGACCTCTTACTTCAATATACAGATCAACGCATTCTGTTTTACTCAAGGCAGAGCCCCGAAAAGATTGAGGAGATTCGCAATAAAACAGATCAATTGCAAGCCGCCCTCTGGAATGAAATCCTTCCGGTCGTTAGAACGCAAGTTACGCCAGTCATGGCTTTAGTAGCTTCCGGCATGAATGATGTCTTAAATTCTCAAGGCTATGTACAAGCAGCTTGGTGGAATCGCATCCCCCTTACCGCCTGGGCGCTGATGTCAGCAATCGCTATTTGCGCCAATCTATTGGTTGGGTTTGGCGCGCGGAATTTTGAGAAGAACATCGGCCTATTCATGATCTTCCCTTTTGTTATTGCGGTATCTTTCTTTTTGATTGCTGACATTGATAGCCCAAGAGGTGGAATCATTCGGATTGAAGCGAGAAACTTAGTGGCACTAAAAAATAATTTAAGCCAACAGATGAAAATTACCAATCCATCTATCGGCAATCAATAAGCTTCACCTTAAAGGCGGTCCAGATGAAACGAGTAGTCGATGTTTTTAAAAACCGGGGGCGTGAACTGGTGTGGACTTATGTCATCCACCTTCAGAATGACGAGGAATTTCATCCTGGACAATTAGATTTTGAAGTTGAGGCTCTTAGACTCTCACAAATAGATAAGCGTGGCTTAGTAAATGAGCTCAGCGCCAAGGTTAGGCTTAATAACTAAACCTGAATTACCGCCTTAAAGGGTAAAGTCCCTGGTATTAATATTGTTAACGAGATTCATTATCATTTGAGATGAATTCACTTAACGTCCATTTGCAATGCCGAAAACCAAATACCACCCTGCATCCATCTTCTTTCATTGGCTTGTTTTCTTCCTGGTTATTGCCGCTTTTGCAGTGATTGAGCTTAAGGGACAATTCCCTAAAGGAAGCGAACCTCGTGAGCTTTGCAAAACGGTGCATGGGGTGATTGGACAGCTCATTTTTATAGCTATGGCTCTTCGCCTCATCATCCGTTTGACTTATGACGTTCCTGAGCCCACTAACCCAAAGACTTTATTCATTTCATTGGCCAAAGCAATGCATTGGCTGCTATATGCCCTGCTCTTGATATCGCCTATTTTCGGCATCCTGTATTTTCAGTATGGCGGCAAAGAAATCCACTTCTTTGGCTTGGTATGGCCTCAGCTGGTCACCCCCAATCCAGAGATGAAAAAAGTAGTTGAAGGGATCCATGAATTCCTGGGAAACTCGCTCTACTTTTTGATTGGTATTCATGTTTTAGCAGGCTTGTGGCAACATTACGTTGTAAAGGACGATACACTTCGTCGTATGTTGAATAAAGTTAATGCCTAAAATGAAACCTCTCTCTAAAAAAGCCAAGATGGCAATCGGCTGGACCGTCTTAATGACGGTGGTGGGCACAGCGATGCTGCATCAATGGCAATTTTTTGCCATGGGTTGCGCATCTATTGCCATGTTGCTCTTAGCCAATCATTACGACCTCCTTAAAGACCCAGAAGACAAAAAATAATCCCGCCGGTTTTGAACTGACCCCCAGTAGTTGGACAGTTTAGTTAGGTTAGCACGAGGGATTGAGTTCGGTAATCAACCGGACTTAATCCCTTTAGCTTTTCTTTGATTCGGTCATGGTTGTAGTAGTGGATATATTC
>NZ_JACVOX010000004.1:182157-182595 GCF_018882215.1 Polynucleobacter sp. AP-Kaivos-20-H2 | reverse complement strand
CAATACCTTCGCTATATGTCATTTTTGGCTCTTCTGATACGCCAACATATGGCTCAGCACCAACGATCACTTACACATTTAATACGCAGGCCAATGGAAGCGGTACTTCATACCTTTCTTCTGATACCGCTACTGTCAATGCGACAGGTACAGCCTTATTTAAAGGTACATACTCGCCAACCAGCACAACCAATGTTTCACTAAACTCCTCGGCTAATGCCGGCGGATATACGGCCGTGACTTATTTAAGTGGTTTGAGTTCACTCTTTTATGCCATATCAGCAGGCTCTAGTACGGGGTCGCTGACGGTCAATCAAGCCCAAGCCTATGTGATCGTTACTTCTGGTCAGTCCAGCACCTATGGTGCAACACCAACGATCAACTACACTTTTAATACCAATAGTGCCGGCACCGGATCAGTGATCTCGGCATCGCCTC
>NZ_JACVOX010000004.1:0-182059 GCF_018882215.1 Polynucleobacter sp. AP-Kaivos-20-H2 | reverse complement strand
TACTGGATTAAGTGGTACAGCGACTATTACCAATGCACCAACATCCTCTTCAAATGCGGGTACTTATAACCTCAAATACGCCAGTGGTCTGTTATCTACTAACTATGTATTTAATGAAGCAGCTAGTTTTGTATCTTATGCAGTTAATCAAGCCCAAGCCTATGTGATCGTTACTTCTGGCCAGTCGAGCACTTATGGTGCAACACCAACGATCAACTACACTTTTAATACCAATAGTGCCGGCACCGGATCAGTGATCTCGGCATCGCCTACTGGATTAAGTGGTACAGCGACTATTACCAATGCACCAACATCCTCTTCAAATGCGGGTACTTATAACCTCAAATACGCCAGTGGTCTGTTATCTACTAACTATGTATTTAATGAAGCAGCTAGTTCAGTTGCTTATACGGTCAACCCAGCAGTCTTAGATCTGACTATCTCTAAAACCTACAATGGCACTACTGGATTTACCAATGCTAATACCTACACTTTAAGTGGTACCCGTTACAACGGTGATGCAATGCCTACCATTACCAGTGGGTCGGCAACAAGCTCGAGCGCCAATGCTGCGACCTATACCAGCTTTGCTAGTAATGGTTTGACGCTGAGTAATACTAATTACACACTCACTGGTGGTACTGTAACGGCAACTATTAATCAAGCACCTCTGGGTATTGTGATTAATGGTGTCTACTCAAGCTCGACAACCATTACGCCTACCGGTACTCCAACGATTACTGGATTAGTTACCGTAAGTGGCACTACCGAAACTTTGGTACCTACTAGTGTGAGTATCAATAGTGCCAACGTTTCTAGTAATGGAGCGAACTATGTGACTGCGATTAATAGCAAAACAGGTACAGCGAACCTCGCTAACTATACGATTACCTCTGCCTATAACGGCACCTTGGGAACCACGACAACCAATACCGCTAATTTAACAGGCGCTCCATTAGGCATCTCGGTGACGGGTACTTATAACGGCTTGTACTCGATGACACCGAACTCCGTATCGACTGTAGGATTAATAGGTGGTCAGACCTTAACAGGTTTAACTAGCGTGTCTTTAAATTCTAAAGATGTGACCAGTAATGGCAGTAATTATGTGACCAGTGCTTCAGGCGTAACTGGAACTGCCAACATCAGTAATTATGTGATTACTGCGGCGTATAACGCTGCAAGTACCTCAACACAAAACGTAGTCACGCTCAGCGCTGCGCCATTGGGTATTACCGTGACTGGTAACTATAGCGGTAGCACCGTCATTACGCCTAGCTCAATCACCGTAACTGGTTTAGTCAATGGTGAGACCTTAACTAGCTTAACAAGCGCTACTTTAAATAATGCTAACGTCTCAGCTAATGGCGCAAATTATGTGACCGCTATTAGTGGTCCTACCGGAACTGCGACCCTCTCTAACTACAGTATCACGAGTGCGTATAACGCTAGCTCTGGTACGACCCAAAATGCAGCTACGATTAATGCAGCAGTCCTCTATGTCACCGCCGGATCTTCGCAAAAGTTTGTAACTGAGTCTGATCCAGCAGGTTATGGTGGCGTAACTTATAGTGGCTGGGTTGCTGGGCAGGGTACATCAGTACTCAATACTACTGGGCTTACTATCTCGCGCAGTACACCAATCGTGAATACTGCCGGCACTTATGATCTAAACGCTACCGGGCTATCTGCTAACGGCGGTAACTATACGTTTACTTATCGTTCTGGAGTATTTACGATTGTGCCGGCAGACACCTTGGCTGTGGTTATGAGTAATACCTCAACTACTTACGGTACTGCGCCTACCTACTCGATTACTTCAGCAAGATATTTGAACTCGGGCAACAGTACGATTTACAACTTAACGCCTAGTGTGAGTGGTAGTGTAGTAACGATGAGTGATGGCTCTGGTGGCAGCGCGACCTTTACCTTGACCCCAGTCTCTTCTTCTGGCGCAAGCTCTATTACTAGCGGCTCTGGTAACTATAAAGTGGACTCTTACACCTTAAGCGCGACTAATAAAACGATTGTGAGCGATAACTTTAGTAGTTCGATTGTGGTTACTGGGGCATTAACAGTCTCTTCCTTGGGCATTAACCCAAGCAGTATTTTGGTGACTGGGTTGAGTAAAACCTATGATGGCACGACTAATGTGTCTGGTTTGACATTAAGCGCTTCTTCTACCACCTTTAAAACAGGGGACACTGTGAGCGTAACGGGTTCGGGTAATTTTACGAACGCTAACGTAGGTACTGGTAAAGCGATCACAATTTCTCCAGGATTAACTGGTACTGATGCATCTAATTATTATCTGACTGGTAGTGGCACTATTAGCACTACAGGGACTATCACGCAGCTAGCCTCAGTCACTTACACAGGCACTTCGGGTGGTAACTGGTCAAGTAGTGCTAACTGGGCTGGCGGTGCTACTCCGACCTTAAGCAATGTGGCAACCGTCATTATTCCTAATGGCAAGACTGTGGTGTATGACGCTGGTAATTTAACGGCCCTAACGCCTACTTCTGCGATTACTGATAACGGCACGCTTAGTTTTACTGGATCGACCGCTACTTCTTTTGCCAATACGGTATCTGGTACAGGATCGATTAGTCAATCGGGTACTGGTGCTTTAACCCTCACTGGCACCAATACTTATAGTGGAGGCACTAACTTGGCATCCGGTTCTAGTCTCGTTGCCGGTAGCAGCAGTGCATTAGGTACTGGCGCGCTTACTTCTTCTGGTGGTTCATTTGGAACAACTAGCGTGACGCTGCCAAGCCTAACGATTAATGGCGCAGTTACCCTCACGACAGGTATTACGACGACAGGCAATCAAAGCTATAACGGTACCGTGAGTCTCAATAACACCAGCGGCACTACTACCTTAAGTTCTAGTGCAGGCAATATTAGTTTTGCTAGTACCCTTAATGCTGGTGCTGCTTCGCAATCCTTAATATTGAGCGCGGCTGCAGGGCAAGTTAGCTTTAATGGTCAAGTCGGTGTTGCAACCCAGACTTATAATGCTGGTACTCAAAGCTATAGCCCAACGAGCTATAGTAGCTATCAATCCCAATCAAGCAACAATCTGATGAGCTTAACCGTAACTGCCAATACGATTAATCTGAACGCGGATATTAGTACTGGGTCAACTCAAACCTATAACGGCGCCTTATTGGTAGGGGATAACGGTAGTAATGGTGCAACTCGGGTCTTGTTATCGGAAGATCCAGCGATCACCTTTAACGGTACGGTTAATGATGCCGCTAGCGGTACACATAATTTATTTGTTAAAGCAGTCACCACCGCGAGCGATACACCAACTATTACCTTTAATGGCATTGTTGGTGGTACTGCGCCATTAGCTAGTTTGACGGTTTATACCGGTACGCAAGATACCAGTACTGGCGCAGCCTACAGCGCAATTGCCAATACTCCTGCTAATTATGTTGGCACCGTTACTATTACTAACAATGTCACCACTGTCGGTAGTCAAACTTACACCACCAATGCATTTGCACTGGGCGATAGTACGCAAACTAATCAAAATTTAGCGTTTACGTCGCAAGATGGTAGTGTGACTTTTAATAGTGGTACTGGTGTGGGTAGTGGCTTTACCCCGGCTAATGCCAGTTTGACAATCACTGGAACCGTTGCTAGTGGACAAAGCGTGACTGGATTTCCGGGATCAGGAAACTATCAAACGGTTTATGTGGGTGGTAGTTCGGGCTCTTCTTCTGGCTCTGGGGGATCATCTTCTGGTTCAAGCACCGCTAGCTCTGGCACAAGCACTGAGACTGCTGGAACGAGCACCAGCTCTACAAGTGCTAACTCTGGAACTTCTAACTTAGGCAGCAGCATCAATGCTGGTGCTCTGGCTAGTGCCTTATCTAACATGCCAACTTCTTTTGGCGGCGTCATGTCTACTGGTGTTGAAGTGGCAATGTCTGGACCGGTAGCGCTAGCTAGCAACGTGGTTGGTAATAGCGTTGCTAATACTGGTTCAAGTCAATCTAGTACACCAATAGCTGGGACTTCTGCTTCAACTTCAACTTCCACTTCTACTTCTGCTTCATCTTTCACTGGTGCAGATAGTGGCGTCACAGTGCAGGTGCAAACTCCAAGCGGTACGATTACTTTGCAATCAGTAGGTGGCAGCAGTGGTGGCGGTAGCACAAACGGCTTTAGCTTTACTGTACCTGAAGCAGTCATTGCTAAACCGACAGATGCCGGTGGTGATGGGACCAAAGGATATGTGTTTAAGGCCCAATTGGCTGATGGTTCACCCCTTCCAAGCTGGTTGAGTTTTGATAGCAACACTAATACCTTTACAGCCATTCAAGTGCCACCCAATGTCGATAGCGTCAAAATTTTGATTCAGACGGTAGTGGGCAATCAAGTAGTGGGTACAACTCCCATTGAAATTAATCCTTCGCAAAATAGAGGTAAGTAGTTTGAGTGCTTTAGAACATCACTGTGATACATCGCCACATAACCAGTTTTTGCGGAATATGCGGGTAATGCAGTGCTTATCTTTTTTGATGATTAGCTTGATGTGCTCTTTAGTAGTCTTGATGAACTGTTCTAGCGCCCAAGCAGAAGATCTTGCGGCTTATCAAGACTGGCGTGTACAAAAAACCCTTAATTCTATAGAGGCCTATACCGCCCCAAATGCAAATGCTTCTTTTGGGCTCTATTGCATCGGTGATCAATGTGTTTTTTATCTGCATGACGCACTTCGGTGTCAGCCCGGCAGCATCTCTCCAGTACTCATGAGTAGTATCGGGTCAGCCGCATCAATTTCCATGCAGTGCACTCAAGTGGGGGGCAATTTATTTCAAATTCTGCAGCCCTTTACCGCAGTATTAAATACTCTAAAGACTAGCGGAATAGTGAGTTTTGCAGTGCCATTGCAAGCTGGCACTTTTGGAATCTCAAGCTATAGCTTAGCGGGCTCTGCTGAGGCAATCAAACGCGCTTTATTTGAAGCGGCCAAGAGCAAGGAGCCAGTTCCTCAAGTTCCTCCAAAGCCGCCTATCCCAGGGTCAAAAAAGCTACAAGAGATCAATATTTGATTCTGAAGCTTGCTAAAGTTAATTTTAAATAACTCAATATCAAGGGGGTGATGATGATTTCTAAAAATGATGAACAGGTGCTTAAAGCTTTAAGTGAGAGCTTTAACACAAATCTTTTGCAAAAGAAAAGCATCATGGAATCTTTGGAGTATGCCATTAGCATCAACAATACAATTTATCCCAAACTCAAGAGCGCTCAATTGAATGAGATTCTCAAGCTCTTTGCTCATGAGCAAAAACCAAAAAATAATGCACAACTACGCTCTTTGATTATTGAAGTGTTTCAGGTGGTGATGCAAAAACATATCAATCCAGCCTTGGGCGATGCAGAATTAAAAGAGGCTTTGGAAGATAACATTGTCAAAGCAAATCTTTGGTAATAGATTAGTTTTTTATCTCATTTTTCGAGCAAAAAATAAACTTTTTAATCCAATGCTCAATGACTATGACCAAGCTATGAAATTAAAAGTATTAGCAGGACTTATGGCTCGTAAAAGAAAGCATGATCATCATGCCGGCTTTACACCGCTAAGTAATGGTGAGTATCATATCCGAGCTCTTGATGGCAATCAATTTCAAATCACTAAACCGAATGGGGTGATTTGTTATCTATCTAGTGCCAAGCTAGAAGAAAAGATTCAAGCCAAATCAGTCGCACTCATGGAGTAGTCACTCGCGGTCTTCAGTATCCTTAAGTAATACTTAAACAGATCTAAAGATTAGTCATCGACCTCCTACAATTTGTACATTCTTCCCAACCCAAATAAAAAAGCCCCGCAGAAGTGAGGCTTATGTACGACTCGAGACATAGTTTACGTTTTATACCGGACACATACTTTACAGTTTTAGGCATAGGAGGGACCACTCTATGCCGTGGAATGAAAGTACGAAGATGGATGAAAAGCTCAAGTTTGTATCTCGTTACCTGAATGGCGAGAAGATCTCAACCCTGTGTGCCCAGTTTGGCATTTCTCGGGTGACGGGTCATAAGATCATTGAGCGCTATAAAGACAGTGGTTTGGAAGCCTTCACAGATCGATCAAGAAGGCCTTTTAGGCAAGCTAATCGGCTACCCTTCCAAGTCGAGCAATTGATTGTTAATCTCAAAAAAGAGTTCCCGACCTGGGGCGCTCCTAAACTACGCGACCGCATCCACACCCACTATCCTGAGCTAGTTTTGCCAGCCAAGAGTACGGTGCACGCAGTTCTGGATCGCCATGGTTTAGTCAAAAAGAAACGGCGCCGGTATGGCAAGCTTGAAGGTACCGCATTAAGCAATACTCAAACCCCCAATGCCCTGTGGTGCGTAGATTACAAAGGGGAGTTTATGCTGGGTAACCGCAAATACTGCTACCCGCTCACAGTCACTGACTATGCCTCGCGCTTTTTAATTTGTTGTGAGGGCTTAGAGAGTACTCGTGAAGCGCAGGCCTTTACCGTCTTTGAACAACTCTTTAAAGAATATGGCTTGCCAGGCTCAATCCGTTCAGACAATGGCGTACCCTTTGCCTGCGCTAATGCGCTCTATGGTTTGAGTAGCTTGTCGGTGTGGTGGCTGCGCTTAGGGATTGGGATTGAGCGCATTAAGCCCGGCAATCCTCAGCAAAATGGCCGCCATGAACGCATGCATTTAACGCTCAAACAAGCCACAACCAAACCACCAGCCAAAACCTTATTACAACAGCAAGATAAGTTTGAAGACTTTATCTATGAGTACAACTTTGAGCGGCCCCATCAAGCACTAGAGATGAAAAAACCTGCAGAGTTGTATCAACCGTCCACTAGGAGATATGAAGGACTAGGGATTTAAGTGATGTCTTATCTACGCGAGAGCGTTACTTTAAGTAACGCTTGTTAAGATCGCTTACCTATGCTAATATGCATGAAATTTCAATAAAAAATCATGCAAAAAGAGCCAGTAAAACCATCCTTAAGTACATCGCCTGAAGTGTGCAATAGCGCATTGGGGAGACTTCGCTCGCACCTTAAGGGGGGTCATGTCTATAGAAGAGAGGATCTTTTAGGTGACTCCAATGCAGTTGACCGTCATTTAAAACAATTGGTTGATGCGGGTGATTTAGAAAAGCTGGCGCAAGGGCTGTATTACGCACCTAAGTCCTCCGCTTTTGGCAGAGTGCCTCCAAAAGACGAAGATTTAGTAGAGGCTTTTCTAAAAGACCAAGACTTTTTGCTGCTCTCGCCTAATAGCTATAACTCACTGGGCTTGGGAACAACTCAGCTCTATAACAAGACTGTGGTGTATAACCATAAACGCCATGGCGTCTTTAAATTAGGTAATAGAAGTTTTGAATTTCGGGTAAAACCGCGCTTTCCAAAAAAGCTGGATAAAGAATTCTTATTGGTGGATCTATTGAATAATCTAGATTCGCTTGCCGAGAATAAAGATGATGTATTGGCTAAGGCAGAGAAGCAGTTAAATAAGTTTGAAACTGCTAAATTGCAAAAAACAGTTAGTGCTTATGGGGCAGGAAGAACGAAGAAGCGGGTTTCATCTTGGTTGCGTGATACGCAGAGAGCGAGTACTTAGTGCTTTTGCATGAACATAAGGATTTCAAAGATCTGATTGCTACTGTATCAGACAATATGGGTATTGATCCCACATTGGTTGAAAAGGATTATTGGATCATGCATTGCCTTTGGGGATTGCAGCAACAAGGATTTACATTTGAATTGAAAGGCGGAACTTCATTATCCAAGGGGTTTGGGCTCATTCATCGCTTTTCCGAAGATATTGATATCCGCATTGAGCCGCCAGCAGGCATGGATGTTAAGACTGGCAAAAATCAAGATAAAGAAGCGCATATAAAATCTCGATCTGCTTTTTACGATTGGGTTGCCAGTGAGTTGAAGATTCTTGGTATACAAGATGTTGTACGAGATCATGCATTTGATGACTCAGAAAAAATGCGCAGTGGTGGGGTCCGCTTAAATTACCAATCAATAATGCCATCGTTGGGTGGTTTAAAGGATGGTGTTTTATTAGAGTTAGGATTTGACGATACGGCACCCAATCAGCCGGTAGATATTTCATCATGGGCATACGATTATGCAATTAAGTACGTCAAAGACATTGATGACAATAGAGCAAAAAATGTCTTGTGTTACTTGCCTGAATATACTTTTGTGGAAAAACTGCAAACCATCTCTACGAAGTATCGCCAATACAAAGATGGCAAAGGATTTCCTAAGAACTTCCTAAGGCATTACTACGACGTATATTGCTTATTAGATTATCCATCAGTGTTGGAATTTATTAAGACTGATAGGTATCAGACTAGGAAGGTAGAGCGTTTTCCCAAGTCCGATAACTTAATCATTTCTCAAAACCCAGCTTTTCTTCTGAGTGATTCGGAAGACCGAAAGTTGTTTGAATCAGAATATCAAAAAGTAACTAGCCTATATTACAAAGGCCAGCCAAATTTTCCTGATCTATTAAATCGGATTAGTCAGCATCTAAAGGCTTTGTAGGTAAATCCATTTTGGAGCAACGAAGTGTTAGATGGTTGCTCCAAAATTCCTTTGGTTTTGAAAACCAAAGAGTGAGCCAGTAGTTCTTTTAAATGCATGAATTTGCTTACACATTTGCTTACACACCGACGCTGACCACCCGCAGAGCCCCTGTTTATAAGGGTCTACCTTGGATGTCTGCTCTCATAACGAAAGTTGTGCCTTATGCGTGGAAACTGCATAAGGGATGGTGTCAAATTCGGAGAAAGCTAAAGGTAGAAATATCCAAGCTAACGCCGAGCGAAGCTTAGTAGAAATACTTTGAACGTGTAGAGACTAGACGGCACCCATCTAAGTCGAGCAATCGATATGATGAAGGCATAGTCCAGGGAGTAGTGAAAGCTACACAAACCGGAATCCTTTGGTCCCAGGTTCAAGTCCTGGTGGGCCCACCAGAAATAAAAAATACCAACCTTCGGGTTGGTATTTTTTATGGTTACTTTAAGTTATACCTATGATGTATTTCTAAATACTTGAATTCCTTTTGGGAATGGTGTGGGAGAAAATTATTTAATTGATAGACGTTTTTCAATCCAAGTGCTCAGTAATGCTGCTAGCTCAATTGAATTGTCATCTTGCATTAACATATGCGTATTTCCTTTTATGCCAATTTCGGGCAGAACGAGTAATTCAGCTTTGCCGCCTTGCGCATTGACCTTAGTAACAAATTCTCTGCAAGCTTTTAGTCGTGGGGCCCATCTAGTTGATAGTTCAACAAAATCTCCAAACATGATCAGCGAAGGTATTCTTAAGTAAGGTGTCAAATCAGAATCTGCTGAGGGGCATGCTGCTGGCTCAATTGAAATAATTCCGGCAATACCGTCGTTGCTAATTTTTGCGGAATTAAATGGAAAAATACCAGATTGTGAATGGCTGATTAATACAGTTTTTTTGAGCTCTTTTGATAGCGTTGACAATGCTATTGGTGTAGCGTTGGGTTCCTCGAGTCCATAGTACCAGTCGGCTACCATCTGTTGCCAAAGCCCCTGTTGTGAGGCAACTGGAAATCTTTGACTCTCAAACGTCTTTGGATATTCAGCACCAAAGCGAAAGATTTGCCAGGCACCCTCATGGCTAGCAGCAATTACAGTTGGTAATTTTTCAGGCGGCACTTGATTGGTTTTTACTGCATTAATTTGCGAGGCCGCATTGACTGCAGAGCGGCCACGTCCAACTTGATCAATCACATAGGTTGGAAAGCCTCTGCGGATAAAGTATTCATTCCATCCCATGCGATTGTCTGGAGTTGATTCCCAGGTTTTACCTGTTAGGCAGCAGCCATGTATTAGGACGACGGAGGTCGACTTGGCTTTAACAGGAATTTGATAAGCCACATACATCTGATCTAAAGTGATCGTACCTTTAGAGCCAAAGGCTGGCATGGTTGATAGGGTGTCGGATGTGACGTCTTGACCCCCAACAAAGAAACTTCCCTGCTTGTTAATAATGAGCGGTGCTTTTAGAGCTGATTCTGAAAGGGGTGTTATTGGGTAGTTTTGGGAAAATGCGGAATGTGCAATAAAAGCGCTTGCTATTGATATGAATAAACGTGCCGCATAAACATTGATCT
The DNA here is from genome assembly GCF_018882215.1 of Polynucleobacter sp. AP-Kaivos-20-H2. Classification (GTDB taxonomy): domain Bacteria; phylum Pseudomonadota; class Gammaproteobacteria; order Burkholderiales; family Burkholderiaceae; genus Polynucleobacter. The sequence goes on along the minus strand of NZ_JACVOX010000004.1, from coordinate 171,889 downwards.
TCATTAAATCTCCTTTTTTAGTTTTAACTTAATTGAATGGTTCCTATATCTGAAACATCCTTATATTTTTTCTTCGCGTTATTACGATATAGCACGTCAGAGGGTTTGGGGTTAGTACTAGTTTACCCATTGAATTAGTAACCGGATATTTTTTGTGCGCTGCACTAAATTTATGCTGAGGTTGAAAAATACTACATGCTATTCTTGTTCGAAATTAATACAACAAGGAGACCGACATGCGATATCAAAAAAATCTTATTAATAAGTTACTTGCAGCAAGCTTTTTCATCAGCAACTTAGCGATTGCACAAAACATTCCAACAGCAAAGCCTGAGGATGTTGGTATGTCATCTGCGAGATTAAAAAATGTGAAGGCCTCTTTGCAGGCTGAGGTAGATAAAGGCAATATTCCTGGTGCGGTAGTCATGATCAACCGCAAAGGAAGGTTGATTTATTCAGAGGTGGTGGGTTATCAAGATAAAAGTACCAATAAGCCTATGAGCAAAGATTCTATTTTTAGAATCTATTCAATGACCAAGCCGCTAGCATCTGTTGCAGCAATGATTTTGGTGGAGGAAGGCAAGATGCAGTTAGCTGATCCAATCTCTAAGTTCATGCCTGAGTTTGCCAATATGCAAGTTAGCGTAGGAACAAAAGATAGTAGTGGCAATATGGAGTACTCCTTAGTGCCTGCAGCAAAGCCAATCACCGTACAGGATCTTTTACGCCACACATCAGGAATTGGCTACCCAGAAATTACTTCTAACCCCAATATTAAGAAGGCATATACCGATGCTGGTCTTTATGTAACTGGCGGTACTGACTATGATCAACGTCGTGTAACCCCGCAGGAAATGATTGAGGGTATTGCAAAGGCGCCTTTAAGTACGCAGCCTGGTACTAATTGGGAATATGGGATGTCGGTAGACTTATTGGGTCGTGTGGTTGAGGTTGTTTCTGGAAAGCGTTTGGGTGAATTTTTACAGGATCGTGTATTTACACCTTTACAGATGAAGGACACTGCATTTTCTGTCCCTGCGGATAAGAAGTCACGTATTGCTGAGCCTTTTGCTACGGACCCATTTAATAAGGCTCCAATTAAATTGTTGGATGTCACCATCAAACCAAGCAACGACTCTGGTGGCGCAGGAGCAGCGGGTACTGCAGGCGACTATATGAATTTTGCCAGCATGATGCTTAACGGCGGCGAATTAAATGGTCAAAGAATTTTGTCGCCCATGACTGTTAATTTGATGGCATCAGATATGCTGGGTAATAGAACAACCGTTCCGCTTTCGCCTGGTCAATTGCTGATGGGTGTTGATGGCTACACCTTTGGTCTGGGCTTTATGGTTCGCCAAGGACAGGGTCTGGCATCGGTTGATGGCTCTCCTGGTGAATACATGTGGGCTGGAGCGGCAGGCACTTTCTTCTGGATTGATCCAAAAGAGCAATTAGCCGTAGTGGTCATGAGCCAAGTTCCAGGTCCTATTCGTCCTTATTACCGTCGCATGATTAAGCAGCTAGTTTCATCCGCAGTAATTAAGTAAGCTAAGCTTTAACCTAAAACCCTCATCAGAAATGGTGGGGGTTTTGTCATTTGGGAGTATTGCTTGGGGTAATAAAAATGAAGACTATCAATTTATAAACAATCCCTAGGGTAAACCAGTCCTTAATTGCTTCTAAATAAAGTGAAATTTCAGGTGATTGGGGGCTCTTTTCGATGTGTATTATTAGTAATACATTAAATCGGGCGGTAGCAATGAAATTTCATAAAAATGCCATAGTAGTTTTTACTTTATTTTCTATTCATTCTTTTGCTCAGACTTTCCCAAATGATGGGTATTCAAGGCCATATACACCAATTACTCCAGCGCCAATCTTTATTCAAGGTCCGCCTAATCAGGCGAATATGCTAATAAGGCAGCTCTCGAATAGTAAAAATAATACTTATATTCTTCCTGCAACGCCATCAACAACTAACTGGGGATATTTTGATGCTGGTGTTCCACCTGCATTAACTATTAAATCTGGAGATACGGTCATTATTGAAACGCTTCCAGCGGGCGGTGGTCAAGTTGCTCCTGGAATTACTGAGGCACAAATCGACTCTATTAACGAAGACCCAATGTTTCCAGGTCGAGGTCCTCACACTTTGACTGGACCTATCGCTGTTGAGGGAGCTCAAAAGGGCGATATTGTGGCAGTGCGTATTAATAAGATTCGTATGCGTAGTTACGCAACCAATAATAGTGCAGCAAAGGCGGGTCTTTTCTACGATAAATTTCTACCAAGGGTTGATAGTTATTACTTAGATAATGACAAAATGGAAATGCAGTTTGAGTCTAATATCGTTGTTCCTCTTGCCCCTTTTCCGGGAATTCTGGCTGTTGCACGCTCCAAAGAAGAGCAGCTTTTGCCCTATACAAACGTTCATTCATTCAACGAAAAAAATCCTCCATCACCACAAAATTCTGGTTGGTGCGTAAAGATGCCGGGATCATTAGCGGGAACAATTGGCTGTGACTCTAAGCAGCCTGGGGCGTATGGGGGTAACTTGGATTTGCGGGAGATGACGGTAGGTTCAACTACTTATCTTCCAGTATTTATAGATGGCGCTTATATTTGGACGGGTGACTCCCACGCCGCACAAGGTAATGGAGAAGTTGATTTAGATGCATTGGAAACGGCTTTTTCAGAACTTAATGTAACGATTACATTGATTAAAAAGAATGAACGTAAAGAATTTGGGTTTTGGCCAGTAATTGAAACCCCCAAGTCTTGGGTAACGGTTGGCTATGATTTAAATTTGAATCAAGCCTTAGAAAATCTTAAAACTGAAACAACACGCTTTATTGAGAGCTCTAGAAAAGTCTCGAAAATTGAGGCAGAAAAAATAATGATCCAAAATTGGAATTGCCCAATTTCTGAAGTGGTCAATGAAGTTTTGGGAACTTATTGCATTCTTCCGAAGAAGCTTAATGCTAAAAAAGCTTTGGATATTCCAAAAGAAGATAACAAAAAATTCTGGGTAAGCTATGCAAGTGATCCAAAGGATCTGATGGCCGCTATGAAGGAAGCATCCATGAAGTCTATTGGGAAGATGTCGAAAAATCTTTCCATCACCGAAGACCGCGCCTATAGATTGGCTACCTTTGTGATGGATTGCCGTATTGGCCGCCCAAAAGAAGGTGCTTATGATGTTTCTTGCATGGTGCCAAAGAGTATTTTGCGCCAAGAAGCTAAAAAGAGAATATAGGGTGGGGTATGTTCGTTACTATGCGGCTATTAAAGAGGTTATTCTCAACACGCCTGGTTTCATAGAGGCTTAAAGTGTTTTTTGGTAAGAGGTTGGTTTATTTATTAACATCATTGCTCTTATTGGCGGGCACGAATTGCGCTAAAGCAGATGATGATTGGGATGATTTTTATATTGGGTATCGCTATGGCTTTAATTATTCTGAGCCATATGAGGGCAACGCGATTCCAAAAAACATCCTCACATTCTCATATTCTGGAAGCTATATATATGGCACTAATTATGCCAATCTAGACGTATTGCAATCTACGAGTGGGGATCCTGTATTGGGTAACCATAATCAGGGGGCAACCGAAGCGTATTTTGTCTACCGCAATGTTGTCTATGCCAGCAAAGTTTTTGGTGGTAATTATCAATATGGTTGGATGCGTGACTTTGGTGCCACCGCTGGATTTGACTGGAATACAAAAAATAACGCTTACCAATCAGAAAAGAGAATGTTGGTAGTTGGTCCCACCATCATGCTGGATGTGCCTGGATTCCTGAATGCAAGTGTTTTGGCTCTTTGGGAAAGTAATCACCCAAGTAATTGTGCCTATGCTAATAACATGCCAGCTAGTACCTGCAACCCTGCCACAGCGATTCCAAATGGCCGGTACTACTATAAGCTGCATCCATCCTTTAACTTAGTTTGGGGCGTGCCTTTCGAGATTGGAACATCCCGTTTTCTTTTCAAAGGTTTTCTGGATTACATCGCCACAAAAGGTAATTTAGAGAGTGGAAATCCTTCCGGACCGGAAACGCATTTGGATACAGCCATTATGTATGACCTAAGTCCTTCATTTGGCCTTAAAAGAGACATGTTGCAAATTGGTTTTGAGTATGAGTACTGGCTGAATAAATTTGGCAATTACAACAGTGGTAGTGCTGGTAATCCGGCTTATAGTTCGCCGACACTAAATTCTCCTAATGGTGCCCTTGGAAGTACCCCGGCAATCAGAATTGAATTCCACTTCTAACTGATTGCATTATGTGACGGACTTGGTTAATAAGCGCTAGAAATAAGGTTTTTCCAAGCTCTCTATCAGTAAAGCCCTATCTACCGGATTTAATTCATTAAATGTGCTTTTGGTTAGGGTTCAAGTCCTGATGAGCCCACCAATGAAATCAGCGACTTAGGAAGAAATTCTTAAGTCGTTTTCTTTTTGCCGCACCGCTCCCGGCGATGAAGTAGATCACTATATTGATCTAAACTTGCTAAAAGTTATATTGGACAACTCCCTCATGCATAAATTCCCAAGTGAAGAATAGTCAACCAGATGTTTTAGTCATCGGCGGCGGTAATGCTGCACTTTGCGCCGCTCTAATGGCCAGAGAGGTTGGAGCATCCGTATTGATTTTGGAGGCTGCACCAAAAGAATGGCGTGGCGGTAATTCAGCGCATACCCGTAATATTCGTGCAATGCATGATCAACCAGAAGATGTCATGCTGGAGTCCTATTCGGAAGAAGAATATTGGCAGGATGTACTCAAGGTGACTAGCGGTAAGACGGATGAACAATTGGCAAGATTTGTTATTCGTTCCACTTCTCAATGTCGTAAATGGATGACAAGATATGGAGTCCATTTCCAGCCACCTTTATCTGGGACTCTCAATCTATCGCGTACTAATGCCTTTTTTATGGGCGGTGGTAAAGCCTTAGTAAATGCCTATTACCGAAGTGCTGAGAAGTTGGGTGTTCTAATTCGATACAACTCTCCAGTAGATGCATTAGAAGTGAAAGATGGAAAATTCTTAGCGGCTTATGTAGGCGATGAACGAATTGAGGCAAAGACTTGTGTTCTAGCGGCAGGAGGTTTTGAGTCTAATCGCGAGTGGCTCAAAGAAGCTTGGGGTGTTAATGAGCATGGCGAGTCCCCAGCCGATAACTTTTTAATTCGGGGCACCCAATACAATAAAGGCGTTTTGCTTAAGCAACTAATAGACCTCGGTGCAGATTCTGTAAGCGATCCAACTCAGGCGCATATGGTTGCGGTTGATGCGCGTGCGCCTTTATATGATGGCGGTATTTGTACGCGCATCGATGCAGTTTCATTTGGAATTGTGGTGAATAAACATGCCCAGCGTTTTTCCGATGAGGGCGAAGACTTTTGGCCAAAGCGCTATGCTTTTTGGGGAAGATTGGTTGCTCAGCAGCCCGGTCAAATTGGCTATTCAATCATTGATTCAAAAGTATTGGGTCGTTTTATGCCTCCAGTATTTCCAGGCGAAAAAGCAAATGCCTTAGAAGAGTTAGCGCAAAAGCTTGGATTAGATCCAGGCGCTTTAGTGCAAACGATAAGTGCCTATAACGCTGCGTGCCGAGTGGGAACATTTGATCATACGATCATGGATGACTGTCACACCGAGGGTCTAGAGCCACCCAAAACACATTGGGCTTTACCTATTGATAAAGGCCCCTTCTATGGCTATGCAGTCCGACCTGGCATTACCTTTACCTATTTGGGTTTAAAGACGGATCAAACAGCAGCAGTGCGTTTTCAGGATCAACCGAGTGAAAATTTATTTGTAGCTGGGGAAATGATGGCTGGAAATGTATTGGGTAAAGGGTACGCAGCAGGTATAGGTATGGCTATTGGTACAGTATTTGGCCGAATAGCAGGAAGCGAAGCAGCAAAAGTAGCATTACATCAAAAAGGTCATTCTCATGCAGCAACTTAACTCCTTAATTTTGGAAGCGAGTACTTTGGGCTCAAATGCACCAGAAGTAGAGGCGGCTCGCATGCTGACTATCTGCAACTCTTGCCGATACTGCGAGGGATTTTGTGCGGTATTTCCTGCTATGACCAGAAGGATAGAGTTTTTGCCTGCTGATGTGAACTTCATGGCAAATCTTTGTCATAACTGTGGGGCATGTTTGCATGCTTGCCAATACGCTCCACCACATGAATTTGCAGTAAATATTCCGAAAGTAATGGCACAAGTTCGCAAGGACACATACATTGCTTATGCATGGCCAAAAGCTTTTGGCTCCTTATACAAAACAAATGGGGTGGCCGTTGCGATGGCCACATCCCTTTCACTTATTCTATTTTTACTGCTAACGCTGGTAGTGAATGGAACTTTAACTTCTGGTCCGCTTAAGGGAAATTTTTACGCTATCTTCTCGCACAATACCTTAGCAATCATGTTTGGTGTAGTTTTTGGATTTTCAGTTCTTGCCTTATTCATTGGCCTACAGAATTTCTGGCGAGAGATTTCACCGGGCACTAATTCGGGTGGCGCGGTAGCTGAAGCGACACATGATGCATTAACTTTGAAGTATCTTGGTGGCGGTCATGGAGAGGGATGTAATAACGATGACGATGCGTTTACTTTGTGGCGCAAACGGTTTCATCATTTTACTTTCTACGGATTCATGCTTTGCTTTGCCGCCACTAGCTTAGCAACTTTGTATCACTATTTACTAGATTTACATGCCCCCTATGCCCTTAGTAGCTTGCCAGTAGTTTTGGGTACGCTTGGCGGTATTGGATTATTGGTTGGACCTGCAGGCTTGTTGTATCTAAATTTCAAGCGAAATGCGGAGCATGGTGATGCTTCTCAAAAGCCAATGGATAGGGGATTTATCGTCTTGCTATTTCTGATAAGCGCTTCAGGTTTGGCTTTATTAGCTTACCGAGATACTAGTGCAATGCCTTCATTGCTAGCTATTCATTTAGGTTTTGTAATGGGTTTCTTTTTAACTATGCCCTATGGGAAATTTGCCCACGGATTCTACAGGCTTGCAGCGCTTCTAAAGAACGCAATTGAAAAACGCCAGCCTAACAAGCTTGGCTTAAGTGGAGAATAATATAAATGGCCACCAAGAATCATAAGAATCTTTTAAATGTGTTTCTGGTTCTGGTATTTAGCTTACTTAGTTACTCAGCAAATTCTCAAGAGTTTCCCCCTAAAAAGACGATCACTATGGTAGTTGGGTTCGCAGCTGGTGGGGCTGCAGATACAGCTGCTCGGATCATCTCAAAAAAACTCGGTGAGAATATTGGTGCAAATGTGGTTGTGGATAACCGTGGCGGTGCAGGTGGAAATATTGCGCATCAGTTTGCAGCTAATGGACCTACAGATGGCAGCACCATCCTATTTGGTTCAGTTGGGCCGCTAACCATTGCTCCCCATATGATGAAGCTGCCATATGATCCTTTTAAGGATCTTTCACCAATCACTATGGGCGTTAATTTCCCAAATATTCTTGTGGTTAATTCGGGAACAGGGATTAAAACCTTTGCAGAGTACATTGCTTACGCAAAGAAAAATCCTAAAAAATTAGAATATGCTTCTACTGGCCCCGGATCAGCCTCGCATCTTGCTGGAGAGTTGTTAGATGAAATGGCGGGTATTGATACAGTACATGTTCCTTATAAGGGTGGAGCACCAGCTATGCAGGACTTACTCGGTGAAAGAGTCGCCGCCTATTTTTCAACTTACAGTACGGCACAAGCTTACATTGAGAATGGCAAACTCATTCCTCTAGCGGTAACTGGTCCACAACGACTAAAGTCACTCCCTAAAGTTCCAACTATTGCTGAATCGGGATATCCTGGATTTAATGCGACTAACTGGTATGCCTTTGTTGCTTCATCCAAGGTGCCAGCTCCAGTATTAGACCGTTGGAATACCGAAATCGTGAAAGTATTGAAATCCCCCGATGTGGTCAAGCAGTTGAATGATCATGGCCTGACGCCAATGCCCACTTCACGTGAGGAGCTTGCAAAATATATGGCAAAAGAATCGGCAACTTGGGGTCAATTAATAAGGGATAAGAAAATCACAGGCGAATGAGATTAAGCAGGAGAGACACCCAAATCACCTTACGGTGGATTTTTCAGTGTTACTTTAAGTAACGCTTGTGCCTTAGTTAATTCCATGGAGCAGCGAAGTGCTAAACAGTTCTCCAAAATTCCTGTGATTTTGAAAACCAAAGAGTGAGATACGAGTTTTTAAAAGATTATTTATTTCATTACATAAAAGCTCGCACACCGATATTTAGGGGGCGTAAGCTCTTGAAATCCTAGTGGTTTTCTTTGGATGTCTGTTCTCATAAGAAAGAAGCCCTAGGGGTCTTGTAACAAAGACCTCAATAGATTCAAGAGGTTAGTGGTCGATTAGGTAGTCAAAATTGCTTACACACCGCTTACACACCAGAGCTTTTTTCATGGTGTGTAGTAAATGCGGTTTTAGTGTGGTTTTAAGAAGTAAAGCACCCGTCAAAAGGTGTGCAGTAAATGTAACGATTTAGGGCCCATAGCTCAGTTGGTTAGAGCAGAGGACTCATAGCGAAAGTTGTGCCTTATGCGTGGAAACTGCATAAGGGATGGTGTCAAATTCGGAGAAAGCTAAATGTAGCCAAAAGCTGCACAAGCTAACGCCGAGCCAAGCTTCAGTATGAAAGTGCTGTTGAAGGTGTAGAGACTAGACGGCACCCATCTAAGTTGAGCAATCAATATGATGAAGGCATAGTCCAGGGAGTTGTGAAAGCAACACAAACCGGAATCCTTTGGTCCCAGGTTCAAGTCCTGGTGGGCCCACCAGAAAAGCAAAGGTACGTACCGGACACATGCTTTACGTCCGGTACCGACCACATGGTTTACACCTTTACCAATCACATCCCCAATACTTTGGGACCAAATGGGTTTTCTAAGGCTTGTACCCGAGAAGACTCCATATCAAAGTAAGCCATATCGTAATCCATAAAGCTCACTAACCACACGTCGTCTTCGACCTGCCGTAAGCCTACGTCATGACCAGCGAACACCGTACTAAAGTGAATCTTCTTACCATCTAAACAGATGCGTCCGCAGTTAGTCACGGTCACTGTCTTATCGTGGAAGGGATAACTCACATCGGGCAGTCCTTCGTATTTTTGGGTCGAAGGAACATAGAGCTGTGCCGGTTTTTTCATCTCCAGGGCTTGATGGGGCCGCTCATAGTTGTACTCATAGATAAAGTCTTCGAACTTATCTTGCTGTTGCAAAAGTGTTTTGGCAGGGGGTTTAGTCGTCGCTTGCTTGAGCGTTAAATGCATGCGTTCATGGCGACCATTTTGCTGAGGATTGCCGGGCTTAATGCGCTCAATACCAATGCCTAAACGAAGCCACCACACCGATAGACTACTTAAACCATAGAGCGCATTAGCGCAGGCAAACGGCACACCGTTGTCTGAGCGGATGGAGCCTGGCAGCCCATACTCTTTGAAGAGTTGCTCAAAGACCGTAAAAGCCTGCGCTTCGCGAGTACTCTCTAGGCCTTCACAGCAAATGAGGAAGCGAGAGGCATAGTCCGTCACGGTTAAGGGGTAACAGTACTGCTTATTACCCAGCATAAACTCCCCTTTGTAGTCCACGCACCATAGAGCATTCGGTTCTTTGAGATCCGATAAGTTGGTCCCCGTGAGCTTGGGGTGGTGGCGTCTGCGTTTCTTTTTGACTAAGCCATGGCGATCGAGAACGGCATGCACCGTGCTTTTGGCGGGCAATGCTAACTCCGGGTAGTGGGTGTGCAATCTGTCGCGCAGTTTAGGAGCGCCCCAGGTTGGAAACTCTTTTTTCAGGTTCACAATCAATTGCTCAACCTGGAAGGGCAAGCGGTTGGCTTGCCGAAAGGGTCGTCTACTGCGATCCGTAAAGGCTTCTAAACCACTGTCTTTATAACGATCAATGATCTTATGGCCAGTCACTCTAGAGATACCGAACTCCTGACACAGGGTAGCAATCTTCTCGCCATCAAGATAACGAGACACAAATTTAAGCTTTTCATCCATCTTCGTACTTTCATTCCACGGCATAGAGTGGTCCCTCCTATGCCAAAAACTGTAAAGTATGTGTCCGGTATAAAACGTAAACTATGTCTCGGGTAGCACAACCAAAACCACCTTAGGGTGGTTTTTTCATTTCCCCGTTGATAGAATCTAGCAAATACTAAAATAAAGGGAAGCAATGAAAAAGATGGCAATCTTGCTATGGATGCTATTAAGTCCAGCGGCCTTTGCTCAATCACAAAACTTTGAAGGTTTTGGTTTGTCAATTGATTACTCATTAAATTCCATTACAGACAAATCTACTCCGGGCGATTCAGCTACCAGTAGAAGCGGCGTTCCTAGCATTACCGCTGATGCTTATAGGGCAATCAATGATCAATGGTTGATTGGAGTGTATGGTTCATACGATTTAGGCACCACAGATACTTCTGGCACAGATCCAGATGCCCATAATCCGATTGAAGCTGGCGGAAAAGTGGGTTACGCATTTACAGAAAAATTAATGGCCTATGTCAAGCTTGGCTACTCCTGATCTAAGTATTCATCTCCTGGCTACTATCAATGGATTAATGGGCCTAGTTACGGCATCGGCGCCGAGTATTTGTTGACCAAAAACCTATTTACAAGGGTTGAGGTGTCTCAACAAAACTACAAGACTGTTTACTGGAGTGATGGCTCTAGCGATAAGGTCAATATCAATGCTTACGGCATCTCTTTGGGCTGGAGATTCTAGGATCAGACATCCTCGGCCCTGGTTCGATTCCGCCCCGGGCCACCAAGAATTCTCAAAACATTAGAAGTGGTCCATTGAATCTCTAGTGTTGGCCACGGTTTGGCACCATTTCCCTAAGTCTTCCAGATTTCCTCTTGACTCGGAATGTCGTTTAAAACGACAAACCAATTTCTCATCCCTGTGGTGCTCAAGCGTCGATTTAAGCGACGCTTATCTAGGGTCAGTTAGCTTGATTGCTATTCTGGTGCATATTAATTATTTCTGTCATCAAGACTCTATACAGTCAAGAGGATGAGATCCATGAATCCCAATAACTGCTAATAGGTACTATTGAATGAAGAAAAAGATTTTCAATGTGCTGATGGGGGCTAAAGCTGAAGTCATTAAGTGGATTCAGCCATCTAATAAACATCCTATTACTGCTGTTGCTCAAGATAGCCAACAGATTTCTGATTTTAAATACGAGCCTGTAATACAGTTTGTGCCTCATGAGGACAATCCGCCGACTGTGCCCCTTATAGTATTAGCTAACATTGCACCTGAGACTCGATATTTTCAGATTCAAGATGAACAGCATCCTCGGAAGATTGCTTATACGGTTTCTGGGGGTGTGAATGCAGAAAATATTTTAATATGTCTGCCAGGTTTACTTGAGACAAAGGGATCCTTTTTAGGAATTCATGATTATTTTTTAAAGTTTGAAAATTACAAAGTCATTAGCGTTGATTTTTCAGGCAGAGGCGAGTCTGACTATATTGATGAATATGGGGCCTACAAGATGTCCCTGTACCTCTCAGATGTTAGCGAGTTAATTCAAGGCGCTATATTGGTTGGAGGTAAGACGCATCAAAGACTCACCATTCTGGGCACCAGTATGGGCGGAGTCTTAGCAATGTATCTGACAAAGATTTTTGATAAAAAGATTAACGCTATCGTTCTAAACGATATCGCTTTAACGGTGAATTGGACTGCTTTGTATACCCTCTATAAGTCTATGAAAAATGAGCTAGGCTTCAAAGAAGTTCGAGAGCTTGCCAAAGAATTGAGTGTTGATGTAAAAGCAATCGCTGATGTACAGCTTCCTGGGCATTTTGACCTCTCATATCGTGCCGATGTGTGGGGCATGAATTTTCATGAAGCACTAGAGGGCTTTAAAGGCAAGGTTGGATTGGTCTATGGCGGGGAATCTAAGATATGCACTGAGCAACGTGTTCAGGAGATCAAGGCGTTTATCCCTCGCTTGAATACCTTTGAGGTTTTAAATGCAGGCCATCCGGTACCATTTGACAATCTAGTATGTGATTTTATACATTCGCAAATGAGTCTAAGGCCCATTACTCGCCCTAAAGATCTGGTGAATTAAAGCGTCAATTTAAGCGACGCTTACTCACTGTCCTTCGTCTCTTACAGCAATTCGTCCGTGTGCATCAAGATCAGACTCATCTACTTCCAAATGATCATCTTCAATCACGGTTGCGCCTTCTAGGTGCTCGATATATTCTCGAATGGCATAGTAAGGCGCAACGTGAACATGATCATCATCTTGATGATCCCAGACTTTGTAACGAAAGACGGTTAACTTCATTTAGTGTTTTCCTAAATTTAAGCTCATGAACCTAGGCGGTGATTAACATAGCGACTGGCGTAGGCTTTACGAGCTTCAACCCAAGCTAAAGCCGCTTTAATGAGCAGGCGTTTTAGTTTTTTCATGATTTATAGCCCCCTAGAATTGGTGTAGTGATACAGGTAGTCACGAGTAAGTTGCTCTACCTGCTGATGGCTATTAGGGTTGCGGCTATTGATGTACTGCTCTAAATCATTGCTTTTGGTCTGGTTGCCAAAGACTTGATTTAAGAGACTCAATAATTGTGTCATTTAAGGCTCCTTTGGTTAAAAATACTAGGGATACTACTTAGGTAGTATGTGCCTTATTGATGAATATTGCATGACAGCAAAATAACTTTTTAGATTAAAAGAGCTTAAGTTCATGACTAAAAGAATTATTTGTAGTCATTTGGTCATAAAACGCCAAAATGCTCGAAATAAGATCAAAGCTATATCCATCGGCGATAATAAAACGCCTAAAATTAGAATTAATCACTCAATTCAACAAAAAAGACAGCAATATGAGTGCATTAAAAGACGCTATCGAGAAATTAAGAGAAACTGGATCTATTGGGCTAGAAGACTTTAGAAATCTCAAGATGAAAGATGTTGAGGTCCTCATTGACGAAATCCAATACTGGTGCTTGTATGGCAACGGCAAGCCTGAGAAATTAGGCAAGAAAAATAAAGCGCATTAAAGCCTAATCTTCTAAATCCTCACTGCTGTCATCAACCCTGTATTCCACTTTAATTTTCTTAAGCACTGGATGCAAAAGAGAATTAGTATCCTTGGGAGATGGGTCAGTTAAATAGCAGTAGCCATAAAAGGGAATAGGCTCTTTTTCAACAAGTTCGCGATCTTCGGTAGTAAAGGTAGTCATCAATGCTCTCCCTAAATAAATTAGAAGTGGTTACCTATGGGCTGTTAGAGCAAGCTGAGGAGACCGGAAAGGAGCAGTTGCTCTTCATCTCCCATAAGTAATATGTATTCTTGATGAATAAATATGACAAATCTATCGCTCACTTAAATATTTTTTTAATTATTTTAAATAGTGAAACTGTCATATATAGGTTTGATATACAGGCCTCAATTATGACAAAAGTGAATGCAAAAATTCATCTAAATGTCATATAAAAGGCAGAGCATCTTATTCAAGTTCAATACCTAATTGAAGGAGAAAAAATGCTAGATCAAAATTCAAATGACAAGGTTATTAATTTAAGAAGAATGGCTGCAGAGCATTTTCAAAAAGCAGCATGGAATCAATTGTTGGCTTTAGATAATTACCAGAAGAATAATTTCATAGCGGCTGAACGTTTTGCTCAACTCTCTTTTGATGATCAAATGAATGGGGTAGAGTGCGCAGAGCTGGCCGATGCAGAGGCACTTATATTTTTAGATCTCAATATTGAGGAAGAATATTGAGTATTACCAATGCATTATCCAGACCAGGTAGTTCTTTTCTGAAGCGAGCGCTTCTTTTATGCTTGTTAATGGCTGGTCAATCTTGTTATGCAAGCTCCGAGCCCACTCCCTATGATTTGCAGGTATTTGTAGAAAAAGTAGGAGCGGCTTTTAAGGTGCAGGCTAGCTACATAGCGCCAGTTAGCCAGTGTGAGGCATATACTTTTTTGACAGATTATGAGGACGTAAAAACGACTCCAGGAATTGTTGAGTCTAAGGTACGCAGAAGGAATGGTAATAAGGTTACTGTAGAAAGGTCCATTGAGGAGCGGGTTTTATTATTCCCTATTCAACTGCGTTATGAAGTGGAGTTTACGGAGCTACCAAATCAGGGTCTAAATTTTATACAGATTAAGGGCGATAACAAAGCCTATTCTGGGACATGGCGACTACATAACAATGAAAAGGGTGTGCTAGTGAGATATACCAGCATCATGGAGCCAGATTCTGTAATTCCGAATGTGATCATAGAATATTTTATGAGAAATAATATTCGGAAGGGTTTCGAAATGATGGCTGAGGGGATGGAGCGCAGCCGCGATACTCTGAGTTTGGCCTGTAAATAGCTTATTAATCTTGCGAGTATTCAAATAAAGCTGCACCCATACGAATGTGATCACCCAGATTTAAGTTTGGTAGCAAGCAATAATTTTTAGGGGCGAAAACAATAATGGTTGAGCCGTGCTGAAACCAGCCTAATTCTTCACCGCGAGCGACAGCAAAATCGCAGTCAATCTCATTAGGGCCTTTGTAACGAAGATGTAAAAGTAGATTAATGCAGTGCATGCGAATGCTTGCAACCAGAATGGCTGCGACAGGCACCAGCGTCAGAGTTGTGTTTTCAATTCCCTTATCTGGATGGTCTACTTCACATTCAATTACGGCTCTTTCGTTCTTGCAAAAGAGTCGTTCAACTCGCTTTAGTGCAATTGGGTTGACATTCCAGGTATCACCAGAGATATAAGTGATTTTTCTGATTCGCATTGCCGTTGGAGCATGAAAGCGGTGGTACATACTTGAAGTGAGTCGCAAGGTTACATATTCACAGCCCTCATAACTCTTGGCCAATCTCTTGTTGGGTATCAGGTCTTCTAAGGCGTAAGGAAAGCCTTTAGCTTGAAAAACTTTTCCGTCGCTGACTTTCCCGAATGCTCCTATCAGGGCATCGCACGGGCTCACTAGATTATTGAAGTCTTGATTGATTGGTCTTGCATTGGGCTTAAGTTCACGCGTAAAGCAGGCGTGCATACTTTTAAAGTGCTGACTCTTGGCCTCAGATAGATCAAGTGCAGAAAAGAATTTCCAAGCCTGTATGGAGATATAAGCAATAAGTGGGTTTTCAATTTGACTAAACCAGCCAATAAAGCGAGTCAGCGTATTGCGGGGAATACGATTAGTCAGAAGAAAATTGAGGTCTTCTTGGGACAGAATGCTTTGGATGGTCTTTTTCATTGACATAATTTTGTCAAACAAATGAAGTAAAAGTGTCAAGAAAGAACAATTGGAGTATTTATGAATAGTTGGATTGCATTAAGTATATTCGGAGCAGGGTTTGGGGTGTGGATTGTTCGGAAGGTCTATACGAGATTGCAGCTATCTAAGGCAAAACATCCATCTTTAGCTGGCCACTCACGCATGGCTAAGAGGGTAGCCCGTTTAATTCCTTTTTACTCCTTTAATCGAGACTCTTTTTTTAAAGTCGATGGTGCGCCAGACAAGATCGCCTCCTTAAGGGAAGCTGGTTTTATGCGCCTATCGCATATCTATCAGGAGCGTTTTGCAAAATCAGTTGCCCTGACAAATCAAGCGTCCAAAAATATATCAGATCTGCAATTTACAGGTAGGTATCGAGCACCCTTTCAATTTAGCCCTTTTGTTAGCGAGCATTTGAAATCCGGTAGCTTTATGCAGTCCTCATCCGGGGTTACCTTGACTGATTTGGATGGCAATATCTTTTATGACTTAACTGGGTCATATGGTGTCAATGTTCTCGGATATGACTTTTATAAAAAGGCCATTGAAGAAGGGGCTAAACGTGTTTCTGAGCTGGGGCCTGTTTTGGGGTTTTATAACCCCATTGTTGCGGACAATGTAAAGCGTTTGACAGCCATTTCGGGATTGGATGAAATATCCTTTCATATGTCTGGCACAGAGGCTGTAATGCAGGCGGTGCGCTTGGCTCGTTACCATACAAAGCGTAGCCATGTGGTGCGTTTTAATGGCGCCTATCACGGTTGGTGGGAAGATGTTCAGCCTGGCATAGGCAATCCACTCCCTCCTAGGGAAACCTACACACTGAAGGAGATGGATCAAGATACCCTGCGGGTGCTGCGTAATCGAAAAAATATTGCCTGCGTATTAGTGAATCCACTGCAGGCTATGCATCCAAATAAAGGGGCGCCTGGCGATTCATCTCTATTAGATAGCTCGCGTACTGCACATTATGATCGCGCTGCCTATACCAAATGGCTCCAAGAATTAAGGGAAGTTTGCACAAAGAATGGAATTGTTCTCATTTTTGATGAGGTATTTGTAGGATTTCGTTTGGCTCAGGGCGGCGCTCAAGAATATTTTGGCGTACGGGCTGATATGGTGACTTACGGTAAAACCTTAGGTGGTGGATTGCCGATTGGTGTAGTGTGCGGACGAAGTGATTTAATGAAGCGGTTTAGGGAAGAAAAGCCAGCCGACATTTGTTTTGCTAGAGGAACCTTTAACTCACATCCATATGTGATGGGTGCCATGCAAGTATTCCTAGAGCAACTTGAAACTCCAGCTATCAAAAAAATGTATGAAGATTTGGATGAAGTTTGGAATCGTCGCGCTAATCTCTTTAATGAAAAATTAATTTCATTGGATTTGCCAGTAAGGGTTGCGAATATGTCTAGTATTTGGACCGTCTATTTCACGGAGCCAAGTCGCTACAACTGGATGTTTCAGTACTACTTAAAAGAGCAAGGCCTAGCACTAAGTTGGATTGGAACGGGAAGATTTATTTTCAGTCTGAACTATAGCGATGCAGACATGCTAGCCGTTCTAGAGCGCTTTATTGCCGCAGCCCAATCCATGAAGCAGGATGCTTGGTGGTGGAATGGAAATGGGCTAAGCAATAAAGCAATTAAGCGTCAAATTATTAAAGAAATGCTATTTAGAAAAAATACTATCCGACATGTATCTGCATTAGGAGTTGATTGAGCCCAAGTTTTCTTCGTTGAGTTCAAGGTGGTTCATAGGGTCGATGAGTTGTCCGCGCAATAAATACAAGGGTGCCGTCGCATAAATTTTTGCATCATGGAATGGATCAGTGATAATTTTTGTCATCCATGCCAAGGCAGCCTCAACGTCATGAATGAAAAAGAGGTGGAAAGTGCGGAAAAGCACGCCACCAACACCAAGCCAGAGCCATAAGAGGCCGGTTTGTCGAATAAAACCTTCGGTATTTGTGAAGGTATTAAAAGCGATAAATTTTTGCAAGAATACAGGATTGAAATACACCAATACTGGGATCGCTGCCCAGATGGATAAAAGAACAATTTTTCTATTGAGGTTGTAGCCTACTTTGATTTCTTCCTTGTACTCATGGGTGGCTTTATTAACCTCGTCATATCCTTTTGGCTCAAAAAAGAAATGGCCGCTTTGACGAGTGGTCATTGCAACCAACCAAGCTAGCAATGAAGCTGCAATAGGATCGGTAAATAATAAAAAGTAGGCGGTTAAAAAACTTAAAGCACTGACAAAGTGTAGCGATTGATTGATGCGGCTATGGTGATAGTAGCGATGATCATCCCAGCGCTGTTTTTTTAGGGTTTCAAGAAATTGAATCAATTTTGGATCCTCTGAATATTGAAGGGCTGCATTACAAAAATATGAATATGACCAATATTTACAATTTATTTGTGACAAATTTAAGACATTTAAAAAATTCTTAATGTCATAAAACTGTTATTTTCTTCGAGAATACTCATAGTCAATGACATCAAATACCTTGGGAGAGAGTAGTGACTTAAAGCCGAATGTATCGGTAAAGGTTGCTATTGTTACGGAAACATATCCTCCAGAGGTTAATGGAGTAGCCAGCACGATTGCTCGATTCATTAAGGGCCTGGCGGAGATGGGGCATGACATCACACTTGTCCGGCCTCGTCAGGGCTTAAAAGATAAACCTAAAAATGAATCTCATTTCAAAGAAATACTGACATTAGGAATGCCTATACCGGGTTACAGCTCGCTCAGGATGGGCCTACCTCAAAAAAATATGCTGTTAAAGCAATGGGCATCTGATAGGCCTAGTCTTGTCCATATTGTTACCGAAGGACCTCTCGGTTGGTCAGCGCTGGAGGCGGCAAAAAAATTAAATATTCCTATTTGTTCAGATTTCAGAACAAATTTCGATGCTTATTCAGCCCACTATGGAATGAGCCTCCTAAAAAATCCGATTCAAAGGTATCTTCGATACTTTCATAACAATAGCAACTTCACAATGGTGCCAACTCAGGAGCTCAAAAATCAGTTGCTCAGTAATGGATTTGAGAGGCTCAAAGTACTGGCTCGAGGAGTGGATACTGAATTATTTAATCCATCAAAGCGTTGTCAAGAATTACGAAATCATTGGGGAATTAAGGACCATGAAAAAGTGGTCTTATGTGTCGGTAGACTTGCTTCAGAGAAAAATCTACAAGTCACTGTAGAAACATTTAAAGCAATGTCACAAGTTAATCCAAATCTGAAAATGGTATGGGTTGGCGATGGACCTGAAAAAGGATCCTTAAAGTTGAGTTGTCCTAATAGTATTTTTACTGGGGTGCAGCGGGGTGAGGCACTTGCAAGCCATTATGCTAGCGGCGATATCTTTTTATTTTCTAGCCTAAGTGAAACATTTGGCAACGTAACAATTGAAGCAATGGCTAGTGGATTGGCTGTTTTGGCATATGACTATGCAGCAGCTCGGCAATTTATAGATCATGGTACCAATGGATTTTTAGCCAGTCCAAATGAGGCTAACTCATTCGTCGCAGCAGGCCTTGAGTTAATAAAAGATGATGTTAATTTAGAAAATTTGAGAGCCCATGCAAGGCAAACAACCTTAGAAATTTCATGGGATCAAGTGACCAAAAAATTAGAAAACAATTATCGCGATTTAATACTCAATGCCAACTCAAAAGATAAACTGGCTTCATCGCCTGTTTTAAGAGAAATTTTCATTAAGCAATGAATCGTATTTTCTATACGATAGCTTTCTCACAGTTTTTATCATCACTAGCAGATAACGCATTACTCATAGTATCCATTGCTCTTTTAGTTTCAATGCAAGAGCCGGATTGGGTATCCCCTTTACTCAAGATTTCTTTTGTAATACCTTATGTTCTTTTTGCCCCATTTGTAGGTGCTTTTGCGGACTCCAGGCCGAAAGGCCAGGTGATGTTGATTTCTAACGTACTAAAGGCTGGCGGGTGCGGCCTGATGCTTTTTGGGGTACATCCATTATTGGGGTATGGCATCGTCGGCATAGGTGCCGCCTTATATGCCCCTGCAAAATATGGAGTTTTGACTGAGCTACTACCCTCAGATAAGTTGGTAGCAGCAAATGGTTGGATGGAAGGTCTCATTATTGGTTCAATTATTTTTGGAACCTTATTGGGGGGATTTCTAATTAGTGATTTTCTGCATGTTTTTTTCCAACTTGCTAATCTTGATTTCATAAGAGGTGATATTTCTAGCTCCGCAGCAATGGCTATCTATTTGATTTCAGCCATTTATACTTCGGCTGCTTTACTAAATGTACCCTTATTAAAGGTAGGATTTTGCTATCAAAAGTTGAACCTACATTGTGGCAATTTGGTGCGGGATTTTTCAACTTATTTTGTGAGCCTGTGGCGAGATCGGCTAGGTAAACTTTCCTTAACGGTGACCACCTTATTCTGGGGAGCTGGAGCAACCCTTCAATTCCTTATGTTGAAATGGGCCGAATATGCCCTACATATGAATCTTTCTGAAAGCGCCGCTTTACAAGCCGTTTCTGCAATAGGGGTTGCAGCAGGGGCTGTATATGCGGCATGTAAAGTCTCTCTCAAGAATTCTGCTAACGTATTGCCTTACGGCGCACTGATGGGCTTAGTCGTCTGTTTAATGGGGATGTATAGCGATGAACTCTTGCCGCCAATCGTTCTCTTTCGCATGCATTCAATCCAATTGACCTTGAACGATTTACCAGCCTATTTTTTATTAATGCTCTTAGGCTGGTTATCCGGTTATTTTGTAGTTCCAATGAATGCATTATTGCAACACCGAGGTCATTCACTGATGGCAACCGGCCAATCTATCGCCATTCAGGGTTTTAGTGAGAACTTAGCAGTATTGTTTATGCTCCTCGTCTACTCTATTCTCTTGTGGATAAACATCAGCTTGCCGCTCATTATTATTGGCTTTGGTGGGACAGTCTTTTTGGCTATGGTGCTGATCATGTATCAGTATTTTGGGTCAAAAAATAGTACTCTAAATGCGATTTCCTAAAAAATTATCCCCTTTACTTGTAACGATCTTGCTTTTAAGCAGCATGTCGGGATTTGCACAGGAAATTCAGTTCGGGGTAAGACCATATTATCTAATCGATGCCATGAAAGAGGGCCCCTTAAAAAGTAAGCTAAGAAGTTGTACTGGGATGACCCCTCGTCGATCTTTATTTTCAATAGCCCACCGTGGCGCTCCTTTGGAGTTTCCCGAGCATACAGTTCAGTCAAATAAGGCTGCCGCATTGATGGGAGCCGGTATTTTTGAATGCGACGTTACTTTTACTAAAGATAAGCAATTGGTTTGTCGTCATGCGCAAAATGATTTACAGGGAACAACGAATATCTTGTTAACTAATTTAAAAGAGAAATGTTCAAAGCCTTTTATCCCAGCTAATAGCGGAGAACCGGCAGTTGCAGAGTGTCGTACAACTGATATCATTCTAGGCGAATTTAAAACCCTGCGTGGCAAGATGGATGGATTTAATAAAAAAGCCAAGGATATTCAGTCCTATATGGCAGGAACACCATCTTGGAGGACCGAGCTATATTCCGAAGCTGGCGGCACTTTGCTAACACATCAGGAATCTATCGCTTTATTTAAACAATTTGGCGGTAAATTTACCCCAGAACTCAAAGAGCCAGTAGTGCCCATGCCTTATTTAGGTTTTACCCAAGAGCAATATGCACAAGCTCTAATTAATGATTACAAGAATGCTGGCATTTCTCCTAATGATGTTTTTCCACAATCATTTAATTTGAATGATGTGATGTACTGGATTCAAAATGAACCAGAGTTTGGAAAGCAGGCAATTTATTTGGATGGTAGATATGAGCAGAAAGGTTTTAATGCTGCTGAACCTGAAATGTTAAAGCCAACCATGCAAGAGCTTTATGCGAAAGGGGTGCGTTATATTGCTCCTCCTATTTGGGTTTTATTGGCAACGAATAGCATTGGAGAAATTATTCCATCGGCTTATGCAAAGGCAGCAAAAGATGCGGGATTAAATATCATCACATGGTCATTGGAGCGTGATGGCCCTATGAATAAGGGAGGAGGTTGGTATCACCAATCCATAAAATCAGCCATTTACTCCGATGGCCAAATTTATGAGGTTTTAGATGTGTTAGCCCAACAAGTTGGTGTTAAGGGTGTATTTTCAGACTGGCCTGCAACAGTTACTTATTATGCTAACTGTTTGGGGCTTGAATAAAAGAACCACTTTGGAGTAACGAAGTGTTAGATGGTTGCTCCAAAATTCCTGTGGTTATGAAAACCAAAGAGTGAGCTAGTGTTTCTTCTGCTCTGTTTAAATTAGTCATACAAATACTCACACACCGATATTAAGGAGGCATAACCTTTTGAAATTCTGTTGGTTTTCTTCGGATGTCTGCCCTCAGCTTGATTTAGGGGTGAACTGGTTTAAGAGCGTTTTAGAGCGGGTCTAAGTGCTACTTTTGTGTTTTTCTTGGCAATGATCTTCTTAAAACTTTACAATAATATTAAAAATCTTTACAATAATTCCATAAAACTTTACAAAAATTGACATGAAATTTTCCAAAACTAAACGCTCCCAAGAGATTCGTCAGTACTTGATCGATGGCGTCAAGGCTAATAGGTCAGATTTAGCACATGCAGCAATAGAAAAGTTCGGCCTTACAAGGCAGGCTATTCATGCACATTTTGCCGCGTTGGTAAAAGATGGATTTTTAGCCTCAAGTGGAAGCACTAAGGCCCGTACTTATCAGTTGGGCGCAAAACGATTTCATGATGGCATATTTAAATTAAAGGGATTAGAGGAGTCTGAAGTCTACTCTCGAGACTTTAGTGAAATATTTAATGGCTTACCAAAAGAAATTGCCAATATTTGTCATTACGGTTTTACTGAAATGCTAAACAATGCCATTGATCATTCAGAAGGTGCTGAGGTCTATATTCATGTAGAAAGAACGCCTGATTTTGTTTCAATATCAATTGTTGATAATGGCGAGGGAATTTTTAACCATATTGCTAGATTATTGAAATTACATGATCCACGCGAGTCTATTTTGGAGTTGAGCAAAGGAAAGCTCACTACCGATCCACGAAATCATACTGGGCAAGGAATCTTTTTCTCATCCCGTGCTTTCGATGAATTCTTTATTTTCTCTGGTGATTTAGTCTTTACGCACGCTGATAGTTCTGGCATGGACTTCTTGTTAGATAGCGAGAGGAGTCACAAGGGAACTCGAGTGGTTATGAAAATAGTGCTTAATTCCGAAAGAACCTTACGTGAAGTGTTTGATAGTTTTAGCGGAACGGAAGAAGAGGATTATGTGTTTAATAAGACTATTGTTCCGGTGAAGCTAGCTCTTTACGAAGGCGGTCAACTTATTTCACGCTCACAAGCGAAACGAATTTTAAATCGTGTAGATCGCTTCAAAACTGTGCTGTTGGATTTTAAAGGTGTTGAGTCAATTGGCCAGGCATTTGCAGATGAAGTGTTTCGCGTTTTTGTTAAGCAAAATCCGCAAATTACCATTCACCCTATTAATGAGAGCTTAGAGGTTAAAAAAATGATTAAGGCTGCTCAAAGCAATCTATAGCAGTTGCCTAGTGATATCTCCTTTAAAAAGCACTTTGGAGCAATGAAGTGCGAAACGGTTACTCTAAAATTTCTTTGATTTTTCAAACTAAAGAGTGAGCTAACACTTCTTATAGTTTCATTAAATCCACTACACAAAACACTACACACCGATATTTAGGAGATGTAGCCTCTTAAAATCCTAGTAGTTTTCTTTGGATGTCTGCTCTAATAATCCTATGGTCCCAGGTTCAAGTCCTAGTGGGCCCACCAGAAAAGCAAACCCTCGTCAGTAATAGTGGAGTTTTATCTATTAACTCTTTTGGATTAGTTGCTCAAATGCATTTACGAATGACTCAGGAGGCTGCGCTCCTTGTAAAAGGTATTGCTCATTCAGAATGATCGAGGGAACAGAGCTGATTCCTGCTTTTGTATAGGTCATTTTTTCTGCTCTGACTTCGCGAGTAAATTCATCGCCATTTAGAATTGCCTGCGCCCTTTGGGGGTCTAAGCCAGCACGAGTTACTGCATCGATTAGATTTTTTTGATCATCTAAATTGACCGCAAGACAGAAGTAGGTGTTGAGTAATTCCACTTTTAGGGCGGCTTGCTTTTGTAAGTCATATTCTTTTGCCGCCCAATAGAGGAGGCGATGAGCATCAAAGGTGTTGTAAACCCGTTTGCGGCCCTCTGGATGAAACTCAAATCCAGCCTCTAATGCCTTACTTCTAATGTTGGCTTGATTAACCTTGACCTGGTCTACTGTTAATCCATACTTTTCAGTGAGATGCTCAATGGCATCTTGACCACCTTTGGGCATATTTGGATTAAGCTCAAATGGACGAAAGTGAACTTCAAAATCCACTTTATCCTTTAGCTCTTCCATTGCCTGGTTAAGATTACCAAGGCCAACAGCACACCAAGGGCAGGCGATATCGGATACAAAGTCTATTTTGATAATTGGTTTCATCTGTTTTTATGAGCAGGCCTTTTGAATAATATCTAAAGCGTTATTTAATCGGCTTCTTTGTGTTCCAAAATTGAGTCTGACAAATTGATCTCTACCAAATTGACTACCTGGTGAAGTGGCTAATCCAGCATCTAGGAGGAGTTGATAGGGGTTTTGGTTCTTCAGTTCAGTGCAATCAATCCAGGCCAAATAGCTGCCTTCCATTTTGTCCAGGCTTAATCTGGCAATGCTGTCAATTCTTTCTTGAATCAAAGCCCGATTCTTTCTCAAGTATTCAATTAAGGCTTTTCTCCAAGGTTCACCTTCCTTCATGGCTACCATTGTTGCTGTATAGGCAAGCAAAGAGGGTGGAGCAATGGTTTGATGAAGGCCAACCTGCATTGCTTTTCGTAATTCTGGATTTTCCGCAATAGCCCAAGCGAGGCCGATGCCAGGGAAGTTAAAGGTCTTATTTAAGGACATTAAGGTAACAGTCCTCCCCGAGATTTCTTTACTGATGCTTGCAAGCGGGATATGTTTTCTGTCTTCAGCCAGCACAAGGCCTGCATGAATCTCATCCGAACAAATCCATAAATCATTTTGAACACAAAAATTACCAAATTCTTTTAGCTCATCTCTGGTATATACCGTTGAGCCTGGATTTTGGGGGTTGCAAAATAAGGCCAATTTAGTCTTGGCACTAACAATTTCCGAAAACAGATCACTCGGCAAAACCCAGCGACCCTCCTTCAATACCAGTGGCATTTCTTGAAGTGATCTATTGGCAGTGGTGCAAGCAAGACGTAAGTGATGGTAGACAGGATTAGGAACGAGAACGCCATCATCTTTGCTGGTGAGTTGCTGGACGACTGTATAAAGTCCAGAAACAACGCTAGGGAGGATCACAATCCAATCGGGATCTATGGTCCATTGGTATTGTTCTTGCAAATAGTCTGCAATCATCCTGTTCATTTGATTGGGGCTATGGGTATATCCGTAAATTCCTTGTTGCACTCTATCGTTCAGCGCTTGAATCACGCAGGGTGGGGATTTAAAATCCATATCTGCCACCCATAAAGGAAGGACCTCTTTGCTGTGAGTAATATCCCAGCGAATAGAGTCTGTCTTTAGTCGATTGGTAGGGGTATCAAAATCAAATGCCATCTTTAGCAAGCCTTAAGCCCGTCATTTGCCAACGTGCATGTGTTGGGAAAAAATTTCGATAAGTAATTCTTGAGTGACCCTTAGGTGTGTAAGCTGAACTTCCTTTAAGCACCATCTGATTGACCATAAATTTACCGTTGTACTCACCAGCAATTCCGCCCCATGGCTTATAGCCAGGATAGGGAGTGTAGTTACTACTAGTCCATTGCCATACTTTGCCAAATAGATCGTTATCAGCTTCAAAATGGAATTGAGCAAACGCTTCCCATTCAAATTCAGTGGGTAGACGGGCTCCAGCAAAGCCGGCAAGGTTTTGATTAGCCCATCGCGTAAAGGCATCTGCCTCAAAATAGCTAATATTCGATACTGGCGCCTGCAGATCAAGTGGGTTATTGCCATTCAGCGAAAAGCGCAACATCTGACCTTCGTTATCTTTATTCCAATACAGTGGAGCAGAAATCTTTTCCGCTTTAAGCCATGCCCATCCGGCATCTAACCACCATAGAAAATTATCGTAGCCATCATCTTCAATAAATTGTAGCCACTGAAAATTATTGACAAGTCGATTGCCAATCGAATGGATTTGATTCAGCGCAGAATGTTGTGGGCCTTCGTTATCAAAATGAAACCCGTTACCTTTATAGCCAGTTTGAACTAGGCCACTGATACCCTCTATCCATTTAAATGGCTTCTCCAATGAGGAGTGTTCGTTATTTTGAGGAGTGTAGATGGGCCAAAGTGAGTTGTTTGAAAAAAGATGGTGAATATCAGTTAATAACAACTCTTGATGTTGCTGCTCATGGTTTATTCCAAGCTGTATTAGCCATAGTAGCTCTTCAGAGGAATTTTCTTTTAAGAGACTCTGCACTCGATCTTCAATATTTTTACGCCATTCGAGTACTTGCTGGAGGGAGGGGCGTGTTAACAGGCCGCGCTTACTGCGTGGATGTTTATCCCCAACCCCGTTGTAATAGCTATTAAATAAAACAGCGAATTCAGGGTTCCAAAACGAAAAGTTCTTTTCAAAGGCTCTCAAAACCATTACTTCATAAAACCAAGTGACGTGTGCTAAGTGCCATTTAGTGGGGCTCACATCTTCCATAGACTGTGCTTGGCAGTCTTCAGCGCTCAAATTCGCAATGAGATCTACAGAATACTTTCTAGAGCTATGAAATTGCTCTAGTAACCCATCTGCTGAGGGGGCTTGATATGAAAGGTTATTTTGCATATATCACTGCGAAATAGTTTTTGGGATCAGTCCAGATTTGTGTGGTTTCAAAACCAGCGCTCATCAGTAATTGCTTGATAGATTCAATAGTGTACTTGTGTGAATTCTCTGTATGAATCAATTCGCCCTGTATGAACTTCCTTGATTTTCCTGACCATGAGACTGTCACGTTCTCGAGCGCTTCCAAATAAAGCTCAACCCTATTTTCTACATGATCTACTTTGACTATATGTCTGAATTGCTCTACCTTGAAATTAGAGTTCAGATGCGAGTTGATCGACCGAAGAATATTAAGATTGAAAGCAGCCGTTACTTTTAGAGGGTCATCATATGCTGCCATCAGCACGGAATCCTCTTTCATCAAATCCACGCCAATTAACAAGCCGCCATCATTGGCTTGATTCTTGATTTGACTCAGCAGATGAAGTGCTTCTGATGGAAGGAAATTTCCAAGGCTGGAGCCTGGATAAAAGAATGTCCTTTTAGTCGTGGCAATGGAGTCGGGAATGATGAGTTGCTTGGAAAAATCCATACCAATGCATTGCATCAGAATATGCGGATATTTTCCCGAAAGTTTATTTAAAGCATCTTGCAAATACCCAGATGAAAAATCAATCGCCAGGTAGTTTGAAGGTTTTAGAGATTCAAAAAAGGATTCTGCTTTTTGGCAATTTCCAGCGCCCAAATCGATCAAGGTGCCACCAATACCTACTGCTTGTGAAATTTGATCACGGTATTGAGTAAAAATATTTTTTTCAGTATTGCTTGGGTAGTACTCTGGCAATAGGGTAATGGCAGTAAAGAGGTGTGACCCTAAGGGGTCGTATAAAAACTTTGGAGAAATAGAGGCGTTCTCAGCCAGCAAGCCCAATTCGATCTCAGGAATAAAGTCATGGTCAATTGCGGCGGTATTTGCTGAAGAAGTCGGTATTTGCATGAATTTTTGATGACAGAATAAATATTAAAGTCGTCAATCTTTATACAGCATAAAGTTAATATTTGCTTTATGCTAAATCTTCACAAGGAGATGGTATGAAAGCTATTTGGAATAACGAAGTTTTAGCTGATTCAAATGCAACTATTGTGGTAGAGGGCAATCATTACTTTCCATCTGCTAGCTTAAATATGCAGTTTTTTAAGAAGTCAGAAAAGCATACTGTGTGCTCTTGGAAAGGCACTGCCAGCTACTACGATGTAGATGTCAATGGCCAATCCAATAAGGATGCAGCTTGGTATTATCCTGAGCCTAAATCAGCTGCAAATAATATTGCTGGGTATATTGCATTTTGGAAGGGTGTTCAAGTTACTGAGTAATTTTCAGTTGCCTATAGGTGTTGTAGCGAGATGAATCTAGACGGGCTCTAATTGCTACCAAGGCAGTTTTTCTCCTGAGTAAGTCAGAAAGCTGCCTGAATCTTCCTTATTTACATTCGCAAGTACGTTGAACATATCAGTCACAGCCTCTAAGGGATCTCTGCCGATTTGTTGGCCACGAAAAGGCTGTGACAATCCAGATTTCACGGTGCTGGGGTGGAGAGCAATCAAAGCAATATTGGGTTTGGTTCTTGCAAATTCGATAGAGGCTGTTTTGATGATCATGTTGAGCGCGGCTTTTGAAGCTCTATAGCTATACCAACCACCCAGTCGATTATCTTCAATACTGCCCACTTTAGCAGAGAGGGTTGCCATAACTCCATGCTTTTGGTCCAGGACTTTTGAGAAATGCTTGATTGTTAGGGCTGGACCAATGGTGTTTGTATTGAACATCTCGGCCAGTTGAGCTGAATTTAAATCATCTAATTTCTTTTCAGGCATCCATTGTTCCGAGTGCAAGACACCAATAGTATTAATGATTAGTTGAAATGGCCCCAACTCAGCCAGACTGCTTGCGGAGGCTTCAATAGTTTCAGGTTGAGAGTAGTCAATTGCATGATCAGAATTTCGATGAATGCCAATTACTCTGGAGCAAGATGTATCACTCTCCAATAGTTTTACAAAATGGGAGCCAATAGTCCCCGATGCTCCGATGACAAGTGCGCTAAATGGATTGGGAAGTATGCTCATGAAACCCTTTTAAACCGATAATCAATAACTAAGTGCAGTGTATTCATGAGACTGTAGCGTAGTTTGTATTAGAGGGTATGCACCCCTTTTTCTCCTTTAAGCGCCTATCCCATTAGCTTGCTATGCTTAGGGATGTTTGCATATATAAAATATACCAAGTGAATATCCATTCTGATTACAGCCAACGAGTCGTCATTAACCATCATGATTTGCCTTGGATCCCTAGTTCTGAGCCAGGGGTTGAGCGGCGCATACTTGACCGTATAGGCGATGAGGTGGCAAAAGCGACTTCTATCGTGCGCTATCAGCCTGGCACCCAATTTAAAACCCACACCCATGAATTTGGTGAGGAGATCTTGGTTTTAGATGGGGTGTTTAGCGATGAGACAGGTGACTATCCTGCTGGTACTTACCTCATGAATCCCCCGGGATCTTCTCATGCGCCATTTAGCAAGTCTGGCTGTACTCTTTTTGTGAAGTTGCGGCATCTTGGTCCAGATCAGGTGGTGCGAGAGGTAATCGATACCAAAACTACACCTTGGTACCAGGGCATGGTTCCTGGGCTAAATGTGATGCCACTCATGCAGCAAGGTAGCGGTTCAACCTTAGTGCGTTGGGCGCCTCAAACGTATTTCAATCCGCATGAGCATTACGGCGGCGAAGAAATCTTTGTGGTGGATGGGGTGTTTGAAGATGAGCATGGGCGCTATCCTGCCGGCTCTTGGATCAGGAGCCCTCACATGAGTCTGCATCAACCGTTTAGCAAAGAGGGCTGCACTATCTTTGTGAAAACTGGGCATCTTTTGGATAGTGGTGATGGCAAGCAAGGCGCCTCCTATCGCTGATAAATACTGCAGCAGTAATTTATCAATAAATAAGATTTAGCTTCTTAATTGCAATAAAGCTTCCTCATCAAGACTTAGTCTAACGCCAAGCGAGCCCGAGTTATTGTGAACGGGTGATTTTCTAAGGCCGATTTCTAGTGATTGGATTTGAGGATAGCTAGCGCAGGCTTCGGTGATTCTACTCATCAGTCTTTCCTGAGTTTCATAATGACAATTACTAGCTAGCCTCGTAATCTCAAGTACAAGAGGGTCGTAATCAAAGACATTACTCATCTTGTCCTCGGAAATAAACACGAGATTCGAGTCAATCCAAAGTGTGAGATCCAATAAATGACTATGAGGGATGATGTCATCGGTTTTGTATGTACCAATCTGGGTTTGGAGTTTTAGATCTCGTAATTCGATAGATGCCTTAGTCGACATAATACGGTCCTTATGGGTTCGTTTCTGCTGAAATATTCATTGCATTTGCTAGTTTGTAGCCACTTAACCAGGCTCCCTCAACTCTGCCACCATTGAGCCAGTCGCCACACAGATTGAGCTTGCTACCTTCATTCAGAATAAATCCCATTTCTGTATTAATTGCTCCGCTTGCGTAACGCCAGCGATGAATAGAAATTTCAGCATTCTGACAATTAAGTCCAAGCTTCTTTGCGGATTCTAGGATTCGCTTGCTAGCCTCCTCTTTATTTAGCTCAATCCATTGCTGACTCCATTGGGGGTTTGCATGTATTGTCCAGGCCTCTTGGCCAGTGCGTCCAGGCTTGGAATTATTCCGAGAGATCCAGCTAATGATTCCACCATTAATGAAGGCGGCATCAAATGGCATATTCTCTTTATCTGAGAACCGTGCCATCACCGTCCAACAGCCTTGCATATTTACGCTAGAGCAAATTGCTCCAATGGAGTGGTCTACTAATTTGGCAAGAGCGTAGCTCTGAGGTGAAGGAATCGCTAATACTAAGTAATCAAAGGATTGGGTAATTTCACCATTCTCTAGGCCATGGAGAAACCATTTCCCATCTTGCCGGTAAATTTTATCGATAGTCTGATTAAACTCAATAGATATGGTCTTGGCTAAATATTGACCGGGTGAGTTCATGGCAGGCACACCCACATAGCGATGCTCGGTGGAATTCCCCTCTCGCCATTGCTCACCTTCATATATAGATAAGCATGGATTCCAGTTGGCGGCTACGCCTGCCTTAATCCATGTATTGAGCGCTTCAATAAACACTGGATCTCTTGCTGTGAAATATTGAGCCCCATGATCTGCCGACCAACCTTCACCATGACGAGTGCTCATTCGACCGCTTGGTCCGCGACTCTTTTCATAAACATGGACTTGAAAGCCTAGCGTTTGCAATCTATCGGCACAACTAAGGCCTGCTAAGCCTGCACCTATGATTGCTACAGATAGTTTTGGTTTGAGCTTATTCATCACAAAGAGCTATTTTTCGAAAGGTCAGATTAATGCGCATATCGGATACGATTTTTGTTTTCAGCAAAGCGTGTTGCCAAAATTCTTGAGTGGGTGGACGCATGATGAGGGCGCTACCATTCTCTAAAAAAAGAGAAATCGTTTCTTTGTCCTTTTTATGGCGAAAGGCAAATTTGCGCTGCGCCCCAAGACTGAGGGATGCAATGGGTGATAAGGGATCAAGCTCTTTTTCATTATCACTATGCCAACCCATGCCATCGCTTCCATCATGGTAGAGATTGAGTAAGCAAGAATTAAATTGGGCTTGTGATATTTCTTCTAGCTTTTCTTTAATCAAGACGAGCTCAGACGTCCATGCTTGCGGGATCTTTTTTACCCCAGAATAGGTATAGCTGCACTGAGGATCCCCAACCCAAGCAACTTTACGCCGAGTAGTCACTAACTTCCCAAACATCATGAGTTGTTCTGGCTCCCATTTAAGTGAGGTCTGAAGCCGGTTCATCAATGCCTTGCAATCTTGTTCGGTAAATACCTTGGGGTAGTAGCGAGCGCCCCCATCCTTTAGCAATATATCTACGGCATGATCACCGCGGGAGGTTTCAAATAAAGTGCTTTGCATCATTTACCGGTTGCAAGATTAAGCGCTAGTTTCATAAAAACCCTAGAATAGTCTTAATTTCAATTTTTTGATTAGGCTAATTTATGAAGACTCCAGATAAGCGTTGCTGTGGCTCAGGTGTATGCATCATTAATGATGCAGGTGAGTGTTGGTGTGGCCAAGTTTGGGATGGCGAAAAAATGTCCGCCCCCAGTTTAAATTTACCAATCAAGCAAGATAAGGTTGGGGAGTCAGATCCAAATAAGGTTAATCCCCAATCCGAGTAATCCGTATATTCATGACAGTTTGACTAAAAGATAAATAAAAATAATCAACTGAAATAGGTTGATAACAACGCTTGCACCATGCAATAAATGAAAGTGACGACTTTTGCCCTGATCTTTGGCCTCATTAATTTTTCCAGTCAGGTAGAAGAGGGTAAAGGCAAATAGTAGTGCGCAGATCGCCAATAAAATCTTGCTATCTCCATCAGCCACGGTAAAAATGCAGGCAGTGGTAATCAGGCCTAGGCAAGCATAGTACTTGGGAAAGAAGTTGCGAACATACTTGCCAGACCATTCAGTGGGTAGCACCTTAAAAACAGTTGGGGCTACAACGATAGTAAAGAAAAGCATGATGCCAACCATAGCCGATATCAGGTAATTAGTGATCATGACGTCTTCCCAAATAAATTATCCATAAACTCTACGGAGCGAGTGGGCGGCCACCCCATCCTTAAGGGCCTCGCGAATCGGTACTGAAATTAAATCGACACTCTTTTTCACTGCTAAGCGCTCAATCAGGCTAGGAGTTGGCCTTTTGATAAATGGGTAGACCCAATCCGGCAGGTTTAGATAGCCGGCACGAGTAATGAGTTTGATAAAGGGCTTTGCAGCAAGCTTACTAGGAAAGTTCTCGAGCAAATCGAGGATACTTTTTGCGCGTTCTCCAAAGTAAAGCTCAGGAATATAGTGTTGAATTGCACTATCTGTTTTAGCATAGGTGACGGGCAAATTATGGGCGCCCATTCTTTCGCCTAGGGATTTCATTTCAACAAAGTATTGATCCTTGTCTTGTGAGCTAAGCTTTTCATTTCTATAGTCTTCAAAAGCCTGCATAAAGCTATGCGTTTCTGTGAGATGAACCCAAGCTAGTAGGTGTGGATCGGTAGCCGAATATGGTTTTCCGAATTCATCAAAGCCATTAATCTTTGCATGAATCTGATTAACCCTTTCAATAATTTTTTCTGCCATCTCATTTGATCCATAGGTGGTAGCGGCAATGAAGAAAGCCGTTCTACCGAGCCTACCTTTAAGGTCCTCTCTAAAGCTAGAGTGATCCCATACTCCTGCTAAGGCTTGTGGATGAAGAGCTTGCATGATCAGCGAGCTAATGCCGCCAATCATCATTGAAATAAAGTCCGCATGAACTTTCCAGACAATAGATTCCGGGCCAAAGAGGCCGCGATCGCCTGCTGGCGTTAGAAAGGCAACCGGGGGCCCACCACCGCCCACCATTTCACGAATCGTTTTGCGAATAAGCTCATCAAGCATGGATTTAGTGCAGCATGAGATTGCTTAAGCCATCGTCTTCAATAATTTCCGTAACTAGGTCAAGTCTGATTCTGGGATTAGTTTGGGCTAGTAGATGGTTCTTTTGGGCCAAGGAGATGGGTAACAGTTCTGCAAGGCGATTAGACACCCAGCCGCAGTCATCTGTTTTGAAGGGTTTCTTAAACGGGGACTCCTCTAATAAATCTTCACTTTGAATCACTGAAATAATTTCATTCAATAGTTTCACAACCTTTTGATGTTCTTCAGGGATAGGGGTAACGGGATCATTCGCTAGAAGCTCAATTTCACCAATCCACAGACCATTAGCCTCTTGTTGGCTATGAAGAAGCTTAAAGCGCTGCGTTCCAGATGACTTAGTCATATACAAGGCGGGTTGAATAGGGTCAAAATCTTCAATAAGAGCCAGAGTTCCGATTTGGGAGAAAACCAGGGGCGAATCTTCTTTGGAGTCCTGGTCTTTCATGATGCTAACAACGCCAAATTCTGTTTTTTCACGCAAGCATGTCTTAATCATGTCGAGGTAGCGTGCCTCAAAGATCTTGAGGGCAATTACGCCGTCCGGAAATAGTACGGTTCCCAATGGGAATAGCGGTATTTTTCGAGTGGTGGAGTCTAAATTAGTCATGTAATCAATGTAATGGATTTGAATAATTTTTGCTGACGCGAATCTCGCGGTAAATACCCCCCAGTTTTAATCTGCGCTCAGCAATAAATGCATTTTCCGTTTACATTTGAGGTTCACCAATAAGAGGTAAAAATGATCCAAAAACTTCGTGTCAAACTCGCTCGCTGGATTCTGGGTAAGCATTGCCCTTGTTATCAAATGGGGTATCACTCCATGGTGGATTTTCAACAAAGAAGCGCCGACCAGTTAGCGAAATCTCAAGAGCGTAGTAAAGGCCAATAGGTTCTCACTAGTCATTTCCAGAACTACATCAATATGAAGCGCTGGCAAATGCGCAGAAACTGCGCGCTGACTCCTAAGCAGCTCCTCAAGTTCTATATTGTTCTAGTTTGTCTCTCGCTAACAGTTGCAACTGGGTTCTTTTTGGCGGGAGTATGGGTCATTCCCATTTTTACAGCTTTGGAGCTTTGTGCGGTAACGCTCGGATTTCTAATTTACTGTAGACATGCGTTAGATTGTGAAACGATTGAGATTGATGACAAACGTCTTCTGGTCAAAAAATTCATTGGCTACAAAGAGACTGTGTATGAGCTGAATACGCAGTGGGCCAAAATTGAATTGCCATCGGAAGGCTCGAAATTCTTTCACATCAGCCAATCAAGCCTACGCATAGAGCTGGGTCAGTTTCTAAGACCAGAGCAGCAGATACCCTTGATTGCTGCGGTTCGAGCGTATCTAGGTTGATTCTGATTTAGTCAGGCGCCATGCCACCAGGATGCCGGCAATGATCTGCGTTAACAGCAGCATCAGCACTAAGATATTCAAAACCTGAAAGTAGTTGGCAAACGGCGAGAGCATGACTGGCATACCATCTATTAGCGCTGTTTCCCTCAAGTAATCCATGCGCGGTATGAGAAGAAAACTTACCACTGCAACTGCCATCATCAGTATTAGTAAAAGTAGGCGGATATTTTTAAGTGGAGACGAACCCCTTTTAATGAGAATGTTGGCAATGCTTAAGATTGCGAACGCACATCCTAAAAAGTAGTAGGAAAGTTGCTGAACTACTATGTGCGCCACCATACCCGCAGCTTGTGAATCGCTAATTAATAAATAAGCCGCTAGGCAGCTTATGGCTTGAGAAATGATTCCGCCGGCCAGAATGCAGGCTAGAAAGCGAAGTAGCCGATGGGTAAGGGGGTGCTGGGGTCTAGTTATTTCAACCATAAGTTAGATAGGGTTAATTAATGCGCTGCAGCACACTTTTCGGATCAGTTTCATACTAGCCTCAATCTAACTTTTATGCCGAAAATCCCATGGAAGTCACCAAAGCAGTCAGGGTAGCTCTCAATACCCTCGTAGATATTGCAAGCCATTCAGCTAATGGGCAGCTTGTCCCTGCTCCAGAGATAGCAAAAAGACAGCATATATCAGTCAGTCGTATCGAACTTTTGCTGCGTCCACTAAGGGAGTCGGGTCTTGTGACTGCAGTTAGAGGTCGGGCAGGCGGGTATCAACTTTCAAAGGATCCTAGAATTATTACCATCAAGGATATCGTTCTAGCAATGAACCTAATTAAGAAGAAAAAAGTGGAGGTATCGGATATTGCTAAAGAGCTCTATCAATCACTTGAAACCTACATGATGAGCTGCATCTCTAATGTGACGCTAGCCTCTGCTATTAAAGATTACATTCCACGCTTTAGTGAAGTTCAAACTGCGCCAGAGCGAAAGCCATACTTGCTAATAGAAAAGCAAGCCAACCCTAGTCACGAAAAAAAGAAAAAAGGCGAAACTCAAAAGGTTGTTAAAACAAGCTTTAAAAAAGTTGAGGATGTGCCTCGCGGGCCAAACTCTATTTTTAGTTTTGCTGACTATCTGAATAGAGGTTCATCTGCAAGCTAAATGGAATTAACATTTCTAGCGTGAACAGTCAGCGTAGCCCTTACCCCGATTTAGCTTTTGTAGATATTGAAACCACAGGGTCTCACTTCGATCGTGATCGCATTACTGAAATTGGCATTAAAACCCTGGCGGGTAATCAAATTTATATATGGGAAAAGTTGATTGATCCTCAAACCTATATCCCGCAAAATATTCAAAGACTGACTGGCATTTCGCCATCAATGGTACAAGGGCAGCCTTGTTTTTCTGAGCTTGCAGAGGATTTAAACAAAGAGCTGGAAGGAAAAATATTTGTCGCTCATAACGCTCGCTTTGATTATGGTTTTATCAAGGCCTCTTTTAAGCGGGTTGGCATTGACTTTAAGCCTAAAGTTTTATGTACCGTAAAGCTATCTCGATTACTTTTCCCAGATCAGCCACGTCATAACCTCGACACCATCATTAGTACGCATGGACTTAAGGTAAGTGCTAGACATCGTGCACTAGGGGATGCTGATTTATTGCTTCAATTTTGGCGTGTGTGTGAGTCAAGGTTTGGGCAAGAAAAGTTAAATGAGGCGATAAACCAACTCATTGGCAATGCTAGTCTTCCCCCTAACATAGACCAGGGTGTAATTGACTCCATACCCGATGGCCCAGGTTGCTATATCTTTTACGGGGAAAATAAGACCCCTCTTTATATTGGCAAAAGTATTTCCTTGCGGAGTAGGGTGATGGGGCACTTTCAGGGCGCTTTAACGCAACGTAAAGAAATGAAACTTTCTTTACAGGTTCGAGATATTGATTGGATCGAAACGAGTGGAGAGCTGGGCGCCTTAATTCTCGAATCGAGATTGATAAAAGAGCGTATGCCCTCTCTCAATATTAAACTGCGTAAATCTAAGGATCTGTGTGCCTGGAGCCTGGCAGAGGATGTTGCCGGAATCCTGGTTCCTTCTTTGGTGACCCATCATCATTTAGCTCCTGGATTGCAAGATAATTTATACGGCTTGTTTTACAGCAAGCGAGAAGCGCATTCTTATTTGAAGGCAGTGGCTAAGAAATATCATTTATGCGAGGCCTTGCTTGGTCTAGAGAGGCGTATTGAGGGTAAATCTTGCTTTGGCTATCAAGTAAAGCAATGCAGCGGGACCTGCATCAATCTTGCCTCGATTGCCTTACATAATTTGCAGTTAAAAACAGCCATGGAACTTTTTAAGGTTCAGGTTTGGCCGTATTCTGGAGCCATTGCCATTAAAGAGGGCGGCGAGATGATCGTAGTTGATAAATGGTGCTACTTGGGTACTGCGATTAATCAGGATGAGCTTTATGAGTTGGCGCAGTCAGGTGATGCGGAATTTGATCTCGACATCTATAAGATAGTCAAAAAAGCGCTATCGGATGCCTATAGGAGTCAAGTAATTCAGATTGGTGCAGATAAATGACAACTGCAATCTATTGGTTTAGAAATGATCTCCGCTTAGAAGATAATCCATCGTTTTTGCAGGCGTGTAAGTCAGTTGATCATCTGCTACCAGTCTATATTCATCAGCCCAGCTTAGAACAAGATACTGCATGGGGATTTCCGAGGATAGGGGAACATCGCAAGGTATTTTTGGATCAATCTTTACAGGAATTGCGCAGCCAGCTTCGAGACTTAGGGTCAGACTTATTTGAAATGACCGGTGATGTCCTAGACGTGTTTGAGAAGTTAAAAGCGCTGATTGATGTAGACATCATTTATTGTGAACAAATTCATGCGCCCGAAGAGTTGGAGCAAGTGGCTCTATTAAGTAGTGCTGGTTTTAAGACGAATCCACTATGGCAATCCAGCATGTTGGATCCTCTAGACTTGCCATTTTCATTACAAGAGATGCCAGATGTCTTTACCCAATTTCGCCAACAAGTCGAAAAACAAAAATTACGGTTTGCTATTCCCGTGCATGCTCCCAAGAGTATTCCTTCGCTACCAGCTATTGAGCTGACCTCCATCAAGGTATTGGGCAGAAATATTTTGTCTAGCGGCAATAAGTTTTGGGGTGGGGAGCGGAGTGCTCATACCCATATTCAGCAATATTTTGAGCGACGCCTTCCTGATACTTACAAGCAAACGCGTAATGAGCTGATTGGTATGAATTACTCTAGCAAATTCTCCCCATGGCTAGCGCATGGTTGTTGCTCTGCGGGTTCCATTGCAAAGAAATTAGCAGATTATGAATTTTGCTATGGGGCAAATGATGGAACCTACTGGCTTTGGTTTGAGCTGCTTTGGAGAGACTACTTCCGGTTTCTGCACTTTAAGTATGGCAAAAAGCTTTATTGCTCTCAAGGGTTAAGTAAGGTGCCTAGCAATCAATTTGATTCTGAAAAATTCTACAAATGGTCATCTGGTAATACTGGGGAATCACTTGTCGATGCTGGTATGTGTGAATTGAAAAAAACAGGCTACCTATCTAATCGTATGCGTCAAGTTGTGGCGAGCTATTGGATTTATGACATGAAGGGTGATTGGCAAGCAGGTTGTGCCTGGTTTGAATCTCAATTGATTGACTATGATGTTTATAGTAATCAAGGTAATTGGTTATATATTGCCGGAAAAGGCACCGATCCTAGGGGAGGCAGACCTTTTAATGTAGCCAAGCAAACCCAAGATCATGATCCGGATGGCATATATCGCCAAATGTGGCTGACTTAGCCTTCAAAGGCATTCTGCAGTTGGTTCCGGGATGGATAATAGTGCTCACAACATTTTTTGCACTATTTTGGAATCATCTCTATGGAAATTAAGGTCAACTTTCTCGATAAGCTTCGTTTAGAGGCAAAGTTTGATGACTTCACAGTCATTGCTGACCAGCCCATTCGATATAAAGGCGATGGTTCTGCGCCAGGGCCATTTGATTACTTTTTAGCTTCATCTGCTTTATGCGCAGCTTACTTTGTAAAGCTGTATTGCGAGACGCGGAATATTTCTACTGAGAATATCCGTCTATCGCAAAACAATATTGTTGATCCAGAAAATCGCTACAAACAAATCTTTAAGATTCAAGTTGAGCTGCCGGCCGATATTTCGGCAACTGATCGACAAGGTATTCTCCGCTCAATTGAGCGCTGTACAGTTAAGAAGGTAGTACAGGAAGGCCCCGAGTTTGTTATTGAGCAGGTTGCCAATCTTGATGCTGATGCGCAGAGTCTATTGACCTTAAGGCCTGACGTTAGCGCTAGCACCCGTATTCTGGGTAAAGATCTGCCCCTAGAGCAAACCATTGCCAATATGTCAGGTCTTTTGGCTAACCTGGGTATTAAGATCGAAATCGCGTCGTGGCGCAACCTGATTCCGAATGTATGGTCCTTGCATATACGTGATGCGCATTCCCCGATGTGCTTTACCAATGGTAAAGGTGCAACCAAGGAAAGTGCTTTGGCTTCTGCTCTGGGCGAGTATATCGAGCGCTTGAGTAATAACCATTTTTATGCCGGCGCGTATTGGGGTGAGGATATTGCCAATGCAGAGTTTGTGCATTACCCCAATGAGCGTTGGTCCAAGCCAGGTAAGAAAGATGCATTGCCCACTGAAATTCTAGATGAATACTCTCAAAACATTTATAACCCAGATGGAGAGCTAAAGGCTTCGCATCTAGTGGATACTAATTCCGGTAATGTAGAGCGTGGCATCTGTTCATTGCCGTATGTGCGGCAATCGGACGGCAAGACTGTGTATTTTCCATCTAACTTGATTGAGAATCTGTTCGTCAGTAATGGGATGAGCGCTGGCAACACACTAGCTGAAGCGCAGGTGCAGTGCTTGTCAGAGATTTTTGAGCGAGCAGTAAAGCGTGAAATTTTGGAAGGCGAAATTGCATTGCCGGATGTACCGCAAGAAGTGCTCTTGAAATATCCCAGCATTCTGGCTGGTATTCAGAGCTTGGAAGAGCAGGGCTTTCCGGTACTAGTTAAAGATGCATCACTTGGCGGAGTTTATCCAGTGATGTGCGTCACCTTAATGAACCCAAGAACAGGGGGCGTCTTCGCCTCTTTTGGTGCTCACCCAAGCCTTGAAGTTGCCTTAGAGAGAAGTTTGACTGAGCTATTGCAGGGGCGCAGCTTAGAGGGCTTGAATGATTTGCCCCCGCCTACTTTCGCCAGCGAGGCCGTGACTGAGCCGAACAACTTTGTTGAGCACTTTATTGATTCCAGCGGCATTGTATCCTGGCGTTTCTTTAGCTCTAAATCAGATTATGAATTCGTAGAGTGGGATTTTTCTAGCAAGGGCGAGGATTCGAATGCTAAAGAAGCCCAAACTCTGTTTGGTATTCTGAAAGCGATTGGCAAAGAGGCTTATGTAGCTGTCTATGATCAACTGGGCGCAATAGCTTGTCGAATCTTAGTCCCAGGATACTCTGAAGTCTACCCAATTGAAGATTTGATTTGGGACAACACTAATAAGTCTTTACTGTTCCGCAAGGATATTCTCAATTTATCCCAACTAGATGATGCTAGCTTAACTGCACTTCTGGATCGTTTGGAAAATAACGAACTAGATGAGTATGGAGACATCGCCACATTAATTGGCATTGAGTTTGATGAGAATACCGTTTGGGGCCAACTTACTATTCTGGAGTTAAAGCTGTTGATTCATCTTGCGCTAAAGCAATTTGAGGAAGCACATGAGCTAGTGGGCGCTTTTCTTCAGTACAACGACAATACAGTAGAGCGTAAATTGTTTTACCAAGCTCTAGATGCTGCCCTTGAAGTTCACTTAGATGATGAATTGGAGATGGCAGACTATGAATCGAACTTCCGCCGTATGTATGGTGATGCTAGGATGGATGCCGTTTTGGGTTCAATCGATGGAAGCGTGCTTTTCTATGGTTTAACGCCAACGAGCATGAAGTTAGAGGGGCTAGATAGGCATCATCGTTTAATCGATAGTTATCGGAAGCTACATAAAGCAAGAGCTAAGTAGCGCTAAACCTAAATAAAGCTAAGGAATCTTTATGCAGACATTAACTCCAGCCGAGGCAATTACCTCGCGTATGTCGGTAAGAGCGTTTACAAAAGAAGCCGTCACCAAAGAGACCGTGCTCAAGTTACTCAATATTTCTGCGCGTGCACCCTCCGGTACTAATACGCAACCTTGGAAGGCCTATGTTGTAGAAGGCAAAGCTCTTGATGATTTATGCAAAAAGGTATGCGCTGCTTATGATGACATTGCACTCAATCCCGATTTAGCAAAAGAATATCAATCCGCCTACGACTATTACCCCACAAAATGGTTTAGCCCTTATATAGACAGGCGTCGTGAAAACGGTTGGGGCCTGTATGGTTTATTAGGGATTACTAAAGGCGATAAAGATAAGATGCATGCTCAGCATCGAAAAAACTTTGAGGCATTTGGTGCGCCAGTTTGCATCTTCTTCACTATCGATAAAGAGCTTGGTAGGGGCTCGATGCTTGACTATGGAATGTTCTTGCAGAACATGATGGTTGCAGCCAGAGGTGAGGGCTTGGATACTTGTCCACAAGCGGCATGGAATGACTATGCAAAGATCATCCTGCCTTGCATTGGTGCGAAAGAGAACGAGATGCTTGTGTGCGGTATGGCACTTGGATATGCCGACAAAAACGCATTAGTGAACAGTTTTCACACTCCTAGAGTCAGTGCAGAGGAATTTACCACCTGGGTAAAGTAGGAACGCCTAACCCTTTATTGCTAATGATTTTTGGAAGTTCCTAGCTAATTCCCCTAAAAACTATATGGGAAAATTAGAATTTAATTACCCAATAAACCCTATTTAAAGCCTTGAAATGGGGTTTTAGAAAATATATGTTGCTTTGCAACAAAAATATCTTGCTTTTGGAAAATAGGGATCTTAGAATGGTGCATTGCAATATAAATACCCATTTAACAAATTAAGGATAAATCATGTTCCAAACTCAATTAAACGACCAACTCGCTGCTGCACAAGCTAAAGCAATCGAAACTGCTAAACATTTGGCACAAGTTGCTGTTGAAAGCGCTCAAGAATTAGCTGAAATCAACCAAGCTGCTGCTAAAGATGCTTTAGTTGCTGCTCAAGATACAAGCTCACAATTGTTGGCAATCAAGGATGCACAGCAATTAGCTAAATTAGCTCAGCCAGAAGCTGCTCAAGAAGCCGCTAAATACGCTGCTGCTTATCAAGCTAAAGTAAACCAAGTAGTTCGTAACGGTAACAAGGAAGTAGTTCAAGTAGTTGATGCTTCTGTTAATGACGCACGTGCTGATTTGGTTAAGTTTGTTCAAGAAGCTACTAAGACAGCTCCTGCTGGTTCTGAAGCTTTTGTTTCTGCATTCAAAACTGCATTTGATTCTTCACTCCAACAGTTTGATCAAGTTCGCGCATCTGCAACTGACGCATTTGCTAACTTTGAGAAGAGTGTTGATGCTGCTTTGGCAAATATTCAAGGTCAATACGCTGTTACTAAGCCAGCCGCTAAAAGCCGTAAAGCTGCTTAATTAACTGAATAGTTAATTTTGCTGTTAAAAAAGCCACCCTCGGGTGGCTTTTACTTTTTCTATACTTCTATTTCTTACTCAATCCAAGTAACAAAGTCTTCCTTAGGCTTTCTGACTTTTTTCAAGTTAAGCAACCAGTCTTCATCTGCCTTTCTATAACCTAGCGGCAGCATGACAACACTGCGCAAACCTTTTGCTTTGAGGTCGAGGATTTCATCGAGAGCTGCAGCATCAAAGCCTTCCATTGGTGTGGAATCAATCTGCTCGTACGCTGCCGCAATGAGGGCAGTACCAAGTCCTATATATGCTTGCTTTGCAGCATGGGTGTAATTGGTTTCAGCATCTCTCGCGGTATAACCACTAAGTAGCTTCTGGCGGTAAATGTCACCAGCTTCGCTTTTGAAGTTGCGCAGCTTCTCAGTCATATCAAATGATTGATTAATTCGCTCTGCCGTATAGGTATCCCAAGCGGCAAAAACGAGCAAATGAGAAGAATCTACTACTTGGGTTTGGTCCCAGGAAATGGCTTTAATCTTCTCGCGAATAGCTTGATTGGTAATCACAAGCACTTCATACGGCTGTAATCCACTAGAGCTGGCAGTCAGGCGAATCGCCTCTAGGATTAACTCTACCTTTTCATGTGGTACGGACTTTGTGGAGTCCATTTTCTTGGTGGCATAGCGCCACTGTAATTTGTCAATTAAGCTCATTCTGATTTCCTTGGATTTAATAAAGCAATAGATGGCACAGTGTAATTTATAACGGAGGCTAGTGCTAAACGAGCTAATATGTAGGCATTCAATCTCAAAAGACCGGAACATGAATCAAATTGAAATTATTCGAGATGTCAGTGATGTGATGGATGCTCTTGGCGTGGCCGTGGTGTCCATCGGTGTTTTATGGGGCCTCTTCTGTTTCGCAAAAGGCCTGATTACTCAGACGGCCGATATTGCCTATAAAACTTTTCGCATACAAATCGTGCGCTCACTTATTTTGGGGCTCGAAGTCTTGGTTGCGGGTGATGTGATTCGGACCGTAGCCATCAGTCCAACATTGACTAGTGTGGCGGTATTGGGCGCCATTGTATTAATTCGTTGCTTCTTAAGCTGGTCCCTGACTTTAGAGATTGATGGCCGTTGGCCATGGCAAGCACCTAGATCAGGTCAATCAGAATAAGTCATATTTCTCTTTAAACGAGAAAGGGAGTCGAAAGACTCCCTTTTGTTTTGCTGCCAATTAATTGTAGCTTACGCAGCAACTGCTTCTTCTGGCTCAGTAACCGATGAACGAATGAAGTAATCAAATGCTCCTAGTGAAGCTTTAGCCCCTTCACCCATCGCAATAATGATTTGCTTGTATGGAACGGTGGTGCAGTCTCCTGCTGCAAATACTCCTGGCAAAGAGGTTTCACCTTTTGCATCAACGATAACTTCGCCATGCTTGGATAAATCAACGCTGCCTTTTAGCCAATCAGTGTTTGGTAACAAGCCGATTTGGACAAAAATACCTTCCAGTTCAATATTGTGCTCATTATTGTTGGTGCGATCTTGGTAGCGCAAACCATTGACCTTGCCATTGGCACCCAATACTTCTTTGGTGAGCGCGCTCATGATGACGGTTACGTTTGGCATGCTAGCCATCTTCTTTTGCAATACTGCATCTGCACGGAGCTTGCTATCAAACTCGATGAGGGTGACATGGCTAACAATGCCTGCCAAATCAATAGCAGCTTCAACACCGGAATTACCGCCACCAATCACCGCTACTCGCTTGCCTTTAAATAAAGGGCCATCACAGTGAGGGCAATAGGCGACTCCTTTGCCGCGGTATTCTTGTTCGCCAGGAACATTCATCTCTCTCCAGCGAGCACCAGTGCTGATGATCACAGATTTGCTATTCAGTACTGCGCCGTTGGCTAATTCCACTTCAAGGCCATGATTCGTTTTACGCAAAGCATTGGCACGCTGTAAGTTCATTATGTCGACTTCATAACTCTTTACATGTTGCTCAAGTGCTTGAACCAATTTAGGCCCTTCAGTTTCTTTTACAGAAATGAAGTTTTCAATACCCATGGTGTCCATGACTTGACCGCCAAAACGTTCAGCCACAATGCCGGTACGAATACCTTTACGTGCCGCGTAGATTGCAGCAGCAGCACCAGCGGGGCCACCACCAATCACTAATACGTCAAATGGATCTTTAGCGGAGAGTTTTGCAGCCTCTTCCTTCGGGCTCGATGTGTCCAGTTTGGCAACAATCTCTTCAACACTCATACGACCCTGGCCAAATGCTTCGCCGTTCAAAATAACAGTTGGGACGGCCATGATTTGGTATTGATCTACCAAGCCCTGGTAAAGGGCGCCATCAATCATTTCATGGGTGACGTTTGGATTGAGGGCTGCCATTAAGTTCAATGCCTGTACAACGTCAGGGCAGTTGTGGCACGACAAAGAGATAAATGTCTGAAAGCTGAGCTTTGCATCCAACTTAGTAATGCGATCAATCACCTCTTGCTCAACTTTTGCTGGGTAGCCACTAGCTTGCAGGATAGCCAAGATAAAGGAAGTCATTTCATGGCCCATCGGCAAACCGGCAAATGTAATGCGTGCTTCTTGATCTACCTTGCTGACAGTAAAGCTTGGCTTGTGTTCAGCTTTGCCGTCTTTTTTGACGGTAATCTTATCGGACTGCTCAGCCACTTCATTTAAGAGCTCGAGCATTTGCTGGGAGCTATCGCTTCCGTCTACGCTAGCCACAAGAACGATTGGGCTAACAATCTTTTCAAAATATACCTTTAACTGGGATTTGATATTGGTATCAAGCATGATGATTTCCTTGGGTATTTTTTAGGTGAGTCTATTGGGCAGGATCTTGTCCTCTCCAATAGACTCTC
The DNA here is from genome assembly GCF_018882215.1 of Polynucleobacter sp. AP-Kaivos-20-H2. Classification (GTDB taxonomy): domain Bacteria; phylum Pseudomonadota; class Gammaproteobacteria; order Burkholderiales; family Burkholderiaceae; genus Polynucleobacter. The sequence continues at coordinate 127,179 of NZ_JACVOX010000004.1, read as the reverse complement.
TTAAAGAGAGTCTATGGATTAACTATTTAACTGAGCAACTTAGATCTTGCCTACGAGATCCAAAGATGGAGTCAAGGTTGCTGCGCCTTCTTTCCACTTAGCTGGGCATACTTCGCCTGGGTGTGCTGCTGTGTACTGAGCAGCCTTCAACTTACGCAATGTTTCAGAAACATCACGAGCGATTTCATTTGAATGAATCTCTGCTGTCTTAATGATGCCTTCTGGGTTGATGATGAATGTGCCACGCAATGCCAAACCAGCTTCAGGAATGTGAACGCCGAATGCATTTGTCAATGTGTGTGTTGGATCGCCAACGAGTGGGAACTTCGCTTTACCAACAGCTGGTGAAGTCTCATGCCAAACTTTGTGTGAGAAATGCGTATCGGTGGTTACGATATACACCTCAGCACCCATTTTTTGGAATTCAGCATAGTTCTCTGCTGCATCTTCAATTTCTGTTGGGCAGTTAAAAGTAAATGCTGCTGGCATAAAAATCAGAACTGACCAATGGCCCTTGAGGGTTTCGTCAGTAACGGTTACAAACTTACCGTTGTGGAAAGCTTCGGTTTTAAAAGGTTGTACTGCGGTATTAATAATGGACATGCTGCGCTCCTAGTGTTGGTTAATCAATTTTTTAGTAACTATTGCAACTGGATGAATTTTGAACCTGAGTTGTTTATTTGTCTAATGAATAAATTTGATATTTATGATCGGATTTATAGATAACCAATAATATGGGGCGTATTGGGTGCTAAAGACGTCTTGGTGAATACTTTTGACTCTAATGTTTAGATTTTTTATAAGTTTTAGAGGGTTGTAGCCTAATTTTCGGCTTATAGTGCTCTTAATGGTCTAAAAGGCTTATTTTTACTCAAATTGGAGAAATGACATGAGTTTCATGAAACAAGGATTACTAGCCTTATCTATTTCGGCACTTGCGCTCTTAAGTGCTTGCGTCACCGAAGGTAAATACAACCAGTTGGACCAGGCATACAGCCAGCTTCAACAGGCCTACCAAGGCGATGAAGTGGAAATTCGCCAATTACAAGGTGAGTTGCGCATTACGATCCGCGACAAAATCCTGTTTCCAGAGGGCGGTTATCGCTTGAATGCTAAAGCTGAGCAGGTATTGGCAAAAATGGCACCAACATTATCTGGCTTCAAAAATACTAAGGTAGTGGTTCGTGGCTATACAGATAACGTTGCTATTGGTGCTGAGTTACGTAATCAAGGTATTGCTACCAATCTCGATCTGTCGTCCAAGAGGGCGGATAACGTAGTTGACTACCTCATTCGCAAGGGTGTAAGTCAGAGTCTTATTTCTGCGCAAGGCATGGGTGAATCTGATCCAATTGCTTCTAATGCAACTCCAGAAGGTCGTGCACAGAATCGTCGCATTGAAGTTACTTTGGTTGGCCCAGGTAATTAATTCGTAGCTTATATAAAAGGATCAACAATGAAATATTTATTAAGACTTTGCGCAGCATTAACAGTTGCATTAGGATTGGCTGCTTGCTCGGGTACGCCTGATGTCAAAACATCTTCAGCAGATTTTATTAAAGTAACCAATGGTATTTTGACTAGTAGTTATGGCAAGACCATTTATACCTTTGATAAAGATCAGGCAGGCTCAGGCAAGTCAGAGTGCGTATCAACCTGTGCGACCAACTGGCCTCCAGTCTATGTGGAGCCAGGCATTAAGCTCTCCGGTGACTTTTCCTATATCAGTCGTAACGATGGTCAGAAGCAATTGACCTATAAAGGCAAGCCACTGTACTTCTTTGTTAAGGACAAAAACCCTGGCGATAAGACGGGTGATAACGTCAATAATGTTTGGCATGTTGTAATGCCGTAAGCTGCAAAATATTTAAAGAGCTATATTTAATAAATGCCACCTTAGGGTGGCATCGCCTTTTTATGAAATTATTTTTATTACTCATCATCAGTCTTTTTGCTTCAGCAAGTTATGCAGAGGGCTTACTGGTTCCCCTCTCAAAATTTGATAATGATTCTCAGCAGCTGACGAACAGCAAGGTGTTAGAGTTTTGGGGTTATCACAATTACGACGGTAACGATAATTATCAAAATATTTTGAAGTTACGTTACTACAATCCCTTGGAGGCAGGTGATTGGCGAGGGCGTATACGTCTCGATAGTTCTTACGCATCCAATTACAACTCCATTTCGTCCGCTAATAATTCAGGGCAATTCAGTGCGGGCAACACCATGGTCACTATCTGGGGTCAAGACCGAACTTTTCTTAAGTCATTGGGTGCTTTGGTTGGTGGTCGTGTTGTATTTCCATTTGGTAATAATGGGCAGTGGGCGGTTGGCCCGCAATTAGGGTGGTCATTTGTTCCTGAGGTCGATAGTCTGTTGGGTGTGACCGATTTCTCGCCCTTATTGCGCTATATGTACGGCTTCGATACTAAAAACAATAATCAGACCATTAACCCCAATCAACCTGCATTGGTCAGAAACCTGCAAATATTCCCAACTATTGGCTTCCAGCTATCTCCAAACACAATGCTGCGTTTTTGGGATGAAAACGGTGCGGTTTACAACTCTGCTGGAGGGGGCTGGTTTGTGCCGATTGATGCTATGGTGACCCATCGCCTCACTAAGGACTGGGTATTTGCAGTGGGTGCTAGTAAACAAGTGGTTCAAAGTTATCACCAGTACGACTGGTCTACCTACGCGAAGATCTCCTATAACTTCTAGAGCGCAGGTCTTTTACGGTTAAGCCTACAGACTATAATTAGTACCAAAATTAGTATTAAATATTTCCTTACCAACCTTATATCGCATCGGTCCTTTTATGAATAAGAAAATTCTTGCATCTCTAATAGCTATATCTGCAATCTTCATGTCTGTAGGTGTTGCTCATGCAGATGAGGCGCTCACACCGATTCCCAAGATCTCTAATCAGTGGACTGTTGATGTAACGCCTTATGTCTGGCTTCCTAATATTAGTTCAACACTGAATTACAAAGGTAAGTACCTTAATACTGCAGACGTGAACATGAGCGATATTATTAGCAACCTCAAATCAGGAGGAATGATTTCTGGAGAGGCTCATTATGGTAGCTGGGGAATAATGGCTGATCTGGTTAGTGCTACATTGCAAAAGAGTGGTACTACTTCAGTCACTCCAGCGCCGGGTTACAACTTTAAGCTGGCGATGAAACCTACGGTTCAGCAAACTATGCTGACTGGTGCTGCTACTTATAATTTAGTCAATAATCAAAATGCCAATGTTGATGGTTTATTAGGGGTTCGCTGGATTAGCATGACTGCTACGATGAACCTTGCACTTGATGGCACCAACTATTCATTAAGCGACTCTAAGACTGTCAGTACTGTCGATCCGATTGTTGGCTTTAAAGGACGCTATCGCATCGCAGATTCCACTTGGTATATTCCTTTCTACGCTGATATCGGCAGTGGCGGCGGAACAACTAACGTGACTTGGCAGGCAATGGCTGGTGTTGGTAAGACGATTGAAAAGTGGGTTGATGTCTCCTTGGTTTATCGCGGTCTTTACTATGACATGAGTAGCTCGAAGACTAACGGTGCAGGCCTTCTTCAGAAGACAACCTTTCAAGGCCCGCAATTATCAGCAACATTCCACTTTTAAATCTCTTTTAAATATTTTATGAAATTTACTTTAAAAATATTTACTCCTTTAGTGGCACTTGGATTCATAAGCATTTCAGTTTTTGCTCAAGAAATTCCTGCGCGTGCAGGCACAATTTCGGCTGAGAAATCTGGCGAAGTGAGTGTTTCTGCCAAGCCAGAGGTAAACAGCGTTGATATTGCCAAGAAATTGGCAAACCCAATCGCTAATATGATCTCTGTGCCACTGCAATATGAATTTAGTCGTGGCGTAGGTAAAAACCAAGGCGGCTCAGAGCAGTCACTCCTATTTCAGCCGGTAGCGCCATTTAATATTGGCGGTGGGGATGTCTTTATCGTGAGACCAATTGTTGCGGGTGTGAGAGAAGTTAGTGTTCAAGATGCTTCAGGCAAGTCATTCTCTGGCTATGGCATTGCTAGCGTAACTCTCGAGTCTTTTTATGCACCCAATACCAACTCCTCTTGGATTTGGGGTATTGGCCCGTATGCGCAATCACCATCCGGTAATAGCGGTAAGTTTGGCTCACAACAAACAGGTGCCGGCGTGACTGGGGTAGTACTAAACCGTGATGGCCCATGGACTTATGGCCTGCTTGGTTATCAATCATGGAATGTAGGTGGCAATCCAACTTTTGGTACACAAAATAATTTGTATGGACAACCTTTTGTGGCCTATACCAACAAAGAGGCTTGGACTTATACGGTGAATATGGAAGCGCTTTATAACTACGATGCTCACCGTACCTCCAACCCTCTTTACGCTGGCGTCTCTAAATTAATGGTGTTTGATGGTGTTCCTGTTTCTTTCGGTGCAGGCCCGATGTATTACGTGAGCAATACTCCGGGCGGACCATCTGGTTGGGGTGCTCGTGCAACAGCAACACTAGTTATTCTGAAGTAATTTGCCTTAGAAGTACTAACTTATACAAGATAGGAAGTTAATCATGAAACAAAAGATGTTCAAAAAAGTACTAGCTGCTTCGGTTTCGGTTACTTTGGCATTTGCTCCATTAGTGAGTAATGCCTGCACTAGCTTCTTGCTAAAAGGGAGCGATGGCGGCTATGTTTATGGCCGCACAATGGAATTTGGTTTGCCATTGAATTCTCAGTTAACGACTATTCCAAGAGCTTATGCCCATCAGGGAATTGGTGTTGATGGTAAATATGGTTCTGGTCTGAATTGGAATTCAAAATATGCGGTAGCTGGAATGAATGCGCTTGGCTTGCCTGAACTTGTCGACGGCATGAATGAGAAAGGCCTCGTTGGAGGTGTACTGAATTATCCCAATAGTGCCGCTTACCAAGCAGTTACTCAAGCTGAGTCATCCAGTAGCATCAATTCAGTTCAGGTGCTCACTTATGTGCTGACGAATTTTGCTACTGTTGATGAAGTGAAGGCCGGTCTACCAAAGATTAAAGTCAATGGCGCAAAGTTGGCTGTTTATGGAAATCAAACTCCACCAGTGCACTATACGTTGCACGATGCTAACGGTAAAAGTATCGTAGTAGAGTACTCCAAAAATGGATTATCTATTATGGACAATCCAACGACTGTTTTAACAAATGATCCTCCATTTCAGGATCACCTCAATAGCATTGGAAATTATGCCAATCTCTCTAAGGTAGAGAAGCCACCACTAGTTATTAATGGAGCTACCTACGCAGCACCGAGTTCTGGTAATGGATTGCATGGTCTTCCTGGCGATTTCCTAAGCCCAAGCCGCTTCATTCGCGCACTGTTTTTATCTAACTCAGTGCCAACAAACTTTACCAACGCCCAAATGGACGGTGCTGCTTGGCACATTCTAGGAAGCTTTGATATTCCTCCTGGATCAGTGACCTTGCCAGCTAGTAACCCTTATGGTGGCGGCACTGGTGGCTATGAGGTAACTGAATGGAGCATTGTGGCGAACAATAAAACCATGGTTTACAACGTCAAGATGTTTGAAAACAATAATACGTATGCATTTGATCTGAAAAAAATGGATGTGAATGCTAAAGAAATAAAGTATGTCAAATTAGCTCAACCTAAGATTTTGGTTCCAGTGAATTAATTAATTGAAGTTTGGATATCCATGATTAAAAGGGGCTCGCTTGTCGAGCTTCTTTTTTTAATAGATTGATGATTGCAATTGACGCATGCTTAGTATTTTATAAATGAAGGTTTGATAGAGGCTCCCAGTGAATCTAAAGTCTAAAATTATTTATGCCGGTGTACTAGGTCTATTCTCTGGCCTTGTTTCAGCGGTTCAATTGCTTGATCCTCCATCAACACCTAAGGTCACCAATATCACTGTATTTGTGGCCAAAAAAATTGTCACGATGGATCCGGCGATTCCTAATGCAACTGCTGTTGCTGTTGCTGATGGACGTATTTTGTCTGTCGGCTCTTTGGAAGATATGAAGCCTTGGACAAGCAAGTACCCAACGCAGATTAATAAAGATTTTGCTAATAAAGTCATGTACCCGGGATTTATTGAGCCACATGCGCACCCTTTGTTGGGTGGTATTTTGTTCAACAAACCATTACTGACACCATCGCCTATGCCAAATCCATGGGGGCCAGCGTTTCCTGGGGTTGCTAATTTACAGTCAGCAATGACACAGCTCAAAAAATACTCTGATGACATCAAGGATCCGAACAAGACACTATTGGCTTGGGGCTTTGACGTAGTGGCTATGGGGAAGATGCCTGATCGTCAGCTCTTAGATCAAGCTTCGAGCACGAGACCCATTGTTGTATGGGATGCTTCGGGCCATGATATGTATGTCAATAGTGCTTTCATCAAGTTTTATGGCATCACGCCTGAGAAGGTGAAGAATGTGAAAGGCGTAGGCATTGATAAGGATGGTCAATTAAATGGCCAGTTCTTAGAAATCCCTGCGGTAACTTATATTTTGGGCATTGCTGGAAAAGATGTTCTCAACCCCAGTGAAATTCCGACTGACTATTTATATATGAGTGATCTCATGCAGCAGGGCGGAATCACCACTTCTGGTGATTTGGCATTTGGTACTTTGAACATCGATATGGAGCTCAAGATTGCTAAGGCCTTTAGTCAATCCTCCGCAGGCGCCTTAAGGATTGTTCCTGTCGTTTACTCAGAGCCCTTTATTCAGAAGTATGGTGATAAGGCGATTGCAGAAGCACAGGCTCTACAACAGCAAGACAACGACCGTTTGATATTCCAAGGCGTGAAGTTCTATAGTGATGGCGGTTACTTACCAGAAACCATGCGTATGGAGCACCCAGGCTATACCGATGGAAGTCTAGGCTCGTCAAACTATAAGTCTGCACAAGACTTTGCTACTGCCATGAAGCCATGGTGGGACGCGGGTTATCACATTCACATTCATAGCAATGGGGATATTGGCAATCAAAATTCTATTAACGCTTTACAGTTAATGATTGATGCCAAGCCACGCTTTGATCATCGGTACACGATTAACCATTTTGGTATTCCATCGACTGCAATGGTGATGAAGATTAAGGCCCTTGGTGCTGTAGTCAGTGCCAATATTTCTTATATTTCTGAGCGCGCTAAATTGGAATACCCAGCCTTAGGTATGGATCGCGTATCTTATGCAACTCGACTTGGTACTTTAGTTCGCAATGGCATTGTTACTTCTATTCATTCAGATGCGCCTGTGTCTGCGCCTGTGCCCTTAAAAGAGGCGTGGACTGCAGTGACTCGTAAGGATGTGTACAACGATGGCAAGGTGTGGGGCTCAGCTGAGGCGGTAACTGCCTCTGATGCAATGAAGATGATCACCATTAATGCTGCTTACACTTTAGGAGTAGAGGATAAGGTAGGGAGTATTGAAGCCGGCAAGTTCGCAGACTTTGCGGTCTTAGATGCGGACCCACAAACTGTTCCCGCAATCAAAATTAAAGATGTTGGAGTGTATGCGACAGTTTTGGGCGGAAAAGTTATTCCGGTATCGGAAACCAAGAAGCCCAGATCCTTAGAGTAATACTCTCAATTGAGACTGACTATTTAAACCCTATCAATCACCTAAATATGACCAATACACATAAATCTTTTTTGAAATACCTTACCTTAACTTTGTTGTCAGCAGCTTTTCTAGCTGGCTGCCAATCCACTGGTCAAGATGGCAAGCCGCTCACTACTGCAGAGATTATTCAAAAGCGCGATGCTACTTTGAAAATGTCAAAGACTGGTCTTGATGCATTAATTAAGCAAAACCCTTCTGTTCGCAAAGAGATTGACGAGGCAGCTGGCTATGCAGTCTTTACTACTACCAATGTCAATATCGTTTTGCTAGTAGTGGCCCGTGGTGAAGGCGTCCTTTTTGATAAGCGTCGCAAAGAACCTATCTTTATGCAAGCGCTCAAAACAGGTGAAGGTTTGGGGGCTGGGTATCAGGATCAATACCAAGTGGCGATCTTTAAGACTCCCGGTGCTATCGATCAGTTTTTGTTGACTTCAATTGATGGGCGCCGTGGCGGTATCGATGTAGATGCGAACTTTTCTGCTGGTTCTGGCGGTACGATTCGTTCCTTCAACCCAGATATTACTTTCTACACAGTAGGTCTCTCAGGATACGATCTGCAGGCCAACTATGGGGGTACGCTCTACTTAGTGGATCAGCAGCTCAATAGTGCCGAGACTCTGAACAGTCTTCCAAAGAAGAAGCCAGATACAAAGTAAGTTTGGAGTAAAGCTAAAACCAGAGTCTATCCATGTCTCAGCAGTCTTAGAGCCCCAGCTAGCAATGTCTGGGGCTTTTCTTTTGCCTGTATCGGTTAGATCTACTGGTATTTCTCTATAGAAACCCGCCTGAACGAGAGTAGATTGGTATCTGACATTTCCCATCTGAAAGGCTGATATGACCAAGAAATCACTTGATATGAATGCAATTCCAGGACAACAAAGAGCTATTGATGCAACCAAGGCAGCTGGGCGCGTGGCGATTGAAAGTGCTCAGGCAATCGCACAGATTAATCAGCGGGCGACGCAGGAATTAGCCGGCATGATTCAGAAGAGAGTATCTGAGCTAATGAAAACTCAGGATCCTCGATCTGCATTTGAGTATGTTCATGCAGAGGTATTGCAGGATGCTGCCAAAGAGATCTCCCAATATCACAACCAATTACTTCAGGTGCTTAAAAGCGGTAATCAAGAGCTCGCCGATATTGCCGAAACCATGATTCAAGAATCTAAGGCGGATTTAATTCACTTTGTAAATGATGCTACAGATAATGCTCCGCTTGGTAGCGAGGCTTATGTCTCAGTTTTTAAAACCTCATTTAATAATGCCCTGCAAAATTTTGAGTTGATTCGTGCCGCAATGGCAGACTCATTTACGAATTTTGAGAGCAGCGTTGAGAATGTCAGTAGTCTCGCTAGCCCAAAAAGCGTCTCAAAAAAGAAGAGCTAAAGATTTAATATTGCTTCTGAAATTGCAGGGCGGTCTTAATGGTCTGAAAGTGAATATCCACTGTAGATGTCACTTCCTTTCCGTAACCGCCCGCCATTGAAAACGCGATGGGTAGTTGTCTATCCAAGGCATACTGAAATACAGTCTCATCGCGCAAGCGCATTCCTGCTGTACTGACATTCAGCCTTCCTAGGCGATCACCTTCATGGGGGTCGGCACCAGCTAAAAAAATGAGAAAGTCTGGCTTAAAGCGTGAATCCAGTTGATCTAGGGATTGGCATAGGGCATGTAAATAGGTGGCATCATCGCAACCGTCCTCTAAGCCCAAATCAAGATCGCCCTTTTCCTTTTTAAATGGAAAGTTATTTTCTCCATGAATAGAAAGGGTAAAAATAGAATCGTCATTTTGCAAAATAGACGCAGTGCCATTTCCTTGGTGCACATCCAAATCAATCACTGCAACTTTGAGGGATGAGCTAATCTCTTTTTGTAAAGCGCGGGCAGCAATAGCTGAGTCGTTGAAAACACAAAACCCACTACCAGCATCTCGATATGCATGATGGGTACCGCCCGCAAGATTGGCGGCAATACCTTCTCGTAAAGCAGTTTTGGCTGCAGCAACCGTGGCGCCTGCTGAGCGACGTGAACGTTCCACCATCTGCTTGCTCCACGGAAATCCAATTTCTCTTTGTTCTTGTGGAGAAAGCTTTCCTTCAATGACTTTAATGAGATAGCTTGGGTCGTGAGCATACAGAATTTGGGTATCTGTTGCAGGCGGCGCTTCTATAAGCTCAATATTTTTTTCTCCACTCACCAAATCACGTAAGCGAGAATACTTTTCCATCGGAAAGCGATGCCCCTCTGGAAGTGGCAATACAAAATGGTCGGTATAAAACGCTTTCACGCTTTTACATTTCTCTGGAATATTCTTTCAGGATATTCAGGGGGACAGTCTCTAGTGCCTTAATGTGAGTACTTTCCAGTTTGATAAATGGTGCGCATTGGGCATTGAGTGCCTCCACCCAGCGATTGATGCATAAGCACCATTGGTCACCAGCCACTAACCCTGGAAATTGATATTCTGGTCTTGGGGTGATAAGGTCATTTCCTTTTTGCAGGCTAAATTGCAAAAATTCATTTGTCACAATCGCACAAACTAAGTGACTGCCCACATCCTCTTCATTGGTTTTGCAGCAGCCATCCCTAAAAAACCCTGTTAGGGGATCGAAAGAGCAGGGAATGAGGGGTTCACCAAAAACATTTAGCGCAACTTCTTTTTGCATAGCAACCTTAAAAATATCCATGTCAGCCAGTTTATTGAATAAGCCGTAAACTTGCTGAACAATGACTCAATTAGAAAAGCTTACCTTGTTTTACGATGGCGCTTGCCCGTTGTGCCAGGCGGAGATTCTCTTTTTATCGGGACGCAATCAAGACAATCTATTGGGCTTTGTCGACATTAACTCAGATCAGTATGATCCTCAAAAGGTGGGCGTCTCTTGTGAGGCTGCATTGGCGGCGATGTATGGTCAGTTTGCTAGTGGCAAATTGATACAAGGCGTCTCAGTTTTTCCTGAGGCCTATCGTCGTGCAAACTTACCTCGTATGGCCTGGTTCTTTTCAAGAAAGCCGCTCCAACCATTCTTGAAATTGGCTTATCTCTTTTTTGCCAAGAATCGGCATGCGATATCCAATCTCTTTGGGCCACCAGCATTGCGATTGGTGAAGGCTCGTTCAAGGTCAGCGCAGCAATGAAGAGAATTTATCTTCTCCTCATAGCCACTCTACTGAGTTTCTTCGTGCCGCTCAGCTTTGCGCGCGATCCTTTGGAGGTGTCTGCATATTTAAGTACTGCAAAACTGCAAGGAAGCGGTCGACTGACTTGGTGGGGCCTACATATTTACGATGCTTCCTTTTATAGGGTAGGTTCACTGTCTTCCTCTGAGTTTGCATTAGATATGCGCTATCAAAAATCCTTCTCCGGTAAATCGATTGCCAATCGGAGCGCAGAGGAAATGAAGCGCACTGGCGTACCTGATGATCAGGCTGCCCTTTGGGGCAAGGAGTTGGCGTCATTCTTGCCTAATGTTGAGTCGGGACAAACCTTGACGGCTATCTACTCCCCAAAGCAAGGGACTATTTTCTATCACGATGGCAAGCAAATCGCACAAATACCTGGGTCAGAGTTTTCAAAAGCATTTTTTGGAATTTGGTTAGATCCTAAAACAAGTGCCCCTAAACTCAGGACAGAACTATTGGGACAAACCTGTCCACCACCACTTTTTAATGAGGCTTGTTAAGCTATGAAATCTTTTTTTACACGCCTTGCATTCACAATATTTTGTGGAGCGCTTTTAGTCTCATGCTCTTCACCTCAGGTTTCTCAATATGCAGCTGAGAAACCAGCTTTAGACCTGAGTGAATACTTTTCTGGAACGATTGATGCCTATGGCATCTTTACTGATCGTAGCGGTGAAGTGAAAAAGCGTTTTACCGTGCTGATCAAAGGAAATTGGACGGTAGTTGAAGGTAAAAAAGTCGGAACCTTGGATGAACGTTTCGAATACTCTGATGGCACAAAGCAAACGCGCATCTGGACGCTAACTGAGCAATCTCCGGGTAATTACATTGGTAGGGCTGATGATGTGGTGGGTGATGCGCAAGGTCAGCTTGCCGGAAATGCGCTTAACTGGACCTATACCCTTGCTTTGCCGGTGGATGGCGCTATATATAACGTGCAATTTAATGATTGGATGTACTTAATTACCCCCAAGGTAATGCTCAATAAGGCCAAGATGAGTAAGTTTGGGATTGATTTGGGTGAGGTGACTTTGAGCTTCTACAAGCGCTAAGCAAAAGCACCGGATTTGTGTCACACTTTCTTGGAAGTCGCCTTTGGGCGCCTCATCCAAGGAGATCCAGATGAATCATAAAATCAAGCAAATTTCAATTGCTTTATCCGCTGTGGGAATGTTGTCATTAGTGGCATGCCAATCGATGGAGCAAGGCGCCGGGCAAAAAGCCAGCGCTAGCCTTGATTCAAGGTCAGGCTCACAAGCCAAGGGTGAAGTGGTATTCATTTGGCAAGGAGATGATGTTCTCATCAATGGTAAGTTTTCTGGATTAAAGCCAAACTCAGAGCAAGGCTTTCATGTTCATGAAAAAGGCGATTGCTCTGCTCCGGATGCAACCAGCGCAGGTGGTCACTTCAATCCTGAAACAAAATCTCATGGCATGCCAAATAGCGGCATGAATCATGCAGGAGATCTGCCCAACATTAAGTCCGATGCCAATGGCAACGCAACTTACACTGCTAAGTTACATGGATTTGCTGTAAATACAGGCTCAACTGGAATTGTTGGTCGCTCTGTGGTTGTGCACAGAGACCCGGATGATTACAAATCTCAGCCTGCAGGAAATTCTGGCCCACGTATTGCGTGTGGCTTGATTAAGTAATCGCATCTATTCATTAAATTAGTTTATACAGGGCATTTCATGAGAATCGAAGATACCGATCCAGCGCGACATGCAGGGATTGAATATCCAATGGAGGTGGGTGCTCCAGTATTTGCGCCCATTAAAGTTACTGAGGAAAAAGATAAGGCTGTTAACGTAGCTCGCCAAAATGCCAAGCTTGAGTACGATCGCATTATGGAGCAGGCTGAGGTCTTGATGAAACAAGCTAAAGCCCTGCAAGCAAGGCTAGATGCTACGGAAATGGTGCATAGCGCTAAATTTGGCTTTAATCCTATTCATGGAAAAATTTATCATCTGTACTATGACGGTAGAAATAACACCAATGTATTGATTCAGAATGGTCCGAAAGAATGGAGCTGTGGAATTCCAGGTGGCTGGACTTATTCAATGGCAGTAAAGAAGTTGGGTGACAGTACTTGGGCGGTAATTGAAGACGATTCTGTTGGCGCCCTTACTGTATGATGTTTTTCTCTATATAAAAATAATTAGGTGACCTGTGACAAAAGCTCGAGTCGTTAGTCTTACAGAACTAGGTAGTGCAGACGTAATCAAAGTGATTGATAAAGAATTGCCACCACCTGCAAAAGGTGAAGTGCAGCTCCGTCAAACTGCCATTGGATTTAATTTCATTGACGTATATCAGCGCTCAGGCGTTTATCCATTAGAGATGCCTACGGGCCTTGGGCATGAGGCTACAGGTGTGGTTGAGGCTTTGGGCGAAGGCGTCACTGATTTAAAAGTGGGTGATCGCGTCGTTTATATGAATGCTGGGATTGGTGCTTATGCAAGCGCACGTAATGTAGCAGCCGACAAATTGGTTGTTCTGCCAAGCAATATTTCTGATGAAGTAGCTGCAGCCGTTTTCTTTAAAGCAATGACTGCACAATATCTTGTGCAAAAAACCTATAAAGTAAAAGCTGGTGATGTAGTGCTCGTGCACGCAGCTGCTGGCGGCGTTGGTCAAATATTAGCTGGTTGGGCAAAAGCATTGGGTGCATTTGTCGTGGGCACTGTGGGTTCGCCAGCAAAGTTTGCGGCTGCTAAAGAAGCGGGTTGCGATGCTGTTGTTGATTACTCTCAAGCAAATTGGGTTGAAGAAGTGCTTAAAGCCACTAGTGGCAAAAAAGCCAATGTGGTTTATGACTCTGTTGCTAAAACTACTTTCTTAGGCTCTTTAGATTGTGCTGCTCCTTTTGGAACAGTCGCTTTGTTTGGCGCTGCTTCAGGCCCAGCTCCAGAAATTCAGCCAGAGATCTTAAATAAGAAGGGCTGCCTGTTTTTAACTAGACCTTCTGTATTTCCGCACAACGCTACTGCAGCTTTGTTAAAAGAAAATGCCAAAGCAGTATTTGATGCAATTGCCAAAGGGCAGGTTAAAGTACAAATCGGTGCTAAATTTTCTTTAGAGCAAGCTGCTGATGCGCATCGTGCTGCTGAGGGACGAAAAGTTTCAGGCGCCATTGTGATGACTCCATAAGCTTAAGTGTTCTAACGCACATAAGCCCCGTGTATGCGGGGCTTTTTTTATGCATCAATCAGACGTAAGATAGAAGTATGAAAACACTTCTCAAAATACTGATTGCCACTCCAATCATCTTATTGAGCTGTTTGTCCTTGGCACAAATTCCTGAGACACAACATTCACAGGGAATTTCTTACATCACTGGTGGGGTAGGCGAGAGTGAGACTGTTGCGATTTTAGCTGATGCAAAGCAATGGCCATTGCTATTAGAAATGTCTCAAATAGAAAATGGCAGGGGAGTCTGGATCTTCGGAGCAAGTATCAAAATCATGAGTTCTAAAAAACAGCTCATTTTTGATGCCCAAGCAGATGGGCCTTATATGCTGATTAATCTTGAGTCTGGTGACTATGTGATCGAGGCAACTTATCAAGGGGTGGTTCAAAAGAGGGCGCTTTCTATTAAATCCGACTCACCACAAAAGGCTTCCCTTTTCTGGAAATAATGCCTTGAAAATTGACGCATTGCGTCATAAGCCTAAACATTCAATTTGGTCTATAGTTTCCTGATTACTACAATCATCAGGAGATGAATGAATGAAATGCTTTTCAACTAAAAGCGGTTTGAGCCTATTGCTTTCGGCAATATTAGTTTCAACAGCCTCACTCAGTAATGCGCAGAATTCTCCAGCTGTAGGTGCTCAGGGTAAGACTGAGGCGCTATGGCTTGGACAGGCTGGGTTCCGGATTAAATCTCCTCAGGGAAAAATGATTCTGATTGATCCCTGGATTACTGGCGGACCTAAGACTCCGCCGATTTACAAGAATGATTTGGCGGCGATTGGTCCGATTGATGTGTTGCTAGTGACGCATGCACACGTTGACCATCTTGGCGATGCCCCAGCTGTGGCTAAGATGAATAACATCAAGTTATATGGTCCAGCCGATATGGTGACGCCACTCACTACTTTGGGAATTCTGCCAGCAGACTTGGGTCATCGCTTTAATAAAACGGGTCGCGTAACACCTGCGCCTGGAATCAAGGTAACCGCAGTTCAAGCAGAGCACTCTTCTTTATTGGTTTGGAAGAATCCGGCTACAGACAAGATGGAGTCACATCCCGCCGGCGAGCCTATGGGCTTCATTATTGAGCTTGAGAACGGTTTTAAGATTTGGCACATGGGCGATACCGGCTTATTTAGTGATATGAAATTCATTAGCGAACACTACAAGCCCGATCTAGTAATGGTTCCAATTGGAGGCAATTTCACAATGGCTCCGGATGATGCTGCATATGCATTGCGCACCTGGGTGAAGCCAAAGATGGTGATCCCAATGCATTACAATTCTAACCCGATGACTAAAGGTACGTTAGCCGAGTTTCAGGAGGCTATGAAGGGTAGCAATATCAAAATTATTCCGATGACTGAAGGTGAAATAGTTCAATTCTGAGCAGTCTCTAACTTTCAATCCTAAGGATTATTTTGAATTCAATTGCTTCTGAAGTGAGGGCGCAGCTTGCCCCTCACGGTGTACTTTCTGCTGCCGTCTATCTTGGTAATTTCTTGTTAGTGACTGGTCGCACGTCTTCAGGAGAGCCTACGGGTATTGCGCCGGATATCTGTCGCGCGATAGCAAAGCGTATGGATGTGAAATTAGACCTAAAGGGTTTTGAGACTCAAGATGAGGTGGTTGATGCTGCCGCTAGCGGTAGGTGCGGAATTGTTTTAGTAGGATCTGATCCAGCACGTGCACAAAAGGTGATATTTACTCCTGCTTATGCGGAGCTAGAGGCAACTTACTTGGTGTCTGATGAGTCACCAATACAAGATATTGCTCAGGTGGATCAACCGGGGGTTCGAATCGCATCTTTCTTTAAGAGTGCGTACGATCACTGGTTACAAAGAAATTTAAAGCATGCCTCTCTAGTTCACGCAGATAGTCTCCAGGCAAGTAATGAACTTTTTCTTAGCGAGCACTTAGATGCGCTGGCCGGCCTTAAGACAGGCTTAGTAGCCTTTGCAAAAAAACATCCAGGTTTGCGAATATTGGAGGGTCAATTCACTGGAATTCAGCAAGCAATCGCAACCAATAAATCTAATGTAGAGGCAATCGATTTTCTGAGTGCATGTGTAGAAGAATGCATTCGTAGTGGTCTGGTGAATGATCTGATTCAGAAATACCAAGTTCAAGGCTTATGTGCAGCACCCATTCATCACGGATCAGTAGCAAAGTAGTATGAAAAAAATTACATTCGTCTTTACTCTGATGCTCGGCTTGTTTGCTTATCAAAACACCTTTGCCCAAGCAAGCACTTACCCGAACCACCAAATTAAAATCATTTCTCCTTTTGCCACAGGTGGGATTGCGGATGGATTCTCACGCATCATAGCGCAGGGCTTGAGCGAGTCTTTTGGGCAGCCAGTTATTGTGGAAAACAAGGCAGGTGGCGGTGGAAATATTGGTGCCGACTTTGTGGCTAAATCGCCAGCAGACGGCTACACCTTAATCATGGGAAGTATTGGCACACATGCTGTTAATCCCTACTTGGTTAAAAACATGCCCTATGATCCCCTGAAGGATTTTGTGCCGGTGGTATTCGTATTGGATGCAGAAGGTTTGTTAGCGGTTAATCCAAATTTACCCGTTAAAAATGTTGCCGAGTTAATTGCTTATCTGAAAGCAAACCCAGGAAAAGTTTCTTACGGTTCTGGGGGCATCGGTACCGCTAGTCATTTGGCTGGAGAGCTTTTTGTAATGACTGCAAAAGTAGACATGACGCATATTCCTTATAAAGGGAATGCCTTAGCTATTACTGATCTCATTGGGGGTCAAACTCAAGTGATGTTTGCAACCATGCCTACTATTCTTCCTTACGTCAAAAGTGATAAGTTGCGAGGTTTGGCTGTCACTGGCGCAGGGCGAGATCCATCTATGCCAGATTTGCCAAGTATTAGCGAAACCTTGCCGGGATTTGATGTAAAGAATTGGATTGGTCTATTTGCTCCAGCAGGTACCCCACCTGTAGTTGTTAAAAAATTACACGATGAAGTTGCCAAAATCATGCAGCAGCCAGCAGTTCAAAAGAAGTTGGAAGCAGAGGGCGCAAAGTATTACGCTATGACACCAGAGGCATTCGGAGCATTTCAAAAGAAGGAATCGATTCGCTGGGGCAAGATTATTAAGAGTGCTGGCATCAAGCCGGAGTAGAGCCCTCTAAAGGCGGGCGTGTCTCGCTCTGTGCGCTAAGCGCTAGCCAAGGAAGCTAACAGAGGCTAACCTAGTGAGCTAGCACTTACTAATTGCAATGTAGTACTGGCTTTAAACCCTATAAATTGAAGGTTTCTTAGTTTTTTATTGCAAATAGTTCGTATTAGTACTATATTAGTTCTAACTAGTACTTTAAATAGGATTTATGAACTTTTTACCCGTCCTGAGAAACCTCGTTTCTGCCTATCAAGCTTTTGAGCGTTATTCAGCTCCGCACATAGCGGCAATGGGTTTAACGATGACCCAGTTTGATGTGATTGCCACGTTGGGTAATCAGTTGCCGATGTCTTGTAAAGAGTTGGGTGAGAAAATACTGGTGACCAAGGGAACGTTAACGGGGGTGCTAGAGCGCTTGGAAGCAAAAGGTCTCATTTTTCGTCAGATAAATTCTGAAGATGCGCGTAGTCAGCTGATTGGTTTAACGGCATCTGGACAGTCATTATTTGAAAAAGTATTTCCAGAGCATTTGGAACATCTAAATGGCGCATTTAAGAAATTATCATCAAATGAATTAAAGCAATTAGAAGAGTCATTGCGGTTGCTGAGAGACGCATTTAAATCATAAACATCAAGTCAAGATTTTTTTAGGAGAAATTGATGAGTAAAGTAGCTGTTGTATTTCATAGTGGTTATGGGCACACCGTAAAGCAGGCTGAGGCTATTGCTAAAGGCGCTAATGGAACATTGATTGCCATTAACGCTGAGGGCAATATTACTGATGCACAATGGGCGACACTCAATGATGCTGACGCTATTGTGTTTGGCTCTCCAACCTATATGGGTACGGTGAGTTGGCAGTTTAAGAAGTTTGCTGACGCTAGCTCTAAGCAATGGTTTTCACAACAATGGAAAGACAAGGTCTTCGGTGGTTTTACGAATTCAGCAACAATGAATGGTGATAAGCATTCAACCCTACATTACTTCTTTACTTTGGCTATGCAGCATTCTGGTCTTTGGGTTGGCACTGGATTGATGCCTTCGAATTCGAAAGCTGCAAAGCGTGATGATATTAACTATGTGGGTTCATCTGCGGGTGCAATGATGCAAACACCATCTGATGCAAGTGCTGACGAAGTAAATGCAGGTGATCTGGAGACTGCACGACTGTATGGCGAGCGTGTTGCAAAAATTACCAAACAGTTGCGCGGATAATGGATAAAGTCAGATACACCTCTGTTGCCATCATCTTGCATTGGGTGATGGCGCTCTTGATATTTGCAACATGGTCAATTGCAATTGCCGTGGATGATATGCCATTGAGTCCACTCAGAATTACAGGAATCAGCTGGCACAAATGGCTTGGTGTCACCATATTCTTTTTGGTGGTTCTGCGCTTATTGTGGCGCGCAATTCACCCAGCTCCTGCATTAAACCTCGCAATGCCAGCATGGCAAGAGCATGCAATGAAGCTAACCCATCTTGCACTGTACTTATTGATGCTTCTGATTCCGATTGTGGGCTGGTTAATGAGTTCTGCTAAGGGCTATACCGTCAACTACTTTGGCTTATTTGAATTACCGGATCTGGTAGATAAAGATAAGACACTTGGCCATCAGTTGAAGGAGATCCATGAGTTTTTGGCTAATGGATTAATAGCTTTGGTTGGACTTCATATTTTGGCTGCTCTAAAACATCAATTTATCGATAAAGATGGCTTATTAAGTCGTATGACCTTTGGAGGGTCTACCCGTGAAAAGTAAATTTTCATTTCATTTAGGAATGTTGGCACAGGCTTTATTGGCGATGCTATTTATTAGCGCTGCAAGCTCGGCTTATGCAGTGGAGTATTCATCTATTGATGCCGCGAAAAGTAAAATTACTTTTACAAGCAAATTAATGGGTTCAAAAATCTCTGGAAGTTTTGGAAAATTTTCTGGGAAGGTTTTATTTAACCCAGACGAGCCAGAAAAAGCGAAGGCTAACCTCATTATTGAAATCTCAAGTTTTAATGCTGGTGGGGAAGAGTTGCAAGAAGAGGCAAAAGGAAAAGACTGGTTCAGTACAAAGCTCTTTCCAACTGCCAGCTATGTAACGGATGCTGTAAAGATTACGGGCCCCAATAGTTTGGATGCCCATGGAACCCTAACCATCAAGGGCAAAGCTGCGCCACTGTTGATATCCGTGAAGTATCAGCTGCAAGGCAAGCAGATGGTCTTTGATGCTAGCTTTCAGGTGCTGAGGTTGGATTTTGGCTTGGGTGCTGGAAACTGGGCAGACACTTCTGCAGTCGCCAATGAGGTGCCAGTCAATGTTCACTTAGTCTTAAATCCAAAATAGTTTTACAAATTAACTTACTTACTCAATTTTTAATCAGGAGAATTACATGAAATCAAAATTACTTATCGCTTTATTTACAACTATTGGCCTTAGCTCTGCTTTTGCTGCGCCAGTAACTTATGCTACTGATGCTAACCACACCTTTGCTCAGTTTGAATATAACCATTTAGGATTCTCTAAGCAGACCAGTCGCTTTAATGCAGTTGCTGGAACTGTAGCGATTGATCAAGCAGCTAAAAAAGGCAGTGCAGATATCACCATTGATACGAAATCTGTCGATACAGGATCGACTGTATTCAATAATCACATCCAGGGTGAAGATTTCTTATCGACTACACAGTTTCCAACTGCTAGCTTTCAATCAAACGATATGATTTTTAAAGGCGACAAGCCAGTTGCTTTAAAAGGGGTGTTGACATTGAAGGGTGTAAGCAAGCCAGTTACATTGAATATCACTAATTTTGAGTGTAAAAAACATCCAATGTCTGGTGCTGATTATTGCGGTGCCAATGCTGAAACAAAAGTTAAACGCACGGAATTCAATATGGGTAAATACGCGCCGAACGTGGGTGACGATGTAACCATCATGATTGCTATTGAGGGCTCTAAAAAGGAGTAATTCCTTTCGTTGGGCTGATGTCATCTGAAAAAACCACCTACGGGTAGTTTTTTCATTCTCGGCCGACTCGGTTTATAATTACATAAGTAATTGAATTAAAAGGGATTATTCCTTTAATTCCACTTTTGCTGGTTTGACAACTCTTAGGGGCTCTTGGACAATGCCATGGGTGGTTGATTCAAGCCCCAAGTCCACATGACAGCTGATACTCATTCCTCCTCCAATACACCGCATTTGACGCTCGAAGCCCGTGCGCTGACATGTATTCGTGGGGAGCGACAATTATTTCAGAATCTGAATCTCACAGTAACGGCTGGAGAGTGCCTACATGTGCGCGGCGAGAACGGGGTTGGAAAAACTAGCCTCTTAAGACTCCTGACGGGTTTATCTAAGCCAGAGGCGGGAGAGGTTCTTTGGAATCATCAGTCAATCGCTAAAGACCCTTCTACATATCATCGGGAGCTTTTATTCCTGGGGCATCGTGATGCTCTGAAAGAGGATCTCACTGCATTGGAAAATCTGCAGCTGTATGCAGTGCTAGACGACATTCATTTGCCGGGTGATAAGGCTTTAGCAGCGCTCTGGCGTTTTGGATTGCGTGGGCGCGAGAGCCTACCGGTCAGTTGTTTATCGGCTGGACAAAAGCGTCGAGTCTTAATGGCACGTATGTTGACACGTCAAGCGAAGCTGTGGATTTTGGATGAGCCATTCAATGCGCTGGATATTCGTGCCGTTCAAGATTTGCAAGGGTTAATAGCAGAGCATGTGGAGCAAGGTGGTCTAGTGGTACTGACTAGCCATCAAGCAGTGGATCTTTCGCGTGTGAGGGTGCTAGACCTATGAACGCTCTGCTCGCAATCATTCGCCGTGATTTGCTCTTGGTCATGCGCCGCAAGAGCGAGGTACTTACGGCCCTCTTCTTTTTTGTCGTGGTGACTAGTTTGTTTCCATTAGGTATTGGTGCGGATGCTGCTTTGCTGCGTAAGATTGCTCCAGGCGTTCTTTGGGTTGCAGCCTTACTGTCTACTCTATTAGGCTTGCAGCGGATGTTTGCTGCCGATTATCAAGATGGCGCTTTGGAGCAGCTCGCCTTGTCGCCCCAGCCGATGGTCTTATTGGTAACTGGAAAAATTATTGCCCATTGGATTGTGAGTGGGCTGCCGCTCGTGCTCTTAGCTCCGATCATCGGCATTCAGTTTGATCTGGATGCTAGCTCTTTGTATGTACTGATGGGAACTCTATTATTAGGTACCCCAGTGCTATCCTTGCTAGGCTCCATAGGTGCAGCCTTAACCTTGGGTGTCAGAGGCGGCAGCGTGTTATTAAGCTTATTGATATTGCCTTTATATATTCCGGTTCTCATTTTTGGCGCTGGCGCCGTATATGCTAATAGTGTGGGTTTGGATACGTCAGGCCATTTTTCATTGCTTGGCGCATTATTGATTTTGGCTTTAGCATTTGTTCCTTGGGTAAGTAGTGCTGCTGTAAAGATTGCAATTGAATGAATCCGATAAATACTTTTTCTAATCACCGCTTAGTTAACTGGTTTAAGTTATCTAGCCCCAGCACTTTTTATCCGGTGGCGGGTAAGCTCATCCCATTCTTCTGGGTATTGGCTTTTCTATTTGGTGCTGCTGGTCTGTGGGTAAGTTTCTTTGTTGCGCCGGTAGACGCTGTGCAAGGGCAGGGCTATCGCATCATTTTTATTCATGTGCCCGCATCCTGGATGTCGATGTTTATTTATTTAGTTATGGCTACATGGGCAGGATTAGGACTAGTCTTGAATACCCGTTTGTCTGCCATGATGGCGCAGGCTCTTGCCCCTATAGGTGCTTGGATGGCATTTCTATCTCTGTGGACCGGAGCGTTCTGGGGCAAGCCCATGTGGGGTGCCTGGTGGGTTTGGGATGCTCGGCTGACTTCAGAGTTAATTCTTCTCTTTCTGTATTTGGGCTTTATTGCCTTGCGAGCATCGATTGATGATCCTCGCCGTGCCGATAAGGCGAGCGCCATTTTGGCTTTGGTAGGTGTTGTAAACGTACCGATCATTTATTTCTCAGTGAAATGGTGGAACACCTTGCATCAAGGCGCCTCCGTTTCTCTCACAAAAGCCCCGGCGATGGCACAAACCATGCTCTGGGGAATGCTGTTGATGGCTTTATGTCTTTGGATGTACACCATTGCAGTCACCTTAATGCGAGTGAGGGCAATCATTTTGGAACGTGAAGCCCATGCTGATTGGGTGAGACAATCAATTGAGGTGAAAATCTGATGTGGAATAGCCCTTCTGAGTTTTTTGCCATGGGCGGCTACGCACTGTATGTCTGGAGTAGTTTTGGTGTTTGTGCGCTGGTATTGATATTGGAATCCCTCATGGTGCGTGCTCGATTTAGAGCAATCGTACGTCGGTTGAAGCAAGAGCAATTAGCTGAGCAGTTTGATAAAGAGATTAGTAAGTGAAGCCTAGACATAAACGTGCATTGATGATTGTTGCAGCGCTGATCGTAATTGGTGTAGCCGCACTTTTAATTTTGAATGCGCTTAATAGTAATATTGCTTTATACGTCACCCCAAGTGAAGTGTCAGCAGGCAAAGCGCCTCAAGGTCAGGCTTTCCGAATTGGTGGCATGGTAAAAGACGGCTCTTTAAAGCGCGATGGCCTAACCGTGCACTTTGTGATTACTGATCTGGTGAAAGATATTCCAGTAGCCTATACAGGCA
The DNA here is from genome assembly GCF_018882215.1 of Polynucleobacter sp. AP-Kaivos-20-H2. Lineage (GTDB taxonomy): Bacteria > Pseudomonadota > Gammaproteobacteria > Burkholderiales > Burkholderiaceae > Polynucleobacter. The sequence goes on along the minus strand of NZ_JACVOX010000004.1, from coordinate 104,317 downwards.
TCCTTCCTGATTTGTTTAAGGAAGGTAAAGGTGCCGTGATCCAAGGCCGTATGAATGCGAATGGTGAATTTATTGCCAGTGAAGTATTGGCTAAACATGACGAGAACTACATGCCTCCTGAAGCAAAACATGCTTTAGAGCAAGCTCAAAAAAACGGAACGAATAAATGATTCCGGAGTTTGGACATTACGCACTAGTTCTGGCGCTTTGTATTGCCTGTATTCAGGGGGTTTTGCCATTACTAGGCGCGCACTATGGCCGACGTGATTGGCTAGTATTAGCAAGACCTGCTGCGCAAACGGTTTTCTTATTGCTGGCGATTGCTTTTGGAATCTTGGCCTGGAGTTTTTACGCCAATGATTTTTCTTTACTCTATGTTGCTGAGCACTCCAATTCACAACTACCAGTGATTTATCGGTTAGGCGCAGTATGGGGTGGTCATGAAGGATCGCTTTTATTGTGGATTTTCTTGCTGACTACCTGGACCATTTTGGTTGCTCAGCTTTCGAAAGCATTAGATGACTTTATGGTGGCGCGAGTCATTGGTGTTTTGGGGCTGGTCACTAGTGGCTTGCTCCTGTTTGTTTTAACAACCTCAAATCCGTTTGAGCGTTTATTGCCTGCTGCTCAAGATGGCCGCTCATTAAATCCACTCTTGCAAGATCCGGGCTTAGTATTTCATCCGCCAATGTTGTACATGGGTTATGTTGGTTTTTCAGTGGCATTTGCATTTGCAATTGCTTCTTTATTGTCTGGAAGATTAGATGCCGCCTGGGCTCGTTGGTCACGTCCTTGGACAACCGCTGCTTGGGTTTTCCTGACCCTCGGTATTGCTTTGGGTTCATGGTGGGCCTATTACGAATTGGGTTGGGGCGGCTGGTGGTTTTGGGACCCCGTTGAGAATGCCTCGTTTATTCCTTGGCTCGTGGGTACTGCCTTATTACATTCTTTAGCTGTTACTGAAAAGCGCGGTGGCTTTAAGAGTTGGACTGTGCTCTTAGCAATTACCGCCTTCTCTTTATCGCTACTAGGAACCTTCTTGGTTCGTTCGGGTGTTCTAACTTCAGTTCATGCGTTTGCAACCGATCCAAGGCGCGGCATCTTTATTCTGATCTTCTTATCACTCGTCGTTGGTTCGTCTCTGATGCTTTACGCATGGCGTGCGCCTAAGAGTTCGATGGGCGGCAAATTTAGTTTGAGCTCCAGAGAAACATTGATTTTGCTCGGCAATGTCTTTTTAGTGGTTTCTGCCGGATCTGTTTTACTGGGCACCCTATATCCATTGCTGATTGATGCTTTGCATCTAGGTAAGATTTCTGTAGGCCCTCCTTATTTCAATAGCGTATTCGTGCCCATCATGGTGCCATTGCTGGTATTGATGGGTATCGGTCCATGGGCAAGCTGGAAGCAGAGTAATTTAATCAGCATCATCAAGCGCTTATGGATTGCAGGCGCAGTCGCTCTGATTGCAGGCGTTGGAATTCCCTTAATCATGGGCCAATTTACTTGGCTTGCAGGCATGGGCTTCATGTTGGCATTTTGGGTAATCGCTTCGGGCTGCATGCAAATTATTCGCCAAGCCAAAGCCGGTAAACCAACCCGTTCTTTTATTGGTATGCAGGTGGCGCATTTAGGTATTGCGGTATTTGTGATTGGCGTCACAATGGTGGGTGCTTATCAAGAAGAAAAAGATGTGCGCATGTCCGCTGGCGATACAGTAAGTGTTGGTGGATATCAAATCCAGCTTCAGGGTGTTAGTAATGCTCGCGGCCCAAATTACCAGGCAATGCGCGGTACGTTCTTGCTCTCTAAAAATGGCAGCGATCACATCAATCTTTATCCAGAGAAGCGAAGCTACTTTTCTTCGACGATGCCAATGACTGAGGCAGCGATTAATGCTGGGCTCACCCGCGATATTTATGTATCACTAGGTGAAGAATTGGCCGATCAATCCTGGGCTGTACGTGTTTACTACAAGCCTTTTGTGGATTGGATTTGGGGTGGTTGCCTGTTGATGGCTTTAGGTGGCGTGTTGGCTATGTCGGATAAGCGCTATCGACTGAAGTTAAAGAGCAAGTTCGCATGAAAGCAAAATTTTTAATCCCTCTGATCTTGTTTGTGGGCTTGGTAGTCTTTTTGGCTATTGGCTTAAATCGTGATCCACATGAGGTCCCATCACCTTTAATTAACAAGTCTGCCCCTGCATTTGAAGTATCTCAGTTGGCCGATGCTAATAAAATGTTTTCACCAGCAAGTATGAAGGGGCAAGTGTGGATTTTAAATGTTTGGGCATCCTGGTGTGTAGCTTGTCGCGAAGAACATCCGGTATTGGTTGAGCTTGCTAAGTCCCAAATAGCGCCAGTGATTGGTTTGGACTACAAAGATAAGCGTGAAGATGCTGTAGCAATGCTGGCAAAACAAGGCAATCCTTATTCACTCTCCGCTTTTGATGGCAATGGGCGTGTTGGTATTGATTACGGCGTCTATGGCGTACCTGAGACTTACATCATCGATAAGGCAGGAGTGATTCGCTTTAAACATATTGGCCCGTTAACAATGGATTTATTGAATCAAAAAATTTATCCTATGCTGAGTGAGTTAAAGAAATCATGAGGCGAATTTTATTAATCGCCGTTTGCGTGTTTAGTTTAGGCAACGCGTTTGCCAAAGATGCTGCACCACTCGCGGATGATCCTGTAACAGAACAGCGATTAATTAGTATTTCAGAAGAGATGCGCTGCTTAGTGTGTCAGAACGAGTCATTAGCTGGCTCACGCTCCGATTTGGCCAATGATTTGCGTCGTGAAATTCGCATATTGATCAAAGAGGGTAAGAGCGATGATCAAATCCGCTCATTTATGGTTGAGCGCTATGGCGATTTTGTATTGTATCGCCCACCAGTGAAGCCGGTGACCTGGTTGTTATGGATTGGCCCATTTGTTATTTTGGGTCTGGGCGTTGCTGGTTTATTAATGTATTTAAGACGCAGAGATAGCAGCGTGCCTAATGTCGCGCTGACTGATGCTGATAATCAAAAAATCGATGCACTATTAAATGCAAGCGATAAGAAAGAGGGATGAAATAAGTGACTAGCTTTTTGATCCCCGCCTTTTTACTCCTGGTTCTGGTATTGGTGCTATTGCTGCGCCCATTCATCTTTCCCGCGAAGAGCTCGTCGACATCGCGTCGTCAGATGAATGCCACCATATACCGAGAAGAGTTGGATAAATTAGAGGCTGAACATACGGCTGGTGTAATTACTTCTATTGATTATGAAATTGCGCATGCAGAAATGCGTCAGAGACTCTTTCAAGACACTATTGAAGAGGATGATCGAGAGGTTGCAGGTTCCTCAAAGAAGACTGCAATCGGGTTATGTATCTTTATCGTCTTGCTCTCATCGGCGCTGTATTTCTCCTTGGGGGATGTTGTTCGGGTGGCCCAAAACAATTCTGAAAAACCAGTCACCCAGGAAGGTGTCGAAAAAATGGTGGCTGAATTTGCCATCAAAATGGAAAAAGATCCTGGCAACTTAAAAGGCTGGGCGATGTTAGCTCGTTCCTATCGAATCTTGGGCCGTGATGAGGATGCTGCCAAAGCATACGCACGTGCTGGTAGCTTTATTGATTCTGATCCGCAATTGTTAGCCGACTATGCAGATGTACTGGCAAGCAATGCAAGTGGGAGTTTTGTTGGGAAGCCTTCGCAGTTGATTAATCAGGCATTAAAACTGGACCCGAATAACATGATGGCACTTTGGCTTTCTGGAACCGCATCTTATAACGCTAAAAATTACAAGGCAGCGGTGCAGTCCTGGGATAAGCTTGCGCAACAACTTCCGCCCAATACGGATGAGGCGCGTGCTATTCAAGGATCTATTGCTGAGGCGCGCTCTAAAGGTGGTCTGACTACTTCAGCGCCGGTTGCTCCAGCCGGAAAAGGCATTAGCGGAAAAATTGAATTGTCTGCTGACCTTAAATCTAAGATTAAGCCTGGCGACATTGTGATGGTGATTGCACGCAAGCCTGGTGAGCGTATGCCTGTGGCTGTCTTGAAGGCATCAGCAACTGACTTTCCAATGAGCTTTATATTGAATGATTCATTGGCGATGAATCCCAGTGCGCCTCTGTCTCAACTATCTGAGGTGAGTGTCGAGGTGCGCATTTCTAAGACTGGGATGGCGAAGCCGGAAGTGGGGGATTTAATCTCTTCAGTGCAGACAATTAAGGTCGGCACAACCAATGTTCGCCTACTAGTTGACCAAGTTCGCCATTAAGGTTTTAGCCTCTACCCACAAACGGCATATTGGTTGCCATAATCGTCATCGACAGAATATTGCTTTCGAGTGGCAGTTGGGCCATATGCAGTACGGCCTCACCAACATGATCAACATCCATGCGTGGCTCTACCTTAATCGATTGATCTGCCTGCAGGATCCCAGCAGCCATACGTTCAGTCATCTCTGTTGCAGCATTGCCGATATCGATTTGACCGCATGCAATATTAAAAGGGCGGCCATCTAATGCAATGGTTTTGGTTAAGCCGCTGATGGCATGTTTGGTCGCCGTGTAGGGCGCTGACATTGGACGAGGTGCATGTGCTGAGATTGAACCATTATTGATAATTCTGCCACCTTGTGGAGATTGCGCTTTCATCATACGAATCGCTTCCTGTGAACACAAGAACGCACCACAGAGGTTGGCATTGACTACACTCATCCACTGCTCATAACTTAAGTCTTCCATTGGGATAGCAGGAGCCCCCATACCGGCATTATTGAAGAGTACGTCAATGCGGCCAAATTGATTGCTAAGTGCCGCAAATAGCTTTTTGACTTCATCGGGTTTGCCAACATCGCAAGCAACCGCAAGACAGTTACTTTGATTACCGCCGATATCAGCAATAGCCTTTTCTAATCTATCTAGATTGCGTCCAGTTAGGACCACTTGATAGCCCCCCTTTAGAAGGGCTTTGGCAGCCGCCCGCCCAATACCAGTTCCTGCACCAGTGACTAGGGCTACCTTAGTTTTTGCTGAATTCATCATGTTCTTTAGGGCTACTTAAAAGCATCATCTTATCGTGGTTTATTAGGCCTGTTTTGAAACCTTTGCCTATTGCTTTGCTCGGGGCATAATGCAAAAAACACAAGAGATTTCCATGAATTTCATCAAAAGACAAATTTATAACCCTATAGCTCTGGTAATCAGCTTTTTTGCGCTACTGATCATTTTCTTTGCCGTACTCTGGATCTTGGTTCCTCCGCCTCCCAAGTCGATTGAAATGGCCACTGGCTTTCCTACGGGGCTGTATTACCAGTTTGGTGAGCGTCTAAAAACGGAAATAGCTAAAGAGGGTGTTGATCTTAATGTGCGATCTACTGGTGGGACCTTAGATAACTTAGCTCTTTTAAATGACCCCAAGTCTGGGATTGATTTTGCAATGGTGCAGGGTGGGGTCGCCAATCTGAATGAATATCCAAAATTAGTATCGATTGCAGGCATGTTTTACGAACCTATTTGGGTTTGGTATCGCGATGCTGCATTTAAAACTGATGGTGGTCAACTCACTATCTTGAAACAATTAAAAGGCAAGAGAGTTTCTATAGGCAATGAAGGAAGTGGTACTTTAGTGCTCGCTAAAGATTTATTGCGAGTTAGTGGCATTTCTGAAAATGAGATTAAGCTGGAAAAACTTAAGCCAGATGATGCTATCGAGAAATTAAATAATGGGCAATTAGATGCCGTATTTATTGTGGCTGCAGCTGAGGCGCCGATTTTGCATAAGTTTTACTCTGTACCCGGTATTCGTTTGATGAGCTTTGACCAGGCAGATGCTTATACCCGCAACTTAACCTACCTATCTAAAGTGATTGTTCCTAGAGGTTTGTTGAGTATTGAGTTTGATCAGCCACGTCAAGATATTCAGGTAATGGCCCCTACTGCTACTTTGGTTGCCCATGATAATGTCAGTCCGGCCTTGGTATCGCTTTTGCTTGGGGCTTCCTACGATATTTTGAAAACCTATTCTCGCCTACAAAAAGTGGGTGAGTTTCCATCTAGCTCAGGCTTGGATTTCCCCTTGCATGTAGATGCAGAAATCTATTTAAAAGATGGGCCTTCATTCTTACATCGCCACTTACCATTCTGGACAGCGGTGTGGGCTGGACGTTTTGTCAAAATTGTCATTCCATTATTGGTTATTCTGATTCCGCTATTTACTTATATTCCGTCGACTAAGAACTTCTTCTTACGATTGAAGTTGGCTCAGGTATATGAAGAGCTCAAGGTGATTGAGAAGAATGCCCAAAATCCAGCGCTAAAAGAAAAGAATTTCAAAGATCTTGAAGATATCGAGAGGCGCGTTGGAAATATCAAGGTATCCATGTTGGATGCGAAAGAACTATACGACCTCAAAGGGCATGTGGGTGAAGTGCGTCACCGCCTAAATTTAGTTAATTAAAAGGGATCTGGAAATGAGCAGGCTAATTCAACATCTATTTTTGGCTTTAGGCTTGCTTGGTTCTATTGGAGTTCAGGCGCAGACCTACCCAAGCAAGCCCATATCCATGGTGGTGCCTCAGGCAGCGGGTGGCACTAATGATATCGTTGCGCGTTTAATTGCACCATCATTTGGTGAAGCTATTGGCGCCTCCATTGTGGTTGAAAATAGACCTGGTGCTGGCGGTAATATTGGTACCCAAAGTGTTGCACGCTCACCTAAGGATGGCTATACCTTACTGCTCACCATTAATAGTGCGCAAGCTATCAATCCTTCTTTGTATAAAAATCCTGGCTTTGATCCTGTAAATGATTTTGTGCCTTTGTATTACATTGGAGCAACGCCTTATGTATTAGTTTCTCCACCAGGATCTCCTTATAAAACATTGGCGGATGTCGTGGCTGCGGCTAAGAAGAGGCCTGGAGAGTTGTCATATGCATCAGCTGGTAATGGCACGATTAGTCACTTATTAGGTGCCATGCTCAATGCGAGCGCTGGCATTGAAATGCAACATATTCCTTACAAAGGAGTAGCCCCAGCAATTAATGATGTATTAGGTGGACAAGTGCCACTTGCATTTGCGAGCTTACCCTCTGCACTCAACTACATTAAAGCAGGGAAGCTTCAGGCGATCGCGATTAGTTCTGCAAAGCGTTCTAGTGCTGCGCCTGAAATTCCAACGATTGCTGAAACTTATCCTGATTGTGTTGGTGAGGTATGGGTGGCCATCTTTGCCCCTATTGGCGTTAGTGCGGATGTAATAAACAAGGTACAGGCAGCGATGGAGAAGACCCTATCTAAATCAGAAGTGCGTGAGAAACTATCTGCACAGGGCTTGGATCTTGCACCCGTTCCAACTAATAAGTTGAGCGCTTTACTAAAGGATGAGTTGGCTAAGTGGGCAAAAATTGTGAGGGCATCTGGGGCACAGTTGGATTAACGCATTTTTGCTGCTTGACCTAAAATAGACCCATGACAATTACTGGCCTTGCGCCAACACTGACCCCCCTCAAGCAGATTGATCAAGCTTTGCGTGATGACGGCTTTGCAGTGGTGTCCGCTGAGACGGTTGCTGAGTTTAGCAACGTAGATCTATCCAAGCTTCAAACCCTTACCAAGTATTGGGAAAACTTGCCCCGCGACCCTTATTTAAAAGATGGTGGGCGCTATCGCTTTCGTCGACATGCTAGCTATGAGATTAAGGGCGATGAGCTCACCTTGGTTCCACATCGCGCACACTGGCAATCACTGGATTACAACGCATTGCATGGTGGAATTGAGCGCTGGTTTGAGCCTATTCAAGGTGAGTTATTAAGTAATGCTGCTTGGCAATCTGTCTTGCTCGGGCTTGCACATCTCTTGAATAGCCTAAAGCCTGTGAATACTTGGTTTGTTGAGGCGCATCAATTTCGAATTGATACTACTGATGGTATCGGACGTCCAACGCCTGAAGGCGCCCATCGCGATGGCGTTGATTTTGTAGCAGTCTTCTTATTAGGTCGAGAGGGTATTAAAGGTGGCGAGACCAGAATATTTGATACCTCTGGCTCCGCAGGATTGCGTTTCACCTTGACACAACCTTGGTCTTTATTGTTAATGAATGATCAGCGCATGATTCATGAATCAACCCCAATTCAGCCATTAGCAAAATATGGTTATCGTGATACCTTGGTTCTCACTTACCGCTCTAATGGTTTTCAAGACTCCCCAAATCGAAGTCAGCAATAACGCTGCTAGTTTTATTCTGGCTCCATGCCAGCTTCTTTAATCGCTTTGGCCCACTTAGCAGTTTCTAGTTTGATCTTTTGGCCAAGAGCCTCAGGCGTTCCTGGCTGAGTTTCAAAACCATTTGCAGAAAGTCGATCTGCCAAATCTTTTGATTTAGCCGCATTGTTAATTGCTTGGTTTAGCTTGAGAATAGCGTCCTTTGGCATGCCTGCAGGACCAAATGCCGCAAAGAATGAGATGAGTTCATATCCTTTGATGCCTAGGGCTTCATTGACTGTAGGTAGCTCGGGAATCGCCGGCGAGCGCTTCAAAGAGGTTACAGCTAGCCCACGGATTTTGCCTGCTTGTACCTGAGGTAATGAGACCCCAAAGTCGGATGTGAACATATTCACCTGACCGCCAATTAAATCAGTCATAGCATTAGGGCCGCTCTTGTAAGAGACCCCAATCATTTTAATATCAGCAAAGTTTGCCAGCATTTCTGATGAAACGCGCTGTGATGTACTTGCATAAGCAAAAGTCATTTTTCCTGGATTAGCTTTGGCTAGAGAAACAAAGCCATTGAGTGATTTAGCGGGCACATCATTATTGATGGCAATAATAAGTGGAGCAGATCCAAAAAATCCAATGGGAGTAAAGGCAGTGTCTTGGTTATAGGGTAAATTTTTAACCAAGCTCTTCAGCGCGGCATTGGTGCTATTGGTTCCGAACAAAATCGTATAGCCGTCTGCGGGGGCCTTGGCCACAAAATCTGCACCAATCAGGCCATTTGCGCCAGGGCGATTTTCAACAACTACGGGCTGGCCTAATGACTCAGACATTTTTGCCGCAAAAGCGCGTCCAATTTGATCGGTTGTACTGCCAGGTGCAAAAGGAACAATCGCTTTAATGGGTTTGGAGGGGTAGCTTTCCGCTGATGCCAGGGGACTTGCAAAGCCAATGATGAGGCCGGCCCCGATCTGCAATAAACGAACTATCAAAGATTTGCTATTCATACTTTCTCCGTCTTGTTTACAGTAGTGTAGCGGGTCTAATTCGTTCTGGGCGAGTAGAATGAGTTCACGTTTCTACTGACTAACTATGCGCTTTCGTTCAGCTGGCTATACCCCTCTTATGCTTTTGGCACAAACCTGTGCTTTATTGGGTTTTGCTTGCTATGCCGTCGTGTTAACGACTTTGCAAGAAGAGTGGCATCTCAGTAATTTGCAGTCAGGCCTGATTGCGAGCGCTTTTTTCTTTGGCTACATGCTTGCCGTTCCATTAGCTACGGCTTTAACAGATCGGGTAGACGCGCGTAAGGTGTATTTAATAGGTGGTCTCACAGCAAGCTGCGGTCTTTTGGGTATGAGTCTGTTGGCTTATAACTTTTGGACGGCCCTACTTTTTATGGCGTTGAATGGCGCTGGTCTTGCTGGTACTTATATGCCAGGCCTCAAGATTTTGTCAGACCGCATCCAATCGGGAGAGTTAACTAGACATATTGCGTTCTATACCGCCTTCTTTGGCATCGGTACTGGATTTTCGTATTTGTGTTCTGGTTGGATTTTGAATGCGCTTGGTTGGCACTATGTATTTGGTTTGATTGCCTTAGGCCCATTTAGCGCATTTCTGATTGTCTTGTTGCTAATTCCAGCGCTTCAGCATGAAAAATGGCAGGGGCCGATCAATATCCGTCTGCACGATATCTTTCCAGTGGATAAATGGAAATTAGTTTTACAAGACAAAAATGCATCAGGCTTTATTTTTGGATATACCGCACATACTTTAGAACTCTTTGCTTCAAGAAGCTGGATTGTTGCCTTCTTTGCTTTTTGTGCAGTTGCTTCTGGCGAAGATTTCTTTCTGACTGCAACCACTTTAGCTGGAGTGATTAATTTCTTTGGCGTGCCATCTTCTATATTGGGTAATGAAATTGCTTTGAGAGTAGGGCGTCAAAAATGGGTGTGCATTGTGATGCTAACTAGTGCGGTATTAGGGATTGCATTCGCTTGCTCAACTGGCCAGTCGTGGTGGTTGATTGTTGCTTTGGCTATCGGGCACGCTATTTTCATCATGGCAGATTCCTCAACGCTCACTGCAGGCTTGGTAATTAGTGCGCAAGAAAATATCAAGGGCGCTGCAATGGGCCTGCACTCATTGATGGGGTTTGGTGGTGGTCTATTGGGCCCCGCCATTTTTGGTTTTGTTTTGGATATTTCCGGTTCACGTACTTCACAAATTGCCTGGGTATGGGCATACGTTGCTGTAGTCATGTGGAGTGTTCTGTTTGTGATTTATGAGCGACGTAGGGGCTGGGGTAGTTCAGTGCGCGTATGAGTAATCAGATGAATGAGCAGATAAATGAGCAGATAAATGAGCAGATGAGCAAGAAGAATGCTTTAGTTTGCTATCACTGTTCAATCCAGATTCTCCCAGGGGAACTCATTGAGGCGGAACTGGGTGGCGAGGCGCGTCCATTCTGTTGTCCAGGTTGCATGGCAATTGCGCAAACAATTCATGGAGAAGGCCTAGAAGTTTTTTATGCCAGACGTTCTCAATCGGGTGATAAGCCGGCGGCCTATCTTGCAAGTGATGAGATTCCGGAGAAGCTTAAGCCCTATGATGATCCTTCATTGCGAGGGCGTTTCACTCGTCCATCTGGAGGGGAGGGTGATCTTGAAACCACTTTACGTTTAGAAAAAATTCGATGTGCAGCTTGTGTTTGGCTGTGCGAGCAACATTTACGTCGTAATGCAGGTGTTAAGGATGTGCAAATCAATTATGTTACTCAAAAAGTAATGGTTCGTTTTTCTCCAGATAAAACGAGCTTAGCAAGATTACTTTTTGAAATTGAGCGCATTGGTTATGAGGCTTGGCCATTTGAACCCTCCCAATCATTAGATCGCGCTAAAAAGGAAAGGCGCCACCTTCTTTTGCGACTAGGTGTAGCAATGCTGGGCATGATGCAGGTCATGATGTATGCCTGGCCTACGTATGTCGGCGCCGACATTACTCCGGAATTTGAGATTCTTTTAGGTTGGACTAGCTGGTTATTGACTGTTCCTGTGATGGTCTACTCAGCAGGTCCAATATTCCAGGCGGCTTGGCGAAGTGTGCAGTCTTTTAAGCAAACGCATATGTTGGGAATGGATGTTCCTATTGCATTGGCTTTAGCTTTGGTATTTATTGCGGGCACTATTAATTTAGTTGCTGGTGTTGGGCATACTTATTTTGATTCCATCACCATGTTTGTGGCATTTATCTTGGCGGCCAGATATGTGGAGCTATTAGCAAGACAAGATGCGCAAGGTGGAGCAGAAGCCTTAGCTAAACAACTGCCTGCAACATGTGAGCGGGCATTGAACTATCCAGCATTACAAGAAATTGAAGTGGTTCCCGTGGTTAATTGCAATCCTGGGGAAGTATTACGAGTTTCTCCAGGGGAAGTGGTGCCTGCTGACGGTGTCCTGATTGAAAATGTGAGTGCTTTAGACGAGTCTTTGCTCACAGGCGAATCTAAGCCGGTTGAGAAAAAGATTGGTGACCGTGTATACGCCGGTACCCACAATATTCTCAATCCATTGTTCATGCGAATTGAAGCGGTTGGACAATCAACCCGCATTGCTGGAATTGCTTCCTTATTAGATCAAGCATTACTTGCTAAACCAGTCATGGTGAGTCTGGCTGAAAAGTGGACTGCTTATTTTGTTGCCTTTTTGCTATTTGGTGCGTTTGCATCATCCGCTATTTGGTTGTACTTTGACCCTAGTCGTGCGTGGACAGTTTTGGTTTCTGTTCTAGTTGCTAGCTGCCCTTGTGCTTTATCGCTAGCAGTTCCAACTGCTATGGCAGCAGCGCAAGGTGCGGTAACTAAATTAGGTTTACTGATTGTGCGTGGTCATGTGATGGAAGGTTTAGTAAAAGCAACTGACTTAGTGTTAGATAAGACCGGCACACTAACGATGGGTCAGCCAGAGTTGCAAGAGGTCATTAATTTGCGTACTGGCTATCGACGTGAAGATGCCTTGGCCTTAGCTACGGCATTGGAGGCAGGGCAAAGGCATCCGTTGGCACTTTCTTTGATGCGTGCCGCTAAAGCTGAAAATTTATCTTTACCTACATTGAGTGAACCAGTGATGAATCAACTGGGAAAAGGTTTAATTTCGGGTGAGTACCGCTTGGGAAGTGCGCTATGGCTGGGGGTAGAGCAGAGTGCGCAATTAGGGCAATACGGTCAGGTGCATTTAGCGGATGCACTAGGATTGGTAGCCAGCTTTGTATTCTTGGACACACCTAGAGCAGGATTAGAGCAATTCCTGAAAGTAGTGAAGTCGAGAAAGATTGCAGTGCATTTAGTTTCTGGTGATGATCGCGCCACGGTTGTATGGTGGGCTCAGCATGTTGGTATCGAGCACTATCAAGGCGGCTGTACGCCTGAAGATAAGTATGACTACATTGCAAGACTGCAAAAAGAAAATCGTTTTGTATGGGCTATTGGCGATGGTGTGAATGATGCCCCCTTGCTTGCTCGTGCTGATATTTCTATTGCGGTTGGCGCTGGTGCACCATTAGCTGCTGCTGGAGCCGATGCAATTCTGACGGCTAGTTCTCTAGAGCCTTTAGCCAAGACTTTATTGTTGGCTGATAAAACTCACGCAATCATCAAAGAAAACTTATGGTGGGCCTTGGCTTACAACTTGCTGGCCATTCCTGCCGCAATGATGGGCTTTGTAAATCCCTGGGTTGCCGGAATCGGAATGTCGCTTTCTTCATTAGCCGTGACTTTAAATGCCTGGCGTTTGCGAAAGGCTTAGACTATAGGAATGGAAAGCCTATTTCTTCTCATTCCCATTTCTCTGGTTTTAATTGGCCTTTTGGTCTGGATTTTGAACTGGTCCATAAAAAGTGGTCAATTTGACGATTTAGACGGTCCCGGTGAGGCGATTTTGATGGACGACGACACTCCAAAATCCAAATAAGTTAGTAAACACTCTCAATAATAGCTATATAGATAAATGCCTAGAGAAATCTAGGGTTTATCTTCACAACACCCCCTGAATTTGCCCCACCCTTTTTGATATAGATCAAATCCCCCTTAGGGCTCTACTTTGATAATCAATCCAGTCTATTTGGATTATGTCGCTGTTTGGTCACAAAAAAGGAGAAACCATGGGACTTACCGTGGGGAGTAATCAAGATACCTTCAATTACAAGGTTGTCAGCCAATTTGCCATCGTTACTGTGCTTTGGGGAATTGTTGGCATGCTCGTGGGAGTTATTCTCGCAGCCCAGTTGATCTGGCCTGAAATCACTTTTAATATTCCTTGGTTGAGTTATGGTCGCTTGCGTCCTTTGCACACCAATGCAGTGATTTTTGCTTTTGGTGGATCAGCCTTATTCGCAACATCCTATTACATCGTTCAGCGTACATGTCAGGCGCGTTTGTTTTGTGACAAGCTAGCAGCCTTTACCTTCTGGGGTTGGCAGGCAGTTATTGTGCTGGCTGCAGTGACATTGCCATTGGGCATATCAACCTCAAAAGAATACGCTGAGCTTGAGTGGCCGATTGATATTTTGATCACTGTAGTTTGGGTAGCCTATGCAGTTGTTTTCTTTGGCACCATCATGAAGCGTAAAACGAAACATATTTACGTTTCGAACTGGTTCTTCGGCGCATACATTCTGACTATTGCCATTCTGCATATCTTTAATAACTTAGAGATGCCTGCAACATTATGGAAGTCCTACTCTGCATATGCTGGGGTTCAAGATGCAATGGTTCAGTGGTGGTATGGTCACAATGCAGTAGGCTTCTTCTTGACCACTAGCTTCTTGGGCATGATGTATTACTTCATTCCAAAGCAGGCTGAGCGTCCAATCTATTCATATCGTTTGTCGATTGTTCACTTCTGGGCATTGAACTTCACGTATATGTGGGCAGGTCCTCACCACTTGCAGCACACTTCTTTGCCTGACTGGACTCAGTCGCTCGGTACTGTGTTCTCTTTAATTTTGCTAGCCCCATCTTGGGGTGGCATGATCAACGGCATCATGACATTGTCTGGCGCTTGGTATAAATTGCGTCGTGACCCGATCTTGAAATTCTTGGTAGTGGCACTGTCCTTCTACGGTATGTCTACCTTTGAAGGCTCCATGATGTCTATCAAGACAGTGAATAGCTTGTCTCACTACACAGACTGGACTATTGGACACGTTCACTCTGGTGCTTTGGGTTGGGTAGCCATGATTACTATTGGCTCTCTCTACTATCTGATCCCGCGCTTGGTTGGTCAAAAAGAGATGTATAGCACTAAGTGGATCGAGTTGCATTTCTGGATCGCCACTATTGGTGTTGTTCTCTATATCGCTGCAATGTGGATTGCCGGCGTTATGCAAGGTTTGATGTGGAGAGCGTTTGAACCAGACGGCACTTTGACATATAGCTTTGTCGAGTCTGTTAAAGCGACTTTCCCTTTCTATGTTATTCGTTTGATGGGCGGATTGTGCTACCTAAGCGGCATGTTCTTGATGGCGTATAACGTCTTCAAAACAGTGCAGGGTAAAACTTTTGTAAATGCGCCTATTCCAATGGCCGTTGCTGAACACTAAAAGGAGAAGAAAATGTCTAGCGAAAATAAATTCTTTTCCCACGGAACGCTTGAGAAAAACGTTGGTTGGTTAATTATTGCAACGATCGTGGTCGTATCGATCGCAGGGTTGGTGCAAATTGTCCCGCTCTTTTTCCAGCACACTACGACTGAGCCTAGTCCTGGCGTTGTTCCATACACAGCTTTACGTTTAGCTGGTCGCGATATCTATCAACGTGAAGGTTGTGTTGGTTGCCATTCACAGCAGATACGGACATTGCGTTCTGAAGTAGAGCGCTACGGTCCCTATTCATTGGCTGGCGAGTCTGTATATGACCATCCATTCCTATGGGGTAGTAAGCGTACAGGCCCAGATTTAGCTCGTGTAGGTGGACGCTATTCAGATGCTTGGCATCAGATCCACCTAAACAACCCGCGCGATGTGGTGCCGGAGTCCAATATGCCTGCTTACCCTTGGCTCGGAAAAAATGCAGCTGATGCAAGCTCTATTCAGTCACATATGGTTGCTATGCGTCGTTTAGGCGTTCCATACACTGATGAAATGATTGCAAATGCACCTGCAGAGTTAGAGGGTAAGACGGAGTTAGATGCTTTAGTTGCTTATCTTCAGGGGTTGGGCATTACGCGTCGCTATATTACTGTCGAAGAAGTTGTAGCGAAGTAATTAACAAGGTTATTAATTAAAACTACTTAAATCAAATGGAACAGATTACTCCCTACCTCTCGGCATTTTCTACAGTAATAGGCCTTGTCTTTTTTATAGGAATTGTTTTGTGGGCTTGGTCTCCTGGGCGCAAGAAAGCAAATCAGGAATCAGCAGATCTTCCATTTGATCTTCCGGATGAATTTAGTAAGGACAAATCATGAGTGACTTTTTTAGCAGCGGTTGGAGTGCTTACATCGCCTTAGTTGCATTAGTTGGAATTTTCTGGTGTATCTGGCTTTTGTTCTCCCAAAGAAAAGCTAAGGTTGTGCATACGGCCGATGGCGCGGTTGCTGATACGGGTCACGTATGGGATGGCGATCTGCGTGAGTTAAATAATCCATTGCCACGTTGGTGGATGTGGATGTTCTTGCTCTCTTGTATCTTCGGATTGGTTTATTTGGTTTTATTCCCTGGTCTTGGATCGTTTCCTGGAGTGTTGGGCTACAGTACTGATGGATCGCTAATGCAATCAATGACTAATGCTAATGATGAGCTCAAGCCTGTTTATGCGAAATACGTCAAGATGGACATTGAGCAAGTGGCGGCCGATCCTAAAGCCCGCGAAATGGGTCAACGCCTCTTTCTGAATTCTTGTGCACAGTGTCATGGCTCTGATGCTGGAGGCGCTAAAGGCTTCCCTAATTTGACTGATGGTGACTGGCTCTATGGAGGTTCACCAGAAAATATCAAGGCATCCATTACCTATGGACGTGGCGGTGTGATGCCTCCATTCCCACAGCTGGATAGCAATCAAATTGTGGATGTTGCTAACTATGTACGCAGCCTTTCAGGTCTGTCTGCAGATGATGCGAAAGCAGCTCGTGGCGCACAAGTATTCGCTGCAAACTGCGTAGCCTGCCATGGCCCTGATGGCAAAGGAAATATTGCTATTGGTGCACCAAACTTAACTGATAAAACTTGGTTATATGGCGGTTCAGAAGCGACGATTATTGAAACGGTAACTAAGGGTCGTATGGCAATGATGCCTGCTCAAGACAAGGTATTGAGTCCTGAGAAGATCCAGGTGTTAACAGCTTATGTCTGGGGTTTATCTAACAGTAAACAACCGGCTGCAGCTAAATAAGATTAGTAATTAGTGCCATATATTCCGCCGGGTGGGAAACCTGTTCCGATAGAAGTTATTGAGGAGTCTCTTTACGAGGTCCGGCGAAAGATTTATCCGCGTTCAGTATCAGGGCTCTTTGCCCGCTGGCGCTTTATTCTGGTATTTGCTACTCAGCTGCTGTTTTACGGCCTGCCATGGGTTAGTTGGAATGGCCGTCAAGCAGTTCTCTTTGATTTAATCCAGCGCAAGTTTTACATCTTTGGCCTCGTGTTATGGCCACAAGACGTGATTTATCTCACCCTCTTATTGATTCTTTCTGCGCTCGCTTTATTTCTATTTACTGCAGTTGCAGGGCGTTTATTTTGTGGATATGCCTGTCCGCAGACCGTCTATACCGAAATCTTCATGTGGATCGAGCGCAAGGTCGAGGGTGACCGTTTTGCGCGGATTCGTTTGGATGGTGAAGAGTGGCCTTGGGGTTTGCGTAAATGGCGTTTAAAGATTACGAAGCATTTCCTATGGTTATTGATCGCATTCTGGACAGGCTTTACTTTTATTGGGTATTTCACCCCAATTAGCACCTTAGGTTCTGCATTAATTCATCTGTCTTTGGGTCCATGGCAGACTTTCTGGTTGTGCTTCTATAGCTTTGCAACCTGGGGTAACGCAGGGTTCATGCGTGAACAAGTATGTAAATACATGTGCCCATATGCACGCTTCCAAAGCGTGATGGTAGATAAAGATACATTCTTGGTGACATACGATAAAGTGCGTGGCGAATCAAGGGGCAGTCGCAGCAAGTCTGCAGATTTAACTTCCCTGGGTTTGGGCGATTGCGTTGACTGCAGTATTTGTGTTCAAGTTTGCCCTACTGGCATTGATATTCGTGATGGCTTGCAATATATGTGTATTGGTTGTGGCGCCTGCATTGATGCATGCGATCAAGTGATGGAGAAAGTGGATTATCCAAAAGGACTCATTCGCTATACGACTGAGCGTGCCATTGAGGATAAAGAGTCCAATCAAAGTGCGATTCGCCATATATTGCGCCCGCGCGTATTGATCTACACCGCTTTTATCACTGTGCTTACAGCCGCTTTTATAGTTTCTCTCGCCACCAGAAACCCATTAAGGGTTGATGTGATGCGTGATCGTGGGGCATTGGCGCGTGAGGTCGAGGGTGTAAGGATTGAGAATATTTATCGCATTCAAATCATGAATGCATCTGAAAATAATATGAATGTGCAGGTAAAGGCGCTTGGTTTGGATGGATTAAAAGTGCTTAATTCACAAGGGCAGATTGTTACCGAGATTGAGGTTGGGCCAGCTAGCAACCTTCTGATGCCGATCAAGGTGAGCGCCGATGTTGGAGCGAATGAGGCTGGTAACTACCCAATTCATTTTGATGTAGTTGCCCATGAGATGTCAGGTGACGAGTTAATTACGAGAACCCGCGAAGAGAAATCTACTTTTATTATTCCCCGTTAAGCCAAAAGCAATGGAGAGGATGGATATGACAGAGCAACAAACTACTAAACCATGGTTCAAACAACTATGGCCATGGCTTTTAATTAGTGGACCAGCTGTCGCCATGATTGGCTGCGCTATTACTATTTACTTGGCTATCAATCTATATGCAGATAAGCCATTGCGTGATGGCGTAGTGAAGCAGGGTCTTAAAGTTGAGCAGCTTAAAGATGCGCAGGTAGCAAAATGAAGTACCGTCTACTAATCTGGATTTTGTGGCCCTCATTTTTGGTGGCTGGCATGGCAGAGGGCTTGTTATTTACCGTGATTCACCCACAAGACCTTTTATTTTTTGGTTACCACCCTGATGTTTCTGATGAGGGTATTTATACAATCGGGTTCTTTGTGATTTGGACCTTCTGTGCAATTTCTAGTGCACTTACTGCTTATATCCTGCCTGGAATTGAGTCGCCAGATAGCAAGGAAGTCGACCGCGGCTTAATTTAAGCCTGTTTGATTGGGATTTCAGGGCTTGCGCAGCCGTGGCGATCTGGGTTTGGAATACCTGCCAGTTCATATAACCCATCCATATCGATGAGTTTGATGTGGCGTTGTTTGATTTGAATTAAGCCCGACTCTGCAAAGCGTGAGAGCATGCGACTGACAGTTTCAATTTGAATCCCAAGATAGCTGCCAATATCATTGCGACTCATGCGCAAGTCGAATTCATTATTCAGATAGCCGCGTGCAGCCAGACGTTGCGAGAGGCTCAATAAAAAAGCGGCCAATCTTTCTTCTGCACGCATCGTGCCAAGTGATAGTAGGTGGCGTTGATCTTGAGTCAGTTCCCGACTCATGATTTTATGGAACTGATTTTGTAAGACGGGGATCTGCCGAGCCAAATCTTCAAAAGCATCGTAACGAATAATGCAGACTTCGCTCTCTTCAAGAGCAATCGCATCTGACTGATAATGCCCCTCACCAATGCCATCAAGTCCTAGAATTTCGCCGGGCAGATGAAAGCCAATCACTTGTTGTCGACCGTCTTGCAGACAGAACTCTGTTTTAAGGGTGCCAAAGCGCACGCTATATACAGAACTGAGTGGATCGCCGTGACGATAAAGGCTTTCACCTTTTTGAAGATGAACGCGCTCTTTAACCAAGGTATCGATTTGGGAAACTTCGCTACTATTTAATCCAACCGGTAGACAAAACTGACCCAGTACGCAAACTGAGCATTTGCTGGTTGGGCTGTCGGTAGGTTTGTAGTTCATATTAGGGCTGATCTATAAGATCAGTTTATTCTATAAGTATGAAGATTATGGCTTTTACCTATTTTCTGTTGATTTCATGCTGACAACTAGCTTACTCGTTGCGGTCTTTCTGGGTGCACTTGTGAGTGGCTGGCACTGTGCTCTGATGTGCGGTGGGATAGCGGCTGCCATAGAGCGGCCAAGCACCTCAGAGACCCCATTGCGGCCCAAATCAGAGCTTTTTTACCTACAACTGATTATGCATTTGGGGCGTGTCACAACCTATGTCTTATTAGGCGCTCTTGCTGCCTCATTGGGGGTCGTGGTTTGGCAGCAAAACCTCATTCCAATCCAACGCCCCTTATTTGCTTTAACTTCCCTGATCTTAATTCTGATGGGCATGCGTCTACTCAGAATAGGCAAGTCAGAAGGTTTACTTGGCGGCAAATGGTTAAGTGCAAAAATTGCGGCTTATTGGGCTAAATACTTGGGCGCTATGGCGAGCGGCCCTTCGCGTTGGTTTAGCGGCATGCTATGGGGTTTGGTGCCCTGTGGTTTGGTCTATAGCGTTTTACCACTCGCCTTTTTATCGGGTGATGTAGTAACTGGTGCCGCGCTGATGTTGGCATTTGGTTTGGGTACATTACCTAACCTATTACTGATCTCTAAATTTTCAGCGGCGCTGACTCAGTTTGGGCAATATCTATGGGTGAGGTATTTGGCTGCTGCACTTCTATTGATTGCAGGCGGCTTTGGTATGTATCGTGCCTGGGTATTGCCAGAAGCCTTATTAAAAGGTGGCTTCTGTATTTCTTAAGTCGCTCTTAAGTTGTTGCTGCTTCTATGCCGGAGCTCAGATCTGGATAGAAAGAATCTTGGGGTAGCGTAGATAAAAATTCACTGCGCTCTGCCATCTCTAATGGTTGATGCGCTAAGCCGCAAATGATCAATCGAATATTACGAATCTTGCACAGGTGCGCTAGTTCCATGATTGTATCCATGCCAGAAGTATCAATGTAGATTACTTTCTTTAAATCGAGCAAGAGTGTTTGTGAGGGTAAATTCGCTTCAATCTTTTCTAGGAGTTTTACTGCTCCAAAAAAGATGGCACCATGAATGCGATAGGCATCAATTCGACCTTGCTGATTACTCAGTCCCGGGTAATCGTCAACTAGAGCAGGCTCGCAACGCGATAGACTGGAGATACGGTAAATGAAGGTGATAAAGGCGAGCAGTAAACCTACCTCTACTGCAATCGTGAGATCTAGTACAACAGTGAGAATAAAGACGCTTAAGATAGTGATTCGATACGGCAAGCGGAATTGCTTTAGATCGATGAACTTCTGCCACTCACCCATATTCCAGGCCACATACATCAAGATGGCGGCAAGGCTAGCTAAAGGAATGTTTTTGGCAAGCGGCGCTGCAAATAAAACAATGACTAGTAAAGTTGCTGCATGGACGAGTCCAGAGACAGGTGTAGTGCCGCCACTCTCTATATTAGTTACTGTGCGAGCAATCGTGCCAGTCGCTGGCATGCCACCAAAAAATGGAATTGTGAAGTTAGCAATACCCTGAGCTACTAGCTCTTGATTTGACTCATGGCGATCATGAATAAGGCCATCGGCAATGCGCGCACAGAGTAAAGATTCAATTGCGCCTAATAGGGCAAGTGTTAAGGCTGGTGCCACCATGTATTGAGCGCTATCCCAGCTTACCGGAATCCATTCAAAAGCGGGGAGCCCTGAAGGGATCCCGCCAAAGCGACTACCAATCGTATCTACTGGTAAATTAAAGATGCTGGTAACGATTGTTGCCGCTACCATTGCTACAACAGTGCCAGGAAGATGAGAGAGCCAACCTAAGCGATTCTGAAATATCTTCCATAAGATCAGTAAGGCAAGACTCCCACAAGCTAAACCAAGCGCAATGGGGTTAAAGGTGTCTGCTGCTAAGTAGAGTGCATGCACTGATTGAAAAAATTGAGCTGGCATTTTTTCAATCTGAAGTCCGAAGAAATCTTTGACTTGAGATAGCCCAATCAAAAAGGCAATACCATTGGTAAAACCAATAATGACCGCAATTGGAATGAAGCGTACTAGCGTTCCAAGGCGAAATACTCCCATCAGAAATAAAAATACTCCTGACATGGCGGTTGCGAGTAATAAATTGGGAACCCCATAGCGCTCCACAATGCCGTAAACAATGACGATGAAGGCGCCGGCCGGTCCGCCAATTTGTACGCGGCTACCTCCAAGTAAGGAGATAAGCCCGCCAGCAATAATTGCAGTAAAAATACCCGCTTGGGGTTTGAGTCCACTGGCAATAGCAAAAGCCATGGCTAATGGGAGTGCAACAACCCCAACCGTTAATCCAGCAAAAATATCCTTCGTAAAAAGGGTGCGGTTATAGCCAGAAAATGAGTCAAAAAGTCGGGGACGAAAAAACATAAGATGAATGTTTCAATGGCCTAAGAGATACGGTTGCAAACCCAATAAGCAAAACTCGCACACAAGGCAGTAACAAAACTGCCCCATGCAATATCAATGAAAGCCAATTGTGTTGGAAAGTTTCTAACCACCGCCAGATTGGTGAGGTCGTAGGTCATATAACAAAATAGACCAAACAAAGCGCCATATTGCAGTGCATATATCCATGACTGTTTTGATAGCGCCGGAACAATTACAAAAATGCAGACGCCTAATGCATAAAGCAGGTAGAACGCAAGCCCAGCTATAAGTTTGGGTTCGCTGGCCATTAAGTCACCCATCTCATTGCGATAGAGATTCTTTGCGATACCCAAAAGCCATACCAAATCGATTGCAATAAGGGCGATTAAAAATGAGAGGTAAATGGCAAAATTCTTGATCAATTAAGTTACCTTTATTCTTTTATAGGTTAATAATAAGTATTATGATGTAAAGAGCAAATGAGTAGTTCAATTTAAAGGGAGTCAACATGTTTAAGCATTTATTGGTGCCAGTAGATGGTTCGGATGTCAGCAAAAAATCCTTAAAGAAAGTCGCCGCCCTTGCTAAGGCGGATGGCGCTGCAATTACGTTGGTATACGTTTCCGATCCTACGCCTCCAATGGTTTATTCAGATAGCACCATGGGTTATGGAATTTCAAAGAAACAGCATACAGAAGCTTGTCAGGCATATGCACAGGATGTATTTAAAAAGTCGACAACGGCGCTGGGAGTTGGCGCTAAAGTGAAAAGTCTTCACATTGAAAATAGCAACCTATCTGAAGGCATTTTGGCTGGCGCAAAAAAAGCGAAAGCGGATGTGATTGTTATGGCGTCTCATAAGCGCACAGGTATCAAAGGGATCCTGTTGGGTAGCGAGACCCATGAAGTCATTGTGCATTCCACATTGCCAGTATTAGTTCTGGGTTAATTTACCCAGCATCAAGTTAAAAGGGTCCAATTGGACCCTTTTTATTTCAGCAGCATTGCTGAATTTATTTAGTTCTGTTTAATAGGGCTACCGAGCAGAAGCATCTCTCTAGTCAGTTGCCCGCTTTCGTTATCGCGCATAGACCATAAATCAAGTTGGGTTTTAGAGCCATAGGGGTCTACGTAGATTCCATTTTTTCTTAATTCAAAATGTAGGTGTGGCCCCGTTGACCTCCCGGTAGTTCCTACATAGCCAATTTCTAAGCCGCGCCGCACTTCGTTACCTAACTCAAGTTCTACGTTGTAATTGCTCAAGTGCGCATAGTAGGTGCGGTAATTGCCCGGATGCTCTAAAACAATTAAGTTTCCAAATGCACCACTAAAGCCTATGTGCACAACTTTGCCATTGGCAACACTAAAGATGGGGGTGCCGATTGGGGCGGCATAGTCAATCCCCATATGGGTGCGATAGCGTTGCTTTGTTGCTGGCGCCTGGGTTGGAGCCACTGACGCAGGATTCTTGCTGCGCTTACTTGAGGAGGCTCTTACCATGCCAACTCCCCGAGAGATACGGCGATAGCTTAATGGATTAGTCCAAAAAGAACGCTCAAGCGATTCTCCAGATCCTGTAAAAAACCCCCCGGGAATGTCACTGCGCTCCATCCAAAAGGCATTTGCATAAACGTCTTTAGTGTTGGGGTCAATAATTTCTGCAGCCCAAATTTGCGCCCATCTTTCTCGATCACCAAAGTCAACAATCAAGCGCACAACGCTGTTAGTATTTTCAAGAGAATTATTTTCTTCAGGATAGATTTGCTTGATCAGGGAATTTAATTCCCAAACCAGCTCAACTGGCAATTGATCGCTTACTTTTCGAGGGTCATACAAGACATCTCTTAAAGGAATCCGAATCTCGGTTAAGCGTTTGGACTCATCTTTGAGATAGTCTTGCTGAATTAAAAACCCACCAACAGCTGATGGTGTAAATGTCCATACTTCAGTTTTACTATCTTGGATTGGGCCATTCATGATGCTCAATGAGTCGAAACGATTACGACTTCCAAAGGCAACCGCATAAGGGATGCAATCTCCACGCATGTGATCAAAAAATGTTTTGGTCTGATTTTTGAAGAATTCAGCGAACTGCCGATTATCAATGCCAACGCTAGCCGGTAGGCTATTTTCATTAAAATTGCGTCTTAGGCACCCTTGGGCTACTCGATAGTCAAGGTTTGCATCGCTGTCGAGCATCAACTCATCTGGGGCTTTTCGCTGAAATAGCGATGGGTTCAGACTCATGCTATTGGTTTTTGAGCCAGTACCCGCAGATTTATCTTTGAAGCCAACCTGCCTATTGGTTTGAACGGTAATTTTCTTGCGTGCTTGGGTAGTGCTTTGGGTTTGGCTACTTTGGGCTTGAGCTGCATAAGCCAAGCCCGGAGTTGAGCTAAGAAAGGCGCAGCCAGACAAAATGATTACTCCCCTAGTGAACAGGGAGCTAAGAGATACTTTTTTATTCACCCCTCAATTATCTAATAATGTGGGAGCATCTCTGAATAAATATGCTGTGCCGCAGCAAATTAGACTTAATCTTGATCCGGCGCTATTTTTGAGAGCTTCAAAGACTGCTTTCAGCCTTTGCTCATAATTTTGCTTTACAACGGACGCCTCATCGGCTGGCCAGGATCTAAAACTGGCACCTTTAGCAATGTCAGTTTTGCCACTTTTAACTAAATTTGTTGCACAACATGGTGGTTTGAGGATATTGGAGTGTGAATGCATCAACTTTGCAGCAAATCTAACTTACAAGATGCCTGTTCGGATAGCAACCACTCGGCTCATTTTCGCCATATGCATTTCTTATTGAGTGGATTAATTATTCTTTGTTCGGACCCCTGTCGGCAAATTAAATTCTCGATACAATCCATTTTTGATTAAGGAGTTTAGATGCCGATTATTGAATCCATCCAAGTTGCCTCTGTAGCAGTACCTTTGGATAAAGTCACTTCATTTTCTACTCGTACTGTTTCCGAGCGTCACTATTGCTTGGTAAAAGTACGCGGCAAGGATGGTAATGAGGGCATCGGTTTTTGTTATGTCGGCAGTGCCGGCGGAGATATTGCCAAACTCGCTGTTGAGCAATTACTAGCCCCCAAACTCATTGGTCAAAATAGTCACCGCAGTGAAGGCCTCTGGATGGAAATGTATAACGAATCCATCCTCCAAGGTCGTGCAGGTGCAGTAATGCGCGGCATCTCGATTTTGGATACGGCTTTGTGGGATTTAAATGCACGCTCAGTTGATTTACCTTTGCATCAATACTTGGGTTCAGTGGTTGATGATCGGGTGCCAGCTTATGCTAGTGGTGGTTACTATCTTGAAGGTAAAACGCCTGCCAAATTAGGCAAAGAAATGGAGTCTTACGTAAAGCAGGGCTTTAAGGCAGTCAAGATGAAGGTGGGGCGTTTATCGCCATCGGAAGAAGAGGTGCGTGTAAAGGCTGCTCGCCAAGCGGTAGGTGATGATGTATTGCTCACTCTTGATGCGAATAATGCCTGGCGCGATCTACCTACGGCTCTCGAGTACGTGCGTCGCTTTGAAGCATACAACCCGTATTGGATTGAAGAACCTTTTTCTCCAGATGCGATTGATTTACATGCTGCCTTGGCGCGTCAAACCAAAATCAACGTTGCTACCGGTGAGATGGAGGCGGGACGTTGGCGTTTTAGAGAGTTGATTGATGCCGGTGGCGCCGCCATTCTGCAATCTGATGCGGCTGTCTGCGGCGGTATTACTGAGTGGAGAAGAATTTCTGCATACGCTGATTTGAAGGGCGTCATAGTTTGTCCGCACTGGATGCATGATTTGCATGCACCATTGGTTGCGGCTACGCCTAATGCACGCTTTGTCGAATTCTTCTTGGATGATCAGGTGCTGAACTTCCGTAGATTGATCAATAAGCAGCTGACTTTTAAGAATGGGGATTTGATTTTGCATAAAACCCCTGGTTTAGGCTTCGAGTTTGATGAAGCTGCTGTCAAGAAATATGCAGGTAAAGCCGCTTGGACCAAGATCTCTTAAGATAAGCAATTACTAGAAACAATAAGGCCCGCTCAAGCGGGCCTTATTGTTTTGAGGATGAGATCCGTCCACCTATCAGGTGTACCTTAAGAAGATCTGGGATTGAGTTTGAAATGGGTAATCGTTTGAGTCACTAGCACCAGGCCAAATCCAACGAAGCCAACTAAATCTGCCTCTGTGGAGGGGTAGGCAAGGGCAACCCCAGAGATCACCATGATGATTCGTTCAAAGATCTTGGTTTTCTCAATGAACCAACCTTGTAGTCCACCGGCTAGGCAGATGATTCCAACAACGGCCGTGAAAGAGACCCAAGCAATTTGCATCCAGTCCGCCTGCTCTAGAGCGCTGGTGGATCCCATTAATAACAAGCTAACGCCTGACTTATCTAAAACAAACATAAATGGAACCAAAATAGCTGGAGCAACATACTTCCAGGTTTGCAAAGTAGTCTTATAGGGGTTGCCTTTACAAATCGCAGCTGCAGCAAATGGCGAGAGTGCAGTCGGTGGCGATACTTCCGAAAGTACAGCGTAATAGAAGATAAACATGTGGGCTGCAAAAGCAGGCACGCCTAAATTAATCAAAGCAGGCGCTGCGATTACTGCACAAATAATGTAAGAGGCTGTTACTGGAACAGCAAGGCCAACCACCCAAACCACGAGAGCGGTAAAAATAGTTGTCAGCAAGAGCGAGCCACCTGCATACTGAATCACAATCGAGCTAAATTTCAGGCCAAGACCGGTTAAGGTAACAGTACCCACAATGAGACCGGCACCAGCACAGGTGGCAGCGATAGCTAAGACACCAGTTGAACCAGTTGCAAGCGCCTTGGTCAGATTGGAGTTGTACAGGCCAGAGAGAATGGGTTCTTTGCCTTTAAACCATGCCCATGGAATGATGGCGGTATCTTCACGCAACATGCTTGATAAAGCCGAAACTATTGTCGCCCAGAAAACGGACATCACGGGAGAGAAGCCCATCAACATAAACACCACAATCGAGATGAGCGAGAAGAAGTGAAACCAGTATTTCTTGGTGAGTTGCCAGGCTGTTTCAGCAGACTCAAAATGAATATTTTTCATGCCATATTTGCGTACATCAATTTCGACCATCACAAATAAGCCAAGATAAAAAAGGATAGTTGGAATGGTTGCCATCAGCAATACATCTAAATAGGAGATTTTGAGAAAATCTGCAATCAAGAATGCAGCTGCGCCCAGTACCGGAGGCGAGATAATGGCGCCAAGACCGCCTGCTGCCAAAAGGCCGCCAGCAGCATTTTTCTCGTAACCCACTTTGTCCAGCATGGGGGCTGCAACTGAGCCAACCGTAACAGTGGTAGCAACGCCCGATCCAGAGGGTCCTCCGAGCAAGAAGGAGGACATTACGATAGTTCTGCCAACCCCAGAAGATTTTCCGCCCATTGCTGCGAATGAGAAATCAATAAAGAACTTTCCTGCGCCAGTAAATTGCAAGAAAGCGCCGAAGATGGTGAAGAGAATAATGAGGGTTGCAGAAACATCAACGGCAGTGCCATAGATGCCTTCTAGAGTCATATACATGTAGCCTACTAGACGATCAAGATCATAACCTTTATGAGTCCAAGGGGCTGGCAAGTAGTTGCCAAACAATGCATAGAGTAGAAACAGGATAGTTACTGTAACCAAGATCATGCCATTGGTTCTTCGAACACTTTCTAAGATGAGGGCAATTAATGCAATGCCCACCATGACATCGGTAGAGTTAGGCGCAGTATTGCGGTCCATAAAGTCATCGCCACCACTCAGAATGTAATACGCGATGGCTACCGAGATAAGTGCGCAGACAATATCCCAAGGCATGAGCCTGTTTTTAAAGCGAGCCGCAATGGGGAAGCTTAGGAATACGAGAAATAAAACCAGAGCAACGTGAATGACCCGTAACTCTTGTGTGGGAACGATTGAATACGCGGCATATAAATGAAAGAGTGACATGCCTACTGCCACCAGGGTGATGAACTTCGCTAGCAGTCCCTTGTAGTCATTAGAGTCGCCTTCCTCTTGCTTGATAAAAGCGTCTAGTTTTTCTTGGGTTTCGTTATCGATAACGTTTTGATTCATGTCTCAACCTCTGTAATTATTTTTATGCACTGCTTTATGTATTCACTTCCGTAAAACGAAAGGGGTGAGATTGGCTCACCCCCGATAGAACATCAAATTAATTTAGTTTGACGTTCTTTTCTTTGAAGTACTTGAGTGCGCCTGGATGAAAATCAACAGGGGTTGATTTTGTTTTTTGGTTTTCTAGGCTGACGCTCATAAATTCTTGATGAGTACGCACCAATTCCAATTTATTATCAAAGATTGCCTTAACAATCTTATAGGCCTGATCGTCAGGCATATTGGCATTGACTACCAAGATATTGGCGACTGCTGCGACTTTATTGTCTCTAGCCATGCCGCTATAAGTAGCCTTTGGAATGGTAGTTACAAAGTAAAGGTTGCCATATTTTTTATTCATGGCAGTTACCTCTTCGCCGGTGTCGACCATCACAATCTTGGTGCCTGGCGTATTGGCTAAGTCAGTTACGGCTGCTGTTGGTAATCCACCCACCCAGAAGAATGCATCAATTTTGCGGTCTTTAATGGCATTAACGGATTCGGCAACGCTCAATCGCTCACGTTTAACATCCTTGTCTTTATCAATTCCAGCAGCTTCCAGTAGGCGAAATGCCATGACTTCCGTTGCGCTACCAGGGGCGCCGGTACTAATACGCTTGCCCTTGAGGTCTTTCATAGACTTGATACCAGTGGAGTCTACGGTCACTACATGCATGAGGTTTGGATAAAGCACTACCAGAGTGCGTAAGTCCACTTTTTTGCCAGCAAACTTACCTTCGCCAATCTGGGCATCTTTAGCGGCATCAGCCATCGAGAAACCAACATATGGCTTACCTGTACCGATGAGGTTTAAGTTATCTACCGAACCCCCGGTCACCTCTGCAGTAGCAGACATTCCAGGAACCTTGCTTGACAGAACAGAGGCAAGACCGCCACCCATTGGGTAGTACACGCCACCCGTACCGCCGGTGGCGATAGAGATGTTTTGGGCGCTAACACTCGCACAAAGAAAGCTAAGCGATAAGGCAATCACTTTGAGTAGTTTCATTGTTGTCTCCTAATTATTTTTTAAATTACAAACCTGGCATGCTGAAGTTAATTGCTTTGAGCTCGCTGAGCAGTTGCGCTTGTTGCTCAGCGCTTAACTGCATCAATGGTGGACGCACTCTGAGCCACTCAGAATCCTTGGTGTAATGGGCTAAAGCAGTTTTCATGCCCGCAATCATTTGATACTTAGCAAAAATTCCACGCACTTGATCCAAGTTTGCTTGAAGAGCATCAGCATTTGATTCTCTCCAGTGTGCTGCTAAATCGGCAATCGCTTTTGGATTAACGTTGGCAGTAGCGGAGATACAGCCAACACCGCCAGCGCGCAAGGCACGCATCAGGAATACTTCGCTACCTGCATAGACACGGAAGCCTGAGGGCGCCAGTAATTTAATGACCGATTCTGTATAAGACCAATCGCCAGAGCTATCTTTCATGCCCACAACAGTCTTTGGATATTCTTTTGCTAAGCGCTCAAGCAAAGAGAGGCTTAAGGTCAACTTAGTAACCGGAGGAATGTTGTAGATATAAATCTGCAAAGCAGTGCTGCCTACTTTTTGAATGACTTCAGAAAAATAAGCGAATAGACCATCATCAGTAACGTCTTTATAGTAGAAGGGCGGCAACATTAATACGCCCGCGCACTTATGGTTGACTGCGTGACGCGTCATATTCACAGTAGCATCAATCGATGTTGCCCCGGTGCCGGGCATTAAGTGCTCAGGCTTTAATCCACCTTCCACTAATGCTGTTAAGGTGCTCATCTTCTGCGGGGCAGACATTGAGTTTGCTTCTGAGTTCGTACCAAAGATAGCCTGCCCAACACCATTAGCTTCTAGCCATTGGCATTGTTTTAATAACTTAGGAGCATCTGGACTGCCGTCCGCCTTAAATGGGGTGATGACAGGGGATAACACCGCTGGCAAGGTGGAAGGGTGCAGAGAAATCGTCATGCTGGCTCCGTTTTTAGTTATTTACTTCAGATGGAAGTGTTTGTTGGTTAAAGAAGGCTTCTAAATTATCTACGGCTAAGTTGGTCATGGCTATTCGTGTTTCCGAGGTAGCGCTTCCAATGTGCGGTGTTAACAATACATTATCAAGCGTTAAAAATTCATGACTTGGGTTAGGTTCGTTTTCAAAAACATCCAAGGCCGCACCTGCAATCTTTTTATGTTGCAGCGCATATAAAAGTGCCCCCTCATCGACCACACTGCCGCGGGCAATATTGATTAAATATCCCGATGGACCCAAGGCTTCTAGAACCCTAGCATTAATCATATAGTCTGTATCGGGGGTTGCTGGGCAAGCTAAAAATAAGATGTCACAGGCCTTGGCTAATTCTTGAGCATCTGGATAGTAGGCGTAGGGCAAAGATTTTTTATTAGGCCCCGAATACGCTATCTCAACTTTGAATGGCTCTAAACGTTTAGCCAGATCTTGCCCAATGCGACCCATGCCAGCGATACCCACTCGTTTACCAGCCAAAGTAGTGGTGAGTCTGAAGGGTGCTTTTGACCAAGCGGTGCTTTTGATGTATTCCTGCGCCTCGGGCAGTTGGCGCAGTAGGGCGAGCATCATGCCAATGGCCAGTTCGCATACGGCATCGTTTAGGACGCCAGGGGTGTTGCTTGCTTTAATTCCTTGCTCTTTAAGATAAGCCAAAGGAAGGTTGTCATAGCCAACCCCACAAGTAGCAACCATACGAATACTGGGGATCTGTTTAACTAGGGCCTCGGGCAGCTTGGTATTGGAGCGAATCAAAATCGCCTGAAAGTTTCCGGCAGGAGCAGGCTCTTGAGGATCGGGATGGTGAAAAGGGGTAAAGCGCCGATCTATTTCTGCCTGCATAATTTCAGGGAAATGGCCGACCTGTAGCACCGAATTGACGGGGATCATGTCTCACTTACTTTTTTATTGAAATAATGACCCCATTGTAAGAGGATTTTTCAGAAAAAGTCCTTCCCCTTTTTAGGAGAGTATTCATGTTATTTACCCCAGCTGAAACCAAGGTGGTTATTGTCGGTGGCGGCACTATGGGTGCAGACGTTGCAGCCGTTTGTGCGCGCGGTGGCTGCGCGGTCCAGGTGGTTGAGCCAACTACAGAGCGGCGCGCCCTCCTGCCAGATTACTTTGCAAATACCATGGCAGATCTCGGTTATGAGCATCGCATTCATTTACTGTCTGTTGCGGGTTCGCTTGAAGAGGTTGATTGGTCTGATATTGATTTAGTGATTGAGTGCGTGCCTGAGCGTTTAGATATCAAGCGAGAGCTATTTACTAAGTTGGAGAAATATGCAAAGCCTGAGGCGGTATTGGCGAGCAATAGTACGAGCTTCCCAATTAGTGAAATTGCCAGCGGCCTAAAAACATCTGCTCGTATGATTGGTTTGCATTTCTTTATGCCTGCACATTTAGTACCTTGTGTGGAAGTGGTATATGGTGCAAAGACTTCTCCAATGGTGGGTGAAAGCCTCTCACGTTTGATGACTGCTTGTGGCATGGTGCCCGTTACTGTGAAAAAAGATCTTCCAGGATTTTTGGCTAATCGTTTGCAGCATGCTTTATCGCGTGAGGCTTTTTCAATGGTTGATGAAGGCATCTGTACACCAGAAGATATTGATAAAGCCGTTCGTTTTGGTTTTGGCTTTCGCTATATCGCAGCAGGCCCAGCCATGCAGCGAGATCATGCTGGCCTTGAGGTGCATGGTGCTGGAGGCGCAACCATTTATCCAACCTTAAATAATTCACCAACGATAGCAAAGTGCTTGAGTGATCGCATCGCAAGCGGCAAGTTTGGTATGAAAACTGGTGAAGGTTTTTTCACCTGGACGGCAGAAACGATTAAAGCTGAACGTGAGCGCTATCAAAAAGCATTACGTGCTGGCCTGAAGATTATTCAGAAAGATCTTCCTGAAATTAAATAGCAACTAGTTGTTTAGTTGCTCACTAAGAAATATCTTTTAGGTGGAGTTTGCCAAGGTGCGGGGCGAGTCGATAAGTAATGAGGACGATGGCAATAGTCGCGACCCCACCAAATACGATGGATGGCACTAAACCGATCATGCTGGCAGCAATGCCAGACTCAAGCGCACCCAATTCATTAGATGAACCAATGAAGATGCCATTAATGGCGCTAATTCTGCCGCGCATATGATCTGGCGTGGTGAGCTGCATGATGCTGCCTCGAATGACCACTGAAATCGAGTCAAAGCATCCGGAGATAAATAGAAAAAATGCGCAGAGCCACAAATTACTGGAGATGCCAAAGGCAATAATCGCCGCCCCAAATCCTGCCACTGAGATCAGAAGATATTTTCCTGAGTCTTTTAGCACGGGACGCCGAGCGAGGTAGATTCCAGTAAGGACTGCCCCAGCCGCGGGCGCGGCACGCAATATCCCCAGAGTTTCTGGGCCCGCATTGAGCACCTCCTTCACAAAGGCTGGAAGAATAGAGACTGCGCCCCCGAAGAGAACGGCAAACATATCGAGTGCCATGATGCTCAAAATGAGTTCATGTTTTCTGACGTAATGAAACCCTTCCAAAAAGCTCTTTAAAAAGTGCTTAGATAAGTCGCTCGATTTTTCTTGCACAGCAGTAATGAAAGTAATTCCGTATAAACCGACTGCTCCGCAGAAGGCGGCGAGCAGATACGTCCATTCAAGACCAGCAAACCCAATCATGAGCCCACCCAATCCTGGGCCGGCCACTACGCAGATCTGAAACGCTGAAGATGCATACGCTGTGTAACGCGGTAGTTGGTCTCTCGGAATGATTTGTCCAAAAAGCGCTTGATAAGAAGGTCTTAATAAAGCGCGCCCAATACCAATAAATGCTACTGCGGTATAGATCAATGGTATTGGTGGGCTAAGCCATCCCAATGCGATGACCGTTAAAAATAATCCAACCG
This sequence comes from Polynucleobacter sp. AP-Kaivos-20-H2, assembly GCF_018882215.1. Lineage (GTDB taxonomy): Bacteria > Pseudomonadota > Gammaproteobacteria > Burkholderiales > Burkholderiaceae > Polynucleobacter. Next base: position 71,479 of record NZ_JACVOX010000004.1, on the reverse strand, counting down.
CAATATGAATGAGGCAGGCGATTGCAGCAATCCACTTGCGAGAGTAGTGATCTACTGCATGACCTGAATATAGAGCCAGCGCAAAGTAGGGAACGAGCTCTGCAAGACCAATCAGCCCGAGTGAAACTACGCTATTAGTGATTTCGTAAAGATGCCAACCTACCGCTACCATCGTAATTTGGTAGCTTAGGGTTGCGCCAACGCGGTACAGCAGTAGGGTTCTAAAGGCTTTGCCGGGATTCATGAATTCCCTCTATTTTAGAGGAGAAGAGGGTTATCCTTAAAGAATGAAGAAAATTATTCGAGTATGGGATCTGCCAATCCGCTTATTTCATTGGTTGCTGGTGGTATGTATAGCCGGCAGCTTTTTGACTGTCAACTTGGGTGATGAATTCATCCAATGGCATGCTTATTTCGGTTACTGTATTTTGACCTTATTGATCTTCAGGATCATCTGGGGTTTTGTTGGATCTACCCATGCGCGCTTCACCTCTTTCTTACCAACTAAGAAAGCGATTTGTGATTACTTAAGTGGAAGTTCATCTCGCGTTCTTGGGCACAATCCCATTGGCGCGATTTCTGTATTTGCACTCATTTTTGTCTTATGCGTTCAAGTGTTCACCGGCTTATTTGTCGATGATGATGTCTCCTTTCAGGGGCCACTAGCAAAGTATGTGTCTGGTTCGATATCTTCATTTTTATCGGAGATTCACGAAGGTAATCAAGTAGTGATTTACGCCTTGATTGCAATTCATATCGCAGCAATTTGGTATTACAAGAAATTTAAAGGTGAGAATCTGATTAAGCCAATGATTAGTGGCGATAAAGAAATCAACCCAAGCGAGGAGGCTAAATACTTGCCTGCTGACTTGGGTCGTGTCTCCAAGGATGGAGTGTTACAGCGCGGTTTCGCATTGATGCTTTTAAGTGTGATCGCGGTAGCGGTCGGTTACTTAATTACGAAATAACAATCAATAAAAATTGCTTATTTCTTTTTGAAGTCATCATGGCAGCCTTTGCAGGTTGTTCCTACTGCACCAAAAGATTTTTTAATACTCTCTAAGTCGCCTGACTGAGCAGCTTTATTGAGATCAACAACAGCTAATTGCATTTTTTCTGCCGCAGCTTTGAACTTGGCGTTGTCTGACCACACCTCAGGTTTTGCTTTACCGCCTTCAGTGCCAGGACCAAAAGCTTGCCAAGGCAAAGTAGACATCATTGTTACGATCTCTGCATTTTTGCTCACATCATCTTTGTTATATGGTGCTGCACCTTTAACAACAGCACCAATTCTTCCGAAGTGCGTGTTAATGATCGTCATGACGCTCTGACGATATTCAATTGCTTTTTCTGCATTTTGAAATTGAGCAAAGGCAGCGCCTGCGCCAATGGCTAAAACAGTTGCAGTGCCTGCCATAATAAATTTGTGTAGTTTCATGATTGCTCTCCCTTGATCAATTGGACTGCTTATTTTGAGCATATCCCAGAATAGTCATTTTTGCCCACTTAAAAAATCATTCTAAGGGGGGTCATTAGAAGATTAATGATGCCCAGGAAAAAACTGCTGAGGGGCTCCATCCACAGGGTGCCAATAATTCCCGTAAAGACGAGACCGAGCACAATAAAGAATCCCCATGGCTCTAATCTGCCTAGGGCAATAGATTGGCGTGCAGGCAAAAGGCCTGCCAAAATTCTTCCGCCATCAAGGGGTGGCAGCGGAAACAGATTAAATACCAGTAAACCGATATTCCACATTACTCCTGCTTTTGCCATTGAAGTCAGGAAGGGTTCATCAATTCCGAAGCCCTGCACTAGGACCCAAAAGACCGCCCAAATGATTGCCTGTCCGAAATTCGATCCCGGTCCCGCTAAGGCAACCCAAATCGAGTCAATTCTGGGGTTTCTGAGTCGTCCAAAATTGACTGGTACCGGCTTGGCATACCCCACCAAAAAAGGAGACCCCGTCAGAATTAAGACGAGTGGAATCAATAGGGTACCTACTGGGTCTATATGTTTAGCGGGATTGAGGCTCACCCGTCCCAGCATGTAGGCGGTATTATCGCCAAATCTGCGGGCTGCGTAGCCATGGGCTGCTTCATGGATGGTGATGGCAAAAATCAGGGGAATCGCATTAATTGCGACAGCTTGGATAGAATAGTCAGTAATCATGGCAATATGATATCCATAGGAGCTCAAAGTGACTGACGAAAAGAAACCCGATTCAAAAACCCCAGCAAAAGCGGTATTAGCGAAGCCGCCAGCACGTCCACCCGTCCCAAAAGGACCCTCTGGCCCAGCCGGAAGGCCTCAGGCAGGCTTTGGTGGCGGAAAAGGCATGATGCGCAAGGCCGGTCGCGGTCGATAGTGGATAATTACTCCATTCAATAATGTGTTTATAGAGGATTTAGCATGAACGAATGGCATAACGAATCTAAAGAAGAGATCAACAAAAAGATCATTACATTGGTCGTGATGTTGGCTGCCGCTACTAGCTTGGCTATTTTGTTTGCACTGGTTGCAGCTCATACAGGTTACGTATTCGGTTAATTGGTATTAATGACTAGCCATCGCCAACCTGCAATATTTGCTGGCCATGGCAGTCCGATGTATGCCATAGAGCCCAACCGCTATACAGCGGCATGGTCGGCTCTGGGAAAATCATTAAAGCGCCCTGACGCGATATTGATGATCTCAGCACATTGGGTAACCCGCGGAGTTTGGGTAACTGCAATGACTAAACCAAAAACGATTCATGATTTCGGTGGCTTTCCACAAGCATTGTTTGATGTTCAATATCCAGCGCCAGGTAGCCCTGCATTAGCTGATCGCGTGCAAGAATTATTGAGCGTCCCAGTTGTGCTTGAAGAAAATGAATGGGGTATTGATCATGGAGCCTGGTCGGTTCTGAAATACATTTACCCCAATGCAGATGTGCCTGTGGTGCAGCTGAGTCTCGATGGTGCAATGTCAGCACGTGAGCACTATGAGCTTGCTAAGCAATTACGCCCCCTGCGTGATGAAAATATTTTGATTTTGTCTAGCGGCAATGTGGTGCATAACTTACGCACCATTCATTGGCAAGATGGGGCTGAGCCTTACCCATGGGCAAAAGAGTTCAATGATTTTTTTGTTTCAGAAATGCGCGCCAATCATCATGAGGCATTGATTGACTGGGAGCGTTTTGGAGATGCAGCACACCTTTCTATTCCGACAGCAGAGCACTATTGGCCAGCCTTGTATACCTTAGCCTTGCAGGAAGCGGGGGAGCAGGCCAAAATCTATACAGATGGAATTGAGATGAGTTCAATTGGCATGCTGGGTTTTTCAATTCAATAACAAGAGTAGATTATGTGGCTTCCTATCTTTGCAATCTTTTTTGGAGCAGGCTTCGGCGCTTTATTAAGGGCTGGCTTTAATTTCGCTACCGTTGGGATGGCTTCTGCGCTGCCATTAGGTACTTTTATATCGAATATGGTTGGCGGATACTTGATTGGGATTGCAGTTGCCTTCTTCGGTAACAATCCAAGCCTTTCTCCAGAGTGGAAACTGTTAGTGGTCACTGGTTTCTTAGGGGGCTTGACTACCTTCTCAAGCTTTTCTGCTGAGGTGGTTGGCTTTATGCAGCGCGGGGAATTTACCTGGGCTTTGGGCACAGCGCTACTAAATCTAGTTGGCTCACTTGTGCTGACCTTCTTGGGTATCTTGACCTACCAGGCTTTCAAATAAAATTGGGGGCACTAAGCCCCCAATACCATTCAAAATTGAATTCCTTACTCCGGCTTGATATTGGCTGTTTTTACAACAGCACTCCATTTCGCACTCTCAGATTTAATTAGGCTGGCAAATTCCGCAGGACTCCCTCCACCAATCTCATTCCCTTGCGAGAGCATGAGTTCACGTAGCTGAGGATCTTTGAGCGCCTCATTTGCAGCAGCATTTAATTTATCAATAATGGCTTTAGGCGTTCCCTTTGGTGCGATAAGACCTTGCCAATTGAGAACTTCAACCTTGGGGTAGCCTGCTTCAGCAAAAGTAGGCACGTTCGGTAGAAGAGGAGAGCGTTTCTTGCTAGTAATCGCAATGGGGCGTAACTTATCGGCTTTGATGCTGGGCATCGCTGAATACATTTGATCAAACATCATGGTGACATTCCCGGCCAGTAGATCGGTTAAGCCAGCAGATCCACTCTTATAAGGGACGTGAATCATATCGATGCCAGCGCTTTGTTTAAAGAGTTCGCCGGATAATTGATGGCTTCCTCCAATGCCGCCCGATGAGAAAGTGAGAACACCCGGCTTAGCTTTGGCGACTGCAACAATTTCTTGAACAGTTTTGTATGGGGAGCTTGGATTGACAACTAATACTAGAGGTCCTTTTTCAATCAAAATGATAGGAGTGAGATCTATTTCTGGGTCGTAGCGCAAATTGCCAAAGAGTGTTTTATTAACGGCCATGGGCGCGAAGTTGCCCATTCCAATGGTGTAGCCATCCGGAGCAGCTCTAGAAATGAATTCTGTGCCAATGTTGCCGCCAGCCCCCGGTTTGTTATCGACGATGATAGGTTGCTTCAGAATGACACTCATTTTTTGGGCTATCTGACGACTACGTGAGTCTGCGCCACCACCGGCACCATAAGGAACAATGAAATTAATGGGTTTGCTGGGGTAATTGCTTTGCGCAAAAGATACACTGCAGAAAGTAGAGAGAAGGCTTAATAGGCAGAAGGTAGAGTATTGAATCAGTCGCATATTAATTCCTAAAATGTTTAAACAAATCCTAGAAAGCCTAAGGCTCCACCTATGACTATTAGATATAGAGGGTGCCAGCGTGTAAACAATGTAAAGCCAATAGTCGCAAGGGTCAAGGCGTAGGCTGCCGCGCCATGGTTAATTTGAATAGCAATTTGCCATGCAGAAGAAAGAACCAGTCCAATAGCTAGGGCTGCCGCTGCATACTGAATAGATTTCTTCTTGATGGGATCTTGAATGCCCATAATAAATCGCTGCAAAAAATAAATCAGGATAGATGAGGGCCATGCAATTGCCAGCGTGGCAATAAATGCACCTAGTACGCCATAAATATGCCAGCCCAATAGGGTTACAGTCATGAAGTTGGGGCCCGGTGCTGCTTGCGCTATAGCAAAGTAATCTGAAAAAGTTTGCAGATCAATCCAATGCTCTTGATAGACGGCCAAGTTCAACAACTCTGGTAGCAAAGCGTTGACACCGCCAAACGCAACTAGCGAGAAGGCGGATAGTTTCAGGAAGACGCTTAAAAGCATACTCATGAACTAAGTGCTTTCTTGCGTGCCAAAAATAGTGCTAGCGGTAAAACAGCGAGTACAACCCAACCTAGACCAAGATGAAAGTAGGTGACTGCACAGATAGTGATGACAACCACTAGCAGCATCAAAGGAAAGTGAAACTCATCGCGCAGCATCTTGAAACCAGTTGAAGCGATGAGGCCTACACCTACTGCAGAGATGCCTCGCAATAGTCCTTTCACTGTATCCAAATAGCTGTAGTGTTGATAGAGCGTGGCAAGTAACAGCACGATGGCAATTGGTCCGAGGGTCAGACCAAGGACTGCCGCAGCAGCTCCCCTTGCTCCCGCAAATCGAGAGCCAACGCAAACAGCGAGGTTAACAATATTTGGGCCTGGAACGATTTGGCAAATGCCAAGGATGGCACTAAATTCCTCAGACGTCAGAATTTTGTCCCGCTCCACTAGGGTTCGTCTGGCCCAAGGGAGTACACCACCAAAGCCTGACATGCCAATTTTGCTAAAACTGATAAATAGCTGTGACGGGGTTAGGTTATGCATCAAGGACGCTGTTTATTAATAAATTATTGAGGCTTAAAGGGATGCGGTACTGGTTTATTTTCTAGCCATGCCTCTAAAGTTTCTGTAATACCTTTTGAGAAAGCCTCAAAAATTGGTTCAGCAATAAAGCCTAAATGAGGCGTCACTAAAAGATTGGGAGTGTTGCGTAGTGCATCTTTTTCAGGAAGGGGCTCAACATCAAACACATCCACCGCTGCTTGTCCTGGTCTACCGGAGGCTAGCGCCTTTTGGAGGTCAGGCATATTAATGAGTGCAGCGCGCGAAGTGTTGATCAGAATTGAATCTGGACGCATTAGCGCCAATTGATCAGCGCTAATCAATCCCTTAGTTCCGGGGCCAGCTACTAAGTGCATGGATACCACCTTAGAGGTTTTGAGTAACTCATCTAAGCTAACGGCTTTTGCATTTTCAGCTGCTGCACGTTCTGGGGTCATGCGCGGACTCCACGCTACAACCTCCATACCAAAAGCAGCGCCAACACGTGCCACCCGACTGCCAATAGCACCTAAGCCCATAATGCCCAAGCGTTCGCCAGAGAGCATTGGTAGGAGAGAAAATGCATCGCGCCAGCCACCAGAGGCGATCAGTTTATTTTCTTCAATCAGGCGCTTAGATGCGCCCAGAATCAAAGCCCAAGTAAGCTCGGCGGTAGTTTCTTTTGAGGGCCCACCTGGCGTGCAGCCCATGGGGATATTTCTGGAAACTAGAGCAGAGGCTTCTAGGGTGCCATTGCGTTCGCCAGTAAACATTAAAAACTTGAGTTTTGGTAAGCGCGCGATCATCGCCTCATTGAAGGGCGAGCGATCTCTTACGATAGCAATTACGTCGGCATCTTTTACTGCTTCATATAAGGCTTCATCACGCAAAGGCTCATGGTAGAAGGTGAGCTTAGCTTGTTGGTCTAACTTATCCCAGTTAGAGAAGCGACGTAAAGCGCGCTCATAATCCCCAAGAATAACGATGTTCGGTAATGAAGCCATAAATGAAAAAACTTTCAGGTGAAATTAGTCTGGAGTGCAAAGGCTTAAGATTTGCTTAAGGTCTGGCGCTTGTCCTAATTTCCAGAGTGCAGAAATCAGTTGGAGGGTTTTCTCTTTGCCAATTACCGGCTCAGCCAGGCTTGTAAATTTTTGCTCCAAGTTAGCGTCGCTCATTGGGTTTTCTACAGAGCCAATTGCATTCTTTACAAAGATATGCACTTCTTTGCCATCCTTAAGGAAGGCTTTAACGTCAACGGATGCCTCGCTAATAGAGGTATCGGTAGTCGCGTTCACTTTAGCGCGCAAAGCTACAACGTCAGGACGGTTAACGATGTCATCCGCATATTCACCTTCACCTGCTTGACCAAACATCAAGCCTACAGCGCAGCCGTGATACACGCTGAACTTGCCTTCTAGTCCATCTTTAGGTGTTTTCTTGCCAGTTAATTCGAGTACCAGTGGGTGAACGCGCAGCTCAATGCGTTCAACGTCTTCTGCTTTAACACCTTGGGCACGCAATTGGGCGCAAGCATCAATAGCTGGGTGAATCACAATTCCGCAAGCAAAAGGTTTGTAAGTATTTAAGGAAATCTCAAAAGATTTTCCGAGTGCGCGATCAATTTCTGACCAGTCACACTTAGTAGAAACGGTTTGCATATAGCCACGACCCGCTTCAAGCGCTTTAGAGCTTGCAGTAAAACCATGTTTTGCCAACAACGCAGAAAGTTGACCTGCACGTGCAGCGCCACCCGGATGAAAAGGTTTGGTCATCGTGCCAAATTGCTCGCGCATACCAACCGGTTGTGAGGCAGCAATACCCAGAGCCATAATTGTTTTTTGCAGATCAAGACCCATTAAGCGTGAACATGCAGCAGCAGAACCCAACATCCCTGTGGAGCCGGTGATATGCCAGCCACGATGGTAGTGATCTGGATACATTGCATTACCGACTCGACAGGCAACATCAATGCCCAGAACAAGAGAGTCAATCATTTGGCGACCATTGGCGCCAATGTGTTCGCCTAAGGCTAGGATTGCAGAAGCCACTGGGCCAGCTGGATGAATCACGGTTTTGAGGTGAGTATCGTCAAAGTCAAAAGTATGTGAGCTGATGCCGTTAATCAATGCTGCTCCGCCCATATCTACTTTGTCTTTGCGACCGAGGATGCTGGCTTGTGGCGCTGGTTGAAATTCACGAATAGCAGCTAATGAGGATTCAATGCTCTCATGATTGGCTGCACCGATCGCACAACCAAGCCAGTTTAAGAATGTACGATGCCCTTCGTGTTCAACCTCTGGAGTCCATCCTTGGCTTGGGTGAGTATTAACAAACTCCGCCAAAATTTTGGTGACTGGTGGTGCATTGAGATCAGCTGCTGCAGCAATAGCGTGAGACATATAAATTTCCTATGAATAAGTGTGAGTATTTTTAAATAAGTGGGTATTGAAAATTAATCGATTTCAATATTGCGGTCTTTGGCAACCTTAGCCCAGCGTGCAATATCTTCTTTGATGTAATTAGTAAATTGAGGAGGCGTCATCGGCATCAATGTCAAAGCCTCACTTGTCATTTTTTCTGAGAAGTCTGGTAGCGCGAGAACTTTGTTTAATTCGGCATTGAGCTTGGCAACAATCGCAGGTGGAAGATTTGCGGGGCCTACCAAGCCATACCACTGCTGGCCATCAAAGCCGTTATATCCAAGCTCTTTGAAGGTGGGAATATTGGGTGCTACTGGGCTACGTTTAGATCCAGTAACAGCAAGCCCACGAACCCTATTCGTATTGATGTATGGCAACGCTGCAAATAGAGTAGGGAACATCGCTTGAGTCTGGCTTGCCAATAAATCAGTGTAGGCAGGACCTACGCCACGATAAGGCACATGCACCATAAATATTCCAGCTGCTAGCTTTAGTTGCTCCATGCCAAGATGTGTCAGAGTGCCTGGACCAGCAGATCCATAACTTAATTTGGCAGGATTCTTTTTGGCGTAATCTACAAACTCTTTGAAATTCTTGATCGGTAGGTCAGGATTGATAATGAGTACGTTAGGTGTTGCACCAATCATGCCAATCGGTGTGAAATCTTTAATGGCGTCGTAAGGTAGTTTGCGGACAGCAGGGTTAGTGCCGTGTGTTCCTACATAAGCAATCATGAGTGTGTAGCCATCAGCTGGTGCTTTAGCGGTTGCTTGTGAGGCAATTGATCCGCCACCACCACCCATGTTTTCTACAACCACTGTTTGACCAATAGATCGAGAAAGTTTTTCCGCAACAGCTCGTGCAATATTATCTAATCCGCCACCAGCAGCTACTGGTGCAATCAGTTTGATAGGTTTGGTTGGATAGGTTGCTGCACCTTGTGCTTGCGCATTGAAATGGAATGCCAATCCCAAAAAAGCAAAGATAAGGGATGACAAAAAAATCGGCTTTTGCCGATTGATCGTATTAGACATGTCTCGAGTCCGAATTGTTGTTGTAAGTTAGTTTTGTACAGCCAAGTCATTTTACTATTGATAGCGTTAGCCCTGCTCAGGCTTGGCTGGCTTTGAGTTTCTTTCGAATGGAGTGTTCTACGGGGATGGAGTCTAGGTTTGGCTCCAATGCCTCACGCTCATCAAAGACAAAGCAACTGCCTTGGTAATGTGCGGAACCCACCTCTTCGAAATATTTCAAAATACCGCCTTCTAGCTGGTAGCTATGCTCCATGCCAATCTCCCGCATATACAAGCCAGATTTTTCACAGCGAATACCGCCCGTACAAAAGCTGACCAGCGTCTTATCGGCTAAATCATCTTTATGTGCAGAAATTGCTGCTGGAAACTCGGTGAACTTTTCAATATTGAAATGCAATGCATTCTCAAAAGTGCCGTAGTCGACTTCAAAGGCATTGCGTGTATCAACCATCACTACAGGGCGACCTAGATCGTCAGTGCCGCGATCTAACCACTCTTGCAATTTTTTTGGGCTAATGAAATTAGCGCGTCCTTCCTCAGGACGAATCGCTGGATGATTCATGCGAATAATTTCATTTTTGAGTTTGATCAACATCTTCTTGAAGGGCTGATCCTCGGACCAACTTTCTTTTGCTTGAAGTGGGGCAAAACGGGGGTCAGTACGGAGCCAATTCATAAATCCACGTAGCTCATCTGTTTTGCCGGCCAGGAACATATTGATGCCTTCACCAGTCAACAAGATGGTTCCCTTCAACTGGCGGGCGGTACATTCATCCAGCATTTTGGCGCGCAGCTCTGGCAAGCCATCTAGGCTGACAAATAAATAGGCTGCAATATTTAGAATCGACTTCATTTTTCTCTCACTGGGCTACAGCAGCATTATCGAGCAAATAGGCTGAGGGGGTGTTAATCTTGAGGTCTTATCTAGAGGAGACAAAGTCCATGCAGGATTTAGTGAAAATGACTAAAAAAGCCCTTAAAAACAGCCTATTAGCCATTTTGATGGCCTTAGGAGTTAGCGGTGTTGCTCTGGCGCAAAATGCGGGTGTTGGCACATGGCCAACTCAAAAGCCAATTCGTTTAATTGCGGTCTTTCCGCCGGGTGGTTCGGTTGACCAGGTTGCTCGTGTATTGGCACCTGCTTTGCAAGCAGAACTCAAGCAAAACGTGATTGTGGAAAACGTTGGTGGTGCCTCCGGTGTAATTGGCACCTCTGCAATGACTCGGTCCGATCCGGATGGCTACACCTTTGCGGTGGTATTTGATACCCATGGTGTGAACCCTAGTCTAAAAGAAAAACTTCCCTATGACACGATTAAAGATATTGCCCCCGTGATTTTGGTTGGCACATCGCCGATGGTGTTAGTTGCGAGCAAAAAATCTGGTATCACCAGTTTTAAGCAATTAGTGGATCTTTCCAAGACAGGCAAGCAATTTAGTTACGGCTCCATTGGAATTGGTAGCTTGGGTCACTTAGCAATGGCGCGTCTGGCAAAACAAGCGGGCTTTGATTGGAACCACATCCCTTATCGTGGTGGCGGTCCTTTAATGCAAGATGCTTTGGGCGGTCAAGTGGAGTTGGCGGTAGGCTCGGAATTTTTGGTGAAGCCTCATATCGATAACGGTGGAGTTATTCCGCTAGTGATTACAACTGCCAAGCGTTCACCATCCTTGCCTAATGTGCCGACAATTTCTGAGAGCGGCTTCCCAGGCTTTAGTGCGCCAGCTTGGTGGGCGGTATTGGCCCCCGGTAAGACCTCTCCGGCAGTGATCGATGCAATGAATAAGGCATTAAATAAAGCCTTGAAGACGCCTGCTGTCGCTGAGAAGTTCAAAATGCAAGGCATTCAAATTGTTGGTGGCACCCCAGTTGCTGCACAAGACTTTATCGGCAAGCAAATGGGTATCTGGGGTAAGTTTGTGATTGAAAACAATATTAAAGAAACTGCTCAGTAAGAGTTGTTGATAAGCAGTATTGATAAAAGGTAAGCATGTCAGAACGTTTAATTCCGTATCAGCCAATGGATTTGGCAGAGCCAGCAGAGTTGGTCGCTGCTATTCGCACAAGACGTGGTGGTCAATTTATTAATTTGGACCGCATGCTCTTGCATAGCGTTCCTATTGCAGAGGGCTGGAATCACTTTATCGGCGAGATTCGTAATAACCTCTCTTTGGATCCAAAGTTACGTGAATTGGCCATGTGTGGAGTAGCCGTGTTGAACGGTGCTGAGTATGAGTTCTTTCATCATGCGCCACCTTTCAAGAAAGCGGGCGGCACGGAGGAGCAGGTTCAAGGTTTGCGACTCATTGGACAGCCGAATTTTCCAAAAGATCTTTACTCTTCAGTAGAAAATGACGCCGCCGATTTGACTTTTCAGATGACGCGCAACATCAAAGTGGATCCTGAATTAATGAAGCGCTTGCAAAAGGCTTTGGGAAGCACGGATACCGTGGAATTAGTCACGGTAATTGCCGCTTACAACATGGTGTCTCGATTCTTGATAGCGCTAGATGTCAATCCTGAGGATCATCCTCCAGCTTAAAGTTAAAACTTAGCCAAAGCCAAGTCAAAACATTCATCAATATGATCCGCAACATCCAAACTATTATTCCTGGCATTGCCACCTCTGATGGTGCAGGTGTGAAATTGCGCCGTAGTCTGGGCGGTCAAAATCAAGTCAGGTTAGATCCCTTCTTGATGCTTGATGAGTTTTCCTCTAATGATCCAAATGATTATGTAGCGGGCTTTCCAGCCCACCCTCATCGAGGTTTTGAGACGGTGACCTACATGCTAGAAGGCCATATGCTGCATGAGGATCATTTAGGCAATCAAGGCCACCTGAAGACTGGTGGGGTGCAATGGATGACGGCAGGGCGCGGCATTATTCATTCTGAGATGCCACAGCAAGTGAGTGGTGCTATGCGCGGCTTTCAGTTGTGGATTAACTTGCCGGCTAAAGAAAAAATGAAAGCGGCTGGCTATAAGGATATCCAGGTTGAAGATATACCCAAGACTGCTTTGGTAAATGGGGGCTCAGTCAAGGTCATTGCGGGCACATACGATGATGGTGGCAAAGCAGTTCAAGGCCCAATTCAAGGGATCACCACTGCGCCATTATTTCTAGATGTGCATTTACCAACTAATGGTGAGTTCGAACACCGTATTCCAAAAGAGCTAAATGCTTTCGTTTATGTTTACGAGGGCGCCCTAGAAATAGGTGGGCCAATGATGCCCGCCCCAAAGCAGGCAGCTATCGTTCTTGGGGATGGTGATCGCTTAAAGGTGAGGTCTGGAGAGCTAGGGGCACAGTTCATCGTGCTAGCAGCATTACCACTACATGAGCCTATCGTTCAGTACGGCCCATTTGTAATGAATACTCGCGCTGAAATTGAACAAACCATCGATGATTATCAAAACAATCGCTTTGTGGTTTCCTAAGTGACACAATCAGCAACCCTTCAATGGGAAGAGGGCGGACAAATCTGTTCCGCTCATTGGCATTCTGAAAATGGGATTGTGCCGCATAAAAAGATTCAGATTGCGGATGACACGCTGACTGCTGATATTGCTTATCGCTTAGCTTGTGAAGGCACTGCGATGCTTTACAGGGGCGACTTTCAGAATGCGCGGCAACTCTTGCAGGCTTTGGTCAGAAGGGTAGATAAGCCCTCCAAGAAATCCACTAGAGCTGACAGAGTTACCAAAGAGAAAACCAAAAGTTCCTTGGATGCATTCAACCTGCATCGCCTTGCCCAATCCCAACGCGCACGTATTCTGGGAATGATTTTGATACAGGTCAACGCCGACCATAGTATCTCTTTAAGGCGTGCGCCGGATGTTGCTCAGGCCTGCCTTGAGGCTTATGGAGCACAAGAAAATGCTTATGTAATTTCTTTACGTGAGTTGCTTGGCGTTATTAGCGCTCATGAGTGGCGCAAGACAGGTATTCAAGTTCTGACAAGAGATGATGAAGAGGTTCGCATTCATCCACACTATGGTGTTTTCTCTCCAGTGCGCAGTGAATATATTAGCTTGGTGCTGAAAGCCCCTATACCTCAAGCAATAAAAGATGGCTCTATAGCTTTTGATATTGGGACGGGTACCGGAGTGTTGGCAGTGATTATGGCTCTGCGAGATATTCAGAAGATTATTGCGACCGATCTAAGTGATCGAGCAATTGCTTGTGCGAAAGAAAATATTGACCACTTGGGCTTGAATTCACAAATTGAAATTCAGAAAGCCAATCTTTTTCCAGATGGCAAAGCAGCACTCATTGTTTGTAATCCACCATGGCTACCAGCAAGACCAAGCTCCCTGCTAGAGCATGCGGTGTATGACCCTGAGAGTCAGATGCTGAAAGGTTTCTTGAGCGGTTTAAAAGATCATCTGTTGCCAAATGGTGAGGGTTGGCTCATTCTTTCTGACTTAGCAGAGCACGTAGGCTTGAGAACAAGAGAAGAGCTTCTGAATTGGATTGAGAAGGCCGGCTTGAAAGTGATTGCGCGTTTAGATACGAAGCCAACGCACAACAAGGCATTTGATAAAGAGGATGCATTGCATGCAGCGAGATCTAAAGAAGTCACTTCACTGTGGCGATTAACCCAAAAGTAGTACCACATTAAATAGCCCTACAAGCCCCGTCCCCATTGGGATCATGGTTGTTAAACCACTACATCATCTTTAAAATCATTGAGAGCAGTAGTTAACTTACTACACATTTTTTTGGTAAGTTGAATATAGTTTTTCTCATTTATTTTTTAAGGGTGTCATTTGCTTTCTGGTGCATTGTCTAGAAATGTATTGCTAATATCAGGGGTAACTTTCTCTCATTTATTAGCACTATTGATACTTTTATCGGGATCATTTGCGGGGTCCACATCATCCGCTCCAGATTTTCTGATGGTAAATCTAGTAGGTAAAAGTACATTGTCATCTCAACAGAAAAAATCCTTGTTTGCACCCCAAATCAAGACACCTTCCAGCAATGAGCGCGATAGTTCCAGTGCTGTAAATGAATCCCATGCGCATAGTGATAGCAAGGGAGTTGGGCGTCACGCATTAGGTACAGCTAGACAGGTTATATACAGCCCTAAACCCCATTACCCCTTAGCCAGCAGACAACTTAAGGAACAGGGTTTGGTTATTGCAAGATTATGTGTAAGTGAGCAAGGCCTTGTGCAAGAAGTTGGTATCACCCAAAGCTCAGGCTTTCAGGGTTTGGATCGCTCTGCCATCAAGGCTTTGGCTCAGTGGAGATTTGAACCCATTTCAATAGCTCCTGCCCAGGTTTCTTTGCAATGCTTTCAAACACCCATTCAATTTACTTTGGAAGGCTAACTTGAGCGAGAAAAATACCTTAGATCTTGATTCAAAATGTATTCGATCAAATCAACTTTTGCCTAGATGCATTCCAAGCGAAACCTTATTGGGCCGCACAAAGCAGATCTTCATTTTGCATGATGGGCATTCATATCAATTGCGCATCACTAAATTAGGGAAACTCATTTTGACGAAGTAAATATGAATTAACTTACTAGCCAGCAAGAGCATTTTCATATGCATATAGCCAGCGATTTTTTGTTTTTATCACTGGAGATGGTATATGAAGCATCAAGAAGTTTTTCGTCCTCGAAATCAGTTAGTCTGGCTTTCATCTTTTGTATTGCTATATGGAGGATCTTTTTCGGTTTGGGCAAATGCTCAAGATATTGAGTTACCTAGGATTGATATTGTTGGGCGAGAGGAAAATGCGCTGTATAAAATTCCTGGTACGGTTGATGTCATTAATCAACAGAGGATGGAGGAGTTGCAACCTCAGTCCCTACAAGATGTATTAAAGACGGTTCCTGGTGTTAATGTCCGCGGAGATGAGGGTGGCCTGGGGTCTATTCCAAATATTGGTATTCGGGGGTTAAATCCGAGTCGCAGCTCCAAGGTTCTTCTTCTGGAGGATGGTGCCCCCATTCAACCAAGTCTCTTTATTTCCAATGCTTCCTATTACAGCCCGCCTGTTGAGCAAATCGGTGGAATTGAGGTTTTAAAGGGCGCATCGGGCCTGAAATATGGCCCATCCAATATTGGTGGCGTAGTGAATTACCTTAGCAAAACACCTGCTCCAGGATTGAAGTTAACCGGTAAAGTGGGTAACTACGGATATCGCTTAGCAGAGCTTGAGGCAGGGGGAAAATCGTCATCGAATGGCGCCATTGGAGGAATAAACCTGATTCAATCTGAGTCCAATGGATACCAGGACAATGGTTTCAAGATGTACGACATCTTGGTGAAAGGGGGAATGGAGATTGCACAGAATCAGTGGTTAAGTCTGAAATACACCCATTACGATAACAATATCAATACCTCTTATGTAGGTCTGCGTCCAAATCAGTACAGCACTCACTCAAGAAATAATCCAGCGCCAAATGACCGCTTTATTACCCAAAGAAATGCAGTAGATCTCAACCATGCTATTGAAATCAGCCCAGAGACCAAAATCAATACCTTGATGTATTGGAGTAGGTTATCTAGGGATTATTGGCGGCAAAGTATTGTTAAACGCACACAGGAATCGACAGTCTTGAGAGCCTGCAACATAGGTACTGATTGTCTGATTGGGCGAAATCGAGAATTTCAAATGTTGGGCATCGATTCTCGGGTAAGTCATGCCTATAAGGCTCTAGGGATTTCTAATGAAGCAGAGTTTGGATTGCGCATGCATACCGAATCTCAAATCAATCAATTAGTGAGCTCCAAAACTTTAGCCTATTCTGGTCGACTCACTTCGCAGGAAGATAACAAGGCTAATTCAGTGGCGGTCTATGCACAAAACCGTTTCTTGCTGAGTAAAGACTTTGCACTTATTCCTGGGGTACGAGTGGAAAGTTATAACCAGACCCGTTCAAATGCTGCCTCTGGTAAAGCCGGTAGCGCCAAGAATGTAGAAACTATTCCGCAAATTGGTGCTACCTGGCAGCTTGTTCCCCAAGTGCAGGCGTACGGTAGTGTTTATAAAGGTTTTGCGCCAGCACAGTTAGCCACCGCAATTGATGACAAAGGAGTTGATCAGCAGTTAGCCCCAGAACGCTCAACTAATGCGGAGCTCGGGCTGCGTGGTCGCTCGGGTGCTTTTACTTATGATTCAGCTATTTTTAGCATGAACTTCAGTAATCAAATTGTGAATCAGAGCTTAGCTGCCGGAATTTCTAAAGCCAATGGAGGTAAAAGTTTGCATCAAGGGGCTGAGATGTCCTTGGCTTATGCGCTAGGAGGAGGGTGGGGCATTAACGGTAATGCTACGTACATCCCGGTGGCTAAGTTTGTTGGCACGAGTTCTTTGGGGCGAGATGGTAATCGCATTCCGTACACGCCTAAATTAACTTCAAATTTGGGTGTTAGCTACGAAAAGAATGGCTTCAATACTTTAGTCAATCTGAATTATGTTTCTACTCAGTATGCGGATTCGGCAAATACGGTTGCGCAAAATGCCATTGGAACTTTAGGCGAGGTTCCTGCTTTTACAACAGTCAATTGGAGTGCTAACTACGCCATCAACAAAGATTGGAAAGTATTTGGAGTGATTAATAATGTATTTAATAAGAGATATATATCCAGCCGGAGTCCTGATGGGATTTTTGCTGGAGCGCCTCTCAATTTCCAAGCCGGAATGAGCTATCAATTCAATTAATAAGAATGATGGATTCTTGAGACAAAAAAACGCCACCCATCTGGGTGGCGTTTGACTGTTACTTCAAAATGGTGGAGTCGGCGGGAATCGAACCCGCGTCCGCAAATCCTCCACAACAAGTTCTACATACTTAGTCATATCATTTAATTTAGCCAGCTAGGCACAGATTGACACGTTCCACGCTGACGATTCACTAAGTTTTCGAATCATTCCCCGTGACATGAAATGATCTTATCTCTTGTAAATGACCCTGATCTAGCTTTCGCTAGCTGACCCAAGAGAGAATCAGTTCAGGGGCAACCGCAATTAAGCGGCTAGTGCGAAACGTTCGTCGTTTGCAGTTAAAACATTCCCATTGATTTACGAGATAACGGGTCCTCGGTATGCCCTTGATGCTTTGTAATCCACGTCGAAACCATGTCGACCCCGGAGTTCATGCATTGGAAACCTTATTTTAAGGCCGTCGACCTTAAATTGCTGAATATCTTTGGTTTATCCCCTGCTGGGAAAGATGATTTGCAGTAGCTCGAGAGGCTTATTGACGATGTAATCGGCCCCCCAAGCCTCTGGAGGCTCTTTACAGCCACAGTAGCCATAAGCGGCTGCGACAGTCTTCATTCCCGCTGCTTTGCCTGCTAGAACATCTCTAATGTCATCGCCCACATAAAGCGATTTTGTAGGATCTACTTTAGCTATTCTGGCGGCGTGCAAGATCGGCTCAGGATGGGGTTTTGAATACGCTGTTGTATCGCCTGAGACCGTAGAAATGGCTCTTTGGCGTAAACCCATTAATTCGGTAAGAGGGTTAGTAAAGCGCTCACTTTTATTCGTAACGATGCCCCAGGGGAGCTTAGCTTGATCCATTTGATCGAGTAGATGGCTCATGTCATCGAATAATTTACTTTCTACCAGCATTGCTTTTTCATAATTACTGAAAAATTCATCACGCAATGAAATGAAATCCGCATGATCGGGGCTAATGCCAAATGCGCCTTCGAGTAATCCGCGGGCACCAGCCGATGCATAGGGGCGCAGAAATTCATAAGGCTTAGGCGCAAGATTGCGTGCAACAAGTAATTGATTAGTTGCCGCTACTAAATCAGGTGCGGTATCAGCTAACGTGCCATCTAAATCAAAAAAGATGCCGGCATAAGGACTAGAAAGATTACTCACTATTGCATTACTTTCTGACGGCAATCATGTAATTCACATCGACGTCATCATTCAAGCTATAGACCTGAGTGAGTGGGTTGTAGCTAAGGCCTTTCATGCCCAGCATCTGTAAACCCGCATGAAGTGTAAAGGCAACTAGCTCAGAAGGTTTGATGAATTTTGCGTATTCGTGAGTACCTCTAGGAAGTAACTTCAGAATGTATTCAGCACCAATAATGGCAAATAAGTAGGACTTAGGACTGCGGTTGAGGGTGCTAAAAAATAAAGTGCCACCAGGCTTACAAAGTTTGGCGCAAGCGCGCACTACCGAGGCGGGGTCCGGCACGTGTTCAAGCATCTCCATGCAGGTCACCACGTCATAATGTTCAGGTTGCTCATCAGCGAGCGCTTCTGCTGAGATGGAGCGATAAGTAAGGTTTGCGCCTACCTCTAAAGCATGCAATTCAGCTACCTTGAGTGCTTTTTCAGAGAGATCAATGCCGGTAGTATCTGCGCCTGATTGGGACATAGATTCTGCCAAGATGCCACCACCGCAACCGATATCAACCACCTTCTTGCCTTCCAAGCTAACAAATGACTTAATCCAGTTCAGGCGCAGTGGGTTGATGGCGTGTAAGGGCTTGAATTCACTATTAGGATCCCACCAACGATGGGCTAGGGCGCTAAATTTGGCGATTTCTGACTGGTCGACGTTCATATAAATGGGCTAATTGTGAGGCTATTGGAGAAGTCTATGAATATAGCGGAAATAAAAAAGCCCGCTAGAAGCGGGCTTTTTTACAAGTAAAGTGAATTACTTAGCTGCTGTACCAACAACTTCGATGTCAGTACGGCGGTTCTTAGCGCGGCCTTCAGCAGTTGCGTTTGATGCAACTGGATTGCTCTTGCCTTTTGATTCTGTGTAGATGCGGCTACCGTCAACACCTTTGCTTGTCAGGTAAGTCTTAACTGACTGAGCACGACGCTGACCGAGGGCCATGTTGTATGCATCTGTACCAACGCTGTCAGTGTTACCAACAGCAATGATTACTTCTAACTTGATCTTGCTCAAATCAGCAGCGATCTTGTCCAAAGTAGCTTTACCTTCTGGTTTCAAGTCAGACTTGTTGAAGTCATACAGTGTGTCAGCTTGCAAAGTGATTTTGCTTTGGCTAACGCCAGCAGCAGCAGCAGCAGCAGTCAACGCACCGTCACAACCTTTAGCTGCAGTAGCAGGAGTCCAGTTGTTATCGCGCCAGCACAATGTGCCGTCGCCGTTTTTCCAGTTTAGGGCGCCATCGCCGTTTTGCCAGTTATCAGAAGCCATTGCTGCAGAAGCAGAAACAGTAATAACAGAAGCGAGCAACACTCTTAGGGTTTTGTTCATTTTTAGTCCTCAAAAATCTCTTTTTTAATTAAAGTCAAACTTAAATGTAATTCGCCCTACCTTGATGCAAAAACTGCAAAGCGACACATCTCAATTTCGTACAAACTGACAGAATCTTAGCATAGGGCCTACCTGTCATCAAAATGATATTATTTCCAGATGGAACAAGCCGCTAAAGAAACACTACCAATATCCCTCGAAGACGAAATGCGGCGGTCCTATTTGGACTACGCAATGAGCGTCATAGTCGGCAGAGCCCTGCCAGACGTGCGTGACGGCCTCAAACCGGTTCACCGCCGGGTCTTATTCGCTATGTATGAATTAAACAACGATTGGAACCGAGCTTACAAAAAATCTGCCCGTATAGTTGGCGATGTAATCGGTAAATACCATCCGCACGGTGATTCTGCGGTGTATGACACGATCGTTCGGATGGCCCAGGATTTCTCTCTGCGCTATATGCTGGTTGACGGGCAGGGTAACTTTGGCTCCGTAGACGGCGATAACGCTGCTGCAATGCGATATACCGAGATCCGCCTGCGCAAGATAGCTCATGAGCTTTTGGCCGATTTGGACAAGGAAACGGTCGATTTTGGGCCAAATTACGACGGTAGCGAGAAAGAACCCCTGATTCTGCCTGCCAAAGTGCCTAATTTGTTGATAAATGGTAGTTCTGGTATCGCTGTAGGCATGGCGACCAACATCCCTCCCCATAACTTGGATGAGGTAGTTACAGCCTGTTTACATGTACTTCACAACCCAGAATGCACGATAGACGAGCTGATCGAGATCATTCCAGCCCCGGATTTCCCAACCGCCGGCATTATTTACGGCGTTCAAGGCGTCCGCGAGGGTTATCGCACTGGCCGCGGCCGTGTGGTGATGCGCGCTAAGACGCACTTTGAAGATTTGGATAAGGGCGCGCGTCAAGCCATTATCGTTGATGAATTGCCATATCAAGTAAACAAAAAGAACTTGCTCGAGCGTATCGCTGAGTTAGTGAATGAGAAAAAAGTTGAGGGTATCTCTGATTTGCGTGATGAATCAGATAAATCTGGTATGCGCGTTGTGATTGAATTGAAGCGCGGCGAAGTGCCCGAGGTCGTTCTCAATAATTTGTATAAGAGTACTCAGTTGCAAGATAACTTCGGTATGAACATGGTGGCCTTGGTAGATAACCAGCCACGTTTGTTGAACTTGAAGCAGATGCTTGAGTACTTCTTGCAGCATCGTCGTGAAGTAGTGACACGTCGTACGATTTTTGAATTGCGTAAAGCGCGTGATCGTGGCCATGTCTTGGAAGGTTTGGCTGTTGCATTGGCAAACATCGATGAGTTCATTGCGCTTATTAAAGCTGCTGCGAACCCAGTGATTGCTAAGCAAGAATTGATGGGCAAAGCTTGGGATTCATCGATGGTGCGTGAGATGTTAGCGCGTGCTGAGACAGATACGCCAGGCGGCCGCAACGCTTATCGCCCAGAGGGATTGTTGCCTGAGTACGGCATGCAAACTACTGGCTTGTATCGCCTCTCTGATAGTCAAGCGCAAGAAATTTTGCAGATGCGTTTGCAACGCTTGACTGGTCTTGAGCAAGATAAGATTGTTAACGAATACAAAGAAGTGATGTCAGAGATTTCTGACTTACTTGATTTGTTGGCAAAGCCAGAGCGTGTAACTCAAGTGATCGAATCCGAGTTGAAAGAAGTTCAAGCGGAGTTTGGTATTGCTGGTGGTGATACAGGTCGTCGCTCATTCATCGAAATGAATGCCACAGAACTCTTCACAGAAGATTTAATTACACCGCAAGATATGGTGGTGACTCTTTCAAATACTGGTTACATGAAGAGTCAGCCACTGAGTGAATACCGCGCACAAAAACGTGGTGGTCGTGGCAAGCAGGCTGCAGCCACTAAGAATGAAGATTGGATCGACACGCTCTTCGTTGCCAACACTCACGATATTATTTTGTGCTTCTCCGATCGCGGTCGTATGTATTGGCTCAAAGTTTGGGAAGTGCCGCAAGGTAGTCGTACTTCTCGTGGCAAGCCAATCGTCAACATGTTCCCGCTGATTGAAGGCGAGAAGATCACCGTGATTCTGCCGATCAAGGGCTACCAGGATGATCATTACGTCTTTATGGCTACTAGCTTGGGCACTGTGAAGAAGACGCGTTTGTCTGACTTCTCTAACCCACGCAAGGCCGGCATTATTGCTGTGGACTTGAATGAAAACGACTTTTTAGTTGGTGCAGCGATTACCGATGGTCAGCACGACGTTATGTTGTTCTCTGACGCTGGTAAAGCCGTGCGCTTTGACGAGTATGATGTTCGTCCAATGGGTCGTACCGCACGCGGTGTGCGCGGCATGAACTTAGGCGAAGGTCATCAAGTGATCGCTATGTTGGTTGCTCCAGCAGAAGCTGCGGAAGGTGCTGAAGCAGCTGTGGTTGATGCGGACGGCATTGCAATTCCAAGTAGCGTATTGACAGCTACAGAGAATGGTTACGGTAAGCGTACGCCAATCGCTGAATACACTCGTCATGGTCGCGGCACGAAGGGCATGATTGCCATTCAGACTTCAGAGCGTAACGGTAAGGTAGTTGCGGCTGCATTGGTATCTCCAGAAGATCAAATTATGTTGATCACTACTGGCGGCATCTTGGTACGTACTCGTGTTTCTGAAATTCGTGAAATGGGGCGCGCTACTCAAGGCGTTACTTTGATCAATGTTGATGAGGGTACGCGCTTATCAGGTCTGCAGCGTATTGCTGAGAGCGATTCGGATGAAGAAGTTGATGTTGATAGCGCAGAAGAAGGTGATGTATCTGCTGATCCAACAACCGACTCTAATGACGATACGGTAGGTGACGCTTAAGCGTCACCTTTAGACTAGACCACATCATGACTTTTGACCGCCGCATTTTCAATTTCGCTGCGGGGCCTGCTACTTTGCCTGAGGAGGTACTGAAGCAGGCTGCCGATGAAATGCTCAATTGGCGTGGACTCGGTACTAGTGTGATGGAAATCAGTCATCGCAGCAAAGATTTTATGGAAGTATATGAAGAGGTGGTGCAAGATTTGCGCACCCTCATGAATATTCCTGATGACTATGAAATTTTGCTCTTACAAGGCGGTGGTCTTGGGCAAAATGCAGCCATCCCCATGAATCTGATGCCTTTGGCCAAGAACGGACCGAAGGCAGATTACATCGTTACTGGCGTATGGTCAGAAAAATCCTATAAAGAAGCGCAGAAGTATGGCACTGCAAATCTAGCCGCCTCTTCAGCCGCAGAAAAATTCAATACTATTCCGGCAAGATCAACTTGGAAGTTATCTGGTGATGCTGCTTATGTTCTCTACTGTGCCAATGAAACGATTGGTGGTGTTGAGTTCCCAGACGTGCCGGATGTTGGTGATGTTCCACTAGTTTCGGATATCTCTAGCAATATTCTTTCTAAGGAAATGGATGTGAGTAAGTGCGCCGTTTGGTTTGGTGGTGCGCAAAAGAATATCGGCCCCTCTGGCGTGACGATTGTGATTGTGCGTAAGGACTTAATTGGACATAGCATGGGCATTACTCCCACGATTTGGGACTGGGCTGTGCAAGCTAAAACTCAGTCGATGATCAATACGCCGCCGACATTTTCGATTTATATGGCTGGCCTAGGCTTTAAGTGGTTGCTTAAGCAAGGTGGAGTGAAAGCCATTGAAATGCGTAATCAAGAAAAAGCGGATTTACTTTATAACTTCTTAGATCAAAGCAGCCTGTATGAGAATCGTGTCACCAAGGAATATCGCTCACGTATGAACGTGACTTTCTTCTTAAAAGATGAGAACCTGAATGCAGAGTTTTTGGCGCAATCGAGCGCGGCTGGCTTGGTTGCCTTGCGTGGCCATAAAGCTGCAGGCGGTATGCGTGCCAGCATTTATAACGCAATGCCTATTGAGGGTGTAAAAGCCTTAGTTGAATTTATGCGCGACTTTGAAAGGCGGGCTTAATGAGTACTGAAGAACAGCGCTTAGCGCCCTTGCGGGAAAAAATTGACGCGCTCGATGCGCAGATCTTGGATTTGCTTACTCAGCGTGCACAAGCAGCCCAAGAAGTAGGCCATGTTAAAGGCGGCTTCGCATCACCAGTCTTTCGTCCTGAGCGTGAGCGCCAAGTTGTCGCGCGCCTTCAAGAGATTAATAAAGGCCCATTACTTCCAGATGGTATTGCTGCCATTTGGCGCGAAGTGATGTCTGCATGTAGAGCTTTGGAGGCTCGCCAAACCATTGCTTACCTTGGCCCAGTAGGAACATTTTCTGAGCAAGCAGCACAAACCTATTTTGGTCATTCCATCGCTGGATTGCCTTGCGCCAGTTTGGACGAGGTTTTTAAAGCAGTAGAGAAGGGCGCGGCACAATTTGGCGTAGTGCCTGTTGAGAACTCTAGTGAAGGTGCGATTTCTCGCACATTGGATTTATTGCTCGACTCTTCTATGCGTATTAGCGGCGAAGTCGTATTGCCAATTCGTCATCACTTATTGACTAAGAGTGGCAAGCTTGATGGCGTAACTACTGTTTGCGCTCATGCTCAAGCATTGGCTCAGTGCCAGCAATGGTTAAGCGTGCACGCTCCACAATTAAAGCGTCAAGCGGTGAGCAGTAATGCGGAAGCAGCTCGCATGGCGGCAAGTGATCCAACTCTGGCTGCAATTGCTGGCGATCCTGCGCAAGAGGCGTATGGTTTGCAAGCGGTAGCTGCACAGATTCAGGATGATCCGCATAATCGCACCCGTTTTGTTGTGGTCGGTAACTACGCCTGCCAGCCAACCGGTAAAGATCAGACCTCTTTGGTGCTCTCTGTTGATAACCAGCCTGGTGCTGTCCATCGTTTATTGGCGCCTTTGGCAAAGCATGGCGTCTCTATGAATCGCTTTGAATCTCGTCCTGCACGTAAAGGTACTTGGGAATATCACTTCTATATTGATATTGCTGGTCATGCAGATGATGCGAAAGTAGTGAAGGCGCTTGAGGAGTTAAAAGGGGTTGCAGCTTTCTATAAGAACCTTGGCTCTTATCCCCACTCTACTTAATCCAAGATTAACTGTAACTAACTGTGTATTAGTAAATAAATTAGTAAAGCTCGAATGACTTCTAAGATTGGCTTAAAACATATTCATGCGATCGCCCCTTATGTTGGTGGTCGCCCTATCAGCGAAGTTGCGCGTGAGTATGGTCTTGATGAAAATAAAATTGTGAAGCTAGCTTCCAATGAAAATCCATTAGGCATGCCAAAGTCGGCACAAGATGCCATGCTCAAGGCTGCAGGTGACTTAGGCCGCTACCCAGATTCCAATGGATTTGAGTTAAAGAACGTCTTAGCCGATCGATTGGGTGTGCCAACAGATTGGATTACCTTAGGTAACGGCAGTAACGATATTCTGGAATTGGCTGCACGTGCAGTTGCACAAGCCAGCGACGAAGTGATCTTCTCAAGACACGCTTTTGCTGTTTATCCTTTGGCTACCCAGGCTGTTGGCGCCAAGGCAATTGAAGTGGCTGCTACGGATATTTATGGTCACGACCTACCAGCCATGTTGGCGGCAATCAAGGCATCTGGCGACAAGGCGAAGTTGGTGTTTGTGGCTAATCCCAATAACCCTACTGGTAGCTATTTGACAGCTAAAGAGATTGAAGACTTTTTAGTTGCAGTCCCGTCGAATGTAGTTGTTGTACTTGATGAAGCCTATAACGAGTACCTCACGCCTGAGCAACGCTACGATGCCATTGCTTGGGTAAAGCGCTTCCCTAATATGATTTTGTCGCGTAGCTTCTCCAAGGCTTATGGCTTAGCCGGTCTGCGCATTGGTTATGGGGTTGCACAACCCCACTTAACTGATCTGCTGAATCGAATTCGTCAGCCGTTTAATGTAAATAGTCTGGCTCAGGCTGCTGCTATTGCAGCCCTTCAGGACAAAGAATTTTTGCAGCAAGGTTTTGAACTCAATCGTGCTGGCTATGCTCAGCTCACCAAAGCTTTCGATGAACTAGGTTTACGCTATCTGCCATCTGCAGGCAACTTTGTTCTTGTCAAAGTGGGTGATGATGACCAAGCTGGTGCTCGTATTAATTTGGAATTACTTAAGCGCGGGATTATTGTTCGCCCAGTTGGTAATTATGGTTTGCCGCAGTGGTTACGCATCTCGATTGGCTTGCCAGAAGAAAATACAGCATTCATTGATTCTTTAAAACAAATACTTTCCTAATGACCATCATTAATCCAGCAAGCAATTACGGTACCGTCACCATCGTTGGTGTTGGTTTAATCGGTGCCTCATTGGGTTTGGCACTCAAGCAGGCGGGTTTGGTGACTAAAGTTTTGGGCGTAGGTCGTAGCAAGGAAAATTTAGAGCAAGCGCAAAAGATGGGTGCTATTGATGGTGTGGTGGATTTGGTTGAGGCCGCTAAGCAATCTGATGTCATCGTGCTTTGCGTGCCTGTAGCGCAAATGCGCACTGCCTTTGAGGTGATGGAGCCACATCTTGAGCCTCGCACCATGGTTACCGATGCTGGCAGCACTAAAGGCGATGTGATTTTGGCTGCCAAGGAAGTGTTGGGTAAGAAGGCATGTCAATTTGTGCCGGCTCATCCGATTGCAGGTGGTGCTCAGCACGGAGCCAGTGCTGCTAAGGCAGATTTATTTAAAGGTAAGCAAACTATTATTTGCCCTTTACAAGAAAATTCACCTGAAGATACGGCTTTGATTACTGGTTTTTGGGAATCCGTTGGTTCTGAAGTGAAAAAGATTAGCGTCGTACAGCACGATGCAATATATGCAGCGGTTTCACATCTGCCTCATATCCTGTCTTACGCATTAATGGCTAGCGTAGTGAATTCTGAAGACGCTGATCAAAAGCTTGGTCATGTTGGTGCTGGCTTTAAAGATTTCACACGCATTGCTGCATCCAGCCCAGAGATGTGGCGCGACATTTGCTTAGGTAATCGCACTGCAATTCTGAAAGAATTGGATCAGTATCTGTTGATTGTGAGTCACATGCGAAAACTGATTGCTGAGAACGATGGCCCTGGATTGGAAAAATTATTCAATAAGGCGAGTAAAGCGCGTCAAGATTTGGATGTGCTTTGATGAGTGGTTTGCCAGATATTAGTATTGGTCCATTCAAGCGAGCCCAAGGCTCGATTGTTTTGCCAGGATCTAAGAGTATTTCAAATCGGGCATTGCTACTTGCAGCCCTTTCCAGTGGTACGACCACCCTCAAGAATTTATTGGATGCAGATGACACTCAAGTTATGCGCAGTGCTTTGCGTCAATTAGGATTGACCGTTACCGATCAACCTAATCAAGTATGCGTAGTCGAGGGTTGTGGTGGTAAGTTCCCGGTGCAGGAGGCGGACCTCTTTATGGGTAATGCTGGTACTGCGATGCGTCCATTAACCGCAGCTTTAGCAATGCAAGGTGGTAACTATCGTTTATCTGGTGTTGCCCGCATGCATGAGCGACCAATACGGGATTTGGTGGATGGTTTACGTCAAGTGGGCGCAAAGATCGACTATGAATTGCAGGAAGGCTATCCACCGATCAGAATATCCGCTGCAGCGATTCAGATTAAAGATGTTGTTAAAGTACGCGGCGATGTATCAAGCCAATTCTTAACCGCATTACTCATGGCTTTGCCTTTGGTTGCGATAGAGCCGGTACGTATTGAAGTAATTGGTGAACTTATCTCACGTCCGTATATCGATATCACCTTGAAGTTGATGACCCGCTTTGGCGTGACAGTTGCTTGTCCTGATAAACAGTCATTCATTATTCCTGCAAAACATTCGGATTCTGTGTACAAGAGTCCTGGTCAGTTATCTGTTGAGGGTGATGCTTCTTCTGCATCCTACTTCTTGGCTCTTGGTGCCATTGGCGCTGGTCCCATAAAGGTTCTTGGCGTTGGTAAAGATAGTATTCAAGGTGATGTAGCTTTTTCTGACGCGCTTGCGCTGATGGGCGCCAAGATCAATATGGGTGAAGATTGGATTGAAGTATCTGGCGTGAAAAATGCCAATGGCAAACTCAATGGCATCACCATTGATTGCACTGAAATTCCTGATGCTGCGATGACCTTGGCTGTTGCTGCTTTGTTTGCAGAAGGTCCAACGCGTTTGAACAATATCGCTAGCTGGCGCGTTAAAGAAACAGATCGCATTGCGGCAATGGCAAAAGAATTGAAAAAAGTTGGTGCAATCGTTGAAGAAGGTGCTGACTACATTGTTGTGCAAGCTCCTGCATTACCCAGTGACTGGAAGTCTCCGATTGAAGGTATTGATACCTATGATGACCATCGCATGGCGATGTGTTTCTCACTTGCTGCATTTGGTCCAAATGCGCTCAAGATCAATGATCCTAATTGCGTAGCAAAAACCTTCCCGACTTACTTCGCAGAGTTTGCAAAGGTAGTGAACTAAGTTCATGAGCTCTTTCTCAGTCATTGCTATTGATGGCCCAACTGCTTCGGGCAAAGGTACTGTTGCCTCACTCGTTGCAGAAAAGCTAGGCTTTCATTATTTGGATAGTGGTGCCCTTTATCGCTTGGTGGCTTTAGCTAGCGAAAAACAGGGAATTGACGTTAAAAATGGCTCAGAATTAGGGCTTTTGGTTCCTAAGTTATTGATTTCATTCAAAAATGGGCGAATTTTGCTTAATGGCGAGGATGTCACAGATGCTATTCGCACAGAAAGTATGGGTTTAAGGGCATCCGCTTTAGCTATACACCCTGACGTGAGGTCCGCTTTGGTAGGCCTACAGCGCAGTTTTCGCCAATCTCCGGGGCTGGTGGCCGATGGCAGGGATATGGCAAGTGTCATATTCCCAGACGCCGTTTTAAAGGTTTTCTTGACCGCAACAGCGGCTGCTAGAGCTGAGCGTCGCTATAAGCAATTGATAGCTAAGGGAATTTCTGCTAAACTTGAGGACTTGCTGCAAGATTTGCAGGAGCGCGATGCCAGAGACAGTAGTCGAGGTACCGCACCCTTGTTAGTTGCAGATGGTGCAAAAGTGCTTGAAACATCAGATTTATCTATAGATCAAGCAGTTAAGACGGTTTTAGATTGGTATCAATCGACAATCGCCTAGTTTGTATGTAGCTGGCTGTATGCAGTAGTTTTTGGTGTCTTAAGAAACTCCACAACGCGACTTTTCATTAGCGTGTTTCTTGAAGACTTTTTTAATCTAACCCGTCAGGCCTTCTGGCGGCACAAAGTGAATACACATGTCTGAATCATTTGCAGAACTATTTGAAGAATCATTAACCCGATCGAATATGAAGACCGGCCAAGTTATTTCGGCTGAAGTTCTCCGCATCGACCATAACTTCGTCGTTGTTAACGCTGGCTTAAAGTCTGAAGCGTTTATTCCTGTTGAAGAATTCCATAACGACGCTGGCGAGATTGAAGTAGCTCCTGGCGATTTCGTTTCTGTTGCTATTGACGCTCTTGAGAACGGCTATGGCGACACCATCCTTTCCCGTGATAAAGCAAAACGCTTGGCATCATGGATGAATTTGGAAAAAGCGCTTGAGCAAGCTGAGATCGTTACCGGTACTGTTACCGGTAAGGTTAAAGGCGGCTTGACTGTTATGGTTAACGGTATCCGCGCATTCTTGCCTGGATCACTCGTTGATACACGTCCAATCAAAGACACCAGCCCTTACGAAGGTAAGACGATGGAGTTCAAGGTTATCAAGCTTGACCGTAAGCGTAACAACGTAGTGTTGTCACGTCGTGCAGTGGTTGAAGCTAGCCAAGGTGAAGAGCGTGCTAAGTTGATGTCTAATCTTAAAGAAGGCGCAGTTGTTACTGGCCTCGTTAAGAACATTACTGATTACGGCGCGTTCGTTGACCTCGGTGGTATCGACGGCCTCTTGCACATCACTGACTTGGCATGGCGTCGTGTACGTCACCCAAGCGAGATGTTGACTGTTGGTCAAGAAGTTACAGCGAAGATTTTGAAGTTCGATCAAGAAAAGAACCGTGTTTCACTCGGCGTGAAGCAGCTTGGTGATGATCCATGGGTTGGTATCGCTCGTCGCTATCCACCTAATACCCGTTTATTCGGCAAAGTAACTAACTTGACTGATTACGGCGCATTCGTTGAAATCGAATCTGGCATCGAAGGTTTGGTACACGTTTCTGAAATGGACTGGACTAACAAGAACGTTGCTCCAAGCAAAGCTACTGCATTAGGAACCGAAGTTGAAGTAATGGTTCTGGATATTGATGAAGACAAGCGTCGTATTAGCTTGGGTATCAAGCAGTGCAAAGCTAATCCATGGGAAGAATTCTCACGTGCCCAACAAAAAGGCGATAAGTTATCTGGCGCAATCAAGTCTATTACTGACTTTGGTGTGTTCATTGGCTTGCCTGGCGGTATCGACGGTTTAGTTCACCTCTCAGACCTTTCATGGAATGAGCCAGGCGAAGAAGCTGTTAAGAAATACAAAAAAGGTGATGAAGTTGAAGCCACTGTATTGGCAATTGATGTTGAGAAGGAACGTATCTCTCTCGGTATCAAGCAATTGTCTGGTGACCCATTCAACAACTACACATCTGTCAGCGACAAGGGTAGCCTCGTAACTGGTACTGTGAAAGCGGTTGATGCTAAGGGTGCAACAATTCACTTAGCTGATGAAGTTGAAGCTTACTTACGTGCTTCTGAGATCTCAACAGATCGCGTTGAAGATGCACGTAATGTATTGAAAGAAGGCGATAGCGTTACTGCAATGATCATTAATATTGATCGCAAGTCACGTGTTATCAATCTTTCAATCAAAGCAAAAGACAGCTCTGATCAACAAGATGCAATGAGCAAGCTCCAAGGTGATGCGCAGTCTGGCACAACCAATTTGGGTGCTTTGTTAAAAGCAAAATTGGATAATCAAGGCTAAATCAATATCGCCGCTTTCCATTAGGGGAGTGGCGATTTTTTATTGATAGATCATGACAGATCAAGAGCAACAAGCAATCACCCGCTCCGAACTAGTGGAGAGCCTCGCGGAACAGTTTCCGCAGCTTCTGCCTAGGGATGTGGAGTTGGCGGTAAAAACTTTGCTGGACACAATGACTCATGCTTTGGCTGAGGGCAAGCGTATCGAGTTGCGTGGCGTGGGTAGCTTTGTGCTTCACCATCGTCCTGCGCGTACTGGTCGCAATCCAAAGTCTGGTGAGACAGTATTGATTCCAGAAAAACGCGTTCCCCACTTTAAGCCTGGCAAAGAGTTGCGTGAGCGAGTAGATTACAAGCCGTTGAAGCAGGCGGGCCCCAAAGAGGGTTCTGGTGCCTAAGATTCAGGCTCAACCTCAGTGGTCCATTCGGGCCATTTTTTTATTTAAATTCTGCGCACTATGATCCAGATAGCTACCGCTTGGTTGTTGCTGCTGCCAGTGATGTTTGGCATTGGTTGGTTAGCGGCACGCTGGGACTTGCGTCTTGAAAACCGCATGGATGAACGTGAGCGCATGCGTCAGCAGCGCTCTACCTTTAAAGGCTTGAGTCTTTTGCTCAATGAGCAGCCTGATCAGGCGATTGAAACCTTAGTCAAAATTGCACAATTAGATCCAGAGACTATTGAGCTGCATTTCTCATTGGGTAATTTATTTCGCCGTCGTGGTGAAACAGAGCGCGCTATTCGCATTCATCAGCACTTGGCTAATCGTGATGATCTGAAGCCCCGCGATCGTGATCACGCTGCCTATGAGTTGGGCCGTGACTTTTTGCGTGCTGGCTTGCTTGATCGAGCGGAAGCTTCTTTAAATCGTGTAGGCAATGGTAAGTATGCTGAGCCTGCTAAAGAAAGCTTGCTGGAGATGTATCAAATTGAGCATGATTGGAAAAAAGCAATTATTGCGGCTAGTGAGTTAGAGGGTCTCCAAGGCAAGTCACACCATACTGAAATTGCGCAATTCCACTGTGAGCTAGGTCAAGAAGCGTTACGCCGTAAAGATTTAGTGGAAGCGGAGCAATCGATACAACGTGCTTTGCAGGCGGTGCCTAATCACGCGCGCGCTTTGATATTGCAGGGCGATTATTTAATGGCAATGGAGCGACCTATTCAAGCAATTGAGGCTTGGAGCATGATTGCTAGTAAGCACCCTGCATACATGCATTTATTGGCAGATCGTTGGATGTTGGCTCATACCGCAATTAATAAGGCGGATGAGGGTTTAGATCGCCTTTGTGATTTACTGAAAACCCAAGCTACAGGTGAGTTGCTCGATATTGTGCATAAGCACCTGATGAAAATTCGTGGCCCACAAGCAGCAAATATCATGTTGTCTGATGTGATGCAGCATTCACCTACTCTGATTGCATTATCAAAGATGGCTGAAACCCGACTCGCATTAGAAGAAGGTAGTGCTAGTCCAGAAAGACTTTTAGAACTTCAATCGATTTTGAATCTATTGCGCCAGCGTACTACTAGTTTGGCTCGTTACACTTGCGGCAATTGTGGCTTTAGGGCGAGAAGATTTTATTGGCAGTGCCCTGGATGTAATCATTGGGAGGCATACTCCCCAAGACGAAGTGAAGGTGCCGCACCAAGTGGTCCTTCGATGTAAAGAATTTAGGAGAAAGAATGAAAGTTACTATAATTGGCAGTGGTTATGTAGGTTTGGTTACAGGCGCATGCTTGGCTGAACAGGGCAATAATGTCTTTTGCGTAGATGTTGATCCCAAAAAGATTGAGATTCTCAATTCTGGCGGAGTTCCAATTTATGAGCCAGGCCTCAAAGAGATGATTGAGCGAAATCGTGCTGCTGGTCGTTTGCAATTTTCTACTGATATTGCTGCTTCGGTTGCCCATGGCGATATTCAGTTCATCGCAGTAGGCACCCCTCCCGATGAAGATGGTTCTGCTGATTTGCAATATGTTGTTGCAGCAGCGCGTAATATTGGTCGCCATATGGCCACCCCTAAAGTGATTGTCGATAAATCGACTGTCCCAGTAGGTACTGCAGATAAGGTTCAAACCGCAATTACCGAAGAGCTAGAAAAAAGAGGTTTACCTTCAGACTTATGTGCAGTGGTCTCTAATCCTGAGTTCTTAAAAGAAGGCGCAGCCGTTGAAGACTTTATGCGCCCTGATCGCATTGTGATTGGCACTGAAAATACACCAGCAGGAATGCGTGCTAAAGAGCAAATGCGCAAACTCTATGCCCCATTCAATCGCAACCACGAGCGCACCTACTACATGGATGTGAAGAGTGCTGAGCTGACTAAATATGCAGCTAATGCAATGTTAGCAACCCGCATCTCCTTTATGAATGAGTTAGCGAACTTGGCCGACTTAGTTGGCGCTGATATTGAACATGTGCGCCAAGGCATTGGCTCAGACTCCCGTATTGGCTTTGGCTTTTTGTATCCCGGCACAGGCTATGGCGGCTCCTGTTTTCCAAAGGATGTATCAGCACTTTCTAAGACTGCTAAAGAACACGGTCGTGAACTCAAAATTCTGGACGCTGTAGAAGCCGTTAATGAATTACAAAAGTACACCTTAGTTGAGAAGATCGAAAAACGCTTTGGCAAAGATCTCAAAGGCATGAGGTTTGCTTTGTGGGGATTGGCTTTTAAGCCTAATACCGACGATATGCGTGAAGCGCCTAGCCGTGTGATTATTCAGGAATTAGTTAAACGTGGCGCCCAAGTGGTTGCGTATGATCCAGTTGCTATGTCTGAAGCTAGTCATGCCTTGGAGCTCGACTTTAAAGGTAATCCAACAGGTCTTGCGCAAGTATCAATGACTGCCGATCCGATGTCAGCGCTAACTGATGCTGATGCCTTGGTTATTGTGACGGAATGGAAGGCATTCCATACTCCTGATTTTGATCAGGTCATGCAAAAACTCAAGCGTCCCACTATCTTTGATGGTCGCAACCTCTATGAGCCAGCTTCTATGCAAGAATTAGGTATTGAGTACTATGGCATTGGTAGACATAATTAAGTAAATAAATAAGAAGCGCCAAAACACAGAAAATAGTAAATAGCTAAATGGAAAAAGCCAATAGAGAACAGTTCTCCAAAGCCCGTCTACTAGTGGTGGGCGATGTCATGCTGGATCGTTATTGGTTCGGTGACACCAATCGCATTTCTCCTGAGGCGCCAGTGCCAGTGGTGCAGGTAGGTAAGATTGATGAACGTCTTGGTGGCGCTGCTAACGTAGCTCGTAACGTAGCTGCGCTCGATGCTAAAGCAACCATTCTCGGTATTGTTGGTAATGACGAACCTGGCAAGCGTGTAGTTGAGCTATTAAAAGCCGGCGGTGTCAATAGCCAGTTGGAAATTGATGCAGATGTTCCAACTATTGTGAAGTTACGAGTGATTGCTCGTCAGCAACAGCTCATTCGTTTAGATTTCGAAGAAACTCCAAGCGCAAAAGCGCTTGCTCATAAATTAGAGCGTTTTGAAAAACTCGTGGGTGATGCTGACGTAGTAATACTTTCCGATTACGGCAAAGGCGCATTGGGCCAAGTAGCTCATATGATTGAGCAGGCTCGAGCACAAAATAAAATGATCTTGGTTGACCCTAAGGGCGAAGATTATGAAAAGTATCGTGGCGCTACTGTCTTAACGCCTAACCGTAGTGAATTGCGCCAAGTGGTTGGTCAGTGGACTAGCGAAGAAGATTTGACTAAGAAAGCCCAAGACCTTAGAAAGTCCCTTGACTTACAAGCCTTGCTTCTAACGCGTTCTGAAGAAGGTATGAGTTTGTATACTGATGCAGGTGTCAGTCATGTCAAGGCGCAGGCTCGTGAGGTATTTGATGTATCTGGTGCTGGCGATACTGTGATTGCAACATTGGCCGTGGCATTGGCTGCGAAGTGGCCTTTAGAAAAAGCCATGGCGCTTGCAAACCGTGCTGGTAGCATCGTCGTTGGCAAGTTGGGAACTGCAACCGTTACTTCAGAGGAATTACAGTGACTATTATCGTTACCGGCGCAGCTGGATTTATTGGTGCCAATATTGTTCAAGCGCTTAATGCGCGTGGCGAGAAAAATATCATTGCAGTAGATGATCTTCGCCCTGCAGACAAGTATCGCAACCTCGCTGATTTGGACATCATTGATTACCTTGATAAAGATGAGTTTCTAGAGGCATTTAGAAGTGGTCGTTTGGGTAAGGTGAAGGCCGTGTTTCATGAGGGGGCCTGCTCCGACACCATGGAGACAGATGGAATTTTCATGATGGCGAATAACTATCGCTACACCATGGATCTTTTGGATATTTGCACTGAGCAAAAGGTTCAATTGCTTTATGCCTCTTCTGCGGCTACCTATGGTGGCTCAGACGTATTTGTAGAAAGTCGTGAGCATGAGAAGCCACTCAATATTTATGGCTACTCTAAGTTCTTATTCGATCAAGTGATGCGTAAGCATTTTGCAGAAAAGGCAAATACAGCACAGGTTGTTGGCTTTCGTTACTTCAATGTTTATGGCCCTCGTGAGTCACATAAAGGCCGTATGGCTTCAGTTGCCTTTCATCAATATCACCAATACAAAGCTAATGGTCATGTAAAGCTGTTTGGTGAGTACGGTGGTTATGCTCCTGGTGAGCAAAGTCGCGACTTTGTATCCGTTGAGGATGTAGTTAAAGTAAACCTCTTCTTCCTAGATCATCCAGAAATCAGTGGCATCTTTAATTTAGGTAGCGGTCGTGCGCAACCCTTCAATGATGTAGCGCATGCCGTAGCTAATTCTATGCGTAAGTTAGATAAAGGGGTGCCTGCAACCCTTCAAGAATTGGTGAAAGAAAAAGCCATTGAGTACATTCCATTTCCGGATGCACTCAAAGGCAAATATCAATGCTTTACTCAAGCTGATTTGACTAAGTTGAGGGCTGCGGGCTATACAGAGCCCTTCCTCAGTGTTGAGCAGGGTGTAGGAAAATATATCGAGTGGTTGGAGGCTAATGCTGGTTTTCTGGCTAACCCCTTGTAAGTCAGTCAACAAAAGTAGTTTCTCCTCGTTGTAAACGATCCACGCGCACTTTGTGTCCGTGGATTTTTTATTTACTACAGGAGAGAAGATGATAAAAAATTTAACTTTGGGTAAAGTTCAGACTTTAGTTGGAGCTGTAGCACTAGCATTAACTGTATTGGTATTGGGTTCTGGGGCAGCTTACGCTTCACCCATTAATGTCAATACTGCCACTCAAACCGAGCTTGAGAGCATTAAGGGTATTGGCCCTGCTAAGGCAAAAACCATTATTGCTGAACGTTTGGATGGCGGTCATTTTCAGGATGCGAATGATCTGCAGAAGCGGGTTCGTGGCATTGGTATGAAATCAGTCGAAAAAATGGTGGATAACGGTTTAACCATTGAAGCCCCTAGCTCCTTTCGGGAGCCTAATGGCCGCACGAAGAAAGAGGGTGGAGCATCTAGCCGACGCCATTCGCGTAATCAAGCTAGTCCTCGCAATCAGCAGGAGCGTTCGGGATCAGGTCGCAGAAATTAAACCCTTCCGTGTTTAAGGCGGCTTATGGCTAAAATGGCTTTATGAGCAAACCTTCCTACCTTACTATTTCGCAGACTGTGGGCAATACGCCTTTAGTTCGTTTGCAGCGTATTCCTGGTTTAGAAAACGAGAATCGCAATAATGTGATCTTGGGTAAGTTGGAAGGAAACAATCCAGCCGGGTCGGTGAAGGATCGACCTGCGCTGTCGATGATCTCACGCGCACAAGAGCGCGGTGAGATTAAACCTGGCGATACATTAATTGAGGCAACCAGCGGCAATACGGGTATTGCTTTGGCAATGACTGCAGCGATGCTCGGTTACAAAATGATTCTAGTCATGCCAGAAAATCAAAGCATTGAACGTCGTCAAAGTATGGCGGCTTATGGTGCTGAATTAATATTGACCGCAGCCTCTGGCGGTATGGAATTTGCCAGAGATTACGCCTTGCAGCTGCAAAGAGAAGGGCGCGGTAGATTACTTGATCAATTTGCCAATCCTGACAATCCTAGAGCACATATAGAAACTACTGGACCAGAAATTTGGCGAGACACTGATGGACAGATTACCCATTTCATATCCGCTATGGGTACAACTGGAACCATTACGGGAGTCTCCACTTATCTAAAGTCTATGAATCCTGCGATTCAGATTATTGGTGCACAACCAGAAGAGGGCTCACAGATCCCTGGTATTCGGAAGTGGGCACCCGAGTACCTGCCCAAGATTTATCAAGGCGATAAGGTAGATCTGATTGAGTATGTTTCGCAAGCGGATGCAGAGGAGATGGCCCGTCGCTTGGCAGCAGAAGAGGGTATTTTCTGTGGCATCTCTGCTGGAGGTGCCTTGGTAGTGGCTTTGCGCATTGCCCGTCAAGTTGAAAATGCCACGATCGTCTTTATTGTCTGCGACCGTGGTGACCGCTATCTATCTACTGGTGTTTTTCCGGCTTAAGACTTTACTTTTTTCTTAGCGCTGGATTTCTTGGGTTTAGACTTTTCAGTAGCCGCCTTTGAGCCAACAGTTTTACTTGAGTTTTCTACTGGCACAACACTTTGATTTTTATATCCTAGGGCTTGGGCAAACTCAGCAACACTTTGCGCATAGAAATAACTGCGGTTGTATTGCACTATCGTCAGAAAATTATTTAAGCCAACAAAATATTGCACTTGGTCTACGCCATCTTTATCTGGATACGGTAGGTCAACGATGAAAGCTTTGCTTTGTGGCTCTACCCCACCACTTTGAAGATCGCCCTGTTGCTGAGTCAAGATTTCTTTTTCAATGAGCTCTTGTACAGTAAATTTCAATTGCGGTTCACCATCAGCCATTGCTTTGGCAGTACTGATGCCATTTTCTTGAACTGGAAATGAAATCGGCATACCGGGTTGCCAGCCATGTTTTTTCATGAAGTTGGCAACACTCGCAATAGCATCCTTAGGGCTTTGCCTTAGATCAATTTGACCATCGCCGTCACCATCGACTGCAAAGCTGCGAATACTGCTGGGCATGAACTGTGGCAGGCCGATGGCGCCAGCATAAGAACTATTCTGATTTAGGCAAGCATTAAAGCGTGTGCTATTGATACCTTGACTACTATTTTTAGAGGGCAACTTGCCACCCGCCCCGGTCCAACACATCAGAATGAGTTCTTTGAGTTGATCCTTGAAGAGTTGTTCACGTGCTGGTTTATTTGGGGTATCTGGGTAACTAAAGGCGAGGGTGGATAAAACATCTTTCACCCTGAAATTACCAGTTTGGCGCCCATAGATGGTCTCGATGCCAATAATGGCCACAATAATCTCAGCTGGCACCCCTGACTCTTGCTCAACTTGGCTCAAAAAGGCTTGATTTTGGTCCCAAAAGACCCTGCCAGCCTTAAGGCGCACGGGCTCAATAAAGCGTTTGCGATAAGCCAGCCAATTCTTCTTAAATGTAACCGATGGGGGTAATACCAATTTCCGAATTGAGGGAACCGTTTTAGCATCTAGGAAGCCCATTTCTAGGGCTGGGAGTGGGATTTCTTGGTTCTGGGAGACCTGGGTAAGGAGTTCGTTGAGGTTCTGGCTAAAACGCGCCTCGGTAGCGACATCGTCAGTCTGGTTTACGATGGGCTGTTGCGATTGGGTTGGTTGTGTGGAGGTGCTAGAGCACCCTGCTAAAAACGCAAGAGCAAGCAGTAGGTAGGAGACGTGAAAGTTCATGCCTAAGATATTTTTATTGGTATTGGATTTTCGAATGTTGAGCACGTTTAATTAGATTATAAAAATAACAAATTTGCTATTGAGGATTTCGAGTAATGACAACAGGATACATAACTCATCCAGACTTTCTGAAACATGAGATGGGAAGCCATCATCCAGAGTGTCCAGAGAGAATTCAGGCGATCAATGATCAACTGATTCGCAGTGGTGTTGATCAATTTTTACATCATTTAGATGCGCCATTGGCCACTGAGGACCAATTGGAATTGGTTCATAGTTCTGACCACGTTTCTTTTGTTCGAGATCGCGCCCCAGAGAGCGGGTATTTCATGCTCGATGGTGACACCATTATGAATCCCCATACTTACAGAGCTTCACTCAGAGCTGCAGGCGCTGCTATTGCAGGCGTAGATGCTGTGATGAAGGGTGAGGTTGAGAACGTATTTTGTGCTGTAAGACCGCCAGGACATCATGCGGAGCCAACGCGTTCTATGGGATTTTGTTTATTTGATAACGTGGCGATTGCTGCGCGATATGCAATGGAAACATACGGCATTGAGCGTGTCGCCATCGTTGATTTTGATGTCCATCATGGCAACGGTACTGAAGCTGCCTTTTTCAATGACCCTAATGTCTTGATGTGTAGCTTTTTTCAACATCCCTTTTATCCCTATAGCGGCCTTGATCACGCAAACAATATGGTCAATGTACCTTTGCCTGCTGCGACTCGGGGCGATGTGGTGCGCTCCATTGTGGAAGAGCAGTGGTTGCCAGCTTTGCGTAATTTTGAGCCTGAGCTCGTGATTATTTCAGCAGGGTTTGATGCCCATCGCGAGGATGATTTAGGTCAGATGGGCTTGGTGGAGGATGACTATGTCTGGATTACCAAACGTTTAAAAGAGATTGCTAATGAGTATGCGCAAGGACGCATTGTGAGCTGCTTAGAGGGTGGTTATAACCTCTCTGCTTTAGGCCGCAGTGTGGTGGCCCATATTAAAGCACTAGCAGACATTTAATAAAAAATTTAGTAAAACAGAAATCGAAAGCTGAAGATGGCAAATATTTATGAACAAGGTTTGGCTCGCAATCCAGCCAACTACACCCCAATTACACCGCTCTTATTTTTAGAGCGCTCAGCAGAAATTTACCCCAATAAAACTGCCGTTATTCATGGGAAATTGCGTCAGACCTGGGCGCAAACCTATGAGCGTTGCCGTCGCTTGGCTAGCGCCTTGCAAAAGCATGGTGTTGGTTTGGGTGACACCGTAGCGGTGATGTTACCCAACACGCCTCCAATGGTAGAAGCCCACTTTGGTATTCCGATGGCGGGTGCAGTTTTGAATGCTCTTAATACTCGTTTAGACGCAGAGACAGTGGCTTTTATGCTGAATCATGGCGAAGCAAAGGTAGTCATTGTTGATCCTGAATTTTCAGGGGTGATGAAAAAAGCGCTTGAGATCGCTAAGAAAGATTCTGGTCGTGATTTCTTGGTGGTAGATGTTGAAGAAAATGAATTTAATGTTCCTGGCGAGAAGTTAGGCAAACTTACTTATGAGAAATTACTCTCCGAAGGGGATCCAAATTTTGCATGGCAAGTTCCCGCAGATGAGTGGCAAGCGATTTGCTTGAACTACACATCGGGAACTACTGGTAACCCTAAGGGCGTGGTGTATCACCATCGTGGCGCTGCAATCAATGCTGTTTCCAATGTGCTGGACTGGGATATTAATAAGCACCCTATTTATCTTTGGACTCTGCCGATGTTCCATTGCAATGGTTGGTGCTTCCCATGGACGATCGCAGCTCGCGCTGGTGTCAATGTCTGCTTGCGTCGGGTTGATGCGCAACATATTTTTGCGGCAATTAAAGAACATGGCGTGACCCACTACTGCGCAGCACCTATCGTGCATAACTTGTTGGTCAATGCGCCAGATGAGCTGAAGGTGGGAGTGCCCGCAGGAGTCAAAGGCTTGATCGCGGGTGCCGCACCACCTGCATCCATTATTGAGGGCATGGAAAAGTTAGGATTTGATTTAACGCACGTCTATGGTTTGACTGAAACCTATGGGCCAGCAGCTGTGTGCGTTAAACAAGATGAGTGGAATGATGTTGATATCGGTGAGCGTGCTCGCTTAAATGCACGTCAAGGTGTGCGCTACCACATGCAACAAGCAATTGCTGTTCTTGATCCAGAAACTATGCAGGCCGTTCCGGCTGATGGTGAAACCATGGGTGAAATTATGTTCAAGGGCAATATCGCCATGAAGGGATATCTGAAGAACGAAAAAGCAACCCAAGAGGCATTTGAAGGTGGCTGGTTTCACTCGGGTGATTTGGCGGTAATAAATCCAGATGGTTATGTGAAGATGAAGGACCGCAGCAAAGACATCATTATTTCTGGAGGTGAAAATATTTCCTCTGTAGAGGTTGAGGATGTGCTCTATCGACACCCAGCCATTAATGCTGCTGCGGTGGTTGCTAAGCCTGACGCTAAGTGGGGTGAAACGCCTTGTGCCTTCTTGGAAATCAAACCTGGCTCAGAAGTGACTGCTGAGGAGATTATTGCCCACTGTAAAAAGCATTTAGCAGGCTTTAAGGTTCCGAGAGCCATTGTGTTCTGTGAGCTACCAAAGACCTCGACTGGCAAGATTCAGAAGTTTGAGCTTCGGAAACAAGCGGGTTCAGCTACCGCAATTGATGTTTAATTTGGCAAATATTCAGGTAAAATAAAACGATCGTGCTTTTTATTGAGGGTTTATTCTCGATTTATATATTATTGGAGAGGTTTGAGGGATGAAAGTCTTAGTAGCTGTAAAACGCGTTGTAGATTACAACGTCAAAATTCGGGTGAAATCAGATAACTCTGGTGTTGATTTAGCGAACGTCAAAATGAGCATGAATCCCTTTGATGAAATCGCAGTAGAGGAAGCAGTGCGCTTAAAAGAGGCGGGTGTTGCAACTGAAGTGGTTGTAGTGACTGCTGGCGCAACTCAATGCCAAGAAACCCTACGTACCGCTTTGGCAATTGGTGCGGATCGTGCCATCCTGGTGGAGACAGATGCAGAGCTGCAACCTTTAGCAGTAGCGAAGATTCTCAAGGCGCTCTCTGATAAAGAGCAAGCGCAAATCATCATTCTTGGTAAGCAAGCAATTGACGATGACAGTAATCAAACCGGTCAGATGCTGGCAAGCTTGTTGGATATCCCTCAGGCTACCTTTGCCTCCAAAGTGGTGGTTGCAGACGGCAATGCCACTGTGACTCGCGAAGTCGATGGCGGCTTAGAAACTATTGCACTAACTTTGCCGGCAGTGATTACCACTGACCTGCGCTTGAATGAACCACGCTATGTCACTTTGCCGAACATCATGAAGGCCAAGAAGAAAACGATTGATATCGTGAAGCCTGAAGAATTGGGTGTCGATATTGCCCCACGCCTGAAAACACTTAAAGTAGAAGAGCCGCCAAAGCGCTCTGCTGGCGTGATGGTTGCTGATGTAGCAGCCCTTGTAGAAAAACTCAAAAATGAAGCGAAGGTGATCTAAATGGCTGCACTTGTTATTGCTGAACACGACAATCAATCATTAAAAGCGGCAACCCTTAATGCTGTAGCAGCTGCTTTGCAGTGCTCTCCTGAAGTGGATGTGCTCGTTGCTGGTAGTGGTGCTGATGCTGCCGTAGCTGCCGCAGCGCAAATTGCTGGTGTGCGCAAAGTCATTCAAATCGATGCCGCCAATTTGGCCGATCAATTGGCTGAACCTTTGGCTGCGCAGATCATCTCCATTGCGAATAGCTATAGTCATATCCTCGCTCCTGCAACAGCTAATGGGAAGAATGTTTTGCCACGCGTTGCCGCTAAGTTAGATGTGGCCCAGTTGTCTGACATTACCAAAGTCATCTCTGTAGATACTTTCGAGCGTCCAATTTATGCTGGCAATGCGATTGCAACCGTGCAATCCACTGACCTAATCAAAGTGATTACCGTACGTACTACTGGTTTTGATCCAGTCGCTGCAACTGGTGGTTCAGCTGCTGTAGAAAAAGCTGCTGCTGCTGATAGTAAATCTTCATCATCCTTTGTTGGTCGTGAGCTGACTAAATCTGATCGTCCAGAATTGACCGCCGCCAAGATTATTGTTTCTGGTGGTCGCGGTTTGGGTTCTGGTGAAAAGTATCAGGAGCTCATTGCTCCTTTGGCCGACAAGCTCGGTGCTGCTTTAGGTGCATCCCGTGCTGCGGTGGATGCAGGTTATGTTCCCAATGATTACCAAGTGGGTCAGACTGGCAAGATTGTGGCTCCTCAGCTTTACATTGCCGTAGGTATCTCAGGTGCCATCCAGCATTTGGCTGGTATGAAAGATTCCAAAGTGATCGTAGCAATCAACAAAGATCCAGAGGCGCCAATATTTGGTGTTGCTGACTATGGTCTAGTGGCGGATTTGAATACTGCTGTGCCGGAGCTAACAAAAGCACTTGGTTGAGCTGAAGATTGAAGTCAAAGATTAATTAAGTATCAAATTGTATAAAGAGGAGTTGTAATGCCATACGTAGCCCCAGTGAAAGATATGTTGTTTGTGATGAATGAACTAGCTGGGCTATCAGATGTTGTTGCCTATCCCTCCTATGCTGACGCGGGTGCGGATGTAGATTTAGCCCCTGCGATCTTGGAGGAGTCAGCCAAATTTAATCAAGATGTAGTGGCACCCCTCAACTGGACTGGCGATCAAAACCCAAGCTCTTTAAAGGATGGTGTAGTGACAACCACCCCTGGCTTCAAACAAGCTTTTGAGCAATACGCTGCTGCTGGTTGGCAAGGCGTAATTCATCCCGCAGAGTTTGGTGGACAAGGCTTACCAAAATTGATCTCTACTGCTTGTTTAGAGATGGTGAATGCAGCCAATCTTTCTTTTGCACTCTGCCCATTACTTACTGATGGTGCTATTGAAGCTCTCTTAACTGCTGCTAGCCCTGAACTTCAGGAGCAATATGTTCCGAAGATGATTTCTGGTGAGTGGACTGGAACAATGAATTTGACTGAGCCTCAAGCTGGTTCTGATCTTGCGATGGTTCGCTCACGTGCTGTTCCAGGGGGTGACGGTACTTACAAGATTTTTGGTACCAAAATTTATATCACCTATGGTGAGCACGATATGGCTAAGAATATTATCCATTTGGTGTTAGCCAGAACACCTGATGCACCAGAGGGCGTAAAGGGTATTTCATTATTTGTAGTGCCGAAGTTTATGGTGAATAAAGATGGTTCATTAGGTGAACGTAATGATGTGCATTGCGTTTCGATTGAGCACAAGTTGGGTATTAAAGCGAGCCCAACTGCGGTTCTACAATTTGGTGATCATGGTGGTGCGATCGGTTACTTAGTAG
Organism: Polynucleobacter sp. AP-Kaivos-20-H2; assembly: GCF_018882215.1. Taxonomy (GTDB): domain Bacteria; phylum Pseudomonadota; class Gammaproteobacteria; order Burkholderiales; family Burkholderiaceae; genus Polynucleobacter. Next base: position 27,901 of record NZ_JACVOX010000004.1, on the reverse strand, counting down.
GCGAGGAAAATCGCGGTCTTGAATACATGTTTGTGATGATGAATGCGGCTCGCTTTGCAGTAGGTATGCAAGGCGTAGCGGTAGCTGAGCGTGCCTATCAAAAGGCGGTTCAATATGCAAAAGATCGAGTACAAAGCCGCGATCTAGCGGGTTCACCGGGCCCAGTTGCAATTATTCATCAGCCGGATGTAAAGCGGATGCTCATGACCATGCGCGCCTACACAGAGGCATCACGTGCTTTAGCTTATTACGCTGCTTCTGCCTATGATGCACAGCATGCCGCCCCTGATGAAGCGGTTCGGAAAGCTAATCAAGCTATCTATGAATTCTTAGTCCCAATCGTTAAGGGCTTTTCTACAGAAATGTCGATTGAAGTCGCTAGTCTGGGAGTTCAAGTGCATGGTGGCATGGGCTTTATCGAAGAAACTGGCGCAGCGCAGTATTACCGTGATGCCCGCATCTTGACGATTTACGAAGGCACTACTGCAATTCAGGCGAATGACTTAGTTGGTAGAAAAACGGTTCGTGATGGCGGTGCGATTGCCAAAGAGCTTTCCCAAAGAATTGCTGCCACTGAAAAAGATTTAGCTGCCAGTGGAAGCGCTGATGCTAAAGCAGTGCTCAAACAGCTCACCTTAGCTCGTGCCGCCTTCGAGCAGGCCGTTGCATACATCGTTACGAATGCAAAGACAGATATCAAGGCTGTCTATGCTGGTAGCTTTGCTTACTTGCGCTTATCTGGCTTGGTATTGGGCGGCTGGCAAATGGCGAGGGCGCTCTTAGCTTCTGAGCGTCTTCGCGATGGCGATCCAAAATTCTATGATGCGAAGATTGCTACAGCTCGTTTCTTTGCTGAGAATCTCATGCCTCAAGCACAAGCACTAGCAACGTCGATTGTTGAAAGCGGTCACTCCACCAATGCCCTGGAAGTAGAGCAGTTCTAAGGGGACGCAAAAGAGAATAAAAAAACCGCTCTTAAGAGCGGCTCTTGCAAAATGAAAGCTATCTGCAATTATTGGGATAGCTTTTTTGCTTCATGGATTTGAGAGATGAAGAATTGCTCAAATGAGACTGCTAAAAAAGTCATCATCACACCAGCACCCAATACCAATGAGAAAATCACTGTTAGTATCTCGAGCCAGCCAGAGCGGCTGCGTCGGTGATCTTCAATGCCGGGATTAAATTGGGCATCCCACTTCTCATCTAAGCGAAGACCAAAGGCAATCGTGGTTAACCAGCTTGCTTCAATAGCCATAAAGCCAAAAGTAACGAGCACCCATCCTGGCGCCGAATTAAAGTGGGCGTCCTTGAGAATGACCCAGCCTACTGCGCCACCTATCAAGGCAAATAGTTGAACCCATGCCCAAAAAGATTTAAGTCCTTGCAGATAAAAACAATTAAGGCCGCTGCCCGGAAGGAGTAATCCGAGTGCGCAAAAAAGAAGTTTGGATTTTTTCATGAATCTTTCAGTGGTATTGCTAATGAATAATTGAGTGTTTATTTAGCGTTGTTTGGCTTTTGAGTAAAACTGAGTACTTCACGATCAGTGCCGATCATGAGTAATTGATCACCATTGCGCACAATGCTGCGATAGTCATTTAACTCATAGAGGAAATCATTTTCTAATTCCATACGCTGAGGGCTGCAGGCCATCTTTGTGCTGGCGATTTGCTTGAGAGAAAAACCGCGGGTGTCTTCATCAAGGGTTGCAGTAAACCGATTGCATCCTGTCGAGCCGCTCAGCCGTTGTCCGCTAGCATCAAAAATGATTTGAATCGGGTTACTGGCATCGCCTTGCGGAATTTGGCGGGTACGCACCTCTCCATTGCTATTGGGGGGTAAGTTCCAGCGGGTCAGCTCCCATTTGGTATTTTTGAGTTCGCTGCTTGGTGGGCTTATTTTGGCTCCACATGGAGGGATGACGTTTGCGCAGCCACTTAAAAGTCCAAGACTTAGGCAAGAAAGTGTCAGAAAGAACCCTTTTGAAGGCCTTCTGAGGAAGTCTAAAAGTCTAGATTTAAGGACCATATTTACCTAAGTTATTGTTTTTAATGTATATTTTATCTAAGTCGACATTCTATTCTACTGTCTTAGATGCTTAAATAGGTGGAAGAAGTAGGGGTTTTCGTCTAGAATATGAGGTTTTCCGGTCTACCGTATCTTTATTTGGTGAGCTGGAGCCCAAGGTTTTTTGTAGAAATTTCATTGGGTTGTAATCAACCTGTTTTCATTTTAGATTTTAAGGAATAAGTATGGTCGTCATTCGACTGGCACGCGGCGGTTCTAAGAAGCGCCCTTTTTACAGCATTGTTGCTACTGATAAACGCAACCGTCGTGACTCGAATTTCATCGAGCGTATTGGTTACTTCAATCCACAAGCAGCGGCAACTGAGCAAGCAATGCGTATTGCTCAAGACCGTTTGACTTACTGGACTGGTGTTGGCGCGCAGGTTTCCCCAACAGTAGTTCGTTTGATCAAAAACAATCCAGCTGTTTAATATTCGATTGCTAAAAACTTCATCGATGTGATGAGGTTTTTAGCGGCAGAATTTATAGTAGTTCTATTTTGGGAAAATAAGGTGTCTTACAAATGAGTACGCCTTCCCTGAATGATTTGATTGAGCTTGGCGCCATATCTGAGGCGCAAGGTTTGCAAGGCCAAGTGAAGGTAAGACCTCACTCATCAGAGCCTGTAGCACTTCTTTCTTCTAGATCTATTTGGCTGTCTCTGATCCCTCGTAGGGATGCGGGCGTTTCTGCGTCTCTAGAACAAGCTTCCTTGACACAATACAAAGTGAAAAGTGCCAAGATGCACAGCGGCAATGTTGTGATGTCGCTAGAGGGTGTAAGCGATCGTGATCAGGCGCTCGCATTAAAAGGTTCTCGTATCTTGGTGGCGCGCGATGCGTTTCCAAAGGCAGATAGTGATTCCTATTACTGGGTTGATCTAATTGGTTGCAATGCCGTGAATTTGCAAGGCGAAGCCCTTGGTGAAGTGATTGATGTTACTGAGAATGGTGCACATGGCGTTATCGCAATTGGTAATCCAGTAACTAAAACGATTGTGTATTTAGTGCCGTTTGTAAAAGAAGTAGTGCAAAACGTCGACTTGCCAAATAAAACGATTACTCTTGATTGGCAGTCTGACTGGCAATAAGAACGCAAAGATCAATTTCAAAATTAATTACCGATATGCGCTTTGATGTAGTCACCTTGTTTCCGGAAATGTTCTCTGCATTGACACAGTGGGGCATTACTGGTCGCGCATGTGGACAATCATTAGCCAGCGTTCATCTTTGGGATCCTCGTGACTTTTGCGCTGATCCTCGTAAAACAGTGGACGACCGTGCTTATGGCGGTGGACCTGGCATGGTGATGCTGGCCAAGCCCTTAGAAGATACAGTCGCCGGAATTAAGGCAGCCCATCAGGCGGCAAACATCAAATCAGGCCCAATTTGCTTATTGGCACCCCAGGGCGAGCGTTTTTCTCAGAAGATAGCGGCAGATATCCTGGATTACGGCAATTTGAGCTTTATTTGTGGTCGATATGAGGCTATTGACCAACGTTTTGTCGACCGAAACGTCGATTTACAGCTTTCTATCGGTGATTTTGTGCTTTCTGGGGGCGAAATTCCCGCTATGGCGATGATGGATGCGGTGATTAGATTGATTCCAGGGGCGCTTGGAGATGGCGAATCTGCCACCCAGGATAGCTTTATGAACGGTCTTTTGGACTATCCGCACTACACCCGCCCCGAAATATATGAAAATTTATCTGTCCCAGACGTGCTTTTAGGCGGACATCACGCTAAAATAGCGGATTGGCGTCGGCAGAAGTCTTTAGAGCTGACGTTCAGGTTAAGGCCGGACTTAATTGAATCGGCCAGAGCCAAAGGGTTGCTAACCCGAGAAGATGAACAATTTCTTCGCTCTCTGTAAATACTTTCAGTAGTGTGCAGTGGTGAATAGGTGGTTTAGTTTTTGGTTTAGTGAAATTGTTTTAACTGCATCCTCTATTAGGTCCGTTGATTTAGGTCTCGGGATTAAACGCTGATAAGATGTTTAAGGATTAAAAATGAATTTAATTGAAAAAATTGAGCAAGAAGAAATTGCTCGCTTAAGTGCTAACAAGGTTTTGCCGAGCTTTGCTCCTGGCGATACAGTAGTTGTTGGCGTGAACGTTGTTGAAGGTGCGCGTAAGCGTACTCAGGCGTTTGAAGGTGTTGTGATTGCAAAGCGCAATCGCGGACTCAATTCCAGCTTCATCGTTCGCAAGATTTCATCTGGCGAAGGTGTAGAGCGTACATTCCAAACTTACTCACCATTGATCGCTAGCATTGAAGTGAAGCGTCGTGGTGATGTACGTCGTGCTAAGTTGTACTACTTGCGTGATCGTTCAGGTAAGTCTGCACGTATTAAAGAGAAGCTTCCTGCACGTAAAGTAGCAGTAGCAACTCCAGCCGCATAATTAATGCTGACTTGATTTAAAAAGGCGGCCTCGGTCGCCTTTTTTGTTGCCTTAGAATATGAATATGCCCAAGACCTCAACACCTGAAGATAATGCAATCAATGTTGCTGCGCCTTCAGGGTTTGATGCACAGGCAATTCCGATTCATGCGGTGTGTGCTGGTGAAAAAAAGGTAGCACCAGAATTTTTGGAGCCCACTGGTTTAAAAGCGCGTTTGCAATCACCGCCCCAATGGGAGCCGGAGATTACCGATGAAAATCGTCATGTCATTGCGGCTGACATTATTGCTAAGCGCCAAGCAGTCGGAAAAGTCACTAAAGCAGCAGTACTGATTCCACTTCTATTGAAGGAGGATGGTTTGTCAGTATTGCTCACGCAAAGAACCAATCATTTGCGCGATCATGCAGGCCAAATTAGTTTTCCAGGGGGTCGTATGGATCCTGAGGATCAAAGTCCTAATGAGACCGCCTTGCGTGAGAGCAAAGAAGAGATCGGATTAGATCCTGGGCGAGTGGAGATTATTGGTCATTTGCCACAGTATTTAACTGTTTCTGGCTATAGCGTTACACCAGTAGTAGGATTGGTCCAAGCTCACGCAGAATATGTCTTAGACGAGTTTGAGGTGGCCGATGTCTTTGAGGTGCCCCTAAGTTTTTTGTTAGATCCCGCTAATCATCAAGTCAGATTGTGGCAAAGTGAGCAGGGTGGACGACGTTTTTATTCAATGCCTTATGAGAACCGCTTTATTTGGGGTGCCACTGCGGGAATGTTGCGTAACCTTTATCATTTATTAAAAGTATGACTTTCTTTTCTATTCTCTTCGCCCTCATTGCTGAGCAATACCGCCCAGTCACTTCAAGCCATTGGATTGCGCGTGTATGCGCTCGCTGGTTAGACTGGGTCGCCGCTGAGTTCGGTGGTAAGACTGAAGACGGTGCAAGCCCTATCGGTGCTCGCATGGCCTGCTTGGTGGCCTTCATACTGCCAACTTTTTTAGTCTTCATTGTGTATGTCACTTGTATGGTGACTTATCCAATCTTGGGTTTTCTTTGGAATATCGTTATCGCTTATTTGTTTTTTGGTTTTCGTCAGTTCAGTCATTCTTTTACTGCCGTGCATGAAGCAATTGAAGCGCATGACTTACCTGCTGCACGTGCAGCCTTGGGTGAGTGGTATGGCCCTGAATTGGACACTTCCAATCTTTCCGAGACTGAAGTGATTTCTTTGGCACTAGAGCGCGCCATCATCGGTTCACACCACCATGTGTTTGGTGTGTTGTTCTGGTTCATGATGCCAATGGGCCCGGCTGGTGTTGTGCTCTACCGCTTGGCTGATATTGCCTCTCAACGTTGGTCAGAGCGTGGTGACTTTAACCTCAGCGAATCTGCCCGTCATTTCTTCTACGTTTTGGATTGGGTTCCTGCGCGCATTACCGCAATGGGCTTTGCCATTGTTGGCAACTTCGAGGGCGCTGTATATGGCTGGCGCTATCTCACGCAAAAGTGGTCAGACTCTTTGTCTGCAGTAATTTTGGCAGCAGGCAGCGGTGCATTGGGTGTGCGTCTTGGTGAGCCAATGAGCGAGCCTGATAGTGATGAAGCTTTGCGTATGGCTGAAGCTGGTGAACCGGTTATTTATGAAGTAGGTCTTGAGCCTACTGAGCGTACGATGCGCTCTGCAGTAGGATTAGTATGGCGCTTAGTTATCGCTTGGATGGCTTTGTTGCTAATGCTGACCATCGCTCTTTGGCTTGGCTAATTCCCTGAATTTGTACATCAGCTGTTTTTGAATCTGAGTGCAGCTGTCTAAATAGCGCCAGTCTTTCTGGCGCTATTTCATTTCTATCTACCGCTTCTCTTACTGCGCAATCTGGCTCAGTCAAATGCGCGCAGTTATGAAAGCGGCACTTTCCAAGCAAGTCTTTAAATTCCCTAAAGGCATGCTGCAATTCACTAACAGACATGTGCGCCAAACCAAACTCCTGAAAGCCTGGTGAATCAATCAAAGCGCCAAGCTTACCTGTGGCATCTCTGCCCCAAGCCTCAGGCAATTCAAAATAACGGCATGCAGTAGTAGTGTGTTTGCCGGTATCTAAGCGCACAGAATATTCTTGGGTCAGTGCGGCCGCATTCGGTATCCAAGCATTTAATAGGCTGGACTTGCCCATACCTGATTGGCCTACAAAGACAGAGATCTTGCCCTGTAGAGCAGACTGCAAGGAATCGATTGAGGCTGGATCAAATTTGGCAGAGACTTCGCTGACTTGATATCCCATGCGAGCATAGGGCGCGATGATTTTGCGTGCGTGCTCAAGATTGTCTTTAAGGTCACACTTGTTAAGCAAAATATGGAGACCAATTTGATTGGCTTCAGCAGCTACTACTGCTCTTCCCAATAAGTCTGGCGAGAAAGCGGGTTGAGTAGCAAGTACTACCAAGATTTGATCTACATTCGAGGCAATCAACTTGCTCTTGAAGGCATCCGAGCGATAGAGGAGATTTTCTCGGGGCTCAATTTGGATAATGCGTGCTTGATCAGCTGAAGTCATTTCAAGCAACATGCGATCACCCACAGCACCGATATGTTGCTTAGCTGGAGTGCTGACTTGTATTAATGGACCATCAGGTGATTCTTGACCAGCAGCATCTGCAATTAAACGCTGCGCTAAATAATGCCTTCCGTAGGAGGCAATGAGTAGCGCATGAAATTGCTCCATCCTTATGAGCTAAACCGCTGTAAGTTAGCAATGCGCAAGGGCGCAGGTGGATGCGAGCTATAGAAAGCCGTATAGATCGGATCGGGCGTGAGGGTCGAGGCATTATCTTGATATAACTTCACTAGTGCCGCAATTAAATCTTTTGCGGAAGATTTCTCGGCAGCAAATCCATCCGCTTCGTACTCATGCTTGCGTGAGGCCAAGCTAGAAAGTGGTGTGAAGAAAAAGCTAAAGACTGGAGAGACCAGCATAAAGAGTGCCAATGCGAGGCCACCGTTATAACCATTGAGGTTAGGCATCACGCCTAAGTCAGTGTAGAACCAGACTTTGGTGCTGATCCAACCCAATAGAGCAAACATCGCAAAGCTGAGAGCGAACGAGACCAAGAGACGTTTACGAATATGTTTGCATTTGAAATGGCCAAGCTCATGTGCGAGAACCGCCTCTACCTCGCCCGGATTGAGCTTTTCAATCAAGGTGTCAAAAAATACAATGCGCTTGGCTTTACCCATGCCGGCAAAGAATGCATTGCCGTGAGCGCTACGTTTACTGCCATCCATCACAAATAGGCCCTGGCTCGCAAAGTCGCAGCGTTTTAGTAGCGCTTCAATCTGTGTTTTTAAAGGTCCATCCTCTAAGGGTTGAAACTTATTGAAGAGGGGTGCTATAAAAGTGGGGAAGATCCACTGCATGAGCAAGCTAAATGCTGTCAATACTGCCCATGCCCAAAGCCACCATAAATCACCAGCCTTGGCCATCAATGTCAGGATGACCCAGAGTAATGGAATACCAATGGCGCCGCCTACTGCCATTCCTTTAATCATATCCGTGAAGAATAGTTTTTTACCCATGCGGTTAAATCCAAAGCGTTCCTCTAAATGGAACTGCTTGTACCAAGAGAAAGGCATATCAATCACGCCAGAAATGATCACGACGGAAACCAGCAGGGCAATTTGTTGAGCGATGCCTTCGCCCAAAAATTGTAGTAATGCTAGGTTTAGAATCTGTAGCCCACCCAATAAGGTGAAGCCAATTAAAATGATGGCGCTGACCCCATTCTCTAAAATACCAAGACGCAATTTAGCGATGGTGTAGTCAGCTGCTTTTTGATGTTCAGCTAAAGTCACTTTTTCAGCAAAATCTGCGGGTACGGCATTACGATGCTGTGCCACATAGCGAATTTGACGTTGGGAGAGCCAATGGCGTAAGCCAAAGCTAGCAATAAAGGCAATTAGAAAAACAATTGTGAATGTCATGAGATCATTATAGATATGAGCGAGCAAACTAACACTACAGCCACAGGAGCAGCCACAGCAGCAGTCACGGCGGCAACCAAGGAAGCACCAGCTAATGAACACCTGATTTGGGTAGATATGGAGATGTCAGGCCTAAATCCGGAAACCGAACGGATTCTGGAAATTGCCATCATCGTGACGGATGCCCACCTCAATACTATTGCCACGGCCCCAGTCTGGGTAGTGCATCAGGAAGATGCCGTTTTGGATGCCATGGATGCCTGGAATAAAGGTACGCATGGGCGCTCTGGTTTGATCGATAAGGTGAAGGCATCCACTCTAGATGAGGCAACAGTGGAGGCAGAGTGCATTGCTTTCTTGAAAAAATATATTAAGGCTGGCATCGCTCCAATGTGTGGCAATACGATTGGGCAAGACAGACGCTTTATGGCGAAGTACATGCCGAAGTTAGAGGCTTACTTTCATTATCGAAATATTGATGTTTCTACTTTGAAAGAGCTCTGTAAGCGTTGGCATCCTGAGTTGGTGAAAGGCTTCACAAAGAACCAGGCGCATACAGCATTAGCAGACATAGAAGAGTCTATCGAAGAGCTGAAGTATTACCGCGAGAAGTTTATTGTGCCGCTTCCTCAATAGTTGTCTCAAGCGAAAAGGTCCGCAATGCGGACCTTTTTATTGATGGTTAGCGAATCAAGCTCCAGATTTCTTAAGAGCACTTTTTGGTCTAAAGACTTTAATGACGGTTTCGTCAGTTTCGATATACGGACCGCCAATTAAATCAACGCAGTAAGGCACTGCTGCAAAGATGCCGGGAACAATCGATTTGCCGTTTTCATCCTTCAGGCCTTCAAGCGTCTCTGCAATTGCCTTAGGTTGTCCGGGCAAGTTAATGACCAGGGCGGCATGACCATCAATTTCTCTTAGGACGGCTGTCTGCCTAGACAGAATGGCGGTTGGCACAAAACTCAAGCTAATTTGACGCATTTGCTCCCCAAAACCAGGCATCTCACGAGTGCCGGCTTCACGGGTAGCCTCAGGGGTGACATCTCTTCTGGAGGGGCCAGTACCGCCTGTAGTGAGCACTAGATCGCAGCCTAGCTCGTCTACTAGTTCAACAATTGTCTCGGTAATGCTTTCAGACTCATCAGCAATGAGCCGTTCATGAAAAACACAGGGATTGCTCATGGCCTTAATGAGCCAGGTTTGTAGGGCAGGAATGCCCTCATCCTGATAGACGCCTTTACTGGCGCGATCCGAGATGGATATGAGGCCAATTTTGACCTCATTGGGGCTGTTTCGTTTCAGGGCTTCTGTATGCTTCATGTTTCTATTCTAGCTATTATTAGGGTATGTTTACATACACATCGAACCAGTTTCAAGAAATCATCGATTTCATGCTTAAAGAGGCCAAAAGAAGGGGTGCCTCAGATGCCGTAGCGGAGGTTTCAGAGGGGCAAGGCCTCTCCGTTACTGTTCGTAAGGGTGAGGTCGAGACTATCGAACAAAGTCTGGATAAGCAAGTGGGGGTCACCGTATTTTTGGGTCATCACCGCGGTAACGCCAGCACTAGCGATTTCTCTAAAGCATCATTAAAGGCAACGGTAGATGCTGCCTATCACATCGCACAACACACGGCAGAGGATTTATGTGCAGGTCCTGCTGAGGCTGAGCTCTTAGAAAAAAATCCGCTAGATTTAGATTTATTTCATCCATGGAATATTGATGCAGCTGCTGCCGTAGAAATCGCACGTAGTGCTGAGGGTGCGGCATTTTCAGTGAGCAAACAAATTCAGAATAGTGATGGCGCATCGGTATCCGCACACCATGCGCATTTCATGATGGGAACGTCCCATGGATTTATGGGTGGCTATCCTTTTTCTCGCCACTATATTTCCTGCGCACCAATCGCTAGCGAAGGTGGCAAGAAAGCCCACATGCAACGTGACGATTGGTACTCCAGCTCTCGCATTCCTGAGGAGTTGGCTGATCCTACTGCAATCGGAACCTATGCAGCTCAGAGAGCCTTGTCACGACTCAAGGCTAGATCTTTGACAACTCGACGTTGCCCGGTGATCTTTGAGGCGCCTCTCGCTGCGGGTTTATTGGGAGGTCTAGTACAAGCTGTTTCAGGCGGTGCTTTGTATCGCCGCTCCAGCTTTCTACTCGATAGCCTGGGCAAGCAAGTGTTGCCCAAACATATCAGCTTGTTTGAAGATCCGCATCTGAAGTCAATGAGTGGTAGTGCGCCATTTGATGAGGAGGGTGTCAAAACTTCTGCTAGAACAGTGGTAGATAAAGGAATACTCGAAGGTTATTTTTTATCGACTTATTCTGCTCGGAAGTTGGGCATGAAAACCACCGGTAATGCTGGTGGATCACATCACCTGACTTTACAAAGTAAGAAAACGCCTAAGGGTGGCTTGCCTGCACTATTAAAAGAAATGGGCACCGGTTTATTGGTGACAGAATTAATGGGGCAGGGGGTCAATTACGTGACGGGTGATTATTCACGAGGTGCATTTGGTTACTGGGTTGAAAATGGAGTTATTCAATATCCTGTTGAAGAGGTTACCATCGCTGGCAATCTACGCGATATGCTGATGGATATTCAGTTAATTGGCAGTGATACCCTCATTCGTGGTGCTAAAGAAACGGGATCAATCTTATTGGGCTCAATGACGGTTGGTGGAAAATAAAGCAAGACAATCTATACGGACTACTAAAAATAGTATCAATATAAAACTTCATTATTTTTAAAAGGGGTGACGGAAATGCAAAGACGTTCATTTTTAAAGAAAGCCACAATTGGTGCCGGAGCTGCCGCCTTAGCAGCGCCATCGCTTGCGCAAAGTTTGCCAACTCTGAATTGGCGTCTGGTTTCGAGCTTCCCTAAATCATTAGATACTTTATTTGGTACGCCTGAAGTATTTGCTAACGCTTTGCGTAAAGCTACTGACGGAAAATTTAACGTTAAGGTATTTGCAGCTGGTGAAGTGGTTCCAGCGCTACAAGTATTGGATGCCGTACAAAATGGCACTGTAGAGTGCGGACACACTGCGAGTTATTACTACCTTGGTAAAAACAGTGCTTTCATATTCGATACCGCTGCACCATTTGGTTTGACCGCACGCCAACAATCGGCTTGGATGCTGTATGGCAATGGTATGAAGTTAATGCGCGAACTCTATGCCAGCTACAACATTGTGAATTTCTTAGGCGGTCAAACTGGTACGCAAATGGGTGGCTGGTTTCGCAAAGAAATTAAATCACCAGAAGACCTGAAGGGCCTGAAATTCCGTATCGCTGGATTTGCAGGGCAGGTACTTGCAAAACTCGGTGTAGTGCCACAACAGCTTCCGGCCGGTGAGATTTATTCGGCTTTAGAAAAAGGCACGATTGATGCTGCTGAATTTGTTGGACCCTATGACGATGAAAAGCTAGGCCTGGCAAAGGTTGCCAAGAATTACTACTACCCAGCTTTCTGGGAGGGTGCCGCCGGACTTTCTTTCTTGGTCAATAAAAAGCAGTGGGATTCTTTGCCGCCTGCCTATCAGGCAGCATGGGAGTCGGCTTGTTTCGAAGCCCATACCGATATGTGCGCAAAGTACGATGCGCTCAATCCGCCAGCATTACAACGTCTCCTGCAAAACGGCGCCGTACTTCGCAAGTTCAACACTTCTATCCTAGATGCGTGCTTTAAAGCAAGCCAAGAAACGTATGCAGAGGAGTCTGCCAAGAATCCGCAATTCAAAAAGATTTTTGAGGACTACCGTGCATTTAGAAGCATGGAGGCGCAGTGGTTTAATGTGGCCGAGCAAGCATTTGCTCAATATAGTTTTAGCAAGAAACTTTGAGAGTGAAAGCAATCAGCATAAGGGCTCTGTATGAGCCCTTTTCTTTTGGGCGGATCCTCCTGAGCTCTCTATTAAAGACTACACTCAAAGGATGATCTTTTCACCGCAACCCATATGAATCTCTCGGAAATCTGGGTCCGCATTAAGCAACATCCTTTATCTCGGGTAGGTCCGGGATTGGTGACGGGTGTAGCGGATGATGATCCAAGTGGGATCGTCACTTATTCTCAAGCGGGTGCGCAATTTGGTTTAAATATGCTTTGGACAATGCCATTTGCATACCCTTTAATGTCGACAATCCAAGTGTTATGCGCTCGTATCGGCAGGGTGACTGGCCGTGGTTTATCCGCCAATATGAAGTTGGCTTTTCCGCCGGTTGTATTGGTTGCTCTAGTGTTGCTGCTATTGATTGCCAATGTTCTCAATATTGCTGCAGATATTGCTGCAATGGGTGAAGTGGCCCAATTGGTTACAGGCATTAATTGGCACATCATGACCGGCATCTTTGTATTGTTGACTTTGATTTTGCAGATACTGATTCCTTATCGCCACTATGTTTTCTTTTTAAAGTGGTTATCACTTTCCCTACTGGCATATGGCGCCGTCCTTTTTACGGTGCATATTCCTTGGGGTGATGTGATCTGGAGTACCTTCTTCCCTCAACTGACCTGGAGTGCAGATTCGGCCGCCGTAGTGGTTGGAATCTTTGGCACTACTATCAGCCCTTATTTATTTTTTTGGCAATCCTCCCAGGAAGTGGAGGATATGAACTTGCGTGGTCAGCCCAGTCTCTTTGAACAGAAAAATCCCGCGGTGGTCGCTGCAGAGCTCAGAAGAATTCGTTGGGATACTTGGAGCGGCATGTTGTACTCCAATGTGGCTGCGTACTGCATTATTCTCGCTACAGCAGTAACTCTTTATGCTGCAGGCATACGCGATATCAATACTGCTGCTCAAGCTGCATCAGCACTGAGACCTCTCGCCGGCGAGTTTACTTTTCTGCTTTTTGCACTGGGGATCTTGGGCGTCGGGCTGATGGGTGTGCCCGTTCTTGCTGGTTCGGCTGCCTATGCTTTGTCAGAAGTATTTGGCTGGCGCTCTAGCTTGGAAGATAGCGCTGCTCAAGCAAGCAAGTTTTACGCCATCATTGCCTTGAGCGTGTTGATTGCCCTCGCGATTCAATACTCGCCCATTAGCCCTATGAAAGCCTTGTTTTGGAGTGCGGTAATCAATGGGATTGTCGCTGTACCACTCATGGTGGCCATTATGGTTTTGTCATCAAAACAGTCTGTGATGGGGGCTCATGTCGCCTCTTTGAGCATGAGGATTTTCGGATGGCTAGCTACAGGCTTTATGGCCGTAGCCGCTGCCTACCTATTCATAGCTTGGTAAGATCGCTGGATGCTTGATTTACTCTTTACCTCCCTGGAGCAATCTTTTCACGCACATTCACTTGCTTTTTTTGTATGTGCGGTCATCAGCGTGACCATTCTGGGTATATCTAAAAGCGGCTTTGGCGCTGGGCTTGGCACTCTCTCGCTACCTTTGATGGCTAGCCAAGCTCCAATTAATGAAGCCTTAGCAATCATGCTGCCACTCTTAATTGTGATTGATTTAGTGGGTTTGCGTCGATACATTCAAAATGCGAACTGGGGCATTCTTAAGATTGTTATTCCGCCGGCCATAGCAGGTCTTCTGTTGGGAATGATTTTCTTTACTGCCATCACGCCTCAGGTATTGACACTGTCGATTGGTATTTTTACCCTCCTCTTTTTGATTCAGAATCTTGCTATGTCTCGCATAGAGGCGAAGGAGACAAAGTCCTATCCTTGGCTTGGGAGAGCTATGGGGTTGACGTCTGGCTTTACTTCCTTTGTTGCACATATTGGTGGGCCACCGATTACGGTGTACATGCTCAGAGAAAAGCTCTTGCCAATGGTTTACACCTCGACCTTAGGAGTCTTTTTCACGGTTATGAATTTTGGGAAGCTGGGGCCTTATGCCTATTTAGATCTATTAAATTACAAGCAATTGGCAACCTCAATCATCTTGTTGCCTTGTGCACCAGTAGGTGTCTATTTTGGCTTTTATCTTGCTAAAAGAATCTCAATGAAATGGTACTACCGAACAGTAAGATTCTTTTTGCTGATTGCCAGTATCAAGTTAATTTCGGATGGGCTTATTTAGCTGCTAATACTTCTTGCAAGAAGCGCGAGATATCCATGAGCTCTTCATGATTAACGGAGTGTTCCATGGGATATTCATTCCAATCTACTTGATAACCCATTTGTTCTAGTAAGGCATGCGATGCTTGGGCGCGATCAAGAGCAACCACGGGATCATATGTGCCATGTGCCATAAAGATCGGTGTCTTAACATTGGCAGTATGCTTTTCAATATTGGCAGTCATTGCTAAGGGTAGGTAGCCTGACAGGGCAATAATGCCGGCAAGTTTGTGTGGAAAACGTAAGCCAATATGCAAGGCCATTGCACACCCTTGAGAAAAGCCAGCCAACACAATCTTGTCATAGGCAATCCCGCGCTCAGCCTCTTTTTCGATTAACTGAACAATCGCCGCTGCCGATTTTTGAATGCCTGCCGCATCTTCTTGATCCATCAGGTTTCTGCCAATGATGTCATACCAGGCTGGCATGACGTAGCCACCATTAACGGTGACGGGCATGCTTGGGGCGCTGGGAAACACAAAGCGAATGCCAGGGCATCCAGCTAGTTTTAACTCAGGAATGATAGGTACAAAATCATTGCCGTCGGCTCCAAGACCATGCAACCAGATAACGGCAGCTGTTGGATTCGGGCTAGTTTCCAATTCAATGCAAGGGAGCATATTTATCTTCCAAGAAGTATGTTCAATCGCTCATTATCAACTTTTTCAGTCTTGGTTGACCTCTAGCAAGCCTAAAGATGGGTAGAATCTTTCTGTTCCCCTCATTTATTAGGCCGTCCATGAACTCTAAAAAGCTAACTCACTTTATTCTAGGGGCGATGGTCTTGGGTGTCTTGGTTGGCTATCTTGTCAACTTATACGGTGCAGGAACTTCTTTCCCCGATCAGTACGTCCTTTACATTTCAATCTTGACGGATGTCTTTTTGCGTTTGATTAAGATGATCATTGCTCCCTTGGTATTTGCCACCTTGGTTGTTGGTATAGCCAAAATGGGTGATGCCTCGACTATCGGTAGAGTGGGTTTAAAAACCTTCTCTTGGTTTATTTCTATGTCGCTGGTTTCTTTATTGCTGGGCTTGGTCATGGTCAATATTCTGCATCCGGGTGTTGGTGTGGAATTAACTCTGCCGGAGATCGCGGCCAATACTGGATTAAATAAAGCGAGCCTTAATTTTCCAGATTTTGTGAGACATATTTTCCCGGTCAGCATCTTTGATGCGATGGCTAAAAACGAGATCTTGCAGATCGTAGTTTTTGCTGTTTTCTTTGGGGTTGGCGCAGCAGGCATGGGAGCTAGAGCGGATGAGTTCATTCGTAATCTGGATATGCTCTCCCACATCATGCTCAAGATTACGACTGCAGTGATGAAGATGGCTCCTATCGCAGTCTTCTCGGCAGTTTCTTCCGTCATTGCTGAAAATGGTGTCAGCATATTGATGACCTACGGAAAATTCATGCTGAGTTTTTATGCTGCTATTTTCACCTTATGGATCGTCATCATTCTGATTAGTTCCTTGGTATTAAAAAATCGCACTTGGACTTTAGTGAAGATGTTGCGTGAGCCGGCTTTACTTGCGTTTACGACGGCGAGTTCAGAAGCGGCTTATCCAATGACTTTAGAGAGAGTGGAGCGCTTTGGCTGTAAAAACAAAATTGCTTCTTTTGTTTTGCCGGTGGGATATTCCTTTAACTTAGATGGGTCGATGATGTATTGCACATTTGCTGCAATCTTTATTGCGCAGGTCTACGGTATTGAGATGGAGCTCAGCCAACAGCTCTTGATGTTGCTAGTGTTAATGATCACCTCAAAGGGGATAGCGGGCGTACCGCGAGCCTCATTGGTGGTCATTGCTGCAACCCTATCCCAATTTAACTTGCCAGAAGCGGGCGTCCTATTGATCCTTGGGGTAGATCACTTCTTGGATATGGCGCGTTCGGCAACCAATGTATTGGGTAATGGCTTGGCAACGGCCGTTATCTCTAAATGGGAAGGTGAGCTTGAGGGGTAGATATATACCTTCAAATGAATCCCACTTTAATAAAGCTCAGGTGTAAGATGGTTTTATTAACCTGATCTAGCTAAGAAAAAAAAGGGGCTCAAATTGAAACCGTTTTATATCGACTACCCCCAAGAGAAGATTGAAGAGCATCAACATGCTTATCGCTGCCTTCATTGCAAAATCCCGACTACCATCATTTTTGGTTTGCTAGAGAATCATGCTGAGGATTGCGATTACCGAATCCATCAAAGTAAATGGACTCAGCTAGCAGTAAAGCTTCGGCCTCAAAAGACGCATTTTGACGAACCCCATGTTGACGAGGTAGATTGATGAAAACATATCCGATTGCTCTGGAATTAACTGTTTGGGAAGATCTGGGTCTTAACCAATACGAGGTGACGATTGATGAGGTCTCCAAGATTTCTATTAAGCGAACAGATGATGTGCTGCGTACCCGAGAGTTAACGGGTAATGAGGTGAGTACATTAATTGCTGCTATCGAGTCCTTACGCGTTCCTCTGAGTGATGAGCTAAAGGGGGTTGAGAGCAATAAGGTGTCTACTAGTTATGAGCTGATTGTCGAGTCTGCCCATTTCTCCTTGGAGTTCAACTGGGAGGATGTTGATACTAGTGGCGTTAATTCAAAAGCATTTGAATCTGTTGCTGCAATGACAGCGGTTGTAGTGAGTCTAGATTTAGCCCACTGAGATTCGATCTCAGGCCTCCATCACAATAAATTCACCTAGCGAGACTCTTTCTCTAAATTGCGAGAAAGAAAAAAGAGCTTTTATTTTCCGTGTATTGATCACCTCAATCTTCCCATCAGGGGTGAGGTTGGCAAGATAATCCCCCTCAGGGAAAAGTGCCTCAGGGATGCTTTCGGTCTCGAGTATTTGGGCCGGTAATACCAGGCTCTTTGTAATTTTTATACGCATGCCACATCTTAAGTTTTAATAATTAGAACGAAATTTGGCTTTGCACAACTTCAAATCCTATGCACCAAAGAGGGGTTTAGATTGATCTCTCTTTAATGCCCTTTAAAAAAGGTTCTTGAGTCGCTAATAGGTCAATTAAACTCTTCAATGCACTTAAATAGGGCAAAGTGAATACTTAATAAGAGTCTTTCAAGCGTGCGCTCTTACGAGTTTTTTCATAAAAAGAATTGGGCTTGTCTTTGACCCATTGAATAAATTTCTTCATTTCTGGGTGCTCTTTCAGGATCTGAGCATGATGGTATTGCTGAGCTAATTCTGATTCACTAAATAAGGCATGTATTTGCTTGTGGCAAATGCGGTGAAGGTGCTCGGTAGTTTTCCCACCCTTAGATTTGGGGATGAGGTGGTGCGCATCCTTCTGTGAATCTGGGATGGGTCGATCGCAAATAGGGCAAATGATTACCGCCGGCTTTTGTATCGCTGGGATTTCTTGGGAAATCAGTTTTTGACGAATTTTTCCAATCATGGGCTCAAGCTAGTTTATTGAATAAGTCTTAAAATTGCAGGATGCCAAAGCTAGCTCCTAGGACCCTCGCAGAGCCCGATTTATCTCGCCTTATTGAAATGGCCTGGGAGGATCGCACACCATTTGATGCGATTGAGAAGACCTTCGGCTTGGGTGAGCCTCAGGTGATTGCCATCATGCGTAAGGAGCTAAAACGCAGCTCCTTTGAACTTTGGCGCAAGCGGGTAACTGGAAGGGCAACAAAACATAGCGCCTTACGCAGTGAAGATGTCACTCGGGCCTATTGCCCCACTCAATATAAAAATAAATGAAGCGCCAAAGCAAGCAGCAAACCAAGGAGTCTCAGCGCTTAGTTCTGATTCTGGGCGATCAGCTCGATTTACAGAGCGCCGCATTACGAGGCTTTGATCCTCAAGCAGATGAAATCATCATGATTGAATCGGCTAATGAGGCTCAGTACGTTTGGTCCCATAAAGCCAAAATTGCTTTATTTCTATCGGCGATGCGTCACTTCGCAGTAGAGTTGAAAAAGCTGGAATATCCACTGACTTACGTTCAAGGTGCGTCTCTAACGCTTGTCGAGGTTCTTAAGGAGCACATCCTGCACAAGAAAGTAATGCGTTTAGTTTGCGTGGAACCCGGTGAGTGGCGTCTAAAGCAGGCGATTGAGGTATTAGCAAAAGAGCTCAACATTGAGCTGGAGATGCTTGAGGATGGGCATTTCTATTGCTCGCGTCAAGAGTTTGTGGAGTGGACAGCAAACAAGAAAGAACTCAGGCTGGAGTATTTTTACCGCCTAATGCGCAAGAAGCACCATGTGTTGATAGGTGCAGATGGCAATCCCGAGGGGGGTCAGTGGAATTTTGATCAAGATAATCGCAAGCCCTATCCCAAGAAGGGGCCGGGCATCATCGATGCTCCTGCGGCGTTTGAAGTAGATGCGATTACCAATGAAGTATTGGAATTCGTTGCAAAGACTTACCCAGAGCACCCCGGATCCCTGGAATCATTTAACTGGCCTGTTACCCGAGGCCAGGCTCTACAAGCTCTTGAGTATTTTGTCGAATATCGCCTCAGAAACTTCGGTGTGTATCAAGATGCTATGTGGACGGATACGCCGTTTGGGTGGCATTCAATTTTGTCGAGCGCATTAAACCTAAAGCTACTAAATCCTCGCGAGGTGATTGATACGGTCATCATTGCTTGGAAAAAGTATGTATTGGATCTATCAACAATCGAAGGTTTCATTCGGCAAATATTAGGCTGGCGTGAATTTGTCAGGGGTATGTATTACCTTGATATGCCAAAGATGGCGCAAGATAACTACTATCAACATCAGCGCTCATTGCCCAAATGGTATTGGACTGGGCAGACCCAGATGACTTGTATGCAAGATGCTATTGGTCAAACATTGCAATATGGTTATGCACACCATATTCAGCGTTTAATGGTGACGGGGAACTTTGCACTTCTAGCAGAAATCCTGCCTCAAGAAGTGTGCGATTGGTATCTGGCGATTTACGTAGATGCGATTGAATGGGTGGAGTTGCCTAATACGGCTGGGATGGCCTTATTTGCCAATGGCGGACGGTTTACTAGTAAGCCTTATATCGCCAGTGGCGCATATATCAAGCGCATGAGTAATTATTGTGGCTCATGTAAATACAAGCCTGAGATACGTTATGGGGAAGAGGCATGCCCCGTCACAACTTTGTATTGGAACTTTTTGATTAAGCATCGCGCGCAATTTGAAGCGAGCCCGCGTACTAAGTTAATGACGGCTAACCTCAAAAGAATTAGTGATGAAGATCAAAAAGAAATTGTGCTGCATGCCCAAAAGATTCTGAATCAGCTCGACACGCTATAAAATACTCATGAAGACAACGTTTAAGGGAAATAAAAGCGCTCTCCCAAGTAAGATTTGTATTGTCTGCAAAAAAGAAATGACTTGGAGAAAATCCTGGGCTAAAAATTGGGAATCAGTCAAATACTGCTCTGATGCTTGTAGGAAGAAAAAGCTCCCTTAAGACCTGCCCATCAATACCTGCAAAAGTATTTAATTGGATAGCGTCAACTCACCTAAAAGTTGATCCGTTATGTAAGAAAGGGCTTAATGCCTTTATAAATGGGGGTCGATATGAAAAAGTTACTGATATGCCTGCTTACAGGAGTCATGCTTGCAGGAATGGCTAGTTCAGCTAGCGCTCATGGTGGTAGGTGGCACGGTGGATATGGTGGTTGGCGTGGCGGTTGGGCGCCTTTTGCGGTTGGTGCTGTGGCTGGAGTGGCTGTTGCTAATGCGTACTACAGGCCGCCGCGCGTTTATTACGCCCCACAATATGTTTATCCTCCGCAGCCCCAAACTGCTGCCTATTGCCCTGAAAATGGACTGTACTATCCACAGACACAGGCCTGCCCTAGCGGTTGGCAGCGGGTGACCTATTAGTTGCTGGGAGTAAAGTGATTGCATGACACCCACTTTGTATTCTTATCGAAGATGTCCATATGCAATGCGGGCCCGCATGGCATTGAAGTATGCGGGTATTCAGGTTGAACACCGAGAGATTGAGTTGCGCAATAAACCGCAATCGATGTTGCAGATCTCTCCCAAGGGAACGGTCCCTGTTTTACGGATTGATGATCTCGTATTAGATCAAAGCCTGGATATCTTGCGCTGGGCATTGCAACAGTCTGACCCTCAAGAGTGGAGGGAGGTAGATGAGTCTATCGCCAATACTTGGATTGAAAAAAATGATGGCCCATTTAAGACTCTATTAGATCAATACAAATACCCTGCTCGATTCCCAGAGCTAGATCCAGAAGCAGTTCTCGATGAAGCATTACAAGTCATGTTGATCCCTATGGAGCAGGCGCTGCAAAACTTCCAATACCTAATGGGGAACAGATTAACTTGGGTTGATGTGGCTATCTTCCCATTCATTAGGCAATTTTCAATGGTTGATCCCAAAAGGTTTGAGCAACTCCCTATACCTGCAGTCAAAAAATGGCTCGATCAGCAGCTTGAATCTGAATTATTCGATTCAGTGATGCAAAAATATCCCACCTGGAAGGATTGATTAACCCCCACCATAAAAGAGCTGTGTTTTAGGCTCAGAAAATGGACTTTTATTAGATCAATTGCTGATTGATTTAAAGTACCCACTTAGGGCATAAAAGCATAATTCAGGGGATTTGATGGAGCCATTATCAAAGTTAAAAGTCGTTGAGATGGGACAACTCATTGCCGGGCCATTCGCCGCTAAGACCCTGGCTGATTTTGGTGCTGATGTCATCAAGATCGAACCTCCTAAAGAGGGCGATGCATTGCGCAAGTGGCGCCTTCTTAAAAATGGCACTTCAGTCTGGTGGCAAGTGCAGTCACGTAATAAGAAATCACTTTCCCTGGATTTAAGAAAAGCGGAAGCGCAAGATATTGTCAGGACGCTAGTAAAAGAGGCGGATGTATTAATCGAAAACTTTCGCCCTGGAACATTGGAGGGTTGGGGTCTTGATCCAGAAAAATTACTTCAACTCAATCCCAAGTTAATTGTTCTCCGTATCAGTGGTTATGGTCAGACTGGTCCATACAGAGATAAACCGGGATTTGGTGTGGTTGCAGAAGCTATGGGCGGCTTGCGACATCTCACTGCTGAACCCGGCAGAGTACCTGTGCGGGTTGGTATCAGCATCGGCGACACTTTAGCGTCTTTGCATGGTGTGATTGGTATCTTGCTAGCTCTGCAAGAGCGCCATAACAGTGGCAAGGGTCAGATTATTGATATTGCATTGTATGAAGCAGTCTTTAATTGCATGGAAAGCCTGTTGCCTGAATACAGCGCATTTGGTGAGGTACGCCAAGCGGCTGGTAGCGCCTTGCCTGGTATTGCCCCAACCAATGCCTACCAGTGCGCTGATGGTGGCTATGTATTGGTTGCCGGCAATGGTGATAGCATATTCAAGCGCCTGATGACAGTGATTGGGCGCGTAGATTTAGGCAATGACCCCCAGCTGGAAACTAACGATGGTCGCGTCAAACGAGTGGCTGAGCTTGATCAAGCTATAGGTAAGTGGGCTAAAACGGTTAGCGCTACCAAAGCATTGGAAGCGCTGGATTCTGTATCCGTGCCAGCAGGAAAAATTTATACCGTTGCCGATATCGCAAGCGATCCACATTACAAAGCCCGTGAAAATATTCAAACGATTCAGATGCAAGATGGCACAAAGTTGGATGTGCCGGGCGTGATTCCGAAGTTATCGCGTACGCCGGGATCCATTAAGACTCTTGCCCCAGATATTGGGCAGAACACCGATGAAATACTCAAAAGCATTGGTTTGAGTGATGATCAGGTCGCCTCTTTAAAAGAGCGCGGCATTGCATTTACTAAATAAAGATAAAACCATGACCAGAATTTATTTCAATGATGTCGTAATGCGGGATGGATTTCAGATTGAGCCCAATTTTGTACCAACGGATGATAAGGTAAAGCTGGTTGATGCACTCAGTGAGTGCGGCTTTGCCAAAATTGAGGTGACCTCATTTACTTCGCCTAAAGCTATTCCGATGCTACGCGATGCTGAGGAAGTGATGGGGCGTATTAAGCGCGTACCTGGAGTGGAGTACACCGTTTTAGTTCCCAATTTAAGAGGTGCCGAGCGCGCCTTGGAATCTAAGGCCGATGAATTTAATCTCGTGATGTCGACTTCAGAGACTCATAACTTAGCCAACCTACGCATGAGTCGAGAAAAGAGCTTTGCTGGATTAGTTGAAGTAATTAAGTATGTTGATGGCAGAACCCCTATTAATGTTTCCTTATCCACCAGTTTTGGCTGCCCCATGGAAGGGGAGGTTTCTCAAGCGGTGGTTGAAGGATTTACAAAACGGTTTGCAGACCTCGGTGTAAGAGGTGTAACAATCTGCGACACCACGGGCATGGCAAATCCTGATCAAGTAAAGAGGATGTGCGATTCATTGCAGAAGCAATTTCCTGCCCTACAGCTGACCTTACACTTCCACAACACCAGAGGCATGGGCTTAGCTAATCTTTTGGCTGCTGTTCAGTCTGGCATTGTTCGCTTTGATGGTTCTCTAGGTGGCTTGGGAGGATGCCCTTATGCACCAGGTGCAAGTGGCAATATTTCTAGTGAGGATGCGATTCATATGCTTGATGCGATGGGTTATGACACCGGCATGAATATTCCCAGGCTAATACAGCTGGCAAGAGAGTTACCAAAGATTGTCGGTCATGAAGTTCCCGGGCAGGTGGCAAAGGCCGGCACTACCAACGCATTGCATCCTGAGCCAGATTACGTTGATGAATTACGCCGCGTTCAATAAAGTCTAGATCAGAAGATAAGCATGATTGACCATTTAGATCACTTAGTTCTCACCACCGCAAAGGAGGCTGAGTGTGTGGATTTTTATACCCGGGTTCTTGGAATGAAGCTGGAATCTTTTATTGGTGGCACTCCGCCTGTAGAGCGTAAAGCCTTTAAGTTCGGCAATCAAAAGATCAACCTACATATTAAAGGTAAGGAATTCGAGCCTAAGGCCGACATTCCAACTCCAGGCTCGTTAGATCTGTGTTTTATTGCTGATTGCCCACTACAACAAGTGATTGAAAGGCTTAAAGCTGAAGCCTGGCCCATCATTGAGGGTCCGGTGGTTCGTACTGGCGCTACACAGAAAATTAACTCTGTGTATGTTCGAGACCCAGATCAGAACTTGATTGAAATCTCTGAATTAATTTGATCGATTTTTAAATTATTCCCTGTACTAAGTGATGACTAATCATTCCAATATAGAGCCTGCCAAGAAGGAAGACCTTAAGAGTGAATCCTCTACACCAGAGGAGTTGGGGCGGGAGCAATCAGAAACACCATCGGATCATGGGGGTGAAGGGCTGCAAGCCTCCAATCATTCTAGAAGGGTCGGTCGCAGTAAACGAGAAATCATGGAGGAGCTGTCCCGCGCTAGATTTCCTTGGGATGAGTAGTGAAGGTTTTTGTATGGCTGAATGATTAAAAGAAATTAGTGGATCTAAAGATTTTTTCGAACTTATTACAAAGAGATAAAACTATGAATTACTTATTCAATATACTTTCCGTAATCGTATTGACCTCTCCATTACAAGTCTTTGCTGATTCCAAAATTTACCAATGCGAAGTGATGAGCGATGCTCATATTAAGTATGATGGTTCTTTAGAGATCTTGCAAAATAACTCAAGAATAGGGCAGAAATTTACTGTGATGAAGAAAACGGGCGAGGTTTTTGGCGACGTAATGGACGCTCAAAAAAATCCTAAGGTGCTTGCGTCCGGCAGCGAGAAAAATTCCTTTAAAGTACTTTGGGTCCAAAAGGCAGCCAGTAAAAGTGGGGTCTTTGTAGATTATTTGAATATTGATGAATTTGTAAAAGGGAAGCAAAAACCTTTTGGTTTCTTCTCTGGCAGCTTACTCTTGACGGGTATTTGTGAATAGTTTTTATGAAGCTTAAATTACTATTGAAAAGTTTTATTGAGTAGTTGAGCCAGTCGCTCACCTGCAAGCCTAAGTCTGACCTCTAGAATCGGCGTGTAGTGATTGATGTACTGCTGATCAACTAGGCGGGTTGGATAAAACCTATTTTCATGGGCGATATTGCAGGACTCAGTAGCCGCATTGAGTGGTTCTATATTGAAGTAATCCCCGCGTTGAGTCTTATTGGATGATAGGTCGAGCACCAATGCATTGGTTGGGGTATTTAAGTTCTTAATCAGACCAAAGTCCCAAAGGGCATGTAAATTAGTTGCTTTACCAAAGGCCTGGATTTGGTAAGTGTTACTGCCTTTATCTTCTTTATAGCCCGCATGTAAAGGTTGGTGGATGTCACCCATAAAGTGAACAATGTATTTGAGTGCAAGCAGCCTTTTCTCACCTGACTCTTTTGATCCCAAAATCTGCGTCTGTTGCTCCAAGGCTGCAATCACGCAATCCCCATTTGGGCAATCTCTCTCGGGTACGTATAAACAGGCTTTCTTTGGAAAATTGATGTAATGCCACCGGGCGGTAATCTTGGTCGCATGCTCATCTAGTCAAGTTGAGATGCTCACCATAGTAGAGCCGGGCTCCAACATTAATAGTTTGCTAATTTCAATCTGTGCTTTAGGCGATAGTTGCGATTGAGCAATTTGACCAACTACCTGATGTCCCTCATCTCCCCATGCAAATGCCGCATTCAAGAAAAGCAATTGAAAGGAAAAAATAAAGATTGATTTAATTGGTAAGGCCGTTTTCTGCATAGATCTAATGTAGCACCTCAATAGACTTTTTGCAGTTGAGTTTGTGATACAGGCTAAATGGATGCAAAAGAAAAGCCACTAGAGAGTGGCTCTTTTTAACTACTAGGTCGAGCGAAATTGGCTGCGCCGAAACTTCGTTTTCTAACTCGCAACCAAAGGGTTAAAAGTTTTCAGTCGCGCAGGGGATCTTGCCTGACTTGATCGCCTTTAAGTAAGTATCGTAGTCGACCATATTTTGTTTGCTATATGTTGTAGCAAAGCTCACAAGGGCATCATCCATTGCCTCACTCTTGCCGCAGTAGCCTGCCAATTGAGCTGCATCACCTGACCGAGCGTGCGCATTAGCCAATGCCCATCCAAAGAGTTTTGCAAAGTCAGGAAATACTTTGGCATTGATGCCGTCGCCCCCCACAGATATTCCACCCTTCATGTCACGCAATTGCCGTACATAAAAATCCATTTCTGCAGTCTTGCCATAGCCTAGGAAAAGGTCTGGAGCCCCCTGAATTAGACATTGACCGTGAACAACTCGTTCTCCCTCTGATTTGAACTGTATATCCGGAAAAAATGAAGCCAATACCGATTTTTGGGCTTGTTTTGTTTGGAGGAATAGTGGGTCATTGGCATTGAGACCTTCAAAATACATTACCCAGCAGGCAGTGCCAACACTTCCTACGCCGACAACTTTTCTAGCCCAGTCAACCCATTGGTAACGCATTAATAAATGCCTGCGATCTGGATTTAATGACTGAATATAAAAATTTATACCTACATCATTTAATTCCGATATTTTGCGGCCATGGGGCGAAAGTTCTGGGTGCTCAATCAATGGGGGTTGATTAATTAATCGCATACCCTCTGGGGTATCTTCAGTGAGCTTTCCGATGAGGCCATGACTATTATTTTTCCTCGCTTTATCAAGCAATTTTTGTAAGTATTTTTGACTTACCGGATCCGCATATTTTGCCGCAGCTTGCGTTAGCACCTTTTCATCAATATATGCTCGCTTGAGATCGGTATAGGGTACGGTTGAGTATTGCTGTAGAAAATTACGATAGGATTTCACTATCGTCCTGACAATCATTTCACCATAAACACAGTCTTTGCCTAATTGCTGAGCGGCAATCATTGCGCTTGCTGTAAGACGTTTCAGATCCCAATCAAAGTTACCGGGCAGTGTTTCATCAAAATCATTAATTCCAAAGACTAACTGGTGTTCGGTTGTGGAAAAGAACCCGAAGTTGCTGACATGCATATCTCCACATAACTGCACTTTAATAGGTGGGCTCTGGGTGCGGCTTAGGTCATTAGCCATAATTGCGGCACCACCTCGAAAAAACGCAAAGGGATCAACCGCCATGCGCGCATGTCGAATTGGTACATATTCAGGAATGCGTGATCGCGCTTGAGAAAGCAAGATGTCAATTGGAGTTTGACGTTTAGCTTCTATATTAAATACTCCAATTGAAGAACGACCAACCTGTTTGCGAATCGATTTTCCTAAATCTAGCCGCTCTTGCAGGCTTGGATTTTTCTCTAGAAATAAGTCATATAGTTTACTTGTCATGATTCTATGATGCCATATGGGTAGTGAAATGAAAAAGCCGCTAGAGGGCGGCTTTTGTATAGCTGGTAGGTCGGTAGATTCTAACTCGCAACTAACAGATAGCCAAAGCACTTTTACCTGCACCTATGGCTGTTATAGAGGTGATTTGTAATTAAATAATCTTTGATGACTAAAGTAGAGTAAAATACATTTAGCGATTTTCAAGCTAATAGTGTTGTTGTACTAGTAATTAATACCGCAGTTCTGCGATAGTTCTTCTTAGCATCTCCCCCGCCATTCTTGACTTTCGCCTCATTTGGGGCATAGCCCCTTTTATATTTTTTTAAGGAATAGTCAGATATGGCAAACGGAATTGTGAAATGGTTTAACGACGCTAAAGGCTTCGGCTTTATTACCCCTGAACTCGGCGGCGAAGATTTATTTGCCCATTTTTCAGCAATTAACAGCAGCGGATTTAAGTCTTTAGCTGAAGGTCAAAAGGTGACTTTTGATATCACTACTGGCCCTAAAGGCAAGTTGGCATCCAATATTCAACCTGTTTAAATCAGAAGCAAATACCAGGCGGAAATTATTTGCCTGGCCTAAAGCCCAGCATGACTGGGCTTTTTATTTTTATAAAGGATGTTAAATGGCAAAAGAAGAGTTGCTTGAAATGGAAGGTCTGGTTGATGAAATTCTGCCAGATTCTCGTTATCGGATTACTTTAGATAATGGCCATAAGCTTATTGCCTATACAGCGGGAAGAATGAAAAAAAATCACATTCGTATATTGGCAGGAGATAAGGTTTCTTTGGAGGTCTCTCCCTATGACTTGAGCAAAGGCCGTATTACATTTAGACATCTTGAGAAGAAGCAATCTTTTGCTGGTGTGCCTAAGAGACGATATTGATAGCCTTAAGATTAAAGCCGTAAGTTAAATTAATATTTGCAAAGAATCTCAGGCCTTTGTTGATGCTGCTCTAGGCAAGCAAGAAATACTAAAGCCACCTTCTGAACTGACCCCCAGTAGTTGGACAGTTTAGTTAGGTTAGCACGAGGGATTGAGTTCGGTAATCAACCGGACTTAATCCCTTTAGCTTTTCTTTGATTCGGTCATGGTTGTAGTAGTGGATATAT
>NZ_JACVOX010000003.1:371990-373329 GCF_018882215.1 Polynucleobacter sp. AP-Kaivos-20-H2 | reverse complement strand
CTAAATTAGCAGCCGCATTGGTTGAGGCACCTAAATTACTACTAGAACCACCATTAGCCAAAGTTGATACTGAGAGTGTTCCACCGGAGATGGTTGTGACTCCAGTGTAGGTATTGGTACCGGATAGCGTTGTAGTCCCTGTCGTGTTTTGGACAAGCGCTACTGTAGAAGTGCCGGTTCCATTGGTAATTGCGCCTGTACTAAAGGTAGTAGCATTTGCGCCTGTTAAGGTGAGTGTGACTGGAGTGCCGGTTACTGTAGGGCCAGTGACATTACCTGTGAAGGTAACTCCAGAGGTATCGGCATTGTTAATGGTACTGCTCGCTAATACGTTAATGGTGCGAGCACTACTAAAGGCAGCGCCAGTAGAGATATTGAGAGTGCCACCATTGAGGTTAATAGCACCTGAAGTGTTTCCTAGGTAAGTGTCAGAGCCTACCGATAATGTACCCGCAGTAATCGTAGTACCACCGGTGTAGGTGTTTGTACCGGAGAGGGTTAAGGTATCTGTTCCAATCTTGGTCAGAGCAAAAGCACCACTGATAATTCCGCTAGCAGTGACATCGCCTGTAGAACTGCCGATTGAAGAGGCGCTACCTAAAGTAATTGCACCAATATAAGTACCACCTGTTGCCGAACTATTAGTGAGTGCTCCACCACTTGAGATACCAGTACCGTTTAGGGTTAAGGCATTTGCATAGGTCATGGTAGTGCCATTCAAATCTAAGACTGCAAGATTTGCAACAGAAACCGTGCCGCCACCCAGAGCAGTGCCATTACCAACCTTTAAAGTACCAGCAGTAATCGTAGTACCACCAGTGTAACTATTACTACCGGATAGCGTTGTAGTCCCTGTCGTGTTTTGGACAAGCGCTACTGTAGAAGTGCCGGTTCCATTGGTAATTGCGCCTGTACTAAAGGTAGTAGCATTTGCGCCTGTTAAGGTGAGTGTGACTGGAGTGCCGGTTACTGTAGGGCCAGTGACATTACCTGTGAAGGTAACTCCAGAGGTATCGGCATTGTTAATGGTACTGCTCGCTAATACGTTAATGGTGCGAGCACTACTAAAGGCAGCGCCAGTAGAGATATTGAGAGTGCCACCATTGAGGTTAATAGCACCTGAAGTGTTTCCTAGGTAAGTGTCAGAGCCTACCGATAATGTACCCGCAGTAATCGTAGTACCACCGGTGTAGGTGTTTGTACCGGAGAGGGTTAAAGCAGAAGTACTACTCGATTCAGTAATACCAGTCACGTTAGAGCCTATTGCTCCGCTAATAGTCGTAGTCCCTGTGCCAGATCCAGAGTTGGTGATCGTGCCGATGTTGTTAATGCTGGTGCC
>NZ_JACVOX010000003.1:0-371895 GCF_018882215.1 Polynucleobacter sp. AP-Kaivos-20-H2 | reverse complement strand
CCATTGGTGCCACTATTGGTAAAGGTAGTACCTGCGGTGGTAATCGCACCACTAATCGTTAAAGCAGAAGTACTACTCGATTCAGTAATACCAGTCACGTTAGAGCCTATTGCTCCGCTAATAGTCGTAGTCCCTGTGCCAGATCCAGAGTTGGTGATCGTGCCGATGTTGTTAATGCTGGTGCCAGAGACAGTAGTCGTTCCTGAGCTATTGTTATTGAAGATGACATTACCAGTACCACTGATATTGTTTGATATGGTCAGGACATTGGTGCCACTATTGGTAAAGGTAGTACCTGCGGTGGTAATCGCACCACTAATCGTTAAAGCAGAAGTACTACTCGATTCAGTAATACCAGTCACGTTAGAGCCTATTGCTCCGCTAATAGTCGTAGTACCTGTGCCAGATCCAGAGTTGGTGATCGTGCCGATGTTGTTTAAGGAGCCTGTAGCAAAAGTAATCGTACCGTTTGTAGCACCTTCGCTAATAACTAAGTTATTAGTTCCCGTCACCCCACCACTAAAGGTAGTAGAGATCGCAGTTCCGGTATTGCCAATTGTTAATGTTCCAGAGGTACCAGCGGACAGCACAATGGCATTGCTATAGGTCAAACCAGTAGTGGCTACCTGTAGAGTTGCACTTGTATTACCACTAGAAGCGCCTAAAGTTACCGCACCAGAACCTAAGGCGGAAGCTGAAGTAGAGGCTACTAAAGTACCTGCGGAGATAGTGGTGCCACCGCTGTAGGTATTGGTACCGGATAGTATCCAAGTACCTGCCCCAGATTTAGCCAGACTCGTTAGGCCAGTATTGTTAGCCAATACTTGACTCAGTGTGTTGTTGTTTGTACTGGTACCTGCCAGCGTTAAGGTACGGGTAGAAGTTCCGGTGTAAGCAATTGAACCACTGTTGGTAAAGGTCAGAGCGCCAGTACCTGAAGCATCAATCGTGCCACCACTATTTGTGAGCGTAAATAAACGATCGGTACTGACTGCTGCGCCAGTGTATTTGAGCGTACCGCCATCGAGTACTAAATTAGCAGCCGCATTGGTTGAGGCACCTAAATTACTACTAGAACCACCATTAGCCAAAGTTGATACTGAGAGTGTTCCACCGGAGATGGTTGTGACTCCAGTGTAGGTATTGGTACCAGAGAGGGTTACCGTACCAGCATAGCTGCTATCTGTCTTAAGTGCACCAGCACCTGAGATCACTCCCGAAAGCGTAACACTACTTGATCCAGTAAAGGAGATTATTCCTGCATTGGCAATGGTTGCCGTCAGACTACCTACGTTAGCAGTATCAAGATATACAGTGCTGCCGCTATTAATAATGATATTGGTATAAGAGCTTGTGTTGCTAGAGAGTGGAGCAAGTCCTAGACTCCAGTTTGAGGCAGTAGACCAGGTACCTCCAGATGAGCCAATATAAGTGTCATTAATAGTGCAGCCTCCAAATTGACACAATATCGGAGATGAATTGACAACACTTGAGTAGCCCCAGGCTGACGATGAGAACGTAAACCCAGTAAAGTTACTGGATACCGTCATTTGAGTAGTTGTCAATGGTGACACTGAATAATAAGTTGTTCCTGAGGGAGAACCATTAATACAGATACCGCCACAGTTCAACTTATTAACAAGACCAACGTTTGTCCAAACAGTGCCAAAGGCGTTCGTAATTGTCGCTCCCCCAACTGAACTTGCATTTGTTGAATTATAAAAAGTACTTGCCATATTTTTAGCGGGATCATCAAAATATAAGCCGCCAATAACTCCTACAACAGTTGAGCCTGCACCAGCAGTGATAGAGCCTGATGAATAAATATTGGTGAACTTACTGGGCCCCCAGTTTTCAATGGCAAAGATTCCACCAATAGCAATAGAATTTGGACCGACAGTGATATTGCCAGTGTTATAGGCATTTGTTATGATCGAGCCGCCTGTTGTAGTGGCCCCGTTAGATCCGCCCAGAAAACCAAATAGCCCCGCAACGCCACTAACAGTTAGGCCAGAAGCATTAATTGCGCCGGTGTTATAGACATTGGTAGCAATGAGAGTGTTGGCGTACCCAACAAGACCGTCAACGTAGCCACCGTTGGAACCCCAAGTTCCACCACTAATGCTAATGGAGCCAGCATTGTAGACATTGCTGAGGGTTTCAAAGTTTCCACTGCCAATGATCCCCGCAATTTTCGGGCTATTTCCTGAATAAGTGATGTTTGCAGCGTTATAGGTATTTAATATAATTCCATCATTAACATTAACGTATCCAGGGACATAAGATACGATTGCTCCTAAATACTGGCCTGCTGTGCTGCTAGTAATGCTGCCTTTAACCCCAAGATTAGAGAAAGTAAAAAAGGCCGCTTCAGAAAAAAGACCCATATTACCGTTAGTCAAAGCGACATTGATGGTGTGACCAAAACCATTAAAGTACCCGGAAAAATAAGTGCCATAGGTGGTTGGAATTATTGAGGTTGTAAGAGCCGAAGTAATGTCTGATCCAAGGACAAAATAACCCTTATTGGTATCAGTACCATCATTATTTTGCACTGCACTATTGGTAGTTATAGCATTCAATGCCGCCACACTATTAATGACGGTGTAGTTGTAACCATTAATGTTAATTGGATTAGTCGCACTACTAGAAACATTAATCTGCCCATTAAATCCATTTTGATATCCCGCTATCAAGCCACTTGTGGGTGAGCCTGCCATGCCCATTAATACGTAACCCACTCCATAACTTGCACTAGCAGCAGGATTGGATGTACAAAAAGAATTTCCTCCGCAAGCCCTCATTACCAAAACAGAAGTGCCTGTTAGCGTTAGGGATCCGGCGACAGTGGACGAACCAACATAAATATTGTTGTAGGCATTCAGAGTAAGTGTGTATGCGCCTGACCAACTAATCGTGTCATAAATATAAATATTGCCAGAACTAGAGGAAGTTCCAGAACCCGTAAGGGTGGCACCTGAGCTTGATACTGAAGAGGAGCCTGCAGTTAGGGTTACGCTGGTCGTACCTAATGCTGTCTGAATAGTTAAACCCGTAACATCGCCACCTGATGAAGCCACGGTTAAATCATAAGGATCTAACAACCAAGTTCCTGCTAAACCATTAGAACTGGCTGATGAGATATTTACGCTGTTAGCCACATTCAATGTCCGACCGGAAGTTTCAATAAAGCCGCCATTGCCACTAGCGCCCATTGCTTGTGCAGATAAGGTGCCTGCTACTAAATTTGCGTCACCCCAAACCAAAACATTACCGCCATCGCCACTGACTGTACTGTTTGTACTCAGACTACTATTGGCATCAATAGTGGTACTTGCTGATGTAGGAAGGGTAATGACTGATGAGAGACTTGGAAGCAGTGCTGCCTGAGTAGCACTTCCTGAGAGTGGACTTGCTTGGAAGTCGCGACCGATGATGATGTTACCGCCGCCGAGTGTGCCGTTTGCTTCCACTGTGGCACCAATGAGAGTTGTGCTAATAAGACCGGATTGCGCAATCGTACCGCCTAGCCCTGCTCCACCGTTTGTCTGGATATAACCTGTATTTTGGTAAGTACCTGCTGGAGAACTTAGGATGATCAAACCACCTTTATCGGCATTGGCTTGGATTGTTGCTGCGGTATTGAGGGTGGTGTTGCCGGCGATGTAAATGTATCCGGCTTGAGAATTGATATTGCTGCTTGCTGTGCTGCTTACTGCATTTGCAGTTATTTGAGTCTGCGAATCGAGGGTACTGACATCTGAAACAGTTGCGCCATTATTAAAAGCCACAGTTTGGGGCGGAGCTAAAGTTGAGCCACTGCCGGTCGTATTACTTGGATTATTAATACCAATTTGTACTACCCCACCTTGGCTAAGACCATTAGCTGCTATGGTACTGGCGACTACTTGGTTGGTATTTTGCGCTGCAATCTGGATATAACCACCAGTTGAAGATGAACCATTGGCACTAATCGTAGCATTGTTAAAGCTGGCATTGCCACCAGTCGCAATCATACTCATTGAGCCGCCGGTTGTGCCGTTAGCCAATACCTGAGCGCTGACATTAAGATCATTGGCAGCAATCGCTACGCTTCCTGCTTGGCCTACTACGCTACTTGCACTAATTAGACCGCCCAAGTTAGCGGTACTAGCGTATGCGCGAATATTGACTGAGCCACCGGCTGCGCTAGAAGTAGAGCTTGAACTTGAGCTAGATGCGCTGCTAGCTGCATCGGCAGTCACACTGGCAGCGCTAGTCGTGGTGACCGTACTCGTTGCCTGCAGATTAATTGTTCCACCACTAGCTAACTGAGTGGTTGTTGCAGTGGTCGCTATAGTGGTGCTCGTATTTGGTGCAACCGTCAAACTCATCGCTGCTTGACTGCTTCCTGATACTTGACCGGCAGCAATATTAATAATGGTAGTGGTGCCATTTGCACTAGCAGTTGTTGCACTCGCAATCGCATTATTAATCACACTGCTAGCTGCACTTGCTGCTAAGTTCACCACAGTAGTATTAGCGCTTGATGCTGTGGCCGCGCTCGTAGCACTAGTAATATTAGTTGTTGCTGCATTAGCTGCAGTAGTGACTGCTGCTGCAACCCCTCCTACGGTCGTAGGGGTTGAGGTTGAAGAGCTGCTGGACTTCTTGCTACTAGACGAAGTGCTGGAGCTTGCTGAAGAAGAACTGCTTGATCCAGTGCCTGATCCCGAACTGGATCCTGATCCTGAGCTAGTAGAACTAGAAGAAGAGCTTGAGGTTGAGCTGGAGCTCGATGATCCATTAGCACTAACTGGTCCAGCTAACACAATCCCGTTGGCAAGCATGGTGATGCCACCCGTACTACCACCAGCGGAATTTACTGAACCATTCACACTAATCGCCTGGGCAGTTGCGGTAATTTGGTTGGCACTAGTGGAGCTGCCAGTAGCCAAGTTCACACTGGTTGCATTAATTACGATGGCACCATTTTCGCCCATACTAATGGTGCCGTTATTGGTTACTGAGCCTGAGGCATTTAATGTCAGGGTGGTGCCAGAAGTACTGCTAGACGAAAGAGTTGCACCAGCAGCCACATTCAGATTGCCTGAAACAGAGATAGTGACGTTAGCTGTTGCTGCAGCATTTGAGATCGCTGTTGCCGTAGAACTAGTAATAGTCATTTCATCAGGATCTAACAACCACATCCCTACTTTGCCCAATGCTGCTGTGACATTGACTATCGCAGATTGGGCAATATTAAGAATGCCGTATGAGCTCGTTTCAATAAAACCACCGTTACCACCTTGTGAGCCGCCCAGCGCCTTCAAAATACCAGCTACATTAGTTTGTACTTGTGACCAGATATTGATCTCGCCACCATTACCGTTTTGTACTGAAGAAGCATCAACCAAGGCATTTTGCTCAACGGTCACAGTATTGGCTAGGTTCTCTGCTTTCAGGTTAGACCGAGTGCCATCAGCGTTTTGCGTAAAGCTCACTTTAGTGGTGCCAACGTTAATCAAACCACCATTGGCTGCCCCTTTTGCTGAGGTCACAGAACCAGTTGCCAAGCTTAAAGTATTGCCTTGCAAGGTAATATTGCCGCCGTTTGCACTGCTATTGGTTACTTGCGGATTGGCATTATTGCTGCTGTTTTGCGCTAGGCCACCATTGGCTGAAACTGTGCCTGCCTGGGTAATGGTGTCTGCTACTAAAGTGACCGTACCACCAGAAGTGCTGATGCTGCTCGCAGAAATCGTACCGGTATTATTGATTACTGAAGCACGTAAATCGGATGCAGAATTTGCCGCAATGATGATCTGACCACCCTCAGTTTTGATCAAACGCTTGTTCGAAATCAACGCATTAATTGCGCTGGCATCGACATTGACTTTCATTAGAGAATTACCACTAAAGGTTAAAGTCACCGATTGTCCTGCCACTAAAGCGATGGCATTAGCACCACTCATATTGGCTATCACAACGCCCTCGTTTACGACTTGAGGGGCCATCAAAGCAATGTACGCTGAGGCATTATTAACGGTCAGCTTACCTTGATTGAGGATCTGGCCAGAGCCATTACCTTTAAATTGCATCTTGCCTGAGCCAGACATAAATTCACTATCGGCCACATCCATCGTGGTCGCGACTAAACCACCGGTATTAACTTCTGCACCCTTGCCAAAAACTACCCCATTGGGATTCACAAAAACCACTTGGCCATTGGAATTGACTGCGCCATTGATCATCGATTGGTTAGCGCCGTTCACCCGATTGAGCGTCGATGCATTGGCATTGGGCTGATTAAAATTCACCGTATTGCCTTTTGCCACATCAAACGTTGACCAGTTAATGACTGCACGCTGACTGGTTTGGTTGATGTTCATCACATTAGTGCCTTGGCTAATCGTTGCGCTTCCTGCGGCTACAACTCCACCCGTTGGTAAGGCATTTCCGCCATAACTCGCGCCCGAAAAAGTCATGCAGGCACCGCAAAAGAGAGTCATCGCAATGCTTAATTGATGAGGTCTTATTTGCAAAAATGGGTTTTGCTTGACGGCAGAAATCCCTATCAAACGCTGAACAATAGCATTTGATTCTGTATGAGCAACAGAAAAAGAGAGGAGAGATTTCAAATTAAAATAATTTTCATTCCGTTAAGAACGAGAACATTTTCACAATTGAATTAGTAGTCAACAACCCTTCTTTCGAAGGGATTGTCAAAATTTTTTATTTATATTTTTTTAAAATTCAATAGAGAAATAAAATCCAGCTCTAAAAAATATTTCTGCCACCCTACGATCGTAGGATACTATTCGTGATTTTTAAAACGGAATGCTAGCTCTAATCCAGGCCTGCATCGTTTTATAAGAATTATCGACGTTGAGTTGTTGACCGCTCGAGTTATACAAAGGATTGTTGCCAATTCTAAAAGCTAAGGAAGCGCTCACTACTGCTCTGTCATAAAAATACTTAGCAGAAATACCTGCATCACTTAATTGGTATTTATTATTGGCATTGGTTAAGCCCTGCCAGTTGTTATACAGATTGACGTACTGCTGCACTATGCCAAGATCAGCAAATGCGCCAACTCGCCAGCTCTCATTTAAGCGATGGTCTATTTCAGTAGTAAAAATGGCGCCCTGTGAACCGCCACCTTGAGAGGTAGGGTACGCCCGTACACCATAAGCACCACCAAGATAAATTTGCTCTGAAGAGTTTAAATTTTTACTGGCCAATTGCCCATACACTGAATTAGTCCAGACCGTGCCTGGTAGTACAGATAACTCTTGGGCATGGGTCAAATTAAAGCTCCACTTGGTGTATGCCCCTGCGGTGCCTCCACCATTGAGATCAGCCTGAGCTTGAGTGGCATCGCGAATACCTAAATGGCCAAAAACCAATCCTGTCGAATAGTTGAGGCGAGAGCTCTCACTAGTAACCCAATCGCCACTGACCGTGACATTTGATGCTGTTAGCTGGTAGCTACTCAGTGTTGTCACGGGATTGGTTTGCACGTTGTTATACGAGCGGTTCTCAATGCTCAATTTGAATGTCGAGTTTGCCACTTGACCGCGCTCTAGAGCATAACTAGTATTCGCTTGAACCGTTGTAGCTGAGCCGGCTGATTGCGCGGTAGTCCAGTTAGGGATTGTGGTGTATTGCAAATAAGAGCTTTGCACCCCTGCATTCCAGCCATTGGTTCCAAGGGGAACAGCATAGTTAGCTACCACATAGCCTGAGCCCTGGGATTGGATCGCATTCAGATTGACCTGATCACCAATGCCAGACAGATTATTCAAACTCAAATTAGCGATCGCTTGGGCTGCTCCAGTACTAGCACTGCCATAGTTACTGAGCGCCGCTTGCCCACTAAACCAGGGGTTATCAGAAACCTTCACCCGAAAGTTACTAAAACCAGGCTCACTAGCCGCTTCAAATGCACCCGTTGCTCCAACACCAGGCACTTCATTGAGTAATAACATGCCGCGCTCAATGGGCACTACATTAATAAACGCTCCGCCATCTACCCCATGAGTAAAGTAAGCTTTGGCTCGCTCTAATGAGAAACGAGGACTAGTCTTATTTGTTGAATCGACAGGCTCGACGATAACTGATCCCAATTTGCCTTCTAAAATTTTAATGCCAAGCACGCCATCTTTAATTTCTTGAGGAGGTAAAGTGGCCTGAGCAATACGTCCTTGAGCCGCATAAAATTCTTGAATCGCTACGGTGGCATCTTGCAATTCACTTAAATAAACAGATCTGCCAATCCAGGGCTTCACCACTTGTTCTAGTTCGCTATTGGTAAAAAGAGTATTACCCTCAAACCGAATTTGCTTAATAGTCACTTGCTCACCCTTTTTGGGCTCTGGAGCTAGCGTAGGTTTGGATGGCTGAATTAAAGGCTCTTGTGACTCACGTTGTAATTGCAAATCAAGTTGATTTTGCAGAGCACCTGCATTGGGAGCAGCTTGTGCCAATACGTATGAACAAGCCCCTGCACCTAACAAAGTAATAGCTACCCTTGCTAATTGTTGAATACAAAAAGGTAATGGCTTCATCTAATCTAGTGGTTTAAGTGATTCAATCGTTATTGGGTGCTGATCCTGATGCAATACTGAGGACTGCGCATCAATAGATTGAATTATTTCTGTAAGGGGCAATCTTGGTAACCCTACGAAAGCAGGGATCATCAAAATCACTGCTATGAACTTTGATCTAGCAGGCCCTAACTAGCTGAAAGACTAGTATTGAGTGCAATGAGCTCAGCCAGTGAGCGCAAACGCAATTTATACATCACTTCAGATTTGTATTCTTTTACTGTTGGTAAAGAAATCCCCAGTTCATCAACCAGCTCTTTATTACCATAGCCCTTTGCTAATAGATTAAAGACTTGACGCTCACGTGGCGATAGGGTTTTTAGAGCCTCAGTTAGTTGAGACTTGCGAATCAGCTCTTGCATCGCAACAGTGTCTTGCTCAATGGCCTTAGCAACTGCACTCAAAAATGCTTCACGACTAAAAGGTTTTAATAAAAAGTCAAAGGCACCATTTTTAAAGGCTTTGACAATTTGCTCATCAGAACTCTCGCCACTAATGAAAATGATTGGGATCTTGTGCCCCTTAGCAATCAACTCGGACTGTAATTGGATGCCCGATTGCTTGGGCATTCGCATATCGCTTACCAATACCGCAGGCACTACAGGTTTAAATTCGCTTAAAAATTGCTCGGGACTGGCAAAAGAGAAAATGGTATAGCCGCAAAACTGCAAGGCACGCTCAAGATCAGAGCGTAACTCATCATCGTCTTCTACCAAAAAAATGTATTTTTTTGAATTCATTGCCCACTAAGCCAATTCATTAGCGCCTATTAAAAATAAATTATGACTAATGTGCTTTATTGCTCATACCCTGCGAAAGAAGGGAATTAGTCATAAGCTTGCATTGACGTATCCACTAGCTCCCCCACTTTGGCTTAAGGCCCGGGGGAATGGTGACAATAAAACTAACCCCTCCATTATCTGGCAGGTTCTTATATATCAGCGATCCTTGGTGACGCTCAACAATATAGCGTGAAAGCCATAGACCGACCCCGGTACCGGTAGACTTGGAAGTAGCAAATAAATTAAAAAGCTTGGCTTCTTGTTGGCCATGAATTCCGGGGCCATTATCAGTGATGGCAAGACAATAATATCCTTGCTCGTTGATCCTACTGTGTATTTGAATAACTTTGTTGTTTTGAGAGCTTGTATCCAGTGCGTCTATGGCATTAGACAAAAGATTGACTACCACCTGACGAAACAATGACTCCCAAATCGATTGCCTATCTATCACCTGTAAATCAAACTCTATTTGTATATGCGATTTTTGAATACGCCCTGAATACAGCGACACAATCTCCCTAATCAAGTCATCAATACTACATAAGGAAGGACTCTCCTCGCCTCGATTGAACAGTTTTTTAAGGCTCAAAATGAGTTTAGCTGCTAGATGATTTGCTTTGAGGATATTTCCCAAAGGTTGTTTTAGATCTTCAGGCTTGACACTCTCTTGGCCAATTAATTGCAAAGCCTCATCGCTATTGAGTTCAATACGAGCCAAATATTGATTAAGCTCGTGTGCTAATCCTGCCGATAGCGCACCACTTTCAATTAAAGTGCTGCTGTTTGCTAATTTTTCAATCAAGAGGTCTTTCTCTAAAAGTAACCCTTGAACCTGCTTATCCCTCGTCTTCAATTGAATAGCGTTATACGAAAAATTCTCTATCCAGTGCATCAGGATTAATAGCTGGAGAAATATAAATAGATTGCCCCTTAAAACTCGTGATGAAATATCAAATTGTGAAATATCTAAAAGCGTGAATCCAAAAATATAGCCTTGACGATTTGTTACGAGGATAATCGCCAACCAAATTACAAAAATTCCAATGAATACCAAAATGGTAGAGCGGATTAAATTGAACCAGATTGTTGGGAGTTGCTTGTTACTATTGGCAACCTCAACAAGCATCCAACTCAAAAGGCAAACAATAAAGATATAGACAAAAAATGCTCGATCTAAATAGTTTCCACTTTTTCCGACTGACCAAACGAGAACGAAAAAAGGAATTACACATCCCAAGCTCACCAAAATAAAACTCTTAGATACTCTTTTTCGAAGACTTTTATAGTAAAGAGGTTGAAATGACATCGAGAGGCCAAAAAGGAAATACCCTAAAAAAAACATCTTTTTAAAGGCTGAATCTGGCAGTTCTTCAAAAAAACGGTACGAATCTATTTCATGACCCAAGAATATAAAAGCGATGACAACTATTATTGCGCCCAATAAACCCATGGAACTTGTTAGCGACATGAAATAAAAACTCTGATTTCGTTCGACCCCTTTAGATAGTTGAAAACCTGAAATCAACATGGATAACAAGAAAAATGATATCGAAGCGAAATAGAAGGATAGGTACTGAGACATTTGTTAATATTTTATGACGTATCCGTATTGGTTATTCCAATAAGAATCAAAATTGATATCCCAGCCCCAAAAGTAGTCTGGCAGTTTGTGACGATGTAGTTATAGAAGCGTTGATTGTGCGCCCAGATGAAATGATAGTTCTTGTCGTAGTCTGAGGGTCATAGGACGAATAATTGGCTTCACCAAATAGATAAATTGCATCATATACAAACTGCTTATATCCAAGGCCTAATAAGTAGCTACTCAAGTTAGGGCCTGTATTTGAATTCACTACTTGCGTCTGCTTGCCTGCCTTTAAATAAAATAAGCCATCCTCAGTTTGAAAACCAGGGGAAAGAAAAAATCCATAGTTATATAGAGGAGAACCGCTGCTTACCGTTGCAGTTTGATTTAAAGCTTGTACTTGGAGCTGCTGCACTAAACCATTAGAGGGTGAAATATTGGCGCCTATTCCCAAATAATAATTCTGGGCAATATTGAAGTTATATCCCGTAGTGAGCACTGCTACTTGATGACTAGAACCACTTGAGTTAATGCTCGACGGAATAACTCTGCCATTGAGTGTCAAAACAGAACTGATCGATGTATTGATACCCCGATATCCAAAACCTAGATCAGTATAAAAACCTTCAAATTGAGAATGGGTCTTTTCTTGCGCCTGCACAGCAACCGGGAGTGGTGCAAGCATTGTTATTACAAGAAGAGGAGCAAACCAAAATCTGAGCATTATTAAATAGGGCTAAATGATTGAAACTGCAGTGTGGGGAAGATTTTCTACATTGAATACCCTACGATCGTAGGGTAATAGATTAGGATCCTCAATTGAAATATCTGCCTCTTTAAAACCTCCTAAAAGTTCGCCAATGAGGTCTTCCTCTAAATGCTGGAGGATTAGGAGATAGTTTTATCGGGTAAACCGTCAAAACTACGTTAAAACCATTGAATCCCAACTTCAAGAACAAGGCTCTTGTAACAATCCTTGTATTACAAAACCATCTTATATACAATACTGTTAATCGTACTATTAAGGAGGCTATCATGGGCGCCGTTGTAGCAAATGACTTGAAAACCAAGGGCATCAAAGCAATAGAAGATGCATTGCTGGGCCAACTTGAAGCGCCGGTATCGGTACGCGGACAGATCAAATATGTGGTGATGAGTCAGCAGCAATACCAGTATTTGCGCGAATGCGAACTCGAAGCTGCTCTAGCCGAATCAAAGGCGGATTTAGCAGGAGGGCGCTTTGTCAAAGAAACAGTAGCACACCACATTAAACGCCTCAAACAAATTAATAAGTCAACGTAGTGAGTTGGCAGTTAATTTTTACTGAGCAATACAACCGGCGTGCCGCTAAATTTCTAAAGCGTCATCCTGATGTAGAAAGTCAATACGAAAAAACATTAGAGCTACTAGAACTCAATCCGCACCACCCTTCACTTCGCCTTCATGGTTTATCGGGAAGGCTCGACGGGCTGCAAAGTATTTCAATTAACTTGAAATATCGAGTCACCATTGAAATGATCATCTCTGACAATGAAATTGTTTTAATCAATGTCGGAGATCATGATGCAGTGTATTGATCCCTAAGCTGCGCTTAACCACTCAAAGTCAATATGAAATCAGTCGATGTACTCGACAAACTGTTGTCGAAACCAATTGACGGACCGAGTAAAAATTGCACCCGACCGGCCAAATAAACTGTGAATTTAAAGAGATTTTATGTTGTGTATTTTTGTGTTACATTGAGACTGTTGGCGCTAAAACAACTCTTTTAATCCGTTGGTCGCGAGAGTTCTGGATCGTAAGCGTTACTTTAAGTAACGCTTGTAACCAATCTAAGCTGCCCGTAACTCCCGTTCAGCCTGCTTCTTACTAGGATAATTATCAGACGCCTTACTATCCGCCTCAATCAGCTTTCTAGTTGTAGCTCCACGTAATTGCTCTATAGCCTGTATTACTTGTAAATGGCTATAGTGCCGCTCAATCATTAATATACTTGTACCCATCTGCTTAGCTAATGTATGAATAGGCACCAGATCGTGGGTAAGTGCTAACGTGGCATAGGTATGGCGTAGGCTATAGAACACCCGCTTTTGATTAGTTTTGGGATCAATCAATAAACCATGGTCTGCTAAGAAGCCGTCAAACATATGGTTTAAGACATCACTTAAATCCCTGCCCTCTTTGGTTCTAAAGATATAGTCATCATTAGTGGGTTTAATCAGCTCAGCCAAAGGATCTTTAATTGAGCTAGCTACTCCATAGTTTCGCAAAGCTATTCTCTCTAAGACTCTGATACTAGGTAAGCGTCCAATAATCTGTCTTTGCCCTGTTTTACCTTTAACCGTCATCTCACAACTTCGGTTTAGGCTGTGCACTTCAATGACTTCACCATCCTCATCCAATTGATCTGTGACCGTACTAATAGGGTTCATCATGAAACGGATTTGCTTCCATTTCATATCAAGTAACTCAATTCCTGGTCTTGCTCCTGTATCTACCAACATCTCCACATAGTCTCTCAGAATCTCTCTTCGTTCACGCACATCTTTCGTTCTGCCTGATTCTATGTATGGACCCAGTAGTTTTAATAACGCTCTTAACTCATGCAATTCAAATGCAGGACGACGAACACTCTCTTTAGTCTTGCCATCTAACTTAGGGCGATTACTCTCAGTTAGATAACCTCTAACAATAGCTTCATC
This sequence comes from Polynucleobacter sp. AP-Kaivos-20-H2, assembly GCF_018882215.1. Lineage (GTDB taxonomy): Bacteria > Pseudomonadota > Gammaproteobacteria > Burkholderiales > Burkholderiaceae > Polynucleobacter. The sequence continues at coordinate 358,238 of NZ_JACVOX010000003.1, read as the reverse complement.
AAAGACTCGATTGAATGCAGCATTTTGGGTTTTGCGATTGCTATTTGATAGCGCCAAGCCATACTTAGCTTCACGATCATCGTAGTACTGCTGCAGGGCATCGTAGTCAATATTGGTAATAAGCCTTTGTCCAAGACTGGGTATGAAATGCTCATTAATAATACGGATGTAGTCTTTGTAGATTGACTTACCCAAGCCACCCTTTAAGTCTCGCTCCATGCGATCAATAGCTAACATAGCGATATCCTTAAAGCGTTTAGTTACCACTGGGATGCCGGAGCGCTTACGTATTTCTGCTTCTACCAATAGCTCTTTAGCTTTATTCACCGCTAAGTCAATTTGGGTTTCTTTTGTAGTTGCCCGTATCCACTTGTTATCCACCTTATAGCGACATTGCCATACGGCACTATGCTCGCGTTGATAGAGGGTTAGGTTACGGTGTATGAGTTGATGTGTACTTTCTTTTTTAATTGCCATACATATACTTTAGCTTCAGAGTCCCAGCTAGAGCAACCAAGTTGGCTGAATTATTCAGGTCAATTTAGCCAAAAGAAAGTATGGCTATATATGGTGATTATTGGGGTGTTTATGGGGTACTACGAAGGGACAAGCGTTACTTAAAGTAACGCTTGGATTTATGGGTTTCAATACAATTCAAATACTTGATACTACATATGGTAAAAAGTAAGGCGACCTTAGACCTAATCAAGAGATACTTTCCAATGTTTTATTTACACTGCTCAAAACAATTATTAGATTGGGTACCTTCAGGCGTCAACGAACCCGCCGGGAAGGGGGACAATATTTTGGGTAATTGGTATGCTAAGGCAATATTTTCAAAACCACAGGTAGCCTTATTTGTAAATGAAAGAACCCTGCTACCAGTGTTGATGCCTCTAGCCCCAGCATCGAACTTGGTAGAACGATTCCCACAATACCTATTTAAGATCTTGCTATCTCAAGGTGTAAGTGAAGCTTTTATGCAACAGGAATTAGATCATCTTGATAAAGTGGTGTATTGCAAATCAACTAATCGCAGCATCATTGGTATTTTGAATATGTTCACCTATCACCTAGAAGGCTATCAGTCCATGCATTATGCAGATGATTGCTACTCACTCTCTATGATGATGGCCGATACTCCCTGTGGACCACTTTACAAAAGTACAATCACACCTGGTAATGCTCTGAGAGAATTTGCATCGAGTGGGCAGATTCACTAGCTTGATAAAACTGTTACTTAAAGTAACGCTCAAAAAGACAAAACCCCCACCATTACTGATGAGGGTTTGCTTTTCTGGTGGGCCCACCAGGACTTGAACCTGGGACCAAAGGATTCCGGTTTGTGTTGCTTTCACAACTCCCTGGACTATGCCTTCATCATATTCAAACTTAACATCTGAACTTAGATGGGTGCCGTCTAGTCTCTACACGTTCAAAGTAATTTCTTACTAAGCTTCGCTCGGCGTTAGCTTGTGCAGCTTTTGGCTACATTTAGCTTTCTCCGAATTTGACACCATCCCTTATGCAGTTTCCACGCATAAGGCACAACTTTCGCTATGAGTCCTCTGCTCTAACCAACTGAGCTATGGGCCCTAAAACTGTTTTTACTACACACCTTTTGAGGGGTGCTTACCGCTTCAAAACCACATAAAAACCGCATTTACTACACACCTCGGTTTTTGCTCTGGTGTGTAAGCGGTGTGTAAGCAATTTTGACCACCTAATCAACCACTAACCTCTTGAAATCATTGAGGTCTTAACTACAAGACCCCTAGGGCTTCTTTCTTATGAGTCCTCTGCTCTAACCAACTGAGCTATGGGCCCTAACCACTCATTGTAATTGAAGGGGCTCTTCAAATGATTGATTGGTATGCACTTGCTGAAATGTTGGTTTTTATTTAGATATACATTATTATATGTATATCTAAAGGAGATGACAATCATGGTCGTATCAAAATGGGGGAACAGCCTTGCCATTCGTCTACCAGCTCAAGTGGTCGAATTTTTAGAGCTAAAAGAAGGGGACGACATTGAGGTCCATGTTGCCGATAAAAAGCATTTCCAAGTTAAGAAGAAACCTTCCTTGCAGGATAGGCTTCAAAGTTTGAGAAAATTTCGTGGTCGCATGCCCGCTGATTTTCACTTTGATAGATCTGAATTGAATGAACGCTAAGAAGATATTTTTTGATACCAATACCCTACTTTATTTACTATCATCAGATACCAAAAAAGCAGACTGGGTTACTAAAAATTTACAGCAATCGAACGTAATAAGCGTTCAAGTGCTTAATGAATTTACTTCTGCTAGCATTAGAAAAATAAAAATATCTAATGGTGAGCTGGATGAATTCTTAGATTTATTTACGTCTACATTCAACGTAAGATCGCTTGATATAGATACTTTTGAAACTGGATTGATGGTGTCCAGGCGATATGGATACCATCACTATGATTCAATGATTATTGCTGCGGCTTTGCAAGCAGGATGCGAAAAACTGTACTCAGAAGATATGCAGCACCGGCAAGTAATTGATAAGAGACTGCAGATCGTGAATCCTTTTTTATAAAGGACTCACGATATCGAAGTGCTAGACAATCAATCTTCCTCGAGGAAGGTCTTGAGTTTGTCGCTACGGCTTGGATGACGCATCTTGCGCAGAGCCTTCGCTTCGATCTGACGAATACGCTCACGTGTAACGTCAAACTGTTTGCCGACTTCTTCGAGGGTGTGATCAGTGCTCATCTCAACACCAAAGCGCATACGCAATACTTTTGCTTCACGTGGTGTTAATGAATCAAGAACGTCTTTCACCACATCGCGCATAGAGTCATGCAATGCTGCTTCAGCTGGAGCCAATGTATTGCCGTCTTCAATAAAATCGCCCAAATGAGAATCTTCATCGTCACCAATTGGCGTCTCCATGGAGATAGGCTCTTTAGCAATCTTCATGATCTTGCGAATCTTATCTTCCGGAATCTCCATCTTCAACGCCAAAGTTGCAGCATCTGGCTCATGGCCAGTTTCTTGCAAGATCTGACGGCTGATACGGTTCATCTTGTTGATCGTCTCAATCATGTGAACAGGGATACGGATCGTACGGGCCTGGTCAGCAATCGAACGGGTAATTGCCTGACGAATCCACCATGTTGCGTAGGTAGAGAACTTATAGCCACGACGGTATTCAAACTTATCTACTGCTTTCATCAGGCCGATATTGCCTTCTTGAATTAAGTCCAAGAACTGCAAGCCACGGTTGGTGTATTTCTTGGCAATGGAGATTACCAAACGTAAGTTGGCTACTGTCATCTCACGTTTCGCTTCACGGGCACGCTTCTCGCCAGCGATCATCTGCTTGTTTACTTCTTTTAATTCTGGAAGTGGAATAACAACATTCTTCTGAATATCAATCAACTTCTGTTGAAGTTCTTGAATTGCAGGGACGTTACGTTGCAAGAGTGCGCTGTAAGGCTTGTTCTCTTTGAGCAACTTCTCAGTCCAAGTCAAATTCATGGACATCTTAGGGAAGTCTTTTAATACTTCACTACGATTAACGCCAACTTTGTCTACCAACAAGCTCACGATGCCACGCTCAAGTTTCCATACCTGGTCCACTTGTGAGCGCATGGTGTCACATAACTTCTCAACACTCTTCGCTGTCAAACGGAAACCAAGCAACTCAGCGCGAATTGCTTCTTGTGCCTTCAGATACGCAGGACAGTTATAACCATCCTTATCAAACGCACGGCGCATCTTGTCAGCCTGTGTACGAACGATTGCAAACTTCTCTAAAGAAATCTGCTTTAACTCTTCTAATTGCTTAGCATTCGCTGTTGCAGCACCGCTACCACCGCCACCTTCGTCTTCGCCGCCCTCTTCATCGCCCTCTTCGGCATCCGGATCAATTTCTGGCTCTTCAGGTCCAAGCTTAATATCTTCTGCGTTAGGATCAACCAAACCATCAACAAACTGATCAATCTCCATCTCGCCACTAGTAATCTTGTCAACGTTGCTCAGAATCTCCGCAATCGTTACAGGGCAAGCAGCCAAAGCCATCACCATATCTTTGAGGCCGGCTTCAATCTTCTTCGCGATAACGATCTCGCCTTCGCGAGTCAGCAAATCAACTGTACCCATCTCACGCATATACATACGTACTGGATCGGTAGTGCGTCCGAATTCTGAATCAACTGTAGATAAAGCAGCTTCAGCCTTTTCTTCAGCCTCTTCTTCGGAAGCTGCAGCTTCTGTGTTGTCAGACAGGATTAAGGTTTCAGCATCGGGCGCTTGTTCGTAAACAGTAATACCGATGTCATTGAGCAAGCTGATCAAAGTCTCTAATGCATCCGCATCAGACAACTCGTCAGACATCACGTCATTCATCTCGCCATGGGTTAAATAGCCCTTGGACATGCCCATCTTGATCAAAGTCTTCAAACGAGCACGACGTAACTCTTGCTGCTCTTCTGTACCCAACTGCTGTGCTGCAAATTCTTTTAAGAGTGCCTTCTCTTTAGCCTTACGCTCACGTGCTTTTTGACGATCCGTTAATACTGGCTCTGCATTGTCTGCAGGAGCATCCGCCTTGGCTTTACGGCCGCGCTTTTTCTCATCCTCAACTGCTGGAACTTCAACTTCAGCAACCTTGGCTTTTTTACCCTTGGTTTCTTTAACTTCTTTTGCATCTTTAATTGGTTCAGCCTTAGGTGCAGGTGCAGCTTTACCTTTTTTTACTGGCTCAACTTTGACTTCTGCTTTTGCTGTTTTCACAGGGGCTTTAGCAACTGGCTTTGCCGGCACTTTTGCCGTTGGCTTTGCAACTGCTTTTGTTGGTTTTGCTGGCGCTTTAGCTGCAACCTTAGGGGCTGGCTTTGCGACAGCCTTCACCGGTTTAACTGGTGCTTTAGCTTTTGGAGCTGGCTTTGCTAAGGCCTTCGCTTTCGGTGCTGGTTTAGCAGCAACTTTTACTGGCTTAGCAGGAGCTTTCGCTTTTGGGGCCGCCTTAGCTGGTGCCTTTACTTTAGAAACTGGTTTCGCGGCAGCCTTTACTGACTTAGCTGGGATTTTTGCTTTGACCGCTGGTTTTGCAGCGGCTTTTACTGGTTTAGCTGGAGCTTTCGCTTTTGGAGCTGGTTTTTTGGTCTTGGTATTCGGCATTTATTAGCACTTACTCACATTACTGTTGTTGATATCGACTGATGAAACACAGCCCCGTAGTAACTCACTTACCCACTTACCCCAAATTTCATCAAAATAAAGCGCAAGTGGCTGAATTAAATCGGTTTTTTCTTGGGAACAGAGGATTATAGTCGATTGCGACTTTTTTACCCCTGCATCACATAAAAATATGGGGTAATTTTGGGGAATTTCTAGGGGTGTTTCAGTAAATTCTTAGGAGAATTTCAGCTTTTCGCCCAATTCCCGATAACGGGCTTTGTCTTGCTCGGAAGCGGAACTTCCAGAGATCTTTTGGGCGATTTCGGTCATTTCCTGCTTGAGATGGGTTAATTCCAGCTTTTTGAATGCCCCCTCAAGATCAGCAGCTGCACCCTCTAACTCTAAATCAGAGCCCATTACCCGATTTCTCAGGACCTCATACAGAGGAGCCAACTCACTACGAGAGAGTTGATCTTGGAACATGGCAAATGCACCGGCACCTGCGATCGCTGGTTTATTGCCCTCGCCTGGAATCAACTCAACCAAGTCACACTGTGACAAAAGGTCCTTCATTAAAGCGTGGGCTTTTTCAGATCTCTGCTCTGCCGCCTTCAATGCTAGTTCGCGCTTGTTAGGATCTAAAGCTTTTCCTAAATGCGGAAACTGGATAATCACTCGCAGCATTTGCTCGGCTAAATCCGTTGGTGCTTTGGGTGGCTCAATATTTTGAGTGGCAACTCTTTTTGCAGAACCTTTGGATGCTTGCCAAGGCGCGCCTTGACGATTGCCATTATTAGAAAAATTATTTTGGCTATTTGAGCTGCCTTGGCCACCTTGATAGCGCGCCTGTGCTGGCTGATAAGTAGTTTGTCGAACAGGTGCAGGCGCTACTGTTAAACCACAAAATGCTTCTAGTTCTGCAGGGGTGGTATTGGTACGAATCGCGAGCTCGCGCAGAATTTGCGTACGCAAAGCAATGGGAGGCATCGAGAGTAAAAGCGGCTTAGCGGCATGATGGGTATGGGCTCGACCCTCTGGAGTAGTTTGCTCGTGACCCTCACTAACAACCTTGAAGAAGAAGCTAGAGATAGACATCGCTTCTTTAATGACCTTCTCAAAAGCAGGTGCACCATAAGCACGAACATAGCTATCAGGGTCATGCTCTGTCGGTAAAAATAAGAAGCGAATTTCTTTATCGTCAGACATGAGCGGCAAACATGCTTCAAGTGCGCGCTGTGCCGCACGTTGACCAGCGGAGTCACCATCAAATGAGAAAACTACTTTATCAGTTTGTCTGAGTAACATGCGTACATGGTTTGCTGTACAAGCTGTACCCAGTGTTGCAACCGCATTAGGGAATCCCAATTGCGCAAGCGCAACAACATCCATATAACCTTCGCACACCAAAACATATTCCTGGGCACGAATCGCTTGTCTGGCCTCAAACAAGCCATAGAGCGTATTACCTTTTGAGAACAATGGCGTCTCAGGAGAATTTAAATACTTTGGTTCACCTTGATCCAAAATCCGTCCACCAAAACCAATGGTTTGACCTTTGGGATTACGAATAGGAAACATAATGCGGTCACGGAAACGATCGTAGCGCTTTACATTTGCACCTTCGGACTGCTCACTCTGGATAAGCAAGCCACCCTCTAGCAAAGTCTTGGCAACCTCATCATTAGAGTAGGTGCCAAATACCGCTTCAAGACCCTGCCAACCGTCAGGCGCATAACCCAAGGCATAACGCTTAGCAATCTCACCAGTAAGTCCACGACCTTTTAAATACTCAACCGCCCTAGTATTGCCCTTCAGTTGTTGGCGATACCAATCCGCAGCTGCGCTCATCACCTCACTTAATGCCATTGCTTGCTGCTGTCTTGCCACATCATTTGCAGTGCGCTCTTCACGAGGCACATCCAATCCTGCAGAACGCGCAAGATCTTCAATGGCATCTACATATCCAAGCCCGGAATACTCCATTAAGAAGCTAATGGCAGAGCCATGAGCGCCACAACCAAAGCAGTGATAAAACTGTTTAGTGGGTGATACTGAAAATGAGGGAGACTTCTCTGAATGAAAGGGGCACAAACCCTGAAAGTTCGCGCCCGCTTTTTTTAGCTTAACGTGCTGCCCAACCACATCAACGATATCAACCCGATTTAAAAGATCGGCAATGAAGGATTGTGGAATGAGCGCCATGTAGCCAGTATGAAAGGATTTTGCTTTCTTGACTAGCTACTGTGTTTACTTACTTCGCCAATGCGGCTTTTACCAAGCCAGATACTTTACCCATATCTGCTTTGCCAGCCAATTGACCTTTAAGTACGCCAATGACCTTACCCATGTCCTGTGGGCCTGCAGCGCCAGTCGAAGCAACGGCAGCAGCCACCGCAGCCTCTACTTCAGCATCAGATAACTGGGCAGGCAAATACGTTTGCAAAATCACCATCTCGGCAGCTTCAATCGCCACTAAATCATCGCGATTGGCTTTCTCAAACTGAGAAATCGAATCTTTACGTTGCTTAATCATTTTTTCAACTGTTGCGATCACGCCAGCATCGTCAACCACAATGCGCTCATCGACTTCGCGTTGCTTAATCGCTGCCAACAAAAGACGAATCGTTCCAAGGCGCTCAACTTCTTTAGCGCGCATAGCGTTTTTCATATCTTCGGTAATTTGATCTTTTAAAGTCATGGCTTGATTCCTAATGTTGAATATATCTAGCTGTATAGCTATCTAGTTGTATTTGGCAATTCAAAAAGCAAAAACCCGCTGCGTTTCACCGTCAGCGGGTTTCAAAGCCTCTCGGTGAGGAGAGCTTTTAATTCTATTAGTAAAGCTTCTTAGGCAACATTTGGCTGCGAATACGCTTGTAATGGCGTTTAGCAGCTGCAGCCTTTTTGCGCTTACGTTCAGCCGTTGGCTTCTCGTAGAACTCGCGTGCACGCAAGTCTGTCAAAAGGCCATTCTTTTCAATGGTGCGCTTGAAACGGCGCAATGCCACTTCAAATGGTTCGTTTTCGCGGAGGCGGACTGTAGTCATACTTATTTAACTCGTATATGCTCGATAGATATCGAAAAATTAACTGAATTGCGATTCTAGCACGGCTAAGTAAAAAAATGATTGTTTTAGGAATAGAAACTTCTTGTGACGAGACCGGGGTGGCTTTATACAACACCACGCCTTGGGAAGAGGGTAAACCGGCCTTCCAGGGCATATTGGGCCAGGGTCTGCACTCTCAAATCGCCATGCATCGGGACTATGGGGGCGTTGTCCCCGAATTAGCCTCCCGCGACCATATTCGTCGTGTTTTACCCCTCTTAGACCAATCCTTAACCCAATCTGGCCTCAAATTGGCTGATATTGATGCAGTGGCATTCACTCAGGGCCCCGGATTAGCTGGCGCCCTCCTGGTAGGAAGCGCTTTTGCTAAATCCCTAGCGCAAGGTCTTAATTTACCGTCTATAGGGGTACATCACCTCGAAGGACACCTACTTTCCCCACTTTTAGGGCAAACCGCCCCTCAATTCCCCTTTATCGCCCTGCTGGTATCTGGTGGCCATACGCAACTCATGAAGGTCTCAGGAATTGGTCAATATGAGCTGCTTGGCGAAACCTTGGATGACGCGGCGGGAGAGGCCTTTGATAAGACGGCTAAATTACTAGGCTTGGATTACCCGGGTGGTGCAGCTATTTCTAAGTTGGCAGAACTAGGTCGCCCAGGTATTTTTGATTTACCTAAACCCATGCTGCACTCTGGTGATTTAGATTTTTCTTTCTCGGGATTAAAGACGGCCGTCCTCAATCAAGTGAAAAAGTTTGCAGAAAAAAATATTACGAATCCTTCAGAGGTCGCACAATTTCATGCGGATCTTGCTAGAAGTTTTGTGGACTCCATCGTGGCAGTTCTTGTCAGCAAGTCCGAAAAAGCACTCAAACAAACGGCTTGCAAACATTTAGTGCTCGCAGGTGGCGTTGGTGCCAATTTACAACTACGTGCCGCACTCAATGACAAAGCGAAACACAATGGTTTTGAGGTACATTACCCACCGCTTGAACTCTGCACCGATAACGGCGTGATGATTGCTTTTGCTGGGGCACTTCGCATGATCGAAAAAAATAATGGCTCCACAACATCTGGAGCCTTTGACATCAAACCCCGCTGGGATTTGCAAAGCAATAATCTGAAATAGATTTACTGCCTATCTGAATTTGCCTATTTCTGATGGCTAATTCTGGCGAATGCGCTGTGGTTGTGAATAGATTCAAAGTTCTCAGCCTCAACCACAAAAGAGCGAATACGCTGATCTGCCTTGAGATTGCCGGCCACGTCACGCACTAAGTCTTCTACGAACTTCGGGTTGCTATAAGAATGCTCAGTAACCCATTTCTCATCAGGACGTTTCAGCAATCCCCACAATTCGCTAGATGCCTCACTCTCAGCAGCAGCAACTAAATCTTCCACTGTCATCTGCGTTTTGGAATCTAATGCCACAGTCATAGTGACATGTGAACGTTGATTATGAGCGCCGAACTCAGAAATCTCTTTTGAGCAAGGGCACAAACTCATTACTGGAACTTGTGCACGCAAACCCAATTCAATATCAGCGCTACCTGTTGTATTTTGCTTGGCTGTTGCCATCCAGGTCACTTCATAATCCATCAAACTTTCCACACCAGAAACCGGTGCTGCTTTTTTAACGAAGTGCGTGTAAGTAAATTGTACGTGGCCTTCTTTAGCATCAAGCAAAGGCAACATATCGCGCACTAAGGCAACAATGGTGGTGCTATCCACGGCTGCATCTTGTTTTTGGAGAAGCGCCATGAATCGAGACATGTGTGTACCCTTTACATGCGCAGGCAATGCCACATCCATCTCAAAAGTTCCAACCGATGGAAAGTTACCCGTCTTGCTGCGAATGGTCAGAGGATGACGTACGCCACGAATACCAACCTGCTCAATAGGCAGTGCGCGCTCATCCAAAGTGGATTGCACGTCAGGCATTGCGCTGGCTTTCAGAAAGGCGGGATTCAAGTCATTCATAGCTCTATTTTCAGGCAAAACGGGCTTATTTGCCTACCAGCGCTGAATTTACAGTCAATATTGCTGGAAAACGCTGTTTGATGGAGTTGGCAATACCCTCAACATCCAAGCCACACTTGGTCATCAGCAGACTGTAGTCACCATGCTCGATAAATTGATCGGGAAGACCTAATTGCAAGAGGGGTTTATGAATACCGAGATTCGAGAGCGCTTCTAAACAAGCGCTACCAGCACCGCCAGCAATAGCCCCATCCTCAATCGTCACAAAATAATCATGATCGGCTGCTAACGATTGGATGAGATCCACATCGAGCGGCTTCACAAAGCGCATATTGGCCACTGTTGCATTAATCCCTTCGGCCACTTCGAGCGCTGGGTAGAGCAAGGTACCAAACGCCAATATCGCCAAGCGTTGACCAGCAGGCGCCGTGGATTTGCGACGAATCTCACCTTTACCAAATGGCAGAGTGCGTAATTCTTTAGACGGAATAGCGCCAATACCTGCGCCACGCGGGTAGCGCACTGCGCTTGGATGTGGCTGATGAAAAGCAGTCGTTAATAAGTCACGACATTCAGATTCATCTGCTGGAGTCATCACCAGCATATTCGGAATACAACGCAAAAATGGAATGTCATAAGCGCCGGCATGGGTAGCGCCATCAGCACCAACGAGACCAGCGCGATCTAATGCAAACAACACCGGTAAATCCTGTATCGCTACATCATGAATAAGTTGGTCATACGCGCGCTGCAAGAAAGTGGAGTAAATAGCCACTACTGGTTTCATGCCTTCACATGCCATACCGGCTGCAAAAGTGACCGCGTGCTGTTCAGCGATACCGACGTCGTAGTAACGCTTAGGGAAACTCTTCTCAAATTCAACTAAGCCGGAGCCCTCTCGCATGGCTGGAGTAATGCCAACCAATAAAGGATCTGCATGAGCCATGTCGCATAACCACTCTCCAAATACTTGAGTAAACGTTTTTTTGCTGGCGGCTGATTTTTTGACGCCCTCTTCAGGATTAAATTTACTAGGGCCGTGATAGAGCACAGGATCAGCCTCAGCTAATTCATAGCCTTGACCCTTTTTAGTAACCACGTGCAAGAACTGGGGCCCGCGACCTTCTAAAGCCAAGCGACGCACGTTCTGCAGCATCGGAATCAAAGCATCTAAATCATGACCATCAATCGGGCCAAAATAATTAAAGCCAAACTCTTGGAAGATTGTCGATGGAGAAACCATTCCTTTGGCGTGATCTTCAAGGCGTTTAGCAAATTCACGCAAAGGGGGCGCAATTGATAAAACGCTATCAATGCCTTTTTTTGTCGCCGAATAAATATTGCCACTAAGTAATCTAGCCAGATGGCGATTGAGGGCACCCACGGCAGGCGAGATCGACATGTCGTTGTCGTTCAAAATCACTACCAGCGGCAAGTCGTCATACACACCAGCATTATTCATGGCCTCAAAAGCCATACCGCCGGTCATCGCGCTATCGCCAATGACTGCTACAGCGACATGGCGCTCGCCTTTGGTTTGAAACGCACGCGCCATACCCATTGCTGCAGAAATACTTGTAGATGAATGACCGGTACCAAAAGCATCAAACTCACTTTCAGAGCGATGTGGAAAGCCTGATAGGCCCTTGTGCTGACGCAAGCTACCCATACGCTCACGACGACCAGTCAGAATCTTATGTGGGTAACTTTGATGTCCAACATCCCAAACAATGCGATCGTGCGGGGTATCAAATACGTAGTGCAAAGCAATAGAGAGCTCCACCGTTCCCAAGTTGGACGACAGATGTCCACCCGTCTTGGATACAGAATCCAAGACAAACTCGCGCAACTCATCAGCTAAAGCTGGTAGCTCTTCGCGGGAGAGCTTTTTAAGATCGTCGGGGGAGTTAATGGAATATAAAGTCATTGAACCTAAATAATCTGTACTGATGAATTTCTCTTATTGCTCTTATTGATCTCTTACTTGCCGCGATTGACAACCAAGAGAGCTAAATCTTTTAATGCTTGTGCAGATGCACCAAAACTATCTAAGCTTGCGATTGCTGTTTCTTGCAACTCTTTAGCCTGCTTCTGTGCATAGTCTAAACCCATCAAGGTCACATAGGTCGGCTTATTGGCAGCAGCATCCTTGCCAGCTGTCTTACCCAAGGTTTGACTATCCGCAGTGGCGTCCAGCACATCATCCACAATCTGAAAGGCCAATCCCAGGGACTTTGAATAACTTTTCAAATGCGCCATTTGCGTTAGATTTAGGTAGGCAGCAATACCGCCTAATTCCACAGCGCATGACAACAAAGCTCCTGTTTTCATAGCATGCATTTGCTTTAGACCATCCAGGTCTAATTTCTTGCCAACACTTTCTAAATCAATTGCCTGACCACCCGCCATGCCGCGTGAGCCAGAGGCAGCCGCTAATGCAGAAATCATGTTGAGGCGAACTTGCGTATCACCATTTGCATTGGCCAAAATTTCAAAGGCGCGGGTTTGCAGTGCGTCACCAACGAGTAATGCTGTTGCCTCATCAAAAGCTTTGTGCACTGTCGGACGACCGCGACGCAAGTCATCATCATCCATGCATGGCAAATCATCGTGTACCAATGAATAAGCATGAATACATTCAATTGCTACAGCCGCAGCATCCAATGATTCGCTACTTTCGGCATTATTGCCAAGTTGGCCTGCGGCATAAACCAATAAGGGACGAATACGCTTGCCGCCACCTTGCGCTGCGTAACGCATAGCCTCATGTAAACGATGCGGCGTAGTTTGCGCGGAATCGAGCAAGCGATCTAACGCCAACTCAGTTCGCTCGGAATGAGAAGCAATCCACTCCTGAAATTGAAAAGCAGCGCCCAATTAAGCCTCGAACACTCGAACTTGTTGCTCAACCTGGGCCAACATTCCCTGACAATGTTTAAGCAAGGCTGCGCCACGTTGATAGGCTAACAAGGTTTCTTCTAAGGAAAATTTGCCAGATTCCATATCCGAAATGAGCTTTTCAAGCTCTTTAACGGCTTGCTCATAGCGCAAATCGGGGTCAATTTGGACCTCGAGACCAGGTTTTTGACTTTCTGACTTCTTGGCTGGCATAAGCTATTTCCCTCTAATTTCCCACACGGATAGCCCTATATATTAAAGCGAGAAGCCGTTTGGATGGGTATAATCGACCCCTTCCTTTCCAATATCGATCCGTCGATGGTTGGATTGGTTATTCCGCTTAGCTTCGGCTGACGTTTTCGGGGGTGGGGAGAATGACTAATCTGGCTACCGCGCAGAAGCTTGCGCCGTCCAATTTGCAATTGCCGGTTTCGGCCTATTTTGACGCTGACCTGTATCAGCGAGAAATTGAACTGCTTTTTAAGCAGGGTCCTGGCTATGTTGGTCACGAACTAATGGTGTCCGAAATCGGCTCCTATCAAACCTTAAGCGCAGAAAACGAAGGCCGCATCCTTGTTCGCAATGAGTCTGGCGTAGAACTTCTTTCCAATGTTTGTCGCCATCGTCAAGCATTGATGCTCAATGGTCGCGGTAAAGCCGACAATATTGTTTGCCCACTACATCGCTGGACTTATGACTTAGGCGGCAATTTATTAGGCGCCCCTCACTTTGAAGATAAGCCTTGTTTAAATCTTGGTAAGTCCCCGCTACAAAATTGGCAAGGCTTGTTATTTGAAGGTCCACGCGACGTACGCACTGACCTCGCCAAACTAGGCGTTGCAGATGATCTCAAGTTTGAAGGTTACATTCTTGACCATGTTGAAGTGCATGAATGCAACTACAACTGGAAAACATTCATCGAGGTTTATCTCGAGGACTATCACGTCGTGCCATTTCATCCAGGTCTTGGAAAGTTTGTTTCTTGCGAAGATCTGCACTGGGAGTTTGGTGATTGGCATAGCGTTCAAACCGTGGGCATTCACAAAGATTTACAAATTCCAGGCTCACCAACCTATCGCAACTGGCATGAAGCTGTACTTCGTCAATTTGACGGCAAAGCCCCACGCCATGGTGCTATTTGGCTTACTTACTATCCCAATGTCATGGTGGAATGGTACCCAGGCGTTCTGTGCGTATCAACACTGCACCCAATGGGTCCTGGTAAAACGCGCAATATTGTTGAGTTTTACTATCCAGAAGAAATTGCTTTGTTTGAGCGTGAATTCGTGGAAGCAGAACGTGCTGCCTATATGGAAACTTGCATCGAGGATGATGAAATTGCTGAGCGCATGGATCAGGGTCGAGCAGCCCTACTTGCCCGCGGCATTAATGAAGTAGGCCCATATCAAAGCCCAATGGAAGATGGCATGCAACATTTTCATGAATGGTATCGCCGCGTTATGAACTTCGAAGGCGCATAATCAAGACAGGCTTTACGGTTTTATTAATATCCCTCATCACAAAAAATAGGAAGCATCATGACTCCTCTAATCTCAGCTAACCAGTTAGAAGAAATCATTAATAGTGGTGAAAATGTATTGCTCTGTGATTGCCGCTTTGATTTAGTCGATCCACTGATCGGCAAAAAATCCTACGAAGAAAGTCATATTCCTGGTGCCATTTATGTAGACCTCGATCAAGATCTTTCAGGAAGCAAGACTGGCACGAACGGCAGACATCCCTTGCCCAGTCCAGAAGGCTGGGCTCAAACTAAAACGCGCTTGGGCATCAACCCCAATACCTTAGTAGTTGCCTATGACAAACAAGGCTCTGTGTATGCCAGTCGTTTGTGGTGGATGCTCAAGGCAACAGGGCACGCAAATGTTCGGGTACTAGATGGCGGCTTAGATTCTTGGAATGGTCCTATGGGTTCTATTCCAAGAGCGCCTACCCCTTGCGCCGAAGCCATTGGAGTGATGCCTTATGCGGGGCTGGTTCTAGTTGATGAAGTGGTGGCTAATCTAGAGACAAAGAAAAACAAAATTATCGATGCACGTACTGAAGATCGCTTTCATGGTCAAAATGAAACGCTGGATCCAGTTGGCGGGCATATTCCGGGGGCGATGAATCGCTTCTTTAAAAATAATCTCAATGCGACTGCATTCAAAACTCCTGAGCAGTTATTCAAAGAATTTTCAGAATTCCTCGGGACCACTAAGGCCTCTGAAGTGATTCATCAGTGCGGATCTGGCGTCACCGCTTGCCACAACCTTCTAGCGATGGAGCTGGCTGGCTTTAAAGGCTCACGCCTGTATGCAGGTAGCTGGAGCGAATGGTGCGCAGACCCCAAAAGGCCTGTTGAACTTTAAAGCTTGTTAGTGCAATAGAGACAGCAGGATTACAAACCCTACGCCACAAGCAATCAAGACCATCTGACGTAAAGACTCGACCCAGTGTGGGCGACGGTGCATTTGCGGGATGAGATCACTCACCGCAATATAAATAAAACTACTAGAAGCGACCACCAATAAATATGGCATCGCTGCGTGTGCTTTTTCCAAGAAGAAATAAGCCAATACGCCACCCACTACTGCTGATAAACCGCAGATAAAGTTGTACAACAAGGCTCGTGTGCGAGAAAAGCCAGCATTTAACAAGACAATGAAATCGCCGATCTCTTGCGGGATTTCATGGGCAATGATGGCGATGGCGGTAAAGATACCCACTTGATAGTCGGCCATAAAGGCTGCAGCAATCAAGATGCCATCTACGAAGTTATGAATGCCATCCCCAACCAAGATCATCCAGCCACTACGCCCAGCATTTTCTGCATCATGCCCATGGTGGTGGTGGTGACCATCACCTTCGTGATGGTGGTCGTGTCGCAATAATGCGATCTTCTCAAGCAAGAAGAAACCCAATAACCCAGCAAGCAAAGTAGCAAATAAGAACTGAGGTTTTGCACCTTCCATGCTAAATGCCTCAGGCAAGGAGTGGAGCAAAGCGGTTGCTAGCAAAATGCCGACCGATAGGCTCACCATATTGTTGACCATCTTGGAGAGCATGGCCAAAGAACAGCTTGCAGCCACCAAGACGCTAGCAGTTCCCGCTAACGCAGTCACTAGGAGGATGCTTTGTAAAACAGTCATCGCGCTTACACCACTCCGTTTTTCTTAAACCAGGCAATACATTTTTCCCAACCATCTTTCGCAGGGCCTTCACGATAGCTAGCACGGTAATCAGCATGGAATGCATGGGGGGTATCTGGATAAACCACAAATTCACAAGCCTTGGCAACAGGATTCTTGGGAGCAGCCTGCGCCAAAGCGGCGCGCATTTGATCAATACTCTCCAAAGAAATTCCGGTATCAGCAGCGCCATACAAGCCGAGCACCGGCGCTTTTAAATCAGCAGCAATATCTACAGGGTGTTTGGGGCTACCCTCAGTCTTCTCGCCGATGAGACGACCGTACCAAGCTACACCGGCACGCACCTGGGGTAAGGTTGCGGACAACCAAGTAATACGTCCGCCCCAACAGAAGCCAGTAACGCCGACACGCTTCAAGTCACCGCCATTTTTGCCGGCCCACACTAAAGCAGCTTGCAGATCGTTTAAGACTTGAGCATCCGGAGTCTTAGCCACAATATTGGATTGAATTTCGGCAATAGTGCCGTAAGTATTGGGGTCGCCTGCACGAGTAAAGAATTCTGGGGCAATCACAAGATATCCCAACTTCGCAAAACGCCTTGTGACGTCCGCAATATATTCGTGTACACCAAAAATCTCGCTCGCCACAATAATGATGGGCAAAGAGCCTTTAGCTTTTTCAGGTCGTGAGACATATGCGGGCAACTGAAAGCTGCCTACGGGAATCATCTGCTCGCCAGCTTTGATGCCTTTGAAATCGGTTTCAATAGCCGCAGCCATCACAGGCTCAGAGGCTCCCACAAATCCAACCCCAATAGCAGTCGCACCAATTGCAGATGTTTTTATAAAATTGCGTCGACTATTTTGAATGTCTTTACTCATTACCTGGTCTCCTGGCTTGCATTTCTCATTAAATACTTAGTGCGCCTCTTCCCAATTATCGCCAATCCCAATACTAACCACCAAAGGCACCTTTAACTGGGCGACATTGCACATCAAACCAGGTAATTTAGCTTGCACTAGTTCAAGCTCATCAAAAGGCACATCTAGAACCAACTCATCATGCACCTGTAGTAGAAGCTTAGTCTTGAGCTGCTCTTTTTCAAGCCAATCCTCAACTGCGATCATGGCCAATTTGATTAAGTCAGCTGCGGTACCTTGCATTGGAGCATTAATTGCTGCCCGCTCAGCACCTTGGCGTCGCGGACCATTAGAGCCCTTGATCTCTGGCAACCAAAGACGTCGCCCAAAGACCGTCTCTACATAACCATTCTCTCTTGCTTCGAGACGGGTGCGCTCCATATATTGAGCCACCCCAGGATAACGATCGAAGTATTTAGCAATATAGTTTTGCGCAGCAGAGCGCTCAATGCCCAAGTTGCCAGCCAATCCAAAAGCGCTCATACCGTAAATCAGGCCAAAGTTAATGACTTTGGCGTAACGACGTTGCTCAGAATTAACATCATCCAATGGGATACCAAAAATCTCTGCTGCAGTTGCCTGATGGACGTCTTTACCCTCTTTAAATGACGTTAAGAGATTTTCATCTTCGGCAATATGCGCCATGATGCGCAGCTCAATTTGGGAGTAGTCCGCCGACAATAATTTGCATCCGTCTGCTGGAATAAAGGCCTCACGAATACGACGACCCTCTTCTGTGCGCACTGGAATATTTTGCAAGTTTGGATCGCTTGATGCCAGGCGACCTGTGACTGCAGTAGCTTGAGAAAAGTTTGTATGAACGCGACCCGTCTTGGGATCGGCCATGCGAGGAAGCTTCTCAATATAGGTGGACATTAGCTTTGCCAAACTGCGGTAATCCAAAATACGCGCAGGCAAGGGATAGTCTTCCGCTAACTTCTGCAACACTTCCTCATCGGTAGAGGGTGCACCTGAAGGCGTCTTTTTAATTACCGGAAGCTCAAGTTGTCCAAATAAAATTTCTGCGATCTGCTTAGGTGACTGAATATTAAAGGGCTGTCCTGCTAGCTTGTGAATTTCGCCTTCTAACTCAAGCAAACGTTTACCCACCTGCTGGCCTTGTTTGGACAACAATGCTGAATCAATCCGAATGCCGTTACGCTCCATGATGCCGAGCACACGCATAGCGGGCATCTCTACCTTTTCATAGATATAGAGCAGGCCTGAGTTTTCCTGAATCTGTGGCCACAACTCCAAATGCAGACGCAAAGTAATGTCGGCATCTTCTGCCGCATAGTCTGTTGCAATTTGGAGATCGACTTGATCAAAACCAATCTGGTGGACACCTTTGCCGCACACCTCTTCATAGCGAATGGTTTTCATGCCCAGATGACGTTCAGCCAAGCTATCCATATTGTGGGGCATGTGTGACTCAAGCACATAAGACTCCAGCAAGGTGTCAAATGCCACGCCCTTTAAGGTAATGCCATAGTTTGCAAAAATATGGGCGTCGTACTTTAAGTTTTGACCCACCTTTAAATGCGTTGCGCTCTCTAACCAAGGCTTCATGCGCGCGAGTACTAGGGCACGATCAAGCTGCACCTCACCGTTGCGGTGAGCAACTGGAATGTAACAAGCTTCGCCCGGCTTTACTGATAAAGAAATCCCAACCAGTTCTGCCGCAAGCGCATCAAGACTAGTAGTTTCCGTATCAACTGCCGTTAATTCAGATGCCTCAATCTTCTTTAGCCACTTCTCTAAACTTACCTCGTCCACTACGCATTCGTAGTGACGCTCGACCGCATCTTGTGAGTCTCGAGTTTCTTGTGACAAATCTCTAGTCGGCGAACTAGCAATCACGCGCATCTTTTTTTCATTATCTGCTCCGCCCTCAGAGGAAGAAATTGGGCTACCTGCCAAATCAAAGCTTGCTGGCTCAGCCATACTATCCGGGCTTGTGAGCTGCTTTTCTACATCACGCAACCAAGTCTTAAATGCATAGCGCTCAAATAATTCACGCAATAAAGGAGCATCTTCAGACTTGGCATGCAAGTCGTCTAAACCTGGTAAATGAGGCGATAAATCACAGTCGGTTTTTACCGTAATGAGTTGACGAGCTTGCGGCAACCAGGAAAGCGTAGCACGCAAGTTTTCACCAACTACGCCTTTAACTTGATCGGCATTTGCCATCAAGTTATCGAGATTACCAAATTCCGCCAGCCATTTATTGGCTGTCTTTGGTCCCGCCTTCGGAACACCTGGCACGTTATCAACGGTATCGCCGATGATGGATAAATAATCCACAATCAATTCTGGTGGTACGCCAAACTTTTCTTTGACACCTTCAATATCGAGCTTTTCATTTGTCATCGTATTGATGAGGGTGACTGAAGGATTTACCAATTGCGCCAAATCTTTATCGCCCGTGGAGATGATAGTTTCCCAACCCGCTTGCGTAGCTTGGCAAGCCAAAGTTCCAATCACATCGTCCGCCTCAACACCGGAGACCATCAATACGGGCCAACCTAAAGCCTTCACCATGGCATGAATTGGCTCAATCTGTTTAACCAAATCCTCAGGCATGGGGGAGCGATGCGCCTTGTATTCTGAGTACATTTCGTCGCGAAAGGTCTTCCCTTTAGCATCAAAAACACAGGCAATATGGTCGGCCTTGAGCTCAGATCTGGCCCGGCGCATCATATTCACCATGCCATAAATAGCCCCAGTGGGCTCTCCAGCCCCATTTCTGAGGTCTGGCATAGCGTGGAAGGCGCGATAGAGGTAGCTAGAACCGTCTACCAACAAGAGTCTATGTTTAGTCATACCGCAATCGTACAATCTAGTTGTGAATTGCCTACAGGTCTGGTTAAGGAACCGCCCGAGAGTAGGCTTGAAAAGGTGAAAAAATGCATTATTTAACGAACTTAATTAGCCACTCAATGAGTCAAAGCCTAACCCTAATGAGTTTTTTGGTGGTTTTTGGACTTTTTGGTACCACTTCAGCCCAAGCTCAGAATAACAGCCAGGCACTGAGCCCATCGGAATTAAACCGTATCAATAACCAGCCACTCGCACCTGCAGTGAGTGCAAGTGGTGCGATGAATGCCCCGGAGCAACGTAAACCAAACTATCAGTACAAAGACAAAAATGGCACCACTGTTACTGAATATAAGGATGCCAATTCTCCAACACAGGTAGATGTAAAAACGCCATACACCAGCTATGAAATGGCACCACCCACCTCCGTGATGCCAGGGCCTCCAAAAGAAACAGATCTGATTAGCGTTCCAAGCGTCAGCATTCCCTTTTAATTTAAAAAGCATTTACTGATTTATGGCTGTATTTACCCCGATCGAGCTTGAAGATATTTCTCAATGGATTTCTCAAGACTTTGATATCGGCCAAGCCACTGAAATTCGTGGCATTCATGGTGGTATTGAAAACTCTAATTTTTTCTTAGATACCACCAAGGATGGCAAGAAGCAAGAATATGTTTTAACAATCTTTGAAAGATTGTCTGCGCAACAACTTCCTTTCTATTTAGAGTTAATGCGCCACCTAGCAAACAAAGGTGTGCCTGTACCCAAACCGCTTGAAAACAAGCAGGGCAATATTCTCTTTACCCTCAAAGGCAAGCCGGCAGCCATTGTTACCAAGCTACCAGGCCTTTCCAGGCTCCAACCGGAAACCAATCATTGCGCGCTCGTTGGCGAGATGCTGGCGAAGATGCATTTGGCTGGAAAAGATTTTCCAAAATCCCAAGAGAATCTTCGTAGCCTTGCTTGGTGGCAGAAAACAATACCTTCGGTATTGCCACACTTAAGCACGCCCCAGAAAGAACTCATTACTCATGAGTTAAAAACTCAAGAGGAATTTTTTGCCTCAGGCACCTATGATGGATTGCCGCAAGGGGCGAGTCATTGTGATCTCTTCCGCGACAATGTTTTATTTGATCCCAAAGGATCTGATTTCTCTCAAGATCATTTGGGTGGCTTCTTTGATTTTTACTTTGCTGGCACTGATAAATGGCTATTTGATATCGCCGTCACTGCCAATGATTGGTGTCTTGCTGATAACAAGCAAGATTTAGATCCTGTTCGCTTAGACACCTTCATGAAAGCCTATCAGTCGGTTCGCCCTGTCACCAAAGAAGAGCAAGCTAGCTGGCCACTCATGTTGCGTGCAGCCGCTTTACGCTTCTGGGTTTCAAGACTCTGGGACTTCTATTTGCCGCGCGATGCGCAGATGCTTACCCCACATGACCCTATGCACTTTGAACGTATTCTTTTAAGTCGCCGCTCACTATGAAACTGAATTCCGTAGCACCCAAAGAAGGCTACACCTGGATTAGACAAGGCATTTGGCTCTTTAAACAAAATCCCTTGGGCTTTTTAATGCTGGTCTTTATGTACGTCTTTGCAGCGCAGCTAGCAGTCGTCATTCCAGTGATTGGCGTCTTTGCAGTGCTTCTGCTCACGCCAACTCTTTCGGTTGGATTCATGACCGCTTGCCGCCAAGGCATTCAAAAGGAGCGCATTAGGCCGATGGTCTATTTGATAGTCCTGCGGTCTAGTCCTATCGTGCGAAAAAGAATTCTGCAATTAGGCCTGGTGTATGCCGGCATGATTTTGTTGCTCAGCTTTATCTTAAGTCTCTTAGTTGACTTTGAATTACTGCTTCCACTGATGACTAGTGATAAACCCATCACGCCCGAGGCTTTACGTCAGGTTTACTTGGTGCTTTGCTTTGGCGCGATACTGTACATACCAGTAGCGATGTTGATGTGGTTTTCACCAGTCTTAGTTGCATGGGCCGATATGTCTGTGCCACAAGCACTCTTCTCTAGCGCATTAGCGTGCTGGGCCAACAAAGCCGCGTTCTTTCTGTATCTAGCTATTTGGAGCGCCATTCTGATTGCTATTCCGCTAACAGTGGGAATGATTTTTGATGCGCTTGATCTGGGGCAGGCAGCCTCGTTCATCATCGCCCCAATTTCCATGGCGGGTTTGACGATAATGCACTGCTCTTTTTATGCGACTTGGAAAGCTTGCTTCACAGAAGATGAAGTGGTGTTGCCTGTTTAATTGATTTATCAGTCAATCGCAGCAAGCTTCGCAATACTCAGCTGTAGCCACTTGATACCGTGACGCTTGAAATTAACCTGCGCCCTTGCATCGGCATCTACGCCTTCTAAACCAGTCACGCGCCCTTCACCGAACTTCGTATGAAAGACATTCTGCCCAATGGTGAATGGATAATTGCCACGAGGTGGGGAGGCTAACCTTTTCACTTCCATCGAAGCTGAACCAACTCGCTTCGCTGGTCTTTGACGTTCAGAGCCTGAATCAAAAAAGTCATTCGACTCATATTCGCGTTGACGGGTATAACCGTCTTGCCAAGTAGATCCTGATCTTGAGTTTCCGCCGCCCCAGCGTGCATCTCTTGCTTTAGGAGTAAGCCATTTTAATGAATCGGATGGAAGCTCTTCTAGGAAGCGGGAAGGCATGTTGTAACGCACTTGGCCATGCAGCATCCGCGATTGAGTATGCGAGAGATAAAGCCGTTCCTTGGCACGTGTAATCGCCACATACATTAAGCGACGCTCTTCTTCCAAGCCATTCTGCTCATTCACACTGTTCTCATGAGGAAATAAACCCTCCTCAAGGCCGGTAATAAATACCGAGGTGAACTCTAAGCCCTTGGCTGAGTGCACTGTCATCAATTGGACGGCATCTTGCCCTGCTTGAGCTTGATTGTCACCAGCCTCTAATGAAGCATGGGATAAGAAGGCCGCTAAAGGTGAAACCTCTACAACGCCTGGAGCATTCTCACCCGGCAACATAGCGGCGGCCGCATCTTGGCCATAACCCTCTTCAGCAATAAAAGCAGTGGCAGCATTAATCAATTCTTGTAAGTTCTCGACGCGATCCTGTCCTTCACGCTCAGAGAGGTAGTGCTGAATCAAGCCACTATTCTGAATTACAAATTCGACTGTTTCTGGCAAAGTGTTGTGACGCGTAGCTTCACGCATGTGATCTACTAAACGCACAAATCCACTAAGTGCGGCGCCGGCTTTGCCTTCTAAAGTAGAGGCAGCTAAATATAAAGAACATTGTTGCGCTCTGGCGGCATCTTGCAAGGCCTCAATTGATCTTGCTCCAATTCCACGGGTTGGAAAATTCACGACCCGAGAGAATGAAGTGTCGTCATTCGGATTTTCGAGCAGGCGTAAATAAGCGAGTGCATGTTTAATTTCAGCGCGCTCGAAGAAACGCAAACCGCCATACACACGATACGGAATACCCGCAGAAAATAATGCGTGCTCAATAATGCGTGACTGTGCGTTGCTGCGATAGAGCAAAGCTACTTCAGTGCGCTTGATTCCGCTATTGACTAAAGCCTTAATCTCATCCACTAACCAAGCTGCCTCAGCATGATCGCTAGGCGCCTCATAAATACGGACTGGCTCGCCATGACCAGCATCGGTTCGCAGGTTTTTACCAAGGCGCTCAGAGTTATTCGCAATCAGGTGATTTGCCGTATCTAGAATATGGCCGTGTGAGCGATAGTTCTGCTCTAACTTCACCATCAATGGGTGGTATTGCTTTTCATAGAGACGCATGTTTTCAACGTCGGCGCCACGGAATGCATAAATACTTTGATCATCATCGCCCACCGCAAACACGGAACTGCTACCCATGCCGCTGACATTAATACGACTTGCGTCATGACCCGATAACAATTTGAGCCAAGCATATTGCAAAGCATTGGTATCTTGAAACTCGTCAATTAAAATATGACGGAAGCGTTCCTGATAGTGAGTCCGAATCGCTTCACTATGTTTAAGTAATTCATAACTGCGCAATAAGAGTTCAGCAAAATCCACCACACCTTCGCGTTGGCATTGCTCATCGTAAGCCGCATACAGTTGCGCCATCTTGGCTTGGAAATCATCACCAAGCGCTAAATCTTTTGCGCGTTGACCGCGCTCCTTGGCGTGGGCAATAAAGTATTGCAACTGCTTTGCAGGATATTTTTCATCATCGACTTTTAAACCCTTCAACAGGCGTTTAATTGCCGATAGTTGATCTTGGGTATCTAAGATTTGGAAAGTCGACGGTAAACCCGCTTCCTTGTGATGAGCGCGCAATAAACGATTACAAAGACCATGAAAGGTACCAATCCACATCCCCCGCGTATTGATTGGCAGCATGGCACTCAGGCGGAGCATCATCTCCTTGGCAGCCTTATTGGTGAAGGTCACCGCTAGGACGCCAATAGGGGATACCTGACCGGTCTGAATCAACCAGGCTATACGGGTGGTGAGGACGCGGGTCTTGCCGCTCCCTGCCCCAGCCAAAATCAAGGCTGATTGGGCTTGGCCATTTTCGTAGACGGGCGGGAGGGTCACTGCCTCGCGCTGTTCTGGATTGAGGTTCGCGAGCAAGTCTGAGTACATCAGCCCAATTATAATTTGCCTCTTATGCCAAATGCCTCAAATACCCCTAATTCACCAGCGGCCAGCTCAGCGGATGAGCTCGCCAAATCCTACGAACCCGCCCCGATAGAGGCCTACTGGGGTCCAGAGTGGGAACGCCGAGGTATCGCCGACTCCACCATGGATGAGGGCAAGGGGGACTTTTCTATTCAGTTGCCGCCTCCAAATGTGACTGGCACCCTGCACATGGGCCATGCCTTTAACCAAACCATCATGGACGGCTTGGTTCGTCATGCTCGCATGTCAGGCAAAAATACTTTATGGGTACCGGGCACCGATCATGCCGGTATTGCGACTCAAATTGTTGTGGAGCGTCAACTCGATGCGCAAAAAGTGTCTCGCCACGATTTGGGTCGTGACAAGTTTTTAGAAAAAGTCTGGGAGTGGAAAGAAACTTCCGGCAACACAATTACCCGCCAAATTCGTCGCTTAGGTGCTTCGATCGATTGGGGCAAAGAATATTTCACGATGGACAGCAAGATGTCCAAAGCAGTAGTCGAAGTCTTTGTCCGCCTCCATGAACAAGGCTTGATTTATCGCGGTAAACGCTTAGTGAACTGGGACCCTGTTTTGGGTACGGCAGTTTCTGATTTAGAAGTAGTGAGCGAAGAAGAAGATGGATCAATGTGGCACATCCGCTATCCATTGACCGATGGCTCTGGCCACCTCACTGTTGCCACTACCCGCCCAGAAACCTTATTAGGCGACGTTGCTGTCATGGTGAACCCAGAAGATGAGCGCTACAAGCATCTTATCGGCAAGTCAGTAAACTTACCTTTGTGTGATCGTCAGATTCCCATCATTGCTGATGACTATGTTGACTTGAACTTTGGCACTGGAGTTGTGAAGGTAACTCCCGCACATGACTTTAATGACTATGCAGTAGGTCAACGTCATCAACTACCCATGATCAACATCCTCACTTTGGATGCCAAAATTAATGAGAATGCTCCGGCCACCTATCAAGGCATGGAAAGATTCGCTGCACGCAAAAAAGTCGTTTCTGATTTAGAGGCTGCTGGTTTATTGGATAAAGTTCAGCCACATAAATTAATGGTGCCACGCGGTGATCGCACCCAAACCATCATTGAACCCATGCTCACCGACCAATGGTTTGTGGCGATGTCTAAACCTAGTCCCGATAATAAGTATCAACCAGGCTCCTCGATTGCTGGTGCTGCCTTGGATGCGGTAACCAAAGGTGATATCAAGCTGGTTCCAGAAAACTGGATCAATACCTATACGCAGTGGCTGGAGAACATTCAAGACTGGTGTATCTCCCGTCAGCTCTGGTGGGGCCATCAAATCCCCGCTTGGTATGGCGATGATGGGCAAATTTTTGTAGGGCGCTCTGAGGAAGAGGCTAAAGCGAAAGCTGTTGCAGCTGGTTACACCGGCAAACTCGACCGTGACCCTGACGTTCTAGATACTTGGTTCAGCTCTGCCTTAGTGCCATTTAGCTCTTTAGGTTGGCCAGAAGAAACGCCTGCCTTAAATCACTTCTTGCCTTCATCTGTTTTGGTGACTGGGTTTGACATCATCTTCTTCTGGGTAGCACGCATGGTGATGATGACCTGCCACTTCACTGGAAAAGTACCATTCCACACTGTCTATGTGCATGGCCTAGTGCGCGATGCGGAAGGTCAGAAGATGAGCAAGTCCAAAGGCAACACCTTGGACCCAATCGATTTGATTGACGGCATCAAGATTGAGGAGTTGGTAGGCAAAAGAACTACCGGCCTCATGAATCCAAAACAGGCTGAGAGTATTAGCAAGAAAACAAAGAAAGAGTTTCCGGATGGTATTCCTGCGTTTGGAACTGATGCCCTACGCTTTACTTTTGCCTCTTTAGCTTCGCTTGGTCGCAATATTAACTTTGATCAAAAGCGTTGCGAAGGCTACCGTAATTTCTGCAACAAGCTCTGGAATGCCACTCGCTTTGTGCTCATGAATTGCCCTGGTGGCGATGAAGACAATGGCTTTGCGCCTTGTGATAACCAATGCGGCCCTGATGGCTATTTGGGTTTTTCACCGGCTGATCGTTGGATCGTTTCTCAACTACAAAGGACAGAAGCCGAGGTAGCTAAAGGTTTTGAGGCCTATCGCTTTGACAATATTGCCAGCAGCATTTACCAATTTGTTTGGGATGAGTATTGCGATTGGTATCTAGAGCTTGCTAAAGTGCAGTTACAGACTGGTACACCAGCGCAACAACGTGCAACCCGCCGCACCCTATTGCGTGTTTTGGAAACCATTTTGCGCATGGCGCATCCTTTAATTCCATTTATTACCGAAACGCTTTGGCAAACTGTTGGCCCTAAATCCGGAAAAGTTTTAGCCCAGCAAGAAAAACAAACCATTGCGCTCCAACCTTATCCTGTTGCTCAGCCTGAAAAGATTGATGAGCAGAGTGAAGTCTGGGTTGCGCAGATCAAAGCAATTGTGGACGCCTGTAGAAATCTTCGTGGCGAGATGCAGGTTCCTCCCGGTCAAAAAGTGCCGCTCTGGATCTGCGGTCCAAAAGATTTCCTGGAAAAAGCGACTCCTTATCTCATGGCGCTTGCTAAATTAACTGAGGTCAAAATCTACAGCGATGAATCTGCTTTAGAAAAAGACGCTCCGGGTGCGCCAATTGCTTTGGTGGGCGATATCAAACTGCTACTCAAGATTGAAGTAGATGTTGCTGCTGAGCGTATTCGTCTTGGCAAAGAAATTGAGCGTCTGGCTAATGAAATCAATAAAGCCAAGGGCAAATTGACCAACGAAAGCTTCGTGGCACGTGCTCCAGCTGAGGTTGTTGCCCAAGAAAAACAGCGTCTTACAGGCTTTGAGCAAAATCATGAGAAGCTTGTTGCACAATTAGAGCGTCTCAAATAAAAAACGATAAGAACGGACTACCCATGTCAATCCATTTCGGCTCCAAAAAAGTAACTAAGGCTGTATTTCCCGTTGCGGGATTTGGCACACGCTTTTTGCCTGCAACCAAAGCCAGTCCAAAAGAAATGCTCAATGTTGTGGATAAGCCGCTGATTCAATACGCTGTTGATGAAGCTGTTGCAGCTGGAATTACTGAGCTCATTTTTGTTACGGGTCGCAGCAAGCGCGCCATTGAAGATCACTTTGATAAAGCCTACGAGTTAGAGGCAGCCCTAGAAGCAAAGAACAAACAGGACCTTCTCCAGCTTGTTCGCAGCGTTAAACCTGATAATGTGGACTGCATCTACATTAGACAAGCTGAACCATTGGGCTTGGGACATGCGGTTTTATGTGCTGCCAGAGTAGTTGGTGATGAACCATTTGCAGTTATTTTGGCCGACGACCTTTTGGATGGGCAACCGCCAGTTCTCTCTCAAATGCTCAAAGTGTATGAAGAGCAAGAGGGATCTGTTTTGGCAGTGGAAAAAATCGATCCTGCCAAAAGCAGCTCATACGGAATAGTCTCAGGGGATGAGGTCAGCAAAGGCATTTATCGCCTCAATGGCATCGTTGAGAAACCAAAGCCAGTAGATGCGCCTTCTGACCTTGCGGTAGTTGGACGTTATGTGCTCTCAGCAAAGATTTTTGATCACATTCGTAATGTAAAACCTGGTGCCGGCGGAGAAATTCAACTCACCGATGCCATTGCCGCATTACTAAAAGAAGATCCCGTATTTGCTTACAAATATGATGGCGTTCGTTATGACTGCGGTAGCAAGTTGGGCTACCTCAAAGCCTCTGTAGATTTTGCTCTACGGCACAAAGAGGTTGGCGAAGAGTTCGCTGAGTACTTAAAAAGCTGGTCTTTAAAGTAACTATCTCTCAATGCAATAAAAAAGGCAGAGATTAATCTCTGCCTTTTTGTTTGATCCCTTACCAAGAGGTATGAGCGTCAGAATTTTTCTTATCTGCGCCTCATAAAGAAAACCAGTACATCACCCTCTGTAGTGCTTGCAAGCAACTCATTGCCAGTTTGCTTGGCAAATGCAGGGAAGTCATGAGCGGCGCCCGCATCGGTTGCCTTAATCTTTAAGACCTCACCTGACTGCATCGTTGCCAATGCTTTTTTAGTACGCAAGATAGGCAATGGGCAGTTCATCCCAATCGCGTCTACCTCTGCATTAAAAGCAATATTCACTGGTTCACTCATTTGCTTGCTACCCAGTCTTTAACACCGTCCAAGGCCGCACCCAGCTTACTAGGATCAGTTCCGCCGGCCATCGCCATTTCTGGTTTACCGCCACCTTTACCGCCTACTTGTTGAGCAACAAAGTTCACGAGATCCCCTGCCTTAACTTTGCCAATCGAATCAGCAGTAACGCCCGCAATTAAACTCACCTTATCGCCCTGCACTGAGGCCAGCACAATGGCAGCAGTTTTGAGTTTAGCTTTGAGGGCATCCATCGTTTCACGAAGTACGCCAGCATCAGCGCCATCAATTCGAGCAGCAAGGACTTTAATACCATTCACATCAATGGCTTGACCCGCCAACTCATCGCCCTGGCTGGCAGCTAACTTAGAGTTCACTTTTTCTAAATCGCGCCCCGCTTGACGCAGGCTTTCTTGAAGTTGCGCAACGCGATTAACCAAATCACCAGGATGGGTTTTGAGAATCGCCGCAGCTTCATTGATCTTGTCTTCTAAACCTTGCAAGAAATGCAGCGCGTTATTGCCGGTCACAGCCTCAACGCGGCGGATACCAGCGGCAACACCACTTTCAGAAACAATCTTCAAGCTACCGATATCGCCGGTGCGACATACGTGAGTGCCACCACAGAGCTCTTTAGAAGAGCCGATCTCCAGCACACGCACTTCATCGCCGTACTTCTCACCAAACAACATCATGGCGCCAGTCTTTTGCGCATCATCCAAAGACATGACTTTGCCTGAGGTTGCGGTATTTTCCAGAATCTCTTGATTTACGATATCTTCAATGAGACGAATTTGCTCGGCCGTAATAGGCGCATTGTGCGTAAAGTCAAAACGGGTCTTAGTGGCATCCACCAATGAACCCTTTTGTTGGACATGATCACCTAATACTTCACGTAAGGCTTTATGCAAAATATGAGTAGCGCTGTGGTTACGCATCGTATCGTTTCTTTGCTGGGCGTCTACCAATGCATTGATTGCATCGCCTACTTTGAGCTCGCCCTCAAGCACTTCTCCCTGATGACCAAATACATCGGCCTGAATCTTGAAGGTATCTTCAACTACAAAACGAATACTGTCGTTGCGCAGCTCGCCTTTGTCACCTACTTGACCGCCAGATTCAGCATAGAAAGGGGTGTTATCCAAAACAATCACGGCAGCATCACCGGCTTTAACAGAGGGAACGGCAGAACCATCTACATACAGGGCGGTTACTTTGGCGCCCTCATGCTTTAAGGTGTCATAACCATGAAATTGCGTAGGCTTGCCTTTGTAATCCAGGCCCTGAGCTACCTTGAATTTGCCTGCAGCTCTTGCTTGATCACGTTGCTTCTGCATCGCTACTTCAAAACCTTCGGCATCAACAGTAACGTCACGTTCACGACAAACGTCAGCCGTTAGATCTAATGGGAAACCAAAAGTGTCATGCAAGCGGAAAGCGGTTTCTCCGTCAACTACTTTTGCACCACCAGCTAAAGCAGCATCCAAAATTTCCATGCCATTAGCAATGGTTTGGAAGAAGCGCTCTTCTTCTTGCTTAATGACTTCACTCACTTTATCTTGTGCTGCACGTAACTCTGGATAAGCCTCGCCCATCTCTTTGACAAGCGCAGGTACCAACTGATAAAAGAATGGTTTACGTGCACCTAACTTATAACCATGACGAATCGCGCGACGTGCAATGCGGCGTAATACATAACCACGACCAGCGTTACCTGGAATGACGCCATCGACCACAATGAAACTACATGCGCGGATGTGGTCAGCAATGACCTTTAATGAAGGACTTTGTGCATCACAGTTTTCACCACCCGCCGCATCCACCGCGTCCTTAGAAGCCTTAAGGAGATTGACGAAGAGGTCGATCTCATAATTGGAGTGAACATGCTGCAAGACTGCTGCAATGCGCTCAAGACCCATGCCTGTATCAACGCTAGGTTTAGGTAGCGGATGCATTACACCGGCCTCGTCGCGGTTGTACTGCATGAAGACGTTATTCCAAATTTCGATGAAGCGATCACCATCTTCATCAGGACTTCCAGGAGGGCCACCAGGAATATGTTCACCGTGATCGTAGAAAATTTCAGTACAAGGTCCACAAGGGCCTGTGTCACCCATCATCCAAAAATTATCTGATGCGTAACGCGCGCCTTTGTTGTCTCCAATGCGAATAATGCGATCGGCAGGAACCCCGATTTGTTTATTCCAAATCTCATAAGCTTCGTCATCTTCAGCATAGACAGTGACTAGGAGCTTTTCTTTTGGCAACTTGAAAACTTGGGTCAATAAATCCCAGGCAAATTGAATAGCGTCCTTCTTGAAATAATCTCCAAAAGAGAAATTTCCCAGCATTTCAAAAAAGGTATGGTGACGCGCGGTGTATCCAACGTTATCCAAATCGTTGTGTTTGCCACCGGCCCGGATGCACTTCTGGGCAGTCGTAGCGCGGTTATATGGGCGCTTATCGAAGCCCAAAAACACATCTTTAAATTGGTTCATGCCCGCATTAGTAAATAGCAGTGTTGGATCATCCCCTGGCACCACTGGGCTAGAAGGGACGATTTGGTGGCCTTTTTGGGCAAAGAAGTCCAGATAGGCCTGGCGAATTTGGGAGACTTTCATGGCAATAATTATCGCATTGGCACCTCTCTAGGGCAAACCCTAGACAAGATCCCCATATCCTGCCTTACAATCGCTCAACATCAATAAATCGACAAATAAGTCGGTAATTAAGGAGCGCAACTTGGAAATCCGCAATCAAAAAGATTTTGGGGCTGGCCTAATGTATATGGTCATTGGTCTCTTTTTCACCTTCATGGCTACCCAGTATCCAATGGGAACTGCGGCCAAAATGGGTCCTGGATACTTTCCCTTCTGGCTCGGCATAGTCATGACAGCCTTGGGTTTACTCATCCTAGTGAAGTCACTCAGCGCTAAAGCAGCGATTGAAAAAATCCCTCCTTTCAATTGGAAGGTTATTGGCCTCATTACTGGATCCGTCATTGCATACGGCATCCTCTTGCCTACGATGGGCTTTATCGTAGCCGTCTTCGTTTTGGTATTTATGTCAGCCAGCGCAAGTCATGAATTTCATTGGAAAGGCACTTTAATCAATGCCACATTTCTGATTGTTTTCACTTACTCGGTATTCGTTATGGGTCTGAAATTACAGTTCCCATTACTGCCTTTCTTCTTACAATAACGAGCCGGGATACTAAAAAATGGATTTATTTGCTAACTTAGCTCTCGGTTTTGATACTGCGTTTACATTACAAAATCTTCTGTACTGCCTGATCGGCTGCGTATTGGGAACCCTGATTGGCGTATTGCCAGGCTTGGGTCCCATCGCCACGATTGCCATGTTGTTGCCAGCTACTTATGCCTTGCCTCCAATCGCTGCATTAATTATGTTGGCTGGTATTTACTACGGCTCACAGTACGGCGGTTCTACAACAGCAATTCTGTTGAACATCCCAGGAGAGACGTCCTCGGTGGTGACGGCGATCGATGGCTACCAAATGGCCAGAAATGGTCGAGCTGGTGTTGCATTGTTCACTGCCGGCATGGGTTCATTCTTTGCGGGTTGCGTGGCAACTTTAGTGTTGGCCGCTTTTGCTGCACCACTCTCACAGTTGGCATTTAAGTTTGGTCCAGCGGAGTACTTCTCTCTGATGATCTTGGGCTTGATCGGTGCGGTTGTATTGGCATCCGGCTCTTTGATCAAAGCGATTGGCATGATCGTCTTGGGCCTTCTAATGGGCTTGATCGGCACTGACGTTAACTCTGGTGTTTCGCGTTATGCGTTTGATATTCCTGAGTTGAGCGATGGTATTGGCTTCGTTGCAGTTGCGATGGGTGTCTTTGGTTTCGCAGAGATCATGGGTAACCTTGAGAAAACCGATGAGGACGAAGGCTTCCTTAACAAAATGACCACGATGATTCCTACAAAGGAAGATGTCAAGCGCATGATTCCCTCCATCTTGCGCGGCACAACGATTGGTTCGATTCTAGGTATCCTACCGGGCGGTGGCGCAGCACTTGCTGCTTTTGGCGCTTACTCGGTTGAGAAAAAATCATCTAAGTACAGCCATGAGTTCGGTAAAGGCGCCATTGAAGGTGTTGCTGGTCCTGAATCAGCTAACAATGCTGCCGCTCAAACCTCATTCATTCCATTGTTGACTTTGGGTATCCCACCAAACGCAGTGATGGCATTGATGGTTGGCGCAATGACTATTCACAACATTCAACCAGGTCCTCAAGTAATGACCAGTAACCCAGCCTTGTTCTGGGGTCTGATCGCTTCCATGTGGATTGGAAACGTCATGTTGATTCTCTTGAACTTGCCCCTGATTGGTATCTGGGTAAAGTTACTAAAGATTCCTTATCGCTTCATGTACCCAGCCATTCTGGTTTTCTGCTGTATCGGTGTCTATACCGTAAACAACACCGTATTTGACGTATACGTGACCGCTGCCTTCGGCATCATTGGTTACCTCTTCTTCAAACTGGGTTGCGAACCGCCTCCATTGCTTTTGGGCTTCGTATTAGGACCAATGATGGAAGAGAACTTCCGCCGCGCGTTATTACTTTCCCGTGGTGATTTCACTACCTTCTTGACTCGCCCACTCTCCTTGGGATTGCTCATTGCATCAGCCCTCTTGGTGGTGATCGTGGCCCTGCCTGCGGTTAAGAAGACTCGCGAAGAGGCTTTCGTCGAAGACTGATAGTTTTACGCCTCACAGAAACGAGCCCGCAGCTGTTTGCGGGCTTTTTCTTTATGGGCTGGGGGTTTTCTCTACAATGTGGCTATGTCCCAAGATAGCAAACCTTCCAAAGCAAATACCGGCGCTATAGCCGAACCGTCTAATTTCTTGCGCCAGATCATCGATCATGATTTGGCAAGTGGGGCTTTTGCACAGCGCACCAATTTAGCTGGGGAGCCTATCCCATCGATCATCACCCGCTTTCCACCAGAGCCTAATGGCTACTTACATATTGGTCACGCTAAAAGCATTTGCCTGAACTTTGGATTAGCTGCTGATTACAACAGTCAAGCTGGAGGTGCGCGCTGCAATATGCGTTTAGATGACACCAATCCTGTTAAAGAGGATGTCGAGTACGCAGACAGTATTTTGGAAGCAGTGAAGTGGCTTGGTTTTGATTGGGGAACCCATCTTTATCATGCAAGCGATTATTTTGATCGCCTCTATGAGTTTGCTGAAATCTTGATTCAGAATGGCAAAGCATATGTCGATAGCCAAAGTGCTGATGACATTCATACCAATCGAGGTAACTTTGGCCAAGCGGGAAAAAATAGTCCTTACCGCGATCGCAGCCCAGAAGAGAATCTCTCCTTATTCCGTGAAATGCGTGCTGGGAAGTTCAAGGATGGTGAGCATGTACTGCGCCTGAAAATTGACATGACGCATCCCAATATTGTGATGCGTGATCCCGTGGTTTACCGCATCCGCCATACCGATCACCACCGCACGGGCAGCAAATGGTGCATTTACCCTTTATATGACTTCACCCATTGCATCTCTGACGCCTTAGAGAATGTCTCTCACTCCATCTGCACGCTAGAGTTCGAGAACAATCGCCCCTTGTACGATTGGATTGTGAATTCATTAAAAGAATTGGGTGTCTTTAAAGACCCGGTACCACATCAATATGAGTTCGCACGCCTCAACCTGACCTACACCATCACCAGTAAACGTAAGTTACTGCAGCTTGTAGAAGAAAAGCATGTTGAGGGCTGGGATGACCCGCGGATGCCAACCATCGTAGGCATCCGTCGTCGTGGCTACACCCCTGAAAGTATTCGTTTGTTCTGCGAGCGCATTGGCGTCTCTAAAGCTGATAGCTGGATTGATATGAGCACCCTTGATCAAGCATTACGTGATGATCTAGAAGTCAGAGCTCCACGTGCTACTGCAGTGCTCAAGCCACTCAAGCTCGTCGTTGAAAACTTTGATGCCTCAGCAAAAGAAGCTTGCTCTGCACCGCGCCATCCTAATCATCCAGAGTGGGGCAATCGTGAATTTCATTTCACACGCGAACTGTGGATTGAGGCGGATGACTTTATGAAAGAGCCTATCAAGGGATTCTTCAGACTTTATCCACCAATTGGAGACCAGCCTGGTAGCCGCGTTCGCTTACGCCATGGCTTTGTAGTGGAATGCACTGGTTTTGAAACCGATGCACAAGGGAATGTCACCCAAGTCAACGTGACACACTTTCCCGATAGCAAGAGTGGCACTGCTGGCTCCAATAACTACAAGGTCAAGGGCAATATTCACTGGATCAGCGCGGCTGAAGCGATTCCTGCAGAAGTGCGTCTATACGATCATCTGTTTAGCGACCCCCACCCAGATAGTGGTGACAAGAATTTCTTAGAATCGATCAATCCAAATTCAAAGCAAACAATTGCTGCTTACTTAGAACCCTGCATGAAAGATGCCAAAGCAGAAGATCAATTCCAGTTTGAGCGTCACGGCTACTTTGTCGCCGACAAAAATGACTCCAAATCTGGCAAGCCAGTATTCAACCGTACGGTTAGCCTCAAGGATTCTTGGAAATAGTTTTCAGAAAATGTCCTACGCTGGGATAGCGTAGTGGTGTTTTTAATTCCGGTAGGCGCTGATTGGTAACCCTGCGTGACTCGCGCATAAAGGACCAAAGCATCGGGCTAACAATTTTCTGCAACTCGCTGCCAGGCAATCTAACTGGTCTTTCCAAGCCAAATGCATCCGCCACTTCATCAAAGTAATCACCCATTTTGGTCTCGCCGCCATCACAGGCATTAATGATGCGCTGAGGCTTGCCATGGTAGACCGCTGCGCAGACTAGCCTCGCTAAATCATCGCTATGAATGTGATTCGAATAAGCATCCTCCTCCGGCAGTAATGCAGGTGTTTGCGCCTGAAGCCTCTCAATCGGTAAGCGGTCGGCTGCATAAATTCCGGGAACGCGCAGAATCGTCAAAGCCACTCCATGGGCGGGCGCCCATAAACGGAGAATCCTCTCGGCATCCACCCTTCTTTGCGCACGCTCACTTTGGGGGTTTACTGGGGTAGCCTCACTCACCTTTCCACCCCTATGATCACCGTAAACACCGGTGGTGCTGATATAAATCAGGCGCCTGACGGTATTGGAGCCTTGGGCTAAAATTCGGAGAAGGTTGCGGGTTCGGCAATCACGATTTCCACCATTTTGCGGTGGCGCTAGATGAATGACGGTTTGAGCTAAACCGCTAAGGCGCCATAAAGACTCTGGATTATCCAGATTACCCAAAATAGGAATCGCGCCAACCGCCCTCAACTCCTGAAAGCGATTTTGTTGAGAGGTAAGCGCAAAGACACGGTGGCTTCGCGAAAGTTGTTTAGCTACCCGAAGACCGATGTCTCCGCAGCCAATAATCAGGATTGAAGGCTTACCAAAAGATTGCATAAGTAACATCGTAACGATTTATTGAAAGGAATGAGAGTGTCTTATCAGGTCACGCTCAAAACGAGCGGCAAACAATTTACCGTCAATCCAGATGAGAATCTCCTGGAGGCCGCTCTTCGTCAAGGCATCAACCTGCCCTATGGCTGCAAAAATGGTGCTTGTGGCTCCTGCAAAGGTAAAGTTTTAGAAGGTCAAGTCACTCATGACCAGCATAGTGAAAGCGCCCTGAGCAAGGCCGATGAGACTGCGGGTGGCATTCTGTTTTGCTGCTCCCATCCCCAATCAGACCTGCTGATTGAAGCTCGTGAAGTACAAGGAGCGGGCGATATTGCGATTCGCAAGGTGCCTTGCCGAGTCAACGCGATTACCAAACCCAGTGATGATGTCGCCATTCTCAAGCTTCAACTACCCGCTGCAGAACGCTTTCAATTCCTGGCTGGGCAGTATTTGGAGTTTCTCCTTAAGGATGGCCAACGACGTGCTTACTCCATCGCCAATGCGCCTGAGCAAGAAGGTCCACTGGAGTTGCATATTCGTCATTTGCCAGGCGGCCTATTTACTGACTTTGTGTTTGGTGCCGTCACGCCCGCATTAAAAGAAAAAGATATTCTTCGTTT
This sequence comes from Polynucleobacter sp. AP-Kaivos-20-H2, assembly GCF_018882215.1. GTDB lineage: Bacteria > Pseudomonadota > Gammaproteobacteria > Burkholderiales > Burkholderiaceae > Polynucleobacter. The sequence goes on along the minus strand of NZ_JACVOX010000003.1, from coordinate 321,375 downwards.
TGAAGGTCCCTTGGGTAGCTTTTTCTTAAGAGAAGATTCTAAGAAACCAATTATTTTTGTTGCAGCTGGCACGGGCTTTGCCCCAATCAAATCAATCATCGAACAAATGCGGGTGAAAAAGATTCATCGACCCATTCATTTGTACTGGGGTGGACGTCGCCCTGGCGATCTGTATTTAGGTGATTTGTGCAAAGCTTGGGAAAATGAAATTGCTGACTTTAAATACGTCCCGGTGATTTCAGACGCCTTTGCGGAGGATGGCTGGCAAGGTCGCACTGGCTTTGTCCATCAAGCTGTGATGGCTGACCATCTTGATATGAAGGGTTTTCAGGTCTATGCTTGTGGTGCCCCAGTGATGGTCAATGCCGCCAGAAATGACTTTTCATCCAAATGTCATCTGCCTGAGGAAGAATTCTTTGCCGACTCATTTACTAGCGCTGCTGATTTAGCAATAGCCTAGAGCCTGCAAACCCATTCAGTTAGATAATAGAGTTATTACTTTAGAACCCTTACTTTTCATTTTTAAGCCAAGCAGATCAGCATGAATAAGCCAACTCAGACTATTGACACCCACTCAGTCATGTTTATTACACCGCGCCCAGAGGTGGTGATGATGGAGGGCAATGGTTCATGGCTAACGGATAACAATGGGAAACGCTATTTGGATTTCTTGCAAGGCTGGGCCGTTAACTGCTTAGGTCACTGCAACCCAGGAATGATTGAAGCGCTCAATGCGCAAGCAAGGAAGTTGATTAATCCAAGCCCCGCGTTCTACAACGAACCAATGATTAGTTTATCTAACCTTCTCACTAAAAACAGCTGCTTCAATAAAGTCTTCTTTGCCAATAGCGGAGCTGAAGCCAATGAAGGTGCCATTAAGTTAGCGCGCAAATGGGGCCAACTCAACAAATCAGGCGCCTTTGAAATTATTACCTTTGGTCACAGCTTTCATGGTCGCACATTAGCAACTATGAGCGCCTCCGGAAAGCCAAACTGGGATACGATGTTTGCTCCTCAAGTAGCGGGCTTTCCTAAAGCGGATTTAAATGATTTAGAGTCGGTTAAGAAACTTGTGACCGATAAAACCGTTGCAGTCATGCTTGAACCAGTACAAGGCGAAGGCGGCGTGATTCCAACTACTCAAGAATTCATGCGTGAGCTACGCAAGTTCACTAAAGAAAATAATATTCTGTTAATTGCTGATGAAGTACAGGCTGGTTGCGGCCGTACCGGCAAGCTCTTTGCTTACCAAAACTACGGTATTGAGCCTGACATCATGACTTTAGGTAAAGGCATTGGTGGTGGTGTTCCATTAGCAGCTCTATTGGCAACAGATGCGGTAGCTTGCTTTGTGCCAGGCGATCAAGGTGGGACCTATAACGGCAACCCACTCATGACAGCTGTTGGTATTAGCGTCATTGAGCAACTGTTAGCCCCAGGATTTTTAGATAGCGTCAAATCTAAAGGTGAATTGCTCAAGTCTGAATTACTCAAGCTTTGTGCAGAATTTAATCTTGAAGGTGAGCGTGGCGAAGGATTGCTGCGCGCATTGATGCTTGGAAAAGATATTGGCCCAAAACTAGTTGATCTTGCCAGAGATCGTAGTCCTGAGGGACTGCTGATTAATTCACCAAGACCGAACTTGTTACGCTTTATGCCTGCTTTAAATGTATCGGATGATGAAATTCGTCAGATGTGCAATATGCTGCGTGAGCTGCTAAAGCAAGTCGACTAACACTACCCAATTAGGTTTTTGGGTAGAGAAAAAGTGACTTCTTCTACTACCCCATCAAGTGCCCGAACGTGTCTTGGGCCAAATTCCTGAATCCGGCTAACAATCGATTGCGCAAGGCTCTCTGGAGCCGATGCGCCTGCAGTTAAGCCAACGCGTTTTTTTCCAGCGAACCATTCTGACTTCAACTGATCTGGTGAATCCACCATGTAAGACGGAACACCGAGCTTTTCAGAAAGCTCACGCAAGCGATTGGAGTTCGAACTTGTCGCACTTCCCACGACAATAACGACCTCAACCTGAGGCGCCATGAATTTCACAGCATCTTGACGATTCTGAGTGGCATAACAAATATCTTGCTTACGGGGCTGAACAATATTGGGAAACTTCATCGTTAGCGCATCGACAATTTCTTTTGTCTCATCTACTGAGAGTGTTGTCTGGGTAACAAATGCAATCTTTTCATCGGGCGGGAAAGGCAAAGAACCCACATCGCCAACTTTCTCGATCAAGAAAACACCTTCTTTCACCTGCCCCATCGTTCCTTCAACTTCAGGATGTCCAGCGTGACCGATCATCAATACCGTGAAGCCATCTTGACACATCTTGACAACCTCAAGGTGAACCTTGGTAACCAAGGGGCATGTAGCGTCATATACCTGCAAACCCCGCGCTTCAGCATCCTTGCGCACTTCCTGAGAAACGCCATGAGCACTAAATACAACAATGCCGCCTTTGGGAACCTCATGCAATTCATCTACAAATACCGCGCCCTTATCGCGCAACTCATTGACTACATAAGCGTTGTGCACAATTTCATGGCGCACATATATTGGCGCGCCAAAACGAATGAGTGCCTCATTGACGATATTAATTGCGCGATCTACACCCGCGCAAAAACCCCGCGGCTGAGCCATCAAAATTTCTGGGTTATTAAAGTCGCTCATGGTTTACAAAATTGCCACAATCTCTGCTTCAAAAGTCACCGGTCTGCCTGCCAAAGGATGATTAAAGTCAAACCAGGCTCCCTCTTCATTAATCGATTGCAGTACACCTGCGTATTGAGCGCCGCCTGGTGCATTGAACTCAATCACATCCCCAGGATTAAATTCCACATCGTCATCGCGACCTTCTTTAAGCGCTTTCAAAGATACCCATTGCACTAAATCTTCTTTGCGCTCACCAAAACTTTCTTCTGGCGCAAGCAGTGCACTTTTTTTCTCACCAACACCTAAACCTAGCAGTACATTCTCAAAGCAAGGAGCAAATTGTCCAGACCCCATCAAAACCGTCGCAGGACGATCGACAAAAGTGTTGATGTAATCCTCCCCACTGGGCAAAGTGAGCCGATAGTTGAGGGTCAGATAGGAATTAGGCAAAACAGTAAGCTTAGTCATAAGGTGATTGTATCTAGGCCTGCGCTGGCTGTGCATTCCCCCATTACAGGCTGGCCAAAAAATGAGCAGCCTCGAGAAAAACTGCGCTTAAATGGCGCAGCGTCACTTTCTGATGCAGAACTACTTGCCATCTTTTTGCGGGTTGGGGTTAAGGGCAAAAGTGCTGTTGCCCTTGCCAAGGATCTACTGCATCACTTTGGGAGTCTCCCCCGACTATTAGCCAGCACTCCCGAAGAATTCACATGCCTCCATGGCATGGGTCTTTCTAAATGGTCTCAAATTCAGGCGGCATATGAGCTGGTTAAGAGAAGTCTAGAGGATGGCTTGACCCATGACCCTATCTTTTCATCACCCAACCACGTCAGAGAGTTTTTACAGGCCAAAATTGGCCGCCTCCCCCATGAGGTCTTTCTGTGCCTCTACTTAGACTCCCGGCTTCACTTGATTGAGTGTGATGAGCTTTTTAGGGGGTCTATTGCCCAAACAGCCATCTACCCCCGTGAAATCCTAAAGGAGGCCCTTGCTAAGAATGCGAGCGCCCTAATCGTGGCCCACAACCACCCCAGCGGCAATCCATTACCGAGCGAAGCAGATCAAAAACTTACCAAAGTACTAGCAAATGCCTTGCAACTGGTAGATATTCAGCTCCTGGATCACTGTATTGTGAGTGGCAGCGGTTTTTTCTCCTTTTCTGATTCTGGGCTTATGGATATTGGACTTAAAGGATAGTAAATGCTAACTTGATAGGCAATTTTCTACCTAGATACCCCCTTTATGCTCAATTCCCCCCAAACAAAGCCATTTAGGGCTAGCCGAAAATAGGCTGAGACTGATACAATCTTCTTTTTTCGCAATTAATGGAGTTATGTCATGGCAAAAGTTTGCCAAGTCACTGGGAAGAAGCCGATGGTTGGCAACAATGTATCCCATGCAAACAATAAAACGAAGCGTCGCTTTTTGCCGAATTTGCAAAATCGTCGTTTCTGGGTTGAATCTGAAAACCGTTGGATTAGCTTGCGCTTAACCAATGCTGGTTTGCGCGTTATCGACAAAAACGGCATCGATGCTGTGTTGTCTGATCTACGTGCACGTGGCGAAATTTAAGGAGCGCAGAAATGGCTAAAGGCGGCAGAGAAAAAATCAAGTTAGAGTCATCAGCAGGTACTGGTCACTTCTACACAACTTCAAAAAACAAGCGTACTAAGCCTGAGAAAATGGAGATCATGAAGTTCGATCCAACCATTCGCAAGCACGTTGCTTACAAAGAAACAAAGCTGAAGTAATTACTTCTTTCAGCAAATAAAAAACCCGCTACATCAGCGGGTTTTTTATTATCCAAAAAATTCTTCCAAGCGCTTGGTTAGAAATCTTTCCTTTAGGCGTAACGACGCAATCTCAACGAAAACTCACGTAGGCTTGTTAAGCCGCTTTCTTCAGCGCGCTGACACCAGGCATGCAGCTGGGAGAGCAATTGCTCTTTTGTGGCGTTAGAGCGACCCCAGATAGCCTGGAGATCACGACGCATCTCAATCATCTTGCGAAGCTGAGCATTGCTCGCCATGAGCTCTTCAAGCTTTGCTTTCTCTTGCTCAGTCAAGCGAGCTTCATCTTTAGCCAGCCAAGTACGCGCATCACTTAAATGCGTTGCCAAGACTTGCATGTGTTGCACTTCATTGCTAAAGAAGTTGCGCAATGTCTTGCTATAACGAGCCATGATTTCATAGCGGTTTGCAATGATGGCCTCTAAAGTGTTTTGATCGGCAGGACGTAAATCACTCAGTACCGGCTTAGGTGGGGTCTTCTTCACAGTAGCCAAGCCAACTGCACTCATGATCTGGATATACATCCAACCAATATCAAACTCATACCATTTGTTTGACAGCTTTGCGCTCGTTGCAAAGGTGTGATGATTATTGTGTAGCTCTTCGCCACCAATCAAGATACCCCAAGGCACAATATTTCGGGAAGCATCTTCGTAATCAAAATTACGATAGCCCCAATAGTGACCGATACCGTTAATAATGCCGGCCGCAGTAATCGGAATCCAAAGCATTTGCACTGCCCAAACTGTTAGGCCAATCGCGCCAAATAAAAACACATCAATGATGAGCATGATGGCAACGCCCTGCCAAGAAAACTTGGAGTAGATGTTGTGCTCGATCCAATCATCTGGAGTGCCGTGACCAAACTTATCCAAGGTCTCTTGATTGGCTGCTTCTTGTTTATAGAGTTCTGCGCCACGAGAGAGCACTGTATTAATACCCAAAACCTGTGGGCTATGAGGATCATCAACAGTTTCACATTTAGCGTGATGCTTGCGATGAATCGCCGCCCACTCTTTGGTAACCATACCGGTTGTTAGCCAAAGCCAAAAACGGAAGAAGTGAGAAACAATGGGATGCAGATCCAAAGCTCGGTGAGCCTGGCAGCGATGCAAGAAAATGGTTACCGCAGCAATTGTGATGTGAGTCACTACCAAAGTGAAAACAACTATCTTCCACCATGACCAATCTAAATATCCATTAGCCAACCAATGGAGGAGCAAATCAAAAACTGAAGCTGTATTCAAAAGGGAATCCCTAAAGAGGTCTAAAACTCTATTTTAGTTCTTTAGGCGTCTTCTTGTTTTTGACCTTGATCTCTTTTTCATCGTCTTTTTCAAGCTTGGTAACTGGGGCAGTAGCTTTCTTTTGGAATACAGCGCCAAAGAAACCATCCGTTCCATGAATATGGGGCCATAACTGCCACCAAGGATTGTCCGAACTACAACCTACCGGTAATTTATCCTTAGGAAACAATGGCTTAAGAACTTCAGCTGCGGGAACAGCCTCAAATTGAGGATGTTTTGCCAGAAAATCTTCTGCAATGGCTTGATTCTCCTGGGGTAACAGGCTGCAGGTGGCATAAACCAAGCGTCCGCCTGGTTTTAACAAGCGTGCAGCTGAGGCCAAGATATTCATCTGCTTCTGATTGAGCTCCAAGACTCCAGTAGGGGTCTGGCGCCATTTCAGGTCAGGATTGCGTCGTAAGGTACCCATGCCACTACAAGGGGCATCCACTAGGACACGATCAATCTTGCCGGCCAAGCGTTTGATCTTGGCGTCATTCTCACTATCAATCCACACTGGATGCACATTAGAAAGGCCACTACGCGCCTGCCTTGGCTTCAAATTCGCTAAACGACGCTCTGATGTATCCAAAGCATACAAACGCCCTGTAGAGCGCATGATCGCCCCAATGGCCAAAGTCTTGCCGCCAGCTCCGGCGCAAAAGTCAACAACCATCTCACCACGTTTAGGTGCGAGTAAGTAAGCCAAAAGCTGACTACCTTCATCCTGCACTTCAAACATACCCGCTTTAAAACCAGCGGTATTTTGCAGAGCAGGTTTGCCCATAATGCGCACGCCATCAGGCGCATAAGGAGTTGGAATTGCTTGATAGCGACCACCCAATGCATTCATCTGCACAAGCAGTTCTTCGCGATTGGTTTTCATGGTGTTCGCACGTAAATCTAACAGTGCTGGATGCATTAATGACCTAGCTAAATCTTCTCGAGCTTCTTCACCAGGATATTTTCCAAATGCATCCCACAACCACTCTGGCAAATTGTTGCGCACGAGAGGATTTAATGCCGCAGGATCAACCGTTGCAAAACGTTGCAGCCACTCATATTCACCGGGCTTAAGAACGTGCGCCAAGTCAGCAATAGCGCTCTCTGCACGATTAGCAGAGCCCAATCCGCCTTCTGATAAAGCGGACAGCAAACCCAATAGGGCTAAGCGTCTAGGCTGAGAGCCTTCGCCGCTCGAAGCAAATTGAGAGAACTCATTTTTACGGCGCAAAATGGCGAACGCACTCTCAGCAATCAAAGCACGATCGCGATTTCCGAGTTGTTTTTCTTCTCTGAAATAACGACTGACTACTCGGTCAGCCGGCTGTTCAAAACTCAGCAATTCGGGAAGTAAACGCTCAAGATGAATTGCATGCTGCGGCAATGCTTTCGCATTGGAAAAATTCTTTTGACCTTCTGGCGCAATTAAATTACCGCTAGCATTGCGACGCTCAGGACGACGCAGCGGATCTTTCGATTTAGTCGCGTAACTTTTGTGTGGGGCTAGTCTGCTGCTAGATCTGCGGGGTGGACGTTCTGCACTCATAATTTAAAAAATTGCGACTCCGGGGGTTGTAACTTCACTTGATTACCTTCTATTCGCAATCGTCCATCAAGGAACCATTTTACGGCTCGTGGGTAAATTTGATGCTCAGCAGCCAAAACACGGGCAGCTAAGGTGTCAGCATCATCACTTTCCAGCACTGGAACTGAGGCCTGACAAATAATCGGACCCTCATCCACACCCTCATTCACAAAGTGCACGGTGGCACCATGCTCCTTCACACCAGCCTCCAGAGCCCGCTCGTGGGTATGTAAACCGGGGAAGGCGGGCAACAAGGCTGGATGGATATTGATCAAGCGACCCTCAAAATGGCGAATAAAACCTGGAGTCAAAATTCTCATAAAGCCTGCAAGAACCACCAAATCAGCCCCTAAGGCATCAATCTGCGCAATTAAGGCGGCATCAAAGGATTCTCGGGTTGCATGCTCTTTATGTTCAATGGTAAAGGCCGGAATGCCCTGCGAGCGAGCAAAATCAAGGCCCTTAGCCGCCGAGTGATTCGCTATAACCCCAGCAAAAGTGACTGGCCATTGCTCTTTTTGAGCCATTTTGACGATAGCCTCGAAATTAGATCCGCGGCCGGAGATTAAGGTGACGATAGAAGGCATGCCCACAATATAATTGATGGCTACCCTGAAAGCGATTTTGTGAACGTATTCCGTGGCCCCACCCAGTTTTCTGCAGGACCTGCTTGTGCCCTAACCATCGGTAATTTCGATGGCGTGCACAGGGGTCATCGCGCCCTGCTCAAGGAGTTGGTTGATGACTCCAAGGATCAAGGTCTGGTTAGTTGTGTAATGACCTTTGAGCCACATCCAAAAGAATTCTTTTCAACCGAACAAGCTCCTCCCCGCATTTTCAATTTGCGCGATAAATTAGCAGCGCTTGCTGAACTCGGAATTGATCGCATTGTTGTGGAGCATTTCAACTCTGCTTTTGCCAAACTGTCGCCCGAAGAATTTGTTTCAGAAATTATTGTCAAACGATTGAACGCTAAATGGATTTTGATTGGTGATGATTTTTGTTATGGCGCAAAACGTGCAGGGAACTTTGCCAGTCTGAAAGCTGCTGGTGAAAAATATGGCTTTAAAGTCTCTAGCATCCAAACCATTCAAGAAAATGGTGAGCGTATTTCTAGTTCTGCACTTCGTACTGCGCTAGCTTCTGGTGACATGCAGTTAGCTGAAAAATTATTAGGGCGTCCTTACGGAATATCTGGACACGTGCTTCATGGTCAGAAGCTAGGACGTCAACTTGGGTTCCCCACTTTGAATTTAGCAGTTGCCAATCATCTCCACCATCGCAAACCGGCAACGACCGGAATCTTCACTGCACAAGTTTTAGGCTTGAGTGATAAGCCTTTGCCTGCGGTAGCCAGCTTAGGCGTAAGGCCAACAGTAGAGGATGAAGGCAGAGTTTTACTTGAGACTCATATTTTTGATTACAACGCGGATGTTTACGGAAAAATTATTACCGTAGAACTATTAGAAAAAATCCGCGATGAGGCGAAGTACCCAGACCTCGAAACCCTTACAAAAGCGATTGCAGCAGATGCAACGCATGCCAGAAATTATTTCCAGAAAAAAGCTTATGTCTGAAAAAGAAAACTCTTATCCCGTCAATCTACTAGACACTTCTTTCCCAATGCGAGGAGATCTAGCTAAGCGCGAATCACAATGGGTGGCTGGCTGGCAAAAAAACAAGCTCTACGAAAAGATTCGTGCGGCCCATGCCAATCAACCAAAATTCATTCTGCATGATGGCCCTCCTTATGCAAATGGCGATATTCATATCGGACACGCAGTAAACAAGATTTTGAAAGACATGATCGTCAAATCACGCTGGCTTATGGGCTTTGACTCTGTTTATGTACCCGGCTGGGATTGTCATGGCATGCCGATTGAAATTCAGATTGAAAAAGAATTTGGCAAGAACCTACCAACTGCTGAAGTGCAATCTAAAGCGCGTGCCTATGCGCATGTTCAAGTGGAAAAACAGAAGAAAGATTTCGAACGCTTAGGTGTATTAGGTGATTGGAATAACCCCTACCTCACTATGAGCTTTCGCAATGAGGCTGATGAAATTCGCGCCCTTGGGAAAATCTGGGAAAAAGGATATGTCTTCCGTGGATTAAAACCAGTGAACTGGTGTTTTGATTGCGGTTCTGCACTTGCTGAAGCCGAAGTGGAATACCAGGACAAAACTGACCCAACGGTGGATGTTGGCTTTGCCTTTGATGATGCACAGCGCCCACAACTAGCAAAAGCATTTGGACTTGCCGAACTACCAAATAAACCAGGTCAAATTGTCATCTGGACAACAACCCCTTGGACCATTCCTGCTAACCAAGCAATGAATGTCCACCCAGAACTTACTTACGCTTTAGTAGATGTTGGCGATAAGTTATTAATTCTGGCAAAGGACCGGGTTGAGATTTGCTTGCAGGACTATGGTCTAGAAGGTGAAGTGATTGCCACTTGCCAAGGTGCTCAATTGGAAAACATTTCTTTCTGGCATCCGCTAGCGCCATTGCACGAAGGCTATAAACGACTCTCACCAATATATCCCGCAGAGTACGTAACGCTCGATACGGGTACCGGCATTGTTCACTCAGCGCCCGCCTATGGTGAGGAAGACTTTAAATCCTGCAAAGCCAATAAGCTTGCCGATAAAGACATTCTCAATCCAGTGATGGGTAATGGTGTTTACGCCTCATGGTTACCACTCTTCGCCAATGAATACATCTGGAAAGCAAATCCCAAGATTGTTGAAGCGATGCGCGAAGCAGGCAGCTTGTTACGCGATAAAACTTACACTCACTCATACATGCATTGCTGGCGTCACAAGTCGCCTATTATTTATCGCGCAACCTCACAATGGTTTGCCAGCATGGATAAGAAACCGTCCGATGGCAAAGCAAGCTTGCGTGAGACTGCATTAGCGGGTATCGATAACACTGAGTTCTTTCCGGCATGGGGCAAACAACGTCTTAACAGCATGATTGCCAATCGTCCTGACTGGACTTTGTCACGTCAGCGCCAATGGGGCGTTCCAATGGCGTTCTTTGTACACAAGGAAAGTGGTGAGCCACATCCACGCACCGTTGAACTACTCGAAGAAATCGCTAAGCGTGTAGAAAAAGAAGGTATTGAAGCCTGGCAAAAATTGGAAGTTGCCGAGCTACTGGGCGAAGAAGCTGCCCAGTATGAGAAGAACCGCGACACCTTAGATGTTTGGTTCGACTCTGGCACAACCCATTGGCATGTCATTCGTGGATCACACCGTAACGAGTTATTAACTGCTGACGCAGAAACCCCCAACGGTCGTTTGGCAGATCTATATCTAGAGGGATCAGACCAGCACCGCGGTTGGTTCCATTCCTCATTGCTGACTGGCGCCATGCTTGATGGCAAGCCGCCATACAAGGCACTCCTTACGCATGGCTTTACCGTCGATGGTCAAGGCCGCAAGATGAGTAAATCCGTAGGCAATGTGATTGCGCCCCAACAAGTTGCCGACAAACTCGGTGCTGAGATCATTCGCCTCTGGGTTGCCTCTACCGACTACTCAGGTGAAATGACGATCTCAGACGAGATTCTCAAACGCGTTACCGAGAGCTATCGTCGTATTCGTAATACTTTGCGCTTCTTGCTAGCCAACCTATCAGATTTTGATCCTAGCAAGCACACGATGCCTGCTGAGCAGTGGCTTGAGATTGATCGCTACGCAGTTGCTCTTGCTAATCAATTGCAGAGTGATACTGAGGCGCATTACAAGGCATATGAATTCCAACCAGCAGTAGCTCGCATGCTGTCTTTCTGCTCTGAGGACTTGGGTGGTTTCTATTTGGATATTCTGAAGGATCGTCTTTACACGAGCTCACCAGACTCTCCTGACCGCCGTGCTGCTCAGAACGCCCTATTCCATATCACCCAAAACCTCTTAAAGTGGCTATCACCATTCCTCTCCTTCACCGCAGAGGAAGCCTGGAAAGACTTCCCCCATGGCTCAGGCAGCAAGCCTGCAGAATCGATCTTTATGGAAGAGTTTGGCAAGTTCCCTGAGATTGCTCATGCTGAGGAATTGCTGGCTAAATGGAATCGTATTCGTGAAATTCGTTCTGAAGTGACTAAAGCAATTGAGATTGAGCGCGAAGCAGGCAATGTAGGCTCATCGCTGCAAGCTGAACTTACGATCAAAGTCGGTGATGTTGATTTCGCCATCCTCCACTCATTAGAAGATGATTTACGCTTTGTAACCATCACCTCTAGCGCCAATATTGAACTCAGTAATGAGGGGTTAGAAGTTTTGGTGCGCAGTAGCCAATATAAAAAATGTGGTCGCTGCTGGCATCACACCAAAGATGTAGGAAGCAATGCCGACCATCCAGAATTATGTGGTCGCTGTATTAGCAACTTGTTTGGTGATGGTGATCACCGCCTCTTTGCTTGAGTGGCAGCCATATGAAAAGTCTTGCCCTACCTCGTTATCTCGCAATTGCAGTCGTCGTGTTATTGCTAGATCAACTTAGCAAGTGGTCGGCGCTCAGTAATTTGCAAATGGGTGTGCCTGAACCCGTTTTGCCTTTTATGAACTGGTTGCTCCTCTTTAATCCAGGTGCAGCGTTTTCATTTCTGGCGCAAGGCTCTGGTTGGCAGCGCTGGTTCTTCACCATTCTTGGGCTAGTAGCATCCATTTACATTATTTGGATGCTATATAAAAACCAAAGCGATAAGCTACTCTGCATAGCCATGAGCTTCATTCTGGGTGGCGCACTTGGAAATGTCTTAGATCGCGTGATGTATGGTGCTGTAGTCGACTTTATTGACTTACATTATGGCAATTGGCATTGGCCCGCATTTAATGTGGCCGATAGCGCCATCTGCATCGGTGCTGCCCTCGTTATTTGGGGTGAATTACGCAAGTCATTTGGCAAATCTGCCCAATCCCATTAAGCTGGCGCCATGCAATCACTTATTAATAAGAAGATCGTTCTCGGAATCTCTGGTGGAATAGCGGCCTATAAAGCCCCTGAGCTTGCACGTCAACTCATGCAAGAAGGCGCATCCGTACAAGTAGTGATGACCGAGGCGGCACAGCAATTTGTGACCCCTGTAACCATGCAAGCCCTCACAGGTAATCCGGTTTATTTAAGTCAATGGGATAGCACCATTCCAAACAATATGGCGCACATTGAGTTATCGCGTTCTGCAGATGCCATTCTGATTGCGCCAGCAAGTGCAGATCTCATGGCCAAGCTTTCTCTGGGCTTAGCTGATGACTTATTGACTACCTTATGCCTTGCACGAGATTGCCCCCTATTACTCACGCCGGCCATGAACAAGCAGATGTGGGAGCATGCGGCTACCCAAAGAAGCGTCAAACGACTTGCAGACGATGGCGTTACCCTTCTTGGGCCTGCCAGCGGCTTCCAAGCTTGTGGCGAAGTGGGCATGGGCAGAATGCTCGAGCCCGCCGAAATCACTGAGCAAGTTATTGCCTTCTTTCAGAAAAAATCATTGCCAAGCAAAAAAGTATTGATTACTGCAGGTCCCACATTCGAGGCAATAGATCCTGTGCGCGGCATCACCAATCACAGCTCAGGCAAGATGGGCTTTGCAATTGCAAGGGCTGCGGTTGAGGCTGGCGCTCAAGTCCATTTAATTGCTGGGCCATGTGATCTCAGTACCCCACTTGAAGCTACCGGACAAATTACCCGCACCAATGTCGTTAGCGCCAAAGAAATGCATGCGGCCACCCTGAACGCAGCTGACTGTGATATTTTCTTTGCAGTCGCCGCCGTTGCTGACTGGGGCATTACTAAGCCTGCCAAAGAAAAAATGAAGCGCCAAGGTAATCAAGCACCTCATCTAGAGTTTTCAGCTAACCCAGACATTCTGCTTGATGTTGCTAAGACAGTGAAAATTAAAGGTGGCAAGCCATACCCCTATTGCGTCGGCTTTGCAGCAGAGTCAACTGATCTAGAAAAGCATGCCGATGAGAAGCGCCAGCGCAAAGGTATCCCAATGATTGTTGGCAACATTGGTCCCGATACATTCGGCAGCGACCTCAATCAGCTGCTCGTGATTGACACCAGTGGCAGCAAAAAAATTGCTAAAGCAGAAAAGCTTCAGCTTGCACGTCAACTCATTGCGCTAGTTGCTAAGAAAATTTAAATCCCCGTTTTAGGAACATCATGCAATCACTTCAAGTCAAAATTCTCGATGAACGTATGCGCGATCAGTTGCCAAGCTATGGTACCCCTGGCAGCGCTGGATTAGATCTGCGCGCATGCATTGATGAAGCGATAGAGATTGCCCCTGGTCAAACGGTGCTCGTGCCCACTGGTTTGGCTATTTATGTTGAGGACCCGCGCTATGCGGCCTTTATTCTGCCGCGCTCTGGCTTGGGCCATAAGCACGGTATCGTGCTCGGTAACTTAGTGGGTTTAATTGACTCTGACTATCAAGGTCAGCTGATGGTGAGCACTTGGAATCGCGGATCTACTACATTCAAGCTCGAGCCGATGGAGCGTTTAGCTCAGTTGGTTGTCATGCCGGTACAACAAGTAGAACTTAAGGTCGTGGAAGAGTTCACTGAAAGTAGTCGTGGGGCAGGCGGTTTTGGAAGTACTGGCAGGGCCTAGCGGCATTAGAAATATTCAGCCGTAGAAAAAGCCACCCGCATGAACTGACCCCCAGTAGTTGGACAGTTTAGTTAGGTTAGCACGAGGGATTGAGTTCGGTATTGCACCGGGCTCAATCCCTTTAGTTTTTGCTTGATTCGATCATGGTTGTAGTAGTGGATATATTCCTTAAGCTCTGTTTTAAATGACCCGACATCGTCAAACTTCTTTTGATAGAAGAACTCGGTTTTCATAATCCCAAACCAGTTCTCCATGACTGCGTTATCCAAGCAATTACCTTTTCTAGACATGCTTTGAGTAATACCCTGCTGGTGCAGGGCCTGTTGATAAAGCCCCATCTGGTATTGCCAGCCCTGGTCTGAGTGCAAGATGGGCTTATCTTTTGGTTTTAGTTGCTTAAAAGCCTTTTGGAGCATTTGTATGACTGAGCTAATCTGTGGCCGATCAGCAATCTCATAGGAGACGATCTCTTGGTTATAAAGGTCTAAGATCGGCGATAAATAGACTCGCTCACCCTTGATATTGAACTCAGTGACATCGGTGACCCACTTCTCATTAGGTTTGCTTGCTCCAAAGTTACGCTCCAATAAATTGGGAGCCGCTTTACCAATATTCCCCTTAAAGGACTGGTATCGCTTAGGCCTCACAAGGGATTTCAGTCCTAGCTGCCCCATGAGCTTTTGTACGGTCTTGTGGTTTAAATATTGCTGTTGATTGCGCAGCTCTAAATGCACCCGCCGATAGCCATAACGGCCCTGGTGGGCATTAAAGATCTGGGTAATACGATCTTTAGCCAACTCATAAGGATCAGGCTCATGATTACTACTGGCTGCTCGCCAGTAGTAGTAAACGCTTTTAGCCATCTTGGCGATGAGTAGTAAGTCTGGTAAACGGTAATACGGCCTTAGCTCAGTAATTACTTGGGCTTGTTCTCTTTTGTTGCTTTGCTCTGAGCTAAGGCTTCTAACTTTTTTAGGTAGGCAGCCTGTGCTTCGGCGTACTCCAAACGTCTTCGCAACTCTACCGGCGTGAGCTCCGAGATAGGCTTTTTGAGTAATGCTTTGATATTAAATTGGGACATAGGCGGTTGTCCTCTCTGTCGATTGGCAAGGGCTGTAATACCGCCTTCATTGTAGAGTTTTTGCCATTGCAAAATCGTAGTCATACTACCAATCCCAAAGTGGGCGGCAGCCAGCCTAGCTGATATCTGATGCTGTGCCATATATTGGATAACTTGGACTTTGAACTCTGGGGAGTGGCGTTGGTGGCTGGGATTAAGACCACTATGGCCATGTGCTTGATAGGCTAAAGCCCATTTGCGGACATCTGAGTGACTAATCTCAAATAAGTGACTTACCCGCTTAAGACCGCCTGACTTTAGAAACTCTTTAACTACCTTTAGCTTGAACTGCTTGCTGTACTTGCTCATAAAACAAAACCCCCTTGGTTGGACATAACGTCCAACTTTTGGGGGTCAGTTCAGCAGGTGGCTTTTCTTTTTATTACAAATGCCTTACTTGCGGATATGCGCTTTGCGAGCCGCATCTTGTGACATACCTGCACCAGAGCCTTCACGAGATTCTTTTTCAGCAGTAATTTCTTTACGGCGCTCTTTGCAAGAACCAGCAATCTCCTGCAAAGCTTTACGAGCGCGTGCTGCAGAAGCTTTAATACCTTTGCCTTGAAACTTTTCATTCTCAGCTTTGTAATTTTCAAAAGCTTCTAGTAATTTATCGTGATGAGACATATCTTCCTTTTTTGGGTTGTTTTTATTTAAAAATGTTTGTTAATTAAATTTCTTCAGCAGGCGCCACATCAGCTTTAGCACGCTTACCTGGCAATACAGGAGCTTCAAAGTTCAATAGGACTTTGCCATCAGCATCAATATCAACGTCCACATGACCGCCTTGAGCTAACTTACCAAACAGTAGCTCATCAGCAAGTGCCTTACGCACAGTGTCTTGAATGATGCGTTGCATCGGGCGAGCGCCCATTAAAGGATCGAAGCCATGCTTGGCCAAATGGGCTCGCAAAGCAGGACTAAAGGTGGCATCCACTTTCTTCTCATGGAGTTGCTCCTCTAACTGCATCAAGAACTTATCAACCACGCGCATGATGATCGACTCATCAAGAGCTTTGAAGGAAACAATGGCATCCAAGCGATTGCGGAACTCTGGCGTAAAGAACTTCTTGATATCAGCCATCTCATCACCAGACTCACGAGCATTGGTAAAGCCAATGGTAGATTTCTGCATTGCCTCAGCACCGGCATTAGTAGTCATGATGATGATCACGTTACGGAAATCAGTCTTACGGCCATTGTTATCCGTCAAAGTGCCATGATCCATCACCTGCAAGAGAATATTGAAAATATCCGGGTGGGCTTTTTCAATTTCATCAAGCAAGAGCACGCAATGCGGTTTCTTATTTACGGCCTCAGTGAGTAAACCGCCCTGATCAAATCCTACATAACCTGGAGGCGCACCAATCAAGCGACTCACTGCATGACGCTCCATATACTCGGACATATCAAAACGGAGCAACTCAATACCCAAAATATAGGCGAGCTGTTTAGCAACTTCAGTCTTACCAACACCAGTTGGTCCGGAGAACAAGAATGAACCGATTGGACGATCGATCTTGCCGAGACCAGCACGAGTCATCTTGATAGCACTAGCCAAGGCCTCGATCGCAGGATCTTGACCAAAGACCACACTCTTAATGTCGCGATCCAGTGTTTGCAACTTACTACGGTCATCGACTGTGACCGATTGTGGCGGTATGCGCGCAATCTTTGCCACAATTTCCTCAATCTCTGGGCGACCAATAGTTTTCTTCTGCTTAGACTTCGGCAAAATACGTTGAGCGGCACCGGCTTCATCGATGACATCAATCGCCTTATCCGGCAAATGACGGTCATTGATATAGCGAGCAGAAAGTTCTGCGGCAGCAACTAAAGCGCCAGCTGCGTACTTCACACTGTGATGCTCTTCAAAACGAGACTTTAAGCCGCGCAAGATTTGCACTGTTTGATCTACGGTTGGCTCTACAACATCTACCTTCTGGAAGCGACGTGATAACGCTGCGTCCTTTTCAAAGATGCCACGATATTCCGTAAAGGTAGTTGCACCAATACATTTCAGCTGGCCATTAGACAAAGCAGGCTTCAATAGATTGCTTGCATCCAATGTGCCACCAGAAGCTGCGCCCGCTCCAATCAGCGTATGAATCTCATCAATAAACAAAACGCCATGAGTATGATCTTTAAGTGATTTGAGAACACTCTTCAAGCGCTGCTCAAAATCACCACGATATTTAGTCCCCGCTAAAAGAGCGCCCATATCTAAAGAGTAAACAGTAGCATTGGCCAAAATATCAGGAACATCGCCTTTCACAATTCTCCAGGCCAAACCCTCAGCAATTGCTGTCTTACCTACGCCAGCCTCGCCCACCAATAACGGATTATTTTTGCGACGACGGCAGAGCACTTGAATCACGCGCTCTACTTCGCTCTCGCGCCCAATCAAGGGATCAATCTTGCCCTGACGAGCCATAACATTGAGGTTTTGGGTGTACTGCTCAAGAGGGCTTTCTTTGCCAGATGAGGCAGATTCTTCGGTCTCCTGAGTAGGCTCAACGGGCTTTACATGCTCTGACTGATCTTTGCGTACGCCGTGGCTGATGAAGTTCACAACATCCAAGCGGGTAACGCCCTGCTGTTGCAAGAAATAAACTGCATGCGAATCCTTTTCACCGAAGATGGCAACCAACACATTTGCACCGGTCACTTCTTTCTTACCATTTGAAGTTGACTGCACGTGCATGATGGCGCGTTGAATCACACGCTGAAATCCTAACGTTGGTTGCGTGTCAACCTCATCATTACCCGGCACCACAGGTGTGTTGTCGTTAATAAAGTTTTTAAGTTGCGCACGCAGTTCTGCGATATTGACTGCGCAAGCCTTTAAGACCTCAACCGCAGTAGCGTTATCCAGTAAGGCTGCGAGCAGATGCTCGACTGTGATGAACTCATGTCGCGATGCCCTTGCGTCAACAAACGCCATGTGCAAACTTACTTCTAATTCTTGGGCAATCATGCTTCCTCCATAGTGCACTGTAGTGGGTGACCCGCTTCACGGGAGAGTTCGATAACTTGATGCACTTTCGTAGCAGCGACGTCACGAGTAAATACTCCGCAAACGCCTTTGCCAACTAAATGTACTTGCAACATGATGCGTGTAGCTGTTTCATGATCCTTATTAAAATACTCCTGAATCACCATCACCACAAATTCCATCGGCGTGTAATCATCATTCATTAATAAAACTTTATACATCGAAGGCGCCTTAACTTGCTCAATTTGCTTTTCGAGCAGAAGGGTATCTTCAACGTACGGATTGCTGGGGTTGCCAGTGGTGGGATTTTTGGGAGCGCGACTCATAAGAAACATTCTAAACACAGATATCCAAACTTTAATTTACAGGGGTCTTGTTGCAAAAAACATGCAAAAACCCCTCTTAAACCCATATTGGGGCATTTTTCGATAAAAAAAGGGGTAATTACTAGGGGGTAGGGGCATATAACTCCTTGACACCCCTCCAAAAAGGGCAAACAATCAGGGGGTAGGCTTCAAGAGAGGTTCTATTTAGGCGTGTTGTGGATTGAGACTGATTAAAAAGTATTTACCCTCATCACGGTTGTTTTAAGTTTATGTAATGGAGTTCGCATGGCGACCGGAATTGTTAAGTGGTTCAATGATGCAAAAGGTTTTGGCTTTATCAAACCTGATGATGGTGAAGAAGAGTTGTTCGCGCATTTCAGCGCAATTACTATGCCTGGGTTCAAAACCCTCAAGGAAAACCAAAAGGTAACGTTTGACATTACCCAAGGTCCTAAAGGCAAGCAAGCTACCAATATCCAAGCGGCTTAATAGTCCTTAGATCATTATTAAAAACCCAGGATTCGTTCCTGGGTTTTTTTTCGTCTGCAATTTACCTCACTTAAAATACAAAGCATGTCTATATCAATCCCCAGCACCTCACAATTATTGCGCCAAGTATTTTCTACTGCGCTCTTTATTTACTCCACCCTAACACTCGCCCAAGTTAACGTCGGTCTACCCACTATTGAGCTAAAGACGGGTATCTACCGTATTCAGGCTGAGCTGGCCGATACACCGAAGGCTAGAGAGGTTGGCCTCATGAATCGCACAAGCATGCCAAGCAATTCTGGAATGTTATTTATCTTCGAACAAAAAGCTGGTCACTGCTTTTGGATGAATAACACCAAGATTCCACTCTCGATTGCGTTCATTGCGGATGATGGCAAGATTGTGAACATTGAAGAGATGCAGGCTGAAACTACCAACAATCACTGCCCTAAAGCAGCTGTGCGCTATGCACTGGAAATGAATAAGCAGTGGTTCTCTGATCGTGTGATCGTTCCAGGGACAGTTGTTACGGGTTTGCCGAGAAATTAATTCAACATCACTCAAATCCATTGATGTTGGGCCAATAAAAAACGCAGACCGAGATCTGCGTTTTGTTTGAGAGCACCTTTGATTTATTCAAAGTGGCAAACGTAGTGCACTGGTTGCTCGGCACGAATAATGAAGTAACCACCCTTTTCTACTTCCCAGCTTTGGCCAGCCTTGAACTCTTGCTCAGGGGCACCATTGATACTGACGAAAGCATTACCATCAACCACTTCCATAATCTCGCTAGTGCTTAAGTCAAAACGCAAGGTGCTTGGCAGTACCACACCAACCGACTTACGCACGCCATTAGGCAATGTCACAGTATGAGAAACGCACTTGCCATCAAAAAATACATTGGCTTTTTTACCTACGGAAACTTGATCAAATTGCATGTTGATTCTTTCTATTCTGTTGGCTCTAATCGTTTGCCTGTTTTATTGTTTTTTATTTCTTGGCGCGCTTACGTCTAGCTGTTTCAGCAATCCGCATACGTAATGCATTGAGCTTAATGAAGCCACCAGCATCCGCTTGGTTGTATGCGCCACCATCATCGTCAAAGGTTGCAATATTTTGATCAAACAAAGTATTGGCAGAGTCACGTGAAATCACGGAGACGGAACCTTTGTAGAGCTTGAGGCGAACAACGCCGTTAACAGCCTGTTGCGTATGGTCAATCAAAGTTTGGAGTGCGAGACGCTCTGGCGCCCACCACAAACCGTTATAGATCAAGCTTGCGTAGCGAGGCATCAAATCATCCTTTAAGTGGGCCACTTCACGATCCAAGGTGATGCTTTCAATGCCACGATGAGCCTTTAGAAGAATGGTGCCGCCAGGCGTTTCGTAACAGCCACGGCTCTTCATACCAACAAAGCGGTTTTCCACTAAGTCGAGACGACCAATGCCATGTTTGCCACCAAGACGATTTAATTCTGCCAATAACTCGTGTGGCTTATATGTTTTGCCATCAATTGCTACTGGATCGCCAGCCTTGAATTCGATTTCAATAATTTCTGGGGCATCTGGAGCCTTTTCAGGAGAAACGGTCCAACGCCACATAGACTCTTCTGCCTCTGCGTTTGGATTCTCGAGGTGACGGCCTTCATAGCTAATGTGCAAGAGGTTCGCATCCATTGAATACGGTGAACCGCCTTGCTTATGCTTCATCTCAACTGGAATGCCATGCTTCTCTGCATAAGCCATCAACTTTTCGCGTGAGAGAAGATCCCACTCACGCCAAGGAGCGATTACCTTAATTCCTGGTTCAAGAGCGTAGTAACCTAATTCAAAGCGAACCTGGTCATTTCCTTTGCCGGTCGCGCCATGCGATACGGAGTCAGCACCAGTCAAGCGAGCAATTTCAATTTGACGTTTAGCGATTAATGGGCGCGCAATAGAGGTGCCCAACAAATATTCACCCTCGTAAATTGTATTCGCACGGAACATTGGGAACACAAAGTCACGAACAAACTCTTCGCGCAAGTCATCAATAAAAATGTTTTCAGGCTTGATGCCAAATTGCAAAGCCTTAGCGCGTGCTGGCTCCAGCTCTTCGCCCTGACCTAAGTCAGCGGTAAAGGTCACGATCTCGCAGCCATATGTATCTTGAAGCCACTTCAAGATCACGCTGGTATCTAGACCGCCGGAATACGCTAAGACTGCTTTTTTAATATCGGACATGTTTTTTTATTCAATCAAAATTAATGAAAACGAATTACTTGTTACTTACTGATTATTTTATTGCTGAAGTTTTATTACTTAATCCAAACGACCACAGAGCAAATACTCCATCAGAGCCTTTTGGACATGCAAACGATTTTCTGCCTCTTCCCAAACAATACTTTGTGGCCCGTCAATCACTTCTGCTGAAACCTCCTCACCACGGTGCGCTGGCAAGCAGTGCATAAACAGCGCATTAGGCTTAGCCAACGCCATTAACTCTTCATCCACCATCCAATCTTGAAAAGCATTCATGCGTAAAGTATTTTCGTCTTCATAACCCATGCTGGTCCAGACGTCGGTACTCACTAGGTCGGCACCTTTGCAGGCTTCTTTAGGATCGGCGCAAATGGTTAAATGCTTGGCGGATTTTGGTGACAAACGCGTTGCATCTAACTGATAACCCTCTGGCGCAGAGAAGCGCAACTGAAAATCAAGGCATTCAGCAGCCTGTAGCCAGGTGTAGGCCATATTGTTGGCATCACCTACCCAAGCTACCGTTTTTCCTTGAATCGGACCACGGGCCTCAACAAACGTAAAAATATCAGCCAATACTTGGCAAGGGTGAAATTCATTTGTCAGACCATTGATTACGGGCACCCGTGAATTCGATGCAAAACGCTCAATAATGTCTTGGCCAAAGGTGCGAATCATGATGATGTCCGTCATCCTTGAAATCACCTGAGCAGCATCCTCTACAGGCTCGCCACGGCCCAACTGTGTATCTCGGGTGTTTAGGTATACCGCATGACCGCCAAGCTGATGGATGCCTGCCTCGAAGGACAGGCGAGTACGAGTGGAGTGCTTCTCAAAAATCATGGCCAAAGTGCGATCGTGCAGTGGATGCCAAGTTTCATAGCTCTTGAATTTGGCCTTAAGCCACGCCGAACGCTTGAGCAAATAGTCGTACTCTTCACGAGTCAGGTCAGAAAACTGCAGATAGTGCTTTACCTTACCGGGCACTTGAGGCTTTGCCAGCGATGTCATAGTTGAGCTTTCTACTAAAGTTTTGGCTTGCATTTTTTTCTTCAAACATTCAGCTGCACGAAAATAGATCCTAAAGTCATCTTACGGCCAACTTGGGCTGTTAAGCTAGAGGGCTTAGTAATACTATTTCTTACAACCATCATTACGCGAACTTGAACCACAAAAAGCTTTTCATTCAAGGCATTACCACTTCTGGCAAACCATTTCGGCCCAGCGATTGGGCGGAGCGTCTGTGCGGGGTGATGGCAACTTTTCGCCCTCCCGGTGATTCCGGGGACCCTCGCTTTACTTATTCGCCCTATGTCAGACCAGTGCTTATTGCAAAAGTGAAATGCGTTGTTATAGATACCAGACTGAGAGACCTAGATCCTCGAGCGTTAGACTTTGTCATGAACTTTGCCAAGGACAATGACCTACCGATCGAAGAGGCATGTGAGTTCAACCCAACAGCCTCAGCCCAGCCTTAAAAACAAAAACCCGCTCTGTTGAGGAGCGGGCTTAGGTCGAAACTACTTCGACCAGCCTAAAACTAAAACTGTATTACGCTGCCATCGCCTTAATAGCTGCAGACAAACGTGACTTCTGACGTGATGCAGTATTTTTGTGAGCGATCTTTTTGTCAGCAATCTTGTCGATTGTTGCTTGGGTTGCTGCAAATACTTTTGCAGCAGCAGCTTTGTCGCCAGTTTCAATTGCTTTGCGAACTGCCTTAATGGAAGTGCGGAGCTTTGAACGCAAACTGGAATTGTGTTCGTTATGTTTTACTGCTTGGCGTGCACGCTTGCGCGCTTGTGCTGTATTGGCCATCTTTAAACCTTGCCTCTATAAATTGCAAAATGCGATTAGTTAAAAATCTTGCGGACTTGCCAGATTCATAAGCAAGCTCGCCAAAACCCAAGATTTTACCTTAAAGGGGCAAAAAAGCCCAGCCGACCGATAAATAGGTGAAAATCGCCTCATGAATCTGCTTTCTGCCGCTGCCAAGGTCAGCTCCCTAACCATGCTGTCCCGAATTACGGGACTGCTCCGGGAGACCCTCATTGCCCGTAGTTTCGGGGCTTCCGAGTGGACAGATGCCTTTAATGTGGCTTTTAGGCTACCCAATTTACTACGTCGGCTATTTGCCGAAGGGGCCTTTTCTCAAGCTTTTGTGCCGATTTTGGGCGAAATTGCCACAAACGAAGACCAAACTAAGGCCAAAATCCTCATTAATGCAGTCGCCACGCTCTTATTTTGGGCTTTGCTGCTTACGGTACTACTGGGAGTCATTGGCGCCCCAGTACTCATTCTGGTCATTGCCACAGGGTTTAAAGGTGGTCCAGCCTATGACGCCAGCGTTGTTATGACCCAAATCATGTTCCCCTATATCGGGCTAATTTCTATGGTCTCACTCTCAGCGGGGATCTTAAACACCTATCACCGCTTTGCAATCCCGGCATTTACGCCCGTCTTGCTCAACCTCGCCTTAATTGGTAGCGCCATCTTTTTGGCGCCCCACTTAGAGCAGCCGATTTATGCCTTAAGTATTGGTGTTTTACTTGGTGGAATACTGCAACTTGCCCTTCAAGTTCCAACGCTTGCTCGCCTCGGCCTATTACCTCGTATTGGTTTATTGCCTGGCGCCATCAAATCAGCCGTCACCAATCCGGAAGCTAGACGCGTCATGAAATTAATGGGGCCAGCAGTATTTGCAGTTTCTGTTGCACAAATCTCCCTCATCATTAATACCAACATTGCTTCACGTCTGCAGGCGGGAAGTGTGTCATGGCTATCCTACGCAGATCGCTTGATGGAATTTCCAACTGCACTACTGGGTGTTGCCTTGGGAACCGTTCTTTTGCCAAGCCTCAGTAAGGCCAATGCCAAAAACGATTTAGTACATGCCGGCGAATTACTCATCTGGGGATTACAACTCACATTCTTACTGGCTGCTCCCTGCGCAATTGCACTCTTTATTTTTGGCGAGCCTTTAGCAGCAGTCTTGTATCACTACGGTAAATTCAGTGCGCTTGATGTCGTGATGACGCAACGTGCATTAGCGGCTTATGGTGTTGGCCTCATTGGTTTAATTCTGGTAAAAATTTTGGCGCCCGGATTTTATTCACGTCAAGACATCCGCACCCCCGTCAAGATTGGATTACTCGTTTTAGTAGCCACCCAGTTAGCCAATCTAGTATTTGTACCTTGGCTTGGGCATGCTGGCCTTGCCCTTTCTGTAGGTACTGGCGCCTGTCTAAACGCCGCCCTGCTATGGGTTGGCCTGCATCGACGCGGAGCCTTGCCTAATTCAGGCTGGATCAAGTACCTTGGTCAGCTATTTCTAGCGCTCATCCCCTTCGCAGCAGTCCTTTTTTATGCTGCTGGCACACACAATTGGATTGCCCTCCAAGCTGAGCCGTGGCTACGTATTGGCTTGGTGGGAGCATGGCTAGGTCTTGCTGCCATTGCTTACTTCGCATCCCTGGGTTTGGTAGGAATTCGCTGGCAAAAATTCTTGCGTCATGCAAAATAGCCAATATGCCAACACAACAACTCGACTATTTCACCTCACTAGTTGCTGAAGACGAACATCTTCCTTTAACGGAGGCGACAATTGCTGTCGCACAGCATGCTTATCCTGATTTAGATGTTCAGGGGGTTCTCGATCAAATTGATGAGATGGGTAACAAACTCAAAACTCGCATCACGCCGGATACCTCACCTGTTCAGCGCTTACAAATTTTGAAGCATTTCTTTTATACCGATCTGGGTTTTGGCCCGAACCCAAATGATTTCTATGCTCCAGAAAATTCGTACTTGCATTACATACTCGAGAATCGCAGAGGAATCCCCATCTCATTAGCTATTTTGATGATGGAATTAGGCAATCAAATTGGTTTGAAAATTCGGGGGGTTTCATTTCCGAATCACTTCATGATGCGCATCTCTTTGCAACAGGGTGAAGTCATCATGGATCCCTTGACCGGTGAATCGTTATCAAAGACTCAGTTACAAGAAATGCTTGATCCTTACCTGGACGCCAAAGGTTATCGAGGTGAGTTGAGTCTGCCGCTCAATATCTTCCTACGTGCTTCTAGCTCGAGAGAGATTCTGTCGCGCTTTCTGAGAAACCTCAAAATGATTTACTCAGAACATGAGCGCTGGGAGCGTTTACTAGGTATTCAAGAGCGCCTAGTGATCCTACTGCCGGACTCTATTGAAGAGATTCGGGACAGAGGTTTGATCTTTGCGCAACTAGAGTATTTGCGGCCCGCATTGGCGGATATGCATCGCTATCTCAGCGAAGTTCCAGAAGCTGAGGATGCTGGCGATATCCGCGAGCACATTGCCACCCTTGAAAGTCAAACCAAGCTTCACTAAAGCTGAGTGGGCGTTAGTGTAAGCACTTTGGTTTTTTAAACTCCTGTTAGTTTTTCTTGTGCTGAAAAATTTTGTAGATAGCTGCCAATAAAACTGGTACCGCAGCCGCCCCCACGCCTACCAGGACGATCACATTGAGATTCTGGCGAATGACAGGGATATTGCCAAAGAAATATCCTGCTATGACCAAACCAAAGACCCACAGCGCTGCACCAGTGATGTTAAATAACTGAAAGCGTGCAAAGTTCATCTCAGACACACCCGCAATAAAAGGTGCAAAGGTACGAATAATTGGCAAGAAGCGGGCAAGAATGATCGTTTTCCCACCATGCTTTTCATAAAAAGCGTGGGTTTTTAATAAAGCGCCTTGATCAATCCAGCGCGATTGACTGCTGAATACTCGCTTACCAATCCACCGGCCAATGAAGTAGTTCACGGTGTTACCTGCGACTGCAGCAATTAATAAACCAATGCACAAGGTCCAAATATTGAAATGCTCAGTAGCGCAATAGGCGCCTGCAATAAATAAGAGTGAGTCCCCAGGCAGGAAAGGGGCAACCACTAAGCCTGTTTCTGCAAAAACAATAGCAAATAAGAGGCCATAGGCCCAAGGACCGTATTGCTGAATCACCACATCTAAATGTTTATCAATATGCAGCAATAAATCACTGATTTGCAAAAGGGTATCCATCGACTCGCTCTCTAACTTATGGGTTGTTGCGGATATTAACAGGCTCTTATAATTAGGTATGCCAACTGAACCCTACATTCAGCCTATGCATGCTCCAGATGAAGTCTCAACGCTTTGTATTGTTGGGCCCACTGGTGCAGGCAAAACCCATCTCGCCATGTCTTTGGCTGAGTATGCAAAATCTATTGGTCTGACAATTGAGCTCATCAGCATGGATTCTGCTTTGGTATATCGGGGTTTAGATATTGGCAGCGCCAAACCAACTCAGTCAGAACAAGAAGCGGTTATTCATCATCTGATTGACATCATTGATCCGACTGAAGTGTATTCAGCGGCACGTTTTGCAAATGATGCAAAACGTCTTTGCACCGAAATTCGTGCGCGAGGAAATATTCCAGTGGTGGTAGGCGGAACGATGTTGTATTGGCGCGCGTGGGCGCATGGCCTTTCCTCACTGCCTCCAGCAAATCCAGAAATTCGTGCTCGTTTGGATGAAGAGGGTAAAGCCATTGGCTGGCCGGCAATGCACGACAAGCTTGCCACGATTGATCCCGAAACTGCGGCGCGCTTAAAGCCAAACGATTCCCAACGAGTGCAGCGTGCTCTAGAGGTTTATGAAATTACCGGTAAACCTATGTCTATATCACTGGCCGACTCACCTAGTGAGGATGGCAGAGAAGGTTCAGCGATTCCACCATGGATTAAGTTAGTTTCGCTTGAACCAAGTGATCGTAAGCGATTGCATCTGAACTTAGAAAAGCGTTTTGATGAAATGCTTGCTGCTGGATTTATGGATGAAGTCAAAACTCTGCGTACCAACGCTGGATTACATACAGATCTTCCAGCGATACGTTCAGTTGGTTATCGCCAAGCTTGGGAGTATCTCAATGGTGAAATTGATGCTGAACAAATGCGCTACAAAGCCTTGGCAGCCACGCGCCAGCTTGGCAAGCGTCAACTGACATGGTTGCGTGCAATAGATGGGAGAAATACATTTGATCCCTTCAATCCGGAAGAACTGAAGGCGGCATTAGATTACTGCAAAAGCAATCTAATCAAAAAATAAAGGTAGATCGTTTAGATAACGATGGTTTGTGGCGCATCTTTTGGACGTTCAACTACTTCGCCGACTGTCCAAGCTTTAAGACCTTGCGCAGTTAAGGATTTGATTGCTGCATCTACTTGATCAGGCGCAACAATCACAACCATACCGATGCCGCAGTTAAATACGCGCACCATTTCTGCATCAGCAACGCCACCCTTCATTTGCAACCAGCGGAAGAGGTCTGGCATCTGCCAGCTATCGCGATGCAAAACAGCTTGAGTATTTTCAGGGAGTACGCGGGGTACGTTATCAACCAAACCACCACCCGTGATATGCGCCATACCTTTTACATTGATTTCAGAAATCAATTTGAGAAGCGGCTTCACATA
Source organism: Polynucleobacter sp. AP-Kaivos-20-H2 (assembly GCF_018882215.1). Lineage (GTDB taxonomy): Bacteria > Pseudomonadota > Gammaproteobacteria > Burkholderiales > Burkholderiaceae > Polynucleobacter. Next base: position 293,761 of record NZ_JACVOX010000003.1, on the reverse strand, counting down.
AATTTCTGTTGGCGCCATCACAACATCACCCAATGGACGACCACCCAAATCATCAGTAGGCTTTGCACCAGCACGCTCAATAATCTTACGGACCAATGAGTAGCCATTTGAATGCGCACCACTAGAGCCAATTGCTAATACCGCATCACCCGGAACAATCGTTGCGCCAGTAATGATTTTGGATTTTTCAACTGCGCCTACGGCAAATCCCGCTAAGTCATATTCGCCTGGTGGGTACATGCCCGGCATTTCTGCGGTCTCACCACCGATTAATGCGCAACCAGATAATTCACAACCCTTGGCAATGCCACCAACAACCGTTGCCGCCGTATCCACAGTCAACTTGCCGCATGCAAAGTAATCCAAGAAGAAAAGGGGCTCAGCACCCTGAACCAGGATGTCATTCACGCTCATGGCTACCAAGTCTTGACCAATGGTTTCATGACGATTCCACTCAAAAGCTAGTCTTAGCTTGGTACCAACACCATCCGTACCGGATACTAGTACTGGCTCTTTATAGCGCTTTGGCACCTCAAAAAGGGCCCCAAAGCCGCCAATTCCAGCCAAAACACCCTCGCGCATGGTTTTCTTGGCCAACGGCTTAATGCGGTCAACCAGGGCATCCCCAGCATCAATATCGACACCAGCATCACGGTAGGAAAGGCCTTTTGAGGAAGAATTAGTAGATGAGGTCATGTCAGCGCTGGAATATTAGTAAAAAATGCTACTAGATCAGTAGAATCATTGAATTCTAGAGGATTACTCGTCATGGCTGAGATTTTTACCCCTTTTCTGGCTGCATTCATCCTTGCCTACATCCTGAGGCCTGCTTTTCTATGGATGGAAGGAAGGCGGGCGCCCGCCGCCGTGGCTGCAGCACTCTCCGTTGTTCTGGGTCTGGCAGTCGTAATTGCCATTGTGAGCCTATTTATTGGCCTTCTTAAAACCGAGATTCCATTGATTAAAGCCCAGTTGCCAGATTGGATAGCAAATACCCAGGCATGGCTCGGACCAAAGTTAGCTGAGTTTCATATCAATGTTGACTGGGGGACTTTAAAAACTGCAGCCTCACAAAAAATATCAGAGCATATTAGTGACAATGCAGATTCTTTAATGACAACGACCTTCAATACGGTACTCATGTCAGGCAGCTCAGTAATTACTGGGTTTGTAAATTCAGTGCTTATTATTTTTGTGATGTTCTATCTTCTCATTGATTGGACTCACTTCTTCGGCCTTGTCAAAACACTGGTGCCATTACGGGCTCAAGATACGATTACTCACTTAGCAATGCATACCGATGGTTTGCTCTCGCAATATTTGCGGGGCATGATCATCGTGATTTCTATCATGTCTGTTTTTTATAGTATTTCCTTAAGTGTGATTGGAATCAAAGGGGCGGTTGCTTTAGGTGTATTTACTGCTCTGATGATTGTCATTCCCTATATTGGGATTGCCCTCGGCTTTAGCCTTGCAATCGTCTCTGCAATCTTGCAATTTGGTGTTGGACCTGAGCTTGTAGGGGTGCTCATCGTATTTGGCATCGGCCAATTCCTAGAGGGCTTTTTCTTAACGCCGCGCCTAGTAGGCGAACGCATTGGCTTGCACCCTGTTGCCGTTCTGTTTGCCTTGCTACTTTTTGGCAACCTATTTGGTTTTTTTGGAGTGCTACTTGCGCTACCAATTAGTGCAGTGAGTTTGGTATTAGTTCAGTATTTTTGGTCTGTCTATACACAAAGCTCTTGGTATCAAAAATAAGTTTGGTAGTAATGAATACACCCTCGCTTCCAAAACAATTTGCGCTAGACATCAGTCACTCACCCATAGCTAGTTTAGAAAACTATCTTCCCGGGAAAGATCTTGCCTTAATTTCTGCTCTGCAAAATCTTGAAAAATCTTGGGGCAAGGTCAGCGCCCAAAACTCTGATAACCCGCTCAATCAGCGCTGGATTTATTGGTGGGGGCCAGAGGGTTCGGGTCGTACTCATCTACTCAATGCCATTGAAAATGCAGCCGAGCATGCTGGCTTGTTACACATTGCCCTCTCCCCCCTCGAGCCTACTGCTTGGGTTCGCCTAGAAGAAAAGATGAATGCAATGACTGAAAGTGATGCGCCCTCAGTCATTACTGTTGATGATGTTGACCAGCTAGATGATCGTCTTGTTGGCTCCCTATTTCGGATCCTGAATGGCGTTCAAGCAAGCAAAGCGATTCATATTTTTATGGCCGGAAACGCTGCACCAGCCAATCTCAAGCTTCGAGAAGACCTGCGAACCCGTCTGGGCTGGGGTTTGATCTTTCAAACGCAGCTTTTGGATGATGATGAGAAAATACAAGCACTAGAGGAAGCAGCCAAAGAGCGAGGGCTTGTTTTATCCCCCGATGTGTTGCCTTGGCTGTTAAGTCGCTTTTATCGCGATATGCCCAGCCTGATGGCATTGATGGATGCTTTAGACGCTTACTCCCTTGAAACAAAACGTGCTGTAACCTTACCCCTTGTTCGCGAGCTCTTGCAGCCCAAATAATTTATTAAATATCAATTCGTGACCCAGCTAGCCCTTTTCGATTTAGACCACACCCTTTTGCCCTGCGATAGCGATTACGAATGGGGTCAATTTTTGGCTCGCATTGGTGTTGTAGACAGCGAATACTATGAACGACAAAACGAGCGCTTTTATCAAGACTACAAAGAAGGTAAGCTGGATATTCATGAGTTTCTGCGTTTTGCCCTTAAGCCACTCTCAGAACATTCTCGCGTGCAACTCAAAGAGTGGCATGACGCCTTTATGAAAGAAGTCATTAACGGCCAACTCCGACAACAAGCAATCGATCTAGTAAAGCGTCATCAGGATGCTGGCGATCTTTGCTGCGTGATTACTGCCACCAACAGCTTTGTGACACGCCCTATCGTCGAAAGCTTTGGCATCGAGCATCTGATTGCTACAGAGCCCGCCACTGCAGACAACCTCCCATTAGGCAACTACACTGGTGAAGTCAAAGGCATTCCCAATTTCCGCGAAGGAAAAATTCAAAATCTACACGACTGGTTAGCATCACAAAAACTGTCTTTAGATGCCTTGCCTTATAGTTATTTTTATTCTGACTCGATGAACGATCTTCCTTTGCTTGAAAAAGTAAGTCGTCCTGTTGCCACCAATCCAGATGATCGTCTTCGCAACGAAGCTAAGCAGCGCAACTGGCCCATTCTTGAATTGTTTGCATGATCACTAAATTTATTAAACGTATTTTGCGGCGTGACCCGATGGTCAAGCATACGCAGGCTAACAATACCGGCGCCCCAAAGCGTATTCCTAAAAAAGCACATCGAATTGATCCGCATTTGCTTTCTAAGAATGCAGTCAAGGTAACGCACACATTACAACAAGCAGGTTATGAGGCATTTATTGTCGGCGGCGCTGTCAGAGATCTTGCTCTCGGTATCAGCCCAAAAGATTTTGACGTGGCAACCAATGCAACACCAGATCAAGTGCAAAGACTCTTTCGTAAAGCACGTCTAATTGGTCGCCGCTTTCAAATTGTGCACGTGACTTTTTTTGGCAAAGGCCATCCTGAAATCATCGAGGTATCAACCTTCCGAGCACTATTAGATAACGCTGGAGATCACGTGGCTGAGAGCGGCCGGATCCTGCGCGATAACGTCTGGGGTTCACAAGGTGAGGATGCTGCAAGACGCGATTTCACAATTAATGCAATGTACTACGATCCTTCGTCTGAAACTGTTTTGGACTATCACGGCGGCATGGCGGATATGCAAAAGAAAACTTTGCGCATGATTGGCGATCCCGCAAAGCGCTATCGCGAAGATCCAGTACGCATGCTCCGCGCAGTTCGCTTCGCAGCTAAGACTGGTTTTGAATTAGATGGTGCTACACGCGCGCCCATAGCAAAGCTAGGCAAATTATTAAACGACGTCCCCTCTGCGAGACTTTTTGATGAAATTTTGAAGCTTTTGATGTCTGGCTATTCCTGGGCAGCAATCCAAGGCCTCAAAGATGCGGGATTGCATCATGGCCTGCTCCCGCTCCTAGACCACATTCTGGATACGGGCGCAGACTCCAAGGGTGCCAATGATTTTGTAAAGCTTGCTTTGGCCAATACTGACGAACGCATTCAATCCGGTAAAAGTGTTTCTGCTGGATTTTTATTTGCCACCCTGCTCTGGCCTGATCTACTAAAGAATTGGAAAGCCAATTCTGCTAAAGGAATGGCTAATATTCCCGCCTTGCATGATGCGATGGACGACACGATTGCCACTCAAAGTAGCGGCATGACGATTCAACGACGCTTCGAAAGCGATATGCGCGAAATTTGGTCTATGCAGCCTCGCTTTGAGAGACGCGTGGGTCGCTACCCTTATCGACTCATTGAATCACCTCGTTTTAGAGCGGGTTATGACTTTATGCTGCTTCGCTGCGCTACCGGCGAATTAAACCCAGCAATCGGGCAATGGTGGACAGACTTCATTGCAACTGACGTCACAGGGCAAGATGAGCTGATGGCTAGCGTGAAAAATGAATCCGGTAACAGTCCAAGCCCTGCCAAAAGACGGCGTCGCAGAAAGCCGAAGGCGGCAGTGCCCCCTGAGAGTGCAGCAAGCTAAGCAGACTTAGAGAAATTTCAGTAAAGTAGTTTCATCTCTAGTTTGGAAACTTATGGCACGGGCATATATTGGATTTGGCGGTAACATCGGCGACACGCGTCAGCTTATTACTGATGCCATTGTTTGCCTGGCATTGCGCTCCGAACTTCAAATCCTGGCAAAAAGCTGTTTTTATCAAAGCGCTCCGGTTGAGGCTTCAGGTGGCGATTACATTAATGCCGTCATCGAAGTCGAAACCGAGTTAAGCCCATACGGCCTATTGCATGTTTGCCAAACCATTGAACAAGAATTTGGTCGTGAGCGGCCCTATGCAAATGCTCCTAGAACGCTTGACCTAGACATCCTTTCTTTTGAAGGGGTTACTCAAAGCGAAACTGATTTGATGCTTCCCCATCCCAGAATTATCGAGCGCTCATTTGTGCTCCTACCCCTGCTGGAAATCGCTCCCGATATCTTTTTACCTAACTGGGGTGAACTCAAGGCCTACTTACCTAATGTGGCACACCAAAGAATTGAAAAACTCCCCTGCAGGAACTGCAATTGTGGGGAAAAAGACGTTTATAGCCAAACGGCGCATTAATTCATTAAACTCTCGCCATGGGTTACTTACAAGGCGACAAGCCAATCACAATTACTAAGCTCCTCGCAATGCATGCTGAGGGTGAAAAAATTGCCATGCTCACGGCATACGATTCAACTATGTCAGCTCTTCTCAATCGCTGCGCTGTTGAAACGATCCTGATTGGCGACTCTCTTGGGAACGTGATTCAAGGACACTCTAGCACTACACCAGTGACCATCGAACAAATGGCGTATCACACCGAATGTGTAGCGCGTGCCAATACCCATGCATTTGTCATCGCTGACCTGCCATTTGCAAGCTACGGGGATCCAGTGCAGGCCCTGGAGTCAGCTGCACAGTTGATGCGTGCTGGCGCTGATATGGTAAAGCTCGAAGGTGGCGGCGAATGGCAAGTTGACGTCATTAGCCACTTGGTGGCGCGCAGTGTTCCCGTTTGCGCACACCTAGGTTTACTACCTCAATCAGTTCACGTTTTGGGCGGCTATAAGGTGCAAGGTAAATCTAAGGATTCCGCAAGCGTCATGCTTGAGCAAGCACTTGCATGCCAAGAGGCTGGCGCCCAAATGGTTGTGCTCGAAGCAATTCCATCTTCATTGGGTGAAAAAATTACTGCTGAGCTTCGTATTCCCACCATTGGAATTGGTGCTGGCCCAGATTGCTCTGGTCAAGTATTGGTTCTCCAGGATATGTTGGGCATCAGCCCAGGTAAGCCACCGAAGTTTGTCAAAAACTTTATGGATGGGCATCACTCCGTTGAAGCCGCAGTCAAGGCTTACGTACGCGAAGTGAAGTCCGGGAAATTCCCCGGGCCCGAGCATGGCTTTGCCGGCTAATTGCCAGCCAGCCTGCCCACTAGTTACTAGCTAAAGAAACTCTTTACACCATCAAACCAACCTTTTTGTTGGGGGCTGTGTTTGTCGCCAGCAGATTTCAGACTATCGTCAAACTGCTGCAATAATTTCTTTTGCTCTTCTGTAAGCTTAATCGGAGTTTCTACCAGAACGTGGACAAAGAGATCGCCCACCAAGGTAGATCGCAGACCCTTAATACCCTTGTTACGCAAGCGGAAAGTCTTACCCGTCTGAGTTCCCTCAGGAATTGGAAACTCCACGCGACCAGAGAGTGTTGGCACTTCGATTTCGCCACCGATGGTAGCTATCGCAAAAGAGATTGGCATTTGTACATGCAAATCACTACCATCACGCTCAAAGACTTTGTGAGGCTTAACACGCACCTCTACATAAAGATCGCCGGATGGTCCACCATTGATACCTGGTTCACCGTTACCCACTGAGCGGACACGCATTCCATCATCAATGCCTGCCGGTATTTTGATCTCAAGTGTTTTTTGTTCTTTATGCTTTCCGCTGCCGTGGCAAGTTTTACATGGCTTAGGAATGTACTCGCCAGTGCCGCGGCACTTAGGGCAAGTTTGCTGCATGGAGAAGAAGCCTTGTTGCACACGCACTTGACCATGACCGTTACAGGTTGTGCATGTCTCAGCCTTAGATCCTGGCTCTGCGCCAGTACCATGACAAGGCTTGCAATTACTCCAGCTAGGTACACGAATTTGGGTGGTATAGCCTTCAGCCGCTTGCTCAAGCGTAATGTCCATGTTGTAGCGCAAATCTGCGCCTTTATAGACTTGAGGGCCGGAATGACGGCCGCCGCCTTGACCGAAGATATCCCCAAAGATATCCCCAAACGCATCAGAAAATCCACCGCCACCGAAACCGCCGCCGCCAAATCCGCCACCCATCGATGGGTCCACGCCAGCATGACCATATTGATCATAGGCGGCACGTTTATTGGGATCGGTTAAGGTTTCGTAAGCTTCTTTAACTTCTTTAAATTGGGCTTCAGCCGTTTTGCTATCGGGATTGCGATCAGGGTGATGTTTCATCGCCATCTTGCGATAAGCCTTTTTTAGCTCATCGTCACTGGCACCTTTTGCTACACCAAGCACTTCATAAAAATCGCGTTTACTTTTAGGCACGGCCTATTCCTCTCAACAACCTGAATGACACAAGTCGGCACGAGGCCGACTTGTTATTTAAGTACATCAAAACTACGTTAATGAATGACTAATTGCAGAGTTACTTCTTGTCATCAACCTCTTTAAAGTCAGCGTCAACAACATCCGCATCAGGGGCGGCACCAGGGGCTGCACCACCAGGAGCTGCACCAGGTGCGGCACCGCCAGCTTTAGCTTGTTCAGCTGCCATGACTTTTTCGCCCAGCTTCTGACTTGCTTTACCCAAAGCTTCTGTTTTAGCTTCAATGGCTTCTTTGTCGCTACCTTTAATAGCTTCGTCCAAGTCTTTCAAGGCCGCTTCAATCGCTTCTTTTTCGGAAGCCTCTAAGCTAGCACCATGCTCTTCCAAAGCCTTCTTGGTTGAGTGAGCCAAGGCATCTGCAGTATTGCGAGCAGTGACCAACTCCAGCGCTTTCTTATCTTCAGCAGCATTGGCTTCAGCATCCTTGACCATGCGTTGAATTTCTTCTTCAGTCAAACCAGAGTTTGCCTTGATGGTGATCTTGTTCTCTTTACCAGTGGTCTTGTCTTTTGCTGTTACATGCAAAATACCGTTGGCGTCAATGTCAAAAGTCACTTCAATTTGTGGCATACCGCGTTGCGCAGGAGCAATACCTTCGAGGTTAAATTCACCTAGTAACTTGTTTGCAGCAGCCATCTCGCGCTCACCTTGGAAGCACTTAATAGTTACAGCAGGCTGGTTATCTTCCGCAGTGGAGTAAACCTGTGAATGCTTGGTAGGGATCGTGGTGTTCTTAGGAATCATCTTGGTCATGACGCCACCAAGAGTTTCGATACCCAATGACAATGGGGTAACGTCCAAGAGCAATACGTCCTTGCGATCGCCAGACAATACAGAACCCTGAATTGCAGCGCCAACAGCAACGGCTTCATCTGGGTTAACGTCTTTGCGTGGCTCTTTACCAAAGATTTCTTTTACTTTGTCTTGAACCGCAGGCATACGAGTTTGACCGCCAACCAAAATCACGTCGTCGATATCTGCTACGTTTACACCAGCGTCTTTAATGGCAGTTAAGCAAGGACCAGCGGTACGGCTGATCAACTCTTCAACCAAAGACTCTAGCTTGGCACGAGTCAATTTCAAGTTCAAATGCTTAGGACCGCTAGCGTCGGCTGTTACATATGGCAAATTGATTTCAGTTTGCTGTGCAGATGACAATTCGATCTTGGCTTTCTCAGCAGCGTCTTTCAAACGCTGCAACGCCAATACGTCTTTGCTCAAATCAACACCTTGCTCTTTTTTGAACTCAGCAATGATCCAATCAATGATGCGTTGGTCAAAGTCTTCACCGCCTAAGAAGGTGTCGCCGTTGGTAGAAAGAACTTCAAACTGCTTCTCACCGTCAACATTAGCAATCTCAATAATGGATACGTCGAATGTACCGCCGCCCAAGTCATAAACAGCGATCTTGCGATCCACTTTGTCTTGCTTGTCCAAGCCAAACGCTAATGCAGCAGCAGTTGGCTCGTTGATGATGCGCTTCACGTCCAAACCAGCGATGCGACCAGCATCTTTAGTTGCTTGACGTTGACTGTCATTGAAGTAAGCAGGAACAGTAATCACTGCTTCTGTCACTTCTTCGCCGAGATAATCTTCGGCAGTTTTCTTCATCTTGCGCAAGATTTCAGCAGATACTTGCTGTGGCGCCATTTTCTTGTCGCGTGCTGATACCCAAGCATCGCCATTATCAGCAGCAATAATTGAATAAGGCATCAAGCTGATGTCTTTTTGCACTTCAGGATCAGTAAATTTACGACCCATCAAACGCTTCACTGCGTAGATAGTATTTTTAGGATTGGTTACTGACTGACGCTTTGCAGGCGCACCAACCAATACTTCGCCATCTTCAACGTAAGCGATGATGGATGGAGTTGTGCGACCGCCTTCAGCGTTCTCGACAACTTTAGGTGCATTGTTTTCAACGACTGAAACGCATGAATTCGTGGTTCCTAAGTCGATTCCGATAATCTTTCCCATAATTGCTCCAAAAAATTAAATTGTTTGTTGTACTGATAAATATTTCGATACCCAGTAAATGGGGTCTAAAAAGGTGATTTCAAGGGCATAAAGAGCAAAAAAGGCAGAAATCTGCCTTTTTTAACTTTTTTATGCCTTTTTTAGGGTTTTAGCCCCTTTTTAGCTTATTTTGGGGCGCTGACCGTCACCAAAGCAGGCCTGAGAACCCTATCGGCTACGGTGTAGCCCCGCTGCAATACAGAAACCACGGTATTGAGCTCTTGCTCAGAAGGTACTGAAGCGATGGCCTGGTGGTGATGTGGGTCAAACTTATCCCCAACCGCAGGGTTAATTTCTGTCATACGGCCTTTTTCAAAGGCAGACAGTAGCTGCTTAAGGGTAATTTCAAGGCCTTCCTTAAATGCCTTAGCATCACCAGCATCGGTACTCAATGCAGCATAAAGGCTGTCCGTCACAGGCACCAAATGCTCTGCAAAACTTTCAATCGCAAATTTATGCGCCTTCGCAATATCTTCCACGGCACGGCGACGAATATTTTCTCCTTCTGCCTTAGCGCGCAAGAAGTTATCTTGCAGCTCACCAATCTTTTGATTGAGTTCGGCAATTTCCTGTTCAGGCGTTTTTACAGCCGGAGTTTCTGCTGCAGCTTCATTGACTGGCTCTGCTGCAGGTTTCTCTTGCTCTGGGGATGGGTTTTGGTTTTCTTGTGTCATGGACGCTATTTTACTTTTCTATAAAGATGGCTATTACTTTGCAATATGGGGCTGATTGTTGCAATTTCAAGACTTCATTCTTTCAGCCAGCTCAGCCCTTTCATTGCGCTTCGCTAATTCAGCATCAGACTCCACACCCAAAGACCAGCCTTGAAGATGATGATGAGCAATATCACTCAGAGCCTCTATCCACTTGGGGCTGCTGTTCAGGCAGGGAATATAGCGATAGTCTTTACCGCCATGCTCTAGGAAGATTTCGCGGGCTTCCATGGCAATCTCTTCTAAGGTCTCCAAGCAATCCGCCGGAAATCCTGGGCAAAAAATATCGATGCGCTGACAACCTTCTTTAGCTAACTTTTCAATGGTTGGCGCTGTATAGGGCTTTAACCATTCCGCCTTACCAAAGCGGGACTGGAAGGTCACAATATATTGTCCAGGCTCTAAACCCAGAGACTCACCCAGCAAGCGACCCGTTTTCAGACACTCGCAATGATAGGGATCACCCTTCATTAAATTACGCTTTGGCAAACCATGAAAAGACATTACTAAGCGATCGCCTCTTGCAAAATCAGGGCGCCCATCTTTATCCCAGCTCGATAGCACCTGATCACGCAATGCGGAAATGTAAGCGGGGTTGTCGTGATAGTGCTTGACCAAACGCAGTTCAGGTTGGTCGCGCCAAGTGCTGAGAACGCGAAAAGCTTCATCAAAGCTGGACGCCGTGGTTGTGGCGGAGTATTGGGGATACAAAGGCAATAGCAATAAGCGCTCCATACCTTGCGCCTTAAGGCTTTCAAGGGTCGCCTGCGTCGAAGGCTGGCCATAGCGCATTGCTAAATCCACTAAAACTGTATGGCCCTCATCAGCAAATTTTTCTCCCAATTCTTTCGCCTGCAAGCGTGAGTAGTGCATTAAAGGAGAGCCTAACTTTGGCAGCCAAATAGAGGCGTATTTTTTCGCAGAAGCACTACTACGAATTGGCAAAATAATGCCATTCAAAATGCACCACCAAATAATGCGCGGAATTTCTACTACACGTGGATCCGAAAGAAATTCTTTTAAATAGGCGCGCACCGCTTTAGATGTCGGGGCAGATGGTGTCCCCAAGTTCAAAAGCAACACTGCGGTTTTGGAAGCACGTAAATGCGGATTCGGATTCAAAATGTTCTGTCTCTGGTAATGAGTTTTAAATATAAAAAGTTAGACTTGCACTCAGGAGCTTAAGGCGCCCGATAGTAATTTTGAGGTGATATCCACAATCGGAATCACTCGGTCATACGCCATCCGCGTTGGCCCAATCACCCCAAGCGTTCCCACTATTTGACCGTCTACGCTATATGGGGCGCTGATCACAGCGAGGTCCTCATAAGGTAATAAATCACTTTCACCGCCAATAAATATTTGAATACCATCCGCATGACTTGATACGTCGAGCAATTGCATGAGTACCGATTTTTGCTCCAACATGTCAAACATCTTGCGTAATTTATCGAGGTTGGAACTTAAATCCCCAACATTTAGTAGGCGGCGCTCACCAGACAAAACCATGTCGCCTCGCCCCATGTCGTAATCAGCAACGCCGGTTTGCAAGGCCAAAGCCATTAATCCAGCAATATCTGTACGTAAATTATCTAGGTCCGATTTCAGATGCATGCGCACTTGATCAAAACTTTTTCCAGCAAACTGGGTGTTGATAAAGTTACCAGCTTCAATAAGTTGGCTAGGCGTGTAATCCTGAGTGGTTGGCAATATACGATTTTGTACATCACCCTCTGGCGTAACCATGATGAGCAAAATCTTGCCTTCACCCAAGCGCAAGAACTCAATATGTTTAAAAACCTGGGCTCGTTTGGGTGTCATGACAACACCAGCAAAATGGGTCAAGTTGGACAAAATCTGCGCTGCTGAGTTCAGGACCCTTTGTGGAGAATCCGGCAAAAGGCCTTTTTCAACCTCTCGAGCAGCCATCGCCTCTAGGGGGCGAACGGTGACCATAGTGTCTACAAAGAGGCGGTAGCCCTGGGGGGTTGGAATACGGCCAGCTGAAGTGTGGGGGCTAGTGACAAGCCCCATATCCTCCAAATCCGCCATCACGTTACGAATAGTGGCTGCGGAGAGGTCCAAACCCGAGAATCTAGATAGTGTGCGCGAGCCAATAGGCTGACCCTCCTCGATATAGCGCTCGATGAGAGTTTTTAGTAAGGCGCGGGAACGTTCATCCATGGTGGAAGGGATTTTATGCCTATGGTTTAATCGTTATATGTTAAGCCCATCCCCAAATTCCAGCAAAAAGGCATTTAGCCGGGTTGCGCTTGTCGGTAAATTTCATGCTGATGGCATTGAGGAGCACCTAAAAGACCTAGCCAAAGTGGTCTCAGGATTGGGTTGTGAGGTCTTTATTGAGTCTGAGACAGCCACTCACCTTGGTTTGAACACCTACCCCACAAAAACTGCGAAAGACTTTGCTGGAGCAATTGACCTTGTTGTCGTTTTGGGAGGCGATGGCACCATGCTAGGCATTGCACGTCAATTAGCAGGTAGCAATGTTCCGCTCGTTGGAATCAATATGGGTCGTCTTGGTTATATGACTGATATTCCAATTCAGTCAGTTCAGACCACGCTACCCAAAATTATTTCCGGGGAATACGAAGCCGATACGCGCACATTGCTCGATGCCGTAGTTCTTCGTGATGGCAAAGAAATTAATCGCGCGTTAGCGCTCAATGATGTTGTTGTGAACCGCTCTGGAATTTCGGGAATGGTGGAGTTGGCAGTGCATGTCAATGGCTCCTTTATGTACAACCAACGCTCCGATGGTCTGATCGTATCAACACCTACTGGCTCAACAGCTTATGCACTCTCAGCTGGCGGACCTATTTTGCATCCGCATGTGGCAGGGATATTACTTGCCCCAATTGCGCCACACTCTCTCTCCAATCGACCTATTGTTTTGCCGCAAGATAGCGTTACTGTGATTGAGGTAGTAAATGGACTTGAAGTCATCGTCAATTTCGACATGCAATCACAAACCAATCTACAAAGCGGTGACAAGGTTGAAGTGCGTCAATCCGATAAAACTATTGATCTATTACACCCCAGCAATCACAGCGACTACAAAACTTTGCGTGAGAAATTGCACTGGAATGAATACCCATCGACTTTCTGATGTCGAGTTTTTTGCTACGCTAATACATGCTTCAAACCATCTCACTCCGTGACTTTGTCATTGTTGATCAGCTAGAGTTAGATTTCTCAAGCGGGTTTACTGTGCTCACCGGCGAGACCGGTGCAGGTAAATCAATTCTGCTAGACGCCCTTGGCTTAGTGCTGGGTGAGCGTGCTGATAGTAGCCAAATTCGTGAAGGCAGTAACCGCGCAGAAATCTCATCACTCTTTCGGATTGAGCCAGAGTTAGTGCAATCGTTTAGTCAGTGGCTTGATGAGCAAGGATTCCCCATTGAGGATGAAGGCCAAAGCTTATTACTCAAAAGAACCGTAGAAAGTAATGGACGCAGTCGTGCCTTTATTAATGGCAGCGTTGCGACGCTAGCGCAATTGCGTGAAGCCGGTGATCAGCTAGTGGATATTCACGGGCAACATGCCCACCAACTCTTATTAAAGGGTGGTGCTCAACGCGAACTTCTCGATCGCCACGCTGGCTTGCTGCCACTCTCTGCAGAGGTAGCCCAAACCTTTAAAACACTGGCCAATTTTCGTCGCCGTCTTGAGCAAGCAGAAAATGCAGGTCAAGACGTTGAACGCGAGCGTGAGCGCCTTGAGTGGCAACTGGAAGAACTCACCGAGCTCTCCCCGCAAGAAGGTGAATGGGCCAATATTCAAAGTGAGCACGCCCGCTTAGCAAATGGTGCAAAGTTAATTGGTGGTTGCCAAGAAGCAATTGAAGTGTTGAGCGATGCCGATAACTCCCTGGAATCTACTTTGTCGAAAGTATGCACCAGTGTAGGCACCCTCGCGGAGCATGACCCAGCCTTAGGGGAGATCAATCAAGCACTAGAGTCAGCCAGCATTCAGTTAGATGAAGCCATTCATGGTCTCAATCGTTACCTGCAAAAGATTGACTTAGATCCCGTTCGACTTTCTGAAGTTGAAGAGCGGATGCAAGCATTGCATAGTACGGCTCGCAAATACCGCGCAGAGGTTGACGAACTACCAAAACTTCTTCTGGAGACATCAGAGCGCCTGTATGCTTTAACCGCATCCCAAAATATTGAAGCACTCCGAGATCAAGTCAAACAAGAAGAAGCTGTTTACCTAAAGCTGGCAAAACAGCTTTCACAAAAACGCAGCAAGGCCGCCAAAGAGTTAGGCGATTTAGTGACCAATGCCATGCAAGATTTATCAATGGCAGGTGGGCGCCTAGAGATTGCTTTGGCACCCCTTAGCGAGGGCGGATCCCAAGGTCTTGAGCAAATTGAATTTTTAGTAGCCGGTCATGCTGGTAGCACTCCTCGCTCACTTGCTAAGGTAGCCTCAGGTGGAGAGCTGGCCCGCATTAGCCTAGCAATCAGCGTTATTACAAGTAAAGCCTCATTCACCCCTACACTCATATTTGATGAAGTAGATGCAGGTATTGGTGGCGCTGTTGCTGAAACAGTAGGCAAGCTATTGCACCAATTGGGTCAATCTCATCAGATCTTATGTGTAACCCATTTGCCACAGGTAGCAGCTCAAGGCAATCATCACCTCAAAGTGAGCAAATCTCAAAACGGTGAAAAGACGGTATCACAAGTACAGATTTTGGGTAGGGCTGAACGGGTGGAAGAAGTAGCCCGCATGCTTGGTGGCGCCACCATTACCGACACCACTCGTCGTCATGCCCGTGAGCTGCTAGAGCAAAATTAAAGCTGCATTACTTCTAGCCAATGCTTGAGGGTGCTTTAAAAATCTCCAGCCAAAGCGCTTGAACTGCATCTCTTGCCGCAATGAGCTCAAGCTCATTTTCTAGATTGATCTGGGTCTTTTCGGCCCCATCCAAACGCAAATGATGTTGACGGGCCCTCAGCAATCGATACGCATTGCCAACAGTGAGTGCAGCCTCTTGGGTAATTAAGCCCACATCACCAGCAATTCGCAACAAAGCAATATTGCCTAGATTACCAATGAGTTGCTTATGCTGATGGGCATAAGCCAAGACCAGGAACTGCACAATAAATTCAATATCGACCATGCCGCCAGGATCATGCTTTAAGTCAAAATCGGCCTTGGTATTGGGATGACCTGCATGCACCTTGCGGCGCATTTCTAAAATTTCTGTCCTGAGCTGGTCAATATTTCTTTTCTGACTTAATACCTCGGAACGAACTGAGTCAAAAAATTTGCCCACGCCCGGATTACCGGCCGAGCAACGAGCTCGCGTAAGGGCCTGATGCTCCCAGATCCAAGCCGCATTATCACCTTCTCGAAGTTGGTATTTTTTAAAGGCATCCGCATTCGTTACTAAGAATCCAGCAGAGCCATTAGGACGAAGACGCGTATCGATTTCAAATAAGCTACCAGTAGAGGTAAATGCAGTTAACCAATTAATCATGCGCTTTGCTAGCAAGGAATAAACTTCTTGAGCGGCATAGTCTGAGTCCTCCGCTTGATACAAAAAAATAATGTCTAAATCAGAGGCGTAGCCCAATTCTTTGCCCCCCAATTTGCCATAAGAAATAATTGCAAATGGAGGGCTAGCCTCAAGAGGTAAATCAAACTTTTGAGCAACACTAGGCCAAACCCGCTCAAATGTCGTCTGCAAAATTAAATCCGCTAAAGCAGATAGGTGGTCACTAACCCGCTCCACCGGCAGAGCTTGTTGGAAGCCAATACCCAGATCAGTCAATAGCGTGATGAAGGTTTCGTTATGGTGGGTGACCCGTAGGATATCCATCGCCTGCTCAGAGCCATCGCCATCGGCCATAACATCATCGAGCCGCATATTGAGATTGGCTCGCACCTCGGTCCAATATCTTTCTGGTTCCTCGATTAAAGCCCTCTCGGTTTGAGAGTTCAATAAGTGATCCAGTAAATGGGGATGACGCGTTAGATATTGCGCACCCCATTGTGATGCCTTGAGTAAGTCAAGCACATTAGATAATGCCCTCGGATACTCGGCCAAAATAGAAAGATAGGCACTACGCCTTGCAATTGCCTCAAGCAAATCAAACAAACGCAACAGTGTTTGGTCAGCATGTGCCGAGGTGGCAGCTTCAATCTGCAAACTCTCTGCCGCTTTGCACATCAAGTTATCGAAAATTAAACGACTTTTTCTCGGCAATAATTTTTGTTTTGGGCTATCAATCCACGACTGCCAACGAATATAAGAATCAGGGAAAAATATTGGATCAGGCGCCCAGTCCTGAGCTAAGGGTGCAATCTCAAGACGAGAGCCATCATCCAGTAAAAATGCTTTTTCAAAAAGCTGGGCAACCTGATTTTGATGCCGCTCTAGTTCGGTCATAAAAGTATTTACTTGTGCTTCTTGACCTTGCATAGAAATCGCCAAACGTGACCGTACCTCAGCATCATCAGGCAGGTAGTGGGTTTGCTGGTCATCCCATACCTGAATACGGTGCTCTAAGCGTCTCAAGAAAACATAGGCCTCCTGTAAAGCATCTACTTCAACGGCGGGCAAGATGCCACATTGTTTAATGAGATCTAAGACCTCCAAGCTTGGGCGGACTCTAAAGCGAGGATCTGTACCGCCCCGCATGAGTTGAAACATTTGCGCTAAAAACTCTATCTCTCGAATACCGCCACGCCCCAACTTAATATCGCGTGAACGCCCTTGATGACCCGAAGAACGTTTTTCTGCTTCTGCCTGAATTTGTGCATGCAAATCCCGAATAGAGGCAATCACACCGTAATCTAAATGTCGACGATAAACAAAGGGCCGAATTAGTTGGTCAAGCTCTCTTTGGCAGCGAGAAAAATCAGGGGCTCCCGGTAGAGGCGCGATTAATCTGCCTTTAATCCAGGCATAGCGCTCCCACTCTCGCCCCTGAACCAATAGATATTCTTCCAGCATATCCAAACTACATACCAGGGGTCCTGAATCTCCATTGGGACGAAGGCGCATATCCACCCTAAAAACAAACCCATTGGCGTCGTGCTCAGCAAGCAGCTTGATTAAGCGTTTGCCCATTCTCGTGAACCATTCCTGGTTGGATAAACTCTTAGGCCCACCCGTAGTTTCACCCTCATGCTCATAGAGAAAAATCAAATCGATATCTGATGACAGATTGAGTTCAAGGCCGCCCAATTTACCCATGCCGACAACCATGAGCGGCATCTCTGATTGCGTTGCGTTACTCCAAGGCAAGCCGAAACGGGTTTTGAGGTCTTCCCGAATAAAGGCAATGGATGCGGAAACTGCTAATTCAGCAAAATGGCTCAGCGCCTCAGTCACCTCTTGCAAGGCGGCCATGCCATTTAAATCTCGGAATCCAACCCAGAGCATCAAACGCTGTCTTGCCAAGCGCAAATTGGCCATCCAGAGGGCCTCGTCTTGCGCATCAGCCCGTTCATCGACACCACAGTCTTTTAGCAAAGCTTTGATGCCCTGTATATCGACTTGTTTCTGCCCTTGAATACGGAGCCACTCAAGCCACCCAGAGTGAGCAGTTAGCCAACGTCGCGCATAAGTCGAGTGTTGCTCTAAAAAATCGATTTGCCGGGAAAAATCATCCATTCCCCCATCTTAATCCGACCCCAAGACCCAAGCCAGAAGCTTGTCGATCAGGCTAGGGCTGAAGGATAATGGAAGACATGCTGCAAAACATCATCCCGCCTCGCCTCAAGAGCGTGCTTGCTAAACGTCCTCAAGGTTCGAACGGGGCTTGGCGTAAGCGTGCCCTCATCTTGACAGGCATTGTTTTGGCTCTTTGTGTGCTGGTGCATGTGGGCGTGCGGTTTGTTCTTTGGCCGCAAATTGAGAAATCTAAAGCCTCGGTTGAAAGACTCATTAGTGCTCGCATTGGTGCCGATGTATCTATGAACTCTCTACAAGTTTCATGGACGGGTATTAGACCTAATTTTGAAATTGAAGGTTTGCGCTTCAACGCACCTGATAAAGCAAAACCGCTCTTACTCATTCAGAAAATTAATGGGCAACTCAGCTGGGCAACTTTTTATCATCTAGCCCCATTCTTTCATGAGCTCAATATCGAGGGCGCTGAAATTTATGGGCAACGTAATGGCAAAGGCGTAATTAGTGTTGCCGGCATCCCCATCGATGGAAAATCTAATGACTACTCTACTGAGAATTGGCTCTTTGCTCAAAATGAGATTCGTGTCAGCAATGTCAAATTATTTTGGGATGATCAACTCAAAAAGAAAGCTATTACTTCAATAGATATTCAAAACCTTTCTCTTAGCAATGGCATTCGTAGTCATCAAGGCTCGCTGAGTGTTATTACGCCCTGGACTAAAGGGCCAGTCTCGCTTGATATTGATCTTGTGCACCATATCGGCGGTCAAGCAGGTAATTGGCGCGATTGGATTGGGACCGTCTCCTGGAATGTAAATGAACTCCAGCTCACTCAAATAGCAAATGAATTTGCTCTCTCGCTCAATACGCTTGAGGGAGTGGTGAACTCCAATGGAAAATTAAAAATTGACAACGGCAAACCTGATGGTGGAGAAATTTATCTTGCTGCCGATCGTTTAACTATCCAACTATCTAAAGGTGAAGATGCCATTGCTCTTGGAAGGTTAGAAACTAACCTGGTTCAAGAAACTGATAATGGACTGATAGCGGTCACTACTAAGACATTTGCCTGGCGTGATACTGAGAGTCCAGCATCTACCCCCCTCGAGAATTTAAGTCCAATGACTTTCCGCTGGAGACCGCCAGCAGGAGACGGGGAAATTAAAGAGTTTGGTTTTTCATCGCCAAAGATTTCGGTTGAGGATGTTGCCTTATTTGCCCTTAACCTACCACTATCTAAAAAAGTTCATCAGTGGATTAAAGCCTCACAAGCTGATGGTGAGTTACAAGATCTCGATATCAATTGGTCTGAAAGTAAATCACCCTTATCTGCCCTCAATATTCCCGGCGGATGGTTCAAGTCGAACAAAGTAGACTTTACTGTGAGCGGAAAACTCATCGACCTCAGCTTTGTTGGCATCAATAAAGCTATGCCTTCAGTATCCAAACTATCTGGCTTCCTTTCTGCCGACCAAAACAAGGGCAGCTTATCGATTAAATCAACCGATCTAGAGCTCGAAGTTAACGATCTATTGGTTGATCCGAAAATCAAGCTTGATCAAGCTAATGGTCAAATTTCTTGGGCAAAACAAAAAGGGAATTGGGTCGTTAATGCAAAGCAGTTAGCACTTAGTAATTCGGAGATTTCAACCACACTCAATCTCAATTACATCATTGGTGAAGGCAAAAATCCTGACTTCATGAACCTGGACATGAATTTTGCTCAGGCTGATCTCAAAACCGCCTATCGTTATTTGCCCGTTGGCATGGGTAGCGATGCCAAATCCTATTTAAGTAAAGCCTTTGATGCAGGCATCATCAAAAATGGTAGCTTGCATATTAAAGGTGATCCCAATGAAGTGCCCTTTCCCAAATCGAGTGCCGTTGAATTTAGCCTCGAACTTCCAGTGATTGACGCTACTTTCAGCCCAGTACCAAGCTCATCTCCCGCGCAAGGTATTTGGCCCGCATTCAATAAAGTAAACGGCATGATCAATATGCAGAATGCTAACTTTACGGTAGATATCGATCAAGCAAACTACAAACAAGTTGCACTAAGCAAATTTCATGCAGAAATTCCCAGTGTTAGCGCAAAGCAATTACTTCTTACGGTGAGTGGTGAAGCTCAAGGTGACGCCCCACAACTACTTGAATATCTATTTGCCTCACCTGTTGGTAAAAAGCAGATTGCGCTTGAGCGGAATCTAAAGATTACAGGTCCCACGAACCTCAATATGGCCCTTAGCATTCCCTTATCTGGTAACGGAGACACTAAAACTGACATTCAATTAAGTTTTCCTGGCAACAGGATCCAGTGGGACAACTTGCCGCCCCTAGATAACCTCAAAGGAAAGATTCGTATAACCGAGATCAACCCTGAATTCGAGGATATCACCGCTAATTTCCTTGGTGGCGCTATTAAGATTTCAAGTACAACGCCAAATCAAGGTAGTCAGAGCTACAACATCTCGGGTGATATTAGCGCCAACTTTATTAAAGACTACTTCGCAAAAGATGCATCGATACAGGTGGCGCCGATTTTGCAAGCAATGAGCGGCGTAGCAAGATATGAGGGTGCCATTCACTTCAATAAAGGTAATAGCGAAACCAATCTCAAGATTGATATGCGTGATTGGGCTAGTTCAGCACCAGCCCCCGCGAAAAAGCAGATGGGGACACCTATGTCAGGCCAATTAACCCTGAAATCCTTTGCGAAATCACCCTCTGCCTCTAGTCGATTTACGTGGGATGGAGAAATTGGTAATACCTACTTTATTCAAGGTGAGCTTGGCAGTGATGACACTCTTCGTCATGCAGTAGGAATCGGTACTGGCGCAGTGTCCCCTAGCCAAGGATTTCAACTTAATCTTGCAAGTGCAGAGCTCAACATCGATACATGGCAAGATTTTTTAGAAAGCCAAAAGAAAAAAGTCTCCTCTAAAGCAGAAGAAAACAATCCAAGTACTATTCAAATTGCTGCCCAAGTAAAAAAAGTAATTTTTTTTGAACGTAATTGGCAGGATCTCAATTTTTCAGCAAGCAATAAAAATGCTGCTTGGCAAATGCGTATTACCTCACCATCTATCGCTGGTCAATTGCAATACACAGAACCCAATAAGTCACAGCCAAGTGGTTTGATTAGTGGGCGTTTAGCGCGACTCAAGTTTCCCGATAAAATCAGCGCTCCAATTGAGGTCAAAAAGCCAGCCTCAAAAAATCTTCCTGTCAAAACTGCAATTAATCCTGACTCCATTCCCAGTATTGACTTAGCTATTGATGATTTCAACTGGAGTAAGGCTCAACTTGGTCAGGTGAAAATTAAAACCAGGACAAATAACAACGTCCTCAATATGGATTCCATCCAATTCAATAATCCCCAAGGCAGCTCTGTTTTGACTGGGCGCTGGGTTGGCGCCACCCAGACTCAAGCTGAGCACACAACGGTGAATGTTGATTTAGACATTAAGGATGCTGGTCAAATTATTGGGCATTGGACCAGCCAAAAATCAGTCGAAGGTGGCCAGGGCAAATTGACCAGTAACGTGGAGTGGGATGGCACTCCTTTCACACCTCAATTCGACACCCTAGCCGGTAAGGTAACTTTGAATCTTGAAAAAGGTCGCTTGTTAGAGGTGAATACCAGCGGCGCCAAACTACTCGATGTTCTCAGCCTACAAAGTTTATTTAGATTCGCTACTCTAGACCTTAAGGGAAGCTTAGGCAATATTGTGACCAAGGGAACATCATTTAATTCGATTGATGCTTCTTTTGATATTAGCTCTGGAGTTGCTCAGACAAAACAATTCACAATGGGTTTAGACCAAGCATGGGTTGCCATGAATGGACAAATCAATATCCCCAAACAAACACAAGATTTACGTGTCACCATATTCCCAACAATTGATGCAACAGCAGGCTCATTGGCTGCCTTTGCCATTAATCCCATCGTAGGTCTGGGTGCATTGGTTGGGCAGTATTTAATTACAAGCCAAATCAACCGCAACCTCCAATCAGACTATCTGGTCCAAGGCTCCTGGGATGATCCAGAGGTGATTCCCCTTGATCAAAAGGGTCAGCCAATTGACTCGAAAACTTTAGATACTATTCGTAGTAAAGACTTGTTAAAAGAGCAAAGCAAACCAAACAGCAGTAACTCTGGGCCACAAAGTAACCCAAGTAATTCAGGCAACTCCAATAAAATTGCTAACTAAATCATCATGAGCCCATCAGCAAATAGCAAAGATCTCAAGATTGCCTCCATTCAGATGGTCTCTACACCTGATTTGCAGGAGAACTTATCCACTGCGAGTAGGCTCATCAGCGCCGCAGCAACAGTTGGAGCACAGCTAGCTGTCTTGCCAGAGTATTTTTGCTTAATGGGTCTCAAGGACACCGATAAAGTACGCGCCCGCGAAAGCCTTGGAAGCGGCCCCATCCAAGAGCAACTTTCGGATATTGCACAACAAAATAATATTTTCCTGGTGGCAGGCACTATTCCACTGGAAGCAAAAGACTCCAATAAAGTACTGAATACAACCCTTGTCTTTAATCCTGCCGGCGAGCAAATTTCTCGTTACGACAAAATTCATTTATTTGGTTTTCAAACAGCAACTGAGCGTTATCAAGAATCGGAAACGATTGAGGCTGGCAATGCGCCGGGCCTCTTAAAAATTTCAATTGGCGGAAATAATTGGACCTTTGGTTTGAGTATTTGTTATGACCTACGCTTCCCAGAGCTCTATCGCGCTCTTGGACAGGTAGATTGCCATATCATCCCAGCCGCCTTTACCTATACAACCGGCAAGGACCATTGGGAAATCCTCTTGCGTGCTCGCGCTATCGAAAACCAATGCTACGTATTAGCCTCCGCACAAGGCGGCATTCATCAAAATCAGCGTCGTACTTGGGGCAACAGTATGTTGATTGATCCTTGGGGCAGCATCTTAGCCAACCTCCCTGAGGGAGAAGGCTTTATTTCTGGGGTTTTGTGCAAAGATAAATTAAACGAGGTACGCTCTAAGTTACCCGCACTTGCGCATCGCAAGCTTTAAAGAAAGATTTGCTGAATCACATGAATGCACCAGAAGCACTATTCCCCGCCAATTGGACTAAAGCCAAAAAGCAAGCAGACCTCATCAAACTAGCCAAATCTATTTTGCTCGAACCAACCGGCTTATCCGAGCAAGACTTACACAGTACCTTCGGCAACTTATTTGCTCATCGCCTTGATGATGCAGATCTCTACTTCCAACATACTCGGAGTGAAAGCTGGAGTCTTGAAGAAGGCATCGTTAAATCCGGTAGCTTTAATATTGATCAAGGCGTTGGTGTGCGCGCTATCTATGGCGATAAGACGGCTTTCGCTTATTCAGATGAGATTAATTTAGAAGCACTAAATAAAGCAGCCAAAGCTACTCGAGTAATTGGGCCCGAAGGTGGCAAGCAAGCGGTTGCAAGCAAACTATTTAATCCCATATCCAATAAGCTCTACTCTGATGTCAATCCTTTAGATTCTCTTCAGCCCAAAGAAAAAATCGCACTCCTGGAAAGCATAGAACGTCGCGCTAAAGCACGTGACCCACGGATCATCCAGGTTATGGCCAGTCTAGCCGGAGAATTTGATGTTGTATTGGTTGTGCGTGCAGACGGCTTGTTAGCGGCAGATGTACGCCCACTAGTACGCGTTTCTGTACATGTCATCGCAGAACAGAATGGTCGACGTGAATCAGGCTCTTCTGGCGGTGGCGCACGTCATGACTACCTCTACTTCAATACTGATTTGATTAATCGCTATGTTGATGAAGCTGTTGACGGCGCCCTAGTCAATCTGGAATCGCGCCCAGCTCCCGCTGGTCCAATGACAGTAGTCATGGGCCCAGGCTGGCCTGGCGTTCTATTGCATGAAGCAGTAGGTCATGGTCTCGAAGGCGACTTTAATCGCAAAGGTTCTTCTGCTTTTGCTGGTCGCATTGGACAACGTGTTGCAGCTAAAGGTGTCACCGTTGTGGATGATGGAACTTTATCTGGACGCAGAGGCTCTCTGAATATCGATGACGAAGGTACTCCCACTCAATGCACCACCTTAATTGAAGACGGCATTTTGAAGGGCTACATTCAAGATAGTCTGAATGCGCGACTCATGAATATGCCCCTCACTGGCAATGGTCGGCGTGAAAGTTTTGCTTCGCTACCAATGCCGCGGATGACCAATACCTATATGTTGGCCGGCAAAGATGATCCTCAAGAAATTGTTGCCAGCATCAAGCGCGGTTTATACGCAGTGAACTTTGGTGGTGGTCAGGTAGATATCACTAGTGGCAAATTTGTGTTTTCTGCTTCAGAGGCCTACTGGGTTGAGAACGGCAAAATTCAATATCCCGTCAAAGGCGCGACCATTATTGGTAGCGGGCCAGAATCCCTAAAACAGGTTTCTATGATCGGAAATGACCTGAAATTAGACGGTGGGGTCGGGGTTTGTGGCAAGGAAGGGCAAAGTGTTCCTGTCGGGGTTGGGCAGCCTACCCTGAGGATTGATAGCCTGACTGTGGGTGGGACTGCCTAATATTGGCTAATTACGGCTTAAAATAGCCAAATGAGCCAACAAAATACGAATCCCGCTAATTGGTACTCTGCCGTCGACAAGACTTCAGATACTGACGATCAACGCATTGACAACATTTCTGTTCTGCCTCCGCCAGAGCATTTAATTCGCTTCTTTCCAATTTCTGGAACGCCTACTGAAGCGTTGATTAGCAAAACTCGCAAAAAGATCCGCGACATTATTCATGGCAAGGATGATCGCTTACTCGTGATCATCGGACCATGCTCCATTCACGATCCAAAAGCAGCGCTGGAATATTGCCAACGCCTCTTAGCTGAGCGTGAGCGTTTTGCTGGTGAATTAGAAATTGTGATGCGCGTGTATTTTGAAAAGCCACGCACTACAGTTGGCTGGAAGGGTTTGATTAACGACCCGTATCTGGATGAAAGCTATCGCATCGAAGAAGGTCTGCGCCTTGCGCGCCAAGTGCTCATGGAAATTAATCGCCTTGGCATGCCTGCTGGTAGCGAATTCTTGGATGTGATTTCTCCGCAATATATTGCCGACCTGATTTCATGGGGTGCTATTGGTGCGCGTACTACTGAGAGCCAAGTTCACCGCGAACTTGCGTCTGGCTTGTCTGCTCCTATCGGATTTAAGAACGGCACTGATGGCAACATCAAAATTGCTACCGATGCGATACAAGCTGCAGGCCGTCCACATCATTTCTTATCCGTTCATAAAAATGGTCAAGTATCCGTTGTGCAAACTAAAGGCAATAAGGATTGCCACGTGATTTTGCGTGGTGGTAAAGAGCCAAACTACGAGGCTCAGTTTGTGCAAGCGGCCTGCTCTGAGCTTGAAGCAGCCAAGCTTCCAGCCAGTTTGATGGTTGATTTATCCCATGCCAATTCAAGCAAGAAGCATGAGCGTCAGATTGTGGTTGCTGACGATGTGGCACAGCAAATTGAATCTGGCTCACACCAGATTTTTGGCGTGATGGTTGAGAGTCATTTAAATGATGGCGCCCAGAAATTTACGCCAGGAAAAGATGATCCAAACAAATTGGAATATGGCAAGAGTATTACTGATGCCTGCATCAACTGGGATGACTCCGTGAAGGTGCTAGAGCGTTTAGCTACAGCCGTTAAGAAACGTAGAAGCAAGAAAAAGTAATACTGCAGTTTTTTTTAAGCTCTACTGATAAAAGAGACTAATTTATTTAGTCTCTTTTTTTTCGTGCTTCCACAATACATCTGCCCCACCAGCCGCACGATTCAAAATACGCGCAAGCACAAAGAGTAAATCAGATAGGCGGTTGACATATTGACGAGGGGAATCATATAAAGGCTCTTCCCAACCCAAGCGAACAATCGAACGTTCGGCCCTGCGACATACGGTGCGGCAAACATGGGCTTGTGCAGCAGCACGAGTACCGCCCGGCAAAATGAATTCAGTCAACGGGGGTAAATGTTTGTTGTATTTTTCGAGCCATACATCTAGCTGTGCTACATGCTCAGGCTTAAGCAGCTTGTAATTAGGGATACAAAGTTCGCCCCCTAAATCGAATAAATCATGCTGGACCTGTAGAAAAAGCTCATGCAGTTCAGGGGCAATAGTTGCGGGAATGTCTTCGGTCATCAAAACCCCGATTTCGGAGTTAAGCTCATCGACATCACCCATAGCGCAGATCCGTAGGTGATCCTTCTCTACACGACTTCCGTCGCCCAAGCCCGTCATCCCTGCATCACCGGTTCTAGTGGCGATTTTTGATAGTCGATTTCCCATAAGCTTAATTATAGGTAAATGGCTAAAATGATTCCTATGAATATGGTGACCCCACCCCCCGAATTAGCCGCTATTAGCGCCCTTCAGTCCAAATTGGTTGCGGCCTTGCGCCCAATCCTGCCGGAACATGCCCTTCTATGGGAGCCAGAAGACACCATTCCCTATGAATGTGATGGTCTAGCCGCCTACCGTCGGATGCCTTTGGCAGTAGCTCTGCCAGAAACCGAAGAGCAGGTCGCCCAAATTTTGAAGATTTGCTATTCAATGCAAATCCCCGTAGTGCCTCGCGGATCAGGAACCGGTCTCTCGGGTGGCGCAATGCCTCTTTCTCAGGGATTGGTACTGTCATTAGCCAAACTCAAGAAAATTATCAGCATTGATCCATTTACCCGTACTGCAGTCGTTCAGCCTGGCGTGCGTAATCTTGCTATTTCTGAAGCAGTTGCCCATCTTGGCTTGTACTACGCTCCGGACCCCTCCTCTCAGATTGCTTGTTCGATTGGTGGCAACGTCAATGAAAACTCGGGTGGCGTGCACTGTCTTAAATACGGCCTCACTCTGCATAACGTTCTGCGTGTGCGCGGAATACTCATGAACGGTGAGATTGTTGAATTTGGGGGCTTAGCACCAGATGCCCCTGGACTCGATCTACTCGCCATCATGATGGGCAGCGAGGGCATGCTCGCAGTGGTCACTGAAGTTACAGTCAAGCTGGTAGCGAAACCAAAATTGGCTCGCGTCATCATGGCGAGTTTTGATGACATCGAAAAAGGTGGTAACGCAGTTGCTGCCATTATTGCTGCTGGCATTATTCCTGCTGGCTTGGAGATGATGGACAAAGCTACCACTCGCGCCGTAGAAGAATTTGTGCATGCAGGTTACGACTTAGACGCTGCAGCTATTTTGCTCTGCGAATCCGATGGCACTCCAGAAGAAGTAGCCGAAGAAATTGAGCGCATGACCAAAGTGCTTGAAGAAGCTGGTGCAAGCGGTATTCAGATTTCTAAAGATGAAGGTGAACGCTTAAAGTTTTGGAGTGGTCGTAAGAACGCTTTCCCAGCCGCGGGTCGCTTGGCCCCAGACTACTATTGCATGGATGGCACTATCCCTCGCCGTCATATTGCTACGCTCCTCAAGCGCATTCAGGGGATGGAAGAAAAGTACGGCCTTGGATGTTTAAACGTATTCCATGCGGGTGACGGCAATATGCATCCCCTGATTTTATTTAATGGTGCTGACCAAGAAGAATGGCATCGTGCAGAAGAATTCGGCACTGAAATATTAGAAGCCTGTGTAGAACTCGGTGGCACGATCACTGGTGAGCATGGTGTTGGTATCGAAAAAATTAATTCAATGTGTGTGCAGTTTGGTGAAGGTGAACGTGAATCTTTCTGGGGTGTGAAGAGTGCCTTTGATCCAGAAAAATTGCTCAACCCAGATAAAGCTATCCCAACTTTAAGTCGCTGCGCAGAATATGGTCGTATGCGTATTAGCGGCGGCCAATTGCCTCACCCAGAGTTGGAGCGCTTTTGATGAGTCACTCCCATCCACAAATTAATGCATTCCAAGAGCAAATTCTTAATGCAGCAAAGAATAAAACCCTGCTCTCTATTAAAGGCGGAGGTACTAAATCTTGGTACGGCAACCCGAATAGCCATACCAAACTAGATACACGTACTTACTCCGGTATTTTGGAGTACCAGCCAGAAGAATTAGTCATTACCGCTTGTGCAGGCACTCCGCTAAAAGAAATTGAAGCGGCTCTCAAAGAAAAGAATCAAGTACTTGCTTTTGAACCACCGCACTTTGGTGAGAACGCAACCTTTGGCGGCGCTATTGCTGCTGGGCTTGCTGGTCCAGGACGCATTACTGTTGGTAACTTTCGCGACTTTGTATTGGGTGCTCGCATTATTGATGGCAAAGGCCAAGATCTTTCCTTTGGCGGGAAGGTCATGAAGAACGTAGCGGGATATGACGTCTCTCGTTTATTACCTGGCTCTTTGGGGACACTTGCTCTTTTATTGGAAGCCTCAGTCAAGGTTTTACCTAAACCTGCGGCGACCACAACCTTACGTTGCCAGATCTCCCAAGAAAAAGCCCTCAAAATATTGAATGAATGGGCTGGACAGCCACTACCTTTATCAGCAAGCTGCTGGATTGGTTCAGCTAAAGGTGGGGATGGAGAGTTAACTTTCCGCCTCGCTGGAGCTGCAGCTGCTGTTAAGGCGGCCATTCCCCTAATGAGTTCTTTGGTTATGGCCACTGAGCTTAATCCTGAAACTGCAGAACATTTTTGGAATGATTTACGTGAGCAAAAACTTTCTGCATTTGCCAATCTAGGTGCCGATCAAACGCTTTATCGCTTAGCACTCCCTGCAGCCAGTGGGCCAATTACTATCAGTGGCGCCTCAAATGAAATTGCTCTGGAGTGGCATGGTCAACAACGTTGGATTACAGCGCCTGGTAATGAGGCTACCTTTAAAGCCATCAAGGCCGTTGCTAATTCCCATGGCGGACATGCAACTCGCTTTAGACAGGGTGCCAATGTAGACCCTAGCAATCAGCGCTTTACTTTGTTATCAGAGCAAACTCACTCCTTTGCCCTTGAGGCAGTGCAAGAGCGCCTAAGATCAGCTTTTGATCCTGCAGGTGTATTCGCTACTAAACGTCTTCCATAAGTATTTCTATGCAAACTCAACTTGCTCCTCAATTTGCCAACACGCCGGAAGGTATCGAAGCAGCCCGCATTCTGGGTAAATGTGTTCACTGTGGCTTTTGTACAGCCACCTGCCCTACCTATCAAATACTGGGTGATGAGTTAGATGGGCCTCGCGGACGCATCTATCTGATTAAGCAGATCGCCGAAGGGCAGGCACCCACTGAAAAGACTCGCCTGCATTTAGATCGCTGTTTAACTTGTCGCAATTGCGAGAGCACTTGTCCAAGCGGTGTTCAATACGGCAACTTAATAGACATTGGTCGCAAGTGGGCAGAAGAAAATACGCCTGAGCGCCCAATTGGCCAACGTTTGACTCGTTGGGCCCTAAAAGAAGGCTTAACAAAGCCTGCTTTATTTAATACAGCAATGACCCTGGGTCGTTTAGTGCGTCCGTTGATGCCAAGCGGTATCAAACGCAAGATTCCACTGACTGTCAATAAAGCATTGGCTAATTCCACCGATGCTTATGCAAGACCTACTGTAGCTCATCAGCGCAAAATGGTTTTGCTAGAGGGTTGCGTTCAGCCTGGCATGCTCCCGAATATCAATTCAGCAACAGCGCGTGTGCTTAACGCGTTAAAGATTCAAATGATTAGTGCACCCAATGCCACTTGCTGTGGAGCACTACGCTATCACCTCAATGATCAAGCTGGCGGTTTAGATAATGCCAAGCAAAATATTGATGCGTGGTGGCCTTTGGTTGAAAGTGGTGCGGAAGCCATTGTCATGACTGCATCTGGTTGTGGTGTGATGGTGAAGGACTATGGACATCTATTTGCAAATGATCCCATCTACGCAGCCAAAGCGAAAAAGATTTCAGATCTGACCAAGGATATTTCTGAAATACTGCCTTCCTTGCAAAATGAGCTGGTGCAGCTAGTAGGCACAGATCCAAAACCAGGTGTCGTTTATCACCCACCTTGCACTTTGCAACACGGTCAACAAATTCGGGGCAAGGTTGAGGGATTGCTTTCTAGTATTGGTATTGGCGTGCGTTTATGTGCCGATAGCCATCTATGCTGCGGTTCTGCGGGTACCTACTCCGTTACTCAACCAGAACTCTCTGAGCAACTTCGTAAAAACAAGTTAACTCACTTAAACGCTGCCTGCGAGGAATCTGGTGCAGAGGTCATTGTTTCTGGAAACATTGGCTGCATCACCCATCTGCAGCAAGAAGATACCCCAGTAGTGCATTGGATTGAAATCGTAGATCAATTACTTAGCAAGTCTTCTAAGGCCTCATGAATTCCATTGTTGTCAATCTGATGCAAGTCAGAGCAAGAATTGAACTTGCTGCCCTAGCAGCGAAGCGTGAGCCGGAAGATATTGAACTTTTAGCTGTTAGCAAAACCTTTCCTGCCGCTGCCGTTGAAGAAGCTATGCATGCTGGTCAATCGGCTTTTGGTGAAAACTATGTGCAAGAGGCCGTTGAAAAAATTGAGAAGTTAGCCAAATTACGCCCTTGGTTGAACTGGCATTTCATTGGACCTTTGCAAAGTAATAAAACCAGAGAAGTAGCCCAACACTTCGATTGGGTTCATAGTGTGGACCGTCTCAAAATTGCAGAACGCCTATCCGCCCAACGCGGCGAGTTTCCAGATTTACCGCCATTGATGGTTTGCGTACAAATCAATGTTAGCGAGGAGGAGAGCAAAAGCGGCATTTCTCTGGTTGAAGTTGAAGAACTCTGTAACGCTATTACCTCTTTGCCAAACTTGGTTCTGAGGGGTTTGATGGCTATTCCCGCACCTAATCCAGACCCTGTCATGCAACGCCAGGCTTTTGCAGCCGTACAAGATTGTTTCAAGCGCATACAAGCTAGGCATTTCACTGAGCTCGGCTACCAGTTCTTTGACACACTTTCGATGGGTATGTCCGATGATTTAGAGGCCGCCATCGCTGAAGGTAGCACCGTAGTTCGTGTTGGTACAGCCATTTTCGGGAAGCGCGATAAGATTAGCAAATGAGCAAAAATAAAATCGCACAAAACAATAGCAATGCGCACATTACCTTTATTGGTGGCGGCAATATGGGGCGCGCCCTCATTAGCGGCCTTCTTGCTAGTGGATTCGAATCCAATCAAATCTCTGTTGTAGAAGCAAATGCTGCAACCGCCCTCAAGCTGCACGAAGATTTTGGCGTTCAAGGCATTAGTGCCTTAGAACATATCGCTTTTGACTTCTCTAAAAATAATGTGCTTGTCATGGCGATCAAACCCCAAGACTTCAATGTCGTTGCCAAAGGTTTGGCAACTAAACTTAAGCATGCTAGCGCTCCCGGCCCACTCATTCTGAGCATCGCTGCCGGTATTCGCCTAAAAGATATGAGTCGCTGGCTTGATCACACACGCTGTGTGCGCGCTATGCCCAATACTCCAGCCTTAATTGGTAAAGGGATTACCGGGCTTTTTGCAGATGCCGCTGTAGATCAGTCTGATCGCGCCTTAGCTGAAACCATTTGTAATGCGGTGGGTCAAACCGTTTGGGTAAAAGAAGAAAAATTGATGGATACAGTAACCGCTGTTTCTGGTAGTGGCCCAGCCTATGTCTTTGCATTTTTAGAGGCAATGCAATCTGCTGGGGAGAAGCTTGGTCTTGATTCAGAGACAGCGCGCAAGCTGGCTTATGCCACTCTTGAAGGTGCTACACAGCTCGCCCATAACTCTGATGAGCACGCTGGTGTTCTCCGCGAGAGAGTCACTTCAAAAGGTGGAACTACTGCTGCCGCTCTAGATGTGATGAAACAACAAGGTTGGCATGAAATTTTAGAAAAAGCGATTGATGCAGCCAGTCAGCGTGGCAAGACTATGGGCGATGAACTCGGCCAGAGTTAGTTAATACCTAGACCCAGTACAATTCCTAGAAATAAAAATCCGCCTAACCAGTTGTTATGGCGGAACGCTTTAAAGCAATTATCTCTATTTCGAGTTGAAACCAACTTCACGTGATAAATCGCACAGGCCAATGCTGCGAACCAACCCACTAAAAAATAATTGCTTAAGTTAGCCAATTGCGCCACCCATAACTGGCTCAGAAAAAGCATTCCGTAGCTTATTGCTATAGCGACGACATCGTACTGACCAAAAGTAATGGCCGATGTTCTCAACCCTAGGCGCAGGTCATCGTCGCGATCAACCATGGCATAAGCGGTGTCATAAGCAATCGCCCAAAAGATGTTCCCAATAAATAAGAACCAGGCCTCCAGGGGGATGAAATCCAGAATGGCAGCGTATGCCATCGGAATACCAAAGCCAAAGGCAATTCCTAGGACGGCTTGGGGCATGGCAAAAAAGCATTTTGTAAAGGGATAGACGAAGGCTACTAGCAAAGCAAGCACGGACAATTGCTTTGTAAATACATTCAGAGGTTGAATGAGTAAAAAGGCGAGTAGTGCCAAAACACCAGCTACGGCTACAGCCTCTTTACCCGAGATTTTTCCACTTGTGACTGGGCGGCCTTGGGTCCGTTTAACATGCCGATCAAAATCACGATCAGCATAGTCGTTGATTGCGCAGCCCGCACTGCGCATCAAAAATGTGCCGGCAGAAAAGATCAGCAAAATAGATAAATCAGGCACGCCACTGCTTGCCAACCAAAGAGCCCAAAGCGTAGGCCACAACAGTAATAGCGTACCAATCGGCTTATCTAGCCTGATGAGGTATCCATAAGAAATGAAGCGCTCTTTTATATTCATAAGGTAATTATCAAGCCTTCAGAAATTCTGCTCGAGATCCGAGCCAGCGCTCTAAATGGCGCTCCACCAGATCTGCATGCTCAGCGAGTAAGCGCTCAGCCGCCTGTTGAGCCAACTCAATTAACCAGGCATCGCGTTGCAAATCGACAAAGCGCAACATAGCATCACCTGATTGCTTCGCGCCCAGTAACTCACCTGGGCCACGTAGTGATAAATCTCGCTCAGCAATCACAAAACCATCTGAGGTCTCACGTAAAGTTTGTAGACGCTCCTTGGCGGCCATTGAAAGAGGCTCGGCATACATCAAAATACAAACCGAATCCGCAGACCCCCTACCCACGCGCCCGCGCAATTGATGAATCTGGGCATAACCAAAACGCTCAGCATGCTCAATTACCATTAACGCCGCATTGGGTACATCTACCCCAACCTCAATTACCGTAGTAGCAACTAAGAGCTGAATCTCATTTGCCTTGAAGGCAGCCATGACTGCCGCTTTTTCTTCTGCTTTTAATCTGCCATGCACCAAGCCAACCTTAAAGTCAGGTAAAGCCTGTGTCAGTTGCTCAAAGCTCTCAACTGCAGTTTGCAATTGCAGCACTTCAGATTCTTCAATGAGAGGACAAACCCAATACGCTTGCAATCCCTTAGACAACCAACTTTGCAAACCACCAATCACCTCATCACGGCGACTGGCTTTAACTACCTTAGTAGCAATCGGTTTTCGGCCAGGAGGCAATTCATCGATGACAGAGACATCTAAGTCGGCATAGTAGGTCATCGCTAAAGTGCGTGGTATTGGTGTTGCTGACATCATCAGTTGATGACAGTAAAACAATTCTGAGCCAACCCGTTGCTGAATCTCTAAACGCTGCCTCACTCCAAAGCGATGTTGCTCATCAATCACTGCGAGGCCAAGTTTGGCAAAGCTCACATTTT
Source organism: Polynucleobacter sp. AP-Kaivos-20-H2 (assembly GCF_018882215.1). Classification (GTDB taxonomy): domain Bacteria; phylum Pseudomonadota; class Gammaproteobacteria; order Burkholderiales; family Burkholderiaceae; genus Polynucleobacter. The sequence goes on along the minus strand of NZ_JACVOX010000003.1, from coordinate 260,422 downwards.
CTTGAATAAGAGCATGCGTACCAATAATAAGTTGGGCTTGCCCGTTCTCGATCACCTCTTGCGCCAATCGTTTTTCTTTCGCTTTCAGACTCCCTGACAGCCAAGCGATTCTGACCCCCAAAGGTTCAAACCATTCTTTCATTTTGAGATAGTGCTGCTCAGCCAAGATCTCTGTAGGCGCCATGATGGCGGCTTGATAACCATGATCCATCGCCCGCGCCGCAGCTAAGGCAGCCACTACGGTCTTGCCGCTTCCCACATCCCCCTGCAAAAGGCGATTCATCGGAAATGATTGAGAAAGGTCATTACTAATTTCAGACCAAACACGATCTTGAGAATTAGTTAATTTAAAAGGTAATACCTTTAACAAACCCTCTTCAAAGCTTTGTTTCTTTGCCCTTGGAAAGCTGGGTGCATGTCGCTCCCGACGAATCGCATGGGCACGCTTTAACGAAATTTGCTGAGCAAGGAGTTCCTCAAACTGCACTCGACGCCAAGCAGGATGAGTGCGCTCTAGTAATGCCTGGGTATTTGCATCAGCAGGCGGTTGGTGCAAATAGGTAATCGCCGCTTGCAAGTTTGGCCAATCATGACTAGGCAGTAACTCTGCCATTAGATCTTTGGGTAAGAACTCAGCCAGACTATCTTGCAGGCTTGGGTCACGTAAGGCTTGTGACACTGCTTTACGAATAATGGTTTGCGAGACTCCAACACTTGCTGGATAAACTGGAGTCAAACTAGCAGGCAAAGGTGTATCTGGAGCGACAACTCTCACCGTAGGGTGCACCATCTCGGGACCCTGAAAACCTTCACGCACTTCACCGCGGACTCGAATATTGACCCCAACAGCCATTTGTTTTTGCTGGCTAGGGTAGAAGTTCAGGAAACGCAGATTTAAGGTTTCAGTTTCATCCTCAATAGTGACTATCATCTGCCTTCTGGGTCTAAATAAGACCTGATTACGAATAACTACGCCTTGAGTCTGAGCGGAGTTAAATCGACCCAGATGTATGGCCTCCTCGATAGTGAGCAGCTCGGTCTCATCCTCGTAACGGGATGGCAAGTGCAAAGCAAGGGCCATAGGGGTATCTAAACCCATCTTTTGGAGTGTGCTTGGCGCTTGTTTAGTAGTCATCGTTAAAATCTAATACCTGATGGTAATGCTATGCAACTCTCCGACTTTAATTACGAACTCCCACCCGAACTAATCGCCCAACATCCTTTGGCGAATAGAACCGATAGCCGCCTCTTAGAGGTCAAGGCTGATGGGCCAAATCACGTCCAATTGGTAGATCGACAGTTTAAGGACATTCTGAGCATTGTTCAGCCCGGGGACTTATTAGTCTTTAATGACACCAAGGTTATTCCTGCGCGCTTACACGGCAAAAAGGAGACTGGCGGGAACGTGGAACTGCTCATTGAACGAATTAGCGGTGAAAAGCAGGCTTGGGTGCAAATTAGAGCCTCCAAGGTACCCAAGACTGGAACCACTGTTCATATTCACAATCAGACTGGCGAAACCTTTCCTGTAGAGATGATTGGGTATGACGGACGTTTTTACGAGGTGCGCTTTCCGGAGAATGTGTTTTCTTTACTTGAGCGTTTTGGTGAGCTCCCATTGCCCCCCTATATTGAGCATCAACCGGACGGTGAAGATGCACAGCGTTATCAAACGGTAGTTGCCAAAAATCCAGGGGCGGTAGCTGCCCCAACAGCAGGCTTACATTTTGATGAAGCAATTTTGCAAAAGCTAAAGGATGCTGGTGTAAATCACGCAACCGTCACACTTCATGTCGGAGCAGGAACATTTACTCCTGTACGCGAAGAGGATCTTTCAAAACATAAGATGCACTACGAATGGTTCTCCATTCCCAATGAGACATTAGAAGCCATTGAGGCCACCAAGAAAAATGGTGGCAGAGTTGTTGCGGTAGGCACTACTAGTATGCGCGCACTAGAGAGCCAGGCTGCTAGCGGGCAAAGTAGCGGTGAGACTAATCTCTTTATTACCCCCGGCTACCAATTTAAAACGGTAGATTGTTTGTTAACCAACTTTCATCTGCCAAAATCTACCTTATTAATGTTGGTCAGCGCTTTTGCAGGAATGGAAAATATTCGTGCTGCTTATCAACATGCCATTCATCAGAAGTATCGTTTCTTCAGCTATGGAGATGCGATGTTTCTTTGTCGACTCGAGAATCCAAAGTTATGACCAAACCTGTTCACTTTAATATCCTGGCGCGCGACTCGCAAAGCCCAGCCCGCCTTGGTCAGCTTGACCTTCCACATGGCAGCGTGCAAACGCCAATCTTTATGCCCGTGGGAACGTATGGCACCGTCAAGGCAATGACACCACGTGATTTGAATGAAGCCAGGGCACAAATTATTTTGGGCAACACCTTTCATCTCTGGTTAAGACCAGGATTAGAGGTGATAAAAAAACATGGTGGTTTACATCGTTTTATGGGTTGGGACAAACCGATCCTCACTGACTCTGGCGGCTTTCAGGTATTTAGTTTGGGTGCGCTTCGCAAGATCTCTGAAGAGGGTGTGACTTTTGCATCTCCAATTAATGGCGACAAATTATTTATGTCTCCAGAAGTGTCGATGGAAATTCAGGCGGTGCTCAATAGCGATATCGCGATGCAGTTTGATGAATGCACTCCTTATGAAATCAAAGGTCAACCTACCTCTGAAAAAACAGCGCGTGCATCACTAGAGATGTCTTTGCGCTGGGGCGATCGCTCTCTCAAGCGTTTTCGCGAACTGAATACAGGCAACGGACTCTTTGGCATTGTTCAAGGCGGCATGTTCGAGAATCTGCGTGAATTTTCTTTAGATGCCGTAAGCCAGCAAGGTTTTGATGGGATTGCTATTGGCGGCTTATCAGTTGGAGAGCCTAAACCCGAGTTTGAGCGGATTCTGAATTTCACTGCGCCAAAATTGCCAGAACATATGCCTCATTATTTAATGGGTGTTGGCACTCCAGAAGATCTGATATTGGGCGTTAGCCTAGGTATTGATATGTTCGATTGCGTGATGCCAACCCGTAACGCCCGCAATGGCTGGCTTTTTACCCGCTTTGGCGACCTCAAGCTCCGTAATTCTGGGTACAAGGACGATGATCGCCCTGTGGATCCTACCTGTGCCTGCTATACCTGCCAAAACTTCACCAGATCCTACTTAAATCACCTCCAAAAGGCCAATGAGATCCTAGGGTCCCAGCTCAACACCATTCATAACCTGTCTTACTACCTCCAGCTGATGACGGAGGTCCGCGAGGCTCTGAGTAAAGACCGCTTTAGCGCCTATCGTGAGGAATTTCATAGCAATCGCCAGCGTGGTGTTGAGCCTGGACAGGACTAATAGCCCTACAGGGGGCAAAACCCCCTGTAAATCACCTCCAAAGCCCCACACAGTTTAGAATTGCGGGTTACGGCCATCGGTTTAAAGGTCGAAAAATATCGCAGTTTTTAATTGGTAATTAACGGAGGTTTTGTATGTGGATTAGTAACGCTTTTGCCCAAGCTCCTGCAGCGGGCGCAGATTCCAATGGCTTGATGAGCTTTCTCCCTTTGATTTTGATGTTTGCAGTTTTGTACTTCATCATGATTCGCCCACAAATGAAGCGTCAAAAAGAAACTAAGGCAATGCTCGAGTCATTAGGCGTTGGTGATGAGGTTGTTACTGTTGGCGGCATCATGGGCAAAGTAACGGCATTGAAAGATCAAGTGGTTACCGTTGAAATTTCTGCTGGCACTGAAGTGCACATGCAAAAAGGCGCTATCACTACAGTATTGCCAAAAGGCACACTGAAGTCTGCTTAATTTTTTTGTTTAAAAGTATCTCTATATGAATCGCTACCCTCTCTGGAAATATCTAGTCATTGCCGTTGCATTACTGATCGGCGGACTATATTCATTACCCAATTTCTATGGTGAGGCTCCAGCGGTTCAAGTCTCGTCTGCCAAGCCAACCATCAAGGTTGATTTGGCAACGCAGGCTCGTGTCGAAAAGATTCTTGCAGAAGCTAACATTAATAACACCGGTCTCTTCTTCGAAGTCGCTGGCAATGTAGGCTCCATCAAAGTTCGATTCAATAACACTGACATTCAGTTGCGTGCACGCGATCTATTGCAGCAGAAACTCAATGTAGATCAAACTGATCCCAATTACACTGTTGCCTTAAACCTACTGTCCAATACACCGGGCTGGTTAAGTGCAATCAATGCATTACCAATGCCATTAGGTCTTGATTTGCGTGGCGGAGTCTACTTCCTCTTACAAGTAGATATGAAGGGCGCAGTCCAGAAAAAAGTGACTTCCTTGGCAGGCGATATTCGCAGTCAATTGCGTGACAAGAGCATTCGTCATCAAGGTATCGAGCGTGGCGCTGATTTCATATCGATTAATTTCGCCAATGTCGAAGATGCTGATAAAGCGCGCGCAGTACTGACAACGGGGCAACCTGAGCTCATTTGGTTAATCAAATCCAATGGCTCTTTACCAAAATTAGTGGGTGAATTTAAGCCGACGGCTTTAAAAGAAATTCAAGATAACGCCGTTAAGCAAAACATCATCACCCTGAATAAGCGTGTGAACGAATTGGCGGTTAAAGAGCCAGTGATTCAACAGCAAGGTGCCGAGCGCATTGTGGTTCAGTTACCTGGCGTGCAAGATACAGCTCGTGCCAAAGACATCATTGGTCGCACAGCAACTCTAGAGTCTCGCTTAGCTGACCCCTTGGTGTCTACCATCGGCTTGGGCGAAACCCCTCCTCCAGGCATGGATACTTTCCGCTTTGGTGAAAGCCGTTTGGGTGTATTTAAAAAATCAGTCATCTTCAGCGGCGATCGTATTACGGATGCTAGCGCTGGCTTTGACCAAAACCAACGCCCCGCAGTAAATATCTCCCTAGATGCAGCTGGTGGGCGCGTCATGCAAGAAGTGACTCGCGAAAATATCGGCAAGCCGATGGGCATGATCTTGTTTGAAAAAGGTAAAGGTGAGGTACTCACTATCGCCACTATTCAAAGTGAGTTTGGCTCCAAGTTCCAGATCACTGGTCAGCCAACTACCGAGAGCGCTAATGATTTAGCCCTGCTCTTGCGCGCTGGATCATTAGCAGCGCCAATGGAAATCATTGAAGAACGCACTATTGGACCAAGTCTTGGCGCAGAAAATATTGAGAAGGGCTTTAAGTCACTCTTAATCGGCTTTACTGCGATCGCGATTTTCATGATGGCCTACTACTTACTATTTGGCACTTTCTCTGTTATTGCTTTGGCAGTGAACTTGCTCTTGCTCATCTCGGTGTTATCAATGCTGCAAGCCACCCTCACCTTGCCAGGCATCGCAGCGATGGCCTTAGCTCTGGGTATGGCGATTGACTCGAACGTGTTGATTAACGAGCGTATTCGTGAAGAGTTACGCAATGGCGCCGCCCCACAAACTGCAATTGCCGTTGGTTTCGATAAAGCCTGGGCAACGATTCTGGACTCCAACGTAACGACTTTGATTGCTGGTCTAGCCCTGTTAGCATTTGGATCGGGCCCTATCAAAGGCTTCGCAGTGGTTCACTGCTTAGGTATTCTGACTTCAATGTTCTCGGCTGTCTTCTTCTCACGTGGCCTTGTTAACCTCTGGTACGGCAGACATAAGAAGATTCAAAAACTTGCTATCGGCCAAGTTTGGCGTCCACAGGAGAAATAAGCCATGGAATTTTTCCGGATCAAAAAAGATATTCCTTTTATGCGCCATGCATTGGTGCTCAATGCGATTTCTTTAGTTACTTTTTTAGCTGCAGTCTTTTTCCTCTGGCATAACGGCCTGCATCTCTCCATCGAATTTACTGGTGGTACGGTGATGGAAGTCAGCTATCCACAAACTGCGCCATTGGACTCTATTCGCGCCAAGGTTGAGAAGCTCGGCTATGCAGATACTCAAATTCAGAACTTTGGTAGCTCACGCGATGTCATGATTCGCCTGCCATTGCAAAAAGATGCTGAAGGCAAGTTGATTTCTTCTGCTGATCAAAGTACGGCAGTGATGCAAGCACTTGAACCAGCAACGACTGGCGTGAAATTGCAGCGCGTTGAGTTTGTTGGCCCACAGGTTGGTCAAGAGTTAGCTATTGACGGCTTAAAAGCACTCATCTTTGTGATCATTGGCATCGTGGTGTATCTATCCTTCCGCTTTGAGTGGAAGTTTGCACTTGCAGGTATCATTGCGAACTTACATGACGTTGTCATTATCTTAGGCTTTTTTGCCTTCTTCCAGTGGGAGTTCTCCCTCTCAGTGTTGGCGGCTGTTCTTGCGGTTCTGGGCTATTCAGTAAACGAATCTGTGGTGATCTTTGACCGTATTCGGGAAAACTTCCGCAAATATCGCAAGATGAATACCCGCGAAATCATTGATAACGCAATTACAAGCACTATCAGCCGTACCGTAATCACTCACGGCAGTACTGAGATGATGGTCCTGGCAATGTTAGTCTTTGGAGGTCCAACACTCTTCTACTTTGCATTAGCGCTGACCATTGGTATTTTGTTTGGTATCTACTCTTCTGTCTTTGTTGCTGCGGCATTGGCTATGTGGCTTGGTGTGACACGCGAAGATTTAGTGAAGGGTGATAAAAAGCCAGATGATGATGCCCGCAAAGATGATCCCAACTACGGAGCGCGGGTCTAACTAAGCCTTCTTAGTTCACGTCAGTATTGTTGATCAAGGGCCGCTAGGATTCTGTTAGTTGCACCTTGGTGTTCAGTTGAATAAGCCTGAGCAGCGGCACCCATCTTCGCCAGCTCAGCAGTATTCAGAAGTAATTCTTTCAAAGCCTCCATTAAAGCTATTGGCTCCGTTAAAAGCAATTCGCCATGAATGCGTTTAGCTGCGCCACTATCAATCGCATCTAAGGCAGCCTGTTGAAAGTTATAGGTGTGCTCACCCAAAAGAACAGGACAGCCAGCTGCACAAGCCTCAATCAAGTTTTGACCTCCAAAGGGCAGCAAGCTTCCACCCATTAGCACTAAGTCAGAAGCGCTGTAATACATCGGCATCTCACCCATGGAGTCGCCCAGAACAACATCCAACCCAGCACACTCACTCGGAATGCCAGCCCACTCGCTACGACGGCGAAACTTGAAACTAGCATTGTTAATTTGATCTGCTACTTCTGCGAAGCGCTCGGGATGGCGTGGCACTAAACAAAGCAAGGGTGGAATTGCAAACGCATTGCTTAAGAGCAAATCTTTCCAAGCCTTCAGAATGATGGCTTCTTCTCCATCGCGCGTGCTCGCTGCACACACCATCAAGCGATTTCCTGCATGTAGCTCCCTCTGCCATTCTTTACCCTCAGCAAGCAATTTCGGATCGAGTGGAACATCAAATTTCAGATTGCCGGTAATAACCACATTTTTAACGCCAAGGCTACGGTAACGCCCAGCATCAAACTCAGTCTGCGCCAGGATTCCCGCAAAGGCTTGAAATAATGCGCGCCCGGCTTTACCAAATCGATTAACGCGTCTGGCGCTTCTCTCGGAAAGGCGGGCATTTACTAGAAATAGGGGTAAGCCAATTTCTTTGCAACGAAAGACCACAGTCGGCCACGCCTCAGTTTCCATGAAGAGGCCAAACTTTGGCTTAAATGTTTTCAAGAAATGCTCTACAGACCAGCAAAGGTCGTAAGGTAAATAAACTTGACGAATTTGCCCAGCAGCAATCTCTTTAGCAAATAACTGCTTGCCAGTACGGCGGCCATTCAAAGTCATGTGGGTGAGCAAAATAGATTCGCCTTTGGCTAAATAAGCCTCAATCAAAGGTTGAGCAGCACGCGTCTCACCTACTGATACCGCATGAATCCAAATAGAGTCCCGAGTAATAGGCTTGCTGTAGCCAAAGCCCAATCGCTCAGGAATGTGATGAAGATAGGAGAAGGCGTGACGTGCACGCCAAGCTAGACGTATAAATGCTAATGGCAATAAGAGATGCCATAACAATTGATAAGTAGCAAACCAGATCCGGGGACGCGCCCCGTATTCTGAATTGGTAGTCAAACTCACTTTTTGAGACGTTCGGTCAACTCGACCGCCTTGCCTAAGTAAGAGGATGGTGTCATTTCCAACAAACGTGCTTTTGCATCCTCAGGAATCTTCAAACCCCGAATAAAGGTTTGCAGGTCTGCTTGATTAATCCCTTTGCCACGAGTCAATTCTTTTAACTGCTCATAGGGATTCTCGATGCCGTAACGGCGCATCACAGTTTGTACCGGCTCAGCCAATACTTCCCAACATGCGTCTAAATCAGCAGCGATTGCAGCATGATTTACCTCTAACTTACCAAGGCCGCGCAAGGCGCTGTCATAAGCCAATACGCTATGACCAAATGCAGGGCCTAGATTGCGCAATACTGTAGAGTCAGTCAAGTCACGTTGCCAACGAGAGATTGGTAATTTTTCTGCAAGATGACGCAGCAATGCATTGGCAACACCCAAGTTACCTTCAGAGTTTTCAAAATCAATCGGGTTCACTTTATGGGGCATAGTTGATGAACCGATCTCACCTGCTTTAGTGCGCTGCTTAAAGTAACCAACAGAGATATAAGCCCAGAAGTCACGGTCCATATCCAAAAGAATCGTATTGGCACGAGCGATCGCATCAAAGAGCTGAGCCATGCCATCGTGCGGCTCAATTTGAATGGTATAGGGATTAAATGTTAGTCCTAGACGTTTTTCAACCACACTCTTGGAAAAATTTTCCCAATCAAAATCAGGATAGGCTGACATGTGAGCGTTGTAGTTACCTACTGCGCCATTCATCTTGCCAAGTAAAGGGGCAGCAGCGATAGACTCGATCGCATGCTCTAAACGCTTGGCAATATTGGCGATCTCTTTACCCAAGGTGCTTGGTGAGGCTGGCTGGCCATGAGTGCGAGAGAGCAAAGGAACTTTAGCGTTCTCAATTGCGAGATCAGTCAGTACTGAGAGTACTTTTCTGAGTTGAGGCAATAGAACTTCATCACGTGCACCGCGCAACATTAAACCGTGAGAAGTATTGTTAATATCTTCTGATGTACAGGCAAAGTGAATAAATTCACTTGCTTTCAACAAATCTGGTCGCCCAGCAACTTTTTCTTTTAAAAAATATTCAACCGCTTTTACGTCGTGGTTGGTTACCGCTTCGATATCTTTAATACGCTGAGCATCTGCATCTGAAAAGTTTTCTGGGAGCGAAAGCAAAAAAGCTTCGTCAGCAGCATTAATTTTTGGGACATCAGGCAAGCCGGCAGCAGCCAAAGCCAAGAGCCAATGAATTTCCACAAAAACACGCTGGCGCATAAAAGCAGCTTCGGAAAGCCAGGGACGCAAGGCATCCAGTTTTCCGGCATAACGGCCATCTAGGGGGGAGAGGGCATTGAGGGTTGAAAGCGGCTGACTCACGAATATTGCCTTTGCATTGAATATGTCAATAAAAACTGATTTTAATGCGTTCTGGAGTACAGCAAAGCCCAAATAGGATGGCTATACTTGAGCCCATGAAACTTATCGGATCCCTCACCAGCCCCTATGTACGTAAAGTACGCATTGTTTTTAACGAGAAAAAGGTCGATGTTGACCTCAAATTAGAGAATGTCTGGGCTGCAGACACCAAAATCGCCCTTACCAACCCCCTAGGGAAGGTTCCCTGCCTCATGGCTGACGATGGAGAGGCCATTTACGACTCCCGCGTTATCGCCGAATACGCTGATGGCCTAAGCCCAGTCAGCAAGCTCATTCCAGCAGATAACCGTGAGCGTGCCGCCGTGAAAACCTGGGAAGCGCTAGCAGACGGAGTAATGGATGCTGGCATTTTGGCCCGTTTAGAGCGCACCTTGCGCCCAGCAGAACAACAAAGCCAAACTTGGTATGACCGCCAGATGGGTAAGATCAATGATGCCTTACGTCAAATGTCTGAACAACTGGGTGGAAATGCTTGGTGTCACGGCAATCAAATCACCTTGGCAGATATCGCCGTAGGTTGCGCAATCGGATATTTATTATTTCGCTTTCCAGAAGTGAAATGGCAAACACAATATCCAAATTTAGATCGTCTGTATCAAAAATTATTACAGCGACCTTCTTTTATTGAAACCGAGCCACCGGCCGCTTAATTAACTTGTCGCTGAAGAAAAAATGCCAATCAGTTTTGATTGGCATTTTTGTATCTACTACTTGCTGATCAAAATTATGCAGAAATAATTCCACCACCCAAACAAATATCTCCGTCATACAAGACAGCAGATTGCCCTGGAGTAACAGCCCACTGCGCTTCTGGAAAACTTAAGTCGAAGCTTAGTGCTTCAGCACCAGCACTCAAAGTGCAAGCAGAGTCTGCTTGTCGATAACGGGTCTTAGCAGAATAATTTCCGGGTGTTGGTGCCGCACCAGAAACCCAACTGGCATCCATCGCAGCAAGCTGATTAGCCAATAGCCACGGGTGTTCGTGGCCTTGCGCTACATACAAGGTGTTATTAGGAACATCCTTGCGCGCTACATACCAAGCGTCACCATTGCCATCTTGACTACCACCCAAACCAATACCCTTGCGTTGACCCAAGGTAAAGAAAGCTAAGCCCATATGCTCGCCAACTGTTTTACCTTCTGGGGTTTTTATCGGGCCTGGTACACGGGGTAAATAGCGATTTAAGAATTCTCTAAAAGGACGTTCACCAATAAAGCAAATGCCGGTGGAGTCTTTCTTTTTAGCATTGTGCAAACCAATTTGCTCTGCAATTTTTCTGACTTCCGTTTTTGGAATTTCTCCAAGTGGGAACATCACGTTTGCCAATTGTTGCTGCGTTAAGCGATGCAAGAAATAACTTTGGTCTTTACTGACATCGACGGCTTTCAACAACTGTACTCTGCCACCATCATGGCGTACGCGCGCATAGTGACCAGTAGCAATAGCATCGGCACCCAAACTCATGGCGTGATCTAAAAAAGCCTTGAACTTAATTTCGGCGTTACATAAAACATCAGGATTGGGTGTTCGCCCTGCAGCGTACTCGCGTAAGAAATCAGCAAATACGCGCTCACGATATTCGGCAGCAAAATTGACTGCTTCAACGTCTATTCCGATCATATCGGCGACCGAAACCACATCGAGCCAGTCTTGACGAGCAGAACAGTACTCGTCGTTATCGTCATCTTCCCAATTTTTCATAAAAAGGCCAATAACTTCGAAGCCCTGTTCCTTGAGCATCCAGGCAGCAACTGACGAATCTACCCCTCCAGACATGCCAATAACGACCTTTTTGGGCCTGGAAGATGGGATTGAGGAAGAATTAGGCTGGATCATCAAAAAAATGCGAAAATACCTGTAGACAGATAAACCCCATTGTAGAAGCCTCAACCAGGCTTCGCATGATTTTAGGCAAAACCATAACCGGTATACCTGGGGGCCCAATAAGTAGGTAAAACCTACCCTATTTATCTATAAAATAGACTTTTTATAAATTTTGCTTTTGGAGACATGCCATGCGCATAGGAGTGCCACTGGAAACAAGGCCTGGGGAAACTCGAGTAGCCGCCACACCAGAAACCGTTAAAAAATTAATTGGTCAAGGTCATACCGTCGTTATTCAAAAAGATGCCGGTGTAAAAGCCAGTCAACCTGACTCTGCATACGAAGCTGTCGGTGCAAGTATTGGAAGCGCTGCAGATGCATTCGGGGCAGAGATTGTTCTCAAAGTACGCGCGCCTGAAGCGGCCGAACTCAAACAAATCAAATCCGGTGCTGTGCTTTTGGGCATGCTCGATCCGTTTGATAACGACATGATTACAGCGATGGCTGCGCAAGGTGTTACTGCATTCTCTTTAGAGGCCGCACCACGCACAACCCGCGCACAAAGCATGGACGTTTTATCTTCACAGGCAAATATTGCTGGTTACAAAGCAGTATTGGTTGCGGCTAACGAATATCAACGCTTCATGCCAATGTTGATGACTGCTGCAGGAACCGTGAAAGCTGCTCGCATATTGATCTTGGGTGCTGGTGTTGCAGGCTTGCAAGCAATTGCCACAGCAAAACGTCTTGGCGCTGTGATTGAAGCATCTGATGTGCGTCCTGCCGCTAAAGAACAAATAGAATCTTTAGGTGCGAAGTTTGTTGACGTTCCTTATGAAACCGATGAAGAGCGTGAGATCGCCAAAGGTGTTGGTGGCTATGCCCGTCCAATGCCTGAAGCTTGGATGAAGCGTCAAGCGGCCTTGGTTGCAGAGCGTGCACAACAAGCTGACATTGTGATCACAACCGCATTGATTCCGGGACGTAAGCCGCCCGTGCTTTTGCATAGCGACACCGTTACCAATATGAAGCCAGGCTCAATCGTGATCGACTTAGCTGCAGGTAAAGGCGATAACGGTTCCGGTAACTGCCCGTTAACGCAAGCAGACAAAGTAGTAGATGTGAATGGAGTGAAGATTGTTGGCTATACCAACATGGCCAGCATGGTTGCAGCAGATGCTTCCGCACTCTACTCACGCAACTTACTCGATTTCATGAAACTCATTGTGGATAAAGAAGCTAATTTAGTTATCCCAAGTGATGATGACATCGTTACTGCTTGCTTAATGTGTCGTGATGGCCAAGCCATCCGCAAAAACTAATAGTAAAAATACTAAGGAAACATTATGGATCTCGCTGCCTTTCAAAGCATCCTCACCGTTCAAAACATTACCGTGTTTGTATTGGCCATCTTCGTTGGCTATCACGTCGTTTGGAACGTTACGCCAGCATTGCATACGCCTTTAATGGCAGTGACTAATGCCATCTCCGGCATCATCATCGTTGGCGCATTGCTCCAAACTGAAGTGATTGGTGGCGATGAAATCACTCTCACCAGCATTATTGGTGCAGTAGCGGTATTCCTCGCTTCTATCAATATTTTTGGTGGCTTTATGGTCACCCGTCGCATGCTTGAAATGTTCAAGAAAAAAGCCCCTAAAGCTGATGCGGCTGGAACCAAATAAACCTAGAACAAGACCTATATAGAGACCAAAACTATGTCAAACATAACCGCTATTTCTTATCTCATTTCATCGGTGTTGTTCATCCTTGCTTTGCGGGGCTTGTCTTCACCAACCACTTCACGCCAAGGCAATACCTTCGGCATGATTGGTATGTTGTTAGCCGTTGTCACTACTTTCTTCATTCCTGATTTCAAACCTGTCCTCTCATTGATTGGTGTTGCAATTGTAGGTGGCGCGATTATTGGAACGCTTGCTGCTAAACGCGTGCAAATGACCAAGATGCCTGAGTTAGTTGCCTTGATGCACTCCTTCGTAGGTTTGTCAGCTGTGTTAATTGCGATTGCCGCTGTATTTAATCCAGCGCATGACCATACTGGCGCTCAGAAAATTGAGCTCTTTATCGGCGCGTTTATCGGCGCTATCACCTTTACTGCATCTGTCATCGCATTTGGTAAGTTATCCGGCAAAGTCAGCGGTAAGCCAGTTACTTTCGCTGGTCAACATTTGCTGAACTTGATTTTAGCTATCTCAATGGTTGGCGCTGGTATTGCTTATTACATGGGTGATAGCCACGCAGCTTTCTTGGCGATGTGTGCCATTGCTTTGGTATTGGGCGTAACCTTGATCATCCCTATCGGCGGTGCTGATATGCCAGTAGTTGTATCGATGCTCAATAGCTATTCCGGTTGGGCAGCGGCTGGTATTGGTTTCACCTTAAATAACCCAGTATTAATTATTGCGGGCGCTTGCGTAGGCTCATCCGGTGCGATTCTGTCTTACATCATGTGTAAGGCGATGAACCGCTCCATCTTGGCTGTATTGCTAGGCGGCTTTGGTGCTGAAGCTGCTGCTGGAGGTGCTGATGATGGCGGTCCTAAGAATTACAAAACAGGCTCACCTGAAGATGCCGCTTTCCTCATGGAAAATGCTGATACTGTAATCATCGTTCCAGGTTATGGCTTGGCAGTGGCTCGCGCTCAACACGCATTGAAAGAATTAACTGAAAAGTTGACTCATCATGGCGTGACTGTGAAATACGCGATTCACCCAGTGGCAGGCCGTATGCCTGGTCATATGAACGTACTCTTGGCTGAAGCTGAAGTTCCATACGATCAAGTATTTGAGATGGAAGATATCAATAGCGACTTTGGTCAGGCTGACGTAGTGTTAGTCCTTGGTGCGAATGACGTGGTGAACCCTGCCGCACGTACACCTGGTAGCCCTATTTTTGGTATGCCGATCTTGGAAGCATTTAAAGCTAAGACTATTATTGTGAACAAGCGTTCGATGGCAGCTGGTTATGCCGGCCTAGACAATGAACTCTTCTACATGGATAAAACCATGATGGTCTTCGGTGATGCGAAGAAGGTAGTTGAGGATATGGTGAAGGCTGTTGAATAAGTCTGATTCAGAAATCATCAAATAATTAACCGCCTTCGGGCGGTTTTTTATTACACTAAACAAACTCCTCAAAAAAGCGATAACACCTTACAAGAACTTGCTATGCCAAATTATGTTGAGAATCAACTAAATATCGTTCAATATGCGCCGCAAATATTTTTTGCCTCTATCCTGGTATTCTTATTGATAGGCTGGATCTTCGGGAGATATCGGACTCGTACCTCGGAACACGTCGTTGTCCGAGACTCATTGGCAACAGCAATTTTTGGCTTATCCGCACTAGTACTCGGCTTCACCTTTTCAAATGCAACCGAACATTACGACAAGAGGATTAGCTTAATACGTGACCAAGCTTACGCCCTCAAGCAAGTCTATCAATCGAGCAATTACCTGAATACCACAGATCGCATCACGGTACAAAATACCCTAAAGCAAATCCTTATTCAGAGAATGTCTAAGTATGAAAACCTCCAAAAAATGGACGATCTCGACAGTCATAATGATGCCTTAGCTAAGTCTTTAAACACTCTTAATGAAGAAATCAATCAATCTATTGGAAGGGCCCCAGTCAGCACCAAGAATTTGGCGGACGCCATCTTAAGACCCCAACTAACGAATCTATTGGACGTTTTCCAAGAAGGAATACTCAATGGAAAACGTCATCCCCCAGCAATTATCGACCGCTTCTTATTTGCCTTGCTCTCAATAGGAGCCTTATTAAGCGGTTACTCTATGGCAGTCAAAAAAGAAGAGGATTGGTTTCTGACAGCGCTTTACTTGGGCTTGATATGGTTTGCGCTTCATGTGATTTTTGCTTTGGAATTCCCGCATCAACTGCAAGATCCGCATTTCATGAATGCGGACTTTATAAAACTTCAGAAAGTCTGGCAGTAACTTTCAAATAATTACCTTCTCTGGTAGCTATTGGATAAATTGTCCTGCAGTACATAGGCAATGCCATTAACTACCAAAGAAAGGTCTTGATCGAGTACGCGGCTTCGGTAAGTCCAACCAGCAGGTAATTTCAACTGCTCACTCAGTACCGGTAGATCTTTCATGCTGAGTGCAGGATTCACAATCTGTGAGTACGACTGCATAACATAAACCTCTCCTGCGGGAGAGGTAAGCTCGTATACAGCACTACCTGCTCTATATATAAAATTGGTAGTGCGGGTAACTTCATTTGGGGTGTACT
The DNA here is from genome assembly GCF_018882215.1 of Polynucleobacter sp. AP-Kaivos-20-H2. Taxonomy (GTDB): domain Bacteria; phylum Pseudomonadota; class Gammaproteobacteria; order Burkholderiales; family Burkholderiaceae; genus Polynucleobacter. The sequence goes on along the minus strand of NZ_JACVOX010000003.1, from coordinate 244,820 downwards.
GCTTGCTACCTATCAATTGCTTAAGCAAACCCACTTGCACAGTTGCTCGCAAATTCATCTCTATGCCGCCGAAGGTCTCTTTGACGTCATTGACAGTATTGCCCGCCGCCTGAATTTCATCCATCGTCCAATAACGCGGTCCATTTAATAAAACAAACGAGGCATCAAAAGACTTCTCAATAGATTCCTTGGTCAAAGTCTTCCACTGAGCTTCAGGACAAAGGTTAAGCCCTTGAGTATTAAATACTTTTACTTCTAAGTTGAGCCAAGCTCGCTTGCCCAGCAGAACTTCGCAATAACGCTGGTTACGCAGATTTGAGACACTTTTCTGAAAGACTGGCTGAGAGTCAGTAGATTGAGCGATTGAAGACCCGCAAAATAAGGTTGAGCTCAGAAACAGCAAGCCCATAGAAATGAAGTGGGTTGCTTGATTGCGACTAGTCATTTTGACGCCCGTTCCAAAGGTAATATTGGTCATAGCTTACTCCTTAAATGCAAAACGCCTGGTCTTTTGAAACAGGTGCTCTTATTTCTACAGCCACCAGTAGCAGATTAATCCTTAGTCCTTCAGTTATGCAAAGAGGGCTGTTAAGTAAGACTTAAGAGCTAGCTACTTTAGAAAAGTACCTTCGGGTAGTTTTTTCGCTAAGATACGACATAGAGGCATCGATAGAATGCTTCATCACTTAATAAGTCGAGACAATATGCAATTCAAACCAGCTTTTGTTGCCTTTCTCATTTCAATCTGCCCAATTTTTTGGGCAGGATCAGCCAGCTCACAAAGCAACTATCCCTACCGAACTATTCAAACTATCATGCCGCTTCAAGCAGGAAGTGGCGTTGACATCTTGATGCGCCCAATTGCGCAAAAAATGGGTGAAAGCCTGGGTCAAGTAATCACAATAGAAAACATTCCTGGAGGTGCGGGTTTAATTGGCGCAGCTAAGGTTGCACAAAGTCCTGCTGATGGCTATGTCTTAGGCGCATTTAATGACAGCATCCTAACGATGGTACCCAATCTATACAAAAAGATTGATTACGATCCGATTCAAAGTTTTTCTCCAATATCTGAAGTAGCTGCGATTACTTTTGTGCTGGTTGCCAACCCAACATTTCCTGGGAATACTGCAGCAGACCTAGTGCGTATTGCTAAAGAAAGGCCTGGTAGGATTGACTACGCATCTGGGGGTAATGGTTCGCCACAGCATATTGGCATGGAAATCTTCCGCCAATACACCGGCGCCCCAATTGTTCATATTCCTTATCGTGGAGCTGCTGCTGCAGTCACTGACGTCATGGCTGGCCAAGTGCCAGTGATGATCAGCGCTTTATCAGTTGTGCTGCCCCATATTCGCGCTGGGAAGCTGAAGGCATTGGGGGTGGCGAGCAAAACACGATCTCCGTTGCTACCCAATACTCCAACAATTAATGAGAGCGTGAAAGGTTATGAATTCTCAACCTGGGGCGCTCTACTGGCACCCAAAGGCACGTCCCCAGCAATTATTGAAAAACTCAATGAGTCTTTAGCAACTGCGCTAAGAGATCCAAAGCTGCGTGAACAACTCATTCAGCAAGGCTTTGAATTTGTTCCTCTTGGCCAAGATCATTTAAAAGAAATGATTGCACAGGGATTGGTAAAGATGAAAAAAGTGATTAAGGATGGTGGTATACAGCCCGACTAATTCGAGCAGAGAACCCAATAAAAAACGCCCGGTCTTTTGAACCGGGCGCTCTTATTTCTACAGCCAGTTGGCTGAGGAAATTAACGGCTATTACATCATGCCGCCCATTCCACCCATACCACCCATACCGCCCATATCAGGCATACCACCAGCAGATTCATCTTTTGGTGCTTCGGAGATTGCGCAATCAGTTGTCAACAACAAGCCAGCAACAGAAGCAGCATTTACTAATGCAGTTTTTGTTACCTTAGTTGGGTCAATAACACCTTGTGCAACGAGGTCGCCGTATTCACCAGTAGCTGCGTTGTAGCCGTTATTGCCTGTGCTTGCTTGTACTGCATTAACAACCACACCAGCGTCTTCACCAGCGTTGCTAACGATCGTACGCAATGGCTCTTGCATAGCGCGCAATACGATGCTGATACCAGCGTCTTGATCGGCGTTATCGCCTTTCAAGCCCTTGATACCTTGCATTGCACGAATCAATGCTACGCCACCACCAGGAACAATGCCCTCTTCAACAGCTGCACGGGTTGCGTGCAATGCGTCGTCAACACGAGCCTTCTTCTCTTTCATTTCGACTTCAGTAGCAGCACCAACACGAATCACCGCAACACCGCCAGCCAACTTGGCTACACGCTCTTGCAATTTTTCTTTGTCGTAATCGCTAGTAGCTTCTTCGATCTGAACACGAATGTTCTTCACGCGAGCTTCGATTGCTTTAGCATCGCCAGCACCGTCAATGATGATGGTGTTTTCTTTGCCTACTTCGATACGCTTCGCTTGACCTAGGTGCTCAAGAGTAGTTTTCTCGAGCGTGAGGCCGATTTCTTCAGCAATTACTGTGCCGCCAGTCAAAATCGCGATGTCTTCCAACATGGCTTTACGACGGTCACCGAAACCAGGCGCCTTAACAGCACAAGTCTTGATGATGCCGCGGATGTTGTTCACAACTAAAGTTGCCAAGGCTTCGCCTTCAACATCTTCTGCAATGATCAACAATGGACGACCAGACTTCGCTACTTGCTCGAGCACTGGGAGCAAATCACGGATGTTGGCAATCTTCTTGTCAAACAAGAGAACGTATGGGCTTTCCAATACGGCAACTTGTTTTTCTGGTTGATTGATGAAGTATGGAGAGAGGTAACCGCGGTCAAACTGCATACCTTCAACTACTTCAAGCTCGTCTTCTAATGACTTGCCATCTTCAACAGTGATAACGCCTTCTTTGCCTACTTTTTCCATTGCTTCTGCAATGCGCTGACCAATGCTGTGGTCGCTGTTTGCAGAGATAGAGCCTACTTGAGCGATTTCTTTAGTAGTAGTACAAGGCTTGCTGATTTTTGCGAGCTCTTGGATAGCGGCTGCAACAGCCTTATCAATACCACGCTTCAGGTCCATTGGGTTATGGCCCGAAACAACGTACTTCATACCTTCGCGAACGATAGACTGAGCCAATACAGTAGCGGTAGTTGTACCGTCTCCAGCGATGTCAGCAGTTTTGGAAGCAACTTCCTTAACCATCTGCGCGCCCATATTCTGGAGCTTGTCTTTGAGTTCGATTTCTTTTGCTACGGATACACCGTCTTTAGTAATTGTTGGTCCACCGAATGAACGCTCAATCACCACGTTGCGACCTTTTGGTCCCAAAGTTGTTTTCACTGCATTAGCAAGAATATTTACGCCTTCGACCATCTTGGTACGAGCGCTGTCTCCAAATACAACGTCTTTTGCTGCCATGATTAAATTCCTCTCTTAAATACCGAAATTACTTCTGTACAACAGCCATGATGTCGTCTTCACGCATCACGATGAGTTCTTCGCTGTCAACTTTTACTGTTTGACCCGCATATTTGCCAAACAACACGCGATCGCCTACTTTGACGTCAGGTGCGTTTAATTTGCCGCTGTCATCACGTTTGCCTGGGCCTACTGCCAATACTTCACCTTGATCAGGTTTTTCTGCAGCAGCGTCAGGAATGATGATTCCGGAAGCAGTTTTTGATTCTTGATCTAAACGCTTGATGATTACGCGATCATGTAAGGGACGCAAATTCATCTCTTCTCCTATGTTGTAAGTGTTAACTATTTAAATAAACTATATAAATCAATGCTTTATAATCTCTTCACACGGAAGCTAAGGGTTATTTAGGTATAAATAGCCTCTTTAGCACTCGCATGTAGGGAGTGCTGATTATATAGGTCTGATTCCCTGGATTTCAAGGGCGGATCACCATAAATTCTTTAAGGATTTAGCCTATTTTTATAATAGGGACAGGCTGGTAGGTCAATTCCTACAGATAAATCAGCCTAAAGCCCTTACCGCTCCAATCCGTCCTGCCTAGACTGGATAGTCACCGATTGGAGAATGCTGATGAGCCCGAAATCCCGGCTGTACACGCTTGTAAAGGCATGGAAGAACAAACCCTTCCAAGAAGTACGAGACGCCTGTGGCGACCCCTGGCTTGGCCTTAGTAACCAAGCCCTTGAAGAACACCAATCCTGGTCCAAACGACAAGCGATTAGTCATGAACCCATTTTTAACTGTAAGGGAACCAAACTGACAGGATCTTTATTTAGACCATTACTGACTGCCTCTGATATGCAATTGCTACGCCTTTTTATGGAAGGCCTAGACACGATTGCCTATTGGTATCGCAGTGGTCGCTTTATTCCTGGAATTTTGCCAATACCAACGCATGCCATAGCCTCAAGCGGCTACGTGGATGCCATGAGTGAGCTGATTCTGAACTCACGTCTACCAGTGGGCTTGGTAAGTATTGGCATTCAAACCATTCCTGAGCCAGCCAGTGCTGATGCTTGCAAAGAAGGATTACTTCGTTTGCGACGGCTTGGTGTATTACTACATTTCCTCACATTCACCGGAAGCGTTGATGAGTTGCAGTGGATTAGTGAGATGCAATTAGAAGGCGTTCATATTGATATGAGTCAAATACGTGAGCGCGAGATGGCAAGCGACGCCCTTTCTCAACTCAGGCAATCGCCCTACTCACCTACACAAATTTATGCCAGCAATATTGGATTGATAAAAGATTTAGAAAATGCCTCCACTTTGATTGCCGACCATTCCTATGGCAGTCTCATGATGTCGCCTGTAAGCCGCCATCAAATGCTGCAGATTAACGATAGCCGTATCGCTAAAGCCATTTTTTCGCTGCACCCTCATCAACACCCAAACCAAAACGGAGACAAGTAATGAGAAAACGCGTGATGTTGGTAGATGACCATCCGGCAATGCTGATGGCTCTTAAAAGTATGTTGCAGGACCAGTTGTTATTTGAAATTGCAGGGCAAGCTCAGAATGGAGAGGAGTGCCTTAGGTCCATGAAAGAAGTGAACCCCAATATGGTGATCTTGGATCTCGATATGCCCAAGACGGATGGCTTTGATGTTATACGCCGTATCGGATTAATGTATCCCGAGGTTCGAATGCTGGTTCTTTCTAGCATGGACGAGGCTGTTTATGGCGGGAGAGTGCGCTCATTAGGTGGACATGGTTTTGTAAACAAAACTGCAGGTGCAGATGTCATCCTAGCTGCCTGCGTTGCCATATCCCAAGGCTATAACTTTTTCACTCACGGCAAAAATGGCAATAGCTCATTAAGTGACAACGATAAGCTGGCATTAATTTCTGATCGTGAGTTACAGGTTATGAAATATCTGGGCAAAGGTAACTCCAATCAGCAAATCTCCGAAATGCTACATATCAGCAATAAGACAGTGGCCACTTATAAGACCAGAGTGTTTGACAAGCTGGGCATTAACAATATTGCAGACTTGATTTTGTTCTGTCGTATGAACAACATTATCGAAAGCTAATTCAGCATGCGTCGGTCCATCACCCGTATTGCCGTTTTTATCCTATTCAATGGGATATTAAGCAATGCCTATGCGAACTTACTGAACCCAGCAGAGCAACGGTGGATCGATGCCCATCCCATAGTACGTTTTAGTATTCATGAAAAATATGCGCCTTACTTAGACGTGAATGAAAAGGGTGAGCCTGGAGTTTTTCATAGCTTTCTAAAAAAGCTCAGCGAATTTACCCAACAAGAATTTTTACCGAAGTGGCGAAAGAATGATCGGGAAGGACTTGAGCAACTAGCCAATGGAGAGGTGGATTTCATCATTGATCCGCCCACCCTGGATGACGAGTATCTGAAATTTGGTTCTTTATCAGAAGCAATCTTTTGGGGGCATGACGCTATTCTGACCAAACGATCAAAAAACGATGCGCCAATTGAGCCAATTAATATCGCCTACTTCGACCGTGGCTTTGAAAACCCCCCAATACCCAATCATCCCCAAGCCAGCGTATCCGGCCATGCGGAAAAATTACTATTCGACCTACTCAAAAACGATATTGAGGCACTTGTCTTACCGCTTCGCCTTGCGCAACAACTCATTCAGAAATTGAACGCAGACAAGTTACAAGTTGATGGGCTTTACAGCAGAGAGCCCTTTGAATATCGCTGGCTTATCTCCAATCAAGATGAAGCTTTGCATGGAGTACTTGAGCAGTTTCTTAATAATCTAGATCCAATCGCATCACGAGATCTTTTCAATCTCAACGTATCTACTTTTGAAAGAGGGCGCTCATCCCCATCCAACCATTTGCCTTGGCTTTCCACTTTAGCAATCCTGCTAATAGGCTCTACCTTGCTTTGGCGTATGCATCAGAGACAAACACTTCAAAAACAGGCAGCAAAACATCTTATTTCATCGAAGGAGCAGGCAGAAAATGCAAACGCTGCAAAGTCTGCCTTCCTAGCCACAATGAGTCATGAGATCCGCACGCCAATGAATGCGATTTTAGGGGTGCAGGAGTTATTACTCAGCAGCCCTCTTCCTGCAAATGAAAAAGCTTTACTGAAGAGCGCGCACTCATCAGCAGAATCTCTCCTAGGAATCCTAAACCAGGTTTTGGATCTATCAAAGATAGAGGCAGGCAAGCTCACACTCAATATTGAGCCTTGTAATCTCAATGCTTTGATTGATGATATCGATTCGGCATTCTCGACCGTTGCCCACAGACAAAGTCTCAAGCTTCATACCTCCAAAGATCCACGCATTGCAGAAGTCTTGTTATTAGACTCATTGCGTCTACGCCAAATACTGCAGAATCTGATTAGTAATGCCATTAAGTTCACCGATCATGGAGAAATTTATTTCTCTATCAGCGTGCTGGCAGATGATCATGCGGGACAACTGATTGAATTCAGAGTCATTGATACCGGTGTTGGCATGGGTACAGAAGAGATTGCCATAGCACTGCAAGCTTTTGAGCAAATTCCGGGTAATACCGAACAAGCGAATGGCACTGGGCTTGGCCTAACCATTACCAATCACTTAGTTACCTCCATGAACAGCCAGCTTTACTTTGAGAGCGCGCCAGGCTTTGGTAGCAATATTCATTTTTGCGTTGCATTCCCACGCACCAGCATTGCTGCAACCAGAGCCTCAAGACCTGAGCATAGCAATATATCCAGAAAGCTAGTCTCCAAGCATGCTCAAAATAATGAGTCCTCATTACAAGCATTAGTTGTTGAAGATCATGCTGCAAGCCGCCAAATTATCTCGCTTCAACTTCAGGCGCTAGGCATTGAAGTATCAGTTTGCGATAACGCCACCACAGCTCTAGATCTCATCAGTCAACGGCATTTTGATCTTCTACTAACAGATCAATCCATCCCAGGCATGCAGGGCTCAGAGCTTGCCAAGCACATACGTAATACAGGCAATCAGGGCCTTATCATCGTCGGCATTACTGCAGATATCTATGCCCTAGATTCACGCCATCAATTCTTGGAGGCTGGCATGAATGGCGTCCTGATCAAACCATTAAGTCTCATGACTTTAGAGAATGAGCTTTCTCGCTATTTTCAGGTCGAAGACTCCACAAAAACAACAACACAATCAAACTATCAGGAGGAATATTCATTTGACGCCTTCGGAAATCTCCTCAGAAACAGCCCAGAGTACATTCTGGTGATCTTGGAAGAAATTAAAAAGGTGCATGATGAGACCCTACTCACCCTAAGAAATGAAGCCATAGATGAAGATGCCTTCAGAAGGATGGTTCATAAAGTCAAAGGAGGGGCGCAGCTTCTGAGTGCCGCAAAGTTTATTAAGGCCTGTGAAGCTTTAGAGGAAGCAGAGTCTCTAGATCTTCAAATTCAAGCCTTTATCCAGTTACTTGAAGAGCAAAATCAAATGATTAGTAGGTATCAATCTCAATATCCAAAGCTTTAATCTTTGATGCGGTGGGTTTATCCTATGGGAGATGCGTTTTTCTCCTCTTCGCCCATCCGCTTTTATTGCAATCCTCCTTTGGACGGCCAGCTCTTTGGCCTTTGCCGGCGAGAGTACATCCCCAGCAATTCCCCCACCCGTAGCGAGTAGCCTCGAACGCAATCAAATCCCTCTTGATACGGTAAGTATTTCAGTTGTAGAGATCGAATCTGGTCGACCCGGAAAAAATACATCCAAGAAAGTTTTAGATTGGCGTGGTGGTGATCCAATGAACCCCGCCTCCACCATGAAGCTACTCACTACGCTTTCTGGTTTAGACATCTTAGGCCCGCAATATCGTTGGCGCACTTATGTCTATACAGATGGAGTAATTCGTCAGGGGGTATTGAAGGGCAATATCTATTTGCAAGGTACGGGTGATCCAAAACTCGTTCCGGAAGAGTTAGCCAAGATGATGAAGGACCTTCAAGGTCTGGGTATCCAGAAGATTGATGGCAATCTATTCTTTGATCGTAGTGCTTATGCGACCAGTGTCATGGAGCACAACACTATTGATGGCGAAGCTCTACGTGCATACAACGTTCAGCCAGATCCTTTGCTCTATGCATTTAGAACTTTGTCGTTTCAACTAGGTAAGTCACGCACCGCGGACTTTATTGACATTAGTTACACCCCTCCCCTCTCCCAGTTAAAGGTATCTAACCAAATGCAGCTGGTCGATCGCTCGTGCGATAACTGGAAAAGCAATATCCGCTTCAATTTAGATCCCGAAGGTGTCACCAATACCGATCAGCCTATGACTGCCCAGTTCTCTGGGGCATTCCCAAACTCCTGTAAGGGGGTGAACTTTAATGTCGTTGCGCTGGATGCCAACACCTTTTTAACCCAAGGCTTTGCCGCCGCCTGGGAATTAGCTGGTGGCACTTGGGCACAAGCTCCTGTCGGCAAAGATGGTTTAGTTCCTTTAGCCGCTCGACTCCTATTGCAATTTGAAGGCAGTAAACTTGCCGATGATGTTATAGATATCAACAAGTACTCCAATAACGTTATGGCCCGCCAAGTTCTTTTGACTATGGCTTTCGAGAAAATGGGCAAGCCAGCAACGACCGCCAATGGTGAGTTAGTCATTCAGAGCTGGCTCAAACAAAATGGTATAGATTTTCAGGGGCTAGTGATTGAGAATGGCTCTGGTTTATCTCGCAACGAAGCAATCTCCGCCAGTCAAATGAATCAACTTTTATTGACTGCACGCAATCTCCCAGTAGGCGATATTTTTTATAACAGCCTACCAATTGCTGGCACAGATGGCACGATGCGCAATCGCCTGATGGTTCAACTGCGCAAGTTTTTACATTTGAAGAAAAAACCAGAAGCCAGAATTAAAACTGGTTCTCTTTCCGATGTGCGAGCGATCTCAGGCTATGTAATGAGTAAATCAGGGAAGATGTATGCGGTGACTTCATTCATCAACCACCCCAATGCTTGGAAAGGCCTAGAAGCGCACGATCAGTTGCTATCGTGGCTGCTTGAAGATGGGCCAGAACCAAAGCACGCACGCTGAAGACGGTCTCTAACGCCGTCCCACTCCTCGCCTGCTGGCGGTTCAGGGAACAAAATCAAATCCCAACCTTGCTGATCTAAATCACGCAAGGAGCGATATAGCCGACTCGCAAAAGCACCACTATCACTTGGAACTTCAACCTCTTCAAAGTGAGCCGAAGGATGCCCATCTTCGCTTAAGGAGGATTCTGAATCCCACACCGCTACAGCAACACGCGATTTAATATCTGGGTATTCAGTCAAGGCATCCAAGATACGACCGGCGGCATATAGGCGCAAAGGCGTAGTTGGTGCGTAATGAGCTTTAAGACTTCCAGATACCCTAGGTAGACCTGCCGTTGCTTCATTACCCGCCTCAGTGCTTTTCACTTCTCCAGGCTGATAAACCTTCACACCTGTCTTAGCAAAGATTTCACTTGGAGTGATTGCGCCGGGTCTGAGCAGTACAGCCTTATCGCCAGATGACAAATCAATGATGGTTGACTCGATACCGACTTCACAATCGCCACCATCTAAGACCATTAAATCCAACATACCCCCGAACTCATTACGGACGTCCGCAGCACTAGTTGGCGATACCCTACCAAAGCGATTGGCTGATGGCGCAACAACTCCGCCTTTAAATTTACGCAACAACTCTTGAGCAATAGGATGGGAAGGAGCCCGAATCGCTACAGTATCTTGGCCGCCAGTCAGTTCATTTAAAACACTTTTATCTTTCTTGAAGACTAGGGTTAATGGTCCTGGCCAAAAAGCATTAATAAGCTTTAAGGCTTCCTCGGACAAGTCTCTGACCCACGGTGCCAAGAGCGCAACCCAATCGATTTGAGTTTGATCGAACTTATCTGGCGCAGCTAAGTGAACAATTAGAGGGTGATTTGATGGACGACCCTTAGCAGTAAAGATTTTCTTAATCGCTTCAGGGTTTTTAGCATCCGCGCCTAAGCCATAAACGGTCTCAGTAGGAAAGGCAACCAATCCACCGTCATGCAAGCTTTGTACTGCCTCATTAATCACTGCAGAAGATTGCAAGTGGGTACTGTCTGCGGACATTTCTAGGGCTCAATCCCTAATTCAGTAGCAACAACTGCGCAATTTTTCCGAGCCTCATTGAGGTTCTCGCCTAAGCAGTTAATGTGGCCCATTTTTCTACCAATGCGTGGCGCAGATTTGCCATACAGATGTAGCTTTGCATCAGGGTGAGCAAGAACTTCATTCCATGCAGGCTCTTTTGGTTGGTCTTCACTACCCTCAAACCAAAGATCGCCCAATAAGTTCAACATAGATACGGGCGCTAGCTGACGAGTATCACCCAAAGGCAATCTAGCCATGGCTCTCACCTGCTGCTCAAACTGGCTGCTCACACAAGCATCCATGGTGTAGTGACCAGAGTTGTGTGGACGTGGCGCAATTTCATTGGCAACGATGTCGCCGTTCTTCAGCACAAAAAACTCCACACAAAGAACACCAACGTAATCGATCTTCCGAATGAGCGCCTTGGCTGCATCAATAATTTTCTTTTCTTGAGCAGGCTTCAATGAAGGTGCTGGCACAGTCGAGGTATGCAAAATACCATCGCGATGGATGTTTTGGGCTACTGGATAAGCCACTACAGCATCGTCATAACCACGCACTACCAAAGCCGATACTTCAAAATCTAATTCCATGCGCTTTTCTAAAACACAGGGTACGCGCCCGAACTCATTCCATGCGGTAGTCAATTCTTCCGCGCTATAAACAGTCGCCTGACCTTTGCCGTCATAGCCCATGCGTGCGGTTTTTAAGATTCCAGGGAAAAGATCCTTTGGAGTATGGGCAATATCAGCCTCATGCTCAATCACAAAGTGAGGAGCCGGACCAATATTGGTTTCTGACTTCCAGGTGGCTAAGAAATTTTTCTCAGCAATGCGATTTTGGGCAAGAGAAACGCAACTACTGCGTGGTGCCACAAACACACCTAAAGACTCCAACTCATCTAAAGCTTGAGCGGGAACATTTTCAAATTCAGTACTCACTGATGAACACAGCGCAGCCATCTCTTTTAAAGCAGTGCTGTCAGTGTATTGTGCTTGAATAAATTTTTCAGCAATAGAGCCTGCAGGGCTATCTGAGCCAGGGTCGAGCACGCAAACCTTGTAGCCCATTGCTTGAGCGGCCTGAGTAAACATCCGCCCCAATTGACCGCCACCTAAAATTCCTAAATACGAACCCGGCAAGATGGGTTCCATACGATCTGCCATGTAATTAATATCCCGGCAAATTCATTGAACGTGCGGTATCAGACTGCTTGGCACGGAAATCTTCTAAGCGTTTAGCTAATTCAGCATCATGCAAAGCCAAACCTGCAATCACATGCAAGGCAGCATTCGCTGCACCGGCTTCACCAATCGCAAACGTAGCAACCGGAATACCTTTAGGCATCTGCACAATAGAGAAGAGAGAATCTTCACCGCGCAAATATTTACTGGCCACAGGTACGCCATAAACAGGAACAATCGTTTTTGATGCGAGCATGCCTGGCAAATGGGCTGCACCACCCGCTCCAGCAATGATCGCCTGCAAGCCATTGGCTTGGGCTTTTTCTGCATACTGAAACATATCGTCTGGCATGCGGTGTGCGGAGAGTACTTTTGCCTCGTGAGCAATGCCGAACTGCTCAAGCATTTGAGCGGCGTGCTGCATGGTGTCCCAATCCGAATTGGATCCCATCACTATTCCGACGATTGGCTTCTTGCTCATTTACCTCTCCAAATGCCTTATAACCATTAAGGACTCTATTATCCCTGACTTAGGCAGTCTCAGTAAGTCGGGTTAGCGCTTCACGATACTTTTGGGCAGTCTTATTAATCACATCTGCTGGCAATTGCGGTGCAGGGGCTGTTTTAGGCCATAACTTACCATCCACCATCGCGGTTTCAAGCCAATCACGCACAAACTGCTTGTCATAAGAAGGTGGGTTGGAGCCTACATAGTAGGTCTCTGCAGGCCAAAAACGAGAAGAGTCGGCTGTCAGGATCTCATCCATCAACACCAGTTGGTCATTGGCATCTAGGCCAAACTCAAACTTGGTATCAGCAATGATGATTCCACGAGTAGCCGCGTATTCAGAAGCCTCTTTGTACAAACGAATACTCACTTCACGAATTTGATTGGCTAACTTTTCACCAATGAGTTCAATGACTTTTTCAAATGAGATGTTTTCATCATGCTGACCAAATTCTGCTTTAGCGGCAGGAGTAAAAATGGGCTCAGGTAATTTCTGGGCATTCTCCAAACCTTCCGGTAAAGCAATACCGCAAACCTTGCCAGTTTCTTTGTAGTCTTTCCAGCCACTACCAGCTAAATAACCACGAACTACTGCCTCAACCAAAATGGGCTTTAAGCGTTTAGCAACTACCGCACGACCCTTGACTTGGGTAATCTCATCCGCTGCCACTACAGAAGCTGGATCAATACCAGTCAAATGATTGGGTATTACTGCGGCTAATTTATCAAACCAAAAATTGGCCATTTGATTGAGAACTACACCCTTCTCAGGAATGGGCTCACCCATCACCACGTCGAATGCGGAAAGACGGTCAGTAGTAATCATCAGCAACTTGTCATCATCTAATGCATAAACATCACGTACTTTGCCTTTAGACAACAAAGGTAGTGACTTAATAGAGGTAGCGTACAAAGCGGGCATATTTAAATCACTTCACAATTTGAGTTAATTTGCCGCTCTTGTATAGCTCAGCCATCTTCTCTAGGGAAATCGGTTTAATTTTGGAGGCTTGACCAGCAGAACCAAAAGCCTGGAAGCGTGCAATACAGACCTTCTTTGCGGCTTCACGGGCTGGCTTCAAATAATCACGCGGGTCAAACTTGCTTGGATTTTCAATAAAGTAACGACGAATTGCACCAGTCATTGCCAAACGGATATCGGTATCGATATTGATCTTACGAACGCCATTCTTAATGCCTTCTTGGATCTCTTCAACCGGAACACCGTAAGTCTCTTTCATATCACCGCCGAATTCACGGATCTCAGCGAGCAACTCTTGTGGAACACTAGAAGAACCATGCATTACCAAATGCGTATTGGGGATGCGCGCATGAATTTCTTTAATGCGATCAATTGCCAAAATATCGCCCGTTGGCTTTTTGGTGAACTTGTATGCCCCATGGCTAGTACCAATCGCAATCGCTAAGGCATCGCACTGAGTAGCCTTCACAAAATCAGCAGCCTGCTCAACGTCAGTCAGCAACTGCTCACGAGTCATCTTGCCATCAGCACCATGACCATCTTCTTTATCGCCCTGCATAGTCTCTAGTGAGCCTAATACACCTAATTCAGCCTCAACCGTAACGCCAATAGAGTGAGAGAACTTCACTACTTCTTTGGATACGTCTACGTTGTACTCGTAGCTAGCAACACTTTTACCATCAGCCTCTAAGGAGCCGTCCATCATCACACTGGAAAACCCACTCTTGATCGCAGCCATACAGACTGCTGGGCTTTGACCGTGGTCTTGGTGCATCACTACCGGAATATGCGGATAAGCCTCAACAGCAGCAGAAATCAAATGACGCAAGAATGCTTCACCAGCATATTTACGTGCGCCTGCTGAAGCCTGCATGATGACTGGGGAATCAGCTTCATTTGCTGCTTCCATAATCGCCGTTACTTGCTCTAAGTTGTTCACGTTAAATGCTGGCAGGCCGTAACCGTTTTCAGCAGCATGATCCAAGAGTTGTCTTAAAGATACTAAAGCCATGGTGTTCTCTTAATAAATAGTAAGGAGGTTAAAAATAAATCTGTTTTGAATCTTTTTCAATGTGAACTACTTCACATGAATAATTTTGAGCGTATTGGTGCCACCGGGCTCGCCCATCGGCTCCCCAGAAGTAAGTACAACGGTATTACCTGTTTTTACGGCGCCTACTTTTTTCAAGCATGCCTCAACCTCTTGCAATGCCGTATCACGATCTTTTGTGTAGTCCAAGCCGATTGGGGTGACATTACGATAAGTGCTTAATGCCCGCTGCGTAGAGATCTTGGAGGTCAATGCAAAAATCGGGACGTGAATATTATGACGACTCATCCAAATAGCCGTTGAGCCAGAGTCAGTTAAAGCTGCGATAGCATCAGCATTTAAATGATGAGCAGTAAATAAGGCTCCCAGGGCAATCGTTTGATCGATTCGAGTAAAAGTCTGATCTAAAAAGTCAGTATCAAGTTTCACGCGATCTGACTTTTCTGCTTCAACGCAGATCTCCGCCATCGCTTTAATAGTTTGCACTGGATACATGCCAGCAGCAGACTCAGCAGATAGCATCACTGCATCAGTACCATCCAATACTGCATTAGCAACGTCGCTGACTTCAGCACGTGTTGGCACTGGAGCATTAATCATCGACTCCATCATTTGTGTAGCAGTAATCGTAAATTTATCTGCTTCACGCGCCCAAGCAATCATGCGCTTTTGTAATGCAGGCACTGCTGCATTACCCACCTCAATGGCGAGATCACCGCGAGCAACCATGATGCCGTCACTCTCAGCAATAATGCTTTTGAGGGCTTCAGGCTCAATCGCTTCTGCGCGCTCTACCTTTGCAATGGTTCTGACCTTGCCAACACCATACTTGGCACTAGCGGCATCAGCCAACTGACGGGCATAGGCCATATCAGCACCATCTTTAGGAAAGCTGATCGCCAAGAAATCCACGCCCATTGAGATTGCGGCATCTAAGTCAGCAATATCTTTTTCAGTCAGCGCAGGAGCAGTTAAGCCACCGCCAGCACGATTAATGCCTTTGTTATTGGAGAGTGGTCCGCCTTGCTCAACAATCGTAAATATCTCTCCGCCCCTAACACTATCAACTGTCAGAACCACTAAACCATCATTTAATAAAAGACGGTCGCCTGGCTTTACATCACCTGGCAACTCTTTGTAATCAAGGCCTACTTTAGTTTGGTCACCGAGCTCACAGGCTACATCCAAGGTAAATTTGTCGCCTTCTTTCAGAAGGATTTTGCTATCTGTAAATTTACCCACACGAATTTTAGGGCCTTGTAAGTCGGCCATGATGCCAACCTCTTTGCCTACCTCAGCGGAGATGGTTCGCACCAAATCATGGCGCGCCTTATGGTCGGCAATGGTACCGTGAGAGAAGTTCATACGCACTACATCTACACCGGCTCGAATCATGTCACGTAACACTTCGGGCTTTTCAGAAGCAGGTCCTAAAGTTGCAATGATCTTGGTTGCTCTTAACATATTTAGTCTTTCGCTCTTTCAGCAAGTACCGCAAAGGCTGGCAAAGTTTTGCCTTCTAAGAATTCTAAGAAGGCGCCACCGCCAGTAGAGATGTAATCCACTTGATTCTCGATACCGTACTTTGCAATAGCCGCCAAAGTATCACCGCCACCAGCAATCGAGAATGCGGGTGAGTGCGCAATGGCTGCGGCCAACATCTTGGTGCCGCCACCAAATTGATCAATTTCAAATACGCCCAATGGACCGTTCCAAACAATCGTGCCAGCGTGAGCGAGCATGATGGATAAACGTGCAGCAGTCTTTGGACCAATATCCAAAATCATGTCGTCTTCTGCAACTTGATCCGCAGGTACGCGGTTTGCGCGGGCTAATGGAGACAACTCATTGGCAACCACTACGTCTTCAGGAATCGGCACATGAGCGCCACGCTTTTCCATGATCTCCATAATCTCTCTTGCTTCGTCCACTAAATCAGGCTCAGCAAGAGATTTACCAATCGGCAACCCCTTGGCCAGCATGAAAGTATTGGCAATGCCGCCGCCAACGATGAGCTCATCCACTTTCTCAGAGAGCGCTTTCAGAATCGTCAACTTAGAAGAAACTTTAGAGCCAGCAACAATCGCAACCAGAGGACGTTTTGGGCTCGCTAATGCACGACTCAGCGCATCCAATTCAGCAGCCATTAAAGGACCAGCACAGGCGACAGGTGCGAACTTCGCCACACCATAGGTAGTAGCTTCAGCGCGATGCGCAGTTCCAAATGCATCGTTGACATACACATCACATAACGCAGCAATTTTTTTGGCCAGCTCGTCGCTATTCTTTTTCTCACCGACATTCAATCGACAGTTTTCCAGTAAGACTACCTCGCCTGGATTCACTTCAAATCCGCCATCCACCCAGTCGCTAATTAATGGAACTTTGCGATTCAGCAAAGTAGCAATGCGATCGGCTACAGGAGCCAAACTATCTTCAGGTTTAAATTCCCCTTCGGTTGGGCGACCTAAATGCGAAGTCACCATCACTGCTGCCCCAGCATCCAAACACATCTGCACAGCAGGCATCGATGCGCGAATACGAGTGTCTTCTGTAATGTTTCCTGCCTCGTCTTGAGGAACATTCAAATCGGCTCGGATAAATACCCGCTTACCCTTTAACTGACCTGATTGGGCTAATTCACTTAAACGCTTAACTTTAAATAAGGATTCCGGCATGAGTTTTGGTAAATAAGTGGTTTATGGGGAATGTTCCATTCTAAAGGCTCTGGCCCATCCACCCCCGAGGATCGGAGCCGACAGACTGCCCTGCCTGTTCTACAATAAGGACTTAAATGCATTCTGGGCCGGAAGAGCAAAAACTGCTAGCCTAGTGCTCTGCTTAAACCGCTTTTAAAGATACTTAATAGACACAAAAGGTAAAGAAAATGTCGATGTCCGACCGCGATGGCTTTATTTGGACTGATGGGAAGCTAATTCCTTGGCGCGAGGCCAATATTCACGTGCTAACCCATAGCCTGCACTACGGAATGGGTGTATTTGAGGGTATCAGAGCCTATAAAACTCCCCAGGGAACCGCTATTTTCCGTCTTCCAGAGCACGTAAAGCGCCTTTTTAATGGCACTAAGATCTTCCAAATGAACATGCCATACAGCCCAGAAGAGATCACCCAGGGCATTATTGACGTGGTCAACAGCAATAAGCTCGAAGCCTGCTATATCCGCCCAATTATCTTTATAGGCTCCCAAAAATTGGGAATCTCCCCCAAAGGTAATAGCATCCACACCTCAATCGCCGCCTGGGAATGGGGCGCTTATTTGGGCGAAGATGGTCTAAATAAGGGCATTCGGGTTAAAACCTCTTCATTTACACGTCATTTCGTCAATTCTTCACTCGTTCGCGCCAAGGCATCGGGCTATTACATCAACTCCATTTTGGCCAACCAAGAAGTAACTGCCAATGGATACGACGAAGCTCTGTTACTAGATACCGAAGGTTATGTTTCTGAAGGCTCTGGCGAAAACCTCTTCATGGTTCGAAATGGTATCGTTTACACACCAGATTTAGCCTCATGCTTAGATGGCATCACGCGTGACTCTGTCATGCAGATCGCAAAAGATTTGGGTTACGAAATTCGCGAAAAACGTCTCACTCGTGATGAAGTCTATTCCGCTGACGAAGCGTTCTTCACTGGCACGGCGGCTGAAGTTACCCCAATTCGCGAATTAGATGACCGTACGATTGGTGATGGCAAACGTGGTCCAATTACTGAAAAAATTCAGAAGACGTATTTCGATGCTGTCTACGGCAGAGATCCTAAATACAAATCTTGGCTCACTTACGTTAAATAATTTCAGCAATTAGGAAACAGCACATGACTCAAGCTCAAGTGGTTATGGTGGATGGCAAAGATTTACCTTTGCATTGCCCCACCAATAAAACTCCTGCATGGAACTCACATCCACGCGTTTTTCTGGATATCACTGAGACCGGTGAAGCCAAGTGCCCATACTGTGGCACAGAGTACAAACTCATTCCCGGCACTGAGCCGCACGGTCACTAAGCCTTATCAGCACCTCTTTTTGGGGTGCTGAGTCGGGATACATCACATGCAAGGTATTCTGATCATTGCCCCAAACTGGATTGGGGATGCTGTGATGACTCAGCCACTATTGGCATCCCTCAAAGAACAATATCCAGAAGCAAACATTGATGTCCTCGCAAGTACTTGGGTGGCCCCAATTTATCGTGCTTGCTCTGAAGTACATGAAGTCATCGAAGCTAAGTTTGAACACAAACAGCTACAGTGGAACTTACGCAAACAACTAGCAAACAAGCTTGCAACAAAAAAATACCAAGCCTGTTTTGTATTACCCAATAGCCTTAAGTCAGCACTCATTCCTTGGCTCGCTAAAATTCCTTTTCGAGTAGGCTATCGCGGTGAATTCCGCTTTGGCTTTATTAACTTATCACTAAACAATCCGAGCAAGGTGAATCGCCCACCTATGGTGGAGCACTATCTTGCATTAAGCCAACTTCTCAATGAGGAGCGAGTTGCAGCAACAGAAAGTCAACTCGTACCTAAATTAAATGTTTCGACCGCAGCCAAACAATCTGTCCTTGTTAAATTAGTCAGCGCCAATGTTGATCCAGCCAATATTTATGTAATGTGCCCGGGCGCCGAGTACGGCCCAACCAAACGCTGGCCAACAAGTCACTTTGCACAATTGGCGCAAAAACTTTTTGCTAGTAATCCGCATAATCAGATCATCCTTTTGGGCAGCAAAGGGGACCACGCACTTGCCCAAGAAATTCAATCACAAGCAATGCAAAATAGTCACATTCATAACTGGTGTGGAGATACTTCACTAGATGAAGCGATTGCCCTGATTGGCATGAGTAAAGCGATTATCAGCAATGACTCCGGTTTAATGCACATTGCCGCGGCCCTCAAAATGCCTCAGGTTGCCATTTTTGGATCAAGCGACCCAGCCCATACCCCACCCTTGTCAGACAAAGCCAAGGTAATCTGGCTCAACCTGCCTTGCAGTCCATGTCATAAAAGAGAATGCCCACTGGGTCACTTAAAGTGCTTAAACGACATCTTGCCGGAACAAGTATTCGCTACACTGAATACATTGCAGCAATAACCCAGGAACAGTAAGCCATGACTAAACTTGCCAGACTCTTTCACAATGCAGATGATGTTGTTGAGGCATGGCGAGATGCCCTACGTCATCGCGATGTTCAAGGCGCTCTGGATATTTGGTTGGATGATGATTCTATTACCTGCGTTCTGCCCGAAGGTCATCGACTAACAGGTCATGCTGAAATTCGTGAAGGCCTAGAAAGACTGTTAGCCAAGCAACCTTTATTTCTTGAGCCCATTGCTTGTATTAGCCATTCTGTTTTAGGTGCCGCTGTATACGACACCTCCGAAGCAGTGCATCTGAGAGCCGATCAAGTTGAAGCAGAATTTTTTCTGAATATCACACTCGTACTTCTACAAGATAGTCAGGGCTGGCGGATTGCCCATTTGCATGCCAGTCACTCCACAGAAGACACCTTCGACGCGCCCTCTACACCACACGGTTTGCATTAAACATTATGGATGATCAAGTGCTTCGGTCACTCATAAAGTGGCCTAATGTACCTGATTGCTATGGTTGGCTTGCTTTAGATCGCCGCGGTCAATGGCGCATGCGGGATGAGTTCACGCAACAAAATCATCTTCCTGGGCAAGTGATTCATCATGCTGCTCTCAATGAATTCATTATTCGCAACTACGCTTGCGATGAGATTGGCAGATACTTCTTCCAGAATGGCCCGCAACGCGTTTTTGTAACTCTTGATGCAACCCCTTGGATAGCGCGCATCATCCCGAGTGAAACCGGTTCGCGTCTCACTAATCAATGCCATCAAACCATGGAGCCTGCTGCCGCACTAAGCGATGAAAAAGGCAATATTTATATCGTTGGAAAAGTAAACGAGGCCATTTACAGCAATAAAGATAATCAGCAATTTCTCAAAAATGAATCTCAATCAATAGCCCTTTTACATGATCACGATCTGGAACATTTTTCTGAACTCGCAAAGCTTCGCGAAGAAGCCTGCAGTTTTGGTGGATCATGGGTTTGGCATGATAAAACGCTGCCCTTAGATCCTATTCATTCTCAAGAGATCGCCGCTCGCTTTAACTTCATCGCCAAACCACAGCCCTAGCCTGGCATTTGCTTGCCTTGTTCCTTGAGCTCATCTTGATACTGGCGCTGCATTTCTCGTAAACGGGCATCAATACTCGAGCCCTGATAAAAATCAGCGCCGCCTGCTGATCTAGCAATGCGAAGTTGTTCAATCGCCGAAGGCCAAGCACCCTCAAGGGCGTATTTTTCTCCGAGCGCGTAATGTCGCATGGGAATATTACCGGCTTGGTCATAGGATTTAGATAGCAGGCTCCACCACACAACCTCATTAGGCTGAGCTCTTGTGCGAGCTTTTAACCAAGTAATCGCATCGTTGGTGCGGCCCAGCTTCAACTCCGCGTTAATCATGGCGGCACCAGCAGCGTATGACTGGGGATAAGCACGCAAAGTAGCTTGGGCAATTTGTAATGCCTCCTCCCCTTTACCTTTTGCTAGAGCAAGTTCAGAGGCAGTGATATCCAAGGATAGGCTCTGTCTTTGAATAGGCGATCCTGGTGCACTTGCCTTCTGGGCTAGATTGCGGGCTTGCTGCAAATCTACCTCTGCTTGGTCTATTTTTCCTTGGCGCTGCGCTATCAAAGCTAGGCCATAAAAACCTTCTAACTGCTTACCAATCGGCTGCTGTTTACTAAGACTCTCAAATGTATTTTTTAAGTCATACATCCCGCTGGAGGTGCCAGCCTGCTCCATACGCGCACGTGCCTTAATGAAATAAAATTCAACTGCAGTGGGCACATTACGTGGCGCAACTGTACGCACCCTATCTTGCATATCTGCAATACGATCTGTTGTTAGGGGGTGAGTGCGCACATAAGCGGGTACGCCCTTATCCATAATTCCAGTAACTTTTTGCAAGCGTTGGAAAAACCCTGGGGCACCATTCACATCGTATCCGCTGGCGTCCAATATCTGAAAGCCTACACGGTCCGCCTCACGTTCAGCATCCCTTGAATAAGAGAGTTGATTATTTACCGCTACTGCTTGTCCACCTTGCATTAAACCAGCTCCAGCCTGGGGATTGCGGGACATTGCCAAAGCACCGAGCACCATACCTGCAATAGCAATCATCATGTTCGTGGTTTGTTTATCCATCTGACGAGCAAGATGGCGCTGCAATACGTGACCTGTTTCATGACCCATAACGGAAGCGACTTCAGAATCCGATTCAGCACTCACAATCAAGCCCGTATGGAAGCCAATAAATCCGCCAGGCAATGCAAACGCATTAATGCTACTGTCTTTAACAGCAAATACTTCGAAGTTATAGGCGCCACTGCCCTGCTCATTGGCGCCACCGAGTTGTAACTTTTTGGCAGCCTGCAATAATCGGCGCTCCATTTGATTCAAAAAGTCGTAAAGCGGCAAGTCATTTGAATAATCAGAATCAGGGCGTATCTGACGCATGATCATTTCGCCATACCTTCTCTCGTCTACCCGACTTAAGGCATCGCCACCGGGGTCTCCCATGTCAGGCAACACAATGGTGGGTTGGCTCTGCATCGAGCTACGCGTGGGGGCATTAGCTGGGCGGGCATTAGGTGATTGCATGGCACGGCCAATGTTCTGAATAGCGGCTGAATTACCCTCTACCGACACATCGCCAACAGGGGTGGCTGCATATGCAGGAAACTCAGAGCAAGCCAATCCCAATATCAGCTGAACAGCCAAAGCACGGTGCAAAAAAGAGGTTTTTGTAATTGACTTTATGTCTTGCATCTCTATATGGTAAAACTTATCCCATGAATAAACTCACTCATTTTGACGCTAGTGGCCAAGCCCACATGGTAAACGTTGGCGATAAACCTAATACCCATCGTATAGCGATTGCTACGGGCAAGATCACAATGCTTCCTGAAACCTTCAAAATGGTCGAGGCTGGCACCCATAAAAAGGGAGATGTCTTGGGTATAGCTAGAATTGCAGGCATCCAAGCATCCAAAAGAACTTCAGACCTCATTCCTCTTTGCCACCCATTGGCGCTCACTCACGTTGGCCTAGAATTTGAGGTCAACCCTCAAGAAAGCAGCATTATCTGCCAAGTTAGAGCAGAAACCACCGGGCCAACCGGTGTTGAAATGGAAGCCTTAACTGCAGTCCAAGTCGCCCTCCTCACAATCTACGATATGTGTAAAGCAGTAGACCGTGGCATGGTGATGGGTGATGTCAAAATACTAGAGAAGAGTGGTGGCAAGAGTGGTACATGGAAAAAAGTTAAGTAAACACCAATTAGTGAAACACTTGCATGATTAGAGAACTCCGGAATCAATTGAAATCATTTAATCGACTGCAGCTATTTTTTCTATTTTTGGCCGCCTACTTTATTTGCCATTGGCTTTTTCAGTGCATCACTCTTATTTATTACCCTATAGCAACGGAATATAGGGACTGGGGAAGCATTAACCTTAGCAATGCACTTTACGATCAATCTTCCCCTTACTCATTTTCTGCCGGACCACCTTTTTTTTATATCTATGGGTTAGTTTTTCCACTTTTAGCTGGAGGTCTAAGCTGGGGAATACACGTTGATATATTTTTGATCACCAAATTATTGGTATGTACATGCGCTATCTTAACGGCAGTACTAATTGCCTCTGAAATTTATCATTTAAGCGGCCAACTCCTTCTAGCAATTCTTGGATTTACAGCGGCTCTTTGGACTGTATCTGCAATAAATGCTGTATTTACACTAAATCCAGCTCCCTGCGGGCTGTTGATTACGTTACTTTCCCTATCCCAAATTAGAAAATCCCAAAGCTATTTCTCAATCCTTATGGTTGCATTGGGAACTGTTCTTGCATTCTATACAAAACAATACTTTGTTTATATTTGTGCCCCCATCTTTCTTTTTCTTTTTGCAAACACAGGCTTGAAAAAATCCTTAATTTATGGGTTTCTCTTCATAAGCATTTTAATAATATCGATTCTTTTAATAAACCAGATTTATCCTGCCTATTTTTACGCCACAATCCTAGCCCAATTCTATGCAGTAGGCGGTGGATGGGACCATGCTCGAAGTCAGTTTATTCTCTTTTTTAATCAATATTGGCCCCTCATAATTCTTATATTTATTTACCTTGTGCGCAGGGTAAAAAATCATAGCTCTTGGAGCCAGGGGGAGAATTTATATCTTCTTGTCCTATTAATTGCTGCAATTTGCTTAATTCCCTTGGGACGCAATACTGGAGCCTTCTTAAGCTACTATTATCAACTGGCTTTACCCGCCCTGATTATCATTGGATTAGTGTCCCTCTCCCAATTGAGATCGATATTGACCCGCAATTTTTTTATTATAAGCGTCATAATCTTTAGCATATTTCATGGCGAACTACTTGGATATCGACCAATATATAGTGAGCAGGCTTTATTAAAATGGAGTCGTGCAAATCAGATCATAGCGGATACCAAGGGTCCGAAATTAATTTCGACACCCATCTTAGCCCCCATCATGGGTGATTCTTTATTGCTAGATAACGGACACTCCGAGTGCTATGTTGGTTTAGATGCGCCATCAAAATCCCTAGATAAAATTTTTCCAAAAAGACATAGTTATTTCAATAGCTTTAAATCACATTTCGATGCAATTGAACGTCAGATTTCCCAGAAAGAATTTAACTTAATAACAACTACAAAAGATTTTCACCCAATGATTTCCAGTGAAATTTTGGAAGCCAACTACATTAAATTGGAAACTATTGATCTACAAACTTGTGGGCAAACATGGGTAACTGAATTTTGGGTACCCAAAAATTAATTTGTGAATCATGCCAAGACTCAGAAAAATAGAAACATGGTCCTACTTTTATGCTTAAAGCTAGATTTGGCTTTATAAGGCCCTTACGCCGCCATTTGTTACGTCTCTTTTGATCGAGTTTGATGTTAATTTCGTTTCGTAGATTCAAACACGAAGTGCAACACGGTTTAAGGACTGCATAAATACTTCATTGGGGGTTTTAAATCCTAATCGTTTTCTAGGTCGGTTGTTTAAACGGCCTTGGATCATTCTAAGCTCCTTATCGGTCACAGTAGATAGCGGTCTCTTTTTGGGGATGTATTGCCGCAATAGACCATTGAAGTTTTCATTTGATCCACGTTGCCAACTAGCAAACGGATCCGCAAAGTACGTCGTTGATTGAAGAGCTGTATCAATCCTGGCGTGCTCGGCAAATTCCTTGCCGTTGTCAAAAGTCAGGGTTTTAACGAGTGGGGTCACGGCGTTTAATTTAGTGATGATGGCGCTACTGACTAAATCCGACGTCTTGTTCTTGACCTTAGCCAAAACGGCATAGCCACTCTTGCGCTCAACCAAGGTCACAACAGCTTGCTTGTGGGCCGCTCCAATTACAGTATCGCCTTCCCAGTGGCCGACTTGGGATCTTGTCTCAATGTGCGCTGGGCGCTCACTGATCGGCCGCCTACCTACTATTTGGCCTCTGCGATCACGGCCGCTGGCATAGCGTTTCTTGCGCTTTTTTTGGCAACGCAGCTGCTGGTAAAGATTGCCGCCAGCGGCTTTATCGGCGTAGACATGGCGGTAGATGGTCTCATGACTAATGCCAACCTGATTGGCAATTTGGACGGGGCTCCACTGAGCTAAGAGGCAATCCACTGTCTGATTCCATTGATCGGCTGTTATTTGGGCGGCATTACGGCAGCCTAATGAGCGTTCTTCTGCCAACAGGCAGGCTTGCTTGGGACGGTAACCTTTGAGCCCCGTATTGCGAGCAAGCTCTCGGCTAATGGTCGACTTATGCCGATCCATCAGTTGGGCTATTTGAGTTTGGGTTTTTCCGTCTTTCATGAGGATATAAATCTGATATCGTTCAGTTTGGCTAAGGTGTTGATAGGTCATGGCTACTTTGACTTGCAGGTCTAGAAGCTTTGGATACTAAAACATCCTTAGCCTCCTTAACTAGTTGTTCAAAGTTGCACTTCGTAGTTGAATCCACCTTTTATTAAGCTTCTTATAAATTATATTTATCTGAGGCGCCTCCCGGTTGGTACAACGCTCAAGAAGCACCGAATTCCTGGGGTCAAAAGATATCTATGATAATTCAAACTATTGTCAGAAAAATTGAATTAAATTTACATATCACTAAAAATCTAAAAAAATTTCTATGAGCCTCACTCAAAATCAGATTGTTCCTTTAATTCCAATTAGCCAAGCAACTGTTTTATTGGCAGGAACCGCACGGAATGTAGCCCAATATATTTCGACTGAAATGAAGCATCTTCTATCAGCGGTTCAAGATTTTAAAAAAGTCTTTGTTTTAATAATTGAAAGTGATTCTTCAGATAGTACTATTGAAGTTTTGCAAAACCTAAAAGAACAGATTCCAAATTTTGACTACTTAGCATTAGGCAATCTTTCTGAAAAAATTCCACTTCGTACGGCCCGCATAGCCCACTGCCGAAACCATATTATCTCCTCAGTCAAAAATGATCCCAAGTATGCAAGCGTTGATTTTGTGATACTTGCTGATCTAGACGGTATAAACACACATATCAAAAAATCTTCTATTGCTGATTGCTGGAAGAAAGAGACACCTCACTGGGATGTAGTTACGGCCAATCAATTAGATTTCTACTACGATATTTTTGCCCTACGACATAAATACTGGTCTCCTTACGATTGCGTTGAGCAGCAAAACAATTTGGAAAAGATTATGGGGTATGACCAATCTGTGAATTTAGCGGTTTGGTCTAAGCAGGTAAAATTACCGATAATGGGCGGCTACATTGAAGTAGATTCAGCATTTGGTGGATTTGCTATTTATAAAAAACAAGCCTATATCTCAAGCACTTATACCGGCGGTGAAGTCGGTCAAATAAATGGAAATGAGATATGCGAACATGTTTCTCACTGTGAAGGCATGCGAAATGCTGGATATCGCATATATATCAACTGCGCCCTAATTAACTGCAAAAGACCTACAGACCAAAACCCTCAAAAAGCTAAAACTTTTTCGACCTTAATGACTAGCGTAATACGCAATCTAGGAGTTGGGATGTTTGGAAAAAAGCGATTTAGAAAATATCTTAATTTACTAGCTGAATAGCTAGATTTGGTCTCTTTATATCCACAATGCTATGCAAAGTTATCTGGATAGGGCTTTTTTACCTTTTGGCAACCAATGAGAGAGGCATTTCTTGGCCCTTGAATTACTACCTTGGAATCAAAAGCAATTGCAGAAACTGCTCACGACCAAAAAATAAATAAGGGCATATGTAAGGAATAAATAATTTTGAACCCCAAAAGATCATCAAAATTTTCCGCGCTCCCTTGAACCACATGACCTATGACAACGAGAATAATTGCGAAGCCTTGTGCAATATCTAAAAATGAATCTCGACTTTTAATAGCACCAGCGTTGGTCATGGCACGTGGATTGAGTTTATGAATATGCCTTATTATCTAAGAAGTTTCTCAAACTCGTTTGTATCAATTCATTAAATACTGGGTAACCAACCGATGCTTAAGTCCATATCTCAATCCAACATATTGATAGCCGGGCCTGCGCGAAACATTGGTGAGTTTGTAGCTCAAAATATTCAAGCGCTTTTAGATGCCTGCATCAACTTCAAGAGCGCGAAAGCGTTGGTTATTGAGAGCGACTCAAGCGATAACACTATTGATGTTTTGGATGCTCTAAAACAATCTAATAAGCAATTCAACTACATCTCATTGGGCATCCTTGCCAAAAAAATGCCAAAACGAACAGAGAGATTGGCTTTTGCCAGAAATCGCGTTCTAGATGAGGTTGTGAATAACCCTGAATATGCTAATGTCGATTTCATTGCCATGGCAGACCTGGACGGCATCAATCGCCATATCAGCGCTGAAAAAATTGAAGCATGTTGGAATCTAAAAGAACCGTGGGATGTTGTCACGGCCAACCAGCCAGATCGTTACTACGATATATGGACTCTGAGACATCCCGTTTGGAGTCCGGATGACTGTCTATCCCAGAGATCAAAACTGGAAAAGGTCATTGGCAAGGAAGCTGCAAATACCCTTGCTGTCAAAGCCAAACAGGTTTCGCTTGACCCCTCACAAGGAATGATAGAAGTCGATTCTGCCTTTGGGGGACTTGGAATATACAAAAGATCTGCTTTTGAAGCAGGTCGTTACATTGGCCTTGATGCTGATGGAAACGAAGTTTCAGATCACATTAGCTTTCACCGGGATTTGAAAAGGGCTGGGTATCGTATTTACATCAATTGCGCACTCGTAAATAGTGATCACCATATCGATCCGCCTCCCCCACCTCCAAAATCAAGATCAATGGGTGCCCTCAACTACATACAAAAAATCGGCCTCGCCTTATTTGGGCGTGACCGATTTAATAAATATTTAGACCTACTAAAAAAAGATTAGGTACTTATTTACTAACCCTACATTCAGAGGGTAGGAGTTGTGGAATTAAATTTGTTTCAGTGGATCGACAAGTCCAACCGCCCGCCCAAGTGGCGCCTTCAGGTTTCGATAAATCAATAGGCTTCGGTGAATTAGCATCAGACTCATTTGTCGGCACTAAATGAAGCGTATTTTTTCCGTCAGGCGCTACGCTAACTTGATAATCAATTGCAATCGCGCCCGATGGTGTGATCTCAATTAACTTCACGCTACGTGTAGGAGTGAAGGTAAATGATCCGTGTGTCGCCTCATCCATCGGGACCGTTCCACGACTCGCAAAAGCTTCAGTCACCGCTAATTTTGCACTGGAGGATAAATTCATACCCTCTATAACGCGACTACGGGCAATGTAATCCTGATACTGCGGTACAGCAATTGCCACTAAAATTCCAATAATGGCCACCACAACCATTACCTCAATAAGCGTAAATCCCATCTCTTTATCCCGCTTTTGGGATGGATTTCTATAATTTTGATTTATGTTTTGCATTTATTCTGGCTCCCTAGATGAAATATCTCATCATCCAGTCTAGTCCCTTAATCCTCAAGAAACTCAGGTGTAAAAAAAGCCAGCTTTTATCGCCGGCTTTTCTGATTTAGAAGAAGGTTAAAGAAGCTTAAGCTTTAGCGCGATTCTTTTTCTTCAAATAGGTCCCTAGTAATATCACAATAGCAACTCCAATTCCCTCAAAAATCATGTGAGCGTCTTCCATTGCCCCTTGAATGGAATCCTTGATCGCCGGATCTTCCACTAACATGCCACCAGCCAATAGACCCAACAATCCAGCACCCAAAGTAATGATGACTGGGAAGCGATCCATTACTTTGAGAAGCATAGTGCTGCCAAAGATGATTAACGGAATAGAAAGGCCAAGACCAATAATTAAAAGGGCTAAACGAGTTTCTTCAGGGCCCTTTTGAGCGGCGGCAGCAACAGCAATAACGTTGTCCAAACTCATCACCAAGTCCGCCACCAATATTGTGCGTATCGCGCCCCAGATATTAGAGTGGCCATCCATCTCAGCTTCATCATCACTATCAGCCAGCAATTGCACGCCAATGTAAACCAGTAAAATTGCGCCAACGATTTTTAGATAAGGCAAACTAAGGAGCTGCACCGCAGTGATTGTCAAAACAACACGCAAAATAATAGCCGCTGCGCTACCCCAAAAAATCGCTTTCTTTTGTTGATTTGCTGGCAGATTACGTGATGCTAATGCAATCACTACTGCGTTATCACCGGATAACAAGATGTTGGCAACAATGATTGACAAAAGTGCAGCCCAAAATGCCGGACCTGAAAACACTGAAAAATCCATGAGTCGTCTCCCTACCTTATTTTTTATGTTTTAACTACTGATACAACAAAAAAGGATGCTGTTTTATCAGCATCCTTTTTCTTATTACTAATTACAACATTGCCTTTAGTAAAGCAGCCATTTCTGAAGGATTCTTCGTTACTTTGAAGCCACACTCTTCCATTACAGCAAGCTTGGCATCAGCAGTATCCGCACCACCAGAAATCAAGGCACCTGCGTGACCCATACGCTTGCCTGGAGGCGCTGTTACGCCGGCAATAAAGCCAACTACTGGCTTCTTCATATTGTCTTTACACCAGCGAGCAGCTTCTGCTTCGTCTGGACCGCCGATTTCACCAATCATGATCACAGCATCAGTCTCTGGATCTTCATTGAACATTCTCATGATGTCGATGTGCTTCAGACCATTGATTGGGTCGCCACCAATACCAACCGCTGTGGACTGGCCTAGGCCAATAGCTGTCAACTGACCAACTGCTTCATAAGTCAATGTACCAGAACGGCTAACAACGCCAATACGACCCTTCTTATGAATATGACCAGGCATGATGCCGATCTTCAGCTCATCTGGAGTGATAATGCCTGGGCAGTTAGGGCCAAGCAATAAAGTCTTCTTGCCGCCAGCAACTTCTTTAGCATGCATCTTGTTACGCACTTCAAGCATGTCGCGCACTGGAATGCCTTCAGTGATACAGATCACAAAGTCAAGGTCAGCTTCAACAGCTTCCCAAATCGCAGCAGCAGCACCAGGAGGTGGAACATAAATAACAGAAGTTGTTGCACCAGTCTGCTGAGCAGCCTCTTTTACAGTCCCATAAATAGGAATATTAAAAATAGACTCGCCCGCTTTTTTAGGGTTCACCCCAGCAACAAAACAGTTTTTACCGTTTGCGTATTCCTGACATTTTTCAGTATGGAACTGACCGGTCTTACCAGTAATACCTTGTGTAATGACTTTGGTGTTTTTATTGATCAAAATAGACATATTGAAATTCCTGGATTATTTGTTTTTGGCAACAGCAGCAACTACCTTGGTAGCAGCTTCAGCCATTGAATCGGCGCTAATAATTGGCAAACCAGAGTCTGCAAGAATCTTCTTGCCTAGATCTTCGTTTGTACCCTTCATACGCACAACCAAAGGCACTGTGAGGTTAACTGCCTTACATGCAGTAACAACGCCGTCAGCAATTACGTCGCAACGCATAATGCCGCCGAAGATGTTTACCAAAATTGCTTCAACGCTCTTGTTCTTCAACATGATCTTGAATGCTTCGGTTACTTTTTCTGCAGTAGCACCGCCACCAACGTCCAAGAAGTTTGCTGGCTCGCCGCCGAACAACTTAATAGTGTCCATGGTAGCCATCGCCAAGCCTGCACCGTTCACTAAACAACCAATATTGCCGTCTAATGAGATGTAAGCGAGGTCAAATTTAGAGGCTTCGATTTCAGAAGCATCTTCTTCATCGATATCGCGGTAAGCCACGATTTCTGGATGACGGAACAACGCGTTTGGATCAAAGTTGAACTTTGCGTCCAAAGCCTTGATCTTGCCATTACCTTCAAGAATCAATGGATTGATTTCAACTAATGAAGCATCGGTATCCCAGTAAGTCTTATACAAGTTCTTAAATACATCGCGAGCCATTGGGATGGACGCTTCAGGCACGCCAATGCCTTTAGCAACGACATCGCAATCCGCATCTGTTAATCCAACCATTGGATCAACAAATACTTTGATAATATTTTCTGGATGAGATTCAGCAACTTCCTCAATATCCATACCACCTTCGCTTGAAGCCATGATCACATTCTTTTGTGTTCCGCGGTCTGTCACGATGCTGAAGTAGTACTCTTTTTTAATATCAGCGCCATCTTCAATCAGGAGGCGATTTACTTTTTGACCTTCTGGTCCAGTTTGATGTGTCTTGAGCTGCATGCCCAAAATTTCAGAAGCATATTTTTTCACTTCATCCATGCTTCTTGCCAATTTCACGCCGCCGCCTTTACCGCGACCACCAGCATGAATCTGCGCTTTTACAACCCATACTGGGCCACCGAGTTTTTCAGCAGCTTTCACCGCCTCATCAACACTGAATGCAGGAATGCCGTTAGGAACTGGCACATTAAATTGGCGAAGAAGTTCTTTGCCTTGGTACTCGTGAATTTTCATAATTACTCCGAAACGGTATCTTTTTTAGCAAGCGATGAGGATTAGTTAAACCGATGTTGCCTTGATCCCATACTTACTCTAGAAATAGCTAAATTAGCCATATATGAATAAATGCGAACGGCTTGACCGACTTCATAAGTCTAGCATGCTGCAATGCCGCAATTAGTGTTTACTGATCCGTAATTGCCCTAATCCGGACTCTGTCCGCCAATCACTTTTGCCACCACTTCGGAGCCAAAACCCTTCGATGCCAAGAAGCGATACTGCCTAGCTCGCTCCTTTTGGTCCTGAGCGCGTATGCCGTATTTTCTGGTCCAGAGATCAAAGGCACGCTGAAACTCGGTCTCTTTTAGGGCTCCAAGCAACTTGGCTGACTGCTTGGCTTCCACCCCAGCTCTATCGAGCTCATCGGCAATCTTTCTCATCCCGTAGCGCTCACTGCGACGGCGAACCAGCGCTTCAGCAAAACGCTCGTCAGATAACCAACCTCTTGCCTCAAAGTCATCTAAAACGGCTTCAATCTGAGAGCTCCTAGATTCAGGCGTTTGCTCAGCCTGCTCGCCGCCTAACTTGCCCCATCTTGCTTCTGATTCTGCCAACTTTGCGGCTAATCCTTTGCGACTGTATTCTCGCTGCGACAAAAGGCGCAAAGCCCGAGCTTTGAGACTCGGGCTTTGTTTGACCTTCTGATTACTGCTTAACTCTTGCATCGAATTATTCGACTTCCTCTTCCTCGCTCAGCACATCCGTTACTACTGCTGAACCAGATTTAACGCCTAATTTCTCACGAATTTTTGCTTCGATATCTTTGGCAATGGCTGGGTTCTCTTTTAAGAACTCGCGCACATTGTCTTTACCTTGACCAATGCGATCACCGTTATAGCTATACCAAGAGCCTGACTTTTCAACGAGGTCAGCTTCAACACCCATATCAATAATTTCGCCTTCTCTAGAAATACCAGCACCGTACATGATGTCAAAAATTGCTTCGCGGAATGGAGGAGAAACTTTATTCTTCACAACCTTCACACGGGTTTCATTACCAACAACCTCATCGCCTTTTTTGAT
Organism: Polynucleobacter sp. AP-Kaivos-20-H2; assembly: GCF_018882215.1. Classification (GTDB taxonomy): domain Bacteria; phylum Pseudomonadota; class Gammaproteobacteria; order Burkholderiales; family Burkholderiaceae; genus Polynucleobacter. The sequence continues at coordinate 212,372 of NZ_JACVOX010000003.1, read as the reverse complement.
GCTACCAATACGACGGATATCTAAACGCATAGAGGCGTAGAACTTCAGCGCATTACCACCAGTAGTGGTTTCTGGAGAACCAAACATCACACCAATCTTCATGCGAATCTGGTTAATGAAGATCACAGTAGTGTTGGTGCGCTTGATAGCACCAGTCAATTTACGCAAAGCCTGGCTCATCAAACGCGCTTGCAAGCCTGGTAAAGAGTCGCCCATATCGCCTTCGATCTCAGCTCTTGGAACCAAAGCAGCAACAGAGTCGATGACGATTAAATCAATAGAACCTGAGCGAACTAATGCATCTGCAATTTCTAATGCTTGTTCACCAGTGTCTGGTTGAGAGATCAACAGATTGTTTACATCCACGCCGAGACGTGATGCGTACTGCACATCTAAAGCGTGCTCTGCGTCAATAAATGCGCAAGTGCCGCCAAGCTTTTGCATTTCTGCAATCGCATGTAATGTCAAAGTAGTTTTGCCAGAAGATTCTGGACCGTAGATTTCAATCACGCGCCCACGCGCAAGACCACCAACTCCAAGAGCGATATCCAATCCGAGTGAACCACTAGACACCACCTGAATGTCTTGGCTAATTTCGGCATCGCCCAATCTCATGATTGAACCTTTGCCAAACTGTTTCTCAATTTGTGCCAGTGCTGCAGTTAATGCTTTTTGCTTGTCTCCGCTCATTCCTTCAAATTCTGAAGAGGCTGATTGCTTTTTGTTATCCAAGGCCATTTTTTATTCCCTTTTCGCTATGTACTGGGCTTTTTCCCGAAGTTTTATCTACTGTGTAACAACTTAGGAGTTACTGTATATAAAAACAGTAGTCTTTGCAAGCGTCTTTTAAACTGAATTTACGGATTTTTGACTAGGTTGTACTTGATTGACTCGGTCCCAATAGAAAAAGAGGGGTATAGCGACCGCCCAGACCGCTCCTACCAGGATAAATCCAGTGATTTCACTACCAGGGACCCAGGATCCAGCCCCCATCCGAATACCAGCCTCATAGGACATTGGGCCAGCAATGGCGCCCAAAACAGCCCCTAAAACAGGCCTGCCGCGCAACCAAGTCAAGGAACCATTAATGGTGGTTGCCACCAAAACCCACAAGACCCACATCCAGAGAGGCGACAAATACGGTGACGGCCAATCATCCCGAAAATCCAAGTAGCCCATATGCATGATGAGAGTGTCGGCCACCAAACCAAAGACAAAGGCTTTCAATAAAAGGCTGATTTCTGTTTTGGGAGAAGGTGAACGCCAGGAGTGAAAAGCAATGTAGGCTAGGGTAGCAACTACCGCCCAGAGCACATCTTTATTGGCTGCGCCCAATACACAGGCAAACCAACCAAGTTGGAAAATAACAAAATTCCAAAATTTAGCCATATACCTAGCAACCTAAGAAAAAGGCCACTGCCGAGGGGCAATGGCCTTTAGATTTGGTGGCGAATCAGGGATTTGAACCCCGGACCTGCGGATTATGATTCCGTCGCTCTAACCAGCTGAGCTAATTCGCCGAACTCGCTATTGTAAATGATCGGAATGCATCTGTCTAAACGAATCAAGCCTTCTCGCCATTAGAGGTGTCTAGGTACTTATTTGATCTGAAATGTGCTGACAGCCTCATCTCGGCCATAAAGGACATTAAATTCGATTTTCTTGGCCAAAAAGAGCTTTTTAAGCACTTCATCCTTATTCTCAAACACAATCGCGGTTTGTTCAGGGTAATGCGAAAAAGGGTCGCTATTGACGTCTACCACCACCCCATCAATCTTCATTTGCTTGATTGAGCGCTTATAGAACTTATCAGGACGTATAAAAATCAGGCGCTTTACATATTTATCTAAGACGAGCTTTTGACCCTGCTCATTAGTCTTGAAGTAATAAACCAACTCCTCTTTGCCATTGGTAGTCATGTCGCGCTCTTCATCCCACTTAGCGTAAATGCTTGAACTCGCTATGGCACAAAGAAATACCAAGACCAATTGGCTCAATATAAGAAGAGATTTCTTTTGAGAGGAATTCATCCTGTGATCATATCAGCCAGATGAACACCTAAAAAGTAGAAGGCGTAATATTCCCAAATGATGAATTCATTTCTCTTGCGCCTACTCAGCTTTTTGCTCTTGAGTAGCTGCATCCCTACGACCGCTTCTGCAGCTCAAATCTTCATTACTAATTACCCATCAGAGGCCAATGCCAAAGTCTTTGTCACCAAGTACCCGTCTGAGGCGAACTGCATTGTGTATGACACCCAATACTCGAGTGATAACGAGCCTGGCGTTTGGTTTTATACAAAATATAAAAGTGATGCGCGTGCCGTGATTTACTACACCCAATACAAATCCGAGGCGGACCTTATTGTGTACTTCACTAAATACAAGAGTGATGCGCGTTGCCGCTACTAATAAACATTTTCTAAGCACACTCTTTACTTCATGAAACTTCTTTCTATATCCGCTGGCAAGGTAGCTCCTTTATTCGGCAATCACCATCCTAATTACAAATCCGTTGCTTCAGCCATTCGCAAGCAGGCGGTAAGTGATTTAAAAAATCCTGCTCCAGTTGAAATTACTCCGCTTGGTGTTAAAGGTGATGAGCAAGCCGACCTATCGGTACACGGCGGAATTGAAAAAGCCATTTATGTTTATCCAGCAGAGCATTACATCTTCTGGAATGAGCTACTCACTAGAGAAACCAAGCGGTCAGTTGACATACAGCATGGTGCTATCGGCGAGAACTTCACCGTCGAAGGCCTGCTAGAAACTGAAGTATTTGTTGGGGACCGCTTGCAAATAGGGGGGTTGGAATTCTCCGTCGTCAAACTTCGTGAACCATGTTTTAAGTTCAACGCTGCTGTTGCTTACAAGGGTGCAAGCAAAGCAATGCTGCAATCCGGCTTTAGTGGTTGGTATCTGCGGGTACTCAAAACTGGAACTCTCACTGCTGGAACTGAAATTACGTTGATTCCAGGTCCAAGAGAAATCTCTATTGCCCAGCAAAATCAAAAGCTCTTAAATAATCGCAATCAAAAAGATTTGTGGGAATAAAAAAACCCGACCATTTCTGATCGGGTTTCTTATTTGATACAGACTAAAACTGCTTAGTCACGTGCGTAGATATCTACGTCTTTAGTTTCACGTACAAACAGCGTACCAATTACCAATGTCATCGCAGCGATGATGATTGGGTACCAGAGACCGTAGTAAATGTTACCGTTTTGCGCTACCAAGGCGAAGGAGATCGTTGGCAACAAGCCGCCGAACCAACCGTTACCAATGTGGTATGGCAAGGACATAGAGGTGTAACGAATACGAGTTGGGAACATCTCAACTAACATCGCAGCGATTGGACCATAAACCATGGTTACCAAGAGCACCAAAATGACCAAGATTCCAAGAACTGCAGCATAGTTAATTGCGGCAGGATCAGCCTTAACTGGATAACCTTCTTTATTTAAAGCCTCGCGAATTGCTTTTTTAAACTCAGCATCTTTTGCTTTTGCTTCAGCAGGATCAATACCCTTAGATGTATATCCAGGGATTTCGATATCGCCAATTTTCACAACAGCAATGGAACCGGCTGGAGCCGTAACGGTTGTATAGCTAGCAGAGTTAGACGCCATCACTTGTTTTGCAATATCGCAAGAACTTGTGAACTTTGCTGTACCAGTTGGGTTGAACTGGAATGTACATTCAGCAGGATCAGCAGTAATCGTAGCTGGTGCTGTTGCCATTGCCTTTTCCAACGCTGGATTAGCAAAGTGGGTTAAGCCATTGAACAAGGAAACTGGTGTGTTGGGGATATACAGAATGACGGCAAGTAACAAACCGCCCATGATGATCACTTTACGACCAATCTTGTCAGACAAGCTACCGAAGACCACGAAGAATGGCGTACCGATTACCAAGGAAGCAGCAATCAACAAGTTTGCTGTCTTTGGATCTACTTTCAACACTTGTGTGAGGTAGAACAAAGCGTAGAACTGACCTGTGTACCAAACCACTGCTTGACCTGCAACCAGACCAAACAATGCCAAGATCACAATTTTCAAGTTCTTCCATTGACCGAATGATTCTGTCAAAGGTGCTTTAGACAATTTGCCTTCTTCTTTCATCTTCTTGAAAGCTGGGGATTCATTCATGGATAAACGAATCCATACAGAAACTGCCAACAATGCAATAGAAACGATGAAAGGAACGCGCCAGCCCCAAACATCAAAGTCTGGACCAGTGAATTCACGTGTGAACAAAATCACGAGCAAGGATAGGAACAAGCCTAAAGTAGCTGTTGTCTGAATCCAAGCTGTGTATGCGCCACGCTTGCCGTTAGGCGCATGTTCTGCAACATAAGTAGCAGCACCACCGTACTCACCGCCCAAAGCCAAACCTTGAAGCATACGCAATGCGATCAAGATGACTGGAGCAGCAACACCGATAGTTGCATAGTTAGGCAGAATACCCACGATGAAAGTTGCGCCGCCCATCAATAAGATGGTAACCAAGAAGGTATATTTGCGACCAATCAAATCGCCGAGACGACCAAACACCAACGCGCCAAATGGACGCACGATGAAACCAGCAGCAAACGCTAACAAAGCGAAAATGAAGGCAGAACCAGCATCTAGGCCAGAGAAGAATTGCTTAGCAATAATTGCCGCAAGTGAACCGTACAAGTAAAAGTCGTACCACTCAAAAACCGTACCTAAAGATGATGCAAAGATAACTTTGCGTTCTTCAGCGGTCATTGGGGCTGCTTTAATTGATGTTGACATCAGTAGCTCCTAACTATTTTTATTAAATAAATAACAACGGGTCGATTATGCTTTGAAAAAATTCAAAGAAATCCACTAGTTAGGGTAATTCCCCATCAAATAAGATCGGGGTTTTCCCGAGATATTTGGGAATTAGAGCTAGCTACGCAACACCTATGAGCCCAGCCTTGGTGCAATTAGCGTGTTTTAGTAATAAACATTTTGGGCACGCGCAGATCCCAATAAATCGCAGCTGCGCGCAGTCCAAAAATTCCGAGCATGCAAATCACGGAACCCTCGACTACATACTGAGGCAAGAAGTTCAGGACCAGGACATACGCACAACAGCCCAAAGTCACTGGAATGGCATAAAGCTCATGGGACATGATGAGCGTTTTTCTGCCAGCCAAAACATCACGTAATAAGCCTCCGCCGATTGCAGTGATTACGCCCAAGATGACTGGTGCCACAGGTAAGCCATATCCCATACCCCACGCCTTATCAGCCCCCTGAATGGCAAAGAGTGCTGCACCAAAACCATCGATGTACAGCATCCACCGATAAATTTGCGGTTGAGTAAAGAAGGATTCTGCGAAGAAGGTAATAACACTAGCAGCTAGAGCAAGCCATACATACATTTGGTTCTCAGACCAGAAAATAGGGGCTTCTAAAATAATGTCGCGAATGGTACCGCCACCAATTGCGGTAATCAAACCCAGCACCAAAACACCAAAGAGGTCTACGCCACGATCTGCAATGGCCAAAACCCCAGTTACCGCAAAGGCCATGGTTGCAATGATGCCAATCCAGAAATTAATATCTTCCATAACACCAGTCTAATGCACTTTGTCCGAGCGCAGACTTGAATGACCGCCCTGAATATACTGTTAGCTATGAGTGCAAATAAGGTGTTGATATGACCTATAAGCTTTATAGCTATTGGCGCAGCTCCGCCGCTTTTCGTGTTCGCATCGCCCTCAATCTCAAGGGTATGGATTATCAAATCATCCCCGTTCATCTGAGTAAAAATGGTGGAGATCAGCTGGGCGAGGAGTATGGCAAGAAAAATCCCAATCGCTTAGTACCCATTCTGGAAGATGGTGAAAAAAGCATTCATCAATCCTTAGCCATTATTGAGTATCTCGAAGAGATTCAAGCCGAGCCAGCACTCTTACCAACACTCGCAATTGACCGAGCATGGGTTCGCTCTGTCGCAATGGATATTGCGAGTGATATTCACCCAATCAATAATTTGCGGGTATTGCGTTACCTTATTAAAAAACTCGGTATCAGCAGTGAGGCAAAGGACGAATGGTATGGGCACTGGATCAAGGTTGGGCTTGAGAGTGTAGAGAAACAATTAAGTCTGGATCCACGGGTTGGAAGATTTGCTTATGGAGATCAACCTGGCTTGATTGACGTCTGCCTTGTACCCCAGCTATTTAATGCACTGAGCGCAAAAGTAGATATAAAGCCCTACTCTACACTCATGCGAATCTTTGATGAGTGCATGACATTGCCCGCATTTATCGATGCCTCTTGGGAAAAACAAATAGATGCTGAAGGGTTAAATCCCGTTGCTCCACCACAGAAATAAAGAGAGTGTCAGCAAAGAACTCACCGTGGTAATTAATACCACTCTAGAAATCACGCTACCGTCAGCTTTGTAGTACTGCGCCAACATAAAGGGGCCCGTACCAGTTGGGAGCGCGCTGAGTATGACAATGGCACTCACCCATAATGCCGGTAGCTCCAAGATGGGGTCCGCAATGACCCAAGCAATCAAGGGTTGCAGAATCAGCTTTGCCAAACTGATACCCCAAGCCTGAGCAGGAGCCGCAGTACTTTTTTGCATCAGAAATAAACCGATGGAAACGAGAGCACAAGGTGTCGATGCGGCTGCTAAGAATGCAATTACTTGTGCAATGGGGTCGTATAAAGTTAAATCGCTCGAGGCCCACAACAGACCCGCAACTGGAGCTATTAATAAGGGGTTGGTACAAAGCGATTGAATGACGCTCAACCCAATCTCGTGCGGCTTCTTATGCGACAAGATGCCAATCTCAATCAAGACTGTGGCTAAAGCAAACATGACAAACACAATGAAGGTGGAAATGATCGCAGGTGCTAAACCATCTTGACCAAGGGCAAGTGCACATAAAGGAATACCCATATACCCCGTATTTGAATAAGAGGCACTCAGGCCATCAAAGCTAGCTGACGCTAAATCGCGATGACGTAGCCAACTCACCAAGAGCACTAGGACAAAAACAATTAAACAACTTAGAAAAATTGCAGTGATGAAACCGGGTTGCCATAGTGTTTGCCAGCCACTATTCGCAGCAAAGTTAAAGAGTTGCGCGGGTAATGCCAACCAAACCACAAAACGATTGAGCTCAACTGAAGCGTTCATGCCCAACTTACCAGCACGCCCACCAACATACCCAATCAAGATGAGTAGAAATACTGGGAGAACTACATTAAATACGTAGAGCAAAATATTTAACGGGTGATAGTTAAAAGATTAAGAAATTTTCTTCAGGGTCTTGACATAACGCTGGGCATTTTTGACATAGCGGCCAGCGATATCGTGGATGCCAGTGATCTGCTCCGGAGTCAACTCTTTTACTGCCTTGGCGGGAGTTCCCAAAATCATGGAGCAGTCTGGAAATTCTTTCCCCTCGGTAACAAGTGCGCCTGCACCAACGAGACAGTTTTTTCCAATCTTCGCACCATTCAAAATAACTGCGCCAATGCCAATCAAGCTACCGTCTCCAATGTGACAACCGTGCAGCATCACTTGATGTCCAATGGTGACGTGCTTACCAATAATGAGTGGGTAACCTGGATCTGTGTGCAGAACAGAGGCATCTTGTACATTACTGCCTTCACCGATTTGAATGAGGTCGTTATCGCCACGGATAACAACTTTGGGCCAGATACTCGCATCTTGATGAAGTTCTACTTTGCCGATCACTTCTGCGCTGTCGGCAACCCAAGCACCCTCAGCTAGATGAGGGGCATTTTCGTCTAGTTCAAATATAGCCATGACTCATTATAGGTATGAATCAGGCTATAGATGAACGACTGCGCACTAAAAGCGAATTACCAGTTTGGCTCGCGATCAGGAGTTGAAGAAATACGATGCACACTTAAATCCGCACCTTCAAATTCTTCTTCTTGAGACATCCGAATACCCAAGACTGCTTTTAGGGCGCCGTAGACAATAAAGCCACCAAGCAATGCAATGCCAACGCCTAAGGCACTACCAATCAGCTGGCCAGTAAAAGTAACACCACCAATTCCGCCTAAGGCTTTGGTCCCAAAGATGCCGGCAGCTAATCCACCCCAAAGACCGCACAAACCATGTAAGGGCCAAACACCAAGAACATCATCAATCTTCCAGCGGTTTTGAACCAAGGTAAACATATAAACAAACAAGGCGCCGGCAACTAAGCCAACAAATAAGGCGCCGAGAGGATGCATTAAGTCTGAACCTGCACATACTGCAACCAAACCAGCAAGTGGCCCGTTGTATGTAAAACCAGGATCATTACGACCTACAACCCAAGCAGCCAATGTTCCACCAACCATTGCCATCAAAGAATTCATCGCAACTAAACCACTGATCTTGTCGATCGTTTGTGCGCTCATCACATTAAAGCCAAACCAACCCACCGCTAAGATCCATGCACCCAAGGCCAAGAAAGGAATGCTTGATGGTGGATGAGCAGAGATTTGACCTTCTTTTGTGTAACGGCCACGGCGCGCGCCCAACAAAATAACACCAGGCAAAGCAATCCAACCACCTACCGCATGAACTACCACTGATCCTGCAAAGTCATGAAACTCTTCACCAGTAAACCCTTTAATCCAAGCCTGAATACCGTAATGCTGATTCCAAGCAATGCCTTCAAAGAATGGATAGACAAAACCTACCAATAAAAAAGTAGCAATAAGTTGTGGATTAAATTTAGCGCGCTCTGCAATGCCACCAGAAATAATTGCGGGAATCGCAGCGGCAAAAGTCAGCAAGAAGAAAAATTTGACTAACTCGTAACCATTTTTCTCTGCCAGCAACTCTGCTCCGGAGAAAAAGTTCACACCATAAGCAATGCTGTAGCCAATAAAGAAATAGGCAATTGTTGAGACCGCAAAGTCGACCAAGATTTTGACTAAGGCATTGACTTGGTTTTTCTTCCGAACCGTTCCCAACTCCAAGAATGCGAAGCCTGCATGCATGGCAAGAACCATGATGGCGCCAAGCAAGATAAATAAAGCATCACTTCCAGATTTCAAAGTTTCCATGCAATTTCCCCTCTCTGATTTTTTGCATCATTATGGGGAGTGAAAAATCCCAAAAATGGGCATAGTGCACTTATTTAGTGCATATAGAGAGATTTTTATGGTTTATCATCGTTTTTACATACACCCAAGGGAGAACCCATGAAAAAAATCCTCATCGCATTAGCCGCTCTAGCTGCATTTTCCGGTCTTGCCGAAGCACAAGAAACCATCAAAGTATTGAGCACACAAGAACTTGCGAATGTTTGCAAACTCCCTGCAAGCCCAGAATCTCGTAGCTTCTGTATTGGCTTTACTACTTCTGTTTATGAAACCTATTTAGCTACTCGTCATCCGCAACGTGCAAAGCCATTTATTTGCGTTAAGCAACCTGCTCCAGCGCGTGATGAAGTCATTGGCGATTTTGTGAAGTTTGCAAACAGCACCCCACAAGTTGCAGACAAACCAGCAGCAGGCGTTTTCTTGGGCTTTTTAGCTTCACGCTTCCCTTGCGCCAAAAAATAATCTAAGCAACTTAGACAAACGAATACCCATTTAAAGGATCAGTTGAGATGAAAAAAATTATCGCAATTACCGCAGCAACTTTAGCAATCGCTGGTTGCTCAAACATGAGCAATACAGAGCAACGCACACTTTCAGGCGCAGGTATTGGCGCAGCAGCTGGTGCTGTTGGCACTGCAATTTTCCACGGCAATCCTATCTGGGGTGCAGTTGGTGGTGCAGCAGTTGGTGCAGCATCTGGCTATGTCTATGATGCTTACAAGAAAAATGAGGCTTCTAATTACAACTCTGGCTATAACGCTGGTAAAAATAATCAGCCAGCGCAGGCACCTAACTAAGCTATACCACTCGGTCTAATAAGGCCGGATTGCAGTAACACAAACCCAGCTCGTATTAATTTACCAGCTGGGTTTTTATTTGAATCTGCCCTGCCAATGCTTTATGAATTGGACATTTATGTGCAATCTCAAGTAAGCGCTCTTTCTCCTCAGCACTCAAGTTGCCTTCCAGCTGAATCTCGCGGGAGAATGTTTCAACATCATCATGCCGCTCAATATCCACAGTCACAATCGCATTGTCTAATTTCATTTCTTTGCGCCCAGCGTACATCTTTAGGGTCATTGAAGTACAGGCTGCCAAAGCAGCACCAAGGTACTCGTGAGGACTTGGGCCAGTATCAGAGCCACCTTTAGAAACTTCTGTATCAGACAAAAAATGTAAATCACCAGCAGTTAATTTCTGCTGAAGAGGGCCTTGGCCAAACTGTGAAACTACTTTTCTCATAAAAATCCTAAAAAATTATTAATACAAAGAAATCATCAAGACTGAATTTAACCCGAATGGGATTTGCTTGCTTTTTGTACGGTGGGTAATTGCGCCTTCTTCCAAGCAGTAAAGCCACCTTCTAAGTGACATATATTGGGCACACCCATTCTCTGGAGAATTTGCGTAGCTAAGGCTGAACGCCAAGCTGAGGCACAATACAACACCAATCTCTTGCCTTCCCCAAAGATTGGCTTGTAATAAGGGCTATCAGGGTCAACCCAAAACTCCAACATCCCTCTGGGGGCATGCAGCGCATTCGGAATCATGCCCTCTCGCTCTAACTCACGAACATCCCTTATATCCAAAAACACCACATTGGGATCAGCCAGTAAATCTGACGCCTTTTCCACGGAAAGCGTCTCAATTTCAGCCATTGCTTCCTGAATGAGCTCTTGATACCCAATCTTTAATTTCACCAAAATCTCCTAAATTAACAATGCCTTAGTGTCACCAAGCACCTGCTACCATTCTGCTATGAACTTTACCCCTACAGAACTTGGCGCAAGCATTATTTTTGCAATTGCTGTTTTGCATACCTTTTGCACGGGCTATTTTGAAACGATTGCTAAAAAATCGCCTCGGCATGCTGGTCTTTGGCATTTGCTTGGCGAAGTAGAAGTTGTTTTTGGTTTTTGGGCTGCCATATTGGTTATTTTCATTTCCTTATATGACGACTTAGGGACAGCGAAGAACTTTCTCAATAAACGTAATTTCACAGAACCACTCTTTGTCTTTGCCATCATGATTGTGGCCGGCACAAAACCCATTCTGTATTTTTCTACTCAAATTTTGCATGTGCTGGCCAATGGCCTGCAATACCTTTTGCGTATCAGAAGTGCTCCTGCTTTATATTTTTTAATCCTAGGCGCTACGCCCCTCCTTGGCTCTTTGATTACCGAACCTGCAGCAATGACTCTGGCTGCTTTTTTATTGCGCGATCTTGTCTATCGTCACCAATGCTCTAAAGCGCTTCTGTTTGGCACTCTTGGGGTGCTCTTTGTGAACATCTCCATTGGAGGCACACTCACTAACTTTGCCGCTCCGCCTGTTCTCATGGTGGCCTCTACCTGGGGATGGAGTTCAGCATTTATGTTTAGCAACTTTGGTCTAGAGTCTTGCATTGCAATCTTCATCAATGCTCTGGCAGCAACTCTTTTATTTCATCGCCAATTGATTGAACCTAATACCGATAAAAGGGAAGTAAAAATTCCTTTAGCAGTCATTTTGACGCATCTGCTTTTTTTATTTGGAGTGGTTTACTTTGCGCATGATCCGATTATTTTCACGTGGATTCTGCTTTTCTTTATTGGTTACACCACAGCATATCCAAAACATCAAAGTCCTCTCATTCTGAAAGAGGCACTTTTAGTCGGCTTCTTCCTGGGTGGCTTAGTAGTATTGGGTGCATTACAAGGATGGTGGCTGCAACCTATTCTTGAAATGATGAGCCCTACCGCAGTCTTTTATGGCAGTCTTGTTTTGACTGCTTTCACTGACAATGCGGCACTCACCTATTTAGGATCATTGGTAACCGGCACCTCACCGGAGTTCAAACTGGCATTAGTGGGTGGAGCGGTTGCTGGTGGTGGCCTCACCGTTATTGCTAATGCTCCCAACCCAGCCGGTATTGCGATCTTGCGTGGCCACTTTCCTGGACATACGGTTTCAGCACTATATTTACTGATGGCAGCTATTCCGCCCACTATCGTGGCAATTCTGGCTTACAGGCTCATATAAGAACAACTTGGGTCTTAGGCAGTAAAATCTGAACTTCGCCCCCAGCTATAAACCTGAGAACGGCATATGAAAAAGCTCTATATCAAAACCTTTGGCTGCCAAATGAACGAGTACGACTCGGGAAAAATGGCAGACCTCCTGCATGCCGATGAAGGCATGGTCATGACAGATCGACCGGAAGATGCCGACGTGGTTCTTCTGAATACTTGTTCTATCCGCGAGAAAGCAGAAGACAAAGTCTTTTCAGATTTGGGACGGCTACGTGAACTCAAAAAAACGAAGCCTGACTTACTAATTGGTGTTGGCGGCTGCGTTGCCAGTCAAGAAGGCCAACAAATTGTTAGTCGTGCTCCTTACGTTGATGTGGTGTTTGGACCTCAAACACTCCATCGCTTATCCGACCTCATTGCACAGCGTCGCAAAACTGGAGTCTCTCAAGTAGATATTTCTTTTCCTGAGATTGAAAAGTTTGATCATCTTCCTGCATCTCGCCAAACTCGTGGCTCGGCATACGTCTCCATCATGGAAGGTTGCTCCAAGTATTGCAGCTACTGTGTTGTGCCCTATACGCGTGGCGAAGAAGTCTCTAGGCCATTTGATAATGTCCTCACTGAAGTTGCTGGTCTAGCAAGTAAAGGCGTCAAAGAAATTGTTCTGCTTGGTCAAAACGTAAACGCTTATCTTGGCAAGATGGGTGATACCGAAGAAATCGCTGACTTTGCTCTATTGATTGAATACATCGCTGACATTCCTGGGGTTGAGCGGATCCGCTTTACTACCAGCCACCCTAAAGAATTTACACAACGCCTCATCGACGTCTACGCTAAAGTGCCTAAGCTTGTAAGTCACCTACATTTGCCAGTACAACATGGCTCGGATTCTATGCTCTCAGCGATGAAGCGCGGCTATACAGCCCTAGAGTTCAAGAGCATTATTCGCAAGATGCGCGCTGTTCGTCCCGACCTGACACTGTCCAGTGATTTCATCGTGGGTTTTCCAGGTGAAACTGAGGCTGACTTTGAGAAGCTACTCAAAATGGTTCAGGATCTGAACTTTGATAACAGCTTTTGTTTTATCTTTAGCCCACGCCCAGGAACTCCTGCGGCAAACCTTCACGATGACACACCTTACGAGGTAAAACTCAAGCGCCTCCAAACTTTATTGGCATTGGTTGAGGGACAGGCAAACCAAATTAGCCAAAAAATGCTGGGTAATACTGAAAGAGTATTAATTGAGGGTCTTGCAAAGGATGGTGTCAACTTACAGGGTCGTGCTGAAAATAATCGTGTCATTCATTTCACAGCACCCGATCAAGATATTGAGAGTCTTATTGGTCAATTCGTAGACATTCGCATTACGGAAGTTCTGAACTACACCCTCAGAGGCGAGTTGGTAGAAGCCCATGTCAGCCAATAAAAAAAGTTTCTCTCCCAAGCTAACGATTGAGCTGCAATACGCCAGTCCGGCGATTGAGGCTGCCGTCAATAAAGCAGCTTCCTCAACCCTAATTAAAAAATGGGTCAAGAGTTCCACGATACTTGGTGGCTTAATTACCCTTCGCTTTGTGAATGCTGCGGAAGGTAAAAAGCTAAATTTTGCTTTTCGTCAAAAAGATTACGCCACCAATGTTTTAACTTTTCCTTACGAGCTTTCAAAAGAAGCTGTAGTAGCAGATATTATTTTTTGCCTACCGGTTCTGCAAAAAGAAGCCAAAGAGCAAAGTAAATTACTAAAAGCCCATTTGGCCCATTTAATTGTGCACGGCTGCCTTCATGCTCAAGGTCATGATCACGAGGTGGGCCGGGATGCTAAAAAAATGGAGGCCCTGGAAATCCAAATTCTCCAAAAATTGGGCTTTGCCAACCCCTATTCTTGATTTGCCATATTTCTACGCTATTCTTGCTATATGCCTGACCCCAATAAATCCCTTTTAGATCGCTTGGCTGATTTTTTAACTCCGCAGCCAACTGAACCCAGTGAGCGCCGTCAAGAACTGATTGATACCCTTCGGGAAGCTCAGGCTGAGGGATTAATTGATGCGGATGCTCTCTCCATGATTGAGGGTGTTTTTCAAGTAGGGCAGTTGTGCGCTCGCGATATCCTTGTGCCCCGCGCCCAAATTGATTGGATTGATATTGGCCAACCTCTCTCTGAAATTATTAAGAGTGTTATTAAAGCGGCTCACTCACGCTTTCCCGTATTCGAAGGCAGTCGAGATAACGTCATTGGCATTTTGTTAGCAAAAGATTTATTACGTCACGCTACTGAGAAAGATTTTCAGGTGCGCGATTGGTTACGCCCTGCAGTATTCATTCCAGAATCTAAACGTCTTAGCGTCTTATTGCGAGACTTTAAAGATAACCGTAACCATTTAGCTATCGTAGTTGACGAATATAGCGGCGTTGCCGGCATCATTACCATTGAAGATGTGCTCGAGCAGATCGTTGGCGATATTGAGGATGAGCATGATGTCGATGAAGAAGCAGACAACCTCATCGCTTTAGATAATGGCGATATCCGAGTTAAAGGCATTACCGAGCTTGAGCAATTTAATGAAAGACTTGGCACTCATTTTGAAGTGGAAGATATTGAGACCGTGGCGGGCTTAGTGATTCAGCATTTAGGCCGCGTCCCTAAAATGGGTGAGCTCATTGAAATAGGTGGCATTGAATTTGAAGTGCAGCGCGCCGACCCAAGACAAATTCATATTCTGCTTGCACGACAATCCAATAAAAAATCAGACTGAGATTTACATTGTTTGATCAGCACTCCAATCATTCGGGTATGAGCATCAAAATCTTTTCAGTTTGCATTCTATTTGTATTGGGAGCCGCCCTTGCTGCCGTTGCTGAGTTACCTTATGGCGGCTGGATTCAGATCCCCGTTCTCAGCCTTCTCTGGTGGCGTCTTGATCAAAAGTCCATTTCCTTAAAAAAACAATTTTTCTTAGGCTTCTCATTCGGCATTGCGTATTTTGTTGTTGGTCTATGGTGGCTTTACATCAGCCTGCATGATGTTGGTGGCATGAGTGCGCCACTTGCTTGTATGGGTGTTTTTCTGCTCTCTGCTTATGTGGCGCTCTATTTCTCATTGGCAACACTTGCTATTCCGCTGTTTAAACAGAATCGCTTATTTGGCATGCTGCTGGCAGCGAGTTGGGTTCTTGCGGAATTTCTACGAGGCTATCTCTTCACTGGATTTCCTTGGATGGGCTTTGCAGAAACCCAGTTCAACGGCCCATTTGCGCCTGTCGCACCCTTCTTTGGCGGGCTAGCATGTACCTTTTTGGCGGTATGGGCCTCCTGGGAAATTTACCAAGCTCGTAAGCATGTCATTTCTAGCGCGCTCCTCATCTTGGCTGTCATTGGGATTTCTCAAAGCGCTAGTTTATTTACTTTCACCAAACCAGTTGGAGAGCCAATTAGCGTTCGCTTAATTCAAGGCAACTTTGAACAAAGTCTGAAATTCAATCCTCAAGCTATTGGCAAGCAAATCGATTTCTATGCAGGGGAAATTACTAAAGAAGCAGCCAACCTCATCATCATTCCTGAGACTGCGTTTCCATGGCCACTTCCAAATTTACCCATTGGCCTATTGGATTACTTGCAAAACTTTTCCAATAAGAGCGGTAGCAACATTCTGCTTGGCTTGATCGGTGAAGTACGTGGAGAAGGTGGTATGCAGTATTCGAATCGCGCTACTGGAATATCTCCCAATGCATTGCCCTATCAATACGATAAAGCGCACCTCGTTCCCTTTGGAGAATTTATTCCTCTAGGTTTTCAGTGGTTCGTCAAAGCCTTTCATGTACCCATGAGCGACTTTGCAAGAGGAAAGCTAGATCAATCCCCCTTTACGATTGTGCGCAAGGATCAAGATGATCTTCATGCGGCAATTACGATTTGCTATGAAGACGTCTTTGGTGGCGAACTCGCCTCTCGTATTCAACACAGCGATCAGCCGATCAACCTACTCATCAATATGACCAATCTAGCCTGGTTTGGGGAATCTCAAGCATCCACTCAACAACTCAGGCTTTCACAATTGCGGTCCTTGGAAACCGGGCTTCCCGCCTTGCGTGCCACTAATACTGGAATTACTGCGGTTCTTGGTCCCGATGGCAGAGTACTGAAAGTGCTTCCGGAATTTACCCAAACAACCCTCAACACCCAAGTCCAGGCTTATTCTGGAAAAACACCTTATGTCATTTGGGGCAATTTACCGATTTTGGGTATTTCTTGCCTGCTCTTGCTTTGGGGTCTGATTCGTCACAGGCGTTTTAAGCATTTTTAACTCTAGAGTGCTCTAGCCATGTAAAATCAAAGGCTTAGCCAGGTTAATCATGCTTACTTTTCAGCAAATCATTCTCAAACTTCAAGATTATTGGGACCAACAAGGTTGCGCCCTATTGCAACCTATCGACCTCGAGGTTGGTGCCGGCACATCCCATACCGCAACCTTCTTACGCGCCATTGGTCCAGAGCCTTGGAAAGCAGCTTATGTTCAGCCATCCCGCCGACCTAAAGATGGTCGCTATGGCGAAAATCCAAATCGTTTACAACACTACTATCAATATCAAGTAGTCCTCAAACCAGCACCTGAAAATATTCTCGATCTTTATTTGGGATCTCTTGCTGCCTTAGGCTTAGATCTTAAAGAGAATGATGTTCGCTTTGTAGAGGACGATTGGGAAAATCCGACACTGGGCGCATGGGGTCTTGGCTGGGAGGTTTGGCTCAATGGCATGGAGGTGACGCAGTTCACTTACTTCCAACAAGTAGGTGGCTTAGATTGCAAGCCTGTTCTTGGTGAGATTACCTATGGCATCGAACGTTTAGCAATGTATATCCAAAACTGCTCTAACGTCTACGACTTAGTGTGGGCCGACGGCATCTCTTATGGTGATGTGTATCACCAGAATGAAGTGGAGCAATCCTGCTACAACTTTGAACACTCCAATACTGATTTACTCTTTGCTAACTTCACAAACTATGAAAGTGAAGCAAAGCGTTTAATGGAAGTTCCACTGGCACTACCTGCTTACGAAATGGTTCTAAAAGCAGCACACACATTTAATTTATTAGATGCGCGTGGCGCTATCTCGGTTACTGAGCGTGCAGCCTACATAGGCCGTATTCGCAACCTTTCTCGTGCTGTGGCTCAGGCCTACTTTGAGTCTAGAGAAAAACTGGGATTCCCAATGTGTCAACGTCAAGCTAAAGCTCAGGCTTAAGCGCATCGAATTTCTGCATTCCACTTATGAGCACATCTAATTCAAAACCTCAATCAGCAACTTTATTGATCGAGGTATTTACCGAAGAACTGCCACCTAAGTCTCTACGTCGCTTGGGCGATGCATTTAGCGAAGGTATCTTTGCAGCACTTAAAGCTGCAGGCTTGGCAACAGATTCCTCCAAAGTCACCGGCTTTGCTACGCCACGTCGATTAGCGGTTCAAGTCACTAATATTCTTGATCAAGCGCCCGACTATCCCGTGCGGGAAAAATTATTACCCACTAGCATTGCATTTGACGCCGAAGGTAAGGCAACCCCACCACTGCTCAAAAAATTGAGTGCTTTAGGGTATGGAGATATTGATCTTGCTGCTTTAGAAAAAGCAGGTGAGGGTAAGAATGAAGCTTTGTATCTCAATGTTATTGCTAAAGGCGCCGCGCTTGAGCAAACTGCGCAGGCTGCTCTTGAGCAAACCTTGAGCAAGCTGCCCATTGCAAAAATGATGCACTACCAAGTACTGCAGAAGGACGGTCAATTAGCCGATGTGCAATTTGCTCGCCCTGCGCACCGTATCCTTACACTACACGGCGACAGTACCTTAAAAATCAGTGCTTTAGGTATTGATGCGGCCAATCAAACCGAAGGGCATCGCTTCCTAGCTCCCGGTCTCATCACTATTCAGAATGCAGACCAATATGAGACTACTTTGCAATCCAATGCGAAGATTATTCCTAGCTTTAATCAGCGTCGCGCACAAATTGAAGCCGCCCTATTAAAAGCAGCTGGTGATGATTTGGTGTTGATGCCAGAGAGTCTTCTAGATGAAGTAACGGCACTTGTTGAATGGCCAGCCATCTATGAATGCCATTTTGATCAAGAGTTCTTAGAGGTTCCTCAAGAATGCTTGATTTTGACCATGCAAACCAATCAAAAGTACTTTGCATTAACAGACAAACAAGGCAAATTACGGAATCGCTTCTTGATTGTTTCCAATATCGAAACTAGCAAGCCAGACGCCATCATTTCAGGCAATGAGCGCGTTGTACGCCCACGCTTATCTGATGCTCGCTTCTTCTTTCAGCAAGATCAAAAGCGCCCACTGGCTTCTCGCGTAGCGGATCTTGGTAAGGTGGTTTATCACAACCAGCTAGGTAATCAACTAGATCGCACTAAGCGCGTTCAAGGATTGGCTGTAGGCATCGCTAAAAAACTGGGGGCTGATGAAAAGCTGGCTTCCCGCGCCGCAGAAATTGCTAAAACAGACTTACTAACTGATATGGTTGGCGAGTTCCCAGAATTGCAGGGAATCATGGGGCGTTATTACGCCACTCATGATGGGGAGAATGCGGATGTTGCGAGCGCTTGCAGTGAACACTACATGCCGCGCTTTGCAGGCGATACCTTACCGCAAACCCAAACTGGCACGATCTTAGCCATTGCTGACAAACTAGAAACACTGGTTGGCATTTGGGGTGTTGGGCTTGCACCTACTGGCGATAAAGACCCGTATGCCCTACGTCGTCATGCCTTAGGTATTTGTCGTTTACTCCTAGAGAAGAATCTTTCTCTGGATTTACCAGAATTAATTGAGTTGGCTCGTGCGCAGTTTCCACAAGCTGATGTTCAAGAAAAAGCAAAAGCTGCCGATATCTATGCGTTCATTATTGATCGCTTGCGCGCCTATTTGCGGGACCAATCAGTTGCTGGCAAAGCATTTACTAGTGCTGAGATTGATGCCGTCCTGAGCCAAGAACCAGCACAAATTAATGATTTAATTGAGCGATTGACTGCCTTGCGTGAATTTAATGCTCTGGCAGAAGCTGCTCAACTAGCTGCCGCAAATAAGCGCATCAGTAATATTCTGAAGAAAACCACTACCGCTATTCCTGCGGCCTGTTCTGTCAACTTACTGCAAATTTCAGCAGAGGCAACACTACATAAAGCATTGGAAGCAGTGACTCCTACACTCAATGCTGCTTATGAAAAACGTCAATTTGTTGAGCTCTTAAGAGCACTTGTAGCCTTGAGTGGGCCCATTGATCAATTCTTTGCGGATGTGATGGTCATGGATCCAAATCCTGAGCTGCGCGATAACCGCCTTGCTCTCCTGCAACAACTTCACCAGAAAATGAATCTCGTTGCCGATCTCGGCAAATTAGCATGAGCATCAGCTCTTCTAAATTAGTCATTCTTGATCGCGATGGTGTGATCAATGAAGATCGCGATGATTATGTAAAGTCAGTGGATGAATGGATCCCTCTTCCAGGAAGTCTGGAGGCAATTGCTTTACTCAATCAAGCGGGCTACCAAATTGCTTTGGCGACCAATCAGTCTGGTCTTTCCAGGGGCTATTTCACAATCAATGATTTGCATGCCATGCATAGCAAAATGGAGACACTACTAAAACCATTGGGTGGCCATATCGACAGCATTTTCTTTTGCCCTCATCAAGATTCACATCAATGTGATTGCCGTAAACCTGCTCCAGGCATGATGAAAGAAATTGCATTGCGCTACAAGAGGATAGGTAGCATCAAACCACTGACAGGTGTTCCTATCGTGGGGGATTCTTTAAGGGATCTCCAGGCTGGGGTAGCCTTGGGAGCCGCACCTCACCTAGTGCTCACTGGTAAGGGTGAAAAAACGCTTGCAAAAGGTGTTCTACCTGAGGGCACGCACATTCATGCTGATCTACTGGCTTTTGCAAATGCACTTTTAGAAAATAAGGCTTAGACCCATCGTGAAATTGATTCGCTCCATACTCTTTGTCTTATTTTTAGTGATCTTCACACCTATTTGGTCAGTGCTATGCATGCTGGCCTTTCCATTCCTAAGCCCAGAAAACCGCTATACCTTTATTGGACTGTGGAACAAAATCGTTATTGCTCTATTAAAGCCATTGTGCGGTATTCATTACGAAATCCGCGGCATGGAAAATATGCAGGCCGTACTCAATGAACGCGTCATCATCTTAAGCAAACATCAGTCTGCTTACGAAACTATTGCGTATATCGCACTACTGCCAAAACAACTGTGTTTTGTTTTTAAGCGTGAACTTCTCTGGATCCCCTTCTTTGGTTGGGCTCTGGCGTTACTGAAGATGATCCACATTAATCGCTCCAATAAGCAGTCTGCGGCACATTCTGTAGCGACCCAAGGCCGTAAGCGCTTGAGCGAAGGCAAATGGATCATGCTCTTTCCGGAAGGCACTAGAACCCCTATTGGATCGACTAAGCCTTACCGTAAGGGTGGAGCGCGTCTCGCAAGTGCTACGGATGCACTAGTTATTCCAATTGCGCACAACGCCGGTCGTTGCTGGCCGAAAAATAGCTTTATTAAGGAACCCGGCACAGTCATCTTTTCAATTGGGCCTGCGATTAACTCAACCAATAAGTCAGCAGAAGAGCTCCAACGGGAAGTAGAAGCTTGGATTGAGACTGAAATGCGCGTGATTGACCCCAGCGCCTATAAATAAATACTGGAAATCAATACTCAGTACTGAGTCAGGACTGAGTATTGATTTAAGCGGCGAGAACTTTAGCCCACTCGATATATCGGTCAACAGAAATATCCTGAGCTCTCGCCTTAAGCTCTATCTCCGTCAAACTCAATCTTTCTGAAAAAGCACTCAAGTTAGTCCGTAACATTTTTCTTCTCTGGGAGAAGGCGGCAGCTACCACTTTTTCCAATGAATTCCATTGAACATGTGTCAATGTGAAATCCCTTCTCGGGATCATCCTTACTACAGCCGAGTTCACTTTAGGCTGAGGGTCAAAAGCCTCAGGAGGCACCTCTAGAACCAACTCCATATCATAACGAGCTTGCAGCATGACCGACAAACGACTGAAATCTGAGCTGCCGGCCTTCGCAACCATTCTTTCCACTACTTCGGCTTGCAACATAAATACCTGCTCATCAATTGAGGCTGCCGCAGAAACCAAATGAAACAGCAAAGGCGAAGAAATGTTGTATGGAAGATTGCCAACTACTTTACATAAGCCTTGCTTAGTCGATCTATTCTGAGCCCACGTTAAAAAGTCAAACTTGAGCGCATCACCCTCAATCACTGTGAGGCCTTTGAGATTTTTCTCATTCCAAAAAGCCACTAAATCACGGTCAATCTCCAAAAGATCTAGGTGATCAAGATTACTCAGCAAAGGAAGTGTTAGCGCGCCCAAGCCGGGACCAATCTCAATAACATGCATATCCGCACTGGGATTAATTAGCGCAACAATAGAATAAATAATTCCGTTGTCCTGCAAAAAGTTTTGGCCAAATCGTTTACGAGCACGATGCATGTTTTAGCCTTGCTTTCGTTGATTCATTGCTAACTCATATGCCAAGCGCAAAGCCTCAAGCATGCTCCCCGTGTCAGCAACGCCTTTACCAGCAATATCTAAAGCGGTTCCGTGATCTACTGAAGTTCGAATAATGGGCAATCCCAAAGTGACATTGACGCCATTACCAAAAGTAACAAACTTAAACGGCGCGAGCCCTTGATCGTGATACATCGCAATAAAAGCATCCACTTGCGCAACAGATTCTGGATCAAACATCGTATCGCCGGGATAAGGACCGGAAACATGTATTCCCGACTTCTTGGCGGCTTCAATTGCCGGTGAAATGGTTTCAATTTCTTCTCGGCCCAAATAACCAGACTCTCCTGCATGTGGATTTAACCCTGCCACCCGAATAATGGGCTTAGCGATTCCGAATTTCCTCCGCAAATCTTGATTGACGATTTGGATCGTTTCTAATATCAAGTCATAACTCAGAGCTTGTGGAACATCCTTTAAGGGAAGATGGGTTGTGACGAGAGCAACACGTAAATCCCTGGGTACCTTGAGCCCCAAAAACCCGATGGGCAATGACGCGCACAACATCATCACCACATGAGAAACCTGACAGCGCTGCGCCAAGTACTCTGTATGCCCTATAAATGGAGTCCCAGCATCATTAATAATGCTTTTCTGCAGTGGTGCAGTCACCATGGCATCAAAGCACCCTTGCTGACAACCGTCAATCGCCCGATCTAAAAGATTCACTACATAATGCGCGTTTTGGGAATTCAAACTCCCCGAGATAACAGGCGCCCCAAGTGGAATAGATTGAATTTGTAATCGACTAACTAGATCTGGGCTAAGGTCCTTAGGTAATGCCAATATTTGGTCATTACCCAATACAGTGATTCGAGCATCAGCATGTTCCCGTAGAAACTCAAGCGAAGCAGCTAAAGAAACTTCAGGCCCGACACCGGCTGGTTCACCGGTGCTTACAACGAGGTTAACGGGGTGCGCTACTTGCTGCATCATCCACGTTCAGAATTTTTACAGTTGCGTTATCGCGTAGCTCACGCATCCACTCTTGATAAGCTTGATCAAACTTTCTCTCACGGATCGCTGCTCGTGCAAATTGACGTTGCTTCTCAACAGTAAGCTGACCTTCGCGACGATCTAATACCTGAATTAAGTGCCAACCAAATTCTGATTTGACCGGATTACTAACCTCACCAATTTGCAAGCGATTCATGGCCTGCTCAAATTCAGGAACCAAATCTCCTGGGCTCATCCAACCTAGCTCACCGCCATTTGACGCAGATCCATCTTCAGAATATTTCTTTGCAAGTTCCGCAAAGTCTGCAGTCTTTGCCCGCACCTGATCGCGGTAGCCTTGCAAGCGTCTCTCTGCATCTTGATCGCTTAAGCCGGCACGGCTACGCAATAAAATATGACGGGAGAGGGTTTGTGTAATAGGAATATTTTGCGGAGTAGGTGAACCAGCATCAGGTGCTGCAGCCTGCTGCGGGGGCGCACTTGCACCTGCTGCACGGCGATCCAAAACTTTAAGCACGTGGTAACCAGCAGGACTTTTCACAACGGTATTGGCAACCTGCCCACCACCTGTATTACGAATAGCTTCATAAAATAATTGCGGTAAACGATCAGGAGTCCGATAGCCTAACTCTTGAAACTTAATCTTTGGATTTTCCTTTGCAGCCATTGCACCTAGCTGCAGAAAATCAACATCCCCACGAGCATCTCTTAGCAGAGCGGCCGCTTTCTTTTTTGCTTCAGCCTGAGCTCCAGCGCCAGCGCTAGCATCAACAGGAATAAAAATTTGAGCTACGTCGATTTCTTCAGGTTCACCTTTGGCAGCAGGTGCCGACCTCGGAGCTCCAGCACCAGAAATTGCCCGCGTACGTTCAGCAATGAAGTTATCAATTTCAGCATCTGAGATTTTGAGCCTGCCTTCAACTTCTCTTTCGCGATAACGGGTGATCATGACATCATCCAGCAATAACTGTTTATAGCGCTCAAAGGTGGTGCCTGACGCAATTACTTTCGCCTTGAACTCAGCAAACGACAGCTTATTTTTTGCTGCAATATCACCAATGATCTTGTCTAACTCTTTATTGCTTACTGTAATACCTTCCTGTTCAGCATTTTGTAATTGAATTTTTTCAATAATGAGTCTATCTAGAATAGTTTTACGCACAGTGCCATCTTCTGGCAATTTCACACCTTGTTTTTTAAGTACGGTAATTCGGTCATCAATTTCTTTGCGGGTTACATAACCCGTGTTTACGACTGCAGCCACACCATCAATGTTACGAATCCTATTGCCAGCAGCATCGGATCGACCCTGATCTTGCGCGCTAGCTAACCCAATGCAAAATAGGGCATTAAGTAAAAATATCGAAAGGAGAGTGCAGCGCGTATATTTTTGGCAAAAAATCATTGGTAATTCTCAAAAGTTGAGATTGGTAATGGTTTGGGCGTTGGCATGTAACCAGGAACATTTAACTTCATTAAATCCACAGGATTATCTCCGGCAACACCAAGACCCCTAAATTCCACCTGAAACAAAATTTGAGTCGTCGTATTGTTATTTAACAACAGTTGAGAATACGCACCACGAAACACAATGCAGTCACGAACATACTCAAGCGCAATTAAGGTATTCAATGTTTTCGTTGTAAGGGCATCATACCCCCAGCGTCCAACTAAAGAAACCTCTCTCGTGACTGGCCATTGACCAGAAATATTATACTGATCGGTAGTTGTGGCCGCTTGCGTTGCTATCGGATTAAATGAAGATGCCTGAATAGGTGGTTGCCAAACGTTTCGATATCCAAAATTCAAACTACGGCCTGGGGTTGGGCGCCAGCTACCACCCACCGTGGTCTGAACAAATCGATTCAGTTGGGTGTTGTAATCCCCAAAAAAATCTGCATTGAAATTACCCATTATTCGAACCGATGCCGAACCCAAGGTATCTGAATAAGCAGTAGGGCTTGCAATATTTCCCGTAAGCCCAACTTTCTGCGGAGAAAATTGTTGTTGCTGGGCCAAAGTAAGAACTGCGCGATCAGCCCCTGTTGTTGCCTCGGCGATTCGACTAGTTAAACCAACTGTCATCTTATTACTATCAGAGATACGGTCGTTACCAATAAAAGTATTCTCGCTAAAAATTTGCGACATACCAAATCCTGCATCAGCAGTATCAAACAAAGGGGTATTCGCTTGATTGACATAAGGTGTGTATACATAGAATGCTCTTGGCTCAAGACTTAGCAACATGTCTCGACCAAAAAAGCTACCCATTTCCAATGCATCTCTTTCGAAAGCTAAACCACTATCAAGACTCACCGTAGGAATTACAAACCCTTGGGCAGGCTGATAGCCCGGCTGAAAAGCAATCGCGTTATATGTATTGGACTGAAAAGAAACTTTTGGACGCACGTAATACCCAGGGGTATTTGTAGGATATTCAATTGCGCCCTTTACAACAGTTCGGTCGGCTTGACTAAATACTCCGGGAGCGGAACCAGGGGGAGCGCTAGCAATGTTGTACTGAAAGCGAGTAAAGTCGGTAGCCAACATGGTTGTAGGCCCCGTCGGTAAGGTGATGTACTTGCCATCAGAACCCGATACAGATGGAACTAAATTACTACGATACACAGCCGTTACCTGTGGAAGAATATTGTAAGGGGCGCCAACTACACTTGGTAAGTTCGGCTGCAAAGTTTGGAAGGTCTGAGCTTTTGCACCGATCGTCCAGTTGCTCAAACTTGACGGTAGCTGCGATAGAAACCCTACTTCTTGGCGGAACTGACTTGTAACACTACCCGCTACCGTTTGCGAAAAATCAGTTGGATATTGATTATCCGAAACCTTTGCTGCATTGATATAAGCATTTACAGAGCCTGGCCCCCCAACGGTTGATCCAACCAGATTTTGGCGCTGCTGCCAATCGTAGCGCCAACGATTTATGCCGCCAGCCTTTTGGTCGCTGGGGAGATAGTCGCCCATCACATTTCCGGTATATGCGGGATTAATAAATCGATAAGCCATGCCAAGCTGGACCCCTCTTTGACTCATATACCGCGGCAATATAGTTAAGTCTTTGTCGGGCGCAATATTCACATAGTAGGGCTGAGTAATATCGATACCATTTTTTGAGTTATATCCTGCAATTGGTGCGAGTAAACCCGATCTTCTCTCTTTGCCGGTTGGCAAACTAAAGTAAGGGACATATGCGACCGGGACATCAAAAAGATGCATTACCCCATGCTCTCCCTGCATCTCTTTTTGCTCAGTATCAATTTCAATTTTGCTAGCTGAAAAATACCAATCTAAATTTTGCGGATTACAAGTTGAATAGGTCGCATCATCAAAACTAAAAACGTCGCCACCTTTAATAGTTAATTTATTTGCTTTTCCACTTGCGGGAGTGTCACCAAACTGATACACGGGAAGATCCATTGAACCACTGCGTGCGTCAACATTAAACTTTGCTTTTGGTCCCTTAAAGTTTGTATTGTTTTTAATTAACTCTGCATTACCAACTACATCCGCTATATCAGTGTCTGGGTCATAAATAATTTCGTCGCCTTTGATAAAAGTTCCGTTGCGACGAATTTGTGCACGTCCTTGCAGATGCATATCTCTATCAACCACTCCATCAATTACATCACTCGAAGTAAATGTGAGTGCTTTACCATCCTGGATCGGGATGCCAGTACGCAATTGATCATCTAACTTAAGCACGGTTACCTTGCCGCGATCTGGGAGAATTACCGGCGCCTCGGCGGGCTTTGAAGCAGTAGGCAGCGGTGAGGGGGTCTGAGCCCTAAGCAAGGGTGCAAACTGTAAGGTTGCCACCCCGAGAATCACACGCAGAGTTGCAACTAAGAAAAGAGGAGCGCAAAGGCCAGCGCGACGGCGATAATGATTCATAGATCCAGACCCGCCTTATTATACGAATCGACCATGACTGACTCACGCTTAAATACCCTCCGTAACTGGCTAAAAGCCCTAGAAGCTAGCTGGCAATTAGATCTCGACTCTTTGGTGCCAGCCTCGGCTGATGCCAGCTTTCGACGCTATTTCCGAATTGAGTCCAAAAAGCCCAATTTTGGAACTTTGATCGTAATGGATGCCCCACCCCAACATGAGCCTTTGGATACCTTCATAAAGGTCGATTTATTGCTCTTAGAGGCAGGTTTAAATGTGCCAAAAATCCTAGAGCAAAATCTTACGGCGGGCTTCTTGCTACTAAACGACTTAGGCACAAAAACTTACTTAGCCGATCTCAACGATGACACAGCTGACCAGCTCTACAGAAATGCAACTCACGCCTTAGTACTCATGCAATTGGCGAGCAGGCCCGGCGTTTTACCAAACTATGATGAAGCGCTATTACAACGGGAATTGGATTTATTTCCAGAATGGTATCTCAAGAAACATCTCGATATCAATTTGAGCGAACAACAAACAGAGCAACTCAAAAAATCTTTTGAGTTCATTATTGAAAATAATTTAGCTCAAGCTAAGGTGTATGTTCATCGTGATTACCATTCTCGTAACTTGATGGTGACTGAAAAAAATAATCCTGGCGTAATTGACTTTCAGGATGCAGTTTACGGACCTATTACTTATGATGCTTCTTCCCTGTGGCGTGATGCTTACATTGCATGGCCAGAAGAACGTGTAATTGATTGGGTCATTAAATTTTGGGAAGAAGGTCGTAAAGCAGGACTGCCAATGCCAAATGATTTTGGACAGTTCTATCGCGATTTTGAATGGATGGGATTACAGCGCCACCTTAAAGTTTTGGGTATTTTTGCAAGACTCTTTCATCGTGATGGTAAGGATGGCTACATCAAGGACATTCCGCTCGTACTGGAATATGCCATTGCGACAGCGAACCGTTATATTGAACTAAAACCATTAGCCCGAATTCTGGAATCCACACGCGTCAGCCAAGCGTAATTCATAAGCCATGAGTCAGCTCAACTCCATACCTTGTTTTTTACTGGCAGCTGGACGCGGCGAACGTATGCGCCCCCTGACGGATAATTTGCCCAAGCCCTTACTCAGCATTCAGAACAAATCTTTGCTGGAGTGGCATTTGGAAGCACTGGCGAGGGCAAAGATTCAGGATGTTGTGATTAACCACGCTTGGTTGGGTGAAAAAATTGAGGCAGCCCTAGGTAATGGAGGGCAATTTGGGCTTCACATTCAATACTCCCCAGAAGGCAAGGCCCTAGAAACTGCTGGGGGCATTTGTAAGGCACTCCCCATCATTGCGCCCGAAGACTACTTCTTAGTCATTAATGGGGATGTATTTAGCCCGAACTTACCAATTACCCAGTTATTGGATACGGCCACCAAAATGCGCGCGGATGCCAGCAAGCCTTTGGCCCACTTATTAATGGTCCCCAACCCAGCCCAGCACCCCGAAGGTGATTTTTACCTCCAAGGCACATCCGTTGAGGATACTGGGCCCAGCAGCGCCGAAAAACTCACCTTTTCGGGAATTGGGATCTATCACAAAGATTTATTTAAAGACTTAGTCTTCGGTGCCCCAGCTAAGCTCGCACCCCTATTGAGAACTGCAATGGAGCAAAATAAAGTGTCTGGTGAAAAATATCTCGGTCCATGGCACGATGTAGGCACACCACAACGCTTACAAGAGCTTAATGCAGCATATGAATAAAACGAATACTTATCAACTTCGTAGAAACCAGTTAGCAGAACGAATCTTTACCAAGACTGGCGGTGGCATTGCCGTCATCTCAACTGCCCCTGAACTTGCTCGCAATCGTGACAGTGAATTTCCTTATCGCCACGACAGTGACTTTTATTACTTAACCGGTTTTGAAGAGCCAGGCGCAACACTTGTCATGAAGGTTGATGGCGATGGGAAAAGTTTCCGACTGCAATCTCACTTATTTTGTAGACCTAAAGATTCTGAACGAGAAATCTGGGATGGTATTCGACTTGGCCCTGAAGCAGCACCAGATGCTTTAGGCATTGATTACGCACACAGCAATAAAGAGTTGGATCAAAAACTTGGTGACTTATTGGCTGATCAAGGTGCGGTATACATTCGCCTCGCTGAGAGCGCCGAAGCCGATAGACGCCTTCGGTACTGGATGAAGCAGGTGCGTGGGCAAGCACGTTCCGGTGTAAATCCGCCATCCGAATTTCATGATATTGAAACACTGATCCATGAAATGCGTTTATTTAAAGATGTGCATGAAATTGACATCATGCGTCGCGCTGCAGAGATCTCCGCTCGTGCCCATATCCGCGCCATGCAAATCTGCAAGCCTGGCATGCGCGAATATCAACTCGAAGCGGAATTACTGCATGAATTTCGCAATAGTGGTGCGCAAAGCGTTGCCTATAACAGTATTGTTGCAGGCGGTGCAAACTCTTGCATCCTCCACTATCGCGTCGGCTCAACTGAATTACGTAGTGGCGAGCTTTGCCTGATTGATGCGGGTTGTGAACTCGATGGTTATGCATCAGACATTACACGCACCTTTCCAGTTAATGGGAAATTTACGGGGCCGCAACGCGTCCTGTATGACATCACCTTAGCCGCACAAGAAGCAGCGATTGCAATGACTAAGCCAGGCAATACATTTATGCAGCCCCATGAGGCAGCACTTAAAGTGCTTACCCAAGGCCTTTTAGATGAAAAGCTTCTTAAACTTTCAGAGCTGGGTTCTTTAGAAAACGCCATTGAGACTGGCGCCTACCGTCGTTTCTATATGCACCGAACGTCCCACTGGCTTGGCATGGATGTCCACGATGTAGGCTCTTACCGTGAAGCCGCACAAAATCTAACAGGCGGAGAAAAGCCTTGGCGCATTCTCAAAAGCGGTATGGTGATTACGGTGGAACCAGGCCTATATATCAGACCTGCTGATGATATTGATGAGGCATTTTGGAATATTGGCATTCGCATTGAAGATGACGCTGTTATCAATGATTCTGGGTGTGAGTTGATTTCTCGGGGCGCGCCTGTCAAGACCGATGAAATCGAAACACTCATGAAGAATGCTTAAGACCACCCCGATAAAAAATGAATTCATCTAATTGCGATATTTTGATTCAGGGTGGTGGTCCTGTTGGGCTCGCTTGCGCTGCATGGACCTTGCAGAAATTCCCCGAAGCAAAGATTATTTTGCTTGATCGCAATTCCATAAACGACGACGATCTTGTAAGTGCCGATAGCCGAGGTATTGCCCTCTCACACGGTAGCAAACTCTTGCTCAATACGATTAATGCTTGGCCAAAAGAGTTCGCAGAAATTCATCGAGTGCACGTTTCACAAGCGGGTCGCTTTGGCCGCGCACTGATGACGCGTGAAGAGCTTAAGCAAGATGCGTTAGGGCACATCATTCGTTATCGCGACATTCATATGGCTCTGCGTCACGCCTTACGCGCCATTCAAGCAAAGAGTCCTAACTTTGTTTGGAAGCATATCAATAAAGATGTCGAGGAAAATAGCATCAACGCACAATGTATCGTGCACGCTGAGGGTGGTTTATTTAAGACGCAAGACTGGGTTGAATCTGGACGCGACTATGGTCAGTCAGCCCTAGTAGGCTTGGTTGAAGTAGAGAATGCAGAGCCCCATCAAGCTTGGGAGCGATTTACTGCTGAGGGCCCTTTAGCAGTTTTGCCAAGTCACTATGGTGCCAATATTTTGAATCTGGTTTGGTGCGGTTCGCCAGAATCTTCGCAAAATCGTTTGCAACTGAGTGACACAGACTTCTTAGTTGAGCTACAAAAAGAATTTGGTTCACGTATTGGACGCTTTCTGAAAATTCAAGATCGTCGTTTATATGAACTTGGCTTGAACTATCGCAAAGAGATCAATCAAAATAATGAGGTTTGGATTGGCAACGCCGCTCAAACTTTGCACCCAGTAGCTGGCCAAGGTTTGAACCTAGGATTACGAGATGCTTTCTTGCTGTCAGAGAAGTTAGTTGAGGTATTTTCTGGGGTCGCAGAGAAGCGATCTCCAGTAGATGTCCAAAATGCACTTCAGAGTTATGCACAAAGTCGCAAAGTTGATAGAAAAACCACAATTGGTCTTACAGACTTTATGGCTAGAGTATTTACATCCAATTTAGTTCCAGTTGTTGCAGCCCGTGGACTGGCTTTAAGCGCCCTGCAGTGGCTTCCACCAGTCAAGACAGCCTTAGCTCGCCAGATGATGTTTGGTAGGCGCTAAAGCCCTTAAATCACCCTCAAAATTTAAGCATTCTCCGTTTGATCTGTAACAAGTAATCTGCCTAAAAAATAGGCAAATTTGGGTCTGACTGTGCTAAAGTGTCATGCTTTCCGCACACGCCCTTTTAGATGAACATTGGTCCTCACCTCCTCGCAAATAAGTTATTTGTGGCCCCTATGGCTGGGGTAACCGATCGCCCATTTAGACAGCTTTGTAAGAAGTTGGGTGCCGGATATGCGGTTTCTGAAATGGTGGCCTCAAATGCCCTGCTTTGGAAAAGTGAAAAAACGCAACGTCGCGCCAACCATGTTGGTGAATTCAAACCGATTGCCGTTCAAATTGCAGGGGCAGACCCCGCGATGATGGCAGCAGCGGCAAAAATCAATATTGATCATGGCGCTCAAATTATTGATATCAATATGGGGTGTCCCGCAAAGAAAGTATGTAATGTTGCCGCTGGTTCCGCCCTATTACGTGATGAGCCTTTAGTGCAGCAAATTCTAGAAGCAGTTGTGAATGCTGTTGGTATCGGACCAGATGCAGTACCAGTTACTTTGAAAATTCGTACGGGCTGGGATCGCGAACATAAGAATGCTATTGAGATAGCCCGTCTTGCAGAAAAATCTGGCATCACCATGCTGACAGTCCATGGCCGCACGAGAGCAGACCTGTATCACGGTGAAGCAGAGTACGAAACAATTACCGCAGTTAAAAATAGCGTGGGCATTCCGGTGGTGGCTAATGGCGATATCACCAGCCCAGAAAAGGCAGAGCAAGTTTTAAAGCTCACTGGTGCTGATGCCATCATGATTGGACGAGCCGCTCAAGGTCGCCCTTGGATCTTCCGCGAAATCAACCACTATCTTGAAACCGGCGGCAAGCTTCCGACCCCTGAGATCAATGAGATTCAGGGCATCATGAATGCCCACCTCTTAGACCACTACGAGTTTTATGGTGAGCATATTGGCCTACGAACTGCACGTAAGCATATTGGCTGGTACTGCAAAGGCTTACGTGACTCCCATGCTTTCCGCCAGCGTATGAATACCGCCGATGACTGCAAAACTCAACTGCAAATGGTCAATGATTATTTTGACGAGATGAAATCCCATTCTGACCGCTTGTTATTTTTGGAAGCGGCATAGTTCTAACTTAATTTAGTTTATTTATTTTAATTTTTTCGTTTTTTGCATTGATAGATTGTTATGACCAATAAGCACCCGATTACCGAATGTATTGAAACCCAATTGCAGGGTTACCTAAATGACCTCAAAGGAACTGCACCGACTGATATCTATGACATGGTATTGGCTGTTGTCGAAAAACCAATGTTGGAATTAGTGATGCAGCATGCCAAGCAAAATCAATCACTGGCAGCGCAGTATCTAGGCATTAATCGCAACACACTGCACAAGAAGTTAGTTGAACATCAACTTCTGAAGTAACTGCAAACTTTACTAATAACAAAGCCATTTTATAAATTAAGCTCCGAAAACCATGATCCGTACAGCCCTACTCTCAGTCTCCGATAAAAATGGCATTCTGCCTTTTGCTAAAGCCCTCCATGAGCAAGGCGTTAAGCTCATTTCTACTGGCGGCACTGCAAAACTCTTGGCTGAAAATAATCTACCCGTTGTAGAGGTTTCCTCCTTGACGAAATTCCCAGAAATGCTGGATGGTCGTGTAAAAACCCTCCACCCGATGGTGCATGGTGGCCTATTGGCTCGTAGAGATTTCCCGGAACATATGGCAGCCTTGAAAGAGCATGGCATCGACACCATCGATATGCTCGTCATTAATCTTTACCCCTTTAATGAGACTGTTGCTAAAGAAAGCTGCTCATTCGAAGATGCCGTTGAGAACATTGATATCGGCGGCCCAGCGATGTTACGCGCTGCTGCCAAGAACCATCAAGACGTTACTGTATTGATCTCACCAGAAGATTACGCCCCTGTCTTGACTGAAATGAAAGCCAATAAGAATGTCGTTTCTTACAAAACCAATTTGGCTTTAGCAAAAAAAGTATTTGCACATACTGCGCAATATGATGGTGCGATTGCTAACTATCTCTCAGCATTAGGTGATGATCTCGATCACAAAGCCCGCTCTGCTTATCCAGAAACTTTGCACTTTGCCTTTGAAAAAGTACAAGAGATGCGTTACGGTGAGAACCCACACCAATCTGCAGCGTTCTACAAAGATATCTATCCAGTAGATGGCGCCCTAGCGAATTACAAGCAGTTGCAAGGGAAAGAGCTTTCTTACAACAATATTGCCGATGCAGATTCTGCCTGGGAATGCGTTAAGAGCTTTACTGGCAATGCTGGTGGTGCCGCAGCTTGCGTCATCATCAAGCACGCCAACCCTTGTGGCGTAGCGGTTGGCGCTTCAGCGCTTGAAGCCTATCAAAAAGCCTTCAAGACTGATCCTAGCTCCGCCTTTGGCGGCATCATCGCCTTTAACGTCCCCTGCGATGGCGCTGCAGCTGAAGCCATCTCCAAGCAATTCGTGGAGGTATTGATTGCTCCTAGCTTTAGTGAAGAAGCTAAAGCGATCTTTGCTGCGAAACAAAATGTACGCCTACTGGAAATCCCATTAGGGACTGCATTTAATACCTTTGATTTCAAACGTGTTGGCGGTGGTTTACTCGTTCAATCCCCTGATGCCAAGAACGTTCTCGAAAGTGAAATGCGCGTTGTCAGTAAGCGCCTGCCAACTCCCAGCGAAATGCACGACATGATGTTTGCTTGGCGAGTTGCGAAGTTTGTGAAATCCAATGCCATTGTGTATTGCGCCAACGGCATGACTTTGGGCATTGGAGCAGGGCAAATGAGCCGTGTAGACTCTGCACGCATGGCAAGCATTAAGGCTGAGAATGCTGGCTTAAGTCTTAAAGGGTCTGCAGTAGCTAGCGATGCCTTCTTCCCATTTCGTGACGGCTTAGATGTGGTTGTTAATGGTGGTGCCAGCTGCGCAATTCAGCCTGGTGGCAGCATGCGTGATGATGAAATCATTGCGGCAGCAAATGAACATGGCATTGCCATGATCTTTACTGGCACACGTCACTTCCGTCACTAAGAAAACAAGAAGCTATAAACAAACTCATGCGCTGGATAGGAATCGACCCAGGTTTAAGGACTACCGGTTTTGGCGTCATTGATGTTGATGGTCAAAAACTGACCTATATCGCCTCTGGGACGATTGAAAGTGGCGATCCAGCTAAAGGATTGCCTGAACGCTTAGGCGCCCTCTATGCAGGCGTTAAGGAAGTGTTAGAGACCTATCGCCCAGAGTCTGCTGCCATTGAAGAAGTCTTCTTAAACGTCAACCCTCGTTCCACGCTAATGTTGGGTCAGGCTAGGGGTGCAGTCATTGCTGCCCTGGTATCTGAAAAACTCCCTGTAGCTGAATATAGCGCACTTCGAGTCAAGCAAGCAATTGTGGGTACAGGTCGCGCAGCTAAACCGCAGGTGCAGGAGATGGTTAAGCGTCTTCTGAGGCTGAGCCGGGCTCCAGGGACTGACGCTTCTGATGCACTTGGCGTTGCTATTTGCGCTGCCCATCATGCGCAGATGCCAAAAGCGATTGCTGCGGCTTTAGCACCTAAGTTAGCCCCCAAGAAACGCAACAAGTAAAAATACACATCACAGGTTAAGATCTCTACATGATTGGTCGCATTCAAGGTACTCTCGTTTCCGTTCACCCTCCTCGCCTTTTGGTCGATTGCCAAGGCATTGGTTATGAGGTTGATGTACCAATGAGTACTTTGTATCAGCTACCTCAGGCTGGTCAAAAAATTACCCTACTGACACATTTTCAGGTTCGTGAAGATGCACAGCAACTCTTCGGATTTGCCACAGAGACTGAGCGTGAAGCATTTAGACAGCTCATCAAGATTAGTGGCGTCGGTTCGCGCACAGCACTAGCAGTCCTCTCCGGCATGAGTGTTAACGAACTGGCGCAAGCTATTGCGCTTCAAGAAGCCGGGCGCCTCACTCAGGTACCTGGCATTGGCAAGAAAACTGCTGAGCGTCTCTGCCTAGAGCTCAAAGGCAAGCTAGCTCCAGATCTTGGCATCACAGGAGGTAAGCCTCAAGCGATTGAAGCAAGCAGCGAAGTGTTGCAAGCCCTCCTTGCCCTGGGCTATTCAGAAAAAGAAGCGCTTTTGGCACTCAAGCAAATTCCACCCGATACCAGTGTTTCTGATGGCATTCGCATGGGCTTGAAGTATCTATCTAAAGCCCAATAGCCAAACAGCACTAAACTCTCAGCATGGCAATACATACAGACGACCTCAGCTCTATTCCTGAAGATTTACCGGCAAGTAATGACCGCATTGTGAGCGGTGCAGCAGGCAATACTGAAGCCGTCTTCGAAAGAGCCCTTCGCCCTAAACAACTCGATGAGTATGTTGGCCAAACCAAAGCTCGTGCTCAATTAGAGATTTTTATCAGCGCTACGAGAGCACGCCAAGAAGCTTTAGATCACGTTCTGTTGTTTGGGCCTCCTGGACTTGGTAAAACCACCTTAGCCCACATCATTGCCAGAGAGCTTGGTGTGAACTTACGTCAGACTAGCGGCCCTGTTCTGGATAGGCCAGGCGATCTTGCTGCCTTGCTTACCAATTTAGAAGAAAACGATGTTCTCTTCATTGATGAGATTCATCGCTTATCTCCAGTTGTGGAAGAGATTCTTTACCCCGCACTTGAGGACTACAGCCTAGACATCATGATTGGCGAAGGCCCTGCAGCGCGCAGCGTGAAGATTGATCTCAAACCATTTACCCTGATCGGCGCAACTACTCGTGCCGGAATGCTCACAAACCCATTGCGCGATCGCTTTGGTATTGTGGCCAGACTCGAGTTCTACACGACTGAAGAGCTCACCAAAATCATTAATCGCTCAGCTAGCTTGCTTAAGGCTGATATCGATCCAGAAGGCTCCGTAGAAATTGCAAAGCGGGCTCGCGGCACGCCACGTATCGCTAACCGCTTACTGCGAAGAGTGCGCGACTATGCAGAAGTTAAAGGCACCGGCACGATTACCAAGGCCATGGCTGATGCAGCATTGAAGATGCTGGATGTAGATCCAAGTGGCTTTGATGTGATGGACAGAAAGTTATTAGAAGCCATCTTGCACAAGTTTGATGGTGGCCCAGTAGGCATTGATAACTTGGCAGCAGCGATTGGCGAAGAGCGCGATACGATTGAAGATGTTCTGGAGCCTTACCTCATTCAGCAAGGCTACTTACAAAGAACCTCAAGAGGGAGAGTGGCAACCCGTCAAGCCTATGAGCACTTTGGATTAACCCCGCCTAGCGGAAGTGCTAGCTTAGATATTTAAGCTAGCGTGACTTTCGCAAACTTACGCTTACCAACCTGCACCACGTAAGTTCCAGCTTCAACTTTTATCTGTTTATCGGTAATCGTCGCACCATCAATCTTCACACCGCTTTGTTCGATATTGCGCATCGCTTCAGATGTTGATGGGGCAAGACCTGCGGCCTTCAAAAGATTAGCGATTGCCATAGGCGCACCAGAGAGATTAACTTCTGGAATGTCATCAGGTACCCCACCTTTAGCGCGGTGATTAAAGTCTTCTAAGGCTTTTTCTGCTGCGGCTTGCGAGTGGAAGCGTGCCACGATTTCTTGGGCGAGCAGTACTTTGCAATCCTTTGGATTGCGTCCTGCAGCAACTTCTTGCTTCATCAAATCAATCTCAGCCATTGGACGGAATGACAGCAATGTGAAGTAATCCCACATCAAATCATCCGAAATACTAAGGAGCTTGCCAAACATATCGCCAGCAGACTCACTGATGCCAATGTAATTGCCTTTGGACTTACTCATCTTCTCAACGCCGTCCAAACCAACTAGCAATGGCATCGTCAAAATACATTGGGGCTCTTGGCCATACTCACGCTGGAGCTCACGCCCAACTAGAAGATTGAACTTTTGATCTGTACCGCCCAACTCTAAATCACTCTTCAGTGCAACAGAGTCATAGCCTTGCATGAGTGGATATAAAAACTCATGAATTGAAATGGGTACGCCATTGCGATAGCGCTTAGTAAAGTCATCACGTTCCAACATACGGGCAACAGTATGTTTAGCAGCCAACTGAATCATGCCGCGAGCACCTAATGGATCGCACCACTCACTGTTGTAGCGCACTTCAGTTTTAGATGGATCGAGAACCATACTCGCTTGACGATAGTAAGTCTCTGCATTGACGGCGATTTCTTCTGCGGTCAATGGAGGACGGGTAGCATTACGACCTGATGGGTCACCAATCATACTGGTGAAATCACCGATCAAGAAAATAACGGTATGACCTAAATCCTGTAACTGGCGCAACTTATTCAAGACAACGGTATGACCTAGATGAATATCAGGAGCCGTAGGATCTAAACCTAATTTAATCCTGAGTGGAGTCTTGCTAGCTTGGCTACGAGCCAGTTTCTGAACCCAGTCCGCTTCAACTAATAGCTCATCGCAGCCACGTTTGGTGACTTCGATCGCTGCAAAGACTTCGGGGGTCAAAGGATATTTTTGTTCTGGTTTAGCCGTCATGCTGATTCGGATTGCTGATTCAGTTAAATTAGTAGTTAAATTGCTAAAGCATTATTGTCGCATTCCTGAGAGCCCCATGAACAAACCCCATTCCCTCTATATCGGCCTGATGTCTGGCACCAGCCTAGATGGGATAGATGCTGTTCTAGCCAAGATAGGGCCTAATGGGGAAGCTAGTGCACTAGAGGCCATTGGCACCCCTTTCTCAGCGGAGCTCCGTAACGCCCTATCTGAGCTCCAAAGCCCTGGCCCAAATGAGCTCCACCGGGAAAAACAGGCAGGAAATGCCTTGGCCCTGGCCTATGCAGAAGCAGTTAGCCAGCTACTCAGAAAAGCAAATCTACAGCCGTCTGACATCACCGCCATCGGCGCACATGGACAAACGATTCGCCACCAACCGCATCTTGGGGACATGGCTTATACACATCAAACGCTCAACCCAGCCCTCTTGGCAGAAAAAACGGGCATTGATGTCATCGCCGATTTTAGAAGTCGGGATTTAGCTGCGGGTGGACATGGTGCACCCTTAGTTCCCGCATTTCATGCGCAGCAATTTGTAGAAGATAAACATTTAGCCATTCTCAATATTGGTGGCATTGCTAATCTCACACTGCTTCCTAAAGATGGAGAAGTTACTGGCTTTGATTGTGGCCCAGGTAATATGTTGATGGATGCGTGGATACACGAACATCAAGGTAATGCCTTTGATGAAAATGGTAATTGGGCATTACAAGGCAAAGTCAACGAAGCACTACTTGCAAAAATATTATCTGATTCTTTCTTTACAAAAGTTCCGCCGAAGAGCACTGGTAGAGACGACTTTCATCTTGCTTGGTTACAAGAAAAATTAAATGGTGAAAATCATCTTGGTGAAGATGTACAGGCTACTTTATTGCATCTCACAGCACACTCAGCCCTCGAAGCTTTAGTGCGTCATGCCCCGCAAACCCAGAAGCTAATTGTCTGTGGAGGCGGCGCCAGAAATAGTGCCTTGATGAACTTATTCAAAGTGAAGTCGCAGAATTTCTTCAAAAAGCCATTAGAAATTATTACAAGTGAGTCGGCAGGAATTGATCCACAGCTTGTGGAAGGCCTTGCTTTTGCATGGCTTGCGTGGGCCCATAAAGAAAAACGGCCAGCAAATTTGCCAGCCGTTACAGGAGCGAAGGGTCCTAGAATTCTAGGTGCTTGTTACCCAGCTTAACTTCGCTGCTTAATTAAATATTAATTAAGTTCGTTTTTGTTTAAGCAGAGAAAGAAGATCCGCAACCACAAGTAGTTTGCGCATTTGGATTCTTAATCACAAACTGTGAGCCGTTGATGTCTTCTTTGTAATCAATCTCGGCACCAACTAAATATTGGAAGCTCATTGAATCTACCAACAAGGTAACGCCATTCTTTTCAAAGAGAGTGTCGTCTTCATTCACAGCGTCATCAAATGTGAAGCCATACTGAAATCCTGAGCAACCACCGCCTTGTACGAATACGCGCAATTTCAACTCTGGATTACCTTCTTCAGCAATCAAGTCCGCCACTTTCGCAGCAGCGCTATCCGTGAACACCAATGGGGTTGGTGGCTCGGCTAAATCTTGTGCAGGTTGTGTAGCTAAT
This sequence comes from Polynucleobacter sp. AP-Kaivos-20-H2, assembly GCF_018882215.1. Classification (GTDB taxonomy): domain Bacteria; phylum Pseudomonadota; class Gammaproteobacteria; order Burkholderiales; family Burkholderiaceae; genus Polynucleobacter. The sequence goes on along the minus strand of NZ_JACVOX010000003.1, from coordinate 173,295 downwards.
TCGGTCATGATTTACTCCTAATTCAAAATGCAATGTCTTATTTTAGGCTTTTAATGCCCAGTTTGCTGAAGGGTCATTATGGGGAAACAGCAATCTGGGTAAGGCCCATAGTCTCGGGCAACCCAAACATCAGGTTCATACACTGTACACCCTGGCCTGAGGCACCCTTTACCAAATTGTCCTCAACCACCAAAATGACTAAAGTATCACCACCGCCCGGACGATGGATCGCAATCCGAATACCGTTACTACCCCGCACAGAACGCGTCTCTGGATGGCTGCCCGCCGGCATGACATCGACAAATGGCTCATCCTGATAGAAGTTCTCATAAAGCTTTTGGTAATCAACGTCTTTACCAGCCTCAGTCAAACGGACATACAAAGTCGAATGAATACCTCTAATCATCGGCGTTAAATGCGGCACAAAGGTCAAACCGATCTGATCATGACCAGCAATTGCCTTTAAGCCCTGTTCGATTTCTGGTAGATGGCGATGCCCCTTCACGCTATAAGCCTTGAAATTATCGCTAGCCTCAGATAACAAAGTGCCGATCTCTGCTTTCCGGCCAGCGCCAGAAGTGCCTGACTTCGAATCAGAAATAATATGCGTGCCATCGATGAGGTGTTTGCCGCCAGTCGATTTAGGTGACAGCAAAGGTACGAGGCCAAGCTGCACTGACGTTGGATAGCAACCCGCCAAACCAACAACGCGCGCTTTTTTAATGGCATCACGATTAATTTCTGCCAAACCATAAACCGCTTCTGACAAAATTTCTGGGCAGGTGTGCTCCATGCCATACCACTTTGCAAATTCTTTGACATCCTTCAAACGAAAGTCTGCGGCAAGATCCAAAATCTTCACATTGTTAGCGAGCAATTCTTTTGCTTGTGCCATTGCAACACCATGTGGAGTTGCGAAGAACACCACATCACATTCATTCAGTTTGGCTTCATCAGGCGTTGTAAATTTGAGAGCAACACGGCCACGCAAAGATGGAAACATCTCAGCCACTGGCATGCCAGCTTCTGTGCGAGAAGTAATTGCAGTGAGCTCTACCTCGGGATGCTGCGCCAATAAACGCAACAACTCCACTCCGGTATATCCAGTGCCGCCTACGATACCAACTTTAATCATGTCACTCTCCAAAATGCGCTATATCGAAATTATCGTATAGAGCTTACTACTTGATTCTTACGATTGTCTTAATTGTAGAAACAAAAAGGGCCGCTTGCGCGACCCTTTCGATAAAACTTAAGCGACTGAAAGAATTAGCGCTTGCTGAACTGCTTACGACGACGCGCGCCGTGCAGACCAACTTTTTTACGCTCAACTTCACGAGCATCGCGAGTTACCAAACCTGCTTTAGACAGGGCTGGCTTCAAGGCGTTGTCGTAGTCGATCAATGCACGAGTAACACCGTGACGAACTGCACCAGCTTGGCCAGTTTCACCGCCACCAGAAACGTTTACTTTGATATCAAAGGTCGTTAAGTGGGCTGTGAGAGCCAAAGGCTGACGAGCGATCATGCGTGATGTTTCACGAGCAAAATAGGCATCGATAGGCTTACCATTAACAATGATTTCGCCTTTGCCAGATTTAATGAATACACGCGCCACAGAACTCTTGCGACGACCAGTACCGTAATTCCAATTTCCGTAATTAATAGCCATTTGGGTTCCTTAAATCTCTAACGCTTTAGGCTGTTGAGCCGTGTGCGGATGATTAGCATCGCCATAAACTTTCAATTTCTTGATCATGGCATAGCCTAGTGGGCCTTTTGGCAACATACCCTTCACAGCCTTCTCCAAGGCGCGACCTGGGAAACGGTCTTGCATCTTGTCGAAGTTGGTCGAGCTAATACCACCTGGGTATCCGCTGTGACGGTAATAAATTTTGTTCAAGCCTTTTGTGCCTGTGACACGGAGCTTAGATGAATTGATGACAACGATAAAGTCGCCAGTATCAACGTGTGGGGTGTATTCAGGCTTGTGCTTGCCGCGTAGACGGAGTGCCACTTCACTGGCGACACGACCGAGGACTTTGTCCGTAGCGTCAATCACGAACCATTCATGCACTACCTCATGGGATTTTGCAGAAAAAGTTTTCATGATTTCTCAAATTGTTATGGTCAAAAAAATTACCCCAACCAAACTACGTCCACCTTGGCCCTGCTTATATTTGCAAGCTCGCAGATTCTGCAATTCAACTGGTACAACAAATTACCGCTGACCGGCTCGGTAATTCAGTAAAGCCTTGAATTGTAACCTAAAAAAACCCAGGAACGAGTCCTGGGTTGGAATCCACCTATGTTTGGGTGGAGGAGACACTGGGAGGTAAGTCGCAGTCTTATACAAGACTGACTACCAATATGGTTATTGTATCCATATGCATGGTGCGATGCAAGAATATTGACCAAAATCAATATTTTTATGTTGCTATGCAGCAACTTGATTTCCCATAAAATAGGTAAACTATTGATAATATTGATTAATTTAGTAAGTTAGGAATCACTAATAATGGAATGTCGAGTAAGTTGGTTGGGTAATGGCGGCATGGCTTTTTCTGCAGAAACTGGCAGTGGCCACCTCGTAAACATGGATGGTGCCCCTGAAGCTGGTGGCAAAAACCTCGCTCCAAGGCCAATGGAGCTTCTTTTAGCGGGTGCAGGCGGATGCTCTGCATTTGATGTGGTTTTAATCCTACAAAGGGCCCGTCAGGCCATTAGTGGCTGTGAAGTGGTTCTCCAGGCTGAACGAGCTACAGAAGACCCTAAAGTCTTCACGAAGATCAATTTGCACTTTACGGTCAAAGGGAAAGACTTGGATCAGGCAAAGGTGGATCGCGCCGTAAAGCTCTCACATGAAAAATATTGTTCAGCTACGACCATGTTGGCCAAAACTGCAGAACTGACCTACAGCGTCGAAATCATTGCGGAATAAGTGCAGAGTCAATCGATAAGCCGGATTCTGTCGCCTAGATTTGCATCTAGGGGCAATCATTCCTCTAGGCCGGCAGTTACCTGACGGCTCAAGCTCCCTACCCGCAGACTCAGCGGGACGCCTCATCGCCTGCTTACTTGGGATTGCTCCAGGTGGAGGTTACCGCGTTTCACCGTAACTAAATACGCTCGTCTCTGTGGCCCTATTCCTCACGTCGCCGTGGATGGCCGTTAGCCATCACCCTTCCCTATGGAGTCCGGACTTTCCTCCCCCTCAATAAAGAGGCGGCGATTGCCCAATTGACTCTGCGCCTGCAGTCTAACGCAGTCGGGCCAATTTGGCTAAGAAAGTAATGATTTGTGTTTTTTAAACGAGTGACCAGGCGATAGTTTCGCCAGCACGCAGCGGAACGATAGTGGCATCACCCAATGGCAATTCAGTAGGGATACTTTGCGCCTGCTTTATAAGAGTAATTTTTTTGCTATTCCGTGGCAGAGAATAAAAATCAGGACCAAAGAAACTAGCAAAGCCTTCTAACTTATCCAGTTTGCCAACACTCTCAAATGCTTCGGCATATAAACCTAAAGCATTAAAGGCACTATAGCAACCCGCACAGCCACAAGCTGCCTCTTTGGCACCCTTAGCATGAGGCGCACTGTCAGTGCCCAAGAAGAAACGAGCATTTCCACTAGTTGCCGCTTCCAATAAAGCAATGCGATGTTCTTCACGCTTTAAAACTGGCAAACAATAATTGTGTGGACGAATGCCACCAGCAAAAATAGCATTGCGATTCATGAGCAGATGCTGCGGAGTAATCGTAGCTGCAATCGTATTCTTTCCACCCGTCGCCGCATCACGCACGTAGTGAGCAGCCTGCTTGGTAGTGATGTGTTCAAAGACGATTTTGAGCTCAGGAAACTGTTGACGTAGAGGCTCCAACACCGTATCAATAAAGACCGCCTCACGATCAAAGATATCGATTTCAGAGCTGGTTACTTCACCATGCACTAAGAGCGGCATACCAACAGCTTGCATCGCTTCTAATGCCGCATGGCAATGTTTAAGATCACTGACACCAGCATCACTATTCGTCGTTGCACCTGCGGGGTATAGCTTAAATGCGGCGATGCCTGCAGTCTTAGCCTTACGAACTTCATCTGCAGAAGTATTGTCAGTGAGATATAAGGTCATTAAAGGCGTAAAGTCACTGACACCCAAAGACTTTAAATTCGATTCAATGCGAGATTGATAGGCTTTAGCCAAATCCACAGTAGTTACTGGTGGCTTGAGATTGGGCATGATGATCGCGCGAGCAAATTGACGCGCAGTGTCTGCCAACACATCTTTCATCACTTCGCCATCACGAATATGCAAGTGCCAATCGTCCGGCTGAATCAGTTTAATTTGTGTAGGACTATTAGACATATTATTTATCGAGCAAGATGATGCGGAAATCATTCACATTGGTAAGTGTAGGTCCAGTTTCCACTAAAGCGCCTAATTCTGCAAAGAAGCCATAACAATCATGTGTTGATAAGAATTTCTCTGGAAGCAGACCTGCAGTCTGGCTAGCTTGGCGAACGGCGCCATCAAACCAGGCTCCAGCATTCTTTTCGCTGCCATCAATGCCATCGGTATCCGCTGCCAATGCAGCTAATTGAGGGAGGTCTTTAGAGGCAGCAAAAAGAGAGAGCAGATATTCGCTACAGCGACCACCACGACCCTTAACACCGGCTGGAATAGTCACTGTACACTCGCCACCAGAAATCAGAGCAAGCGGTTTATCAAATCCCCTTGACACATGATCACGAACTAAAACAGCCTGCTCAATTCCAACCTCTTGGGCTTCACCAGTAATCGTGTCACCCAAAACGATTGGCTCATAGCCTTGTGTACGAACATAGTCAGCGGCAGCCTCTAAACTTTTATAGGCAGTTGCAATCACATGGTTGGCCACTTGAGCGGAGATTAAATCAGAATCTTTCAAAGTCTCTGGCTTTTCTCCAACTAGGCCTTGCTTGAGATGATTTAATACTGATGCAGGAATGGAAGATGCATCTAAGTCATATTTTTGCAAAATATTGAGTGCATCTAAATACGTGGAGTAGTCAGCAGCACATGGGCCACTAGCAATATCTGCTGGTGAATCGCCTGTGACATCAGAAATTAATAAGGCCTCTACTCGTGCACCACGCGAAATGGCTGCCCTAGCTAAGTTACCACCTAAGATTGCAGACAAATGCTTACGTACCACATTCATCTCCTCAATAGGGGCACCACTACGTAGCAACGCTTCTGTGGTCTTGCGCATATCCTCAATCGAGATACCTGCTTGCGGTAGAGTGAGCAGGCTTGAGCCACCCCCAGACACTAAGGCGATCAATACATCACCTTGCGAAAGTTGATTCGTGAGCGCAAAAATCTCTTTTGCTCCGTCCATACCAGCTTGATCAGGCACCGGATGTCCAGCTTCAATAATTTTGATTTGGGACGTTGGTGAGTTATGACCATAACGTGTCAGCACTACACCTTCTAATGTCACTTCTGGCCAATGCACTTTTGCATAAGCTTCTAAAGCACTCGCCATCGAAGCACTAGCTTTCCCAGCGCCGACCACTAGACATCTTCCCCGTGGCCCTTGTCCAGCTGGAAATATCTTAGCTAAATATTGTGGAACAATCACCTGCGGATCAGCAACAGCGACAGCAGTTGCAAAAGCATTTTTAAGGATCGCGTCTTTGTTTGCCGCCATAGAAGTTGAGGAAATATTTTGGATCATCCAGCTATTCTAATCAAGAGCAGCACGTTCTTGCATTTGCCACATTTCTGTATATTTACCTTTAACTGAAAGTAGCTCCTCATGGGTTCCACGCTCCACAATTTGCCCATGATCCATTACTAAGATCTGATCAGCATGAACGATGGTTGAAAGACGATGGGCAATGATAAGTGTTGTACGGTTCTTAGCCAAAGTCAGCAGCTCCTCCTGGAAAGCGCGCTCGGTTTTAGAGTCTAAGGCTGAAGTAGCCTCATCAAAGATGAGCATAGCAGGCCTCTTGAGAAGGGTTCTAGCTATAGCTACCCGTTGTTTCTCTCCACCAGATAGCTTTAAACCCCTCTCGCCGACTTGGGTGTCATAACCATCTGGCAAACGTTTAATAAAGCTGTCGATCTGTGCCGCCCTAGCAGCCTCATGTACACCCTCAATGCTCGCAGAGGGATCTCCATAGGCAATGTTATAGCCAATCGTGTCATTAAATAGCACTGTATCTTGCGGCACGATCCCAATTGCCTTGCGTAAACTGGCCTGCGTAACATCTTGAATATTTTGTCCATCAATCAGAATCTTGCCTGATTGAACATCGTAAAAACGAAATAATAATCTTGCCAAAGTGCTCTTACCCGCTCCACTTTGCCCAACCACTGCAGTGATTGTTCCTGCTGGAATAGCAAAACTCACATCATGAAGAATTTCACGCTTAGCTTCATAGTGAAACGATACATGCTCAAAACGAACATCAGGACCATGGCCATAGTTTTCAATATGTAGTAGCTTAGCATTTGGTGAGTCTGCAATTTCTTTATCGGTATTCAGTAAAGAGAACATGCGCTCCATATCTGTTAGAGACTGCTTGATCTCGCGATAAATCACACCCAAAAAATTGAGTGGAATATACAACTGGATCATTAAAGTATTAACTAGCACAAGGTCGCCAAGAGTCATGGTGCCATCCACTACACCAAGCGTAGCGCGCCATAAAATTAAGACTAGGCCAATAGCGATGATGGTTTGCTGTCCAAAATTAAGAACAGCTAAAGATTTTTGCGACTTAATGGCAGCGGCCTGATAGCGTACTAAGTTTTTATCGTAACGACTAGCTTCAAAGGCCTCATTACCAAAATACTTTACAGTCTCAAAATTTAATAAAGAATCAATTGCTTTCTGATTCGCCCTTGAATCCATTTCATTCATAGTCTTGCGAAAATGGGTGCGCCACTCTGTTACCACCACAGTAAATACAATATAGAAAACTAAGGCGCATAAGGTAATTGCTGCAAACCAAATATCATATGAGTAAGCTAAATAGCCCAATACCAAAATGAACTCAACAAGCGTTGGTAGGATGCTATATAGCGAATAAGCAATCAGTGATTGAATGCCACGAGTGCCACGCTCAATGTCCCGACTAACACCTCCGGTTTGACGAGCTAGATGAAAGCTCAGTGCTAAGGCATGTAAATGTTCGAAGACTTGAAGAGCCACTTTACGAACAGCATTTTGGGTCACTCTAGCAAAGAGAAACTCGCGTAATTCAGCAAACAAGGAAGCAGCCATTCGAAGAAGCCCATACGCCACAATGAGCGCTACTGGAACTACAAGCAAAACTTGTGGGGAGTCTGGCTTGATGTCTAAATCATCAATTAAACGCTTCAGCAAAATAGGGATGCCTAGATTGGTAACCTTAGCAGCAACCAAGCAAGCTAGAGCAATCGCAACTCTAAATTTGTATTCCAGTAGGTAGGGAATTAAATCGCGAATGACCTTCCAATCGCTTCCCTGTGAAGGCTTGGAATCTGCGCTACCGTGATGATGTCCCGATGAATGTCTCATCGCTCTATCTTATTCCTTCTTCTCTGAGAATACTTTGAGAATAGCCTCTCCATTGCTAGGGGAGAAACATTTTTTAGCGGCCTCTACAAACGGTAACCACTCGTAAGCTACGTGCTCTCTTGGTGACAGCTTAACTTGTGTGTCATCAGGCACTTGCAGTGCAAACCAATGTTCGATATTACTAGTAACCCCCGGAGCATAGCGAAAGCGCCATTCAGGATAGATTTCATACTCGATTTGATGATGCATGTTTTGCAATGCATCTTTTGGTAGGTGATCCACTGCAATGCCCGTCTCTTCAAACACTTCTCGGGTAGCTGCAAAGGCTAGATTCTCATCGAGAGCATCGAGACTACCGGTGACGGATTGCCAAAAACCCGAGCGGTCAGCACGCTCTATCAATAAAACATCCCTATTCAATTTGTAGATGACGACTAAAACCGAAATAGGGATTTTCAAGATGGAATTACTGAGGTTGCTTTATGCGGCTGGGGTAGCTTGACGCAAACGGATATGCAATTCACGCAGCTGACGCTCGTCTACCGGGCTTGGGGCCTGAGTTAACAAGCACTGAGCACGTTGTGTTTTAGGGAAAGCAATCACATCACGAATGGATTCTGCACCAGTCATCATTGTTACGATGCGATCCAGGCCGAACGCAATACCGCCGTGAGGAGGGGCGCCATACTGAAGTGCATCTAACAAAAAGCCAAATTTGGCTTGAGCTTCTTCTGCATCAATTTTCAATGCACGGAATACCTGGCTTTGAACCGCCTCTTGGTGAATACGGACTGAGCCGCCACCAATTTCACTACCATTCAACACCATGTCATACGCTTTAGCTAAGCACTTACCTGGATCAGACTCCAGATACTTCATATGCTCATCTTTAGGGCTGGTAAACGGATGATGACAAGCAACCCAACGGGCTTCGCCTTCATCGTAGTCAAACATTGGGAAATCAACTACCCACAACGGCTTCCAACCTTCGGTAAAGAGACCATGCGCTTTACCCCAAGCAGATTGGCCAATACGTAAACGTAAATTACCAATCGCATCGTTTACTACTTTTTCTTTATCGGCACCGAAGAAAATAATGTCGCCATCTTTTGCACCGGTGCGCTTCAAGATGCCCTCGATCGCTGCATCATGCAAATTCTTCACGATTGGTGACTGCAAGCCATTGCGGCCTTCAGCAACAGCATTGACCTTGATCCAAGCCAAGCCTTTAGCGCCATAAATACTGACGAACTGAGTGTAGTCATCGATTTCGCTACGGCTAATTTCAGCGCCGCCAGGTACGCACAAACCCACTACTCGCCCACCAACTTGATTGGCGGCACCTGAGAACACCTTGAAATCAACGTCTTTCATTAAATCGGTCAATTCGGTGAATTCAAAGTTCACACGCAAATCTGGCTTATCGGAGCCAAAACGCGCCATACCCTCTGAGTAAGGCATGGTCGGGAATGGATTAGGCAACTCAACATTCATCGTCTTCTTGAAAATATGACGAATCATGTTTTCAAATAAATCACGAATTTCCAACTCACTTAAGAAAGCAGTTTCACAGTCGATCTGAGTAAATTCAGGTTGACGATCAGCACGCAAATCTTCGTCACGGAAACACTTGGTAATTTGATAGTAACGATCAAATCCAGCCACCATCAATAACTGTTTAAATAACTGAGGAGATTGCGGCAATGCGAAAAACTGGCCATCATGAACACGGGAAGGCACCAAATAATCACGCGCGCCTTCTGGGGTGCTCTTAGTCAACATCGGTGTTTCGATATCGATAAAGCCAGCATCATCTAAATAACGACGACACTCCATCGCCACGTTGTAACGCAAACGTAAATTCTTTTGCATTTGTGGGCGACGCAAATCTAATACACGATGAGTCAATCGAGTAGTCTCTGACAAATTCTCATCATCAATCTGGAATGGCGGAGTTACAGAAGCATTCAGAATCACCAAGCTATGGCAGAGGATCTCTACTTTTCCACTAACTAAATCTGTGTTCTCAGTGCCGGCAGGACGTGCACGTACAAGACCTTTAATCTGTATACAAAACTCGCTACGAACTTGCTCAGCAAGAGCAAACATTTCTGGGCGATCAGGATCGCAAACAACCTGTACAAAACCTTCGCGGTCACGCAAGTCAATAAAGATAACGCCTCCGTGGTCACGACGGCGATTAACCCATCCAGCAAGAGTGACTTCTTGACCAATCAGTGAATCGGTTACCTGGCCGCAGGTATTGCTTCGCATTGACATAACAATTTCCTATAAATCAAAAATGGCGTGGCAACTGGGATGCAGTTAAACCACTAGAACTATTGGGAGGAACAGAGCCCATTGAAACAATATGTTTCAGAGCCTCTTCCACACTCATCTCTAGTTCAATCGTTTGTGCACGGGGCACGATCATGAAAAAACCAGAGGTTGGATTTGGGGTTGTAGGCAGAAATACGTTGACGTAGTCTTCACCTAATTTGGCAGTCACTTCTTTTGCTGGGATACCAGTTTGAAAAGCGATTACCCAAGAATCCGCATGGGGATAGCGAATTAACAAGGCTTTGCTAAAAGCCTGTCCACTTCCAGAAAATAAAGTGGATGAGACTTGCTGAACGCTGGAATAAATTGAGCGAACAATCGGTATGCGATTAACAAATTTATCCCAGACCTTTAACCACCACTGCCCCGCAAAATTAATCGCAGTCAATCCAGTGAGCAGGATGACCACAATCACAATCAATATTCCAACGCCTGGGAGATCGCGGAAATGCTGTAGATCTCTCGCAGCATCTTCAGGGAGCACCACAATAATGGCGTGCATTACAGAACCAAAAACGCCGTCGAGCAGACCTAAGCCCCAAGCAATCACCCAAATGGTGATCGACAATGGTGCCCAAACGAGGATGCCAGCAATAAAGTATTTTTTCATGTGTTTCGCCTAACCCACTATTTTAGCGGTTTAGCAACCAATCAGCGAGAGACTAATAAATGCCTAGGCTGATGATCAAAATTCCGGTCAAAAACCCGCCGGCAAAGAGTAAAGCCCCCGCCAAAAGGCGATGGGTACGCCTTTCTTGTAACAAAAGGGCCTTTAAGACCTCTAATTCGCCATTCTGGTCTTTTATAGGGGAATGGGCCTGCGCTAGGCTATTGGCGATCAAACGGGGCAATGTTGGCAGAATTTTGGCCCAAGTAGGCGCCTCTTCCTTGATGCCATCAATGAGACCGCGCCACCCTAACTGCTTGCTTACCCATTTTTCCAGAATCGGCTTAGCCGTTTTCCAAAGGTCCAGGTCAGGATCCAATTGACGGGCCAGACCTTCGACATTCAGGAGGGTTTTTTGTAGCAAAGTGAGTTGCGGCTGAATTTCTACCTTAAAGCGACGGGAGGTCTGGAACAAACGCATCAGTACAATGCCCAAAGAAATTTCTTTCAGAGGACGATCGAAATACGGCTCGCAAACAGAACGTACAGCACCCTCTAATTCTTCAACGCGAGTATTAGCCGGGACCCAACCTGATTCGATATGTAACTCAGCAACGCGACGGTAATCGCGATTAAAGAATGCCAAGAAATTCAAGGCTAAATAATTTTTATCAGATTCGCTTAATGCGCCAACGATACCGAAATCTAGAGAAATAAAGCGGCCAAATGTTTCTGGCTCTAAGCTAATCATGATGTTGCCGGGATGCATATCCGCATGGAAGAAACCATACTCAAACACTTGGGTAAAGAATATTTCTACGCCATCTGAAGCCAACTTCTTAAAGTCAACGCCTGCCTCTCTGAGTGCCGCCGTCTTACCAATCGAGATGCCATACATCCTCTCCATGACAATCACATTGGTGTGACATAAATCCCAGTACATCTCCGGAATCATTAACTTATTGGAATCCGCGAATTGCCTACGTAGCTGACTCGCATTAGCGGCCTCGCGCATGAGATCAAGCTCATCATGCAAATAAGTATCAAACTCCGAAACGTTCTCACGCGGCTTTAAACGACGGCCATCTTCGGAGCTTTTTTCAATCACCTTAGCTAGGTCGTACATCAAGGCCAGGTCACCCTCAATCACCGGCAGAATGCCGGGGCGCAAGACCTTAATAGCTACTGAACGACCCTCCCATTCAGGATGTTTATCTGTGCCACGCAAGACTCCGAAGTGCACCTGCGCCACTGAAGCGCTAGCAACAGGCGTTGCATCAAAACTAATAAATACTTCTTCAATTGGTTGGCCTAGATCTGCTTCAATCAAACGACGCGATTCTTCGTTTGAAAATGGTGGTACCTGATCTTGTAATTTAGCCAACTCATTGGCAATATCTTCTGGCAATAAATCGCGACGTGTAGAGAGCACTTGACCAAACTTAACAAAAATAGGGCCTAGTGCCTCGAGCGTTAATCGAATACGCTCGCCTCTAGGCAAATGACTGCCTGGAGACATCCAGCAAAGCATGGTTAAAAATCCGCGACGAATGCCCGGCTTTAGAAGATCGCGAAGTAGTGGCAATAAACCATAACGCCATGCGGTAAAGAAAATGAAAAAGAGACGAGCAATTCGACGCACGATTTATTTAGCCTTTTGCTCTAATAGTTGAATACGTTTTTCCATACGATCTACAGACTCGCGTAAATCACTTAATTCGGATTTACGAACCATAAAATCTCGTTTATTTAAAAGCACTTTCTTTTCTTCGCTGACATACTCCACTACATTGTCCAGTAAATCACTTGCGGCAGAACGCGTGGCAGATACAAACTTTTTACCCTGTCTTACGGCAAAATTTGCAGGTGCATCACCAACGAGCTGAGCCAAATCTTCCTCGTATTCCCAGCGCAACTGCCCAGCAAGACGACCCAATAATTGGGCTAAGTCTGCATCACCAGTAATTTTGACCGCTTTAAAAGCTTGCTCTCGCAAAGAACCAGTACTACCTGCCAAGTCGCTCAATGCCTTGGCAGACACCTCCAAAGTGAGCGAAGGTGCCTCAATCTCTTTTAAGCTAGCCAATAAACCATCTGGCTTGATCTCAAAACACAGATTACCAAGCGGTAGTTGTAGCAATATTGTTTTGTTGGCATGACGAACTAATTCTGCAGACGCCCAAGGCTCGCTACCCAATACGTGATTAATCCCCCGGCAGGCTGCGCCAGAAGCAATCGTATGGGTAGTCAAAAAATGTCTGTTCATGAGTGTAAAAAACCCGCACTAGTGCGGGTTTTCCGACGGAAAGTACCTAAAGCTTAAACCAACTGGGAGATGCCCGCCAGTACCCAGCCGCCAGGACCTTCCACAGGCTTGCTCAAATTCCAGATTTCGGAGAAGTCGCTCGCTGGAGCGCCCTGCTGCTCACGAATCATGCCGCTGAACTGAACGCTACAGAAATAATGGGCATCCGCCGTCTCAACCCCTAAGAGCTGAGCATTAATGGTCACGACATCTGTTTGATTGCTGCCATCAGTTCTACCAGCTAAATCTTGCTGAATCGTGGCAAACATATCGGGAGTTGTAAATTCACGTAAGGATGCAAGATCACCTTGGTCCCAAGCTTTTTGCAAAGTGACAAAATATTGTTTTGCATTTTCCAAAAACGTTTGCTGATCGAAACCAGGAGGCAAGGTTGACTGAAATACCTCAGGCTCTGCACTCACCCCACCGAATGCATTTGCAGCAGGAGTAAAGGCGGGCTCCTGTCTTGGAGTCTCAACATTACTGCGCTGCATGCCTTGAGATGGCACATTTGAGTTTTGACCAGCACCAGACATGGCTGGCAATAATCTACGAATCACAAACATAATGACAAAGCCAGCCAACATTGCGATCAGCAAACCAGTAATCAATGAGGAAGCTGCTTCACCTAAACCAAAATGCGATAAGAGGTAACCAATCCCCAGGCCCGCTGCTAAGCCACCCAAAATACCACCCATGCCGCCAAAACGACTAGGCGCAGGTGCTTGAGGAGCTGGGGTTGGAGCAGTTGGTTGTGCTTGCTGAACTGGCTTTTGCACAGGAGCAGCCTGACGTTGCATTGGTGCACTTGGCGCACGACCAAGACTTCTTCCGCCACCTAAGCGAGCAGCATCAACCTGACCAACCATTGCAATGATCAAAGTAAAACTCAAGAGAACTGCTTTAAAAAAATGTTTATTCATTTTTATATTTACCCCTTCTAATAACTACTCAACTTCTTTAGTTTTTAAGACTTTAAAAACTATACGACTATTAGTATTTAATACCAATATGTAAGGCAACGATACCCCCAGTCATCCTGTGGGTTTCCACTTCATCAAAACCAACCCCCAGCATCATTTCTTTGAGGGTTTCTGCATCAGGATGCATACGAATCGATTCAGCTAAATAGCGATAGCTTTCCGAGTCTTGCGCAATCTTTTCGCCCAACCAAGGCAAAACCTTAAATGAATAAGTGTCATAAACGGGTTGCAAAAAGGCATCAGGCTTAGAGAATTCCAAAACCAAAACGCGGCCACCTGGCTTGATTACGCGGCACATTTCACCTAAAGCGATTTCTTTATGTGTCATGTTACGCAAACCAAAAGCAACGGTCACCACGTCAAAATGATTATTCGGAAAAGGAATTTTTTCGGCATCAAACTGAACGCAAGGCAAAGCCATACCGCGATCCAATAGACGGTCACGCCCCACACCCAACATAGAAGCGTTGATATCACTTAACCATACTTGAGCATCTGGGTTGCGCCCCCAATCAGCGGCTTTTGCAAAAGCCGCAGCGAGATCACCAGTTCCGCCAGCAATGTCCAAGATCTTTTGGCCAGGACGAACATTTGCACGAGCAATCGTCACTTTTTTCCAAACCCGATGCAGGCCGAATGACATCAGGTCATTCATAACGTCGTACTTGCTGGCTACCGAATGAAAAACCTCGGCAACCTTGCCGGCTTTTTCAGCTTCATCAACACTTTGATACCCGAAGTGCGTTTTACTCATTAGTGACTTCCACAAGAATGGCCTGATGCACTGCCTGCTTGTGTCATCGGTGTATCGCGGTCTAAGCCAGCAGCGGCCAATTTATCTAAATGCTCTTTCCATAATTGCTCTTGGTTCTCACACAGAAACAATAAGTAATCCCAGGTAAACAAGCCAGAGTCATGACCATCCGAAAAGCTGGGCTTGAGTGCGTAGTGCCCTACAGGTTCAATGTTAGCAATCAAAACATCACGCTTGCCCGTCTGTAATGTTTCCTGCCCTGGCCCATGGCCCTGAACTTCAGCGGAAGGAGATAAAACCCTTAACAATTCAAAAGGCAAACGATAGGTATTGCTGTTCTCATATGAGAGCTCCAATACCTTGGACTGTTGATGCACAACGATATTGCTCGGAATCATTAAACGAGGACCCTCTCAATACCACCTTGGTTGGCCTTGGCTACATAGTCCTGCATCCAGTCTTTACCAAGTAGCTTCTGAGCCATTTCAACAACGATGTAATCGGCCGTGGTGTCACTATCTGCATCAAAACGTGTCAAGCCTTGTAAGCATGATGGACAGCTAGTTAATACTTTGACCTCACCAGTGAAGTTGTTTTTGCGCAAATCAGTCGCTGCTTTTTCCATCTCAATCTGTTTACGGAAACGCACTTGAGTAGAAATATCAGGACGTGTGACTGCCAACGTGCCAGATTCACCGCAGCAACGATCATTCTTCGCAATCGCTTTGCCATCTTCGAGCTGAATTAACTCATTCACCGTCTTCAGAGGGTCTTGTAACTTCATTGGGGAGTGGCAAGGATCGTGATACATGTACTTCACGCCTGTTACGCCAGAGAGCTTCACGCCCTTCTCTGCCAGGAACTCATGAATATCAATAATGCGGCAGCCAGGGAAAATCTGTTCGAACTGGTAGCCCGCTAACTGGTCATAACAAGTGCCACAAGAAACAACCACGGTCTTGATATCCAAGTAATTGAGGGTATTGGCAACACGATGGAATAACACACGGTTATCCGTGATCATCTTCTCTGCTTTATCAAAGTCGCCATTACCACGCTGTGGGTAGCCGCAACAGAGATAGCCTGGTGGCAGAACCGTTTGAACGCCAACATTCCACAGCATGGCTTGAGTAGCTAGCCCAACTTGCGAGAACAAACGCTCAGATCCGCAACCCGGGAAGTAAAACACTGCCTCAGTGTCTGCAGAAGTTGTCTTAGGATCACGAATAATGGGAACGTAGTTTGCATCCTCAATATCCAACAAAGCACGCGCTGTTTTCTTAGGAAGATTGCCAGGCATCTTCTTATTTACAAAGAAAATCACCTGCTCTTTAACGCTCGGCTTTCCTACCGTTGCTGGCGGATGAGCAGTTTGTTGTTTTGCAAACTTGCGCAAGACATCATTACCCAAACGCTGTAACTTATAACCCCAACCAATCATGGTCTTGCGAGCGAGATTAATCGATTCTGGGCTGGTGGCATTCAAGAAGAACATGGATGCTGCAGTGCCAGGATTAAAGCTCTGCTGCCCCATCTTACGCAAAAGATTACGCATGTTCATGGTCACATCGCCAAAGTCGATATTGACCGGGCATGGAGTTAAACACTTATGACAAACCGTGCAATGCGCTGCGACGTCATCAAACATTTCCCAATGGCGAATCGAAACACCACGTCGAGTTTGCTCTTCATATAGGAAGGCTTCAATCAAAAGTGATGTTGCGAGGATTTTGTCGCGTGGGCTATAGAGCAAGTTTGCACGTGGTACATGGGTTGAACAAACAGGCTTACATTTGCCGCAACGTAAACAATCTTTTACGCTATCGGCAATGGCACCAATATCGCTTTGCTGCATGATGATCGACTCATGGCCCATCAAACCAAAGCTAGGCGTGTAGGCCATGCTCAGGTCAGCATGTGGCATCAACTTGCCTTTATTAAAGCGGCCTTCTGGATCAACGCGATTCTTATAGCTGCGGAAGTCCTTGAGTTCAGCTTCAGTTAAATATTCTAATTTAGTAATACCAATGCCATGCTCACCAGAAATCACACCGTCTAATGATCGGGCTAATTTCATGATCCGATCTACAGCACGATGCGCATCTTGCAACATCTCGTAGTCATCCGAATTGACCGGAATATTGGTGTGAACGTTTCCGTCGCCAGCATGCATGTGCAAAGCTACGAATACACGCTTACGCAAAATCTTTTTGTGAATTGCTTCTAGCTCGGCCAGAATCGGCTCAAACGCCAAACCACCAAAGATGATGCGCAATTCAGAGCGCACTTCCTCTTTCCATGAAGCGCGCAGACTGTAATCCTGCAGACGCGGGAAATAAGAGTCCATCTCAATGAGCCACTCAGCCCAACGCCCGCGGACTTTGGCGATGAGTTCTAAGGCTTGCTGAACACGATCTCCCAAGATTTCTGCTGTAGGAATCTCATACTCAGCATCACTCTTACCTAGCGGTAATGCGCTCTTTTTCAAGAAAGTCTCAAGACCATCAAGTACTTGCAACTTGTTTTTAAGAGAGAGCTCAATATTGATGCGATCGATACCGTCGGTGTACTCGCCCATACGTGGCAAAGGAATCACGACGTCTTCATTAATCTTAAAAGCATTTGTATGACGGGCAATCGCAGCAGTGCGGGCACGATCAAGCCAGAATTTCTTACGAGCTTCAGCGCTGACTGCAACAAAGCCTTCGCCAACTCGTAAGTTCGCCATCCGTACTACTTCACTCGAAGCTGCAGCAACACCTTCTTCATCATCGCCAGCAATGTCGCCAATCAACACCATCTTCGGCAGGCTATTGCGCTTTGATTTGGTGGAGTAACCCACCGCCCTTAAATAGCGATCGTCTAAGTGCTCGAGACCGGCCAAGATTGGGCCGCCTTGCTTGCTTAAACCATCCAAGTAAGCCTTGATTTCTACAATACTTGGAATAGCTTCACGCGCTTGACCAAAAAACTCCAAGCAAACTGTGCGCATAAATTTAGGCATACGATGTAATACCCAAGTTGCGCTAGTAATCAAACCATCACAACCTTCTTTTTGCACACCAGGTAAACCTGATAAAAATTTATCAGTAACGTCTTTACCTAAACCTTCTTTGCGGAAACGTCTACCTTCAACTTCTAATAATTCTGTTTTCAGAATGCGTTGACCAGGCTCGCTATTGCCATCAGACCAAGTGAGCTGAAAACGGACAGTTGCCACATCATGGATCTTGCCCATATTATGTTCAAGACGCTCGATGTCCAACCAATTGCCTTGCGGATCCACCATGCGCCAGCTAGCCAGATTATCTAAAGCAGTTCCCCAAAGAACCGCTTTCTTACCACCCGCATTCATAGCAATATTGCCGCCAATACAACTTGCATCGGCAGAAGTAGGATCAACCGCAAACACAAGCCCAGCATGCTCTGCAGCATCAGATACGCGACGGGTCACAACGCCTGCACCAGTAAAGATAGTAGATACTTCGCGATCTAAGCCTGGCAGTTTTTTAGCTTTTACACCACCAATATCTTGCAACTTTTCTGTGTTAATTACTGCAGACATTGCATACAGCGGAATAGCGCCACCGGTATAACCAGTACCCCCTCCACGAGGAATAATGGTCAGCCCTAATTCAATACAAGCTTTCACCAAACCGGGAATTTCAGATTCGTAATCCGGCTTTAGAACAACGAGTGGAAACTCAACACGCCAGTCTGTTGCATCAGTAACGTGAGCTGCACGAGACACACCATCAAAACAAATATTGTCTGCAGCAGTGTGGCGGCCTAACTCCTTACGGGCACGCTTACGAATCACTTCAACTTCTTTAAATCCGTTTTCGAAATTTTCGATTGCGCGATAAGCGGCACTTAATAGAATTTCTACTTGGTCAGCAGAATCGCCACTATTACGCTTCTTGACTTCACCCAAGCGATGCCAAAGAGCATCGATTAATTGTTTGCGGCGGTCGGGACTGTCCAGCAAATCATCTTGCAAAAAAGGATTGCGCTGCACCACCCAGATATCACCCAGAATTTCAAATAACATGCGAGCGGAACGGCCTGTACGGCGAACGCCACGCAAGTTATTGAGAACACGCCATGATTCCTCGCCCAATAGGCGAATCACAATCTCTCGATCGGAAAAGGAGGTGTAGTTGTAGGGAATTTCGCGAAGACGGGGGGAGCCCGCCTCAGCATCCAACAACTGGTTCAAAGCTAATGGTGCGTTCATAGCGACATATTTGATAAATAAGCATTTTAATTGAGTGAACCTGATAGTGGCAGGATTCCGAGAAAGTTGCTCCTCAAAGGGATAAACCCTTGCAAATCTAAGGGCTTAGGAGCCATCCGTGGTACGCTCATCGGATGGCAACGAACTATTTAAAGAAAATTTTATCGGCTCGCGTCTATGACGTAGCCAGAGAAACCGAACTTCAGCTCGCCCCAGAACTGACTAAGCGTTTGGGCAACCAGGTCTTACTCAAAAGAGAAGATAACCAGCCGGTTTTCTCCTTCAAACTCCGTGGCGCCTATAACAAAATGGCCCATTTACCCCCGGAATCCTTAAAACGCGGGGTTATTACAGCTTCCGCAGGCAATCATGCTCAGGGCGTAGCCCTATCGGCAGCCAAAATGAAGTGCAAAGCCGTCATCGTGATGCCGGTCACGACCCCTAGCGTCAAAATTGACGCAGTCAAGGCAAGGGGCGGATCCTGGGTGGAGATCATTCTTCATGGTGAATCCTATAGTGACGCCTTTAAACATTCTGAGATTCTCGGCAAAAAACGGGGCTTAACTTTCGTTCACCCCTTTGATGATCCTGATGTCATCGCAGGTCAAGGAACGATTGCCCACGAAATTTTTACTCAATACGAAAAACCCATCGATGCAGTATTTGTAGCTATTGGTGGTGGTGGTTTGATTTCCGGCATTGGCGAATACATCAAAGCTGTTAGCCCTAAAACAAAAGTGATTGGCGTTCAAGCCTCTGACTCCGATGCCATGAATCAATCACTCAAAGCAAATAAACGTATTGAAATGAAAGACGTGGGTTTGTTCTCAGACGGTACTGCAGTGAAATTGGTTGGCAAAGAAACATTTCGTATTTGCAAAAAAGTAGTGGACGAAATCGTCACCGTCGACACAGATGAAATCTGTGCAGCTATTAATGATGTATTTACCGACACCCGCAGCATTCTTGAGCCCGCTGGCGCACTCGCCATTGCAGGCATGAAGAGGTATGTCGAGAAAAAACGTATCAAGAAGAAAACCCTAGTGGCTGTGGCTTGCGGGGCAAACATGAACTTTAGCCGCCTCCGCTTTGTAGCTGAACGAGCAGACGTTGGTGAGTTCCGTGAGGCGGTGTTTGCAGTCACCATTCCTGAAGAACGCGGCTCTTTCAAACGCTTCTGCGAATTACTCGGCAAACGTAACGTTACTGAATTTAACTATCGTATCGGTGATCAAAGTGAAGCGCATATTTTTGTTGGCATCAGCACACAAAAATCGGGTGATAGCGAAGCGATTGCAAAGCATTTCCGCAAAGCCAAGTTTGCAACGATTGATCTCACGCATGACGAGCTAGCAAAATCGCATTTACGTCATATGGTTGGCGGGCATTCTGCACTGGCTAAAGATGAATTGCTCTATCGCTTTGAGTTCCCAGAGCGCCCAGGTGCTTTGATGAAGTTCTTAACCAGTATGGCTCCTAACTGGAATATCAGCCTATTTCATTACCGCAATCATGGTGCTGACTATGGCCGCATTCTGATTGGTATTCAAGTACCGAAAAATGAGCAGAAGAAATTCCAAACCTTCTTGGCAACCTTGGGTTACCCACACTGGGATGAAACCAATAACCCTGCGTATCGCTTGTTCCTAAAATAAGTCCAATTTAATGTCATACACACTCACCGGAAAACTCGTCGTCGCGATCTCTTCGCGTGCCCTGTTTGATTTCGAGGAAGAAAATCGCATCTTCGAATCAACTGATGACAGCGCTTATATGAAGTTGCAGTTAGAGCGCTTGAGTGAGGCTGCTCAAAAAGGGGTGGCATTCCCTTTGGTAAAGAAACTCCTCGCTTTTAATGATGAGGGTGAGCAACGTGTTGAAGTAGTGATTCTTTCTCGCAATGATCCAGTAAGTGGCCTGCGTGTATTCCGCTCCGCCGAGCATCATGGCTTACATTTAGAGCGTGGCGTATTTACCAGGGGCAGACCTCCGTATCACTATCTGCGCTCTCTACATGCCAACCTCTTCTTATCTGCAAATGAAGATGACGTACGAGCAACGATTGATGCAGGCTTTCCTGCGGCTCGTGTGTATCCAGAGTCCAGCAAAACCGCGGAGTCTCATCCTAATGAAATCCGTATTGCATTTGACGGAGACGCTGTCCTTTTCTCTGATGAAGCCGAACAAGTCTTTCAGAAAAAAGGTCTTGAAGCTTTTGTGGATCACGAAAGCAAGAAGGTCGATATTCCCTTGCCTCCCGGCCCATTCAAACCATTGCTAGAAGCCCTACACAGACTGCAACGCTCCACTAGTGAAAACGGTATGCGCATTCGCACAGCCTTAGTGACAGCACGCTCTGCACCCGCCCATGAACGAGCCATTCGCACGCTGATGGCATGGGGTATTGATGTAGATGAAGCAATGTTTTTAGGCGGCCTCTCGAAGAGCGAGTTCTTACGAGAATTCGAACCCGACTTTTTCTTTGATGATCAAACCGGTCATTGCCAATCAGCAGCCTCTGTTGCACCAACAGGCCATGTGGTATCTGGCGTATCAAATAATCCTAAGAAGTAAGCGAAATACTGTAATGGCAACCTTAACCCTCGGACAATCAACGCAATATCCAGATCAATATGATCCGAGTTTGCTGTTTCCCATCCCCAGAACTGAGAACAGAAAGAAGTTAGGCCTTAAAGAAGGTCAAGCCCTACCTTTTGTTGGTGTTGATATTTGGAACGCCTTTGAACTGGGCTGGCTCAATCAAAAGGGTAAACCACAAATTGCTTTGGCAGAGTTTCAGATTCCTGCAGACTCACCGAACATGATTGAGTCCAAGTCATTCAAGCTTTATCTCAACAGCCTTAACAGCGCACGCTTTGAGGATGAGAATGAAGTTAAGGAGCGACTCATTACTGATTTATCTGCAGTTGCTGGCAGCAAGATCGCCACCCGCATTAACCCAACAGAAGCAGTCTCTAAAAAAGGGATGCAAGAAATGGGTGGCATTTTGATGGACAGATTAGACATTGAAGTAGATCCAAACCTACCCGCAGACCCAGGCCTACTCGGAGTCAATGAATCCTTTGGCCCAATAGAGCAGTGTCTTGTCTCACATCTTCTTAAGTCCAATTGCCCAGTTACCGGTCAACCAGACTGGGCGAGCGTGCAAATTCGTTACCAAGGCAGACCGATTCTTGAAGAGGGTTTATTACGCTACCTCATTGGCTTTAGGCAGTTAGGCGAGTTCCACGAGCATTGCGTGGAAACCATCTTCACCGATATCAAGCGTCAGTGCAAACCGGAGAAGCTATCTGTATATGCGCGCTATACACGGCGCGGTGGCCTAGACATTAATCCTTTCCGCACCGATCACAATTCACCCTGGCCAGATAATATTCGGCACGCAAGACAGTAGCTTTATTGACATGTAGGCAAATAAAAACCCCTTGTAGGAAATCCTAGAAGGGGTTTTTGGTATTACGGTAATTACCGCACTAGTTGCAATTACTTAAAACGGAATATCGTCGTCCATTGCACCTAATGATGCAGCGTTTGATGCTGCTGGAGCAGACTGCTCAGCCGGCTTTGAGCGACTATAGCTTTCACCGCCATCGCCGCTTCCGCCTACTGGCTTACCACCAAGCATTTGCATAGTTTCTGCAACGATCTCTGTGGAATACTTTTCTTGGCCACTAGCGTCAGTCCATTTGCGTGTACGCAAACGACCTTCAACATAAACTTGTGAGCCTTTTTTGAGGTACTGACCAGCGATTTCTGCAAGCTTGCCAAAGAATGCAACACGGTGCCATTCTGTGGTTTCTTTCATTTCGTTGGTTTGTTTATCTTTATAGCGGTCAGATGTTGCTACTGAGATATTTGTCACTGCGTCGCCACTTGGCATATAACGCGTCTCTGGATCACGTCCTACGTTACCTACGATGATGACCTTATTTACCGAAGCCATGTTGTCTCCCGAAGAAAAATACTACTGTTATTACTGCTAAAAAATAAACTGCTCGCTTTAATTTAATCAATGAAGCTGCGCTTATGTCGTTGTGCTTACACCCTTGGAATCTGCTGCTCTCGTTGGCATTTCACCCATCGACCAAGCAATTATAAGCCAGCAGACCAGGAGTACCGCACCCATCGCAAAGACCGATAAATTACCATGGCTATCCATTAAATAGCCCCCAACCACTGCACCTGAAAATAGCCCAATGGATTGCGTAGTGTTGTAAATACCTAATGCAGTGCCTTTAGATTCTTTAGCAAAACGCGACACCAAAGAGGGTTGCAAAGCTTCAAGTAAATTAAAGCCAACAAAATAAACTAATAATGCAGTAGCAATAGTCATTACTGAATTTGCTTGAGTAAAAATCCACTCTGCTATCAAGAGTAAAACTATTGCCGCCAACAACACTGTTCTTAACTTTTGCTTCTTCTCACCATAAATAATTGCAGGGGCCATCAAAACAAATGACAACAGCACTATAGGAAGATAAATTTCCCAATGGGAGGAAAGTGGCAAACCTGCATCGACCAGCAATCGCGGCACCACTAAGAACATTGCCACCTGGGTTGCATTTAATACAAATACACCAACATTTAAACGCATCAACTCCGGACGAAAGAATACCTCCTTCAAGGAAGCTTGTTGAACTTCGACTTCAGGATGAGTGCTCGGCAAAACGTAATACGTCACCAACATTGCTATCGCCCCAAGAATCGCCAACACTACAAACATTCCACTTAAGCTAATCACTCGGTAAATGGGTGCGGCAATCACTAAAGATAGGGCGAATGACAGTGCAATACTTCCCCCCACTATAGCCATGGCACGGGTTCGTACTTGTTCACGCGTGAGATCGGCAACCCATGCAGAAACAGCGGCAGATATCGCTCCTGCACCCATAACACCTCGCCCAATAGCAATCCACAATAAATCATCCTTAGTGGCAGAGATCAAAGCACCAGCAATAAACAATGAAAGACCCCATAAAACCACTGGTTTACGGCCAATTCGATCGGATAAACGCCCCAAAGGGATGTGAAAACAGGCCTGAACAATATTGAAGATTCCGAGGGTCAAACCTACCAAAAAGGCCTGTTCACCGCCAGGCAAACCACGCGCGTGAATGCTAAAGATGGGCAATAGCAAGAACAGACCCAGCATACGGAGGCCAAATATGCCTGCCAAGGCCAGAGTGGAGCGAAGTTCAGAAGGATTCATGGGAAAGAGCTATATTAACAAGTTACGCTAAAAAATCATGAATAACGAAATCAAGATCCGCGGTGCCCGCACCCACAACCTCAAAAACATCAATCTAGACATCCCTAGAGAGAAACTCGTCGTCCTGACTGGCTTATCTGGCTCAGGCAAAAGCTCATTGGCTTTTGACACGCTGTATGCAGAAGGCCAACGCCGCTACGTAGAATCTCTCTCAGCTTATGCCCGTCAATTTTTGCAACTCATGGAAAAGCCAGATGTCGATACGATTGAAGGTTTATCACCTGCAATCTCGATTGAGCAAAAAGCAACGAGCCATAACCCACGCTCTACGGTAGGTACCGTTACAGAAATTCATGATTACTTGCGTTTGTTATTTGCACGCGCAGGCACGCCGCATTGCCCAGACCATGATCTGCCTTTAGAGGCGCAAAGTGTCTCTCAGATGGTCGATACCGTGTTGTCGATGCCTGAAGATACGAAGTTGATGATTTTGGCTCCAGTCGTGAGCGAGCGCAAAGGTGAATTCGTTGATCTCTTTCAAGACCTGCAGGCACAAGGGTTTGTGCGATTTCGCGTTCGCTCTGGTGGCGGCACAGCAAACGCAGCAAAAGCCGAGATTTTTGAAGTGGATCAATTACCAACTCTCAAAAAGAATGATAAGCACTCTATTGAAGTAGTAGTGGATCGCATTAAAGTGCGCCCTGATATTCAGCAACGTTTGGCAGAATCTTTTGAGACAGCCTTACGTTTGGCGGATGGCAAAGCCATGATCGTCGATATGGATACTGGCAAAGAGATGATTTTCTCTAGTAAGTTTGCTTGCCCAGTTTGCTCATACTCATTACAAGAATTAGAGCCACGCCTCTTCTCCTTTAATAACCCGATGGGTGCGTGCCCTTCATGCGATGGACTTGGACACCAATCCTTTTTTGATCCAAAACGTATTGTCGCCCATCCTGATTTATCACTCGCTTCAGGCGCTATTAAAGGCTGGGATCGCCGCAATCAGTTCTACTTCAAACTCCTTCAGACCCTTGCCAAACATGGCGGATTTGATGTGGAGAAGCCATTTGAGACCCTCAACAAGAAACAACAAGATCTGATTCTCTTGGGCTCTGGCGATGTCACTATTCCTTTCGAGTACATCAATGAGCGTGGCAAGAACAGCATTCGCGAACATGCTTTCGAAGGCATTGTTGCCAACTTTGAAAGACGCTATCGCGAAACTGACTCCATGACAGTTCGTGAAGAACTATCGCGCTATCAAAATGTTCAAACCTGCCCCGAATGTAATGGCAGCCGTTTACGAAAAGAAGCTCGCTTTGTCAAAGTGGGTGAGAAGAAACAATCTCGTGCCATCTATGAAATTAGTGCCTTACCACTCAAAGAAGCCAAAGAATATTTTGAAACACTGGAACTCAAAGGTGCCAAACGAGAAATCGCTGACAAGATCGTCAAAGAGATTGGCGCACGTTTACGCTTCTTAAATGACGTAGGCCTAGACTACCTTTCACTCGAGCGTAGTGCCGACACTCTTTCTGGTGGAGAAGCCCAACGCATTCGCCTGGCAAGCCAGATTGGCTCTGGTCTGACAGGGGTAATGTATGTATTGGATGAGCCCTCTATTGGCCTGCATCAACGAGATAATGATCGCCTGATTGGCACCCTGAAGCACCTGCGTGATTTGGGTAATAGTGTTTTAGTCGTTGAACATGATGAAGATATGATTCGCGCCTCTGACTGGGTGATTGATATCGGCCCCGGTGCTGGCGTTCATGGTGGTGAAGTAGTTGCTCAAGGTACGCCTGCTGAAGTTGAGGCAAACCCAAATTCCTTAACAGGTGCTTACCTTGCAGGCCGTGAAGCAATTGCGGTTCCAGAAAAACGTATTCCTGTAAATGATCGCTTTTTAGAAATCATTGGTGCGCGCGGCAATAACTTGCAATCTGTTCATGCAAAAATCCCCGTTGGTTTGTTAACTTGCGTTACTGGTGTATCAGGCTCCGGTAAATCCACCTTAATTAACGACACCCTGCATCATGCAGTTGCTCAGCACCTCTATGGCTCCAATGCAGAGCCTGCAGCGCACGATGCAATGAAGGGTTTAGAGCATTTCGATAAAGTCATTAGCGTTGACCAATCTCCTATTGGTAGAACACCGCGCTCTAACCCAGCTACCTACACGGGACTATTTACCCCGATTAGAGAACTCTTTGCCGGTGTTCCTGCCTCACGCGAGCGTGGCTATGAAGCCGGTCGCTTCTCCTTTAACGTTAAGGGCGGTCGCTGTGACTCTTGCGAAGGCGATGGCGTTCTCAAAGTAGAGATGCACTTCTTGCCTGATGTTTATGTACCTTGCGATGTTTGTCATGGAAAGCGTTACAACCGTGAAACTTTAGATATTCGCTACAAGGGCAAGAATATTCATGAAGTACTCTCGATGACAATCGAACAAGCCCATGAGTTCTTTGAAGCGGTGCCCGTTGTAAAACGCAAACTAAAAACACTGCTTGATGTTGGTCTAGGTTATGTAAAGCTTGGACAAAGCGCGACAACGCTTTCTGGTGGAGAAGCGCAACGCGTGAAACTCTCTCTTGAGCTTTCTAAGCGCGACACCGGCAGAACCTTATATATCCTGGATGAACCTACTACTGGCTTGCATTTCCACGATATTCAGTTGTTGCTAACTGTGATTCAAACACTCAAAAAACAAGGCAATACGATTGTCATCATTGAGCACAACCTTGATGTAATTAAGACTGCGGATTGGATTATTGACTTAGGGCCTAAGGGCGGCGCCGGTGGTGGGCAAATCATTGCTACTGGCACACCAGAAGATGTAGCGAAAAATGAGTTGAGTTTTACAGGTCACTACTTAGCGCCATTACTAACTCGCAAAGCGCCTACTCCTTTAGCCGGTAAAAAGAAAAGTAAGTAAAGCAATAAAAGCGCGCAGCGCTATTAGATTGATCTCAGAGTAATTTGGCTTCAGCCAAATCGGTTGCCTCTGAATTGCCTGAGATCACTAAAATGTCGTTGGCCTCAAGCTTGAGATCCGGAATGGGGTCCAACTTTACATAATCTGCGTTTCGACCTTTGCGACGTACTGCCTGAACATTGACGCCTTCCTTCTCTAACTCGAGCTCGCCTAGCGTTTTACTAATTGCTTTTGAATGGGGCAGCAGCGTAATGGCATGTAAACGCCAAGACTCATTGGAACCAAAGTCATCGTCCGCAGATCCGCGGAAGTAGCCCCTCAGCAAGCTATAACGCTCTTCCCTTGCTGTCGTGATGCGTCGCACTACCTTACGCATTGGCACACCCATGATTAGCAGAACATGGGAAGCAATCATCAAGCTGCCTTCAATGAGTTCGGGCACGACCTCAGTAGCTCCAGCTGCCTGCAACTTGGCTATATCTGCATCATCTCTAGTACGCACTAATACCGTCATACCAGGACGTAAGCGCTCTACCTGACGCAACACTCGCATACTTGCTGCGGTGTCGGCATACGTAATCACGACTGCCTTTGCCCTTGAAAGGCCAGCAGCTACTAAATAGTTTTCACGACTAGCGTCGCCATAAACCACATTATCTCCAGCAGCCGCAGCCTCTTTAACGCGATCAGGATCTAAATCCAAGGCAATGTATGGAATTTTTTCTTGATCAAGCATGCGGGCCAAACTTTGACCTGAACGACCGAAGCCACAAATGACCACATGGTTTTCATTACGAACACTCTTGGCAGCAACACGAGTTAATGCAAGCGATTGCAGCAGCCATTCATTGCTAGAGAAACGCATTGCAATGCGATCGCTATATTCAATGAGGAATGGCGCGCAGAACATGGAGATCAACATCGCTGCCAATACTGCTTGACTCAAGGTGGGGTCAATTAAATCTAGGCCATCAATTTGATTGAGTAACACAAAGCCGAATTCACCCGCTTGAGCTAAGCACAAGCCCGTTCTAATGGAGATGCCAGGACTAGAGCCAAAGACCCGTGATAGCAAAGCCATAAGGGCAAACTTAAAGATGAGTGGGCCAACCAGCAAAACCAAAACCAATAACCACTGCTCACGAATGACGTTGAAATCCAGCAACATGCCAATCGTCACAAAGAAGAGGCCGAGCAAAACATCGCGAAACGGCTTGATATCCTCTTCCACTTGATGGCGATAAGGCGTTTCAGAAATCAACATGCCAGCTAAGAACGCACCAAGCGCTAGCGACAAACCAAAGTGCTCGGTAAGCGCTGCCATACCCAAAACAATCAACAACAGATTGAGCATGAATAACTCTTGTGAACGCAATTTAGCAACCAACTTAAACCAATGACTCATCAAGCTTTGGCCAATGAAGAAAATCAATACCAAGGCAACGGTGATTTTGATGGACGCTGCAGTTAACGCAACGAACAAGTCGGAAGGATTTTTCCCAAGGGACGGCAATAAAATCAACAGAAAGACCACTGCTAAATCCTGGAACAACAAAATACCCACGACATTGCGACCATGCTCGGTCTCTAATTCAGCGCGATCAGAAATCAATTTGGTCACAATTGCGGTTGATGACATTGCCAGCGCACCACCTAAAGCGATCGCAGCATGCCAAGAGATGGGATAAATCCAATTCATTAGCAAACTGGCGGGGATTGCTAAAAGCATTGTCAGGATGACTTGGCTGCCACCAAGGCCAAATACGATCGATCGCATTGCCCTTAATTTATGCAGGTTAAATTCCAAGCCAATCGAGAACATCAAGAAAACTACGCCAAATTCAGCCAAATACTTCACTGTGGCCGAGTCATTTGCCAAGCCCAAGGCGTTAGGCCCAATGAGGACGCCAATGGCCAAATAGCCCAAAATAGGGGGTAAGCCAAAATAGCGGAAAATAACCACTCCGGCCACACCCGAGGCCAGGAGAATGAGGGTTAATTGAAGGACTGACGGCATATACTTACTTGATGATAGCTAAGACTCGTGAACGTACCCTAAAGCTTGCGCGCGACACCCTCACTATAGAGGCTGCTGCACTGCAAACCATGCGTGATCGCCTTGAGGGCGCAAATGCTGATGCTCTCGTCCTGGCGGTTGAGCTTTTACATGGCTGCAAAGGCAGAATCGTCGTTTCTGGAATCGGCAAATCGGGCCATATTGCTCGCAAAATTGCCGCTACTTTTGCTTCCACAGGTTCCCCGGCATTTTTTGTTCATCCCGCTGAAGCCAGCCATGGTGACTTAGGCATGGTTACTAGAGATGATGTTTTTGTCGCCCTTTCGAATTCCGGCGAGACCGATGAGCTTTTGACTATCGTGCCAATCGTGAAACGCACTGGTGCAAAACTCATTGCTCTCACTGGCGCTCCAAATTCTTCTCTTGCCAAATTGGCAGACGCGCATTTAGATACTAGTGTTGAAAAAGAGGCGTGCCCATTGAATCTAGCGCCTACAACCAGCACTACTGCTGCACTAGCCATGGGTGATGCTCTAGCCGTTGCCTTACTAGATGCACGCGGCTTTGAAGCTGAAGACTTCATTCGCTCTCATCCTGGTGGCAGACTGGGTCGCAAGCAATTAATGCATGTCAGCGAAGTAATGCGTAGCCTTGCAGACACGCCAAAGATCTCCATTGATGCATCCCTACAAGATGCCCTGTTAGAGATGACCTCAAAACGCATGGGTATGGTCGTGATCCTAGATGCCTACAAAAAAGTATTTGGCATATTGACTGACGGTGACTTGCGTCGCCTTCTGGAAAAAACTACCGACCTTGGCGGCATCAAACTGAAGAGTGCAACCACTGCCGATCCTCGTACCATTCCAGCAGAGTTACTTGCTGAAGAAGCGATCGAGATGATGGAGAAACATCGTATCAATCATTTAGTAGTGACAGATAACCAAGGCCATTTATTAGGCGCATTAAATCTGCATGATTTATTTGCAGCCAAAGTTATTTAATCTCCATTAGTAATCGAGCCCTTTTTTATGCCTAGCGCCTTCAATACCCATAACACCAACCCATTAGCTCAATATCCACAGGCCTGGGAGCGTGCAGGCAAAGTGAAGCTTTTGGTATTGGATGTTGATGGCGTATTAACAAATGGACAAGTTTGGATTGGCGTCGATGGAAAAGAATCGTTAAAAGCTTTTGATATTCAAGATGGTTTAGGCATCAAATTATTAGAGCAATGCGGCATTCCGACTGCCATCATTACCGGCAGAAATTCCAAAATGGTTTTGGCACGCTGTGAAGAGCTTGGTATTAAACATGTTCACATGGGTGTTGAAAACAAAGCTATTGCCCTGAAAGAAGTTCTTCAATCTCTGGGGCTGACTGCGGCCGACTGCGCCGTTATGGGTGATGATTGGCCAGACATGCAAATGATGAAAAATGCAGGCTTTCGAATTTGCCCGGCACAAGGTCACGAAGCTGTCCAAGAATTTTCCCACTTGGTGACAACACGCAATGGCGGTAATAGTGCGGTACGTGAAGTATGTGACCTGATTCTCAAAGCACAGAATCGCTACGAAGAATTACTTCTGAAGGCTCGTAGCTAAGCAATGCCGTTAAAGCCTCAGCAAATTAAAGTGGACATCGGTCGCGCTCTGTTGCGCCTGCTGCCCTTGATTTTGATGGGAGCACTCACACTGGCAACTTTTTGGTTGGTCCAAAAAAACACCCCGCCAGAAAAATCTCCTTTAGAACGCGTGCGCCTGCATGAGCCTGACTACACCATTAAAGATGGTGCACTATCCGCTCTTAATGAATTGGGCAATACCAAATACCGAGTGTTGGGTGTCAAAGTCACTCACTATGATGACGATGCCTCTATCGATATCCTGACACCGCGCATGCGCCTGTTCCAAGCTGAGAAAGCACCTGTAACCGTGAAATCGGATACCGGACATCTCGATGGTGATATCACCATCCTCGATTTATACAATAACGCTAGCATCTATCGCCCAGCGCAAGAAGCAACTGCATCACAGCCAGCCACTTTAAGAATGTTGGCCAGTTCAAGCTATTTCAAAGTGCTCATTAACGATGACATTATTGAAACCGATCGGCCAATTACCCTTGAGCAGGGCATGTCGATCATGAACTCCACTGAAGGTGGCGTGTTTAACAACGTCGAACAAAGTATGGTGCTCAGCGGTCAAGTTAAAGGACGTATCGAGCGCGCCCCACGGAGCCACCAATAAAATGGTATCAGTGAAAATTTTATTTGTTCGCCTTGCGCTCCTGAGCTTTGGGCTCTCCCACGCATCTTTGTCGTTCGCAGAAAAAGCAGACCAAGACAAACCCGTCATTCTGGAAGCGGAAAAAGTTTCTGTAAACGACGTTAAGCAAATCTATGACCTCAATGGTCAGGTACTGCTGATCAAAGGCAGCATTATTGTTACTGGTGAGGATGGCCACATTGAAGTGGATCCTCAGGGTTATGAGTTTGTCGATGTCGTGGGCACTCCAGAAGCAGTTGCGAGCTTTAGACAACGTCGCGAAGGCCTTGCAGATGAATTCATGCAAGGCCGTGGTGCCCAGGTTACCTATGACGCTAAGACTGAGTTTCTAACGTTGACAGGCGATGCCAGCTTGAAGCGCTTGCTCAATATGCAAATGCTTGATCAATTAAAGGGCTGGAAAATTGAGTACGATGACGTAAAGCAGTACTATCATGTCACGCCTCCTAAAGATGCAAAACCAGATGATCTGCCCTTAGCAAGAGCTATCCTTTCACCAAGACGAAAAGCAACCCTAGAGAAATGACAGCGGATTTAGCCCACATCGATAATGCTCCCACACTAAGCGCCCATAACCTAAAAAAACGGTATGGCTCAAGAACCGTGGTTCGTGATGTATCCGTACAAGTTAGATGCGGTGAAGTGGTAGGACTACTCGGCCCAAATGGAGCAGGCAAAACAACTTCGTTCTACATGATTGTTGGACTAGTCCCACTCGATGGTGGAAATATCGTTTTAGACGGCGCAGATATTACGCATTTACCGATTCATGAACGCGCTCGAATGGGTCTCTCCTATTTGCCACAAGAAGCCTCTGTATTTAGAAAGCTCAACGTAGCTGAAAATATTCAGGCAGTCTTAGAGCTTCAAGCTCAAGGCGGCAAACCCCTTACTAAGGCCGAAATTGCCAATCGCCTTGATGAGCTCTTAGGCGAACTCCAAATTAGTCATCTGCGCAATAACCCAGCCCTCTCCCTATCGGGTGGTGAACGTAGGCGGGTAGAAATTGCGAGAGCGCTAGCTTCCCAGCCAAAATTTATCCTGCTAGATGAGCCCTTTGCTGGTGTTGACCCTATTGCTGTTGGGGAAATCCAGCGCATTGTGCGCTTCCTGCGGGACCGCCAAATTGGGGTGCTCATTACCGACCACAACGTCCGCGAAACCCTAGGTATCTGTGACCACGCTTACATCATCAGTGAAGGTAGCGTATTGGCCGAAGGTAAGCCTGATCAGATTATTCAGAACGATGCTGTCCGCAGAGTTTATCTGGGCGAAAACTTCCGGATGTAAGCCAGACAAGGCTTCCCGCTTTTAAAGTAATAAAAATTGCACTTCCCTCTTGGTTTTCGGCAAATTCGCTGATACGCTGGAGGCTCATGGTTTATTTTCCAAAAAAAACAGCACAAAAAATTTCAGGGGCTTGCTGCGTACCCCGGGCATGACTATGCGCACGCATCTATAAAAGGAGTCGCTAATGAATTTGAAAATTAATAGCCGTCACGTGGAAGTTACCCCTGCCATGCGCTCTCATCTTGAGGCGGGTCTAGCCAAAATTCGTAAGCACTTCGATCACGTTATTGATGCGTCCGCCTTCCTGGTAGTAGACAAGGCTAAGGAGAAGGACCTCCGTCAAAGCGCCGAGATCACCATTCATCTCAAAGGGAAAGATCTGTTCGCTGAAGCACACAATGCCGACCTTTACCATGCTATGGATGCAGTAGTTGATAAGTTAGAGCGTCAAGTGGTTAAACATAAAGAAAAGATTCAAGATCATCACCACGAAAAGCATTTTGAGTGATCTAGTACTTCAGGACACCTATAATCAATTCACATGAATGCCCTGACCAATCTTTTTACTCCCGACTGCATTGCATTAGACGTCCCCGCCACAAGCAGGGCTGATGCATTTGCAGCCGCTGGAGAACTGTTTTCTAAACAAACAGGAATAACAGCAAACTCCGTTATAGAGTTCCTCAATGCTCGTGAAGATTTAGGTTCTACCGCGCTCGGCGCTGGTGTAGCCATCCCTCACGGTCGTGTGAAAGGCCTAAAGCAGCCAAGCGCAGCTTTTATGAGACTGCAAAACCCCATTGAGTTTGCAGCTCCGGATGGTGAAGCGGTTTCCATCCTGATTTTCTTGCTGGTGCCAGAAAAAGCCACCCAACAACATTTAGAAATTTTGTCTTCGATTGCTCAGCTACTGTCCGATGCCGATGCTCGCGAGACCTTATCGTCTACTGCAGACCCCTTAAAGGTTTGCGAACTCTTACAACACTGGGGTACAGCAAAATGACTCAGCCATTACTCCTAGAAGGAGTAACTGCTCAGCAGATTTTTGATGACAATGTTTCAGAATTAAAGCTGTCTTGGATTGGCGGTCTTGAGGGCGCCGACCGCACCTTCCCACCAGAAGCTGTAAAAATAGCTGCGGCCAGCTCCGACTTAGTGGGTCACTTAAACCTTATTCACCCAAGCCGTATTCAAATCTTCGGCGAGCAAGAGGTTGAATATCACGCAGCTTTGGAGCCAAAACAAAGGCAAGAGCAAATTGCTAGCTTGATCTCCAAGATGCCGCCTTGTGTCATTGTGGCTGATGGCAAGAGTGCGGATCCAGACTTGCAACTATTCTGCCAGCGCTCCTCAACGCCACTATTTACCACCGCTATTTCTGCTGCGGAAGTGATTGACCATTTACGCACTTACTTAACTAAAATTGGTGCCCCTCAAATCACAATGCATGGTGTCTTCATGGATATTCTGGGCTTGGGTGTACTTCTTACTGGCGAATCTGGCCTAGGTAAAAGTGAATTAGGCCTCGAACTCATTTCTCGTGGACATGGATTGGTGGCCGATGATGCGGTTGATTTTGCACGTCTTGGGCCTGATTACATTGAGGGTCGCTGCCCCGTCATCTTACGCAACCTACTTGAGGTACGCGGACTGGGATTGCTCGACATTCGGACGATCTTTGGTGAAACCGCAGTGCGTCGCAAATTAAAACTGCGCCTCATTGTTCAGCTCGTTCGTAGAACCGATGGCGAATTTGAGCGTCTACCCCTCGAGACTCAACATATTGATGTACTAGGCATCCCAATTCGAACGGTCAAAATTCAGGTGGCTGCAGGTCGCAACTTAGCCGTATTAGTTGAAGCTGCTGTACGCAATACCATTTTGCAATTGCGCGGTATCGATACCTTAAAAGAATTTATCGAGCGTCAACGTATTCAGATGAATGCGGAGTCAGAATCCTCAAAGTCCCAAGGACGCCTACTCTAAGCTATGCAGATCAATCTGATTACCGGAATCTCAGGCTCAGGTAAATCAGTAGCCCTGAGGGCTTTTGAAGATGCTGGCTATGACTGCGTAGACAATCTTCCTGTCTCACTTCTTGAAAACCTCATCTCCACTCTTGAAAAAGAAAAGTGCGAGCAAGTTGCGGTCGCCATAGATGCTCGTCGCGGACAATCCATTGCAAACTTGCCGTCCATTCTCGAGAACCTACGAAAAAATCATCAGGTCAGAGTGGTATTCCTGAATGCCGATACCAATACTTTGGTGCAACGCTTCTCAGAAACCCGTCGTCGCCACCCCTTATCCACTAATGGCAAACAATCTCAATCGGCAACTCTGATTGAGGCAATTGATAAAGAGCGTAATTTGCTCGAGCCCCTACGTGCCCAAGCGCACAGCATCGATACCAGCAACCTACCTGCTCATGCACTGCGTTCCTGGATTCAAGATCTCCTCAAAGACAAACCGGTAGGTCTCACAGTAGTTTTTGAATCATTTGGCTTTAAAAAGGGTGTGCCCAGCGAAGCGGACTTAGTTTTTGATGTGCGTTGTCTACCAAACCCACACTATGACAAAGCGCTCAGACCACTGACCGGCAATGACAAGCCCGTTAAGGAATTTCTGGGAAAAATTCCAGAAGTCATGAGCATGGAATCCGACATCACCCAATTCATTAACAAGTGGTTGCCCCATTACATTGCTGATGGTCGCAGTTATTTAACGGTTGCTATTGGTTGTACTGGTGGCCAACATCGCTCTGTCTATCTCGTAGGCCGCCTGAGTGAACACTTCCGCGCCCAAAAGGACCTGATGGACTTGCAGCTTAATTTTTTAGATCGTCACCGCGAACTAGATTCAATTCCTGCAGCAAAAGCTTAATCGGCTGCGGCAGACCATGGCGCCCTAGCTGAGCCAACGGCACCCACTTCAGATCTGGATTTAAGAAGGCCAACTCTTTTGGAGCGCTTACCTGCCATATCTGCATCCACAAGCGTCTGTGCGTAAAGACATGCTTAATTTCTTCGGTCTGCTTTATGGCTTTACAAGCTTTTGTAAGGGCCGCCAATTTTTCTTCAGGCAATGTAGCTGTAAATAATTCCTGTGGGCTTATCTCAATAACTTTTGTTCGAGCTACCCGAGGAGTCCACGGCCCCTCAGGCAAAGACCACAGACCGCCCCAGATAGCTTTACTTGGGCGCTTTTGCAAGAGGATAGAGTTACCCGAACGCATCAACAACATATTGCAATCAAATTCTGGGGATTTGGTCTTCTTGGTTTTTTGTGGAAGCAAAAGAACTTGATCGCTTAAATTGGCTTGGCAGTCTTTTGCGAATGGGCATTTTTTTTCAGATGCTAAACATACTGGTTTGCGTGACGTACACCAAGTAGCGCCAAAGTCCATCAGCGCCTGGGTATAGACCGGCATATCTGCAGGTTTAGTTGGTAGTAAATCTATTGCTAAATCCCATAGTCGATCGTTGATCTTCTTATCTTGTATCGCACCTTCAATCGCAAATAAACGTGCCAGAATGCGTTTCACATTTGCATCCAAAATAGGTGCTCGCTCATGAAAAGCAAATGCAGCGATTGCGCCAGCTGTAGATCGCCCAATCCCTTTTAATTGCTCAAGCAAAATGGGGTCACTTGGAAACTTACCGCCGAACTCTGTCATGACTTGCTTTGCACACGCGTGTAGATTTCTAGCGCGCGAGTAATATCCTAATCCCGCCCACTCGGCCAATACCTCGTCGATATCAGCAGCGGCTAATTTTTTAACTGTTGGAAAGCGTTTCATAAAACGTGGGTAGCGCTCAAGTACAGTGGCTACTTGAGTTTGTTGCAACATGATTTCTGAAACCCACACTGCATAAGGATCTCGATTACCTTGCCAAGGCAAGCCTGAGCGCCCACTGATCACATGCCAAGCAACAAGCTTTGATGCAAATGTGTTAATCAGCGTTTTTGACATTGAGTACAAAAATAAGTGGAGCGTTGGCCCTGCACTATCTGACTAATAGGCGACTTACACACCTTACACGGCAAGCCTTTGCGGTCATAGACTTTGGTTTGGACCATAAAGTGCCCCGGATCACCATCGCTATTTACAAAATCTTTCAAACTACTGCCGCCAGCTGCAATAGCCTTTTTCAAAATCAATCTCACCGCTTCAGCCAAACGAGAGCATTGCGGACGTGTGAGTTTTCCTGCAGCTTTAGCTGGATGAATACCCGCCTCAAATAAACTTTCAGAACAATAAATATTGCCGACACCAACAACCGCTTGCCCTGCCAAAAGAAACTGCTTCACAGCAACACTGCGTTTGCGGGATTTTTGATACAAAATATCCGCGCCCAGCTCACCCGCAAATTCTGGAGAAAATGGCTCAACGCCTAACTTTTGCAAAAGCGCAAATACTTCAATAGGGCCTTTTGATTTGGGATGCCATAAGACTGCGCCGAATTTTCGTGGATCATGTAAACGCAAACTGAACTTACCGAACTCTAGCGTCACGCGATCATGAATCTTGAGGGGGTCCGAGCTTGGGAGCACGCGCAAAGTTCCCGTCATCCCCAAATGAATCAGCAAATAGCCCGTATCCATTTGTAATAGAAGATACTTCCCACGCCTCTCAATGGCATGCACTGTTTGCCCAGGCAAGCTTTTAGAGAGGTTGGCGGGCACTGGCCAACGCAAGCGTCCATCAATAATCTTGACGGCGCTGACCTTGCGCCCCTCAAGATGGGGGGCGATTCCTAATCGGGTGACTTCTACTTCTGGAAGTTCTGGCATAAATGGATTGTAGATTCGCATATTAGAATGTGCTTATGAGTAAATTCACACTGAAACCCCTTTTAAAGGGTTTATTCCTGGCGGCCCTCACTGGTGGAGTCATTTCATCAGCCCATGCCCAAACCCAGGCAAATGGATTGCAATCTGGCGAAGCGGTCTTTGAGGTGCTCGCCTCCGAAATCGCCCTTCAGCGGGGTGAGGCTGGCTTGGCTTACAACACCTATCTGGAGATGGCGCGCCAATACCAGGACCCCAGGCTTGCCCAAAGAGCGATGGAAATTGCAATTGCAGGCGGCTCCCCAGATTTAGCCATGCAAGCTGCCAAAACTTGGGATGAACTCTCTCCAGTCTCAGATACCAAACCTAAAGAAGTCCTGGTAACACTGTTGATCTTAAGCAATCGTTGGTCTGATGCCGTCAAGCCAGCAATTACCATATTGCGCCAACAAACTCCTGCCCAACAAGAAAACACTCTTTTGCAATTGCAAGCATTGCTTGCTAAAGCGAAAGATGAGTCAGATGCTTTGCGCGCTTTTTATGAAATCGCATCTACTGTCAAGATTCCACCCAAAGATCCCGGCCTACTTTATACCTATGCCATGTCTGCTGAAAAAGTAGGTCGCATGGATGTGATGGAAAAAACCTTGCGTGATATTTTGCGCAAGAACCCAAACGATGTAAATTCCCTGAATGCCCTTGGCTATTCTTTAGCCGACCGCAATATGAAGTTACCTGAGGCATATGCGCTCATCAGTAAAGCGCATCAACTATCTCCAAAAGATAGTTTTATTTTGGACAGCTTGGGCTGGGTCAATTTTCGTCTCGGTAAAAACGCCCTTGCATTAGAGCAATTACAACAAGCATTTGCTATGAAACCAGAAGCGGATATTGCGGCTCATACCGGTGAAGTGTTGTGGGCTATGAATCGCCGTGCGGAAGCAGAAGAGATGTGGCGCCAGGGACAAAAAATAGACACCAATAATCCAACCCTGAAAGAAACCTTACAACGTCTAAAGCCAGACTGGGCAAGGAATGACCAAGCATCTAAGGGATCATGGGATGGGCGCTTTGCCGTCAAAATCATTGGCTTAACTGAGTCTCAAAACCAAGGTGGCTCTGGTGGTTTTACCTTGACTCAAGAAGCATTAAAAGATGTTTTAGAAATACGAAATCCCATGGGTGGCTCGATTGCCAAAATTACCATTACGCCAGGTGAAGCCACGCTCGAAAGTGATGGCAAAGTAGTGACTGCAGTTGATGCAGATACCTTAGTGCAAAATACATTAGGCCTACCACTACCAGCGCGCGGATTATCAAACTGGTTAAGAGGCGAAGTGCGACCTGGAAGTGAAGCAAGTGTTGATAGAAATGCAAAAGGTCAAGTTAGCAAAATTAGTCAGGATGGTTGGGACTTGGTTTACACCTGGAGCAATACCAATCGTCTCGAAAAGCTCACAATGACCCGCAGCTCGAATATCGGATCGATTGATATACGCCTCGTGTTTGACCGCCCGAATGACTAAGTAAAAGAACAATGGCGAAACACGATTTTTTATCTCTTCGTTCGCCGGCTAAGCTCAATCTTTTTTTACACATCGTCGGACGAAGAGCAGACGGTTATCACCTGCTCCAATCCGTCTTTCAACTGATTGACTGGTGTGACACCATCCACTTAAAACGCATTTCTGAAAATGAAGTGCGCCGCATTAATCCCATTCCAGGAGTGCTGCCCGAACAAGATTTGGTAGTTCGCGCAGCTAATCTACTAAAAGATTTTTGCAAGATTGAGGTTGGTGTTGAAATTAATCTTCACAAAGAAATCCCGATGGGTGCAGGCATGGGGGGCGGATCCTCTGATGCCGCAACTACATTGATTGGTCTGAACGTCCTTTGGAATCTCAATCTCTCCAAAGAAACGCTTTGCACCCTAGGGCTTCAGCTAGGTGCTGATGTCCCCTTCTTCATTTTTGGTCAAAATGCCTTTGTTGAAGGCATTGGGGAGAAAATTCAAGAAATTTCCCTCCAAACCCCTGATTTTTTGGTGATATTTCCCAATCAGGGCATCGCAACCTCAAGCATTTTTCAAGACCCGGAATTGACCCGAGATCACGCTCAGATTACAATTGATGGCTTTCTTGCATCGCCATTGTTATATCAATCGAATGATTGTCAGGCTGTAGCGATGCGGATTTGCCCAGAAGTGAAGCAAGCTTTGGATTGGATTACCCAGGTAGTACCGGGCTCACAGCCCCGAATGTCTGGTTCTGGAAGTAGCGTATTTGCAGCCTTAGACCCTAAGACTGATAACGCAAAACTAGAAAATCTTCTACAAAATCTTCCTGAAGGGTGGGTAGGTCGGGTTGTTCGGGGGCTAAATAAAAATCCCGCTTACAATTTGATTTCTTCAGATTGACCTGTAGGGGAATCGCCAAGCTGGTTAAGGCACTGGATTTTGATTCCAGCATGCGAAGGTTCGAATCCTTCTTCCCCTGCCAAGTGCTGTAGAAACGATAAAGATAACCTTTTGACCCGACAAAACCCATAAGACTATGTCCTCCACAAACGCAGATTTATTGACTCTTTTCACAGGCAACGCAAATCCCGTTTTGGCTGAGGCTGTAGCCAAAGAACTCAACTTCCCAATGGGAAAAGCCTTTGTTGGCCGATTCTCTGATGGCGAGATTCAAGTAGAAATTCAAGAGAACGTCCGCGGCAAAAATGTCGTGGTGATCCAATCAACCTGCGCACCTACAAATGACAGCTTGATGGAGCTCATGATCATGATTGATGCTCTGAAACGAGCATCTGCAAGCCGCATAACCGCAGTGATTCCTTACTTTGGTTATGCCCGTCAAGACCGCCGCCCTCGTTCTGCTCGCGTAGCTATTTCCGCTCGCATTGTGGCCAACATGCTTCAGTCAGTAGCTGGCATTGAGCGTGTTTTGACTATGGATCTGCATGCCGACCAAATTCAGGGTTTCTTCGATATCCCGGTAGATAACATTTATGCTTCCCCAGTCCTTTTGGCTGACTTAGAGGCGCAGAAAACTAAAAAAGATCTGATCATCGTGTCTCCAGACATTGGTGGTGTGGTTCGAGCCCGTGCAATGGCTAAGCAATTGGGCACTGATTTGGCGATTATTGATAAACGTCGTCCTAAAGCAAATGTATCCGAAGTAATGCACCTCATTGGCGAAGTAGAAGGCCGCCATTGCGTCATCATGGATGACATCATCGATACCGGTGGAACACTCTGTAAAGCCGCTGAAGCGCTTAAAGAGCGTG
This sequence comes from Polynucleobacter sp. AP-Kaivos-20-H2, assembly GCF_018882215.1. Taxonomy (GTDB): domain Bacteria; phylum Pseudomonadota; class Gammaproteobacteria; order Burkholderiales; family Burkholderiaceae; genus Polynucleobacter. The sequence goes on along the minus strand of NZ_JACVOX010000003.1, from coordinate 132,678 downwards.
GCGCTAAGGGAGTTACCGCTTACTGTACACATGCCGTGCTCTCAGGCGGTGCTGTAGCCCGTATTGCGGCTTCTGAATTGGATGAATTGGTTGTTACTGACACCATCCCCTTGACCGCAGAAGCAATAAAAGTCTCCAAAATTCGCCAATTGACCGTAGCCCCACTACTAGCTGAAACCCTTTCCCGTATTAGCAAAGGTGATTCAGTGATGTCGATGTTTGCCGAATAAGCCAAAAATCACCGTTTTACCCCGGTTTTTAGCAGTTTTAAGCCTTTTGTAGGCAAAAACGCCCTTTCCCACGATATAATTGAAGGCTTTTCTGTTTGGTCGCGAACGGAAATTAACCTTAACTAGGAAATCATCATGAAAGTAGTTGCCTTTGAAAGAAGCGTACAGGGAACGGGTGCGAGCCGCCGTCTGCGCAATTCCGGAAAAACTCCGGGAATCGTTTACGGTAGTAAAGATCCAGCCTTGGTCATCGAGTTAGACCACAACGCATTGTTCCATGCTCTCCGCAAGGAAGCATTCCACTCATCCATTTTGGATTTGGAAATTAGCGGTAAGACACAAAAAGTGTTGTTGCGCGATTACCAAATGCATCCATTCAAGCCATTGGTATTGCACATTGACTTCCAGCGCGTATCTGCGACTGAGAAAGTTCATATGCGCGTTCCATTGCACTTCACAAATGCTGACACTTCAGCTGCTGTGAAATTGCAAGGTGCTGTTATTAGCCACATCCTTACTGAACTCGAAGTTTCTTGCTTGCCAGCAGACTTGCCAGAGTTCATTGAAGTGGACTTGGCGAAGATTGAAGTTGGTCACGGTATTCACGCTAAAGACATCGCATTGCCAAAAGGCGTTACTTTGGTATTGCATGTTGAGCAAGAGAACCCAGTACTTGCTAACGCACGTATCCCAGCAGTTAAAGCTGCTGAGCCTACAGATGCGCCTGCTGCACCAGCAGCGGCTGCCCCTGCAGCTGAAGCACCAAAGGATAAAGCTTAATTATTTAAGCTTTATCGCTTGTACAAGAAGGCCTGCGCAAGCGGGCCTTTTTTATTGCCCCAAGTTTTCAATCTTTTTTGGCGAAATACTTTTATATCTTTAAACTCTCAGCATGACTAAATTAATTGTTGGCCTAGGCAACCCTGGAGATGAGCATGTCGAAGATCGGCACAATGCTGGCTTCTGGTTTGTTGACACCTTGGCAAAACAACTAAGCACTCGTTTTGAATCTGAAAAACGCTTTCATGGCAAAGTAGCTAAAGCTAAGTGGGAGGGCGAAGATCTTTACCTTCTAAAGCCCAGCACTTACATGAACCTTAGCGGTCAATCGGTTGGCGCGCTATGCCGCTTTCACAAAATCACTCCTGCAGATATTTTGGTGGTGCAAGATGAGCTGGATTTAAAGCCTGGTACTGCACGCCTGAAGTTAGGTGGCGGCACTGGCGGGCACAATGGCTTGAAAGATATCCAAGCACATTTAAGTACCCCAGATTATTGGCGCTTACGCTTAGGCATTGGCCACCCCAGAGATGTGGCTGGTGATGGACGCCCTATGGATGTTGCAGATTATGTATTGCGTAGACCTCAATTGGCTGAGCAAAAACTCATTGATGCCAGCATTGAAAATAGCCTACAAATTTTGCCGCTCTTTTTTAAAGGCGATGCTCAAACCGCTATGATGGAGTTGCACTCCAAGGGTTAAGCTGTATTGGATTTTTTGGCAGCAGTTAAAAGCGTGAACTTCACCATTAACTGTTCTTGAGTTTCGGTGTGCTCAGGATTAAATGGAATGCAGTCGACTGGACAGACCTGGCGACATTGGGGGGCATCATAGTGACCTACGCATTCAGTGCATTTATCAGGATTGATTTCATAAATCTCCAGACCCATGTAAATGGCATCATTCGGACATTCTGGCTCGCAGACATCACAGTTGATGCATTCGTCCGTAATCATTAATGCCATGATTTACTCGCCAAATTTCATTTGGTCACTCTCTATTCTGAGTGCCTGATGCAATTTTTTTGACGAGCCATTTTTCCACTGAAGGAAAAACAAATTTACTCACATCACCACCCATTGAAGCAATCTCACGTACAAAAGTGCCCGAGATAAATTGATACTGATCGGATGGGGTTAAGAACAGCGTTTCGACATCAGGAAGCAGATAACGATTCATGCCTGCCATTTGGAACTCATACTCAAAATCAGATACGGCGCGTAAACCCCGTACGATCACGCGCGCTTGATGCTCTCGTGCAAAATCTTTTAACAAGCCAGTAAAACCAACGACTTTTACATTCGGATAGTGGCCAAGCACTTCCTTTGCGATAACAATGCGCTCTTCTAAATTGAAGAATGGACGTTTGCTGCGACTGTCGGCAACACCCACAATCAACTCTGTAAAAATGCTCGATGCGCGGCGCACCAAGTCCTCGTGACCACGAGTAAATGGATCAAATGTTCCAGGGTATACGGCAACTGTCATAACGTTCCTAAGGCTTTATCGGCTACAGGCAAGAGTTTAGCCTCTTCCACCCCGAAATAGACAGGCTTTTACCTGTCCAGTTTCTAAGTATTTTCCACAATGCCAGTCCGGTAGTAAGGCCTCTATCTCCTCGCGTGGACGGCTAGAGGGAAATTCCACATAAATACCACCGCCAGCAGAGTCATCGCACACTCTACCAGCCTGAATGACGGCTCGATCTAATAAGCCCGAATCCTGGAATGGTGGGTCAATAAAAATTAAATTACTGGAGCGATCTGCCTGCTGCTTCAGAAACTCAAGGCTATCTCGTTGCAAAATTTCTACGCGGCCAGCGGCTGGTGAAGACTGCAATAAGGCAAAATTGGCCGTTAAATTTGCGCAAGCCCTTTTTTCTTTCTCAAGCAATACTACTAATGCAGCACCTCTTGATGCGGCTTCAAAACCCAAAGCGCCGGTACCCGCAAAAAGATCTAGGCATCGCATACCCGTTAAATCTTGTCCTAGCCAATTAAATAGCGTTTCCCGAATACGATCAGTTGTAGGGCGTAGGCCAGGAAGATCCAAAACTGTTAGCAAACGACTTCTCCAATTGCCGCCAATAATCCGCACCTTCTTCGGCGGCTCAGTCTTTAGAGGCTTGTTTGCTTTATTGAGCTTATTTATTTTTTGCTCCCAATACAACAATCTTCATACGATCCATTGCAAGATATTTTTTGAATGCAGCATTTACCTGCTCTAAAGTTACCGCCTCAACTTGCTTAGTCCATAGATCCATCGTATCGAGCGGCAGGTCATTCCATGCAATTGAAGACACGTTGTCCAACAACTTGCGATTGTTATCAATCCGCAATGGGTAACCATTCACTAAGTTTGCTTTAGCAGCCACAAGCTCAGATGGAGTGGGTCCATCAGCAATAAATTGAGCAGTGGTAGAACTCATCACCTCTAAAGCCAGCGCAGCCTGATCACTCTTGGTTTGTAGGCCCGCTTGAAAAATGCCATTCTCTTTTCCAGGAATAAAGTAACTAAACACGCTGTATGCCAGACCGCGCTTCTCGCGCACCTCAGCCATCAAGCGAGAGACGAAACCGCCGCCGCCCAAAACATAGTTACCAACTAGCAAGGGGAAGTAATCAGGGTTGTTGCGAGCAACCGCCGTCATCCCCATAGCAATGTGGGCCTGCTGAGAGTCAAAAGGAATTTGAATTTCTCTTTGCGCCAGAGGCTCCACAGGAGAGCGCTGGAGTTCAGGCAACTTTGCGATGGGCTGTCCTGAAGCAGGAATCTGCTTTAACAAAGCTTTGATGATTTCTTCTGCTTGAGCACGGTCAACATCGCCAACAATACTCACAATCATGCGATCACCGCGATAAAACTGCTTATGAAATTGCACTAAGTCATTCACGCTTACAGCAGCAACTGATTTCACTGTTGGTGAATCAGCTAGGGGATAGTTTCCATACACTGATTTTTTAAAACGACGTTCGAGAACAAACTCGGGTTTAGTTTCCGCCTCAAGCAAACTCGTTATCGTTCTTTGTTTCTCACGCTCAACAATTTTTGAATCGTAAGTCGGCGCGCTCAACATAGCAGCGGCTAGTTGTACTGCTCTATCGCGCAAGTCTTTTCGGCTCAAACTGCGAATGCGCAAGATTGCTCGCTCACCGCTCACAGATAAGCCAATATTAGCTCCAAGATCAGCAATTTCATCAGCTATTTGAGCTTCAGTGAGAACCCCTTTTTCGCCCTTCACCCCATAATTCATCAGGCCTGCAACCATATCAGCTAGGCCGCTTTTGCCGGCAGGGTCATAGCGATCGCCTGCATCAATGCTCACTTCAATGTCTACCATCGGCAGCGCTTTGGTTTGCACTAAATATGCCTTGGCGCCCTTATAAGAATCTAACTTCTCGATAGGCAAGATAGCGTTGGCATTACTAAGCAAGCCAATAGTAAAGAGGCAAACTGAAATACTCTTAACGAAGAAATTCATCACTTGCCCTCCTTACCAGCAGCTTGACGCACCTGAGGATCTAATACCGCAATCGTGAGACCTTCATCAACTAGGTACTTCTTAGCAACAGCTTGAACTTGTGCGGGGGTAATGGATTGCATTTTTTCTAACATGTAATCGATGTCCTTCCAAGAAAATCCTGCCATCTCTGTGCTGCCAATTTCCATTGCTTGACCAAAGATAGAGTCGCGCTTATAGATTTGCTCAGACAGAATGCGCACCTTGATTCTCTTGAGCTCAGACTCCAGAATCCCTTTTTGCTTTAATTCGTCAAGCGCCTTGCGGATGCTTGCCTGAGCCTGATCGACTGTTTTTCCTTTAGCCATCGTGGCGCTAATTAAAAATAGCTCTGGTCCACGAGAAATCATGTCGTAGCCCACACCCACATCATTTACTACTTTTTCCTGCTTAACGAGAGTGCGATTTAAGCGGGCATTGTCATAGCCATCCAGCACTGCTGTGAGGAGCTCTAAAGCATATGGCTCGGGGTCATCTAGCTTGCCAGGCTCAAGGCGGGGCACCTTCCAAGCCATGGCTAATTGAGCGCTATCAGCTGGCGCCTTTACCTGAACCTGCTTTATCCCTTTTTGAGGCGGCTCAATTTGTGGCTTACGCACTGGCAACTCATGAGCAGAGGCAGCGCCGTAATACTTCTCCGCCATATTCAACACTTTTTTAGCATCCACATCACCGCTGATGACTACGGTTGCATTGTTTGGTTTATACCAACTGCGATACCAATCTCGCGCATCGGATGCTTTCATATTCTCTAAGTCATTCATCCAACCAATAACGGGGTGGCGATATGGTGAACTCATATAAGCGGTTGCCATTAATGATTCGTTGAGCAAACTACTAGGATTGTCTTCTGTTCGTAAGCGGCGCTCTTCCATGATGACCTGAATTTCTTTTAAGAATTCTGCATCGTCAAAATTGAGGTTAGACATGCGATCGGCTTCAAGCTTGATCACGTCTTCTAATTTTGATTTTTCAATTTGCTGAAAGTAAGCCGTGTAACCCCGCGAGGTAAATGCATTCTCGCGCCCACCGACCGCAGCTACCAAGCGAGAAAATTCGCCTGCCTTTACTTTGTCAGTGCCTTTAAACATCATGTGCTCAAGCACATGAGCTACTCCAGTCTTGCCATTGACCTCATCCATGGATCCAGCACGATACCAAGCCATATGAGCTACCGTTGGCGCACGATGGTCTTCCCTGACAATCAATTTGAGGCCGTTGCTCAACTGATACTCATGCGTATCCCCTGAATCAGGAACAGCAGCCCAAGTAAGTTGGCTAAATACGAAGAATAAAAAGGAAATTCGGAGTAAATTGGAAAGCATCTGCTAAATCACCATATCCCTATAATTAAATTGATAAGATGCAAGTTTTAAATTGTATCGATTATGTTCAGCTTACGTAAAACCCTCGGATCTCTTTTCAAATCAAGCAAGATTGATGAATCATGGTTTGAAACTTTAGAAGAATCACTTATTCAAAGTGATGTGGGTCTACCTACGACTGAACAACTCATCACCAAACTACGTAAAGCAGCAAAATCCGAAAAGGCTTCTAGTCCAGAGGAGTTACAAGCTCTGCTCATTCAAGAAGTCAGCGCCCTATTAACTGCTATTGAACCTTCACCAAACCCACTGTTTACAAGTGATAAGCCTAACACCCCAGAGGTGTGGTTAGTTGTAGGGGTAAATGGAGCCGGCAAGACTACGACCATTGGCAAGCTCTGCCGACTCTTTCAGTCTCAAGGTAAGTCAGTTCTTTTAGCTGCCGGTGATACCTTCAGAGCTGCGGCACGTAACCAGCTTCAGGAGTGGGGTGGACGCAATCAGGTTGACGTTATTACTCAAGAAGGTGGTGATGCAGCCGCTGTTGCTCACGATGCCATTCATGCTGCCATTTCCCGCAAGAACGATATTCTCATCATTGACACTGCAGGGCGTCTTGCTACCCAGGACAACCTCATGGAAGAGCTCAAGAAAGTAAAACGTGTCATTGGTAAAGCGCTTCCTGGGGCGCCTCACCACACTCTGCTTGTTTTGGATGGTAATACCGGGCAGAACGGCTTAAGCCAGGTAAAGGCCTTCCATGCCGCTCTTGGCCTCACTGGAATCATCGTTACCAAGCTTGATGGCACCGCCAAGGGGGGCGTGATCTGCGCTCTAGCCCACACCCTACAAGATGACCCGAAACCCGCTGTCCTAGCCCTAGGTAAGGGCGAAGGGATTGAAGATTTAGCCCCCTTCACAGCAGGGCAATATTCATCTGAATTGTTCAATTAAATCAATAGCTTACAGGTCATTAAAACCATTAGCACTCTCTTGACAAGAGTGCTAAAATGGATCTCTATTAACACCTAATTTATACAAAAAATGGTTCAAAAGAAATCCGACAATCCGAATTTGCAAACGCTGCCAGTCGCGCAGACTGCGTCGGCGTCTGCATTTCCGATGCTGCCAACACTTGGGGTTGGCACTCTCGATTCATACATTTCGTACGTTAATCGCGTGCCAATGCTTAGTGCTGCAGAAGAGTTACATCTTGCGCAGGAATTTCGTCGTACTGAAAATGTCGATGCCGCTAAAACCTTAGTGCTCTCTCATTTACGCTTAGTAGTTTCTGTTGCTCGCCAATATCTTGGCTATGGAATCCCGCATGCTGACTTAATTCAAGAAGGCAATATTGGCTTGATGAAAGCCGTTAAACGCTATGACCCAAATAATGGTGCACGTTTAGTGTCGTATGCAATCCACTGGATCAAAGCAGAGATTCACGAGTACATTCTCAAGAATTGGCGCTTAGTAAAAACCGCAACTACTAAAGCACAACGCAAATTATTCTTTAACTTACGTAGCAATAAACCTACATTAAGTGCACTTACACCTAGTGAAGTTGAAGCCTTGGCTAAAGCACTGGATGTCAAAGGTTCTGATGTTAAAGAAATGGAAATGCGCCTTGCTGGTGGTGATGTCGCTTTAGAAGGTGATGACAGCGATGATGAATCTGCTTACGCCCCTATTCAATGGTTGGCGGATAACTCACAAGAGCCTACTGCTCGCATTGCCAGCGCCGAAGCAGATGCCTTGCAAGGTCCCAAACTAGACCAAGCACTGATGGCTTTAGATGAGCGTAGTCGCAATATTGTGCAATCTCGTTGGCTAGCTATGGATGCCGAAGGCAATGGCACTAAAACACTGCATGACCTAGCCGATGAATATGGCATCTCAGCAGAACGTGTTCGCCAAATTGAAACGGCTGCTCTCAAAAAGATGCGCGGCCTGTTGCAAGCAGCTTAATTAGCTTAAGCTGCAAACTTTTTACTTCAGCAGTTCTTTCAAATCATGCGCCAAGGTCTCTGGACCTTGAACGTGCTTGATATATAAACGTAGATGACTCTCAGGATCAAATGCATAGCTACCCGCGGTGTGATCCATGGTGTAAGAGCCTGGCTTAGATCCTGGAACTTTCTTGTAATAAATCTTGAAGTCTTTAGCCACCTTTTCCAAAGCCGCCTCATCTGCGGGACGCAAACCCAAGAAACGAGGATCAAACGCAGGGACGTACTGCTTGAGAATCTCTGCGGTATCGCGCTCAGGATCTACGGTGACAAAAAGCACCTGCACCTTATCGGACTGAGGCCCCAAGAGCGTCATGACTTGCTGCATTTCAGTTAAGGTTGTTGGGCAAATATCAGGGCACTGGGTATAACCAAAAAACATCACTACCACTTTGCCCTTAAAGTCTGCCAAGGTCCTGACCTTGCCATCAGGGTCCACCAAACTAAAGTCTTTGCCAAAAGCAGTGCTGCCAGTGATATCAATATTTTTAAACTCTGGCTTTGGGCTGCAAGCAGTCAATACAAAACAAAGAATTGCTAAAAAGCAAATGCGCAAAAAATTCATATGACTCTCAGAGGAAATAATGGTCTATCAAAAGCGCTGCAAACAGAAGCGAAAGATAGGTAATAGAAAAGCGGAAGGTCTTTTTGGCTAAAGCATCGCTATAGGAAATAAACAAAGCAATGACATAGGCCAGGAACATTAAGCCCAGGATGATTGCCGAAACTAAATACACCATACCGCTCATGCCATAGATATAAGGCAGCATCGTAGCTGCAATCAATATGAGGGTATAGAGAACGATATTCAGAAGTGTAAAACGCTCTCCATGAGTCACTGGCAACATTGGTAAGCCCGATTGAACATAGTCATCGCGACGATACAAAGCCAGTGCCCAGAAATGTGGAGGAGTCCACACAAAAATAATCAGAACCAAAAGCCAGGCTTCTGCAGAAAGCGTATTAGTCACTGCAGCCCAACCCAAGGCTGGTGGCATCGCACCGGATAAACCGCCAATCACAATATTCTGCGGCGTGGCAGGCTTTAGTAACCAGGTATAGATGACTGCATAACCAACAAAGGTAGCAAGCGTTAGCCACATTGTTAATGGATTACAGAAATTCCACAAAATAACCATTCCAAGTGAACCCAGAACAATTGAGAAAATAATGATATGAAAAGGTGTGACTTCGCCGGTGGCTGATGGACGCCAAGCAGTACGCTTCATCTTGGCATCAACGGCTTGCTCAATCAAGCAGTTCACTGCAAATGCAGCGCTAGCTAAAAGCCAGATACCTACAATGCCACCAAATAGCACTGGATACGGAACCATGCCAGGCGTCGCCAAGAACATACCAATCACTGCACAAAAAACGGCGAGCTGAGTCACTCTGGGTTTAGTTAAAACCCAATATTGACGCCAACGTGGCATAGCCACTGATGCGCTTGTTTTAGAGTCGCTCATATTTACGCCATCTTCTTTTGAATGAAAGGCTTCCAAGATGCCCAATAGCTCATTCTGACCAAACAGAATACCAAAGCCGCAGAGCCAGCAGTGTGCAATAAAGCCGCCAATAACGGCCACTGAAACACCACATTAGAAATACCAGTGATGACTTGCAATAAAAGCACTCCGAGCAATAGCTTAGCCACTTGACTAAGGCCTGCTAGAACTGGGGTTGCCAGCGCAAGCGCTCTCCAGCCCAGGGTCCCAAGTACAAGCAATACCAGCATGGCAAAGAGGCGATGTGCCCAGTGGATTGTTTGCAGGGCCGCAGGGGAGATAAATTCTCCCTGAGCATTGAGCCCCAATTGACGCCAGAGAGTAAAGCCCTCACTCCAATTAGTCTCAGGCCAAGCACTTCCCAAACAGGTTGGGAAATCAGGACAGGCTAGTACTGCGTAATTGGTACTCACCCATGCGCCTAGGAAAACCTGTATGAATAAAACTATAAAAGAAAGGGTGAGGAGTTGCGCAGAAAGCGGTCGTACCCGAATGGTGCGAATAGCAGAGGACTTGGTCTCCCATGACTGCTGCGCATACGCTGTTAAGCAGGCCAATAACACTAAGGCCAACATCAAATGAATCGAAACGATGATTGGCTGCAACTTCAGGGTGACAGTCCAAGCACCAAAGGCGCCTTGAACACAAACTAATAAGAGCAATCCCAAGCTACCGAACAAAGGCTTTTTTCCTAAGGACTTCAGTTCAGAAAATGCAATAGCCACTTGCACTAAAATCAATGTACCTACTGTCATAGCTAAGTAGCGATGAATCATTTCGATCCAAGCCTTAATGACCGTTACAGGCCCAGTCGGCAAGGCGCTCTCAGCTTGCTGAATGTCGCCAAGTGCATGAAAAGGATTCGAAGTACCGTAGCATCCAGGCCAATCAGGGCAGCCCAGCCCAGAGTCAGTGAGACGTGTAAATGCACCAAATACAATTAGGTCAAAGGTCATAAAGACCAAAACCCAATTAAGTTTTTGCAACAAGCTATAGCCAGGCTTTTTCCAAATGAAGAAGAGCGGTAGGCCAGCAAAAACAATAGCGATGGCCGCCAGCTCCAGAAATAAAATCAGACTGGGCATTACAAACTTTCGCCCTTGTGATTTAACTTCAGAAGCTTTTCCAAGTCTTTCTTCATACTAGAAAATTCTTTAGGAGAATTTGTCACTGGGAAATACATCATCTTGGCAGGACTTGGGTCAATCAACTGAATTTCCTGTCCTACACCCTCTTTATTTAACCAAGCCTCAAATTCAGTCCTTTTCTTTGGGTCGGAAGGCAATGTAAGCACCTTAAGCCCCGCCGTCTTTTCGTCATAAATCTTTAGGACTTCAGGGTCAACAGGCTTGCCATCGGTATTCACCCAGATCAACTGCAAGCGTCCACTTTCTCTACCCATAGCAACTTTGGTTTGGCGCATCAGAAATAAAGCTTCAATACATTTCTCATCTTTGATGTGACATTCGCCAGCTGGACGAGCTACCAAGAGAGTCCATTTACCCTGGAGTGGAGTATCAAGCCACGCCGCATTGAACTCTTGCGCTGGATATACGAGCGTTCCGAAATTGGTTTTTCCACCCTCAGGTTTAATCACATAATAAGCAAAGTAAGAAGCGAGAACTGGTGAGGCACAAGCCAGCAATAACAACAACATCTGAATGCGGCCACGACGCGTACGCGCATTAATCGCAGATGCATCCACCTGTGAAGCTGGAATTAATAACTCTTTATCACTCACTCTTGATCCCCATTCACTAATCCCTGTCGTTTATATTGCCGCAGGCCACTTAGCAACCAAAATAAAAATCCAGCAAAAGCCAAAGCAAACCACTGGAATGCATAAGCATAATGGCGATCGACCCCAGTTGTCAGAGGTGCCCAATCACGGATTAAGCCATCCTCTATGCCAACCTCAATCTCACGCAAGATAAAGGGCGCTTGACTCCAACCATGTAACTTGCCTTCAGCTGTTAAATCAAAATTTTGTTCAATTCTTGGTTTGTTTACATCGGCAGAAATCTTGCTACTCCCAAGCTCATAGACTTTCCCGGGATGAGCAAATACAACGCCTTCAATATTGACTACCTTGTTTGGAGTTTGCACGGGTGGGAGGGTTTCGCGATTTTCATTATTGCGCGGCGCCCAACCCCGATTCACCCAAAGAACCTCATCTTTCCCTTCCAACCTCAAAGGCATCATCAGGTAAAAGCCGGACTGTGCAGTGGCGCTACCAACAGGAGGAATAGGTCTTGGCCTGTTATCCAGCCAAACTGCTGCCTCGGGAACATATCGCCCACGAGCAATCATACGACGTTCACTAGCCTCTTCCAAAGTCCATGGTATGGCATTGGCACTTAAGATCGGCATTTGTTGGCGGGCCTGTAAATTTGCTGCTAAGGCAATTTTGGTGTTAGCCCTGCTCAGTTGCCAGACCCCAGCGCCACAGCCGATCGCAATCACCAGCAAGGCTGATAAAGTAGCAACTATGCGCTTGGCAACGAGGGCAAAAAACAGCTTATTCAATTGAGGGATTTGAGATGAAGTGGATTATTCCTATTGTCCTACTAATGATTGTTTTTAGCTTAGGATCGGCTCTTTATTACATGATGAAAGATAGGGGAAATAGTTCCCGCATGGTTCATTCACTGATGCTACGCATTGGGTTATCCGTCGCGCTATTTTTAGGAATTCTGCTAGCCCACTACTTTGGCCTCATTGAGGCTACTGGCATCAGGGTGGGAACAAACTAACCGTTACCGCACACAACAAGAGTGCTAAAACAAATCGGGGCTTTAAAGCCCCGATTTTTATTCAACTTACATCCAGTAAACAGCGATGTACAAACCAAGCCAGACTACGTCAACGAAGTGCCAGTACCAAGCAGCGCCTTCAAAAGCAAAGTGGTGTTTAGCAGTAAAGTCGCCACGAATCATACGGCGCAATACGATCGCCAGCATAGTGCCACCAAGGAATACGTGGAAACCATGGAAGCCAGTCAACATAAAGAATGTAGAGCCGTAGATACCTGATGTGAGCTTCAAATTAAGCTCATGGTAGGCATGGTAGTACTCGTAGCCTTGGAAACACAAGAAGATAAAGCCCAGGCCAACAGTTGCAGCCAAGCCAATAATGGCTTTCTTCATGTGGTTCTCTACCAATGCATGGTGAGCAATAGTAATAGTCACACCAGAGCTTAGCAACAACAATGTGTTGATGGTTGGAACCGGCCAAGGGCCCATGGTTGTGAATTTCTCAACCAATCCAGCAGGACCATCATTTGGCCAAACAGCCTGGAAATTAGGCCAAAGTAATTTGCTCGTAACGTCACCCATCCAAGGCATTGCAATATTGCGTGCGTAAAAGAGGGCCGCAAAGAATGCACCAAAGAACATGATTTCTGAAAAGATGAACCAAGCCATTGACCAACGATAAGAAATATCAACGTTGATACCATTCTTACCAGCATTGGATTCAGCAATCGTATCTCCGAACCAGTGATAGAGCACAAACAGAATCCATGCCACACCAACCAAGCTCAGGGCGCCGCCCCAAGAAGTGTGATTTACCCAGCCAGACATACCAGCGCCAAATGCAATTAAGCCGACGGCGGCCATGGCAGGATGCCTAGATAGTCCAGGGACGAAATAGTATGGGTTTGAATTGGATGACATCTTATTCTCTCTATTCAATCAAAAAATAATCATTGGGACACAACTGCTTTCACTATCAACAGGAGAACACCCATAAAAATCAAGGCGCCAACAACACCTGCAATGATAATGTGAACAAAACTGAGTGAAGCTACATCTTCCTGCAAACCTGATTGTTTACGCACGCCCAAAAAGCCCCACATCACGGCTTTCATAGACTGCATAAAACTACTTTTTTTCTTCACGACACCACCTTTGACTTTGGTGCAGGTGGTGTACCACCCATGCCCAGCTCAAAGAAGGTATACGACAAAGTAATGGTTTTCACATCATCCGGTAAACCCGCATCGATCACAAAAACTACCGGCATCTTCTTTGTTTCATTTGCCGCTAGGGTTTGCTCTTGAAAACAAAAACACTCTAACTTTGTAAAAAACTCTGTAGCACTTTTAGGCGCATAACTTGGTATTGCCTGTGCTCGCACTGGGCGATTCTGATTGTTGGTAACCTCATAAACAATCTCAGTCATTTCACCAGGATGCACTTCTAAAAAATTCTTTACTGGTTTGAAAGTAAACGGGCCTCGGCTATTAGAGTCAAACTCAATCGTCACCGTACGTGCATAGTTAACCTGGGTATTACCAACCCTATTTGGGCTGAAGGCTCTGACACCATAGTCATTTTTACTCGTTACAACATTAATCCCAGTAACCTCACACAAGGCTTTATACATAGGAACCAAGGCATAACCAAAGCCAAACATCATGACTGAAGCAATAAGTAGCTTCATTAAGATTTGGCGATTTGCAGAATAAGTCACGGTCATATAGGCAAAGTGGGATTAACCCAAAACGCTCCACTTCATCACAATGCCAATAAAAAAGACTACGGCAACGCTCAAAAGAATCAGCCCTAAGCGACGATTATTCGCAGCTAGGGCTTGTTTAGGGGACGTATTAAATTCCTGCTTCACGTAACTGCTCAGCACTTGGAGGAGTTTCAAAGGTGTGGTGTGGAGCTGGTGAAGGCACAGTCCACTCTAAACCCTTAGCACCGTCCCAAGGCTTGGCTGGAGCCTTCTCACCATGACCACGGTAAGCAGGTAATGCTACACAGAACAAGAAGTACACTTGCGATAATCCAAAGCCTAGAGCGCCGATTGAAGCAATTAAATTGAAATCAGCAAACTGAGTAGGGTAGTCGGCATAACGACGTGGCATGCCTGCTAAGCCCAAGAAGTGCATTGGGAAGAATGTGATGTTAAAGAAAATCATGGAAGTCCAAAAGTGGATCTTGCCGCGAGTTTCATTAGCCATGCGACCGGTCCACTTAGGACACCAGTAGTAGAAGCCGGCGAACATAGCAAACAATGAACCCGCTACCAACACATAGTGGAAGTGCGCTACAACATAGTAGGTATCTTGCAAACCAATATCGATTGGCGCCAATGCCAGGATCAAGCCAGTAAAGCCACCCATCGTAAATACGAAGATGAAGCCAATAGCCCACAACATTGGAGTTTCAAAGGTCATTGAACCTTTCCACATGGTTGCAACCCAGTTAAAAATCTTTACACCAGTTGGTACAGCGATCAACATCGTTGCGTACATGAAGAACAACTGGCCAGTTACCGGCATACCAGTTGCAAACATATGGTGAGCCCAAACAATGAATGACAAGATCGCAATAGACGATGTTGCGTAAACCATTGAGCTGTAACCAAACAATGTTTTTCTGGAGAAAGCAGGAACGATTTCACTAACGATTCCAAATGCTGGAAGAATCATGATGTAAACCTCTGGGTGCCCAAAGAACCAGAAAATATGCTGGAACATAACCGGATCCCCGCCGCCAACTGCAGAGAAGAATGAAGTACCAAAGTGACGGTCAGTTAAAACCATCGTAATTGCGCCAGCCAATACAGGCATTACCGCAATCAATAAGTAAGCAGTGATCAACCAAGTCCAGCAGAACATTGGCATCTTCATCAAAGTCATACCAGGAGCGCGCATATTCAAAATGGTCACGATGATGTTGATCGAACCCATGATGGAAGACGCACCTAATAAATGGAGGGCAAAAATAGCCATGTCCATACCAGGGCCCATTTGCGAGGTCAATGGAGCGTAGATTGTCCAACCGCCAGCAGGCGCGCCGCCAGGAACTAAGAATGAACTTAAAAGCAATGTTGCAGCCACTGGAAGAATCCAGAAGCTAAAGTTATTCATACGAGCAAACGCCATATCAGATGCACCAATTTGCAAAGGCACCATCCAGTTTGCGAAGCCAACGAATGCCGGCATGATCGCGCCGAACACCATTACCAAACCATGCATGGTTGTTAGCTGATTAAAGAACTCAGGGCGGAAGAACTGTAAACCAGGCTGGAATAATTCCAGACGAATTCCCAAGGCCATCGTGCCGCCGGCTAACAGGCTAATAAACGAGAAGATCAAATACATCGTACCGATGTCTTTGTGGTTGGTTGCAAATAACCAACGACGCCATCCGTGTGGCGTGTGATCATCATGCGCGTGATCGTGTGCGTGGTCGTGGGTTGTAGAGACTGTGCTCATGGATTACTCCGGTTTCGTTTTATCTGTATTAGTTAATCTGATTTACTGGCCGCGTGCGGTAATAATTTCTTGGGTCTGAATCACTTCGCCGGTTTTATTACCCCACGAATTGCGGGTATAAGTAATTACGGCTGCGATATCTCCGTCGGAAAGTACGCCTGCCCACTTCGGCATTGCATTTTTACCGTTCAGCAAAATATTAAATTGGCCTGCTTTAGGTCCATTAACCACTTTGCTGCCATCCAATGCAGGGAATGCCCCAGCACCTTTGCCATTCGGCTGGTGACAAGCTGCGCAATTAGCTGCATATACTTTTGCGCCACGCTCTTTTTGCTCTTCCAGGGTGTAAACCTTAGACGGATCACCACCACCTGCACCCATTGCTTTTTTCTTCTCAGCAACCCAAGCGGTGTAATCCTCTTGTGAAACTACTCTCACAACGATAGGCATGAAGGCATGCTCTGCACCGCAAAGCTCAGAACACTGACCGCGAAAAGTACCAATCTTGTCGGCTCTAAACCAGGTGTCACGAACAAAGCCTGGTATCGCATCTTGCTTTACGCCAAACGCTGGGATAGTCCAAGCATGAATAACGTCGTTAGCAGTAGTGATCAAACGAATTTTTTTGCCAACTGGCACAACCATTTCGTTATCTACTTCCATCAGATAAGTATCTGACTTAGGTGCTAAGTTATTGATTGCCTCTCGGGATGTAGCCAAAGTCGAAATAAAATTGATGCCTTCACCCTCACCCTTGATGTAGTCATAACCCCACTTCCACTGATAGCCGGTGGTCTTAATAGTGATGTCAGAGTTAGTAGTGTCTTTCATTGCCACAACAGTTTTTGTTGCTGGCAATGCCATGCCGATAACAATCAACAATGGAATAACTGTCCAAATAATTTCAACAGTCGTGCTCTCGTGGAAAGAAGCTGATTTGTGACCCAATGATTTGCGATGCTTCAAGATGGAATAAAACATCACCCCAAAAACGCCAATAAAAATCACTGCGCAAATGACCAACATCATCCAATGCAACCAATGGATCTCTTGCATGATTTTGGTAGCAGGAGGCGCGAAATTTAGCTGATTAACAGCTGGGCCACCAGGCATATTCTCTGCTGCATGAGCAAAAGCAGTGCCAAAAGCAACTACGAAATAGAGCGAAGCCCTAGTGACTTTTCCAAATAAATTCATCTTATTCTCTGTTTATTGTCGTGAGCAAAGCAGCAAAAATGCCACAAAATGCCCAAAAAACGGTCTCAAGCCAATACATTCAGCCGTGATTATAGGGTTAATTAGGCACAAGAACAAACAGGGATAACTCAGCTTGAACCAATCTTGGTCGAGGTTTAAATGATAGTAAGCACTTACACTTAGGCAGAATCTGACCTAGTCTTGCGCACAATTTGATTTGCATCAAAATAGGCTATGTTGTCCTTTGCCTTTGCAAGGTGCTTTCCAAGGGCCCAGGCATGTCCATAAACTAACTCTAAGGTGATTTTTTGGGACAAAACCTCTTTTTCAATCGCTTTGGGAGGGATGGAATGTATCAATTTCAGCGCACTCATATCAGCCAGCAATAAAGCAGGCTTCTCGTAATCCAAAGTGAGGTACTCCATGTCCATTACAGGATCAGAAAACCGCTCCCCAAGCAAAGCATCTCCCATATCGTGCATATCCCAAGGGCTTAATAAATTCTTCAGCTTTACGTCCGGAAGCTCTAAGGCGCGCAACTCTTTTCCGGTATCGGGGCCCAAATAGCTAAATGTGATTAAGCCGCCCTCGCGCAGAACACGCCAACACTCCTGTAAGAAATGCTTAGGATCAGGCAAATCCTGCAACAAAAGATCGCTAAACACTAAATCAACAGAATTGTCAGGAATATCGAATCTTCCAGATGAGGTGTAACTGGCCAAGGGGCTAGCATTACTAGAAAATGCAGATCGCCAATTGCTCATCGCCTTAGTACGCCACATTTGAAATCCTGAGACACCTTTTTCGGTGATGCTGAAAATGCGCGCCTTTGGATAGCGCTGAGCGAGCGTATCTAAATGCTTACCAGCAAAATCGGGCACCACTAAGATGTCTTTTACATCAAGCTTAACGATATCTAATTTCTGCAGCATGCGATCTGCAATTTCGTCTTGTAACCATCTAAGGGGCTGGGTCATTGACTCAGTATACTCAGCGCCCCATGCGATTTCCTGAGACCATTTTTCAAGCCATTTGTGAACAACTTTTGCCCACAGCATGTATTGCTTGTCAGGGGTTCCAGCAATCATCCCTATGCGATCGTTGTCTCAATCAATTACGAGATGAAGGTTTATTGAACTATCAATGCTGCTACCAATGCGGCATAACACTTCAGGCTTCAGAAATTGCACAGCAACGCTGCATGCAATGCCAAACCTTGAGGCCCTACTTTGATGAAACTTATTGCTTAGATCGCTACGATGGATTGCTACAAACTCCACTACATGAATTGAAGTATCAAAAACGCATTGCATTTGCTAATGCCCTTGGCAGAACATGGAACTTACTTCTTAGTAAGGAGCTTGAAGATATCTCTGCTGATTATTTACTGCCAGTGCCGCTCAGTATTGAGAAGTTAGCACAGCGTGGTTTCAATCAAAGCTGGGAAATAGCTAAACAGATTCGGTGTGGAGGGCATATTCAAAAATCACCTTATATGCTGCAGCGTCATCATTATGCAAAGCACCAAGCCGGAAGCACCTTGAGTAATCGCCAGCTAGCCATTCAGGGAATGTTTTACGTTGAAGATCGTTATATTCAGCAGCTCGCTAACAAGACTGTGATTGTGTTTGATGATGTAATGACAAGCGGCGCAACTCTTAATGAAATTGCGCGCGTTCTGAAGGACAATGGTGTATCTCGCGTAATAAACTGGGTCCTACTCAGAGCTGCGCGACCAATCTAAAGAATGCTACATGTTTAATATCGTTTTATTCGAACCAGAAATCCCGCCCAACACAGGCAACATTATTCGTTTGTGCGCCAATACCGGAGCAAGGCTACATTTAATTGAGCCGCTTGGATTTCCAATGGAAGATGCCAAGTTGCGTAGAGCGGGCTTGGACTATCACGAGTTTGCACGAGTCAAAGTCCATAAAAATTGGGAAGAGTTTTTAAAGGATGAGCAACCCGATCCCCAACATCTCTTTGCATTGACCACCAAGGGCTCAGGAAAGTTTCATGAAGGCAAATACGCGCCCGATGATTACTTCGTATTTGGTTCTGAAACTAAAGGCATTACGGATGAAGTCAGAGACTCCATTCCGAATGAGAATCGTATGCGCCTAGCGATGCAAGATAGCAGTCGCAGTCTTAACTTATCAAATACTGTAGCAATCGTTGTGTATGAAGCATGGCGGCAGAATGGCCTTGCTGGTGGTCAATAACAAATTGACCCAGATGCTGTAATTACGATTCGATTTTAGGATCGCGCCCCATGAGTTTTTTAACAGCATCATGCGGGTTCAATTTTCCAGAGAGCACTTCACCCATCATCGCAGTAATCGGCATGTCAACTCCTAGGCGTTTTGCTAAGTCGCCAACCGCCTCTGCACAAAGTACACCCTCAGCAACGTGACCAAGACTGGCAAGAACCTCAGGCAGCGACTTACCAGCAGCAAGCTCAAGGCCAACGCGCCGATTACGCGATAGATCTCCAGTGGCAGTCAAGATCAAGTCCCCAACCCCAGTTAGACCCATACAAGTTTCGGATTTACCGCCTGCGGCTTTCACAATGCGCATCATCTCTGCTAAACCGCGTGTGAGAACAGCAGCGCGTGCGTTCAGACCTAAATCTAAGCCATCACCAATACCTGCAGCAATCGCCAAGACATTCTTAATTGCCCCACCCAATTCCACACCAATTAAATCATCGCTTGAATACACGCGCATATTGCCGTGATGGAAAGCGGTCTGCACTGCTTCACATAACTTGGGAGATTTGCTAGCAACGGTTAAAGCGCAAGGCATACCTTCACCAACCTCATGCGCAAAGCTTGGGCCAGATAAGGCGCCATATGAATGCGTTATTCCATGAGAATGCATCTTGCTCTCACGCTCTACTACCTGATGGGGCAATAAGGCGGTATTCGGCTCAAGCCCTTTGCAAAGCCAAATAATATTGAGTGGGTGCTCAGCAATCTTTAAAGCTTGGTCGATTGTTTCTGAAAGCCCTGACATTGGTGTAGCAATGACTAATAAATCATCGCTAGAAAGTCTTTTGATAGCAGTAGAGAAGTCGCTTTCAAACTTGAGGTTTGCAGGCAACTGAATCCCTGAAAGATAAGCGCGATTTTCAGCGCTCTCTTCGATTTCTTTTAACTGTTGTTTACTACGAGACCATAAAACAACATCACCTTCTTGGAGAAAGCGAGCTGCTTGTGCAGCCATCGCCGTTCCCCAGGCGCCAGCACCAAGCAGTGTCACTTTCATGATCTGTGGGCTCGCTCGTTGAGCTTAGTGAGGCTTGCTCTCAGCGGCAGCGCTATCCTTAGCGGCAGCTTCTTGTTGAGCTTGCATCAAACGATGTTCGTACATGGCGTGGAAATTAATCTCATTCAAATGAATTGGCTGGAAGCCTGCGCGACTAATAATGTCGGCAATATTTGAACGCAAATACGGATACAGAATCGTTGGGCAAGCAATACCAAGCATGGGGTCAATTTGCTCCACCGGAATATTGCTAAATTCAAAGATGCCGGCTTGTTTTGCTTCTACCAAGAACAGTACTTTGGTGTCGACTTTCGCAGTCACAGTGGAACTAAGGGCCACCTCAAAGATACCTTCACTTAAGGGTGCAACGGAGATATCAATCTCAACCTGCACTTGTGGCTCAGACGCAACCAACAAAATCTGCGGAGCATTTGGTTGCTCAAGAGATACATCTTTTAAGTAAATTCGCTGAATACGAAATCCAGGTTCTTTAGCTTGCTCGGCACTTGCCTGAGGTGCTGGGGATTTTTCAGTCATTGCTAACTTTCTTTGTATGTTTAATCTATTAAGCTAATAAGGGATCAAGCTTTCCAGCCCGATCTAATGCCACTAAGTCGTCATAACCACCAACATGCGTGTCACCTATATAGATTTGTGGAACAGTGCGGCGGCCAGTGCGTGTCATCATTATTTCGCGCTGGGCCGGATCACGATCAATCAAAAT
Organism: Polynucleobacter sp. AP-Kaivos-20-H2; assembly: GCF_018882215.1. Lineage (GTDB taxonomy): Bacteria > Pseudomonadota > Gammaproteobacteria > Burkholderiales > Burkholderiaceae > Polynucleobacter. Next base: position 111,888 of record NZ_JACVOX010000003.1, on the reverse strand, counting down.
CTTTTCGAGATTAGCAACGCCTTTTTTAGTCAGCAACTTTTCCGCCATGACGCAGTAAGGGCAAACTTGGGTGCTATACATTGTTACTGGAGGCATCGATTTTTCCTTATTTCACTAAAGGCAGCGCTGCTGCTTTCCAAGCCTGGACACCGCCATCTAAGGCGCCTACTTCGGCAAAGCCCAGCTTTTGAGCTTCGGCCACGAGTTTGCGTGACTGGGTGCCAGTTTCACAAACCAAGACCACTGGGTGCTTGCGATCGAGCTTGAGCTTTTCAATAGCCGCGGTCAAACCAGCGGCATTGGCCAATTTGGCACCAGGCAGATGACCAACTTTGAAGGCCTCCTCCGAGCGCAGGTCCAAAACATAGGCTTTGCGACGATTAATCCAAATCGTCGCTTCGGTAGGCGATAAGCCTTTTCCGCCAATAAGCGTAGATAATGAGGGTAGGAAAAGCGCTATGCCTGAAACCAACAACAGGGCAATAAGCGCTAAATTATCAATTTGCGTGAGAAAGTTCATCACCGGATTATAGAATGGCTCTATGAAACAACTTGTCCTTATTCGTCATGGCGAATCTGCCTGGAACCTTGAAAACCGCTTCACTGGCTGGGCGGACGTCGACTTAACCCCTAAAGGCGCAGAACAGGCCATTGCAGCAGGCGCAAACCTCAAAAAAGCAGGTTATGAATTTGATATCGCCTATACCTCCGTTTTAAGGCGTGCAATTCGCACTCTTTGGCACGTTCAAGATGCCATGGATTTGATGTGGCTTCCTGTTGTTCATAGTTGGCGTTTAAATGAACGTCACTATGGCGCGCTCACTGGATTGAATAAAGCTGAAACAGCAACTAAATATGGCGATGAACAAGTTCATATTTGGCGTCGCTCCTATAACGTGCGTCCACCGCTACTTGAGCATGATGATGAACGTCATCCTAAAAATGATCTCCGTTATTCAAAGCTCAATCCTTCCGACATTCCTTTGGGTGAATGCTTAAAAGATAACGTTGAGCGAGTATTACCCTTGTGGAATGAATCTATTGCACCCGCGCTCAAGGCTGGCAAACGCGTTTTACTAGTAGCACACGGCAACAGTATTCGTTCACTCATGAAGTATTTAGATCAAATGTCTGACGAAGACATCATGGAAGTGAACGTACCTAATGGTGTGCCACTTGTTTATGAGTTAGATGACAACCTCAAACCTATTCAACACTTTTATTTGGATTAAAGCAAAAGAGATATGCGCCAATTTCTAAAGAATTTCGCCCTAATAACCGTTGGCCTTATTGCCGGCGTAGCAGCCACGATCCAGCTCTCCGCGACTGCCCAGCAAGGCGCCCAGCTCCCACTGGATGAGCTGCGTACGCTCTCCAATGTCTTTGCCCAAATTAAGCGTGAATATGTTGAGCCCATAGAAGATAAGCAACTACTAACAGATGCTGTTAAAGGAATGGTGAGCAGTCTTGATCCACATTCCACTTTCTTAGATAAAAAAGATTTTGCAGAGATGCAAGAGATGACTTCTGGAAAGTTTGCTGGACTTGGCATTGAAATCACTTCTGAAGATGGTGTAGTTAAAGTACTCAATCCAATTGAAGATAGTCCTGCTGCTCGCGCAGGCCTTCAAGCTGGAGATCTCATCACACGCCTTGATGACAAACCAGTACGCGGCATGTCTCTAGACAAAGCTGTGCGCACTATGCGCGGCACTCCTGGAACCAAAATTACGTTGACAGTATTTCGTAAGAGTGAAGAGCGTAGCTTTCCAGTAACGATCACGCGTGCAGAAATTAAAGTTCAATCCGTCAAAACAAAAATTCTGGATAACGATATTGCTTGGGTACGCATCACTAGCTTTCAAGAGCGCACCGTTCCTGATCTTGCTAAAAAATTGACTGATATCGCCAATCAAGATCCAAAGCTCAAAGGCATCATTCTTGACCTGCGCAACAATGGCGGCGGTCTATTACAAGGAGCTGTGGGTGTAGCTGCAGCATTCTTGCCTGCTGATGCAGTCATTGTCTCTACTAAAGGCCAGTCCCCAGATTCAAAACAGGTATTTAATGCAAACCCAGCGATGTACCGTCTAAATGAGTCTGGCGATCCTTTGGCGGGTGTTCCGGCGATGTTTAAGAAATTGCCTATGGTGGTCTTGGTTAACGCTTATTCCGCATCAGCCTCTGAGATTGTGGCTGGCGCACTCCAGGACTATAAACGCGCAACCATTATTGGAAAAACGACCTTTGGTAAGGGCTCTGTCCAAACCGTTCGTCCTTTGACCAATGATTCAGCACTGAAGATTACTACCGCTTATTACTACACCCCAAGTGGCAAGTCGATTCAGGCTTTTGGTGTGAAACCAGATATTCCAGTTGATCAAAATAAAGATGGCGATCCAGATGATGTCTTAATCACTCGCGAGATCGATAGCGAGAAACACTTACGCAATAAGCAATCTGCTGAAGATAAGTTGATTAAAGATCGTGAACAACGTCGCCTCGAAGAGTTGCAGCGCATTGAAGAGAAAAATGCCAAGAAGACTCCTGAAGAAAAAGAGAAGGATAAAAATAAGAAACCGCCTGAACTAGGTAGTGCAGATGACTTCATGCTTTCTCAGGCAGTAGCCTTTATTAATGGCCAGCCTGTGAAGCGCTCTTCATCCAAGCTCGAATAATCTTTTAATCTCTGCGGCTGGCACATGAATGACGAGCAGTTACTTCGATACTCAAGGCACTTGCTGCTTGACGAGATTGATGTTGCTGGCCAAGAGAAGCTTCTCCAATCACATGCATTAGTCATCGGCGGCGGCGGCTTAGGCAGCGCTGCAGCACCCTATTTAGCGTCAGCAGGAGTAGGCCACATTACCCTGATGGATCACGATGAGGTAGAACTCACCAATTTGCAGCGCCAAATCATGCACACCGAAAGTAGTATTGGGAAAAGCAAAGTGGCGTCAGGAAAAGAATTTTTACAAGGTCTTAACTCCAGTATTCAGATTGAAACTATTCAGGCTAAAGCCACAGCTTCGTTATTAGCTGAACTACTGCCAAGCGTTGATGTTGTTCTCGATTGCACAGATAACTTTTCAACCAGACACCTGATTAATGCTGCCTGCGTTAAACATCAAATTCCATTGGTTTCAGGCTCTGCTCTCAAGTTTGATGGTCAAGTGAGCGTCTTTGATCTGCGAAATCCAAGCTCACCATGCTATGCCTGCATCTTTTCTCCAGATGAAGTATTTGAAGAAGTCAGTTGCTCCAGCATGGGCATCTTCTCGCCTCTAGTAGGGATCATTGGAGCCATGCAAGCCGCTCAAGCGCTGCAGGTATTAATTGGTTTTGGAGAGTCCTTGGTGGGCCGCATGTTGCTCTGGAATGGGCGCACGACCCAAATCGATGAAATCCGTATTAGCCGTAATTCCGAGTGCTCGGTATGCGGCTCAGCCCACTAGGCAACGCACTAAATAATTAAGACAGCAGTCGCTCTAGAGCCTTTGCCTGCTCTTCTGGCTCGTATGCTTTCAAGACCCTAGCAACGCGGGCTTTTAACAAGCCGACATTGGCCTGAAGAATTTCCCGCTTGACCAGCAATAACTGGCTGAAGTGCATTGAGAAATCCGTTAAGCCCAAGGCAAGCAATAGCCTGGTTAATGCAGGATCACCAGCCATCTCGCCACAAACAGCCACAGGTACATTGGCACGTTTAGCTTGCTCAATGATATTGGCCAATAAATTCAATATCGCTGGATGCAATGGGTCATATAAATGGGCAACTGCATGATCTGCGCGATCAATCGCCAGCGTGTACTGAATTAAATCATTCGTTCCAATAGAAAGAAAATCGAATCGATTAATAAACAAAGGCAAGACTAAAGCAGCGGCCGGAATCTCAATCATTGCGCCAACTTGAATATTCGGATTAAATGCTTTGCCACGCTGATGCAATTGTTGTTTGGCTTTTTCAATCAGTCTAAATGTTTCATCGATCTCTTTAGCATGCGCCAACATGGGAATCATGATGCGCGCTTGACCATGGGCTGATGCACGCAAGATTGCTCTGAGCTGCGTTAAAAATATTTCAGGCTCTGTTAAAGACCAGCGGATCGCCCGCAAGCCCAGTGGTGATGTGCCTGTTTGAGAAATATCGCCACCGCCGCCCAATGCCTTATCTGCACCAACGTCAATCGTTCTGATGTTGACAGGTAAGCCATGCATTAAATCGACTACGCGACGATATTCTTGATATTGCTGCTCTTCATCTGGCAAAGCCTGCTTACGGTCCATGAATAAAAATTCAGAACGGAATAAACCAACCCCTACAGCACCCAACTTCACCGCCTGAATAGCATCTTCTGGCAATTCAATATTGGCAAACAACTCAATCTCAACACGGTCGGCTGTTTCTGTTTTTGCATGCTTCAACTGTTGGAGCTTACGGGCTTCTTTAAGCACCTGAGTTTGTAGTTTGCGATATTCGGCTAGCAGCTGCTCATCTGGGGCAACTACTACAACTCCTCGATCGCCATCTAGCACCAACCAATCGCCATGACGAATCATTTCGCTGGCATGGCGCACACCAACTACCGCAGGTATTTCCATGCTGCGCGCCACGATAGCCGTATGAGAGGTCTTGCCCCCCAGATCCGTTACGAATCCAGTAAAAGCATGCTCTTTAAAACGCAGCATGTCGTGTGGTGCAATATCGTGAGCAACAATAATTGACTCAACACCAATATCGCTGGTTGGCAAAAAATTGGCATCGTTTAATGGATCTTTTTTCTGTGCATTTAAAGCCTTAATCACGCGTTCAGCAACTTGCCGAATATCATTGGCGCGCTCTTTTAAATACGCATCCTCAATATCTGCAAACTGCTCCAGAAGATCATTGAGCTCAGTGGTTAAAGCCCATGCCGCATTTAAGCGTTGCGTGCGAATGAGTTTAATGGGCTTCTCAGCTAATGCTGGGTCCGCCAATATCATGCCGTGCACATCTAAGAATGCCGCCATCTCTTGCGGCGCATCTTTTGGCAATCCTTGACGCAATTGCTCAAGCTCTAGGCGAACCTGATCAAATGCATCTAATAGCTTTTGTGCTTCAGCCTCTTCTTTGCCAGCTTCAATCAAGTGATGACTGACTTCTAATGCCGCACGAGAAATCAGTACCGCCTTGCCAATGGCAATGCCTTTCGATACTGGAATGCCGTGCAATGCAAAAGTCATACTATTTACTCGCCCTCGCCAAATCGGTCATTAATTAAGGCGGTGAGTGCCTGCATAGCTTCATCTGCTTTTTCTCCAACAGTCTCGAGAGTCACAGTGCTGCCGATACCGGCCGCTAACATCATCACACCCATAATGCTTTTCGCATTAATTTGACGCCCATTACGTGACAAAAATATTTCACAAGGAAACTGAGCAGCTAATTGAGATAGCTTGGCAGAGGCGCGCGCATGCAAGCCTAATTTATTGATGATTTCGATTTCTACCGAAGGCATAGTGTGCTGGCCCTTATCTATTCTTGATTTACTTTTGCACCTAAGCGCAAGATGCCATTCTGTCCACCAGCAAGCGCTTTTTGCGCTAACTCTTCCAGATTTTCTCCACGATGAGAAATGCAACGCATCAGCATAGGTAGGTTTAATCCAGCCAGCACAATGACAGGCGCATTCAATCCCGATAAAGGGCCCAAGGCCTCTAGCTTGCAAGCCACATTAGCAGGGGTTGCGCCCATCACATCTGTCAGGATTAAAACGCCGTTGCCTGTATTCACACCATAAGCAGCCTTCATCACGCGATCAAAGCTTGCCTTGGTATCTTCATGAGGAGGAATATCCACTGCTCGAACACGCTCAGGCAATACACCAAAAGTATGCTCAGCAAACCCCAGCATTGCGCTGGCAACCGGTGTGTGAGCAACGATGACAATTCCAGTCATATTTATGCCAATGCTTTCTCTAAAGCTGCCAACCAAAATTGCGCAACATTAAAGTTGCTTTGGTCAGTAATTTCTACAAAACAAGTAGGGCTCGTCACATTAATTTCAGTAAGATAACCGCCGATTAAATCCAACCCAACTAAGAATAATCCACGCTGATTTAAAACAGGGGCTAATTTTTCAGCAATCCTTTTTTCGGTCTCAGTTAAAGGCATCGCTACGCCTTTGCCACCCGCAGCTAAATTACCCCGAATTTCGCTACCCTGCGGAATGCGAGCTAGAGCAAATGGCACTACCTCTCCGCCAATTAAAAGCACCCGTTTGTCGCCCTGGGCAATTTCTGGCAGAAAGCGTTGAACCATCAGGGTTCTTGCGCCATTCTCACCAAGCGTTTCTACGATGCTAGCAAGATTTAAGCCATCAGCCCCAACCCTAAATACACCCATTCCGCCCATGCCATCTAAGGGCTTAATCACGATATCGCGATGTTCCTGATGAAAAAGCTCTACTGCAGCTAATTCACGCGTGACCAAGGTAGGCGGAATCAGTTCTGGAAACTCTGTAATAGACAGTTTTTCTGAATGATCTCGAACAGCACTCGGCTCGTTAAATACTTTCGCGCCCTGACGTACTGCAGCAGATAACAACCAAGTGGTATTAAGGTATTCAATATCAAAAGGAGGGTCTGTGCGCATAAGCACAGCAGAAAAAGACTTGAGTGTTCGAGACTCAATCTCACCCAACTCAAACCAGTTCGTGGAGCTGGGCTTAATGACCAAAGACTGGCAATCAGCCACCACAAAATTATCTCTCCACAACACATTGCGACTTTGACAAAACCACAAGTGGTGTCCCGCCTCTTGCGCTGCTCGCATCATTGCGAGTGTGGAATCTTTTTGAATCTTAAAAGATTCAAGGGGGTCTGCAATAAAAAGAAGGTTCATTATTTCTATTGAGAGATTGGTGATTTATTTATGCGGCTTCAGCATTGGGATCGGTTCGCTCTAGCTCCAATGATGCAGCAAGCAGCGCTAAGCGAGCAACTACACCATACAGATAGAAGCGATTTGGAGCGGCGCTACCTGGCTTAGCCCCTAGATCGGGCATCGAGTTTTGCTCAAAGGCTAGAGGCACAAAGTGCATGCCAGGAGCATTGAGATTCTCATCCGGACCGCGGTCAGTATGAACGCGATAGAAGCCGCCAATGACGTAACGATCAATCATGTAAACCACGGGCTCAGCAACCGCTTCATTGACCTTCTCGAAGGTATACACACCCTCCTGAATCAATACATCGCTGACCTCAAGGCCTTCCTTAACTACACTCATCTTGTTGCGGTCTTTACGATTCAAGCCCTTTAGCTGCGCGGGATCATTGACTACCATCACGCCCATGCCATAAGTGCCGGCATCAGCTTTTACTACGACATAAGGCTTCTCTTTAATACCGTATTCACGGTACTTCTTGGCAGTCTTTTTTAAGACTTGCTCTACAGCAGTTTGAAGTTCGTCTTCGCCCTTGCGCTCATGGAAATTAATATTAGAGCAACTAGTAAAGTAAGGGTTGATCATCCATGGATCGATATCAACTACTTTGGCAAATTTCTTCGCCACTTCTTCATATGCGGCAAAGTGATTTGATTTACGACGCACATGCCAGCCAGCGTGCAAGCCTGGCAGTAAGTACTGCTCATAAATATTCTCCAGAATCGGAGGGATGCCTGCGGATAAGTCGTTATTTAATAGAATCGAGCAAGGATCAAAATCTTTTAGACCTAAGCGTTGCTTCTTGAGACCCAATCGAGAAAGCGGCTCCATCAATAAGCGATTGCCATCAGGCAAATCAATCCAGGTTGGCTTCTTAATTTCTTCGGAGAAAGTACCCAGCCGAACATTCAAGCCGGCTTGACGCAAAATCGAAGACAAGCGCGCAATGTTCTGCAAATAGAAAGTATTGCGTGTATGACGCTCTGGGATCAGCAATAAGTTTTTAGCCTCAGGGCAAATCTTTTCAATGGCAGCCATGGCAGCTTGAACGGCAAGCGGCAACATCTGCGGTGAAAGGTTATTAAACCCTCCAGGAAAAAGATTGGTATCAACTGGGGCTAACTTAAAGCCAGAATTGCGTAAATCGACTGAACAGTAGAAAGGCGGAGTATGTTCTTGCCACTCTAGCCTGAACCAACGCTCAATGGTTGGGGTCGCTTCTAGAACCTTTGACTCTAATTCGAGCAAAGGGCCGGTGAGTGCAGTAATGAGATGTGGAACCATTCCACCATTGTAAGATTATTAAAAGAAAGACGCGGGATCCGAGGATCCCGCGCTGAAAACTAGGCAACCAACCAGGGCCGCCCAGTGAGGGGTAAATCTACCGATTAAGACTCGTAAGCGGTCTCGCCGTGTGAGCTGATATCCAAGCCTTCGCGCTCTTCTTCTTCCTTAACGCGCAAACCAATCACGATATCGATCAATTTGAAGGCTACGAAAGAAACTACGCCAGACCAAATTACAGTGGTAATTACGCCTTGAGCTTGGATCCACAATTGGCTAGCAACAGAGTAATCAGGAGCAACTGCATTAGCTACATAATCCCAGATACCTGTTCCACCCAAAGCTGGGTCAGCGAATACACCAGTCAACAATGCACCAGTAATACCACCTACGCCGTGAACACCAAACACGTCCAAGCTGTCGTCTGAACCCAAAATCTTCTTGAGACCAGTAACACCCCAGAGGCAGATTACGCCAGCGATGACACCGATTACGATTGCGCCCATTGGGCCAACGAAACCAGCAGCAGGAGTAATTGCAACCAAACCAGCTACGCAACCAGATGCAGCGCCCAACATTGATGGCTTGCCTTTGAGAACCCACTCAGCAACTGACCAACCCAATACAGCAGCAGCAGTAGCTAAATAAGTATTCACGAATGCCAAGGCAGCGCTACCGTTTGCTTCAAGAGCTGAACCAGCATTGAAACCAAACCAGCCGAACCACAATAAAGCAGCACCAGTCATTACATAAACTAAGTTATGTGGCTTCATTGCTTCTTTGCCGTAACCAATGCGCTTGCCGATTACAAAGGAACCCACTAAACCAGCGATCGCAGCATTGATATGCACAACGGTACCACCAGCAAAGTCGAGAACACCTTTTTGCCACAACCAACCAGCACGAGCAGTAATTGCTTCGAGTGATGCAGCATCTTTGATGTCATCTGGACCAGGCCAGAACCAGACCATGTGAGCGATTGGCAGGTAGCTCAAAGTGAACCAAATCACCATGAATACCAGGATTGCAGAGAACTTAGCGCGCTCAGCAAAAGAGCCAATGATCAAGCAGCAAGTGATCGTTGCGAACACTGCTTGGAAAGCCATAAATACATACTCAGGAATCACAACACCCTTACTAAAGGTTGCTGCTACTGAGTCTGGATTCATGCCGCCCAAGAAGAGACGATCTAATCCACCGATGAATGCTCCGCCTTCCGTGAATGCAAAGCTATAGCCATAAATCGCCCATAGCACTGAAATCAAAGAGAAGACCATGAAACATTGCATACAGATAGACAAGATGTTCTTGCTACGCGTCAAACCGCCGTAGAACAACGCCAAGCCAGGCAGAGTCATCAACAGCACTAATGCTGTACAGACCATCATCCAAGCAGTGTCACCTTTATTGCACTTTTCAGAGCAAAGAACAGGAGCAGGTTCTGCAGCTGCAGGAGTAGCAGCAGGAGCTGTTACAGCTGGTTTTTTAACTTCATCAGCATGCGCTGGCGAAGTAACCATTACACCAGTAGCGCCAATGGCCAAAGCCATAGCACCACCAGCAACGAGTCGTTTCATCCAAGTTAACATTTTGAACCTCTCTTTAAAGTGCTGACGCGCCGGTTTCACCGGTACGAATGCGAATGACGTGCTCAACTGGAGAGACAAAAATCTTGCCATCACCAATCTTGCCAGTACGTGCTGATTTTTCAATTGCTTCAATCGCACGCTCCAAGATGCCATCTTCAACAGCAGCTTCAATTTTTACTTTAGGTAAAAAGTCGACAACATACTCAGCACCACGATACAACTCGGTGTGACCTTTTTGACGACCAAAGCCTTTAACTTCAGTGACGGTAATGCCCGAAACTCCTACTTCCGAGAGAGCTTCGCGCACTTCGTCAAGCTTGAAGGGCTTGATGATTGCGGTAATTAATTTCATGTGTTTCTCCGTTCAGAGTGGAAATTAGAAAGTTTTGGTAAGTGAAACGATGCCAGTGGATCCACCCAAGTTTTTGCCTGATGGACTTTGGTAAGCATAGGTGCTACCAGTCTTAGCTGCGTTGGTGCCAATATATGCTGCAGCTAAAGATAAGCCTCCGCCAAAGTCTTTAGTTAAACCAAGCTTCCAGTCTGTGTAATTCGCAGTTGGAACGCCTTTAACAACAGCTTGACCGGCAATGTATTGATAGCCAACGTGTGCATTAACTGCTAGACCCCAAATACCCGTGTCATAGTTTGCAGTTAAATCCGGATAGTAGGAACCGTTACTATTTGCAAATCCGAATGTATTAGATACAGCATAAGAGAACTTAGCAAAGCCTGTTACCGGGCCAAATGTAAAGTTTTGAGCAGCGTAGATCTCAGTTGTATTTGGGTTGGTATATGAAGATGGTAAACCAGTAGTCGGATAGTAGTACTGCAAAACTCCGAGGTCTGAAGCAAAACCTTCGCCGATCAACTCTTTCTTGATACCTGCATAGAAGTCCATTTCAATAGGTGCAGATACGTTCTTGGTACCGCCAGCGCTTGCCGCGTCTGAAATCCAGCTAATAGAGCTGTTCCAGTTACCAATATAGAAACCGCTTTCATGCGCGTAATCAAAACCACCCTGAATGGCAGGCTTAAAGTTTGACTGAGAAATACCACGGTAACGATAATCACTAACTACAGTTACGTTAGCAGTAATAGGGCTTACTTCAGGCGCCGCTGGTTCGTCAGCAGCAAAAGCTACTGTAGTTGTGAGGCCTGCCAACAAAGTTACTGCTACCGCAGAGATTGCTGTCTTTTGCAAAGTTTTCATGAACTACTCCTTACTGGTTGTATTAAAAAATGGGTTGAATGCTTATTGCATGGGGTGATATTGAATCCCTGGGAATTCACGGCTTTGTCACAAATCCCCCAAATAAGGCAAATGCCCTTTTTTGGTGCTAAATATTGCACCTGAAGGGTGAATATGGGGCATTTTTCGGGTTTTAACCCCTTTTTGGGCAGTTTTACGCATACAACTTAAAATACGAATGTGTATCTTTTCTGCAACTCTCAATAGAACTGCGAACCCTCATCATGCAAAAACCAGGCGAAATCCTCGAGCAAATCCAACGTATCGCAAACGATATGCAAAACAAAGTTAGTGATGCCATTCGTAATTCGCCGGCTCAAGAGATTGAAAAGAATGTACGCGCCATGATGAATCAAGGATTTCAGAAAATGGATTTAGTAACGCGCGAAGAGTTTGATCTTCAAAGCAAAGTGCTTGCTAAGACGCGTGAAAAGTTAGAGGCGCTTGAAGCTAAAGTTGCTGCACTAGAAAAACAATAATTAAATGATCTTCTCTTCAGACTACTCTGGAGAAAAATCACTAAAGAAGTTTTCATACTCTTCTTTAGACAACAAAGTGTTTGCACTCTCCGTGCCTAGATTGGCATGCAAGACTGAGATCTGATAAATCCAGTTATCGCCATTCGGCGCAACTCGATTAATCCAACGAACGCGCATAAGTTGCTGCGATTTACCGTTGGATTTCAAATCCAGAAAATAATCTTTGATCGGTAAACGCTGTCGATCTGCTGTTTTATAAAAAGCATCCTCAACAGTGACGTCACCACCAGATGCTTTTGTCCCATTAATTAAATTAGCCTGTAATTGCGAAAGTAACTTACTTATTGAGGCACTTTGATTGGCCCGCAACTGGATAGTGCTGACCGAGTAAATATCATCATCAATTTTTACCGCTTCAAGTGTCTGTAAAAGTTCTTGATCAAGATAAGGAATGCGGCGCTCTAATTTGTCTGGTTTGCCAGGAAATAAAGCGGTATATCTCTCTTGCGGTGCTTGGACTGTACGCCAATCTAATTTAGGACTACATGCAATCAGAAAAATGAAAGTCGCTAGTAGGGTGGCGGCTTTAAATATCCCTTTAGACAACCCCAGCTCCATGCGCCTGTTGATCTGCGTGATAGCTTGAGCGCACCATAGCACCTACAGCCGCATGAGAGAAGCCCATTTCATACGCCTTTTCCTCAAACATCTTAAAGACGTCGGGATGAACGTAACGCGTAACAGGTAGATGATGTCCTGACGGGGCAAGATACTGACCAATAGTGAGCATGTCGATATTGTGCTCACGCATATCGCGCATCACTTCTAAGATTTCTTCATCTGTTTCACCAAGACCCACCATTAAGCCGCTTTTGGTGGGGACATGAGGAAAGCGCTCTTTAAAATCTTTCAAGAGCTTTAAAGAATGCAAATAATCTGCACCCGGTCTAGCCTGTTTGTATAAACGTGGCACTGTTTCGAGGTTGTGATTCATCACATCAGGCAAACCACTAGGCGCATGCTGAGCAAAAATATCTAACGCTTTATCTAGGCGGCCACGGAAATCAGGCACCAACACTTCAATACGGGTATTCGGGGAGAGTCCACGTGATTGAGAAATGCAATCGACATAGTGCATTGCGCCACCATCGCGCAGATCGTCACGATCCACGCTAGTGATAACGACATAGTTCAGTTTGAGCGCAGCAATAGTACGCGCTAAATTAGCAGGCTCTTTTGCATCAAGAGGATCTGGTCTACCGTGACCTACGTCACAGAACGGACAACGACGAGTGCACTTATCACCCATGATCATGAAAGTGGCAGTCCCTTTACCAAAGCATTCACCTATATTGGGGCAGCTGGCTTCTTCACAAACAGTCACTAACTCGTTCTCGCGCAAAATCTTTTTGATTTCAGAAAAGCGAGAATTATTAGAGGCCGCCTTCACCCGAATCCAGTCAGGCTTTTTCAATACCTCTGTTAAAGGAATGATTTTGATTGGAATGCGCGCAGTCTTCTCACTTGATTTTTGTTTACGTGATGCGTCGTAATTGAGGTCTTGGCGCGCCTCGATAGGTGTCTTGGTGTCAGGCTTATTTGTGGTCATGATGGCATCAGTTGCTTTTGTAAATGCTGCAAAAGCCTTTGGCTAATAGTGTCTATATTGTCCTTGATCCCAAGGGTTTGCATGTCGACTGTCTTTAAACCCTCATACCCACAGGGGTGGATACGCTGAAAGGCCTCTAAATCGGTAGCGACATTCAGGGCTAGACCATGATAGGAGCAGCTTTTGGATACTTTAAGGCCCAAGGCCGCCACCTTAGCACCAATCCATTCTGATGGCACTCCTGACTGCTGAGAGACGTAAATTCCCGGAGCCCCCGGATGCCTTTCAGCCTTAATCCCAAAATCGGCCAGAGTATCTATCAGCGCTTGCTCTATACGAGAGACCAATTCTTTTACAAAGATCCCTAGACGCTTTAAATCTAGCAAAAGGTAAACCACGATTTGGCCTGGCCCGTGATAGGTAATCTCTCCACCCCGATCCACTTGCACGAGTGGAATTTGATTGCTGGGTGAATGCAAGTTACCCACATCGCCTGCCAAACCTAAAGTGAAAACAGGGGGATGTTCTAAGACCCAAATTTCATCGGGCGTTTCACTGTTACGCTCTTTAGTAAAGAGTTTCATCGCCTCATACGTAGAGGCGTAATCTGCTAAACCCAATTGTTTTACTAAAACCGACATGAATTCAATTACAGAACAATACTAACCAATGGATGAGTGGACAAGGTTCTATACAACTCATCTAACTGTTCACGGCTAGTCGCAGTAATTGGTAAAGTAATGCCGAGGTAATTTCCATCCTTAGAAGGACGTTGCTCCACTTTGCTCTCGTCAAACGTAGGATCAAATTGTTTGGCAATATGCATTATCGCTGGAAGATACTCTGGGTTTGCTTTACCCATGACCTTGATAGGAAATAATGATGGGTACTCGATTAATGATTTTTCTTCGGCCATATAGTCTTTCTATTTCTAATTACTTACGATGGTCTGGCATGCCCAACCATGCGCCAGTAATGATGTTGCGAATGCAATGCAAGCGGCGATGGAAAAAGTGATCTGCGCCAGGCACTACTTGCACAGTCAACTCTTGCGGACGCGCCCAATCTAAAACATCAAGCAAGGGAATGGTTTCATCCAGTTCCCCATGAATCAAAATCGTATCCGCGGGCACTGGAGCCAGAGTCCATTTGCCTGCAGCGCTACCCACCATCACCAGTCGCTCAGCCGAACGACCCAAGTCTGAAAGTCTCTGCACTAAGTGACTACCAACAAAACTTCCAAAAGAAAAACCTGAAACTACTAGCGGCAGGGTATTGGCATCTCCTACCCAGGATTGATTCGCAGTTGCTTCAAATTGACTCCAACTTGATGGTGTACGCATCCAATCGGTTACATGAAGCAAGTCCTCTAACTCCCCAACACCATCATCATGAACACCCTCAGTTCCACCTACACCGCGAAAGTTTGGGCGCACGCTGACGTAACCCAACTGGTTAAAAGCACGTGCCATGGTTTGAGCCACCTTGTTATCCATCGTGCCACCCATCAATGGATGGGGATGTGCCACGAGGGCCAAGCCACGCACAGCAAATGCAGGATCATTTTTTAATTCATCTGGCAGATCAATAGACATTTCCATTGATCCAACAATGCCTTCAATCTGTATTACTTTTGTACGGCTATTCATAAAAAACTTTCAACTCTCTTTAATGGCTAAGCTAATTGCAAGCGTTCTACTGGACGCCCTTCGATCAAATGAGACTGAATAATTTCTTCAACATCATCTACATCAACCATGGTGTACCAAACACCCTCTGGATAGATAACCACGACTGGGCCGTCAGCACAGCGATCCAAGCATCCCGCCTTATTCACCCGAATTTTTCCTGGGCCCGCAAGGCCAAGCTCTTTCACTCTCTTCTTAGCATAGTCAAACAAGGCAAAAGCATTATGTTGATCGCAACAATCTTCACCATTGGCGCGCTGATTAAGACAAAAAAACAGGTGGTGTGAAAAACTCATAGAAAAAATATATTCATCAATGTTTCGGTTTAAATTCAACAGCACTTCGAACCATCCAAGTCAGTGCCAGAGGTAACCATACTACGGAAACCCATTGCATCAACTCATTAAAGTGCAATAGGCGCCCTTGATACCAGTGTCTGAGCGTCAGAATGAAATATGGATTGTCTGGCAAAACATTAACCGCTATTGTGGTTCCCAGTAAGCAAATCAAAGCTAACCAAAACTTCGTCATTTGCTTGAGCCTTAACGTCCATCTTAATAAGATGCTGCCCAGTACCATTCCCCATAGAGCTCCAGCCGTAAGCCAGATCAAACTAAACTCAGCGCCAAATTGAAGGGCGGTAAATAGAGTCTTCACCATCACAGTTAGCCCAAGCAGTCCATTGAGAATGCGCCACTGGGGGGCTTTAGTGCGAAACCCCAGAGAGAGCAACAGGGCCACCCCAAGCCAGCATAGCGAGGTGATTAACGCCTCTTGAATGACCTGATTGATCACCACAGTACCCCAATCGACCGAGCCAAATATGGCATGCCCCCATACGCCCGTACCAAGCCAAGAGCTTTGTGGATAAATTTGTGACCAGGGAAATAATAAAAATAGAGCACACGCTGCCCAATTAAGGCCAAACCATTGATCAAAGCGCCGACGAATTGCGCTTCCAGAAAGCCATTGTGGTCCTAGAGGAATGGCTAATAAGCCCCCTAGCAATCCTCCTAATATATTGGCCCACCAGTCCATCTGGCTCGGGATGCGAGTAGGCACCCAAGACTGCAATGTTTCTACACCTAGCGCCAGGGCCGCACTCAAGCTAAGGGCAATTCCAAGAGCTACGTAGTTACGCCAACGGGGATAGGCAGCAAACATCACCAAAAATCCAAATGGAATATAAGCCAAGATATTGACCGATACATCAAATAGGGTCATAAAGCGAGGTAGCGGAGCATCCAACCACGCCCAAGCAGAGATCCCATTCTGAAAATCAAAGTCAAAGGGGTTCAGGCTTACATAGATGATCAAAAGCGCGTAGCTTAAGCTCATAGCCCTCGCTAAGGGCATAGCCTGTAGTGGCCATACCAGCTTCCGAGGTCGTTGATCTTTTTGATCCATCCCACAATTCTAGGTCAGACCTTTCTACAATGGCGGAATGACTGCAAATTGCATACTTGAGCGTGTTACTGAGACTAGATCCACCAATGACGATCTGATGAGTCGCTGGCGTGCAGGGGAACTCATTGATCCAGTGGCTCGGATTGCCCACAAGCAAACTGCGGGCAAAGGCAGGGCAGGCCGAGCATGGCTAGCCAACCCTGATGACTCACTTTGCTTCTCTCTCGCATTTCCATTTAAAAGAACTCCAACCGAACTCAGCGGACTCAGCTTATTAGTTGGTCTTGCAGTGATAGAAGGTGTTGCACAAGCTTGCAATCTAAGTGAGAAAGCGCTTCAAGAGGCTGGCCTGCAACTGAAATGGCCCAATGACTTATTGCTGAACAAGCACAAACTCGGCGGCATCCTTATTGAAGGCGGCCAAGCAAAAGCGGGTGATCCTACTTGGATGATTATTGGGGTTGGCATTAACTTGTGCAATCCAGAAGCAATTGAAGCAAATCTAGATACTGGCCTGAAAGTGGGTTCACTTGCTCAACTGACGAAATCACTCCCTGATACAGAATATCTCTGGCTCAAACTGATTACTTCACTCGAACACAATCTTGCCGAATTTGACCTGCATGGATTTAAGGCTTGTAAAGAACGTTGGATGGGTTGGGATGCCTATCGAGATCAAGCGGTGTGTATTTCGGGCGCAGGTCAGGATCCTATTCATGGCATTGCAAAAGGTGTGGATGAGGTAGGGGCATTACTATTGCAACAAGAAAACAAAACCATCGCCATTCATGCAGGTGATGTCTCATTTCGGATTCAATCATGAGCCTTTATTTATTTTTTGATGTTGGTAATACGCGCCTGAAGTGGGCAGCTGTGGAGTCAACACAAAATCCTAGCGCTCAACAAAAAAAGTTATGGGCATACTCAGGCTCTATTAGCAGTAAGTCTTTGCAATCAGCAGAACATCGAGCTGAGTTGGCTGACTATATTGCTAAAACCTTACCAAAGCCTGCAGCTATTGGCTTTGCCTGCGTTGCTGGCCAAGAGGCAATCACTAATCTCAAATCACTATTTCCACAATGGAGTGATTTAGACTGGAGGCAACTCAAAGGGGATAGTGCTTATGTAGGGATGCGTAGCCTGTATCAAGATCCTAGCAAGCTCGGCGCAGATCGCTGGGCCGCACTGATTGGGGCGCGCGTTTTATCGAACAAAAACACTTTGATTGTGAATGCCGGTACTGCCACTACCATTGATTTACTGGGTTCTACCGGCGTACATTACGGCGGATGGATTTTGCCCGGTCTTGGATTAATGCAAGAAAGTCTAGCAAACAATACTGCGCAGCTAGGCTTGGCTACACGCGCAGAACATCATGGGTTTGGATCCTCCACTAATGACGCAATCATTGGAGGTTGTGATGCAGCGCAAGTTGGCGCAATTCTGTATGGCGTACAGCATGCAAAAGAATTAAATCTTCCCATCGAAAAAATTTGGCTTGATGGCGGAAATGCCAAAGTCCTAGCGCAAGAAATTACAAAAACTAATTTACCAATCAAGCAAGCCGTGGAAGTAAGCGAAGGATTAGTACTACGCGGTACCTGGGCGTGGTTACTGCAAAACCTTTAAGAGCGGATCTTACCCAACAGGCTTGTAGTTGAGCGCTCATATAGGAAAGGTATCGCAACTGCTTTACCACCCCAACTTTTAACCAGGTGGGTTTCTGCCAAAGTGTCAATATCGTAATCACCGCCCTTGACGTAAATATCAGGACGAATTTTTTCAATCAAATTGACTGGCGTTTGTTCGGTAAACAACACAGTCATATCCACACTTTCCAATGCAGCCAATAAAGCCTGGCGATCAGCCTCTGAATTAATGGGTCTGTCATCGCCCTTACCCAACATCTTCACTGAGGCATCAGAATTCACGCCCACCACCAAGCTAGCCCCCAGAGCACGGGCTTGGGCCAAATAACTGGCATGGCCACGGTGCAGGATATCGAAGACCCCATTAGTAAATACCAATGGTCTAGGAAGATTTTCCAGGCGAGTAGCAAGCTGTTCTGGTGAGCAGACTTTTGCTTCAAAAGCGGGGGGTGGCAAATGACTCATAACCCAATATTAATGGCATTCTTGCGAGGCCAGCGATATTAGCCAGAATGTCTTAGACTTGGCTTCTCACTCGTGAATAAAAAAGGTGCAATATGCCCCGTTTTGTAATGAACTGCCTATTTGGGCTATTTGCATTCTTGTCTGGATTTCAGCTAGCCAATGCTGCGCCCACTTGTAGCCCTCTGCTCTCCCATACTTTTCCTCGCTTACAGGATGAAGCGCCGCAAAACCTTTGCCAATATCAAGGGAAAGTCATATTGGTAGTAAATACAGCCAGCTTTTGCGGCTTTACAAGCCAATATGAAGGTCTTGAGAAGATTTACGCCAAATACAAAGATCAAGGCTTTGTCATTCTGGGCTTTCCTTCTAATGACTTTGGACAACAGGAACCTGGTAGCAATAAAGAGATTGCCGATTTCTGCAAGAACACCTATGACGTAAAATTTCCAATGTTTGCTAAGAGCACGGTTTCTGGCAGCAACCCAAACCCCCTATTTAAGATGTTGATTGCTAAAACTGGCACAACTCCAAAGTGGAATTTTTATAAGTATTTAATCGATCGAAATGGTAATGTGGTTGATTCGTTTGGAAGCGTTACCAAACCCACCAGTAGCAGCATTACAAATGAAATTGAAAAGCTTTTAGGAGAAAAAGCTCAGTGAGTAAAAAAAGAATTGCCATTATTGGCGCAGGCATCTCTGGATTAGGCTGTGCCTACGCCTTAAGACAACATCCTGAATTTGAAATTACCTTATATGAAGCTGGCGATCACATTGGTGGCCACAGCAATACTGTTGACATCACTTGTAATATCGGTGGAAATGAAATCACACACGGTATAGACACTGGGTTTCTGGTATTTAACCGCAAGACTTATCCACGTCTCGTTCGTTTATTCGAAGAAATTCAAGCACCAGTAGCCCCCTCAGAAATGTCTTTTTCTGTATCGATTGATACCGCTAGCAAATCTGGGGCGGGGAAAAAGATTGAATGGGCTGGCAACGACATCAATTCTTTTTTTGGACAAAGATCTAATCTCCTGTCTCCATCATTTTGGAGAATGGCCTATGACATCATGCGTTTTAATCGTTTGGCCACTCAGTTAGCGCATGACCAAATTGAAGCTGGTCATCAATACAAAGAGCCTGATGAAAAAATTGCCGATTTTTTAAAACGTCACCGCTTTAGCCAAAGCTTTAAAGAGAATTACTTTCTACCTATGATCGGCGCCATCTGGTCTTGTTCAGTCGAACAGATGCTCGAGTTCCCTATTCAAACCATGGTGCGCTTCTGCCATAACCACGGCCTTTTGCAAATCCAAAATCGCCCGCAATGGTTGACCATCAAGGGTGGCTCACGAGAATATGTAAAACGCCTTGTGACAGCGCTAGAAAAATATGGAGTGGCCATTAAAAGGGAATGCATCCTAAGAGTAAATACAGGTCATGATGGCGGGCCAGTTGAGGTTATCAGTCAAGCTGGCTCAGCCCATTTCGATGAAGTCATCATGGCTTGTCACAGCGACCAAACATTAGATTTAGTTCATGGCATTGACCAACAATCAAGAAATATCCTGGCATCAGTTCCATACCAAAAGAATCGAGCAATATTACATACCGATATTCGTTTCTTGCCAGATGTAAAACGTTGTTGGGCTGCGTGGAATTACACCGCTAAATCCGGCGCTAAACCCAATACAAAACAACACGTCAGCGTTAACTACTTAATTAATCGTCTGCAACCTCTACCAGCTCAACTTCAAGACACCCAAATTATTGTGAGCTTAAATCCCTCGGAAGAGCCAGATCCAAAACTTGTGCATCAAGAGATTCACTATTCACATCCCGTCTTTGATATGAGTGCGATACAAGCTCAGAAGGAGCTGCCCTTAATTCAAGGTACATCCTCCATTTGGTATTGCGGTGCTTGGACGGGATTTGGATTTCATGAGGATGGTTTACGCTCTGGAGAATTGGTTGCAGAAGCTTTAATTGAAAGCATTCGACAACCGATTAAAACCAAACAAGATGTGTAGTTGATGTCAGGCGCCAAGATTAACTTTGGAGTAGTAAAACACCAGCGCTTAAGGCCGGCTAGGAATGCCTTTGGTTATGGAGTGTTTACCATCTCCATTCCTATGCGCGCTCGCAGTGCCAACCCGAATTTACTGAATCAGAACGGCTTAAGCGATAACCGTTGGGGCCTCTGTGCATTTTTTGATAAGGACCATGGCCAAGGGGAATCGAATAGCCTTGCTTGGATCGAAAAGATTCTTGCAGACAATCATGTGCAACTTGTCGATGGAGAAATTTGGCTTCAGACTTTTCCAAGGGTATTGGGTTATGTCTTTAATCCCGTGAGCTTTTGGATCTGCACACGCGCTGATGGCAAAGTACAAGCGGTACTGGCTGAGGTTAACAATACCTTTGGTGAGCGTCATTGCTATTTACTGCACAAAGATTCGGGTGAAGCGTTGCACTCGGGCGAAACACTTAGTAGTAAAAAGGTATTTCACGTTTCACCATTTTGTGCGGTACGTGGTGATTACCATTTCCGCTTCTTATTTTCGCAAGATAGTAGTAGCGGCAAGAATAATGTCTGTCGCATTGAGCTTCATGAGGACGGCCAACCCCTTATTAACACCAGCATTAGCGGCACCAGCCGCCCACTCAGTCGTACCAATATTATGCTGGCACTACTACGCTACCCATTAATGAGCTTGGGTGTCATTTTCCGTATACATTGGCAAGCAATAAAATTATGGGTAAAAGGTGTACCCTTTCACTCAAAGCCTAAACCACCAGAACTTGAAGTTAGCAGATGAATCGCCCAGGACAATCCCTTCTCTCTAGACTCAATTTTTCTCGTCCGCAAGGGCGGGATAGCGCTTCGCCACAACACCAAATTAAGGCTAAGGCACTCCTAACTCTTCTGACGAAGCTCAGCAGCGGCCATTTAAAACTTACCCTTCCCAATGGCGAGAAGCGCGAGTTTGGTATTCAAAGTGATCAATTGCATGCTGAAATTCATATCTTGGAATGGTCTGTATTTAAAGAGATCATGTCCCATGGAGACATTGGTTTTGCCGAGAGCTATATTCAAGGTAAATGGAATACTCCAGACCTCAAAGCACTGCTTGAATTAGCCATACGCAACCGAACTATCTTAGAAAAAGCCATTTACGGTAATTGGTATGGGTCGATTTTTTACCGTCTAAAACACTGGTTGCGAGATAACAGCAAAGCGGGAAGCCGCAAGAATATTCATGCGCACTATGACCTAGGTAATGCTTTTTATACGCTGTGGCTTGATCCCACGATGAGCTACTCGAGCGCCTGGTTTTCTGAAGGTGATCAGCAAGTCTTAGCTGGAGCACAGCGCGCAAAAATTGGGCGCATTCTGGACTCCTTAAAGACTGCGTCAGGAGAGCACATACTTGAAATTGGTTGTGGCTGGGGTGGCGTTATGGAGGAGTCTCTTCGTAACAAGAGAGCCATTACTGGGCTAACTCTATCTACAGAGCAAAAAGTATTTGCAGAGAAACGTTTATTAGCAGTGCAAGGTCAAATTGCTAACCCTCCTGGATTTGAAGTACGCCTTCAGGACTATCGTGATTGCCAAGATAAATTTGATGGTATTGCTTCTGTCGAAATGTTTGAAGCAGTTGGTGAGAAACATTGGCCAGAATATTTTGAAACAATTGCCCATTGCCTCAAGGCAGGCGGCAAAGCTTGCATCCAGACGATTGTAATTGCCGAGGATCTTTTTGATCGCTACAGACGCAACACTGACTTTATTCAGCAGTATGTATTTCCTGGAGGCATGCTGCCCTCTAGAGCAAGCTTTAAAGCAAGCGCTGCTAAGGCTGGATTACAAATAGATGATGAATTCGCTTTTGGCGGAGATTACGCAAGAACTCTTTGCTTATGGCGCGATAGCTTTAATCAAAAACTGCAAGAAGTACGTCAACTTGGCTTTGATGAAGCATTCATACGTCTTTGGAACTTCTACCTCATGTATTGCGCCGCCGGCTTTACAGAGCGTAATATCGACGTAGTGCAATTCACTCTGAGTCATCAACCATCACCAGCATCTTCTGATGCGCTAGGCGTATGAAACAAAGCGGAATAGATCACTTCTCAGGCAAAAGAGTCTGGGTCATAGGCGCATCCAGCGGCATTGGCGAAGCTTGTGCACAAGCCCTTCTTCTCAAGGGCGCTAAAGTAGCGCTTTCCAGCCGAAGAGCCGAACGATTAAATGAAATTGCCCTCACTGGAGCGATTGATCAAAGCCTAGTCATTCCTATCGACGTTACCGATGATGCGCAACTCCAGGATGGCTATAAAACGATTTTGAACGCTTGGGGCAGAATTGATCTCCTGCTCTTTGTATCGGGCGTATACACCCCATTGCGAGCAGCTTATTTTGATTTCAAGATTGCTGAAAAAACAATCGATGCAAATCTTCTGGGGCCTATGAGAGCAGTTGCATTAGTGATGCCAGAGATGCTCAAGGCTCACTCGGGACATATTGCTATCGTGGGTAGCGTTGCAGGGTATAGCGGCCTGCCAAAAGCTTTGGCATATGGCCCAAGTAAGGCTGCCATCATTAACTTTTGCGAGAATTTATATTACGACTTGCTGCCGACAGGAGTCAGCGTGCACATGATCTCGCCAGGATTTGTGGCTACTGAGGCTACTGCAAAAAATGACTTTGAGATGCCAGCCTTAATTAGTGCCGAGGAAGCAGCCAACGAAATATTGACCGGTATTCAGAAGGGGGAATTCGATATTCACTTCCCCAAGCGATTCACAAGATTCTTAAAGTTTCTGAGAATCTTGCCTTACCCAATCTACTTTTGGATTGTGCGCCGCTTCGTCAAAATTTAAGCTGCGCTAAAGCATTACGCAGCAACCTATTTTGAGGTTACTGCTTGTACTTGTCTTTACGAATTTTCTCTTCTAGATAATCCATTACTGCAATTGCTTTAGCTTTAGACCCAGCAATAGATGGTGATGTCACATACTTGCCTTGCATCACAATCGTCGGCACGCCATCAATACGATAGGCTTCGGTTAATTGCTTAGCGGCACGCGCTTTAGACACCACTGCAAAAGAGCGATAGGTTGCCAAGAAGGTATTACGATCAATGCCTTGAGACGCAACCCAATCTGCAATCTCCGTCTCCGTTAAGAGGCGCTTATTTTCCTTATGCATTGCATACATTACTTTTTCATTTAAAGCATCAGCTTTGCCCATCGATTCGAGCGCGTAATACATTTGGCTATGGGGCAAGAAGTCATCACGGAAAGCTACGGGGACTCTTTTGAAGACAACATCCTTAGGTTGGCGCTTTACCCAGCTACTGAGCTCTGGCTCAAAGTCATAGCAATGGGGGCATCCGTACCAAAAGAATTCAATAACCTCTACTTTTCCTTTGGTTTCGACCGGCTGTGAAACAGGCAATATGCGGTAATCAAAGCCTTCTTCGATTTTTTGAGCTTGTGCACTAGCAAAGCCACTTAAGAAAAGCAGTGCTAATAAAGTAATGAATCTTTTGCTGTATGAAATCATGATTTGCTAGATTTAATTAAAGTTGGTTTAAGTCCTATGCCACTCAATTTATCTCGTACTGAGTTGCTCTCATCAACGCTGTTATATGGGCCTACCCGCACGCGCCAGAGAGTATTGCCGTCACTTGTTACTTCGCTAAGCTGAGCCTGAATTCCCTGGATTGCTAAATTCGCTTTTTGCGCATCTGCATCAGCGCGCTTTGTAAACGCACCCACTTGCAAGAAATAAATGGCGTCTGATTTGCTTGCAGGCGATGCATCCGCTGGCTTATCGGCAGTTTTCTTGCCGTTTACCAAATCTCCAATTGGATCGGTTGATGCAGGGGCTGGTGATTTACCCTGGAGCGGCTTATTTAAATCAACTGGCTCGGCAGGAGCGCCTACTTCACCTTCAGCAGGTGCTGTAGAAGGTTTAATGATCAAAGGCAGACTTGGGGCACGCATCCCCGGTCTTTCTTGAGGGGTATTTTTAGAAAGATAAAAGGCAATGACAAAGGCGATTCCAAGGCCGACGCCCAAACCCAAAATAAAGCCGAGAATAGTGCCGCCGTATTGGGAGTTTTGTTGATTCGGTGTTTTCATCATTTCCTCATCTTACATCTTCACTTCATACCTCGCCATTACATCTTTATTGGCGCTGATACCCCGAGTACTTTTAAGCCATTTTGCAGAACCTGGCGGGTTGCCAGTAGCAATGCAAGACGCGCTTGCTTTAAGTTTTGATCATCAACCAAGACGCGATCTGCGTTATAGAAGGCATGGAAATCGCCCGCTAAGTCACGCAGGTAAAAAGCCAAGGCATGCGGTGCTAATTCTTCGGCAGCAGCGGTCAGAACTTCTGGGTATTCTGCCAAACGACGCAGTAAATGATCCGATGCTTTGCTTTGTAAGAGCGATAAATCGGCCGTAGCCAAATCTGATATTTGTCCACCCCACTGTTGCAAGATTGAATTAATTCTTGCATGCGCATACTGAACGTAGAACACTGGATTCTCATCGTTTTGCTGTAATGCTAAATCAATATCAAAAACAAATTCGGTATCTGCCTTACGTGAGATCAAGAAAAAGCGCACAGCATCGCGACCGCGCTGCAAAGCTAACTCCCGCTCTTCAGACGTCATCTCTGGAGTAACGCCACCAGACCATTCCACCAAATCACGCACAGTGACATATGAGCCGGCACGCTTAGAAATTTTGACTTCTTCACCATGGCGCATAACAGTAACCATCTTGTGCAGCACATACTCTGGATACGTTTTAGGAATATCCCAACCGCGCTTCTGTGCTACGCCTTGCAGGCCCGAGCGGACACGGGCAATGGTGCCGTGGTGATCGCTACCCTGCACATTAATTACTTTCTGAAAGCCGCGATTCCACTTGCTGGTGTGATACGCCACATCAGGCACAAAGTAGGTAAAGCTACCATCTGACTTACGCATCACACGATCTTTATCGTCACCATCATCCGTGCTCTTCAACCAGAGCGCGCCTTCGGATTCATAGGTCTTGCCAATGCTTTGTAAGTCGCCAACAATTTGTGCAACGCTACCGTCGGTATATAAAGAGGACTCTAAGTAATAGCAATCAAATTTCACACCAAAAGTTTTTAAATCAATGTCTTGTTCATTGCGCAAATAAGCAACCGCAAATTGACGAATAGCTTCAAGATCATCTTTAAATTCTGGTGAGACTTTAAATGCGCTAGAAATCTCTGCAATATATTCGCCGTTATATGCCTGTTCAGGCCACTTGGCATCTCCAGGTTTCAAACCCTGTAAGCGTGCTTGAACAGACAAGGCTAAATTCGCAATCTGCACACCGGCATCGTTGTAATAAAACTCACGATGAACTTTGATTCCCTGGGTAGCCAATAAATTGGCTAAGGCATCGCCCAGCGCTGCTTGTCTACCGTGACCTACATGCAATGGGCCGGTTGGATTGGCGGAGACAAACTCAATCATGGCGCTTGGCGCAGACTGACCTCCCTGCACAGACTCACCAAAATGAGTTCCCGTAGAAAGGATCTCCTGAACTACAGCAGTCTTAGCAGCATTGCTAAGGCGGAAATTAATAAAGCCTGGGCCAGCAATGTCACAGGATGCAATCAGCTCATTAAAGCCTACTTGCTGCTGCAAGCGCTCCACCAAGGCCTGTGCCAGCTCACGCGGGTTTAGCTTCCAAGCCTTTGCTAGCTGAAGGGCGATATTACAAGCGACATCCCCATGGTCAACAGCCTTGCGACGCTCCAAACGGGGGGTAGGAGCCTCCCCTAGGTCGCGTTCCTGAGCCAAGCCTGCAAGTGCAGTATTCAGCATTTCAATTAAACGATTTTTATTGGTTAACAACATAGATAAGTGAGTTTATCAGGTGGTAAGCTATCGAAATGATCTATCAATTTCGCTCAAAGGCCGGTCCAGATGTCATCATGCTGGCGGATCTGACTAAACGAATTTTTGATATTTTGGGGCGCGCCCTGGAGCCTCGCGGAATCTTGACCGTTGAGCAACTTCCAGACCTCATCACTGCTCTAGAAACTGCCATCCTCAAAGATCTTGAGGAGCGGGCTAAAACGAATGACGAGTCCGAGAAGGGCGCTGAGAAGCCTAAGCTGGCCGATCGCCTTGGACAGCGAGCCTACCCATTCCTGGAGCTGATGAAGCAGTCCAAAGCCAAGGACGAACCCGTTATGTGGGGCGTTTAATCTAACAAGCTCGCTAGCTGACGACGGGTATCTTCAATACTTTGACCACGGCGTTTAGCCAAGTCTTCAACCTGATCATCCGATAGCTTACCCACATTAAAGTAGCGCGCATCCGGATGAGCCAAATAGAAACCGCTCACGCTTGAAGCTGGATTCATGGCCATCGACTCAGTCAGAGTCATGCCAATATCTTCAGAGCCAATTACCCGCAATAAATCTTCCTTAACTTCATGTGCAGGGCAGGCTGGGTAACCAGGTGCCGGACGAATACCGCGGTATTCCTCATTAATCATCTGATCATTGGTCAAAATCTCGTCTGTTGCATAACCCCATAAGTCTGTACGAACACGATGGTGCATGAGTTCAGCAAACGCTTCTGCCAATCGGTCCGCTAAGGCCTTCAACATAATGGCACTGTAGTCATCGTGCTTTGCCTGAAACTCAGCCACTTTCTTTTCAACACCATGACCGGTGGTAACTGCAAAACAACCCAGATAATCAGCAACGCCAGAATCTTTTGGCGCAACGTAATCAGCCAGACAACGATTAGGTCTGCGTACACCCTCTACAACTGGACGCTCGGATTGTTGACGCAAGTTATGCCATACAAACAAAGGATGCTGACGTGCTTCATCGCTATACAAAACGATATCGTCGCCAACGGTATTAGCAGGATAGAAAGCAACTACTGCATCGGCTTGTAGCCATTGCCCTTTAATCAGTTTATCGAGTAAGGCTTGGGCGTCAGCAAATACTTTGCGAGCTTCTACACCAACAACTTCATCATCCAGGATTGCTGGGAATTTACCTGCAAGGTCCCAAGTCTGAAAGAATGGCGTCCAGTCAATATATTTAGCAATATCGCTCAGTGCAAAGTTTTTAAATACACGACGGCCAATGAACTTCGGCTTCTCTGGAACATAAGCAGACCAGTCGATCATCTCGCGGTTCTTGCGCGCTGCCTCTAAAGAAATCGTTGGTGCTGCCTTCTTATTAGCATGCTGTTCACGAATGCGTACATAGTCATCGCGCAAATCTTGAATAAATTTCTTGGCACTCTCATCAGAAAGTAAGCTGGAAGCTACTGAAACTGAGCGGGATGCGTCAGGTACATACACCACAGGGCCATCGTAGTGTGGGGCAATCTTTACCGCTGTATGAACGCGCGAAGTTGTTGCGCCACCAATCATCAGCGGAATTTGACGTTCGCGAAACCAATCATCACGTTGCATCTCTTGCGCAACATAAGTCATTTCTTCTAGCGAAGGTGTAATCAATCCAGATAAACCAACAATATCTGCATTCTCTGCTTTGGCACGCTTGAGGATCTCTGCACAAGGAACCATCACCCCCATATTGGCTACTTCAAAGTTATTACATTGCAGAACAACAGTCACAATATTTTTACCGATATCATGCACGTCGCCCTTCACAGTGGCCATGACAATCTTGCCCTTAGCTTTGGCTTCGCCGCCTGCTGCAATATGTTGGCGCTTTTCTTCTTCGATGTACGGAATCAAGATGGCAACCGCTTGTTTCATTACACGCGCACTCTTGACCACTTGAGGCAAGAACATCTTGCCAGCGCCAAACAAGTCGCCCACGACATTCATGCCATCCATCAGCGGGCCTTCAATGACCTCAATAGGTCTGCCGCCAGCGCCCATAATTTCTGCG
Source organism: Polynucleobacter sp. AP-Kaivos-20-H2 (assembly GCF_018882215.1). GTDB lineage: Bacteria > Pseudomonadota > Gammaproteobacteria > Burkholderiales > Burkholderiaceae > Polynucleobacter. The sequence goes on along the minus strand of NZ_JACVOX010000003.1, from coordinate 83,590 downwards.
CGCAACTCTTCGGTATCTTCTTCAATAAAAGTAGTAATGCCATGCACTAGGGCATGCGTTAGACGCTCACGTACAGGGGCTTCACGCCAAACGAGGTTCTCAACCTGTTTAGCGCCACCACCTTTAAATTGATCGGCAATGTCCAACAAACGCTCTGTCGGTGTCTTACCATCTTTTTCTTTAAAGCGATTGAGAACAACATCCTCAACACGCTCACGCAACTCAGGATCCAAATCAGCGTAAACACCCAACTGACCAGCGTTCACAATACCCATGTCCATGCCAGCTTGAATGGCGTGATACAAGAACACCGTATGAATCGCTTCGCGCACACGATCATTGCCGCGAAATGAGAAGCTCACATTGGATACGCCGCCACTAACCTTAGCGCCCGGCAGATTTTCTTTAATCCAGCGAGTGGCATTAATAAAGTCGACAGCGTAGTTGTCGTGCTCTTCAATACCAGTAGCGATTGCAAAAATATTCGGATCGAAAATAATGTCTTCTGCTGGGAAGCCAATCTCATTGACCAAAATCTCATAGCAGCGCTGACAAATTTCTGTCTTACGCTTAAAGGTATCGGCTTGCCCTACCTCATCAAAAGCCATCACTACAGAAGCAGCACCATAACGACGAATTAGACGTGCTTGTTTTCTAAAAGACTCTTCACCCTCTTTTAAGGAGATCGAGTTAACAATTGGCTTACCTTGAATACACTTCAGACCCGCTTCAATCACACTCCACTTGGAGGAGTCGATCATGATGGGAACGCGTGCAATATCAGGCTCAGAGGCGATCAAATTGAGGAAGCGTGTCATCGCCGCTTCAGAATCCAACATCGCTTCATCCATATTGATGTCGATGACTTGTGCGCCATTCTCAACCTGCTGACGCGCTACAACTAGCGCTTCATCAAATTGATTATTCAAAATCATTCTAGAAAATGCTTTGGAGCCAGTGACATTAGTGCGCTCCCCAATATTGACGAAGCCAACATCAGCAGTAACGTTAAATGGCTCAAGACCAGAAAGCTTCATTGCTGGCATCGCTTTTTTCTCTATCGTGCTCATGCTGATACCTCCGCATTCTCACGATAGAAAGCGCGTGGCTTCCGTTTAGCAACCGCATTAGCAATTGCGCGAATGTGATCAGGTGTCGTGCCGCAGCAGCCACCTACTAAATTAACCAAGCCATCTTTAGCAAAACCATCTACTAGGCTAGAAGTGATTTCTGGGGTCTCATCAAAGCCAGTATCACTCATCGGATTAGGCAAGCCCGCATTCGGGTAACAAGACACTGCCGCATCGCAAATTCTTGCTAGCTCTGCAATATAAGGGCGCATTAAAGCAGCACCTAATGCGCAGTTCAAACCAAAGGTGAGTGGCTTGATGTGACGCAAACTATTCCAGAAGGCCTCAACTGTTTGACCAGACAAAATACGGCCAGATGCATCGGTCACTGTTCCAGAAATCATTACCGGCAAACGCTCACCGGTCTCTTCAAAAAATTCATCGAGGGCAAAGAGTGCAGCTTTGGCATTAAGCGTATCGAAAATAGTTTCAACCAAAAATAAATCGACGCCACCCGCAAATAATCCTTCAATCTGCTCGCGATACGAAGCGCGTAATACATCAAAGCTCACATTGCGTGCGCCAGGATCATTAACATCCGGTGAAATACTTGCCGTCTTTGGTGTAGGCCCAATCGCGCCTGCAGCAAAACGCGGTCTTTCTGGAGTGCTGTATTTTTCACAAGCTGCGCGCGCTAATTTGGCAGAGACTTCATTCATCTCACGAGCCAAGCCAGCCATCTTGTAATCCTCTTGCGCCACTGAGGTGGCACCAAAAGTATTGGTTTCAATAATGTCTGCGCCAGCATCCAAATATTGCTCATGGATCTTGCTAATAATTTGCGGCTGAGTCAAAACTAAAAGCTCATTGTTACCTTTGATATCGCCAGGATGATCGGCAAATCGGGTATTTCCCGGCAAACCGCGATAGTCGGCTTCAGTTAACTTGTATTGCTGAATCATGGTGCCCATGGCGCCATCCAAAATGAGGATGCGCTGCTTCAAAAGCTCGGGAAGCTTTTGACCGCGGGTATAGGGCTGGGACAAACCATTAGATTGCATTGTTAAACCGGGGATAATCTCTAGAATCCCTTATTCTATTGGAAAAGCCACTTTTCATTTACCCCGGAGCCCCTATGTTTGGAACCATTCCAGAATTCAATCAAAGCCTAGATATGTTTAAAACAATGTGGGGGCAAGGTGCCGCAGGTCAGGCTGGGCAGTTCCCCTTTACGGCAGACGCCTCTATGGCTGCTGGTGGCTTTGCTTCAGCTTTTCCTGGCTTGGATGTAGATGAGCTAGAAAAGCGCATTAAAGACCTTAAAAGCGTTGAAAACTGGCTCAATTTGAACCTCAACATCCTCAAATCGACTATTCAGGGTCTTGAAGTTCAGCATGCCACCATGATGGCACTCAAATCCTTTGGTGATGCTGTCTCAGCAGCCGGCTCTGCGGCCAGTTCAACAAGCGCCCCCAAAGAAGAATCTAAGACCAAAACGACTAGTGCTAAACCACGGAAAACCGCAACACGCCGTCCTCGCAAAGCTGGCGATGCAACTTTCCTCGACGAAGTAGGTAATTCAGATGAGCAATAGCCTCACCCATTGCAAATGTGAGTTGATGAATATCTAATTCACGTTTAAACAAAACCGGCACAATCTCCCTAGCATGTGCCGGTTTTTTACATGCGGCCAAAGTATCCGCCAAGCGATCATCATGATGCGCTTTGAGTTGCGCAACACGCGGCCTAATTCCAGTAAATGGTTTGCCGTGTGAAGGAAGTACCAATGCGCCCTCAGGCAACACTAAATATTTTTCAATAGAGTCAAGATATAAGCCTAGCGGATCTGCATCTGGATCTGCATCATAGACACTTACATTGGTAGAGATGCGAGGCAACAACATATCCCCAGAAATCAACACCCCAAGATCTTTACAAAACAGCGAAGCATGCTCAGGCGCATGCCCATAACCCATAATGACTTGCCACGTACGACCACCTATTGCAATTAATTCACCATCAATAATGCGGCGATATTGACGAGTCACTCCAGGAACCATATTGCTGTAGTAATTGGAGCGCCCGCGAATTTTTTCTAAATCTTCTGAGCCCGTTAAACCATGTCTTTGAAAGTGATCTGCAGAACCACCACTGCCAGCGCGTGAACCAACTGCAGCACCACCCTCTTTGCAACTTAACCATTGAGCAGTTAAGTAATCTGTCATGGAAATCCACATGGGGACATGCCATTTTTCACAGAGCCATTGCGATAGACCCACATGGTCAGGATGCATATGCGTCACTATCACGCGCAAGACTGGTAAGCCTTCAAGCTGAGTAGCAAACACCTGCTCCCATGAGGCTCTTGTCTCATCATTAGCAATACCGCAGTCCACAATCGTCCAACCCGCAACACCATCAATTTCATCACGCAGCAGCCAAAGATTGATGTGATCTAAAGCAAAGGGCAGGCGCATTCTGATCCAGCGAACACCCGGCGCAACCTCTATGCTGCTACCCACTTCCGGAAGAGCGTCTCCTAAGGGATAATGAATTGCAGCTTCAGCGCTTGCTTTGTTTTGAGTATTCATGGCTTAGTGTTATTGATTGATTTTTTTACTTCTAGGTTTGCTTTGACAACAGTTCCATCGCCTTGCATTAATTGGTGTGACATTAATCCTGAAAATGGCTACTGTCGTGGCTGCTATCGTACCTTGACTGAAATTGCTGATTGGTCAGATCTTACGAATCCTGAGAAGCTTGAGGTTTGGACGCAACTTCCAAGTCGCAAACCCCAAGCACCGCAGTAATACCAATCTTTATTTCTTTTTCATTTATTGACGTCGACAATCAACCGTCCACGTACATTACCTGCCATTAATTCTTGCGCGTATTTGATCGACTCCTCAAGCGTGATCTCATGAGAGATTTCATCTAAGGTTTTCAGATCTACTAACTGACTCAACTGCTCATAGGCAGCAATGCGTTTTGCACGTGGCACAGTCACGCTATTAATGCCGTACAAAGTAACGCCACGCAAAATAAATGGTGCAACACTTGAAGGAAAATCCATACCTTGAGCCAGCCCACAAGCGGCTACTGCACCATCGCTCTTGGTCTGTGCGCAAGCATTAGCCAAAGTATGGCTTCCTACGCTATCGACTACCGCAGCCCAACGCTCTTTTGCCAAGGGCTTACCTGGGGCGGATAAAGTTGCACGATCAATTACTTCGGCTGCGCCCAATTTCTTCAGGTAATCTGCTTCGGCCATACGGCCAGTACTCGCGACAACGGTAAACCCGAGCTTGCTAAGAAGCGTGATGGCAAAGCTGCCAACCCCACCTGCAGCACCGGTGACCAAAACCTCACCATCACTTGGCTTAAGCCCATGCTTTTGTAGTGCCATGACGCAGAGCATGGCGGTATAACCTGCGGTGCCAATGGCTAATGCTTGTTTAGCTGTAAACCCCTTGGGCAGCGGAATCAACCAATCGGCCTTCACACGGGCCTGCTGGCCTAAGCCACCCCAATGCCCTTCCCCAACTCCCCAGCCGTTGAGAAGCACCATATCGCCAGTCTTGAAGTCGGAACTGGTGCTCTCCATCACTTCCCCAGCAAAATCGATGCCTGGCACCATTGGGAAGCTGCGAACTACCGGGCCTTTACCCGTGATAGCCAGGCCATCCTTGTAATTGAGGGTGGAATATAGGACCTTTACGCGAACATCACCTTCTGGGAGCTTAGCCTCATCAACTTGGGCTAACTCTGCGCGATACCCTTGATCATCCTTATTTACCAATATTGCTTTAAACATGTCTCTTCCTTTTAGAACGAGGTATTTCCCCGCAGCAATTGCTTAATAGGTTTATCCTAACGAGCATTGCTGATTATGGAGGTTTCCATGAAAAAAATTCTACTATTAACTACGATTTCTGGCTTGGCGCTATCTGGCTGCTATTCCACCCAAATTAATATGTCCATGGGCAATATGCGCCTGATCACCTCTAGCGCGGCACCGCAGGATGTCATGGATTTTGCTACCAAGACCTGTCAGGATGATTTCTATGAAGGTGCTAGCTTTCTATCCAAGGCAGGCAAAGAATATCGCTTCAAGTGCGTAAAAGCTGAAGAGAATGAAGTTTTAAATCCCATTCCCGGTACAACGCTGACCGCTACAGCAAAAGCTGAAGTTAAATAAGTAAAGATTAATGACCCCATTTACTTCACAAGAGCTACGCAAAGGTTTCGCATCATTTGCAACTGGGGTCACTGTTATCACTTGCCTGGATGAAGAAAATAATTCTCACGGCATTACGATTAGCTCCTTCAACACTGTCTCACTCGAGCCACCACTCATTCTTTGGAGCCTTAAGAAGCATTCGCGTCTGATGCCATGGGTTGAGCTTGGCAAGAAACATCTGATTCATGTGCTAGAGCGCTCGCAAGAGAATTTGGCAATGCATTTCGCTAATGTGAAGACCGATCAATTCAAGGGAATTGATCACAAGCTAGCTGCTAGCGGACTTACGCAGATTGATCATTGTGTAGCTTATTACGAATGTGAAACTGTTTGTGTTCACAAAGGTGGCGATCACAACATCATTGTTGCCAAAGTGATTAACTTAAAAAATCATCCTGAACGAGAGCCCCTCATTTTTGCGCGCAGCCAATTTGTAGGTCTCGATTTCACAGAAACTAAAGCCAGCTAATACCAATTCATCTTTGTAAGGAAATGCCATGATGCGTTTATGGGGTCGCAAAAGTTCTATTAACGTTCAAAAAGTATTGTGGTGCTTTGCCGAGCTTGGACTCAAAGAAGGCAAAGACTTTGAGCGGATTGATGCTGGCCTGCAATTTGGCCTCAATAACACGCCAGAATTTCTCAAAATGAATCCGAATGGGCTTGTACCCACCCTTGAAGATGAGGGTCTGGTACTTTGGGAGTCCAACACCATCATGCGCTACTTAGCCCGTCAGCATGATCAGGCTGGGCGCTTTACAGCAGATGTTAAGACTCAGTACGAATCCGAGAAATGGATGGATTGGCAATTGGGCACGATGTGGCCAGCACTTCGGACTGCATTTCTGGGCCTCACCAGAACGCCAGAGGCAGATCGTAAATACGAATCCATCCTCAAGGGATATCAAGAAACTAATCGGCTACTGGGATTACTAGATCAAACATTGTCCAAGCAAAGCTATTGTGCTGGCAATCAATTTCAGACTGGAGATATTGTTCTAGCTCTATGTGTCAGTCGTTGGATTCTTCTAAATCAAACCTTCCCACAGCACACTGGTGAGCGTGCACCCCTTAAGAATATCGATGCCTGGATGCAACGCCTAGAAAATGAAACTTGCTTTAACGAGATTGTTGAAAAAGAACTCAATATCGTTAAATAGTTTTCCTGTCTTTCATTTTTACTGCTGCTTAAATTTCTTGGCGTGGTGATCAGCGCCAATAAATAAGTACATTGCTGGTACTACAAAGAGTGTGAACAGCGTACCAATTGAAAGGCCAGTGAAAATCACAATACCCATCGATTTACGTCCTGCGGCACCCGCCCCAGAGGCAATCACTAAAGGCAGTACACCTAAAACCATTGCTGCAGTTGTCATCAAAATCGGGCGCAAACGGACGCTACTTGCTTCAACGATGGCATCAAGCTTACTGCGGCCTACCTCCTGAAGTTCATTCGCAAACTCCACGATCAAAATACCGTGCTTACTAATTAAGCCCATGAGTGTGACTAGGCCAACTTGGGTATAAACGTTTAAGGTCGTGAATCCTAAATTAATAAAGATCAGGGCGCCAAATAAGGCTAGCGGCACAGAAACCAAAATCACAATCGGATCCCGGAAACTTTCAAACTGAGCTGCGAGCACCAAGAACACAATCAAGATCGCAAAGAACATGGTGACTAAGAAGCCCCCAGACTCAGCCATAAACTGGCGTGAAGGGCCTGCGTAGTCCATGGTGTAACCATTAGGTGCAACCTCTTTCAGAGTCTGTCGCATGAACTCCAATAAATCCGCTTGCGAAATAAATGGTGTGCTTACACCTGAGATCGTTGCTGAATTCAATTGCTGGAAGTGATTAATAGACTGCGGCACCACTCTTTGTTTAATCGTTGCAATAGTGCGTGCTTGAACCATCGCGCCACTTGGCGTACGGATGTAGTAATCCAATATTTGATCTGGATTAAGACGATCCACTTGCTTCACTTGTGGAATCACACGATAAGAGCGTCCGGCCACCGAGAAGTAATTCACATATCCACCGCCTAAAGCAGCAGATAAGGCTGAACCGACTTGTTGCTGAGTCATACCTAGAGCAGCGACTTTTTCTCGATCAATCTCTAAAACATCTTGTGGCTTATCAATCTTGAGATCAGAATCCACGAAGAAGAAATTGCCACTGCGGCGCGCTTTATCAAGCACCGCTTGTGAGACTTCATTTAACGCCGCATAAGATTCTGTTGTATTAATGACCACCTGCACAGGCAAGCCTTGTGCTCCTGGTAAGGCAGGAAATTGGAAGGCGGCAACGCGTGCGCCTGCAATGGAGTTCCATTTTTGCTGCATATCTTCTTGGAACTTGGTTGCGTTACGACTGCGCTCACCCCAGTCTTTCAGCAAGATACCGCCAAAGCTCGAAGTTGGACTCGTGATCTGAAAAGCCTGTTCGTATTCTGGTTCTGCGGCAGCAATTGCGTAGATTTGATCTGCATAAGTCTGCATTTGCGTCACCGTACTATTGGGAGGCCCTGATGCTTGCATCAAAACAATGCCCTGGTCTTCGGTTGGCGCTAATTCAGCACGCGCAGTTGAGTACAAGTAGGCTACGCCCCCTAGCAATATAACTCCCATCACGATGATGACCTGCCAAGTGCTTAGCAAGTCACGCAGTGTAGTTTGATAGCTGTGATGCACCTTCTCAAATATGCGATCAATCTTCTGCACAAAAGGTGACGCCTCTTGCTCTTCTGTAAAGATACGAGAACACATCATGGGCGAGAGTGTTAAGGCAATTAATCCTGAAACAGCTACAGCGCTAGCCAAAGTAAAGGCAAACTCAGTAAACAGTGCGCCCGTCAGACCGCCCTGAAAGCCAATCGGGATATACACTGCAATCAGCACTACCGTCATTGCCAAAATAGGACCGCCTAATTCGCGAGCAGCAATTAAAGATGCCTCTAGTGGTGACTTACCTTCTTTCATGTGACGATCAACGTTTTCCACCACGATGATGGCGTCGTCCACTACCAACCCAATTGCCAAGACCAGAGCGAGAAGTGTAAGCAAATTAATTGAATAACCCAGCACTTGCATGAGGAAGAAAGTGCCAATGAGCGATAAAGGCATTGCAATTACTGGAACAGCCACCGCACGAGCACTACCCAAGAAAAGGTAGATCACCACAGTCACAATCACCAAGGCCTCTATTAAAGTAGTTACCACTTCATCAATGGAGCTGGTAATAAATTTAGTAGAGTCATAAACAATCTTGCCCGTCATGCCAATGGGTAATTGCTTCTGAATATCTGGCACCACATCCCGAACACGTTGCGCTACATCCAATAGGTTGGCCTGTGGTGCAACCTTAATGGCAATAAATACTGACTTCTTGCCACTAAAGGCAACGTTCGTGTTGTAGTCCTCAGAGCCCATAGTGACATTGGCCACTTGGTCTAAATACACAATATTCACGCCATCTTTTTTAATGACCAACTTGCGAAACTCATCTAGGGTATGCAAGTCGGTGCCAGCAACCAAGTCAACCGAGACCATCTCGCCTTTAGTGCTTCCAACTGCTGATAAGTAGTTGTTGGCTGACATGGCACTATAAACATCATCGGCGCCCACACCAAGACCGGCCATCTTCTCTCGATCCAACCAGGCACGTAAGGCGAATTTACGTCCACCAGTGATCTCTGCATTCTGAACCCCTTCAACAGAATCCAGCTTTGGCTTTACAACACGCAATAAATAGTCAGTGATGGCATTGTTGGGGATGTCATCACTATAGAAACCCATATACATCGCAGCAGTAGATTGGCCAACCTGTACTGTCAAGATAGGTTGCTGTGCCTGCGGTGGCAACTGATTTTTTACCGCACTAATTTGAGTCTGTATCTGCGTTAATGCCGCGTTTGAGTCATAGTTCAACTTCAAAGTTGCAGTAATAGTGGAGACTCCACTCACGCTGGCAGAAGATAAGTAATCAATACCTTGCGCCTGAGCTATAGATGCCTCAAGAGGCTGAGTAATAAACCCAGCAATCGTTTCAGGATCAGCACCATAGTATGCCGTAGTGATGGTCACAACCGCATTTTGCGTTTGCGGATATTGATTTACAGGCAAAGAACCAATTGCCTTCAAACCAAAAATCAATACAAGAGCACTCACTACCATGGAGAGCACTGGTCTGCGGATGAATATGTCAGTCCAATTCATCTGCTATTTATTCCTGCGGCTTTGGATCAGGTGAGTTAGCTGGCTGCACCTTGTTATTAATAATTAGTGGTGTGCCATTCTTGAGCTTCAGCTGACCGCTAGTAACCACCGTTGCGCCTTCATCAACACCCTTCAAAATGGCCACTTGATCACCACGAGTTAATCCAGTCGTTACAAATACCTGTTGTGCCTCAAGGGCTGGATTGCCTTGCTTATCTTTCTTGCCAGTAGGTTTAGCAATAAAGATGGTCGAACCATACGGGTTATAAGTAACTGCCGTCTGAGGTAGGGTCAGGTATTTCACTTGATCACCCAGCTTGATATTCACATTAGCAAACATGCCCGGCAGAATTTTCTTATCCGGATTAGCGAGTTGCGCCTCAACCTGAATATTGCGGGTATTGGTATCAACCTTTGGACTAACAGCAGTAATCTTGCCTGTAAAACTCGCATCCTTAAATGCATCTGTGGTCACAACAACCTCCTGCCCAACCTGAATGAGTTCAGCATTGTTTTGCGGTAAGTTGAAATCTACAAAAATAGGATCTAAGGTTTGTAACGTTAGCAGCTTATCGCCAGGATTTACATACTGTCCTGGATTGATAGAAACAATACCTACCCGGCCACTAAATGGCGCTTTGAGATTTTTCTTGGCCACTAAAGCAGTTTGCTGCTCAACCTGCGCTTGTTTTGATTTGGAATCAGCAGCGCTCGTATCAAATACATTCTTACTAATTGCCTGAATTGCTAACTGCTGTCTATCACGCTCATTAATGACTTTAGCTAGATCGGCCACTGCCTTTAAAGAGTTCAACTGGGCTACATCAGATGCATCATTTAATTTAATGAGGAGTTCGCCTTCTTTAACGTCTTGACCTGACTTAATAGGCACAGTCTGTACTAAACCGCCAATCTCCGTGCTGAGCTCAACACCCCTAAATGCACGCACATTACCAACGCTAGTTAACTTAGGCTGCCATTCTGTATTTGCAATCACCATGGTGGATACCGTTGCAGGAGGCAATCCCATGCCCGCGATGAAATGCTTAATCATGAAAGTCTTGAGCTGATTGAAAGCGAAGATCAATCCCAATAATAAAAATACACCGCAAAGCATGATGGTCATACGGCGCTGCAAGGGCTCCATTGCCATGAGCTTTTCATGGGCCTTGGTACCGCGCCATTTCTGACCCATGCGCGCCCAAAAGGCTTTGGTCTTTTCCCAAAGAGCAATTGCTCTCTCACGCAATTTCCATTTAATTGCTTTACGTTGCATCCATGCCCACAAGGCAAGAACCAAAGCAATGAGCTTGTTCTTAATTTGTTCCAGAAGTTTCATTTTGATCTTTGTTCGCTATGTCTTTTGGTTTAAAAGCAGGGCCCTCACGATTCCACCAGCCACCACCTAATGCTGCAAATAAAGCTGCGGTATCTGAGAAGCGGGTTGCTTGTGCTGCAACTGATTTCACTTTTGCTTGCTGATACTGATTTTGGTAATAGAGCACTGCTAAATAACTGGCTGTACCGAGTTTGTACTGTTGCTGCACTAAATCCAGAGTTTCGTAGGCATAACGCTCTGCGTCCGATGCTGCCTTGAGTGCTTGCGCACCAGTCTCTAATGCGCGCAATGCATTGGCTACTTCTTGGAATGCATTTAAGACAGTTGCTTGGTATTGAAAAGCAGCTTGCTCATAATTAGCAATCGCACCACGACGCTGTGCCAAAAGCTGACCACCCTGAAACAATGGCTGCAAGATGCCTCCACCCAAAGTCCATAACGCAGAGTTCGGACCAAACAGTCCATTGGATGTCAGTGCGGCAGCACCAATAGATCCCGTGATATTAAATTGCGGCAATAAGTTCGCCGTTGCTACACCTACGAAAGCATTTTGAGCTTTTAACTGGGCTTCAGCCGCCCGCACATCAGGACGTTGCCGTACTAGGCTGGAAGGTACCGATAGAGGTAGCTTCTCTGGCAAATGCAAATTGGCCAAATCAAACTTGGCAATATTGGCATTGCTGGGAATCTCACCTACTAGCACTGCTAATTGATTGCGCGCAAATGCCAGATTTCGTTCGTAATTAAAAAGATCCACTTGAGAGTTCGATACCAAGGTTCGCTGGGATGTGACGTCTACCTTAGAAACTGTACCAATGACTAACTGCTTCTCAGTTACTTCGGCAAGATTCGTTTGAGCTTTTAGGATTTCTTCTGTAGCTTGCATCTGCGCTCGCAGTGCGGCCTCTTTAACAGCGCTCGTCACTACATTAGCTGTTAGTGAAAGATAAGCACCCTCTAATTGAAACTGCGCAACCTCTGCTTGTGCGCGCGCACCCTCAACTGCTCTCCGAGCTCCACCAAAAACATCCAACTTATATGTTACGTTGACTGTAGCGTTGTACAAGTTATAGGTATCAGTCCCATAATTCATGCCGTAGACGGCAGATGGCTGCTTCTGTCTTATGGCGTTTGCACCAACACCAATTGCTGGAAAATATTGGCCACCAATCTGTGCATTGGCATTTTCTTGGGCAGCACGCAATGCTGCATCAGCTGCACCTAAATTTGGATTTTGCTCAAGCGCTTTTTTAATCAGCGCATCAAGCTCAGGAGATTTATAAAGTTCCCACCACTGCGCTTCTATATCTGCGCCCTCAACAAACTCTTGATCGGTGCCACCTGGCACTCCAGGCGCAGTAGTGAGTTTCTTGGCGACAGGGGTTTCTGTATAGGAAGAGGTCTTAGGTGCTTTAGGTTGCTTGAAGTCTGGGCCGACTGCGCATGCAGAGAGAGCTAGCGCACAAATTAGCGGAAGCAATTTCAAACCTGAAAGACGGGGCATCGATAGAAACATGGGTTGCAACAAATATCCTCTTTTACAAGAGTTATTTGAACACAGAAATGCAATCAGGGCTTCGTAAAGCCCTGATTTATCTGCTGAATTTTTTTCATACCTTTAGATGAATGTCAAACAGGCGAAAAATTATTCGACCGTAACGCTCTTTGCCAGATTTCTGGGCTTATCAACGTCTGTACCACGCGCACAGGCTGTGTGATAAGCCAACAGTTGAAGAGGTACTACATGAAGGATAGGTGAGAGGTTGCCATAGTGCTCAGGCAGCTTGATGACATTGATGCCGTCGCTGCTAGAGATATGGGTATCTTGATCAGCAAAAACATATAACTTGCCACCGCGTGCTTTGACTTCTTGCATATTGGATTTAAGCTTCTCCAATAAGACGTCATTTGGCGCAACGGTAACAACCGGCATCTTGTCTGTAACTAGAGCAAGCGGACCATGCTTTAACTCACCTGCTGGATAAGCTTCAGCATGAATATAAGAAATCTCTTTGAGTTTTAATGCGCCTTCAAGTGCAATTGGGTAGTGCATTCCACGACCAAGGAATAGGGCATTTTCACACTTAGAAAAAGCATCACTCCAGGCAATGATTTGTGGCTCAAGCGCTAGTACTGCATGAAGCGCTTTCGGTAGGTGACGTAAGTCACGAAGTAACTCTTTTTCTTTTTCAGGAGAAATTTTGCCATCGCGCTTAGCAATCGAAACCGCTAAGAGATAGAGCGCTAAAAGCTGCGTAGTAAATGCCTTTGTTGAAGCCACTCCAATTTCAGCGCCAGCCTTAGTCAAGAAATGCCAATCGGTTTCACGAACCATTGCGCTACTGGCTACGTTACAAATTGCTAATGTGAACCGGTGACCTAAACCCTTGGCATGACGTAATGCTGCCAAAGTATCTGCCGTCTCACCAGATTGTGAAACCACCACAATGAGTGTTTTTGGATTGGGTACAGTGGTGCGGTAGCGATACTCACTCGCAATTTCTACTTGAGTTGGAATACCAGCAATATCTTCTAGCCAATATTTAGCAACACATGCGGAGTAATAACTTGTGCCGCATGCCAATATTAAAATCTGCTCAAAAGCTTTCCAATCTTCTGGCTTTGCTTCAAATAGCTCAGGACCAAAGTCGGCGATATTAGCAAGCGTGTCGCCAATTGCCCTGGGCTGCTCAAAAATTTCTTTTTGCATGTAATGCTGATAAGGGCCGAGATCAACTGAGTCAGCTTGTGCTGGCATAGGCTTCAGATTTCTTTGAGCGACCTTACCAGCTTGATCAACTATATCAACGGAATCAGCCTTGAGAACAGCAACATCACCCTCTTCCAAATACATCATGGAATGAGCGCGTCCTGCCAATGCCAAAGCATCAGAAGCCAAAAAGTGCTCATGATCGCCAATGGCAACCACTAGAGGAGAACCAACACGAGCGCCCACTAAAGTACTCGGGTTATCTTGAGAGATAACGCCAATAGCGTATGCGCCATGTAATTTAGGAAGCGCCGCTCTTACCGATGCCGCAATATCTTTTTGACCACTAGCCACATATTGCTGGTGAATTAAATGGGCGATAACTTCAGTATCTGTTTCAGAAGTAAATACATATCCAGCGGCTTTTAAATCTGAACGCAGAACTTCATAATTCTCAATAATGCCGTTATGAACAACAGCGACCAAATCATTGGAAATATGAGGATGGGCATTTTGGGTATCTGGCTTGCCGTGAGTAGCCCAACGTGTATGCGCAATGCCCAAGGTGCCAAAGAAATCTTTGCCTTGCTCGGCCAACTCAGAAACACGTGCAGTGGTGCGGGCACGCTCGATTGGGTGCTTAGCATCATCGCCATTAATCAGAGCAAAGCCACAAGAGTCATAGCCGCGATACTCTAAGCGACGCAAGCCCTCAACCAAAACATCAACAATATTTTTTTGGGAGGCCGCGCCAACAATACCGCACATTATTTTTTACCCTTTGCAGTTTTCTTAATCGTCTTCTTGACGGCCTTCTTCACAGCTGTCTTTACGGTTACTTTTTTAGGGCTTGCTTTCTTGGCAGCAACTTTTTTGACTGGTTTCTTTTCTTGCTTGACAGGGCGCTGCCACTGCAAGGAAATTTGTTTCGCTCTGGATACTGTGAGCTGATTGGCAGGCGCATCTTTAGTCAGAGTTGTACCAGCCCCCAATGTGGCACCACGACCAACGCGCACTGGTGCAACCAATTGAGTATCCGAACCAATGAAAACGTCATCTTCAATAATGGTCTGGTGTTTGTTAACGCCATCGAAGTTGCAAGTAATGGTGCCGGCACCAATATTGACTCGTGAGCCAACAATAGAGTCGCCAACATAAGCCAAATGATTTGCTTTGCTATTAGCAGCAATTTTGCTGTTCTTCACTTCTACGAAATTACCAATATGCACATCGTTTGATAAATCTGCGCCAGGACGCAAACGAGCATAAGGGCCAATTAATGATTGATTACCCACTTTTGCGCCGTCCACATGGCTATATGCATGAATAGAAACGCCTTTACCAATCACGCTATTGCGAATGACGCAATATGGCCCAATCTTTGTGCCCGCATCTAATGTGACACAACCTTCGAATACGCACCCCACATCAATAGACACATCAGTGCCGCACTCTAAGGTGCCACGTACATCAATACGCACAGGATCAGCAAGGGATACACCTGCATCCATTAATTGATTGGCAATATTAAGTTGGTGCACACGCTCTAGTGCAGCGAGTTGATCACGACTATTGACACCAATCGTCTCGAACTCATCATCAGCTTGCGTTGTGCGAATCGGCACGCCGTCTTTAACAGCCATGGCAATCACATCAGTCAAGTAGTACTCGCCTTGTGCATTGCTGGCACGTAAAGACTTAAGCCATTTCTTCAATGAGTTCGTTGGCAATACCATGATGCCGGTATTAATTTCTTGAATCGATTTTTGCGTTGGCGTTGCATCTTTCTCTTCAACAATCTCTTTTACAGAGCCGTCAGCATCGCGCACGATGCGGCCATAGCCAGTAGGGTTGCTGAGGTTCTGTGTCAGTAAAGCTAATGCAGAGTCTTGTCCTCTGACGCCATCAGCTAACTTTGCTAATTTAGCCAGCGTCTTTTTTGTAGTCAGCGGCACATCACCATATAAAACTAAGGTTGGCTCTTGAACATCTAATTTAGGTAAGGCTTGCAATAGCGCATGGCCTGTTCCTTTTTGTTCCGCTTGCAGCGCAGTGCTTACTTTGCCAAAGCTTGGATCTTCCTTGCTTGTGTTGAGCAAGAATGTTTTTACATCTGCTGCACCATGACCAACCACTACAACGGGGCCAGACTTAGCCTTCTTATCTTCTAGTGAAAGAGCGGTATTGAGAACGTGTTGCAGTAGGGGCTTGCCTGCCAAAGTTTGCAGGACCTTGGGTAGAGCAGACTTCATCCGCTTTCCTTGCCCAGCAGCCAAAATGACGATATTCATAGAGAGGGATTATAAGTCGCCTGAATCATGGTTCCACAGGCTAATTCATCCAATTCAGCCTCATCTATTGCCCTGTCGCCAGAAGATTTAGCGGCAATCCCTGCCAACTCGGTGGAAATCTCCAAGTTTTTGAAATCAAAGGCTTCGCCATCCATCAAATGGGATGGGACGATGTGATGCATCGAGCGGAATAAGTTCTCCACCCGGCCCGGATACTTCTTTTCCCAATCGCGCAGCATTTCTTTCATGGCCTGACGCTGCAAATTGGGCTGACTTCCACACAAATCACACGGAATAATCGGGAAGTTCATATCTGCCGCATAACGTTCAAGCAGTTTCTCAGGGACATATGCCAAGGGGCGAATCACTATATGCTTGTCATCATCTGAGCGCAACTTGGGTGGCATGCCTTTTAGCTTGCCCGCATAAAACATATTGAGCATCAAGGTTTCTAGAATGTCATCGCGGTGATGGCCTAAAGCAATCTTCGTTGCGCCTAACTCATCTGCAACACGATACAAAATACCTCGGCGCAAGCGTGAGCACAATCCACAAGTGGTTTTACCCTCAGGAATCACACGCTTCACAATGCTATAGGTATCTTGCTCTTCGATGTGATACTGAACACCTAAACTTTTTAAATAATTGGGTAAAATTTCAGCCGGGAAATTAGGCTGCTTCTGATCCAAGTTCACCGCAATAATTTCAAAATTGATTGGTGCTCGCTCATGCAGCTTCATCAGAATATCGAGCATGGCGTAACTATCTTTGCCACCCGAAACACATACCATGACCTTATCGCCCTCTTCGATCATGCCAAAGTCACCAATAGCTTGACCTACCAAGCGGCAGAGTTTTTTCTCTAGCTTGTTTTCTTCGAAGACAACTTTACGAATATCGCCCATAAGAGTTCTTTTCTAAATTCTATTTAAGAAGTCTTGATACGAAATACTTCAACGCCTACCGAGTGGCAATCTGGATAGACATCTGGCTTAGCCGTACTTACACGCGCAGCCAATACCTTTGGGTGGAGCAACATTGCCGTCAAAATGTCGTCGCAGAAGGTTTCCTGCAAATGAATATGCCCCTGGGAGGCTCGAGCCTTAATGGTTTCCCGCATGAAGTCGTAATCCACTACTTCATCCAACTGATCATTCGTTGGTGTATTCATTTCAAGGGGAATATATAAGTCCACATTGAGGATGACGCGCTGCTCTGCTTTTTTCTCAAAGTCATGAACGCCAATATTGATATAGATCTCATAGTCGCGAAGAAATAAACGGCGACAGTCAAGAAGGGCGGGGTGAGAAAGAATGGCGTGCATATATATTTGCTTTTTTAAAAATACTTAATTAGTTTTGAACATCACATCACGTGATGATGGCAATAAATGTTGCCCACCGTCCACATATAAGGTGGTTCCGGTGATGGCACTAGAGTCCGCCAAAAATACGGCTGCCTTTGCAATATCTGCAGGCGATGAGGATCTACCTAGCGGCGTCATTTGATGAGCCTTAGAAAAACCATCCATTGTTTGATCACCTGATGGCAAAGAGATTCCGGGCGCCAATCCAACCACTCTTAGATGAGGCGCAAAATCCATTGCCAATAGTTCAACCGAAGAAAGTAACGCCGCTTTAGACAATGTATAAGACAAATAATCTGGATTAGGGTTAATCAACTTTTGATCTAGTAATTGAATCACTACTGGAATCACTGCTAAGATCGCATCGGATGTATTTGGCTTACTTTTTTGAAACTCAAACATCAGTTGAGATAGCAAAATTGGAGCGGTTAAATTGACCTGTATATGGTCTTGCAAACTTTTTCCACTCAAGGGGGTATTAGAGTTTGCGCGGTCATATTCAAAGATAGATGCGCTATTCACTAAGCAGGACAAATTGGGAAATGTCTTGCTGACTGCCAAGAAAAGATCTTTAGTGGCAGCCTCATCAGCCAAGTCCGCCTGAAAAGCCTGGGCTTTCACACCCATCATTTCGATTTCTCTGATGGTTTCTTGGGCCTCTTGCTCAGATCGCCCATAATGAACGGCAACATCGCAGCCCTGACGGGCAAACTGCAAGGCAATTTCTCGACCCAGGCGCTTGGCGGCGCCAGTCACTAAAACTGCTTTTCCTTGCTGGGATGGGGGCGTTGAACTAGGGTTCAATTAAATTCTCTTAGACTAGCGAGCTATGGATATTACCTTGACCAGCCTTGAAACGGAGCATAGTGCGCTTCTAAAGGCCAAAATAGCCTCTCAAATCGCCTTAAAGGGCGGCTGGCTGCCATTCTCTCGCTATATGGAGATGGCTTTATATGAGCCCAGGATGGGCTATTACAGCGCTGGCGCTCATAAACTAGGTGCCGGCGGCGATTTCACTACTGCCCCTGAATTAAGCCCTCTCTTTGGCGCAGCCATTTGCTCAACTCTCCTACCGGTACTTGAGGGGCTAAAGGAAAAAGGTCTGCCCACTCAAATCTTGGAGTTTGGTGCTGGAACAGGCAAGCTTGCTACTTCAATACTTACCCGCCTGAATGACCTTGGCTTTCATTTGGATCGTTACGACATTATCGAAATTTCGCCAGACTTAGCGCAGCGACAACAAGAAAGAATTAGAAATACTGTTGAACAACTCGATCTTAAGACCCCATGCAATTGGTTAACGGGGTTACCTGAGAATTTCAAAGGCATCATTCTGGCCAACGAAGTGATTGATGCCATTCCTTGTGATGCCATCATTTATCAAAATGGATTTTGGTATTGGTACGGTGTTGCATTTGAAAACGACAAGCTCGTTTGGAAAGTGGGTGCACCAGTCGAACAACCACGACTTCCTGAAAGCCTTCTCAGCGGTAATTTCTCAGAAGGCTATGTCACCGAACTACACACGCCAGCAAACGCCTGGATGCAACAAGTTGCTAAACATTTAGATGCCGGCCTGTTCCTCACGTTTGACTATGGTTTTCCTGAGAGTGAGTACTACCACCCGCAAAGACTTGAAGGCACCTTAATGGCCCACCATCGCCACCATGCAATTCAAGATCCATTTCATCTGCCTGGTCTTTGCGACTTAACATCGCACGTTGAGTGGTCCCAAATTGCTCGTAGCGCGTTGGCTCAAAATGTAGATGATGTGTATCTTACCAACCAGGCCGCCTATCTACTAGATGCAGGTATTGGTGACATTGCTTTAGAAATTGGCGACCCAAGTGATCCAGAAACTTTTCTACCGATTTCTAACTCTTTACAAAAACTGTTGTCCGAGGCCGAGATGGGTGAACTCTTTAAAGCTTTTGCATTTTCAAAGAAATTAGAAAGTTTGCTGCCGGGATATGTGATCGAAGATTTGCCAGGCTTACGCGGCAGAAATAGGCTGTAGACGCTTGTTTTAAGAAGCTAGAGCCATAGTAATTGCAGACAACCTGGCAGACTCAAATGCGCTGCCAATCCGCTCGCCGTTGGATCGATCTTCCGCAGCTACGCCAGCAATAATTTCGGCTGTATTGATAGTTTGAGTAGTACGCATTGCATTAATCAGAGGGGAAACAGGCATTCCTAATTTATCCGCAAGATTCAAAAGTGCTTGTGCTCGATCTGGCTTACGCCAAACATCTGCACGGTTGAACCAATTCAAAACGTCAACCACCTGATAAGAAGCATTGGGATACTTGCTTATCAAGACCCTAAGATCGCTAAATATTTCACTGAAATCTCGCACATCAATTGGCATGCGTACACATTCAGCCCATGAACGAATTTCATTTGCAGGTAAATTCATTAGCGTAATTGCGCAGCGCTCTTCAATACTATTTCCAGCTAAGGAAAAATACGCGTTGAGCTCTTCACGAAACGACTCTTCAGACAGTTGGGTGGTCAATGAAGGCGCCAATATCGTTCTGGCAGCACCGGCATCCAATAAAACCTGAAACAGGCGCATCGGCTTAGAAGCAATTAAGCCTCTGGCTAATTCCTGCCAAATGCGTTCTGCCGATAGGGCATTTAATTCGCCTGATTGAGCAATGGCCTTAAGAGCATTGAGCGTTTCAGGAGCAACACTAAATTCAGGAAAGCGCGCAGCAAAGCGAGCAATGCGCAAGAGGCGCAATGGATCTTCTGCAAATGCATCTGACACATGACGAAATACTTTGGCAGCCAAATCTTCTTGGCCGTTATAAGGATCAATAATGGTGCCGAATTGCTTTCCATCAGCGCCCACTTCTTGCGCCATTGCATTGATTGTTAAATCACGACGCTCTAAGTCTTGCTCCAGAGTGACAGAAGGGTCGGCATAAAAGTTAAAGCCTTTGTAGCCTTTACCAGTCTTGCGCTCAGTGCGCGCCAGTGCATATTCAGCCTGCGTCTCTGGATGCAAAAACACTGGAAAATCTTTGCCGATAGGACGAAAGTCCTTAGCAACCATCTCTTCTACGCTGGAGCCCACCACAACATAATCAATGTCGTGCACAGGCAAACCCATGAGGGTGTCCCTAATGGCTCCGCCTACTGCGTAGATTTTCATTACTGCATACCCTCTAGGCTACGACGACTCATTTTGAATACTTCCGGCAAGGCATCAACACTATTCACTGGCAAAGTATTGGGTACTTGCATAGAGGCAATATTGTCACGAGACATCAATGTAGGACCGGGCAAGAATTCAAATGCCAATGCCTGTAGATAGCCTACAAAAGCAGGCACAGGAATGATGAGGCACGAGGTTTTAGCCTTACGTGCAGCAAACTCAACAATCTCTTTCATGGTGTAAACCGTTGGGCCAACCAAGTCATAGGACTGACGAATTGTTTGAGGCATCGATAAGGATTTAACAAATGCACCCGCAACATCATCTACGCTCACCGGCTGAAACTGCGCCTGGGAATTTGCTAAAGGCATAGCAGGAAACAACTTAGTCAACTTAGAAAACAAATTAATGAATTGATCCTGCGCACCAAAAATGACTGAAGGCCTAAAGATAGTCCAATCTAAATTGCTGGCCTTGACTGCAGCCTCGCCATCACCTTTGCTGCGCTGATACATTGATGGGCCATGAGAGTCGGCACCCAATGCGCTCATATGTAAATAGCGCTTTAAGCCATGGAGCTGCATTGCCGTAATAATGTTTTTAGGCAGCTCTACATGCGCAGCTTTAAATACCTTTCCATAAGGCTGAGCAGGCTTATCGTGCAGCACTCCGACCAAATTGATCACGGCACCATTTTGCTTAATGCGCTCACAAAGGCTCTGCAGCTCATCAAACTCATGAACATCAGCCTCTTCGACATGTACCTTGGGCAACATGCGTAATTCACGTGCAGCGCCTAAATGGCCTGTTGGAACCAATACGGAATAACCTGCTAGTTGAAGTTGCGCAGCAATGACTCGCCCCACAAATCCATTGCCACCGATTAGAAGAATGTCATATTTCATAGGAAGCTTTCTTTGTTTAGTGCAGTATTCATTGGTGGTTTAAGGAAGTTCAGATTGAGTAGCAGCCTTCGGTGTAATGACACCTAGGCGCTGTTTTAAAGATTGTGGCTGACCATTCATCACCGATGAATAGTAATTTGCATTAGAGAGCACATTCTTCACATACACACGTGTCTCAGTAAACGGAATAGTTTCTGCAAAAATAGCGCCCTCTGTAGGGCCAGATAATTTTTCCCGCCAAGCCTTTGAGCGCGAAGGGCCTGCGTTATAGGCCGCGGAAGCCAAAACCCAAGACCCATCTAAATCGATCAAAACCATATTTAAATAATTACTACCTAAAGTTAAATTGGTATTCGTATCGCTCAATTTGTCATTGGTGTAATTGGCCATTCCAATTTTCTTAGCCACGTACTTTGCAGTATTCGGCATCACTTGCATTAATCCAGAAGCACCCACAGAAGAGGCGGCATTCATAATGAAGCGTGACTCTTGACGAATTAAGCCGTAAGCCCAAGCAAGATTGAGGTCTATTTGACGCGCAATCGGAGATAGCTCTTCTTTATAAGGAGTTGGGTAGCGCAAGCTAAAGTCGTGCTCTTGCTTGGTACGATCGGCAGTGTTAACGACGCGGTCATATAAATTGATTCGCTTTGCATACTCAGCAGCTGCAAGCAACTGCTTGTCAGTCATATTACGCAATTCCCAGTTCCACTCGCGATTACCTTCAAAGCGAAGATTCATAGCATACAAGCGCTCACCACGAATAAAGCCCTTGCGGCTAGCCATCGCATCAATCTCCTGCTCAGTCACCTTCGTTTTAGGAGGCGCATTATTAGATTTGCCTAATTCTTCACGCGCAAGCTGACCATAAAAGTTATATTGATCAGCAATCATTTCAAAACTGTCTTTGGCCTTTACATCTTGGCCTTCGGCCTTCAATGCGCGGCCATACCAATAGGTCCACGCGGGGTCCTTAGAGCGAACCGCCGGGTTCATACCATCAATTGCATTTTTAACCAGGACCCAATCTTTGGCACGCAAGCCTGCGCGCACTTTCCATTCTTGTGACTCGACTGAAAGGAGTTCGTTAAAGCCCAGCTCTTGCTGTAAGCGATACGCATCGTCCGCATTGGGGTCTAATTTCTTGGCTAAAAATTGTCCAATCACGCCCCAAGCAACCGCTTGGTTTTCTTTGCTATAGCGTGAAGCGTTTTGAGAAAAGTCACGATAGGCCTTTGCTGGATCAGCCTTTGCTACTTTAACAATATCCGCAATTGGGTCTTCACCACCAATACGTCGCGCCATGGTGTCGTAGCCTTTCTCGCTGGCCGCACGCCCAATAGCCTTGGCTTCACTTGGAGCCATGCCGCCCGCAGCAACCAATGATGGAACCAACTCTTGGCATGCTTGTCCAAAATAACTTGGATCCAATAACACTGCTCGTGAATCAATGGCTAATTTAGTTGGGTTTTCGCCTTGAGATAATTTTGATAGCAAGGAATAGCACTTCACTTGTGTATCGTCATCCAATACAAACTTGGCATACTCAGCGTCAAAACGTGCCCAATCCCTCCGCTTCCCCAAAACCAATAACCAATCATTGCGCATACGGTCAGCCAATGCAGTGCCTTGGTATTGATTTAAAAATGCGACTACTTGAGCATCTGCACCATAGTCATTGCGCGCGCTACCGGCGCTATCAAATAACTGTGGCTTGATCCGGAAGTAGGCCACATAGTCATCAAATGGATAATTAACTAAATTGGATGAAAGTTGCTGGGTACGAAAAACATCATTCTTTTTTGCAGCTTCGCGCAAATCGATAAACATCCGATCTGTATCGGTAATTTCAGCTGGAGCAGCCTTGCTTTCATAAGACTTGGGCAGGCTTGGCTTCTTCAGCTTTTCTGCATAGGAATTGGACGCACCTAGTACTAGGCCCAAAACCAGAATTTTGGCCCACTCAAGGTATTTGCTGTTTACTATTACAAACTTCATTCTTCCGATCCAACCCTATCTCTATTTGCAAGGCTAGAGGCCTTGCAGAACTTGATTACTATATTCTTTAATTTTCGCCTGATAATGTTCGATATGCACGGTAATTCACCAAAAACTCTTCGCCAAGATTTATTAAAACAACGCAAAGAATTTACTGCCGGGAATAGCTACGCTTCTGCAAAAGCAGACCTAATTGCAGGCCTCAATCATTTTTTAGCCAATGAAGGCAAATCTATTCGCTCAATCGCCCTTTATTGGCCCATTCAAGATGAAATTGATTTACGCCCAACTTTATTAAGCTGGATGAAGAATGCCCCTCAGCGCCGCTTAGCACTGCCCTATGCGCGCTCGGATAAGCATCTTGATTTTTTTGAGTGGCAGGAGGGGGATGTATTAATTCCAAGCGCTCACGGCGTTCCTGAGCCTAGTCTAGAAAACACTGCCAGGCTACAACTCATTCCTGACTGCATCCTAATTCCCTGTGTTGGCTGGTCTAGCTCTGTTGTGAGCGGTAAAGCACACTATTGGCGACTAGGCTATGGCGGCGGGTATTTTGATCGAACTCTGGCGCAGCTACGAAAAGACAATCCAAGTCTCATTTGCTTGGGGATTGGATTTGATTGGCAAAAATTAGAGGATTCTCAATGGGCCGCTCAAACACATGACGAGCCCTTGGATATGCTGTTGACGGAGTCTGGCTTACTAAGTTGATTTACTTCGTTAAATCCAAATTGTCTGCAATCGCTAAAACCGCATCGGCCTGATTTAGCGAGTAGAAATGAATGCCAGGTGCGCCAGCAGTTAACAACTGATCGCACAAGTCTGTCACCACTTCTTCGCCAAATGCACGAATAGAGGCAATATCATCACCGTAGGATTGAAGGCGTAAACGAATCCAGCGTGGGATTTCTGCGCCACAGGCATCAGAGAATCGCAATAATTGGCTGCTATTGGTAATCGGCATAATGCCGGCAATGATTGGCTGCGTAACGCCCAATTCATAAGCCTCGTCTACGAAGCGGAAGTATGCATCGCTGTTGTAAAAATACTGCGTGACGGCAGAGTTTGCACCCGCCTTCATCTTTTGCACAAAGAAATCGATATCACTAGCAGGCGACTTCGCTTGTGGGTGCGTTTCTGGATAAGCGGCTACATCGATATGAAACCAATCGCCCGTTTCTGAGCGAATAAATTCAACCAACTCATTAGCATGATGAAACTCGCCATACTGACCCATGCCAGATGGCAAGTCACCGCGCAAAGCCACAATGCGCTTCACACCTAAAGCTTGATATTGCTTGAGCATCTCGCGCACGCTTTCACGTGAGCTGCCCACACAAGACAAGTGAGGAGCAACTGCTGCACCGGCAGCATGAATGTCGCTCACCACTTTTAAAGTACCGGACTGAGTAGAGCCACCGGCACCAAAGGTCACGGAATAAAACGCAGGCTTGAGTGTTTCACTGAAACGCTCGCGCACCAGATGCAACTTACTCTCACCTTCAGGTGTTTTTGGAGGAAAGAATTCGACGCTTAATTCCATGATTTTGGGCCTAGGTTTCTATGTGACTGGATTAATAACGGTAGTGGTCAGCCTTGTATGGACCTTGCTTCGTTACGCCAATGTAAGAAGCTTGCTGATCAGACAGGACAGTTAACTCGGCATTGAGAGTCTTGAGCTGTAGACGTGCAACCTTCTCATCCAAATGCTTAGGCAATGTATAAACACCGATTGGGTATTTATCTGTACCTACTGCATTCCACAATTCAATTTGTGCAATCACCTGGTTTGCAAATGAAGAGCTCATGACATACGAAGGATGCCCTGTGCCGCAACCCAGGTTCACCAAACGACCTTTAGCCAAAATAATGATGCGCTTTTCAGGCTTGCCATTGGCGGCCGGGAAAATCACGTGATCAACTTGTGGTTTGATTTCTTCCCACTTGTATTTCTCAATTCCAGCAACATCGATCTCATTATCAAAGTGCCCGATATTACAAACGATGGCTTGATTCTTCATCTTAGCCATGTGGTCATGTGTAATCACATGGTAGTTACCTGTTGCAGAAACAAAGATGTCCGCTTTATCAGCAGCGTAATCCATCGTCACAACACGGTAGCCTTCCATCGCAGCTTGCAATGCGCAGATTGGGTCTACTTCAGTCACCCAAACTTGAGCTGACAAGGCACGTAATGCTTGAGCTGAGCCTTTACCCACATCGCCGTAACCACAAACTACTGCAACCTTACCGGCTACCATTACGTCCGTAGCACGCTTAATTGCATCTACCAAAGATTCGCGGCAACCATAAAGGTTATCGAATTTACTCTTAGTAACTGAGTCATTGACGTTGATAGCTGGGAACTTTAACTCGCCCTTAGCAAACATTTGATACAGGCGATGTACCCCAGTGGTGGTTTCTTCTGTAACACCTTTAACTTTTTCTAAACGAGTTGAATACCAAGTTGGATCTTGCGCCAATTTATTCTTAATGGCAGCAAACAAAATAGTTTCTTCTTCGCTCGTTGGATTGTTCAAGCAAGCTTGATCTTTTTCAGCACGTGCGCCAAGGTGCAATAATAAAGTTGCGTCGCCGCCATCATCCAAAATCATATTGGTATAGCCGCCATCAGCCCACTCAAAAATACGGTGGGTAAAGTCCCAGTACTGCTCAAGTGTTTCGCCTTTAATAGCAAATACTGGTGTGCCATTAGCAGCGATTGCAGCAGCAGCGTGGTCTTGTGTGGAGAAAATATTGCAAGATGCCCATTGAACTTCAGCACCGAGTGCCTCAAGCGTCTCGATCAAGACTGCAGTTTGAATGGTCATGTGTAATGAACCAGTAATGCGTGCGCCACGCAATGGCTGTTGTGCAGCAAATTCATCACGAATGGCGATCAGACCAGGCATTTCAGTTTCAGCAATAGCGATTTCTTTGCGACCAAAGTCAGCCAAAGAGATATCAGCGATTGCGCAACGAGTTGCTACAAAGTTATTTAAATCAGAAACGGTATTCATTAATGCTCCAGCTAAATACGATCCAATGCTGGAGTAGAAACTCGCTAGCCATTGAATCATGGGTTAGCGAGCGCGGTTGCAATTAGCAAACTCCGAGGATTACCTTAGAGCCCACTCCCTTCAAGCCTGGGGAAGTACTGGGTCTCAGCATTCCTTGCAACGCTCCTTGAAGGTATGCCGTAATTGTAAACAATTACGGCATATTTCGCCTCAATACACCTACAAACTGCGTATTTCCTACTTACTGACCTGCTGCGGCACGTAATGCAGCTGCTTTGTCTGTTTGCTCCCAAGTAAATTCTGGCTCTTCACGACCAAAGTGGCCGTAAGCAGCAGTCTTTTTATAAATTGGGCGCAAGAGGTTCAGCATCTTCACAATACCTTTTGGACGCAAGTCAAAGTGCTCAGATACCAATTGAGCAATCTTCTCATCCGAAATCTTGCCAGTACCAAAAGTGCTCACCATGACTGAGGTTGGTTTAGCAACGCCAATCGCATAGGAGATCTGAATCAAGCACTTGCTTGCCAAACCAGCAGCAACCACGTTCTTCGCAACATAACGTCCAGCGTATGCAGCAGAACGGTCAACCTTAGATGGATCTTTACCAGAGAAAGCGCCGCCGCCGTGAGGAGCTGCACCGCCGTAGGTATCAACAATAATTTTGCGACCAGTTAAACCACAATCGCCCTGTGGCCCGCCGATTACAAAACGACCGGTTGGGTTTACCAAGAAATTAATAGCGCCTTTGATCAAATGCTTAGGCAATACTGGTTTGATGATTTCTTCGATCACTGCTTCACGCAATTTTTCGAGGGAAATTTCTTCATCGTGTTGAGTAGACAACACAACTGTGTCGATAGAGTCAGGCTTGCCATCGACAT
Organism: Polynucleobacter sp. AP-Kaivos-20-H2; assembly: GCF_018882215.1. Classification (GTDB taxonomy): domain Bacteria; phylum Pseudomonadota; class Gammaproteobacteria; order Burkholderiales; family Burkholderiaceae; genus Polynucleobacter. The sequence continues at coordinate 56,395 of NZ_JACVOX010000003.1, read as the reverse complement.
AACGCAAGGTCACTTGTGACTTCGCGTCAGGACGCAACCAGTTCAAACGGCCATCGCGACGCAACTGTGACTGACGCTCAACCAAGCGGTGTGACAAGTGAATTGGCAAAGGCATGAGCTCTGCGGTTTCATCACAAGCGTAACCAAACATGAGGCCTTGGTCACCAGCTCCTTGATCCAAGCCGTCATCATGGGCTTTATCAACACCTTGAGCGATATCAGGGCTCTGCTTGTCGTAAGCGACCAATACTGCACAACCTTTGTAGTCGATACCGTAGTCAGTGTTGTCGTACCCAATTTCACGTAAGGTATTACGCGCAACTTGGATGTAGTCAACGTTAGCGTTAGTAGTAATTTCACCAGCCAAAACGACTAAGCCAGTGTTGCACAAAGTTTCTGCTGCTACACGTGCAGTAGGATCTTGAGCCAAGATGGCATCGAGAATCGAATCAGATATTTGGTCTGCTACTTTATCGGGGTGGCCTTCAGAAACAGATTCTGAGGTAAAGAAGTAATCATTTGCCATTGCATATTCCTTTAATAATTAACACGATCTTGGGACAACTCGACGTGCCAGGAACCACAACGGCGACGCTTTAGCAGAATTTATGAATCGCCCTGCAAGTTGCCTTAACTCAGCGATGTTAGAATTCTATCCGAAAAATGCTTAATTGGCCAAGACTAAGCAATTTCCACACTCCTGTAGCAGCTTTGAATATCATTGGGGGGTGAGAAAAACCCTTCTAAAGCTCTGTCTTAATATGATTGCCATGCTACCCCTTGCGGTAGTGCAGCTTATTGGGGCATTTTTAGGCATTCTGGCTTATATAGGCTCAAAAAAATACCGCTCACTCTTTCGCCCACAATATGAAGCTGCATTGACAGTTCGAGGCATACCATTTAGGTTATGGGCCGCAGTTAGAGCTTCTGGAATGTTGTTTTCAGACAGTCTATGGATTTGGCGCAACCCCAAAAAAGCTTTGGAGATCACCACAGTTCATAACTGGGATGTTGTTCAAGATGCCATGTCCGAAGGCAAGGGAATGATTATTCTCTGCCCGCATTTGGGTGGCTATGAAATTATTCCTCGTTATCTTGCAAATCATTACCCCGCAACAATTATGTATCGGCCTTCTCGACAGGAATGGCTGAACGAGGTGGTAGAAGAGGGTCGCGCCTACCCAAATATGCATTTTGTACAAACTAACCTAAACGGCGTTAGACAAATGACGCGAGCCCTTTCCAAAGGAGAGGTAATCGCCATCCTTCCAGATCAAGTCCCAAGCGGGGGCGATGGCATTTGGGCTAATTTTTTTGGGCGCCCCGCTTACACAACTACATTACCAATTCGTCTTGCAAACCGACACAACACTCCAGCAGTTATGTTTACAGCAAAACGAGGTATTTTGGGTGGGGGCTGGGTTATTGACGCTAAACGTTTAGATTCTTTTTCAGATGACCCCAATATTGCCGTTAAAGAATTAAATACAGCAATTGAGGCTGCCATATTGGTTGCTCCAGAACAATTTATTTGGTCATACAATCGTTACAAGCACCCCGCCGGCGCAGAATTGCCCCAAGCAATTAGTTATAAAATTTTGTAATGACCTGGTTACAAAACCTCTTCAACTTCTTGGCGCTCAGTCTTTTGCGCCTCTTTGCTTTCCTGCCTTATACGATCACCGTCCATGTGGGCTATAGCCTGGGCTGGCTTGCCGCCCATATTCCAAACAGCCGCACCCATGTAGTAAAAACCAATTTACATTTGTGCTTTCCCAATCTCAGTGAAAAAGAGCTCGATGATCTGGCGATTGAGCATTGGAAATTATTTGGCCGCAGCGTATTAGAGAGGAGTCGCATCTGGCTGGGTAGTGGCAAACAAATTACCGATATCGTTACCATTGAATCAGCGATTACTTTGGGAGATCGCAAGCCACGCCTACTGATTAATCCACACTTCGTTGGGCTGGAAGGCGGCTTTATTGCGCTTTCAGTATTGGCCAATCAACACGACTGGCCCCGTGGTGCTGGCCTTTATCAAAACATGAAGAATCCTTTCTTCAATCAAAAAATGATTGAGTGGAGAAATCGTTTTGGCGGTAAGTCCATTGAGCGACAGAGCCGCTTACGTGACCTGATTCGCGAAATTCAAACGGGTAACTTTATTTTCATTGCCCCTGATATTGACTTGGGTCCACGTGACTCTGTCTTTGTCCCCTTCTTTGGCATCCAAACCAACACCATTACTTCCGTATCCCGCCTTGCAAGGCTGAGCGGTGCTGAAGTATGTTTGATGACAACTACCCTAAACAAAGACCGTAAAGGCTATACCTGCCATATTAGTGAGCCATTGCCAAACTTTCCTAGCGATGATGTCGAAAAAGATACTGCTCGCCTAAATCAATATATCGAGGAGCTTGTTCGAGAAAGACCAGCAGAGTACTATTGGGTTCATAAGCGTTTTAAACACAGGCCTGAAGGCGAACCCAGTCTTTACGATTAAACGGAATTATTTTGAGCACCAATACCAACAATCCAGTACGCAAGCTTCGCTTCACCAAAATGCATGGTGCTGGCAATGATTTCATTGTGCTCAATGGTATCGACCAAGACTTAAGCGGCATTACCAAGGATCAATGGCAGGCCTTAGCCCATCGTCAATTTGGCATTGGTGCCGATCAAATTCTCCTGGTTGAAAAAGCCACACGCCCTGATGCTGATTTTCGGTACCGCATTTTTAATTCGGATGGCGGTGAAGTTGAACAATGCGGTAATGGCTCGCGCTGCTTTGTACGATTTGTGCAAGACCAGCGCTTGTCCAATAAGAATCCTTTGCGCGTGGAAGTGGCGCACACAGTTCTCACTCTCAAGTCCCATCCGGATGGCCAGGTGGAAGTGGATATGGGTGCACCAATTTTTGAGCACAGTCATATTCCATTTAATGCGACTGGTTTGGCAAGCGTTCAAGAATTTCAAGAAACTCTCTATGCGCTTCCTTTGAATTACCCCGCTACTCACGATAGTTTGGTGGGCGTCCTCTCAATGGGCAATCCACATGCCGTCCAAGTAGTTGGTGATATCGAAAGTGCGCCCGTCTTAGAAGAGGGTCCTGAAATTGAAAAGTTTGCTGCGTTTCCTAAAAAAGTAAATGTGGGTTACCTGCAGGCGCTTAATCGCAATGAAATCAAATTGCGTGTCTTTGAACGTGGTACTGGAGAGACGCTAGCCTGTGGTACCGGTGCTTGCGCAGCAGTGATTTCAGGGATTCGCAGAGGCTTGCTAGACTCGCCAGTAAAAGTACATACGCGCGGTGGAGATTTGCAGATTGCTTGGGGCGGGGTCATTGATGGTGTTGCTCAGCCCGTCATCATGACCGGGCCCGCCATTACTGTCTTTGAAGGTGAAACAACAATCTAAAAGTAGCTGCTTTTAGATTCCATATTGATCGCGGTAGGCTTTAACAGCGGGCAAGTAATGAGTGAGCTGAGCATCGCTAGAAGAGGTTAGGAAAGACATTAAGCCAGCTAAGTTAGCAATCGTGACAACTGGCAAACCAAACTCTTGTTCTACGGCCTGCACTGCAGACTTGTCTCCAATTTCAACAGCATTACCTGAGCGCTCCATACGATCCAAAGCGATCAATACCGCTGCAGGCTCTCCTCCCGCTTTGCGAATAAGATCTACGGATTCCTTAACTGAAGTGCCAGCAGAAATCACATCATCAATGATGACAACCCTGCCCTTTACTGGCGCACCAACCAGCATGCCACCTTCACCATGATCCTTAGCTTCTTTGCGATTGTAAGCATATGGAACGTTAATACAGTCATCTGCCAGTGCAATGGCTGTTGCCGCTGCAAGTGTGATTCCCTTATATGCCGGTCCATAAAGCATATCGAACTGAATACCCGATTCTTGCAAAGCTTTGGCGTAATAACGACCCAAAGCGCTTAGACGAGCTCCATCATTAAATTCACCAGCATTAAAGAAATAAGGTGAGAGTCTTCCCGCTTTGGTTTTAAACTCCCCGAAGGACAAAACCTTTGCCTCTAAGGCAAAACGAATAAAGTTATCTTGATTTGAATTATTTGAGCTCATAGGCCTACATGTTACGCATCATTTCCGCGAACCTCAACGGTATCCGTTCCGCAGTCAAAAAAGGCTTTCTGCCATGGGCTGTGAAGCAAAAAGCTGATTTCATTTGTATGCAGGAGCTCAAGGCTCAACGCAATGATCTAGAGGACGCCATTCTGAATCCTGACGGCATGCATGGCTACTTCCACCATGCGGAGAAAAAGGGCTACAGCGGTTGCGGTATTTATACGCCTCATAAGCCAGATGAGGTCTTGTACGGCTATGGCAATGAAGAGTTTGATGCAGAGGGCCGCTATGTAGAGGCACGCTTTAAGGGGCTCTCTGTTATTTCGGTCTACATGCCCTCCGGCTCAAGCTCTCCCGAGCGCCAAGAGGCTAAATATCGCTACCTCGACAGCTTTCTGCCACATCTCGTCTCTCTCAAAAAATCCGGTCGCGAAATCGTCCTATGCGGCGATGTCAACATTGCCCATCAAGAAATTGACCTGAAGAACTGGAAAGGGAATCTCAAAAATTCTGGCTTCTTACCTGAAGAGCGTGCGTGGCTTACCAACCTCTTTAGCAAAGTAGGTTACGTGGACGTCTATCGACACCTTGAACCAGAGGCAACAGAAACTTGCTACACCTGGTGGAGTAATCGAGGCCAAGCCTATGCCAAGAATGTTGGCTGGCGTATTGACTATCACATCACTACCCCCGGTATTGCGGTTACAGCCAAGAAAACTGCGGTGTACAAGGAGGAGAAATTCTCAGACCACGCACCACTTACCGTGGATTACGACTGGAAGATTTAACAAGTAACGGGGAGAATTTACTTTCCCCATTACTCCACTTTTACTCACCCTCTTTTTTGGTCTGCACGATCTTGAAATGAATCGTTGCCCAAATAAGAAGTAGGACTGGGGCGCCAATAATAGCGGTGCCATAGAAGAATGCTTGGTATCCAAAGTTGTCAACAAACACTCCGGAAAAGCCCGCCAACCATTTGGGCAAGAGCAGCATCATCGAACTAAACAAGGCGTACTGGGTGGCTGAGTAGCGAATATTGGTCAGGGCGGACAAGAACGCTATAAAGGCTGCACTAGCGATGCCAGAACTTAAATTATCTGCAGAGATGACCCAAATCAAACCATGTAAATCATGTCCTTGAGTAGCCAGCCAAGCAAACAATACATTGCTGACCGCTGAGAGAACCGCGCCCACAAACAGAATTCGCAACACGCCAAAACGCAATGTGAGCACACCGCCTACAAAAGCGCCAACCAAGGTCATCACTACACCGAATACTTTACTGACGGCTGCAACTTCATCTTTGGTGTAACCCATATCAACATAAAACGGATTAGCCATGATGCCCATCACAACATCACTAATACGGTAGATGGCAATTAAAGACAAAATCAAAATGGCATGCCAGCGATAGCGCGTAATGAATTCTGCAAATGGCTCAACCAAGGTTTGATAAAGCCAGGCTTTAGCAGTGCGTACTTTGGCCAATTCGTATCTTGCTGGCTCTTTACTCAAGAGTGTTGTAATCACTCCCACCCCGATAGAGGCTGCCATACAGAGATAGGCAAATTGCCAGGCACTGGCGTCATAGCCACTTCCTGTTTCAGCCCGAGCAGCAAGCCAGAGCACGCCAGCGCCCGCCCAAATTAGGGCAAGACGATATCCGGTTTGATATGTGGCAGCAAGGGCTGCTTGGTGGTCGCTATTAGCTGACTCGATACGAAAAGCATCTAATGCGATATCTTGAGTGGCAGATCCGAATGCCACCAATAGCGCACACCAAACAATAGAGTTAAGCGCCAGCTTAGGATCTAAAGTCGACATACCGACCAGACCCAAAATGATGAGTGCTTGCGCAAAGAGTAACCAGCTGCGGCGGCGACCAAACAATTGAGTTAAGAGCGGGATTTGTAGACGATCCACAAGCGGAGCCCAAACCCACTTAAAAGCATAGATCAAACCAACCCAAGTTAAGTAACCAATGGTGCTGCGATCAATGCCAGCTTCACGCAGCCAAAAGCTCAGAGTTCCCAGAATAAGTAAGAGAGGAAGGCCTGCGGAGAAGCCCAAGAACAACATGCGCAAACAAGGCCATTCGAGATAAACCCGAAAGTCTTTTAACCAAGATTGAACTGCGGTTAACACCTTTGAATTTTTATCCTAAGCACGACGAATGCGGAATAAAGCAAGGCTACCAAATAAATTTGGCATCAAGGTCACCTGGCGACCCTCATGCAAGATGCATTGATCGATTACCTTCAGGCCAAGATTTGAGGCTAACTTCTCAAAGTCAGCAACCGTGAGTACGCGTACGTTAGGCGTGTTGTACCACTGATAAGGCAAGCTCTTAGAAACTGGCATGCGGCCAAGGCCAACAGCTAATCGATGGGACCAATGTCCGAAGTTTGGAAAGGAGATCACCGACTCTTTACCTACCCGGACCACCTCACGCAAAATCTTTTCAGTTTGATGAATGGTTTGCAGAGTTTGTGACAGCACAACTGTATCAAAACTTCTGTCTTCAAAGAGCGCTAACCCACCCTCTAAATCTTGCTGAATGACATTCAAACCCTTTTGCACACAAGAGAGTACCCGTGAATCATCAATCTCAACGCCATAAGCGTGAACCGGTTTTTGTTTCTGTAAAAACTCCAAGAAACTACCGTCGCCACAACCGAGATCCAAGACTTGAGTATTGGGTGCAATCCAATTAGCTATGGAAGCAAAGTCGGCACGCTTATTAAAATTGCTCATGCTTGAACCTCACGCATTTGCTTAAAGTAAGCGCGGACCAGGTTGTGATAACGCTCGTCATCTAACAGGAAAGCATCATGTCCATGTGGCGCATCGATCTCAGCATAGGTCACTTCACTCTTATTGCTCAGCAAAGATTGCACAATCTCGCGACTGCGATCAGGCGGGAAGCGCCAGTCGGTTGAAAAGCTGACAACCAAAAACTTGGCTTGTACTTCCGCTAGGGCGCGATTCAGACTGCCATCGTAACGACGTGCAGGATCAAAATAATCTAGTGCGCGCGTAATCAATAAATAAGTATTGGCGTCAAAGTAGGTTGAAAACTTATCACCTTGATGACGCAAATAACTCTCAACCTCAAACTCAACATCAAAGCTGAAGCGGTAGTCATTTGACTCACCATTAGGGCGCTGCAACTCTCGTCCAAATTTTTCTGCCATGTCATCATCAGACAAATAGGTGATGTGACCAACCATGCGCGCCAAACGTAAGCCCCGTTTTGGTACCACGCCATGCTCGTAGTAGTTGCCCCCATGAAAGTCGGGGTCTGACAGAATGGCATTACGCGCCACTTCATTGAAAGCAATGTTTTGTGCACTCAGCCTCGGGGTAGATGCCACCACCACGCAGTGATCTATGCGCTTAGGAAACTGAATGGCCCAAGCCATAGCCTGCATGCCGCCCAAGCTTCCGCCCATCACCGCAGCAAACTTCCGAATCCCCAATTTATCAGCCAGGCGGGCCTGAGTATTCACCCAATCCTCAACCGTGACTACAGGGAAATCAGCGCCATATGGCTTGCCGGTAGCGGGATTGATGCTCATTGGCCCAGTAGAACCAAAACAAGAGCCTAAATTATTAACGCCTATGACAAAAAAATGGTTGGTATCCACTGGCTTGCCCGGGCCAATCATGTTGTCCCACCAACCAATATCTTCTGGATCTTCTGGACTTGGTCCCGCTACGTGGTGAGATGCATTGAGTGCATGACAAACAAGAACAGCATTACTTTTATCGGCGTTGAGCTTGCCATAAGTTTCAATGACTAAATCATAGCCAGACAAGATGGCGCCACTCTGCAAAGGCAGGGGCTCGGCAAAATGAATGGTATTTCTAGAGAGGTGTAGCTCGCTCATTCTGACAGAAGAAGGCGCAGACTAACATCGGAGGCTTCAGTTGGCAGCTTCTTAAATCCGCTACGGGCAAAGCGATGCCAACGACCCAAAACAAAACTCATCAGCATGGCAGCACGGATACTGACTTCTTCCTGACCCAACTGCGCCCAATTACCACCTTGGGTTTGGGCGATACGCAGAGCTTGCTTAAGAGATGCCTCGACACGATCGAGCACTTGAGTAATGCGCTCTTGAAGACGATCATCTTCTTGCAATAAAGCATCACCCAATAAAACACGAGTCATGCCAGGATTCTTTTCAGCAAAGAATAAAAGCATTTGCAAGATACCGCGCGCCTGTGCAAGACCAGACTCTTCTTTTTGATTAATTTGATTAATCAACCCAAAGACGGTTTGCTCAATAAAAGAAATCAGGCCCTCGAACATTTGCGCCTTGCTGGCGAAGTGACGATATAGAGCCGCTTCTGATACTTTAATCTTGGCTGCTAAAGCCGCCGTAGTAACACGCTCACCCTTCGGGTTTTGCAACATCTCAGCAAGCACTTGCAGAATTTGTAAGCGGCGTTCACCAGGGCGAGGGCGCTTACGCGCTAAACCAGCGTCAGCGTTGCTGTCGTTGATGTTTGCTGGCTCTAAAGATTCGCGCATGGTTGTCTACTTATCTAGAGCGGATCATCGTACCGAACGCTTGCTCGGTCAGAATTTCTAATAATAAAGAGTGCTCAATACGGCCATCAATGATGTGTACTGAATTCACACCACTCTTGGCAGCATCTAATGCAGAAGAAATCTTCGGCAACATGCCGCCAGAAATAGTGCCATCAGCAAAGAGTGCGTCAATTTCTCGCGCAGTTAAATCTGTCAGTAACTTACCGTCTTTATCCATCACGCCCGGAATGTTAGTCATCATGACCAACTTCTCTGCGTGAAGAATTTCAGCCATCTTGCCAGCCACCAAGTCAGCATTAATGTTGTAAGCCTGACCTTCTGCACTAAAGCCAATAGGAGAAATCACCGGAATAAATGCATCATCCTGCAAAGCTTTAACCACCGCAGGATTAATTGCTTCGATCTCACCAACAAAACCGATATCAACCATTTTGCCTGGCTCTGTATCGCTAGGAATATTCATTTTCTTAGCATGAATCAAGCCGCCATCTTTACCAGTCAAGCCAACAGCTTGGCCACCAAAGTGGTTGATCAACATCACAATATCCTGCTGCACCTCGCCACCTAGAACCCACTCCACCACTTCCATGGTTTCTTCATCAGTTACTCGCATACCTTGAATAAAAGTACCGGTCTTACCAATCTTCTTTAAGGCCTCATCAATTTGCGGGCCTCCGCCATGAACCACTACTGGGTTCATGCCGACCAGTTTTAACAAGATAACGTCGCGCGCAAAACTTTCTTTGAGGCGCTCTTCCACCATTGCGTTTCCGCCGTACTTAATCACAATAGTCTTGCCGTGATACGCGCGGATATAAGGCAAAGCCTCAGCAAGAATCTCCGCCTTTAATAAAGGAGAAATATCACTAATAGTTGGTAAATGCTTAGTCATCGCTACTTAAAATTTATTCGCCAAATAATTTTTGACGGAGTTCACGACGCTCTTGAGCCTCAAGAGAGAGATTGGCTGTAGGCCTTGCAATTAAACGGTTCAAGCCGATTGGCTCACCAGTTTCTTCGCACCATCCATAGTCACCAGACTCAATGCGCGCCAATGCTTGCTCTACTTTTTTGAGCAGCTTGCGCTCTCGATCACGCGTGCGCAATTCCAATGCATGCTCCTCTTCGATCGTTGCACGATCGGCAGGATCAGGAACCAAAATATTTTCACGCAGATGCTCTGTTGTCTCGGAGGCATTCTTCAAAATGTCGTTTTTCAGAGTGAGCAGTTTTTGACGGAAAAAATCTAACTGCGCAGCACTCATGTAGTCCTTGTCGGACATCTTGAGCAACTCTGTCTCAGTTAATGGAGCGCCTTTTGCAACCTTAGCGCTCGCAGCCTTGCTACTAGCTTTTGCAGCGGTTGCTGGTTTTGTTGCTGTTTTTACCGTCATCTCATTCTTTCCTGGTTTGAAGCATTATTGCCTCATTCTGCCAAACTTTTACGGCCCTTTTATTAATATTCATCAATATGGGCCGTGGCGGCGGATTGTACCCGAATCTTGCTAGGCCAAACAGCCCTCAAGCCCTGCCAATAGGGTGTCCTTGGGCAAATCGATGCCTATGAAGACCATACGGGTTTGCTTGGGTTCCGTGCCCCATGGGCCAGCCAAATCACTGCCCATCATCTGGTGAACGCCCTGGAACACTACTTTTCGGCTACTTCCCTTCACGTAGAGCACGCCTTTATAGCGCAACATCTTCTCTCCAAAGACCTCCAAAATGCCCCCCAGGAAGTCTTCCAACTTTTTGTGATTAAAGGGTTTATCACTACGAAAAACAAAGGATTGAATGCGATCAGTATGGCCAGCATGGTCATGATGTTGGTGCTGGTGGTCGTGACTATGATCATGGCCACAGGTACTGTGATCATGGTCGTGACTATGGTCATGACCGCAATCCGCATGGTCATGGTCGTCCTGCTCCAAAAAATGGGGGTCAATATCCAACTTGGCATTGAGATTGAAGCCCTTGAGGTCTAAGACAGCATTCAAGGGCACCACACCCTTAGAAATGCCTGCAATAGGCGCCCTTGGGTTCATATGCATCAGACGATTATGTAAGGCATCTACTTCAGCAGGCGTCACTAAATCGGTCTTAGTAATAAAGATTTGGTCGGCAAAGCCAACTTGGCGCTGAGCCTCTTCATGCTCATTGAGTTGTTGTTGACCGTGCTTGGCATCCACCAGGGTCACTACAGCATCTAAAACATAATGGTCTGCCACATCATCATCCATAAAGAATGTCTGGGCAACGGGGCCAGGATTGGCAACACCTGTGGTTTCAATGACAACGCGATCAAAGCTAATCTTCTTATCTTTGCGTTGCTCCCAAAGCTCATTTAAAGCATCCACGAGATCGCCACGAATGGTGCAGCAAATGCAGCCATTACTCATTTGCACAATGTTCTCTTGGTTGTCTTGCACCAAGATGTCGTTATCAATATTCTCTTCACCGAATTCATTCTCAATGACGGCAATTTTTTTGCCATGCTCTTCAGTCAAGATGTGTTTAAGCAAAGTAGTTTTGCCGCTTCCCAAGAAGCCCGTCAAAATCGTTACTGGAATTAATGCCATGGATCATCCAATCAAAATCTAAAAGCCAACAATTCCCAAAGCGGGAAACCTTCTATCTTACCGAGTTCCTCAGCCTTTGCCAGCCTTTGCGCGGGGATGCGCTTTATCGTATGCCTGAGCTAGGTGCTGAAAATCTAAAGACGTATAAATCTGGGTACTAGCAATGCTGGCGTGCCCCAGCATCTCCTGCACTGCTCTTAAATCTTGTGAGGATTGCAGCACATGGCTCGCAAAGCTATGGCGCATCATATGAGGGTGTACATGAGTGGGTAAACCAGCGCGCATGGCTAAAGTACGCAATCTTGCTTGCACCGTACGAGACGATAAGCGCTTGCCTGTTGCCGACAAAAACAAGGCGATGGATTCTGCTGGATAAGTTTCAGCATCGCGCAGCTCTCGCCACGCAGCAAGTGATTTCATCGCAGGCACACCAACGGGCACCGAACGTCGTTTGCCGCCCTTACCTAAAACAGTTACTTCAGCGGCATCCCAGTCTAGCCAACCAGCAGATTCCTGTTGGCGATCTTTGCTTTGCATTACATCAATCCCCAAAAGCTCCGAAAGGCGCAAACCAGAGGAATATAGCAAATCAATAATGGCTGCGTCGCGTATCGATTCTAGATCCTTTTTTTCTTCGGCCTCTTTGACTGCTTGGTTTACCAAGGAAAGTGCCTGTTCGACGGATAAGGCCTTGGGTAAAGACTTCAGACGCTTGGGTGCCTTGACATCGTCAACCGGATTGGCAATTAAATTGCTTGCTACCTTGCCGGCACGGGCATCGCGTCGCGCATCTTTCTCGGTAAGCCAGTCATACCAGCCACGCCATGCAGAAAGGGCTCTCGCAATACTTCTTGAGGATTTACCTTTGGAATGTAAGCGGCCTGCCCAACGACGTACATGGCCGTTACTCACTCTTAACAACTCAATATTGTCTTCAAGAGCAAAGTTTTGCAGGTCGCTCAGATCCATGCTGTACGCTTTGAGCGTATGCGGCGAAAGTTGACGCAACACATGTAACTCATGCAAATACTCTTGCATGAGAGGATGTAGTTCAGTCGACTTTAATTTCATAAGCCTGGATACGATCCAAAGCTGCAGCAGTTAATTCGGCAATTTGACGCAAATAGAAAGCGCCCATATCCGCCGTAAAGCGGGATTCATCCTTGCTGGCTAACAGTAATACTGCGGGCGATTGAGCGGCGCCAATACTTTTGCCCAATGGCAACCCAATGGCCACCATGCTTTGCCATTCAGGATCAATGCTTGTCTGGCTTGCTAACAAATCTACGCTAGCTGCTGCCAACTCTTTAGCAGAGCCACATAACGGGGTGTCTACCCAAGGACCAAAAGCAGAATTTGGCGACAGCAATTGCGCAGACTCCACCTCAAAGACTTCGGCTAAGCCCGAAGTTATTGCAGCCTCCACGTCTGACTTATTGTTGGCCTTCATCAAACGCAATAACCAAGCAACCAAACTTTGTTGGGTTTTGTCATTACGACTTCCAAAGTGCAACATCTCACTTAAGCGACGATTGAGCTCTTGATTTTGTGTACGCAATACCGTCATCTGACGCTCTTGCAAAGAGATCGCACGATCCTCATGTGGATGCTTAACCCGAATCTCATTAAAGAGATCAGCGTAACGCTCAAAGAAGCCTGGGGTTACACGTAACCACTCTGCAACCAATTCTTCTTGTTCGGCTTGCTTTGGATCGATTGCACTCATGTATTTCTTTCTAAATATGTTCTTTAGTTAACTAAGCTTTTTACGCAAGAGTTCGTTTACCTGACCAGGGTTTGCTTTGCCTTGCGAGGCTTTCATGATCTGGCCAACGAGAGCGTTAAATGCCTTCTCTTTGCCCGAGCGGAACTCTTCAACCGATTTCTGGTTAGCAGTCAACACCTGATCAATGATGGCCTCAATAGCACCGCTATCACTAATCTGTTTCAGCCCTTTGGCGTCAATGACTTGATCAACGGTACTGATAGCTTTGCCTACAATCGCCTCCTCCCAAAGAATGGCAAAGATATCTTTAGCAATCTTGTTAGAAATAGTGCCATCTGCCACACGCGTTAGTAATGGCGCTAAATGCTCCGCTTTTAACGGCGCGGCAGCTGCAGCAATACCTGCACGATTTAAGGAGGAAGCAAATTCTCCGGCAATTAAATTGGCTGCGGCTTTTGCCAATGGCTTACCTACGATTACCAACAATGCTTCAAATACTTTTGCTGTGTCGCGATCTTGCGTGAGCAACTGCGTATCGTAAGCGCTTAAACCAAACTCGGTTTGCCATTGCTCCCGTAATTGGGCTGGCAGCGCAGGCATCTTACTGCGGACATCTGCAATCCATGCATCATCAATCACAACGGGCAATAAGTCAGGATCGGGGAAGTAGCGATAGTCATTAGCATCTTCTTTACTGCGCATACTGCGGGTTTCTTGCCGATCGGGATCGTAAAGTCGGGTTTCTTGAACAACGGTACCACCATCCTCAATCAATTCGATTTGACGACGCACTTCGTACTGAATGGCCTCTTCCAAAAAGCGGAAGGAGTTCAAGTTTTTGATTTCGCAGCGGGTACCAAATTCAGCCTGGCCTTTGGGACGAACTGAAACGTTCGCATCACAACGGAAAGAGCCTTCTTGCATATTGCCGTCACAAACCCCAAGCCACACAACCAATCCATGCAAAGCCTTAGCATAAGCAACGGCCTCAGCAGCGCTGCGCATGACTGGCTCTGTCACGATCTCGAGGAGTGGTGTACCTGCGCGGTTCAGATCAATCCCACTAGAAGGTTCGCCATGAGGGCCTTTAAAGCCCTCTTCATGGACGGATTTACCAGCATCCTCTTCCATGTGGGCGCGAGTCAATTCAACTACTTTTATTTCATCCCCGACCAAGATCTCAAGATGACCGCCAACAACCACCGGGATCTCCATCTGGCTGATTTGATAGCCCTTAGGTAGATCGGGATAAAAATAATTTTTGCGGGCAAAGATACTTGCTGGCGAAATCTTCGCATTCACTGCCACACCAAAACGAATGGCATGCTCAACAGCCTGACGATTAAGCACGGGCAAAACACCAGGTAGCGCTAAATCCACTGCGCATGCTTGCGTGTTTGGGGCTGCACCAAAGCGTGTACTTGCCCCACTAAAAATCTTGGATTGAGTTTGTAGCTGAGCGTGGGTCTCTAGACCAATGACAACTTCCCATTGCATCATGCCACCTCGCTTGCTGGACGCAAATGCCAATCGCTGGCTTGCTGATATTGATGTGCCACTTGCAACAAGCGCGCTTCAGAAAAATAATTGCCAATGAGTTGCATGCCAATAGGTAAATTATTTCCATTAAATCCACATGGGATACTCATCGCTGGTAAACCTGCCAAGTTTGTAGAAAGCGTATAAATATCTTCTAGATACATTTGCACAGGATCTTTTGATTTTTCGCCCAAGCGCCAAGCCACATCAGGGGCTACAGGCCCCAGGATGACATCGCACTGATTGAATGCAGCTTGAAAGTCTGCCGCAATAATGCGACGAATTTTTTGTGCCTGCAGGTAATAAGCATCATAGTAACCATGGCAAAGAACATACGTTCCAATCATGATTCGGCGCTTAACTTCGGCACCAAAACCTTCGGTACGTGACTTGGCATACATATCATTGAGATCACGATACTCATTGGCACGATACCCATAACGCACACCATCAAAGCGACTCAAGTTACTCGATGCTTCTGCTGGCGCTAAAACGTAATACACCGGTATGGATAACTTAGTTTTTGGCAAACTCACTTCAACTAACGATGCACCTAAGTTTTCTAAAAGCTTGGCTGCTTCATTAACAGATTTCGCTACATCACTCGCCAAACCTTCAGCAAAGAATTCTTTTGGCAAACCAACACGCAAACCTTCTAATGGTTTCGCAGAATCAGAATTGCCCTCTTTCCAATTCTGATTAAGGTAGCGACCATAGTCTTCTCCCGAATCAGCCAAAGAGGTGGAGTCGCGCGGATCGTGCGAAGACATTGCGGATAGTAACAGTGCGCAATCTTCCGCTGTCTTACCCATCGGGCCAGCTTGATCGAGCGAAGAGGCGTAGGCAATCATGCCGTAACGAGATACGCGCCCATAACTCGGCTTAATGCCGGTTAATCCACAAAATGCGGCTGGCTGACGGATTGAGCCGCCTGTATCTGTGCCGGTAGCGATCGGAGCCAAACCAGCGGCTACAGCTGCTGCCGAGCCGCCCGATGAACCGCCAGCCACGTGGGCAGAATTCCATGGATTTAGAACAGGGCCATAGGCAGAGTTCTCATTAGACGAGCCCATCGCGAACTCGTCCATATTGGTTTTACCCAAACAAACCATGCCAGCGCCATGAGGATTGTTTTCATCAGGAATTCCCAGATTGGCAACCACCGTGGCATCAAAAGGACTTTGATATCCAGCCAAAATTTTGGATGCCGCAGTGGACTTCCAGCCACGCGTTACAAAGACATCTTTGTGGGCAACGGGAATGCCCGTCAACTTGCCAGCTTTTCCAGATGAAATAAGCTGATCTGCTTTATTTGATTCCTCTAAGCTTAAGTGAGCATTCACATCAAGGTATGCATTCCACTGTTTTCCAGCCTCAATACGATCCAAAAAGTACTGGGTTAACTCCTTGCTGGAGACCTCTTTTGCAGCCAATGCTTTTGCCATCAAAGCGATAGGGGTGTTGTGCCAACTCATTCGATCACCTTTGGCACCAAGAAATAGCCGTCATGCTTTGCAGGGGCCGATTGCATGTTTTCGGCACGATGGTCTGATTCAGTAACCTGGTCAACACGCATGGGTTGGGCCAAATCACGCAAAAAGAGGATCGGGTGAGCCAATGGCTCAAGACCAGTTGTATCAACGGCCTGCATTTCCTCAACCAAGGAAAAAATGGCCTGCAATTGAGGCAAAACTGCCTCAGCTTCTGCCTGGTTTAACTCAAGCCTAGATAGGTGCGCAATGCGCAGGACATCATCAAGTTTCATGGGACAAGAGTATCATTCTTATATATTTTTACTAACACTTTCTATTTACAACTACATCACATCATGTTTAGTTTTTTCCGCAGCTACTTTTCCAATGACCTAGCCATCGACCTGGGAACCGCTAACACCTTAATTTATATGCGTGAGCGAGGCATTGTCCTCGACGAGCCCTCTGTAGTAGCAATTCGCCAAGAAGGCGGCCCAAACGGTAAAAAAACCATTTTGGCAGTTGGTAAAGAGGCAAAAGCGATGTTAGGGCGCGTTCCGGGAAATATTGAGGCTATTCGCCCAATGAAAGACGGCGTTATCGCCGACTTCACAATTACAGAACAAATGCTCAAGCAATTTATCAAGCTTGTGCACGAAAGCAAATTATTAAAGCCTAGCCCACGCATCATCATTTGTGTTCCTTGTGGCTCTACTCAAGTTGAACGTCGTGCGATTCGCGAATCTGCATTGGGTGCTGGCGCATCACAAGTATTTTTAATTGAAGAACCAATGGCTGCTGCAATTGGTTCTGGCCTGCCAGTTTCAGAGGCTGCTGGTTCGATGGTGGTTGATATCGGCGGTGGCACAACTGAAGTCGGCGTGATGTCATTGGGCGGCATGGTTTACAAAGGTTCTGTTCGGGTTGGTGGTGATAAGTTTGATGAAGCCATTACCAATTACATTCGCCGTAACTATGGCATCTTGATTGGCGAACAAACTGCTGAATTAATCAAGAAAACAATTGGCTCTGCTTTTCCTGGCACTGAAGCACGCGAAATGGAAGTAAAAGGTCGTAATCTTTCAGAAGGTATTCCACGTAGCTTCACTGTGACTAGCAATGAAATTCTGGAGGCTTTAACTGATCCGTTGAATCAGATTGTGACCGCAGTTAAAGCAGCCCTTGAGCAGATTCCACCTGAGTTGGCGTCAGATATTGCCGAGCGCGGCATGATGCTTACAGGCGGTGGCGCCTTATTGCGCGACCTCGACCGTCTCTTGATAGAAGAAACTAGCTTGCCAATTCATGTTGCTGAAGATCCATTAACTTGCGTGGCTCGTGGTTGCGGTATCGCACTAGAGCGCATGGATAAGTTAGGTGGAGTGTTCTCGCACGAGTAAGCGACATACACGTTGGCTAGGGAATTGCAACATAGCACTCCACCACTTTTCAGACAGGGCATTCCGGCCTTACTTAAACTGATTGTCTGTCTGTCGATCAGCATCGCTCTAATGCTGATCGATTTTCGTTTCAAAGCACTCGACCCCATTCGCAACAACGTCAATTGGATTTTGCGTCCACTTGAATATGTCATGATGGCGCCGCGCAATGCCTTTGAAGCAACGTCTGAGTATTTCACAACCAGATCGACTCTTGATCAAGAAAACCAAGTAATGAAAGTGCGTCAAGCAGAGCTCTCTTTGCTGGCAAATCAATCTGAATTTTTGATGGTGGAAAACCAAAACCTGCGCGAGCTTATGACCTTGCAAAAACAGGTTCCATTCAAAACATTGCCGGTAGAAATTCTGTTTAACCCACCCAATCCAATTTCACAACGAATCGTAATCAATCGCGGCAGTAATGACGGCCTAAAGCTTGGCAACCCGATTGCCAATGATTCCGGGATTTTGGGCCAAGTGGTCCGTCTCTATGAGCGCTCTGCCGAGGTTTCCCTGTTGGAGGACCGTGATTTTGCGGTTCCAGTCCAAGTGGCCCGCAATGGCCTTCGCGCAGCCGTATTTGGCGCAGGGCGCGGCAACCCACTGGAACTTCGCTATTTACCGGTAGCCAGCGATTTGGAAGTTGGCGATATTTTGCTAACCTCAGGCATTGATGGTGTTTATCCCCCAGGATTCGCAGTGGCAGTGATTAGCAAGATTGAGCGCAATGTTGATAAGAACTCCTCAAACGTATTTTGTGTTCCTGTTGCAGCAGTAAATCGCTATCGTCAAGCGCTTGCATTTTTGTATGACCCGCAGTTTGACGCTAAAGCGGCAACTGTGAACAACAAATCGACTTCTGATGCGCCACTCAGCAATACGCCTGGCAGACGCCAAACTCGCGCGCGAGGCATGCAATGATCGATTTCCAGAGCGGCTATATTCTGCGCCCGGTTAATCCGGTCTTTATTTATTTCAGCCTATTTTGTGCGCTGCTATTAAACCTATTACCCATTGGCAATTTCGGCTGGGTGCCAGATTGGTTAATCCTGTGTATTGTGTTTTGGAATATTCATCAGCATCGTTATGTCAGCGTCTTCATCGCCTTCATTTTGGGCTTGATGATGGATGTACATAATTCTGATTTATTAGGGTTGCACGCTTTTAGTTATTCCCTAGTCGCATACCTTGCTATCTCATGGCACAGGCGCATTCTGGCACTCACCGTTCTCTCGCAAGCGCTGCACCTACTTCCTATTTTCTTATTGGTATCGCTATTTCCTGTGCTGGCACACTGGCTGCTCAGCGGTGAACTCTATTGGTGGGCTTTAACAGGCGCGATTCAGGCTTTGATTGAAGCAATGCTTTGGCCGCTAGCTACCCGCATCTTGCTTGCGCCTCAACGTCGCCCTATAGATGTTGATCACAATCGACCCCTTTAAGAAGCGGCATGGTTTCTTTTAAAAAACCGGATCTCGACTCTTTTCAAGAGCGCATTCATATTGCAACTCTATTTGTCACGTTTTGCTTTTTACTACTTATCACCCGTCTTGTATGGCTACAACTAGTAAGCCACGGAAAATATGCTCTACTGGCTGAAAGCAATCGCATTGCCTTGGTTCCAGCGCCGGCAAATCGCGGGCTCATTATTGATCGTAATGGCATCGTTATTGGTCGAAATTATTCTGCCCTTACCTTGGATGTGAATGCTGAAGGAGTCAAAGGGAACGTAGATCAGCTCATCAATGATCTTTCTGAAATCGTTGCCATTTCGCCTCGGGATCGTCGCAATTTCAAGCGCTCCCTGGAGGATTCTCGCAATATGGGTACTTTTCCGCTGCGCTCTATGCTCAACGAGACCGAAACTGCCCGGTTTATGGCCAATCGTTACCGCTTTCCTGGGGTAGAAATCCGAGCTAGAAGCTTTCGGGAGTATCCATACAACGAATTAGCCTCCCACCTGATTGGCTATATTGGCCGCGTTTCGCAACGCGACAAAGAGCGCATGCAGACTGAAATTGAGGGCGCCAAGGCCGATGATCCAGATGCTTTACAGGCTTCTTTTTTACCTGGCATTCAGTACGTAGGTAAGATTGGTTTAGAGCAAAATTATGAAACTGTATTGCGCGGTGTGCCTGGTTACGATCAAGTAGAAATCACTGCGGGCGGTAAACCAGTGCGTACACTTTCTAGTTCTCCTTCAGTTCCCGGTAAAAATGTAGTTCTCTCAGTTGATATCAAGCTCCAATATTTAGTTGAGCAACTGTATGGAAATTTCCGCGGTGCATTTGTGGCGATTGAACCAAAAACGGGTGACGTATTGGCTTTTGTTTCTAAGCCCAACTTCAATCCGAATGATTTTGTGGAAGGCATTGATTCAGTTACCTGGAAAGAGCTCAATGACTCCCCCCAGAAGCCGCTTTATAACCGCCCATTGAAAGGAATCTATCCACCCGGATCTACTTACAAACCTTTCATGGCATTGGCGGCGTTGGAAAATAAAAAGCGCACACCATCACAAACAATTTCGGATCCTGGTTACTTTGACTTTGGTAACCATACCTTCCGCGACGATAAAAAAGGTGGTCACGGAATTGTCGATATGCAAAAGTCGATTGTTGAATCTTGTGACACGTATTACTACATGCTTGCCCGAGACATGGGCGTAAACATGATTGCCGATTTTATGAAGCCATTAGGCTTTGGTCAAATTACTGGTATCGATTTACAAGGCGAAGCAAGAGGTGTTTTGCCATCGACCGAGTGGAAGAAAAATACTTTCAAAAAACCTGAGCAGCAAAAGTGGTACGAGGGTGAAACTATTTCCTTGGGCATTGGACAGGGTTACAACGCTTTCACAATTTTGCAATTAGCTCATGCCATGGCAAACGTAGCTAATAACGGTATTGTGATGAAGCCTCACTTAGTCAAAGCTATTGAAGATCCATTTACTCGCAACAGAGTGCTGACAACCCCAAAAGAAAGTTATCGCATCGATCTCAATGCTGAGAATATTGAAGTAATCAAGAAGGCCATGGTCGAGGTTAATAACTCTGGCACATCTGCCACAGCATTTAAGGGCACTGGATATCAAGTTGGCGGAAAAACCGGAACTGCGCAGGTATTTAGTTTGAACTCCAAAGATTACAAACATGGATCCACAGCAGAATTTTTACGCGACCATGCCTTGTATATAGCATTTGCTCCAGCGGATAAGCCAACCATAGTAATTGCGATGGTTGTAGAGAACGCAGGCTTCGGCGCACAGTATGCCGCTCCGATTGCACGTCAAGCATTGGACTACTACATTGAGGGCAAGTGGCCCAAGGAGGTTCCTGAATGGAAAAGAGCCCCTTAATCAAAGTTAAAGGATTTTTCTCCAGTATCTTCGCTGGTTTAGACCGCCAGCTAGGCCTTATTTTGCTTGGCTTAGCGGCTGTTGGCTTTTTTACTTTTCTATCTGCAAGTCAAAATACTCCCGTACAAATTGCAGATGAATTGCGCAACCTCGCACTCTCATTTTTAGTGATGTGGATCGTTTCACGTATTCCACCTAAGTGGTTAGAGATGGGTGCAGTTTGGATTTATGGATTTGGTGTTGCCCTCTTAATCGCAGTAGCCGCATTCGGACTCATTAAAAAAGGTGCTCGTCGCTGGCTCAATATTGGAGTTGTCATTCAGCCATCCGAGATCATGAAGATTGCAATGCCACTCATGCTTGCTTGGTACTTTCAAAAGCGGGAAGGCATTCAAAAATCTTGGGACTATGGTGTTGCTGCCGTAATCTTAGCCATACCTGTTTTTTTAATTGCACGCCAACCAGACTTGGGAACGGCGTTACTCGTTTTTGCAGCAGGGCTTTACGTCATCATCTTAGCGGGCCTGCCGTGGAAATGGATACTGCCATTTGTTGGCTTGGGTGTTATTGGTATTTTGTTAATTATTATTTTTGGCAGCACTATTTGTGCCCATGATGTTGTGTGGCCATTTGTGCACGACTATCAAAAGCATCGCATATGCACTCTGCTAGATCCAACTAGCGACCCACTTGGTGAAGGCTTTCACACTATTCAATCCATGATTGCAATTGGCTCTGGCGGATTCTTTGGCAAAGGCTGGTTCCAAGGAACGCAAGCACATCTAGAATTCATTCCAGAAAAACATACTGACTTTGTCTTTGCAGTGTTCTCTGAGGAATTTGGTTTATTGGGCAACCTGGTATTGATTACCCTGTTCTTCGCTCTCATTAAAAGAGGTTTAGCGATCTCGGCGAGCGGGCCAAACCTATTTACTCGATTGTTAGGTGCGTCAGTGACTTTAATTTTCTTTACCTATGCATTTGTCAACATTGGTATGGTGAGTGGTCTCTTGCCGGTAGTTGGAGTGCCACTTCCATTTATTAGCTATGGTGGCACTGCATTAGTAACACTTGGATTTGGCGCAGGAATATTAATGAGTATCCATCGTCACCGTCGTTTAGTGCAAAGCTAACTCGGCGCAGTAATGCGGTTGATTGATGGAGGGTTTTGAAGGAATAAAAAAGCCCGGCATGCCGGGCTTTTTTATCAACTAAGGAAGAATTACTTCTTACGCTTGTTAACTGAATCTTTAAATGCTTTACCAGCAGAAAACTTAACAGTTTTTGCAGCAGCAATTTTGAGTGGCTCGCCAGTTTTTGGGTTACGACCCATACGTGCAGCGCGTTTGCCAGAAGCAAAAGTACCAAAGCCGATCAGTTGTACTGAGTCACCTTTAGTAACAGCTTTGATAATTGTGTCGATTGCAGAATTCAATGCGAATTCAGCTTTGGCTTTAGAAATCTCCGCGTCGTCAGCAATCGCTGCGATTAGTTCGGCTTTGTTCAAGTGAAGCTCCTTATAGATATTGATGTCAGCGCACATTACGCTTACATGATTTTAACCACAAAAAATTACAAAAATAAAGTTGCGTTACAGCAATTTTTTACTACGACTACAAATTACTCATCCAAAACGGTGATATCAGAAACAAAATACTCGGTATCGCCAAAACAGGTCGTTGGCAAACCAATGTGTTGCTCATACTTTAGAGCCACCTTTTTACCTAAATTAGCATTTATTTTTTGCGCCACAGCATCCTCACGCACCGTAAAGAGGAATTTTTCTGACATTGTGCCCGGCATAGAAACCATGGCCAATTCGCCTTCCCAAGTTTTGCAAATGTAGCCGCGATTAGAAAATTTCTGCACATACCCTGCGCGCTCACCACTTCCATAACTCCAAGTTAGCATTCCCCAAGTATAGACTGAAATACCGACTAACCCAATTAAAACAAGGCTTAAGAGCCACTTTATAAAGCTATTCATAAGATCATCCTTAGCAAAACTCTACATAAACCCTAAGCAGGTTTTCAAACCCTCTGCTAGAAGTATATGAGCATCCGAGCATAAAAAAATGGTCAATTTATAGCCGACCTTTAAATCAAGGGCTCAACAACTGCACAATTTGCTCGGGACTGATAGGTCCCCAAATTTCCACTCGTTTCTTGCGGCTATT
Source organism: Polynucleobacter sp. AP-Kaivos-20-H2 (assembly GCF_018882215.1). Classification (GTDB taxonomy): domain Bacteria; phylum Pseudomonadota; class Gammaproteobacteria; order Burkholderiales; family Burkholderiaceae; genus Polynucleobacter. Next base: position 33,447 of record NZ_JACVOX010000003.1, on the reverse strand, counting down.
TTGACCAGAAACGAATTGAATCTGTTTTTGAGGCACTCTTAATTGCTTAGAGAGCCAAGCCAATAAGAGCTCATTCGCTTTATTTTCAAGGGCAGGCGCCTGTAGAGAAATTTTTAAGCAGCCATCATGCAGGCCAACAACCTTAGTCACCTTAGCTCCTGGCTGGCAATGTAAATTTAAGGTAATTCCGGTGGGGGTTTGTTTTAACCAATTGGGCGTCATTAAAGTACTTTAAACTGAAAGCATGACGATGAAGAATTCTTTAGCGCTAGAGCAGCTATTTGCCAATAATCGCACCTGGGCCGAAATCATGGTGGCAAAGGATGCCAATTTCTTTAAGCGCCTTGTTTCTCAACAAGCCCCTGAATATCTGTGGATTGGCTGCTCTGATAGCCGAGTGCCGGCGAATGATATTGTGAACTTGTTGCCTGGTGAGTTATTCGTTCACCGAAATGTTGCAAACGTAGTTGTTCACACTGATTTGAATTGCTTGTCTGTTATTCAGTTTGCGATTGATTTGCTGAAGGTAAAACATATATTAGTAGTGGGCCACTACGGCTGCTCTGGTGTTCATGCAGCGCTAGCCGATAGGCGAGTTGGCTTAGCCGACAACTGGTTGCGTCACGTTAAGGATGTGCACCAAAAACATGAGCGTTATTTAGGCGATGCTATTCCAACCCCTAAGCGTCAAGATCGCCTTTGCGAACTCAATGTCATTGAGCAAGTAGTTAACGTATGCGAAACAACCATCGTGCAAGATGCTTGGGCACGCGGGCAAGATCTCACTGTTCATGGCTGGGCTTATCGTCTTGAAACTGGCCTAGTAAATGATTTGGGAATGTCGAGCAGCTCTATTGAAGAAATGGCAGAGCGGTATACCAAATCTGTAAAACGTTACGAATCAGAGCAAAACTAATTTGCTGAAGTCTTTTTCCAATCAAGCAGTCGTCGTTCTACTCAAGCTTCTTGCCCTCTTGCCCTATAGGCTTCTGGTTGCAATAGGTTACGGCCTTGGATTTATTGCGGCTCGAATTCCTAGCGATAGAAATCGAGTGGTCAAAACAAATCTCCACTTATGCTTTCCAAGCTTAAGTCCGACTGAAATCGACGATCTTGCCAAAGAGCATTGGCGATTGCTTGGACGCAGTCTGGTAGAGAAAAGCATTATTTGGTGCGGCAGCTCTAAACAACTGAGCAATATGATTGAGGTGAAATCAGCAGTTGACCTCTCTAGCAGAAAACCACGCATCTTAGTAAACATGCATTTCACAGGAATTGAGGGCAGCATTATTTTGAGCGCGCTCTCTAAAACAAAACATTGGCCGCGCACTTCAGGATTTTTTCAGAGAATGAAGAATCCATTCTTTAATAAACGAATTGTGGAATGGCGCAATCGTTTTGGTGGGAATTCAATTGATCGCCAAGGCAATGCAAAGGCGATCATTCGAGAAATTCGCAATGGCGACTTCATCATCATTGCGCCGGATCTTGATTTGGGTCTTAAGGATTCTGAATTTGTGCCATTTTTTGGAATTCAAACAAATACCATCACCACCATTTCTCGCTTAGCAAAAATTACTGGCGCCGACGTATGCTTGATGACCACCACATTAAAAGCAGATGAATCAGGTTACCTTTGCAAAATTGGGAAGCCTTTAGAGAATTTTCCTGGGGCAGACCCCAAGTCTGACACCGCACGCCTTAATCAATGCTTTGAGGAAGAAATTCGACTTCGGCCGGCCGAATACTACTGGGTTCACAAGCGCTTTAAAAATCGCCCAGATAATGATCCGAGTCCCTATAACCCTTCTATCTAGGGGCCTTTTGTCCTATCATTAAGGGATGACTGAACGTATTGGGCTATTTGCCGATCTCCACAGCAATTTAGAAGCTTTTGATGCCTGCATGGCTCGTGCCGAAGAACTTGGCGTTACTCGCATGGTGTTTCTGGGTGACCTCGTGGGCTATAACGCTGATCCTGTTGCGCTGCTTGATCGCATTGCCACACTCGTAGAAAACAAAAAAGCGATTGCCCTTCTTGGCAACCATGATGAGGCTGTTTTTAAGGATAGCCGCAATCAAATGAACGCCAGCGCCAATGCCGCCATTGAGTGGACTAAATCTCAACTCAATAATGATCATGTAGATTTCCTTAAAAATCTTCCCCTGATGGTTCAAGAAGATCAGATTTGTTTTGTGCATGCCTCTGCTTACAATCCAGCCGAGTGGAATTACATTACTGACAGCATGAGTGCATGGCGCTGTGTACAAAGCTCTGGAAAAAATTACACTTTTGTTGGGCATGCCCACGAGCAGGCGCTTTTTTATCAAAGCGCTGTTGGAAAACTCATTCGATTTGCACCACACCCTGGTGATGAAATTCCGGTACTACCTCATCGCCAATGGGCAGGTGTTGTTGGCTCTCTTGGTCAACCTAGAGATGGCAATCCAGAGGCCTGCTTTGCTGTTTTTGAGCCCGCTTCAGAAGCCCTTACATTTCATCGTACGCCCTACGATCACTACACTGCCGCAGAGAAAGTACGTCGCGCTGGCCTGCCAGAAGACCTGGCAAACCGCCTCATCACCGGCAAATAAATAATGCCCATAAATACCGACATTCAAGCAGTAGACGATATATTTCAAGAAGGTAAAGTAGTAGATGGATTTGTTTTAGGCAAGGAAGTTCACCGCGGCGGAATGGCCAGTCTTTTTTCAGCAACTAAAGAGGGAATAGATGTCCCTATCTTGCTGAAAATCCCGCGCGTTGGCAGAGATCAACCAGTTGAAAGTTTGATCGGCTTTGAAACCGAACTTACTATCTTGCGCTCCCTAAAAAGTCCTTACGTTCCTCAATATTTAGGTTCAGGCAACATGGCCACGCGCCCTTATATTGCAATGGAAAGAGTTGAGGGCCGGCCATTAGAGGATTACATCAAGGAAGGCAAAGTATTTACGATTGATGAGGTAGTTCGCATTGGGGCAGATTTAGCGCAAGCTGTTCAATCACTGCACTCACAAGATGCCATTCACCTAGATGTCAAGCCTGAAAATATTTTGATTGATGAGAGGGGGAAGTTAACACTCATTGATTTTGGTTTGTCGCACCACGCTCGATACCCGGACTTGCTTGCAGAAGAGATGCGCAAAGGTATCGGCTCTGCACCTTATATTTCTCCTGAACAAGTGGCCGGCATTCGCTCTGATTCGCGCAGTGATATTTTTTCTATTGGCGTGATCATGTACGAGCTGCTGACTGGCGAACTGCCCTTTGGTAACCCTCAAACCATGAGTGGACTAAGAAAACGAATGTGGGCAGAACCCTTTCCTCCACGTGCTATTCGTAGAGAAATTCCTCGCTGGTTACAAGAAGTAGTTCTGAGATGTCTGGAGCCACGCGCCGCCGATCGCTATCAGGGTGCTGCGCGTTTACGTCAAGTATTGCGTGATCCCGAGGGCGTTACGCTGACCGAGCGTGCCGAACGTGTTGAGCCACCTAGCTTTTGGGAAAACCTCAAAGGCATGTTCAAAGCCGCTGGTTACGAGCCCTCTCCCAGTCCCCGGCCCAGTATGGGCAACTTTGACGCGCCCCTGATGATTGCCGCGATAGATACTCGTCAGTCTGATGAAGCCTTGCGTGAGCGCATGCAAATTACAGCAAAAAATTTATTACAGGCCTATCCTGAAAGTCGCCTAATTTGCTTGAGCACGATTGCCAGTACGCCAACCTATGAAGGCAATCATGAAAGCCAAACTGCTAGCGGCATTGTCCGCGGCCACCTAGTGCAACTGATGGAGTGGGCTAAACCACTCAAATTACCGCCCGAAAGAATTTCTTATCACGTACTTGAGGCGCTTGATCCCGCCTCTCGAATCGTTGAATTTGCCAAAGATAATGATGCGTCCCTCATTTTGATTGGAGCATCACATAAGCTACCTAATAAGGTAACACCTTGGAGAACCTCGATGACCAAAATCGTTGAAGAGGCTCCCTGTAGCGTTCATATTGTGCGCACTTAAATATCAGCGCATTTTGTCTTGCTTTTGATCCAAGATCAATTCTGGCTCCTGTGCCTCAATCCAATTGTCGCGATTGAGCACGCTAGTTAACTGCTTTTGATCAAGCTCGCCAGTCCACTTGGCAACCACAATCGTAGCCACACCATTACCTACCAAATTTGTAAGTGCTCGCGCCTCAGACATAAAGCGGTCAATGCCCAAGATAATTGCCAAACCAGCAACCGGAACATCTCCAACAGCAGAAAGGGTGGCTGCCAAAACAATAAAACCGCTTCCAGTTACGCCTGCCGCACCCTTAGATGTAAGCAACAGTACTAGCAACAGCGTGACCTCCTGCATCAGTGTCATCGGCGTATTGGTTGCTTGCGCGATAAATACTGCGGCCATTGTTAAATAAATAGAGGTGCCATCTAAATTGAATGAATAACCTGTTGGAATAACGAGACCAACACAAGTTTTCTTGGCGCCCAACAGCTCCATTTTTTCCATCATACGTGGCAAGACGGATTCGGATGATGAAGTTCCCAAAACAATTAACAACTCTTCTTTAATGTAGCGCACGAATTTAAAAATATTGAATCCATTAATTCGCGCAATAATCCCTAAGACAATAAACACAAAGAGCAAGCAGGTTAGATAAAACGAGCCCATGAGTTTGCCCAATGAGAACAAAGAACCAATGCCGTATTTGCCAATAGTGAATGACATTGCGCCAAATGCGCCAATAGGCGCGAACTTCATAATCACACCAATCATGTCAAAGAGAACATGGGATGTTTTTTCAATTAAGTCGAACACCATGGTTCCGCGACCACCGAACTTATGCAATGCAAATCCAAACAAAATTGCAATGAAAAGGACCTGCAAAATTTCACCCTTAGCAAATGCATCAACCGCACTGCTCGGGATAATATTCATTAAGAAATCCGTAGTGGTGCCCATTTTTCCGGGCCCGGTATACGCAGCAATTCCTTTGGTGTCTAAGCTTGCTGGATCGATATTCATGCCTGCGCCAGGCTGAAGCACATTCACCACAACCAAGCCGACCATCAATGCAATGGTGCTCACAATCTCAAAGTACAACAGTGCTAGTCCGCCAGTTTTGCCCACCTTCTTCATGTCTTCCATGCCGGCAATACCCAAAACCACTGTACAGAAAATAATAGGGGCAATTAACATCTTGATGCCTTTAATGAAGGCATCCCCAAATGGCTTCATTTCTGTACCCAAGCTTGGGTAAAAATGACCCAGTAAAACACCAATTACAACGGCTGTAAGTACTTGAAAATAAAGGATTTTATAGATTGGTAGTTTTTTAAATGTATCGGTCATTTGGTCATCCTTTATTAAATTATGCGCAGGCTTTTTTATTTCGTCTGCCCCCATATTAACTTCAGGCCAATATTTAGCCCCAATATCGGATAATGCAAGCATGGAAGAAAAAGTACGCGTCTCAAAATTACTCTCTGAGCTTGGCCTTTGCTCCCGTCGTGAAGCTGATTCATATATTGAGCAAGGTTTAGTCACAGTAGATGGCGAAGTGGTAAATGAATTAGGTGTTCGCGCCTACCGTCATCAAAAAATTGAGTTGCAATCTGGCGCCAAAGCACAGCAAGCCTCTCGCATTACCGTTATTCTGAATAAACCCGTTGGCTATATTTCTCACTATGACGATGAGCAGGAATATCAACCAGCGGCCTCTTTGATTACCCCTGAAAATTACTTTGCCAGTCCGCTTGATAAAGGTAGAAGCCCTCGCTTTAACACCAAAGGGCTAGCGCCAGCAGGCAGGCTAGATATTGACTCCACAGGCATGCTAGTGCTTACTCAAGATGGTCGCATTGCCAAATTATTGATTGGCGAAAATAGCCCCGTTGAAAAAGAATACTTAGTACGCGTAGAGGGGGCTCTCTCTTTCGAAGATTTAGATCGCTTAAAACATGGTCTCTCTCTTGATGGAGTAGAACTCAAACCTGCACAAATTAGCTGGCAGAATGAAGATCAATTACGCTTTGTATTGCGCGAAGGGCGTAAGCGCCAAATCCGTCGGATGTGTGAGATGGTGGGCCTCAAAGTGATAGGCCTCAAACGCGTCAGAATGGGTCGCATCTCATTGGGACCGCTTCCTCCTGGGCAATGGCGCTACGTAGGGGCTCATGAGCAGTTCTGAAGTGCATTGGCATGCTTATAATTGCCTCCGAACCTAGATTACTCAACGCAGAATTACCATCGAAACTCTTACCTCCAGCACTCCAGGCGCAGAAGTACTTAGACGTCGCAGCTTTGCGATCATCTCTCACCCAGATGCGGGTAAAACTACGCTTACAGAAAAGTTACTGCTGTATGCGGGAGCTATTCAGATTGCAGGAAGTGTCAAGGCACGCAAAGCCAGCCGTCATGCAACATCTGACTGGATGGAAATTGAAAAGCAGCGCGGCATCTCTGTAGCAAGCTCGGTAATGCAAATGGAGTACCGCGATTGCATCATTAACTTATTAGATACACCCGGTCACCAAGACTTTTCAGAGGACACCTATCGTGTGTTGACTGCGGTTGACTCCGCTCTCATGGTGATTGATGCTGCTAATGGTGTTGAATCTCAAACATTGCGCTTGCTTGAAGTTTGCCGTGCACGCAATACGCCTATCGTGACATTCATTAATAAGATGGACCGTGAGGTTAAGCCTCCAATGGAATTAATGGATGAGATTGAAACCGCACTTGGCATAGAAGTAGTGCCCTTCACTTGGCCAGTCGGCATGGGTAAATCCTTTGCTGGGGTGATTGATATCGCCAATGCTCGTATGCGCATGTTCAAAGCTGGCGAAGATCGCGTTACTGAAGACTCACATGCAGTGCTTGATATTAATGATCCAGCCCTTAAAGAGCGTCTGGGTACAGACTTAGAAAATGCCCTAGCTGAAGTGGAGCTCATCAAAGAAGCAATGCCAGCCTTTGATCTCGAAGCCTTTCTGGCTGGCCGGCAGTCACCGGTTTTTTTTGGCTCGGCCATCAATAACTTTGGTGTACGCGAGATTCTCAATACATTAGTAGAGCTCGCACCGTCGCCAGGCTCGCGCAAAGCCTTGCAACGCGAGGTCAGTCCTGCAGAGAACAAATTCTCAGCTGTTGTGTTCAAGATTCAGGCCAACATGGATCCTGCACATCGTGACCGTGTGGCTTTTTTACGTATCTGTTCTGGCCATTTTCAGCGCGGCATGAAACTCAAGATTTGTCGCAATGGCAAAGAAGTGCGAACCAACAATGCACTATCTTTCCTATCCCAAAGACGGGATATTTTGGATGAGGCTTTTCCAGGCGACATCATCGGTTTGCCAAATCATGGCTTGCTGCGCTTGGGCGACACCTTAACTGAAGGTGAGCAATTGCAATTTACGGGGCTCCCATTCTTTGCACCAGAAATTTTCCGCATGGTTGAATCTGCCGATCCTTTGCGCTCTAAACAATTACGCACTGGACTGATGCAATTGGGTGAAGAGGGCGCTATTCAGGTCTTTAGGCCAATGGCGGGTGGCACCATGCTACTTGGCGCTTTTGGTCAACTTCAATTTGAAGTGGTAAGCCATCGACTCCAAACTGAATATGGCGCAGAAGTGCGTCTTTTGCCTGCTCGATACAGCTTGGCTCGTTGGGTTAGCTCAGATGATCCTGTTGCCCTGAAAAAATTTACTCAAGAAAATATCCACCGTATGGCAGAAGATGTAGTGGGCGCATCTGTTTTCTTGGCATCACATAAATCAGAACTGGATGTTGCCCAACAACGTTGGGAGTCTATTCAATTCCATGCCCTCAGAGAGCATGCTGGCTTAATTTATCAATCTGATTTGGCAGGCTAATTCGCCCAGCGGTTGCACTACATTAGCGTGTTGTTTTGCAATCAAAGACGGCAACCAACTGCGTATCACTACTTCTAAACGAGGCAATCTTGCCGAACTGCGCACAATAGGCACTTGCCTTTTGAGTTAATTGCTCAATTGATTCGCCGCTACTATTTAGAAAAGTAACGTGATTAGAATCTGATGCATCGGTATATACCGCAGCACAAGCGCTCAAAATAGATGCGCAACATATATTCAAAACAGAAGACTTCATCAATGCATTCATTTAATCATTCCTCATCCATAACTTAGGGCTTATTGAGGCCCAGTACATTCATAATCTTTGCAGTGATTTTGCTAGCAAATGGCCTGTAAATCAGAATACAAACAATAGCCACTGGGTAAGCTACCGACCAAACTTCAAACCATACCCAGAAGAAATTTTCTGCAAGACCAACACGAACAAATGTAGTGGCAAGCGTAATGCTTAAGGACATCAAAAAGCCCATAACGAGGGCAAAAACTAGATTGGGTAGATTGATCATGGCTACATCATAGCTTCTAGGCTTGTTAACTGTTATTCTGGACTGTGATCACTATTGTGCGCCCTAGACAGGGGAATCTCTTGAGAAAGTCTTTGAGATTCATCATTCCATTACTCTAGGAAAATTTCATGGCTGTAGGCCAAAATCAAAGAACCAGAAAAAACGACTCCATGCTCACTAAAACAGGAAAAGCGCGCTTAGGTCCCCTGAATACCGTTCAACTTACTAAGTTACTAGAATCGAGCACCAAACCCAAAGAGAAAAGCAAAATCTTGCGTGCACTCAGCAAACATAAAGTTGTTGCCGCATAATTAAAAAGGCCCCGTTCAATCGGGGCTTTTTAATTTGATGTTTACAAATAAAACTACGCTCTTTTTACCAGCATTCTTTTCCCAAGGATGACGGTAGATACAACGAGTACAGCAAAAATTAAATTCATCACCGTGAGTGAATCGCCCAATAAAACGCTTGCTGCTACTAGAGTGCAAAACGGCTGAATCAATTGCACTTGACTGACACGTGCAATACCGCCAATCGCAAGCCCCTCATACCAAAAGAAGAAGCCAAGAAACATGGGGAATAAACTCAGATAGACAAAGCTAGTCCATGCCACGGCACCCGCATGAATATAGTCTGGGCTATAGGTGAGCCAAGTCATCAAAATATTCAACGGTAATGAAATAACCAAGGCCCAAGAAATGACCGCGCGAGGATTCATTTTTCTGGAGAGCTCGCCACCCTCTACATAACCAATGCAAGCGCTGATTCCGCCAAGCACTAAAAGGCCATCAATATACGTAAAGCTGCCGGAGCTCTTCAATAGAGCGTACAGAATGACTAAACCAGCGCCCAATAAAGATACCAGCCAGAATCCCAAGGATGGGCGCTCTTTAAAGCGCAGTACTCCAATAACGGTGGTAGCAAGCGGCATCATCCCTAAAATCACTGCCCCGTGTGAAGATGAGCCTTGAGTCATAGCAACAGTAGTGAATATGGGAAAACCAAACACGACACCCAGAGCTATGACCACAAATTTCACAAAATCCACTTTAGTGGGTGTGCGCTCTTTTTTGTAAGCAAGGTAGGCCAGAGCAACCATCCCTGCTAAGGTTGCTCTGCCAAAAGCAATGAAATACGGATTAAAACTTAAAACGGCAATCTTACTGACTGGTAGCGTTAAGCTAAAAATTAGAATGCCGATAAAGCCAATCAGCATTCCCTTGCTTTCTTTATTCACCGTTACCCTTTGTCTTGTGTTGTATTAATTGTATTAACAATCCTCAAAGCATGGGCTGTAATATGTAAGCATCCCATATGAAATTCAATGCCTATATTCAAGCCATCTATCTAGCAGCATCTGCTGGCACGCAGATGCTATCTGTCAACACTGCCAAAGCTATCGCAGGATCTGGACTAGAAGGCGACCGTTATGCACTTGGTACAGGCGCCTATTCAGCCATCGAGCCAACTAAAGTGCGTCACGTCAGTATCATCGCCCTTTCTGCTATCGATACAGCAAATGATTGGTTAATGACTGGGGATGAACCAACTTTTGATTGCTCTGAGACACGCCGTAATATTGCGCTTGCAGGAATAACGGTATCTGAACTCAATGCGCTCGTAGGCCAACGATTTCAGATCGGCAGCATTCAACTACTCGGCACAGAACTATGCACCCCTTGTGAAAGACCGGCGCAATTACTGAGTAGGCCAAGTTTCATGGAGGCATTCGAAGGGCGCGGCGGCATTCGGGCTGAGGTTTTAACCTCTGGAGCTCTTGCTGTGGGTGATAAGCTCCTCATTGACTAAGAAGAATGACATGATTCAATATCGCGACAACGCCACGATTACCGCCAAGCAAGCCATCGATCTTTACAAGCGCTCCACCCTTGGGGAGCGACGCCCTATTCACAACCTTCAAACATTTGAGGACATGCTCAAGAATGCCAACCTCACTATTACCGCATGGGACGGCGAAACTTTGGTGGGTATTTCGCGTTCGCTAACAGACTTTTCTTATGTGGCTTACCTTGCGGATTTAGCTGTTGATGAAAAATATCAACGCTCTGGAATTGGCAAGCGGCTCATTGAGGAAACCAAAGCGCGCCTTGGTCCTGAATGCATGATTGTACTTTTAGCGGCGCCTAAGGCGAATGAATATTACGGACATATTGGCTTTGAACACAATCCACGCGCCTGGACTCTCAAAAAGTAATTCAGTCTTTATCATTGCCATATGACTATTACTCGATTTTGCTTAATTCGCCACGGTGAAACCGACTGGAATGCCGCACGCCGCCTTCAAGGCCACACTGATATTGGCCTCAATGCCAGGGGCTTAGCTCAAGCAGGGCAAATGGCGCGCGCCCTCAAAAATATGGAGCTTCAATTTGATGTTCTTTATACGAGCGATCTTCAGCGAGCAGCAAAGACCGCACAAGCGATTGAAGAGATATTTGAAACCTCTGCGATACCCAATGCTGGACTAAGAGAGCGTCATCTTGGTGCTCTACAGGGTCTCACTACCGATGAAGCCCCGATACGTGAGCCGGAACTTTGGGAATCTCATCTCAGCAGAAATATTGAGGAGAACTTACGTGATGGCGAAAGCATTCGACAATTTGCAGATCGCATTAAAACTACGCTTGTGGAAATCTGCGAACAATATTCAGGCAAGACTATTTTATTGGTAAGCCATGGAGGCACATTGGACATGATGTACAGAATTGCGAGCAATCAAGCCCTGGATGCAGAAAAAGCCGTTACCGTACCCAATGCCTCTCTCAACTGGATCAGTCATGATGGACTTGCCTGGAAGGTGAATAGCTGGGCAAATACAAGCCACCTTCAGGATTTGGCCCTGGATAATCTAGACCTCTAGTGCCCCACAAGGGCTTATGATGCATACATGAAATCGATTTTTCGCATAACGGCTCTTTTAATTGCTGCTGCAATCTGCATTCCGGCCCACGCCATGGATGATATTCCGGATACGCTCCCGGATCGCATCGTTGGCGATATCGGTGCGGCCGTTTACACCTCTAATTTACATATTGGCACCGAAGGGACTCAATCCCTGGCCTTGCCATATGCCTTTTTTGACTATCAGCGTTTTTTCGCTCGTATTGATGAGGTAGGGATTAAGACTTTCAAGATGGGTTACGGCTACTTCGAAGTCATTGGAAAAATTAATTTAGATACCTACAAAGTAAAGTCGTCAATCAATGGCAACTCTATCAACCGAAGCGACCCAATACCTCTTGGCTTGGGAACTTTTCAAGAGACCCCGATTGGAGGATTTTTTGTTAATGCCTATCATGACTTCGGTAAATCAAAAGGGGCGCTCTATGAATTTTTATACTTCGCCGAAATTGAAACTTATAAAAAAATAATTGTCTATCCGCAAATTGGTGTCGAACGACAATCAAGTCAATATGCTAATTACTACTATGGCATCAACTCTGGAGAGTCGACAGCTACTGGTTATGCGGCTTATAGCGCCCCCGCAACAAACAATCTTCTAGCGGGGCTCATGGTAGAGATTCCAGTGGTAGATAACTGGTACATCAACCTATACGGCAAACGCAAATGGATGGGTGGCGGAATTAATAACAGCCCAGTCATGAATCGCTCATTTCAAGACAATATTTTTATGGCACTTGCGTATCGCTTTAAGTAAGCAGATAGAAGTTGTCTAACTCTAGGGGCGCCTTTAGAAAGACATGGCTAGGATGGATAAGCCTGAAATCAACATCACCAGCTCCATCAGTAATAAAAATTTCTTTTCTGGCAATGCCAAAACAATCTTCTTAGAAAAAATAGAGCCGACCAAAACGCAACTACCAATCAGTAGCCCCTGAATGATTGCAGTGACATTGAGAAAGCCTAGCTGATGAAATGTAATGCCCTTGGTGAACAGAATAGATAAAGTACTGGCCGCCTCCGTTCCCAAGAAGGCGCCCTTGGTGAGGCCATAGGCTAAAAAGAAGGGGGTGTTGATAGCGCCAGTAGTCGCAACAATCCCAGTCAAATAGCCAATTGCAGCGCCAACCAAGGCCATCTGCCAAAGTTTTAGATAAAAGTTTTGGTTGCGCATCCAGCGACGAATCGGTATCAATAGGATTAAAAATACTCCTAGAGTAATTTCTATTAATCGCTCATTAAGCTGAACAAGAGTATTCACTCCTAATATCGTGAACGGTATTGCAGCTAGGCTATAGACAAAACAAACGCGCCATTGAATCACGCTCCACCACAAAAAAATGCGGGAGAGATTAGCTACGGTGGCAACCAAAGCGATAACCGGAATTGCCTGAATGGGGCCATAAAAATAGACCAAGGCAGGCATCAGGATGATCGTTGTGCCAAAACCAATGACACCTCCCAAAACCCCAGCAGCCAGGCCCAATGAGCCCAGCACTAAGGCTTGAAGAACTAAATCAGGCAACACTATTGATCTCGATTAAATTTGAAAAATGAGTTAACGCCCGCCCTGACAATCTAAAGGCATTTCCCACATAGGCTTGCCTTGACTAAAGTCACAATTCACTCCGTCTGGAGAGGTGGTGCTAGCAAGACAACCGCTCAAGACCAGAGCAAATAAAGTCACAGTCAAAGCTAGGAATATTTTTTTCATATTGCGTTACCTCACTTGAAATACAGTTTTGTAAATAATTTTGTATTAAGCCCAAAATGCTTTCATCATTGCAACATCAGCAATACCCCTATCATTTCCATACTTCAAATAGGGCGCAATCCATTTTGGATCAAGAAGATTCTCTACCTTAGATAAGCCGGGCGGAAGACCAACAACAATGTGCTTAGTCTTTGTGCCACCGCTCTCTAAATCCTTCACCTCTTGATTAATCGTATTGGGCAGAGAAGATAAACGCAATCCCTGCTTTTGCTCATTGATCGTTCCATCTCCTAAAGAAATCACAATGGCCCGTTTAACGCCGGCAATAACATCGCTATGCGTGCTACTCTGGCTCATGCCGCCATCCATACATAACCTATCTTTTATGAATGTAGGGCCAACCTGGCCTGGCGCTGAAGAGCTTGCGGCACAAGCAACGTTAATAGGAACATTATCGGCTTTTGATACAACAATACGCTGTCCCGTAAAGCAATCAATAGCCGTAGTAAACATTCCATCTGAAGGCCAAGCAGAAGCCGTTAGCAACTTCTTCATTACCTTGTAGTGATTGGCTACACCATCGGGATTGAACGAAGCCATCGCAGCTTTGCCAATACGCTGAATAGATGCAAGAGATCCATCACGCACCGTCAACTCGGCACGCTGCGCCCTTAATTGAGAGTCATTAAATTTCAATGCGGGCATCATTTCTGCAAGCAATTTTGGGAAGTCTGCAAAAAGATCTATCTCATCTACAAGGCGCCACAAGTGTCCAGATGTCAGCATTGCACCAAAGATTGAGCCTGCCGAAGTGCCAACCACAACATCTGCACCACTTAAATCTACGCCAGCCTTCTTAAGCGCATTGCAGTACCCGGCATACCAAGCAATCAATGGAGTTCCGCCACCGCCCAACGCCAAACCTCGCTCCTTCCCTTGCGCAAACGGATTCTTTAATGGAGCTGGATGAACCAAACCATCATTCCAACTCGCTGTAGATTCAACATCTTTTTTAGCTGCCAAGGCCTCAACTTCGGCGATAGTTTTTGGTGACAAATTTTGGGCCTGGGCTAGAGTTTGCGTACTGGCAACTGCGGCGATGCCAACAGCAGACGTTTTTAAGAAATTACGGCGTGATGATGTAGTCATATAGTTTCCCTAAGTAATGTTCGATTTAAAGCAGACCCTAACAGCAAAGAGTCGTTTAAACGGCGAGCCTGTAGAGAGACCATCCCAAGTTCAACGCAGCTAATGCAATCAGCGTAAAAAAAGTAAATTTCATTCCAAGCACGCGCTTGCTGAAATCCGGGGGAGGAGTATTCATACCCTTTGCATGAATCAAACGTCCAATAATGAGTGAGACGCCTGGAATAGCCACTAACCACCAAGGGGCACCGTTTAATTCAAGACAGGCAATTAAGATAATTCCAATGGGAACGTATTCGGCAAAGTTTCCTTGGGTACGAATGGCCCTCTCGAGATCTTCGTGGCCACCACTTCCTAGGCCAACCTTATTTTTTCTTCTTAAGCCAATGACAGCAAAAGAGAGTTTGATAAAAATAATGGCTAAGACAGCGGCAATAATTGAGGTGACCAATAGCATTCATATCTCCTTAGATAACTTCTAATACCTTGCTTAAAGAATTGCCTTCATAGTTTGGTTTTTCACCAATCTCTTCAAAAGGGTGGCCAAGACGATTGACCCAAAATACATCAAAGCCATACCACTTTGCAGCCAGAGCATCCCAAGCATTACTCGATACAAAGAGAATTTCTTCTTTCTTGACAGGAAATGCCTTTAATAACAATTCATAAGCCTGTGGGGCTGTTTTAAATAAGCGGACGTCCTCAATAGTGACGACTTTGTCTAGGTAAGACTTCAGGCCATTACTCTCGACCACGGTTGCCAACATCTCCCTACTGCCATTAGACAAAATCGCAGTAGAGACTCCTTTCTGTTTAATTGTTTTGAGCACATGGAGGCTGTCTTCAAAGCCGGTAAGCTTGGCATACTGGTCCATCAACCGCACCTCATAATCAGGGGTGAGATTTAAGTTCATGCGCTTACAGACATACCGCAATGAGCGAATGGTTAGCTCCCAAAACGGGAGATAGTACTTACTCCCATTGGGATTGGGGTCACTCATCGTCACCAAACGGGTGTATTCAATTTGGCGATCGCGCCACATTAAAGCAAAAGCCTGTCCATGCCCTGGAAATAATTCTTCTGCCAACTGACCCATGGAATACACATCAAATAACGTGCCATAGGCATCAAAAGCGATTAGCTTATACATGCGTGCTTACTTTCTAGTATGAATTTCTATTGTCATTTAATCAGAAAATTTAGCCAACGCATGCCACCCAAAACTGAGAAGGGGAAGCATATCTTTAGCAAAACCAGTGACTTCTTTAATTAACTCTTTCGAGCAAATCGTTGATCTGGGCAACTGCTTTCTAATAATCCAGCCCTTGAGTTTGATTGCTCGCTCAACCTCTGGCGGGACATCATTAAAGCCTCTCGGAATTCGTGCCAATGTGTTGGAATAATCCAGCTCATAGCCTTTTCTTTTTAGAGACTTCTCAAGAGATAGCCAGGCCTTAGGGTTATCTAAAATTCCCTGTCTGAGCTTTTTTAGATTGTGGGCTTCTGGCTGTAAATAACCTGCAGCACATCTACTACCCAGTGGATCTAAACGAAAATACAAAACACCGGGAGAGTGCTTGTCTCCAGTTCTCGTAAAGAGCCCGCTGGCATGCATGTTGTAAGGATGCTTTGCTTTTGAAAACCGAGCATCTCGATTAATTCTAAAGAGGGATTTTTTGGGATCGCCCCACAGCGGTATATCTTTATTTGCGAGACTCTCAGACAGGGCGTCGGTAAAGCGCTTCATCGGTTCGCGCACAAACTCTTCATATTCCGAGCGATGCTCAGAAAACCAAACTCTAGTTTGATTATCGGTAAGCTCTTCAAGAAATTTGAAAGCCTTAGGACTAAATCCAATAAAGTCGCTCATTAAAGTAGGGGCGAGAATACCAAGCCTAGCCCGGTTGCTTGAACCACTTCTGCTTTTCTTCAGGGCTCATATTTTCCCATTTGACTCTTCGGGCCTTCATTTCTGCCTGCTCTTCTGGTGTTAAACCATCAAAGAAAGCTTTTCTCTCGGCTTTCATTTTTTCTTTTTGTTCAGGAGTAATGGATTGCCATTGTGCCTTCATTTTTTCCTGAACTAGCTTGCGATCTTCGGGGCTTAAGGCCTTCATTTGATCGCGCGTCTGATGCCAATATGCTTTGCGCTCTTCTGGTGTTGCTTTCAGCAATGCAGCATCTATTTGCTTCATCTGCTCCAAGCGCTGATCAAGGGTGAGATTGATATTGGCCAAAGGATTTGGTGGTTCAGGGATTGCGGCGCCAGCCAAGGAAATCACAGAAGCACTAAATAGCGCTCCAACTACCCATTTTTTAGAAATCATTGCTTCGTCTCCCGCTGGTTATGAACCATTCTAATCCCGGTCAGGGCAGAGTCAACTAGCCCCATCTAGTAAGTTAGACCGGCAACATAAGCGTATAGCGGAATGCCCAAAATGATATTGAAGGGGAAGGTAATTCCTAAGGACATTCCCATATATAAAGCGGGGTTTACTTCTGGAAGTGCGTGTCTTAACACGGCTGGCACAGCAATATAAGAAGCGCTCGCGGCAAGCACCATCAGCAAGACGGTATCGCCTAATGGCAAGCCTAATAGTTTGCAAAGCCCCAATGCGATTGAGGCGTGAACCAAAGGGGCGCCAATTGCATAAAGCAAAGTAATAGACGGCTTACCCTTTAATCCCTCAAAGTTCTTAGCCGCCATCAACCCCATATCAAGCAAGAAGAACGCAAGCATTCCCTTGAATAAATCAATTGAAAATGGGGCCATTATTTTTTGTCCGCTATCGCCACTGACTAAGCCAACCATCATTGAGCCCAAAAGCAGTAGCTGCGCTCCATCAGTAAAGGATTCATGAAGAATCTTTGACATGCCTGTCGACTGTGTTGAATTTGTAGCTGATGTCCTGGCTTTATTCGCCAACAAGATTGCCAGAATGATTGCTGGGGACTCCATCAAAGCCATTGCAGCCGCCATATGTCCACCAAATGCAATGCCATATTGATCTAATGCTTGCGTTGCAGTAATAAACGTAACGGCGCTAACCGAACCATAAGTGGCCGCAATGGCGGCTGCATCATAGTTATTGAGCTTGGTTCTTAAAACCATATATCCCATGAGAGGAATGATAATTGCCAAAAATACTGCGAGCCCAAGAGCCAAACCAATCTCAAGAGTAAATCCTGATTTATGAAGGGCAAAGCCACCCTTTAAGCCCAACGCCATCAATAGATAGAGCGATAAAAACCGAGCAATGGGCTGAGGAATTTCTAGATTAGATTTAACGGCACCAGCAAATGCACCAAAGACAAAAAAGAGAATTGCTGGATCCAAGAAATTATTCATACCAACATCTTAGGTAATTTTAGAAGTTTTTGTATTAGCCACACAGTGCCTGAGGGCTAAACAGGGTCAATATGCGTCATGACATTGAGCACCGGCAATTGTTTCTTGATTTGATTGCCCGCGTTTAAGGCAATGTCGTGCCCAACTTTGACAGTGGCATTAGCATCCACATCGATATGGACGTCTACCAAAATCATGTCGCCCATCTTGCGCGTTCTTAGGTCATGAAAACCTCTAACGCCAGCAGTAGATTTAATAATGTCTTCTATCTGACGATGCTCTTCCTCTGATACCGCCCTATCCATTAAGTCATGCAGGGCATCCCAACCAAACTTCCAACCCATTTTGGCCACCATTAGGCCAACCACTAAAGCACCAATAGCATCAAAGATTGGGTGCCCAAATAGGGCGCCAACAATACCAATAGAAACGACTAATGAAGAAGCTGCGTCAGATCTGGCATGCCAAGCATTAGCTACCAACATCGATGATCGCACGCGCTGAGCTACTATCAACATGTATCTAAACAGCAATTCTTTTGCAACCAAAGAAGCTAATGCAACATATAAAGCTAGGATTTGAATCTGCCCAGCCGCCACTGGATTGATAATCTTTTCCCCAGCTTTAAAAAGCATGCCAGCACCAACAGCCAATAAAGAGATTCCTAAAAATAGAGAGGCGGCAGTTTCATATCGTTGGTGCCCATAACGATGATCTTCATCTGCATCTTTGGCACTATGGTGATTGGCAAAGAGCACTACAAAGTCTGCAACTAAATCTGTCGCAGAGTGAATGCCATCTGCAATCAAGCCTTGAGAGCCAGACACAATTCCTGCAAACACTTGAGAAACTGTCAGGCCAATATTAACCACGACACTAACCAATGTGCTCTTCTTCGCGGCCTGTTGCTTGGCAGGTGTTTGTGATTCGTGATCTTCGGCAACTTTATCCATAAGTTAATACTAGCAAATAAGAGTGGGGTTTTGACTTTGTGTTAAGCGCCTTGCATAGCATGGGTCAAGTATCTGGGTAATAAAATCACCCTAATGAGAGTTTGATGTCTCTCGGTAGCCCATGGTTGAGTCAACTGGGTCCGAGGAGACAAATCCGCCCCTAAAACTATCACTATCGCCTCAAGTGGGGCTACTGGTTTAGTCAATGCGCACAGAAAGAGCGATGGCTATTTACAGGCAACTACTTCAATAGATTTATATTGACTGGCTCTTTGTGCCATGGATTCAAATCGTCCCCGCATACTATTTTTTATAAAATATTCAATGATGGCTAAGGGAATAATTGAGTTGGGCTCTATTTGAGCGTCATACTTAAAGACTGTTTTATCTTTTTCCTCCAGCAATTTCCAAGTCCCTTTGTATGACCTGTTGTCGCCGCTGATCTGCTCAAATGTTAGAGATCTATTTGGCAGCTCTATATATTCCACAGTTGACTTCATCTCTATAGGGAAAAATAGAATTTGCTCTTCAATTACTCTGTATACGCGAACCCTATTGCCCGCCCTTGAAATAACCCTTGCCTCGATTATTCCTGGGATATTTTTTGAGCCCTCATAGTCTGTAATGAATGCATAGGCACTACAAATATTCATTGGCACAGAGTAACTTGCTTGGGCATGAAAACGACCATCAACCAGGGTCACATTCACCCGAACATCAAAAGGATTGGTATTCTCTTGGGCAAAACTCTGAGAGATAAAGAGGGCTAAGGTAAGGGTTAAAAACCATTTCATTGACAGATTTTAGGGTCTTATGGATTTTGCCGTTTTAAATGACATTCTAGATAGACTAATGTGTGCTGTAGAACACTTCTTCTTAGGTAAATCTTATAAAGTAATCCAATGGATGGTCAAGCAGACATCAGAGGATGCGATAAGTAAGAAGTTTTTCTGCTTTCCAACTTGCTGCTAGCAATCGCCAAATCTCCATTTCCTATAGTTTTGTATTTGCTCTTATTGGACGCTCAAATAAAAACCACCCGAAGGTGGTTTTTGGTATTTCTTGGTGGCCCGGGGAGGAATCGACCAGGGCCGAGGATGCCCAAACCTACTTCAATACAGCCTTCACTTTCCATCTGAGCGAAGGTAAAACCTCTTCCTCAAACCAAGGATTCTTCTTTAGCCAAATATTGTTTCTGGGGCTTGGGTGTGGCAAAGGAATCGCTTTGGGCCAATAGCTCTTCCATGCCATAACTGTTTCAGTCAAATTCTCTTTACTGCTTTTGTCTAAATGCCATGCTTGAGCATATTGACCAACAATGATGGTTAGCTTGATATTGGGTAGTTGCTCTAATAGTTTGACTCGCCATGTGTCCGCACATTCCGGTCTCGGAGGAAGATCCCCTGATTTACCTGTTCCTGGAAAGCAAAAGCCCATGGGAACAAGAGCAATTTTCTTGTCGTCATAAAAGACTTCTTTATCAATGCCCATCCACTCCCTAAGACGATCGCCACTAGGGTCGTCAAATGGAATTCCAGTTTCATGAACTCGACTGCCGGGGGCTTGGCCAACAATAAGAATCTTTGCCGAACTACTCACTTGAATAATGGGTCTTGGGCCCAAAGGTAAATGCTCTGTACACAATGTACAAGAACGAATTTCTTTAACGAGCTTGGTGAGAGCTAGGGTCATGAGTTAAGAATACGCCAAATGAAAAAACCACCCGAAGGTGATTTTAGTGTTTCTTGATGGTCCGGGGCATTCGACAAGAGCCCAATAATGACAGGTCCTTAAGGTTTAAGCTGAGCCCTAATTTCGCCAGGCTTGTTAGTAGCGCTGTGAACATTGAGATAGAGATTTCCACTCTTTAGGCTTTGGAGTTGAGCATCTGTTAATTTGGCACCAGCAGGAGCTGACCAAACATTATCTGACGTCTTGGTAAATGGCACGATTACAGGGCCATTTTGACCCATTGGCGCCTCATGAATATGAGCCATAGTTCCTTCAACACCAGTGGTAGTAATCGTTCCCGATACTGATCCATCTGGAGCAACCATGATTGACCCTACGCCAGAGGCTGAAGTAGTCACCGGCGGAACTTCTTGGGCTCCTGTAAGGGCTACCTTCATCGACTGTGCCGAAATTGTCAAAGAAGCAAAACCAATACAAAACCCGATTACAGTTTTAATTAAAACATTACTTTTTATCATTTATATCTCCTATGGTTTTAACTCTAGCTTCAGGCTATCACAATTAGATTAATTAAGTATGTCGAAAAAAGGAGGGATCAACTCATGAAACATCGTTTTAAAAAACATTGGGAGCACAAACTATTTGCAGCGAGGGCTTTGTTCTGCTAAACAAGTATTAACTGCCGCCTCTCAAAGCAATTAGCAATGGATGGCCTACCGGAAACTCGACATCCTCAATAGCTGCGCTAACTTCTGGCAAAGTTTTAGCAATCTCTTCATTGCCTTGGAAAACCATAGTCCATTTACTGAAGCTTCGCTCATTGATGGATTTGGCTTCTATTAGGCGAACATTTTTATGTCGACTATCTTTTTGAATTTTTTGCCACAAAGCCTCAATGTCTTTTTCAGCGCCTTCAATAACTTGACCAAATTTGTTATTTTCATAAATGAGCGCCCCGGTAATGCCTAAGGCCTGGTTATTAGCATATGAGTGATATAAAAGTCTCATCAATCCTAAAAAAGACATATTTTGGGCTGGTTCACTTACATAAGTCAGTTCGATTAGCTTAGACATACGCCAATACTAGAGAGCCTCAGCACCAATTACTCTAGGCGTTTACCCCAGCGTTACAAAGATTGCAAATCCCTTCACCTATAAGCGCCCGTAAAAAGGATGTCCCAATAAGTATCACTTTAATTGATGCTCATACCGTTGCATTAGTAATAACTAAGCGGCTCGGTTTTGCCCCAAAAGATTTTGTAGGAATAAATGGTGTACCCGATGATGGTTGGCAGCACAACTATAGCCCCCCAAAATATGACCCACAATGACTCCGTAGCTGAAGCCGCCTCCCAAATCGTCATTTTGTCTACAACGATGTAAGGGAACATGCTGTAAGCAATTCCTAAGAATGCAAGGACAAATATGGCTACGCTTAGAGCAAAAGGAATCCAAACAGGAGCAGGCTTATTCTTCTGCATTTTTAACAAGTTCAAATCGATAAAGATAAAACAAGCCAAGGTCAGAACTGGAAACGGCAATAAGAAAAAGACATTGGGGAAGGTAAACCACTTTGCCGCAATCTCTGCACTAAAGAATGGCGTTGCCACAGAAATGATCCCAACACCAAGCGCCGTTAATAAGAGACATTTTCTTGCCCAGCCAACAGCTTTTAGCTGTAGATCGCCAGACGTTTTCATAATCAGCCAGCTAGAGCCTAATAGGGCATACCCAGCAGGCAGACAAAGTGCCACGATAAAAGAAAATATCCAGCCCAAGTATCCAGAGTCAAAACCAATCACTTCTCTACCAACCATAACCCCTTGAGATGCCGCGGCCAAGAAGCTACCAAAAAAGAATAGGAAGTTCCACACTGCCTTCTGACTCAAATGGGCTTTTGCACGAAAGTCAAAAGATACGCCTCGTAAAATTAAACCAGCCAACATAATGCCTACCGGCAAATAGAGCTCAGTCAAAATAATGCCATGGGCCATTGGAAAGGCAATCAAGAGAACTCCGACTCCGAGTACTAACCAAGTTTCGTTAGCATCCCAAAAAGGACCAATGGATGAAATCATGATGTCTTTTTCTGAATCACTTGCCTGATTCAATAAGATGCCAACGCCCAAGTCGTATCCATCTAAAACAACATAAGCAACCATTGCAATACCCATTGCAACCAAAAAGAACAGGGGCAGCCAACCAGATGGTTCATATAAATTAGGAATCATTCTTATGCTCCTGCAATGTTGTTTGTGAGGCCTGATTTTTGCTCATCAATAATATGTGCAGGATTAGCTTGCCTTGCCAAATAAAAAACAACCCAAATGTAAGAAACAATAAGCCCTAAATACAGCGCAAGGTACATCACAAGCGTACCCAAAACCATATTGGTAGGCACTTTAGTAACCGCATCAGCAGTCTTGAGTACCCCACTAACAAGGTAAGGTTGTCTGCCTATCTCGGTCACATACCAACCGGCAACTACTCCGACCCAACCAGAAAATGTCATCACACTGAGACCTTTTAAAAGCCAGGTTGGTAGTTCTTTATTTTTTCTTGTGAGATAAAACCCAACGAATGCGGTTAAGAGCATCAACATGCCGATGCCGACCATGATGCGAAAGGCAAAGAAAATGGGGGCGACTGGTGGGGTTGCGCCAGGGAAGGCATCCAAACCCTGCACCTCACCCGCAAATGAGTGTGTCAAATATAAAGATGCGAGTTTCGGAATGGCTATTTCGTATTTATTGGCTTTAATGGTTTCATCCGGTATAGCAAACAAAACGGCAGGAGCCCCTTTGGTTGTTTCCCAAATTCCCTCCATTGCTGCTACTTTTGCAGGCTGATACTCCAGCGTATTTAGCCCATGTGAATCACCAAGCACAATTTGTAACGGGGCTAACACTACCGCCATGGTCATTGCTAACTTGATCAGCGCTCGATTGCCAGAAAGATTGATGCCCTTTAAATATCGATAAGAAGAAATGCCTGCAATTAAAAACGTTACCGTCAAAAATGATGCTGTCATCATATGCAAGAGGCGATACGGCATGGAGGGATTAAAGACAATTTCAATCCAATTGGTTGCATGCGCTTGACCATTGATCATCTCAAACCCTTGTGGGGTTTGCATCCAAGAATCTAAAGCAATGATCCAAAATGCCGATAGTGATGTACCGAAGGCAACTAAAAATGTGGCGATAGTGTGAGCTCTTTGAGAGACCCGTTTAGAGCCAAACAACATAATTCCTAAAAAAGTTGCCTCGAGGAAGAATGCCGATAAAACTTCGTAGCCAAGCAAGGGCCCTGCGATATTGCCCACTGTTTGCATATATCCAGGCCAGTTGGTTCCAAACTGAAAGCTCATTGTGATGCCGCTAACAACGCCAAGGGCAAAAGTTAAGGCAAATATCTTGACCCAGAATTGATAGGCCTCACTCCATACTGAGTTACCTGTTTTATTAAATTTAACCTTGAAATAGAAAAGCACCCATCCCAAAGAAATGGATATCGTTGGGAAAAGAATATGAAAAGTCATATTCGAAGCAAATTGAATTCTGCTCAAAATAAGCGTATCAAGCATTTTTTATCTCTTATTTTTAATGAAATTTTATTATCCTCTTTTCCCTTCTGGCCTGCTGAGGCTGATTTAATTGGCTTACCTCTGAATCGCATGTCGTTTTAACGATATTGCCAAGAAATACTAGATCCAAGCTTCAAGGGTTTTAATTAAGGATTTTCACTATGGATTCTGCTACTATTTTTTGGCAACATAATTTAATAAAAAATACTGGGGACACAATCAAATGAAGTACTTACTCATAGCTATTTTGGCGACTGTATCTCTCTGCTCTAAAGCAGAGACTGACATCGTGTATCCACCACGCTCAGAAATCTATTCCATTCCAAGTCTAACGATCTCCGATAAACAGTTTTTGCTGGGAGACAAGAATGGTAAAGAGGTAACTGTTAATGGCATTCTTCGCTTTCCACCAAAGCCTGTTAGTCAAAAAATTCCAGTTATCTTCTTAGTGCACGGCTCAAGCGGTATGGGGGCAAACATAGACTATTGGTCTAATCACTTCTTAGGACAAGGCTATGCCACATTTAGCATGGATGGCTTTACAGGAAGAGGCCTAACCGTTGTGGGCCCCAATCAAGCTCTGCTAGGCAGATTGAATCTTGCTCTTGATGCTTATAAAGCAATGGAAATTTTGGCTAAGCATCCGCGCCTAGATTCCAATAAGTTTGTCATGATGGGCTTTTCTAGGGGTGGTCAAGCAGCTCTATTTGCCAGCGTAGAGCGATTTAATAATATGTGGAATAAAAGTGGAACTGTATTTGCTGCACACATTCCGCTTTATGCTGATTGTGTGACAAGCTATATCAGCGACACAAAGACTACTGGCAAACCTATTCAGCTTCATCACGGCAGCACAGATGACTACAACCCTGTAACCGCCTGCAGGGAATATGTGGGTAAATTAAAAGCAGCCAACCAAAATGTAGAGATGTTTGAATATGATTTTGGCCCGCACGCTTTTGATTCTCCCCTGGGATCCGTGCCTCCAGTAGCTTCAAAGGATGCTCAGACCGTTAGGTCTTGTAGGATTGTTGAAAAGACAGTGGGTAATCTTATTAACACTCAAACAAACCAAGAGTTCAAATACTCTGATGCTTGTGTTGAGTTAAATCCGCATGTGGGTAAAGATGATGACGCTACGCAAAAGGCAACTCGCGAAATTGATATGTTCTTAGCAAATCTCTTTAAGAACTAGACTGGACAAAATAAGGGGGGCGGGAATGGCCTACTTATTTTTATCGTTTGTAACGACATCTCAGAAACCTACAAATGAAAAACCACCCGAAGGTGGTTTTGGTGTTTCTTGATAGCCCGGGGTGGAATTGAACCACCGACACAAGGATGCCTAACTCTGGCTAGCCCTCAAAAGTTAATTTACTTCTAGCTCTTTTGACTGCGAGGTTTCATGAGAATATTTCAAAAAATTTTCTCGATGCCTCCTATAAAATAAAAGTCCCTCTTTGAGGCTGGCTACCGTGGCACCTTGTTGGAGCATCTTATCCCAAAGATTCCAATCTTCTTGGGGGTGGACACCATGCTCATATCTCTTTTTGTATCCAATTTTTTGTCCAAGAGCCGTGCGATACATCATCGATCCGTGATGCTGTTCCTGGCGATTCCAATACAAATCGCCTTGATGAGAAAACGTTTCGATAGGTAAACGCATTAGGATGTCTTCCTTCAACTCTCCAGTAACAATGACGTCGTAAGTAACAATATCGGCACTGGTCTTAGATAGCAACTCAATTGCGTCTGAACGCAACCAATTATCAGCACCTATAAATAGAACATATTCAGTATTTACTCTAGATAACATGTCTTGAAAGTTATCTACAACCCCTAGATTTTCATCTCTCAATACATATTCAATATCAGGATATAAGCTTGGCAGATGATTACAATCCAAGCCGCCATCATCTACAAATAAAATTCTTGTAGGCGAGATGGTTTGGGAAAGCAGGGACTCGATGCAATGGGCGGCAAGGTGTCCGTATCGATAGGAGGCAATAACGACAGTAATCATATTAAATGGCATTAGAGCATGAAACTATGTCATTGATGCCTATAGGTGTCACCTCCTCCAAATGAAAAAACCACCCGAAGGTGGTTTTGGTATTTCTTGGTGGCCCGGGGCGGAATCGACCGGGGCTGAGGATGCTTAATCCTACTTCCAGCTAAGGTTCAATTTCTTATGCGAAGCAGCGCAATCTCTCAAATAGAGATTAATGAGGCTTTGATAAGGAATTCCAACTTCTTCTGATACAGATTTGAAATAGCTCACTGAATCCTCGTCCAATCTAATGGTTATAGGCTTCTTTAGCATAGAAGCATATGGGTTTTTACGAGCCTTTGAGAAATCATATTCTTTACGCATCTTCATCACCTTTAATAAGCTTTTGACTCTTTAGGGGTTGCCTTACGAGCCGAAATAATACGAACGACATTACCCTCGCTTCGATAACAATGGCAAACCAAAATCACACGAAGTGAATGGCTTACTCCCAGCAAAATAAATCTGTCTTCATCCTTCGAATGATCGGGATCGGAAATCAACTTAGCACTTTCATCATAAAACACAGATTTCGCCTCTTCAAAAGAAATGCCGTGTTTCTTCAGATTAGCTGAAGCTTTTCTGGGTTCCCATTCAAATCGCAATGAAGTCATATGTACATTGTACATACATCAATTGGAGCAAGCAACTGGGGTTAAAAATCCTAATTCACTCAACCATTCCGTCGGACCAAATGAAAAAACCACCCGAAGGTGGTTTTAGTGTTTCTTGGTGGCCCGGGGCGGAATCGACCAGGGCCGAGGATGTCTGATCCTAGAATCTCCAGCCCAAAGAGATGCCGTAAGAATTGATATTGACCTTATCGCTAGAGCCATCACTCCAGTAAACAGTCTTGTAGTTTTGTTGAGACACCTCAACCCTTGTAAATAGGTTTTTGGTCAACAAATACTCGGCGCCGATGCCGTAACTAGGCCCATTAATCCATTGATAGTAGCCAGGAGATGAATACTTAGACCAGGAGTAGCCAAGCTTGACATAGGCCATTAATTTTTCTGTAAATGCGTAACCCACTTTTCCGCCAGCTTCAATCGGATTATGGGCATCTGGATCTGTGCCAGAAGTATCTGTGGTGCCTAAATCGTATGAACCATACACTCCAATCAACCATTGATCATTGATTGCCCTATAAGCATCAGCGGTAATGCTAGGAACGCCGCTTCTACTGGTAGCTGAATCGCCCGGAGTAGATTTGTCTGTAATGGAATTTAATGAGTAATCAATTGACAAACCAAAACCTTCAAAGTTTTGTGATTGAGCAAAGGCCGCTGGACTTAATAGCATCCATAGCAAGATTGCCATCTTTTTCATTGCTTCCCTTTATTTTAGTATTTGCTAGATTCTATCAACGGGGAAATGAAAAAACCACCCGAAGGTGGTTTTGGTGTTTCTTGGTGGCCCGGGGCGGAATCGACCAGGGCTGAGGATGTCTGACTCTGTTTTAAATAGTCTGTACGGACTAACCGAAATAGTTATTTTTTTCTTAAAAAGACTGGAATAAAAACATCATCATTTTTAGCATTTATTGATACCATTCCAGAATGCTGTCTCTCCCCACTATCTAACTCAACATCTAATGCCTTGGCATATATCTCAGCATTATTAATTGTGGCGTCAAGCGCCTGTCTAAATCCTAATAGTTCCCCGTTTTCAATGCGTACTAATTCAGAAATACTCATTCCACACAATCCAGCAACTGCCGGCAAAGTTAGACCTCGCTTCTCACGCTCACTGCGAAGACGCCTACCAATTTGCTTAAAGGATTGTATTTCTGCTAAGTTCATAAGGCCCCGAACGAATAGGTCTCTATAGTCTTCCTCGTGAAGACTGGGGTCAATTAGCCCTTCGGCTAAGTTAAAGGCAACTCAACGACAAACTTAGCTCCGCCGCCAACAACGTCTTCATAATGGATCGAACCACTATATCTAGTAACAATATGCTTACATAGCCATAGCCCTAGCCCCATACCAGTCTGCTTGGTGGTGCTTAACAGCTCAAAGAGGTGGGATTTAAATTCTGGGGGCACGCCTGGGCCATTATCAGAAATGCTTAATAGAACGAATTTGTCAGCCTTTATGGCCTCTATAGCAATGCGGCGCTGGAGCGTGCCTGAATTTGCCAACGCTTGAATCGCGTTATTGAGCAAATTTAATATGACTTGTTCGATTTCAGAAGAATTTACCCGAACCAATAAGCCATCATCAACTCCTAGCTGAATTTGAATATTCTTACTCTTGAGTTCTGGCTTAACAATATCAAGCACTTTTGAAATCAAATCACTCAATTTAACCTCTTGAGCACTAGAATCGCTATCTGTAAAAATTGACCTGAGTGATTTGACAATTGTTGCGGCTCGTTTGTTATCAGCCTCCAGTGAGTCCAGTATCTCTTTACCCAGCTCTGGATTGAGTGCGCCCTTTTCCAATTTCATTTTTAGAAACTGGATATTGAGGTTTGATGCCCCAAGCGGTTGATTGAGCTCGTGAGCAATCGATGCCGATAGAGCACCAGTAGCAGAAGTTTTATTCGCTTTCATCAAGCCATAGATGAGTCGCTCTTTTTCTTTTAAGAGCTCAGTAATTTTTTCATTTTCCTCTTTAGTACTTTTAAGAGCATTGGCAATTTGATTTTCTTTAGTGAGCTGTTTTTGAAAATAAAACATTCCCAACGCGACAAAAGTCATGATGTTAGATGCGTAGGTAATCCATCTGAGCCCTAGGGCAAAGGCATCTTCGGTATAGAGGAAGATATTAGTTGGACCATCGCCAGTCAAAATCCGATAAGTCCTGAAAACATTACCGATCAGCGTGAATATGGTTAAAAAGATAATCCAACTCACAATGCTTGGACGATCTTTTTTATAAAATTTTATTAATTCCCATAATTGCCAAGCCACCAAGATTTCCTGAGTAATTGTTATTAAGGCGACTCGCTGAAGAAATGTGTCTGGGGTCACTCTTAATGGCTCATACAGAATAGCAACGCCTAAAGGGATTAACCAAAGCAGTAGGGTTTGTATTTTATTAAACGGCTTTTCGCCCCAAGAGCGGTATAAAAACACGAGGGCCAGAGACGACATTAATAACGAGGTATTGGCTATCGTTAAGAGAAACTTATTAACCCATAAGGCAATCCCAAAGTTTAGGCAAGTAAGGGTGTAAAAACATGTACTTAATGGCCAATAGATGCTGGGCCATTCCGACCTTGGAGCCTGAAATTGTGGAATTGCGCTCAGTAAAATAGCGAAGGTAATGAGAGCAAAAACGATAAAAAAGATTTTGTTGGCTACTTCCATGATCTAGATAGTACTAAAGATCATTAATAATGTCGTTTAAAACGACATTGATGGACGCAGGGATGAATAATTGACATGTTCTTTTAAAGGATGTTTCCTAATAGGGACATCTGAGACCAAGGGATCCAACCCAAAAGAAAATAGCCCAACAAGTGGGCTATCGAGATTCTTGGTGGCCCGGGGCGGAATCGACCAGGGGCCTAGGATGCCTTACTCTGTGGGAGCCAATTCTGCTCCAGCTGGTCTTTTGTAGCGGTTGTAAGACCACATATATTGATGTGGCTTAGAAAGTATCATCTCCTCAAAATAATGATTCATTTCCGTACAGGCATCAACTAAACAATCAGGAAATGCCTCATTCATCAATTGGCTCTTAATGAGCCAGCCCTTTCCCAATCCCAGTCTTTCTGCGCTAACAAAAAGGATTGCTACATTTACTTGGCGAGCCAATTTAATTGGAAATGAGGTTGTATAAGCATATTGATTAAAAAATTTAGCCCACACCCCATCGCCAACGCTAGGCACCTGATCCGCCAATAGGCCAACTACCTCACCCCTTACTAAGGCACGCTTAATTTGACGTACTCCACCAATGTTTGCCTCAACAAATACCATTTGAGAATGCTGGCGAGATTTAAGCATTAACTTATTCACCCACCCCTTTCGAGCAGGCCTATACATTACCGTCGCTCTTGTATGTTCGGCAAAAATACGAGGCACTATTTCAAATCCACCAAAATGTGAAGCAAGAATAATTACTCCCTTTCCATTTTTGGATAACTCAATAATTTGACCTAAGTTTTCTATGGTTGTTTTAGCGAGAGAAGATTTTGGATGTCTCCAAATCCATAGGGTGTCAGCAAACATTATTCCGGATTCAATTGCCGCCCTCCACGGGGTAAATTTGAACCCACAATAATTTGCGGCACTCTGGTGATTTTTATATAAGCGCGTCCGGTACTGAGGGGAGCACAAATAAATCAATAGTCCTATACAAGCCCCAGCCATCTGAATGGCCGCCAATGGCAGTGAGCTAAAGAACCTCAATATAAAATACAACATTGGCCATTTTACGCCCGAACAAAAGAAAATGCCCCGCATAAAGCGAGGCATTATTTGTTTCTTGGTGGCCCGGGGCGGAATCGACCGGGTCCGAGAATGTCTAATCCTGCCCTAAGACTATCGCTTTAATAAGAAATTTACTCTTGTTCAATGTTAACAAATTTGTTAACATAAACAAATGAGCTATTCCATCCTTTATTACAGCGAGCAGGTTCAAGAAGACATTATGAATCTTCCCGACACGCTTCAAGCTCGCTATATTGGATTGACCACTCGAATGATTGAGCATGGGCCGAATTTAGGCTTGCCTCATACGGATTCATTTGGCGGCGGCTTATTTGAATTAAGACTTAAAGGGGCTGAAGGTATCGCCCGAGTTTTCTTTTGTACGATGGTGGAGAAAGAAATAGTGATGCTCCATAGCTTTATTAAGAAGACTCAAAAGACGCCTGAGAAAGAATTAAAGATTGCGAAAGCACGTATGAAGGAGTGGAAAAAATGACAACACAGAAGAAAACAAAAATGCTTACCCATAAACAAATGATAAGCAAAATGCTTAAAAAGCCAGCTGTAAAAGCCGCAGTCAAAGAACTTGATCGCACTGAATTTGCTATTCTTGATGAGATTCTTACGGCAAGGAAAGAGGCTGGATTAACGCAAGCTCAAGTGGCAAAAAAGATGGGAACACAAACCCCAGCTATTGCTAGATTAGAAAGCTCTCTGGCTACCGGCAAACATTCCCCAAGCCTAACTACCCTAAGAAAGTATGCGGCGGCCTTGGGCAAGAGAGTTGAGCTTCATTTAGTCTGAGAACGTCTATATCCACTGTAATCATTTCACCCATAATTCATAATAGCTATGTTTGAAATAAAATTGATTGATCAGTTTTACTTTCTGGGACAACTAATCAGATATGGCATTTAGCATTGAACAGCTAGGGGATATTGACTATTTGGTCGGGCAGTGGTGTCTGCTTCTGGCTCCACTTGAAATCAAAAAAGATCTTGATTACGATTACGAAATCGATGGCCAGACTGTAAGTGTTTTTGAAGTTCGCCCTTTGTGGCGTGGAAAACCAGGAGAGTTAACTCGACGACCGTTTGTAAAATTTCGGTATATACAGTCTGAGGCTCTGTGGCATATTTATTGGATGCGAGCCAGCGGAAAATGGCAAGCCTATGAGCCAAATCCAATCTCAAAAGATCTCAATGAGGCACTACAAGTTATTGATGCCGATCAATATGGCTGCTTCTTTGGATAACACGCTTAGGTTAGTCACCCTAGTTGCATTGCCTTGACTATTAGCTACTCTGGAATAAAAAACAAGATTTATAGTGTCGATGCTAACTTTCAAATGAAAAAAGAGGGCTAGAAGCTCTCTTTTTGAATTCTTGGTGGCCCGGGGCGGAATCGACCAGGGCCGAGGATGTCTGATCCTAGCTAGCTTGCTTGTGCCACTTCTGCTTTTCCTCGGGACTCATATTTTCCCATTTGGCTTTACGGGCTTTCATCTCAGCCTGCTCTTCAGGCGTTAATCCATCAAAGAAAGCCTTTCTCTCGGCTTTCATTCTTTCTTTTTGCTCAGGAGTAATTGATTGCCATTGAGCCTTCATTTTCTCGTGAACCAACTTGCGATCTTCAGGGCTTAAAGCCTTCATTTGATCGCGCATCTTATGCCAATATTCTTTACGCTCTTCTGGAGTTGCCTTAAGTAATGCGGCATCAGTTTGTTTCATTTGCTCAAGGCGTTGATCAAATGTCAGGTTGCTGTTTGCCAATGGATTTGGTGGTTCAGGCATTGCCGCACCAGCCAAGGAAAATACAGATATGCCAAATAGCAGTCCAACTACAAATTTCTTAGAACTCATAACACCCCCTCTTGTTGGTTATTCCTCATTCTAGTCCCGACCAATAGATCCTCATCCGTCGGCCCAAATGAAAAAGCCACCTGAAGGTGGTTTTGGTGATTCTTGGTGGCCCGGGGCGGAATCGAACCAAGGCTGAGGATTTCTTCCTACTGGCTTAACTTATGCGGTTTTCCAAAACGGTCTTCCTTAGGATAAATCCAGTCTGTCTTCACTGGCCCCATACCAATGATTTGCACTTGGGTATCAGCCGCCATGGCGCCATCAAAATGTACGCCGTTAGCCGGATGAAACATCAGACTACCTGCTGGCATTGGAATATTCTTTTTTGGATCCCACTCAGGGCCCATGCCTGCATACCAAACCCCACTGATTACCGTAACAAATCGATCTTGATCGTGAGAATGGGGTGCGCTCATTACTCCCGCAGGAAAAATATTGCGGACCACATAAATTCCTGGCTTGCTAGGATCTCCGTATAGGGTGGCTTGCTTGACCCCATTTTCATTGGTCTTCCAAACAATCTGATCTTCTTTAACTGTAATAAATCCACCGGGTAAATTCTCTGCATAAACTGTTGCGGAGAATAAAAATGTAAACAGCATGGCTAACAATATTTTCATAACGAACTCCCTGTCTTTTACCTTAAATGAAAAATTACGCAAAAGGTGGTTAATGTCTACTCCAACCGATAACTATCTTGAATTGGCTTTTTATACGACTGTTAAAGATAGTGCTAAGTGCGATGGAATATAGCTAGGACTAACCCTTGAGCACAATATGAATTGTCGTTTTAAACGGCATTACCAACACAAGGATGAATAATTGAAGTGTCCTTTTAAAGGACGCTTCACGTTGGGGATATCCGAGACCAATGGCGCCCAACCCTGCCGAGCCTTATAAGAAAATAGCCCAACAAGTGGGCTATTGAGATTCTTGGTGGCCCGGGGCGGAATCGAACCAGGGCCGAGGATGTCTGATCCTATCCTTTCTTTAAATAGCCAAATGAAAGTATTCGCTTACTACCTTATTGTCATAAAAACTTCTTCTGGGTGACATGTTCATTCATCAGAATAGTTATGTCGCAAATCACACAATTGGGGAAATGATGAAATTAACGCCAAATATTTTTCAAGTCTTGTTAGAGGCTTACAGCGAGTATCGTAAGGCTTATATTTCTAGCAAGTATTCTCGTTTAGAGTCCTACTAAGCAATCAAAAAATATCAGCTCTAAACTCACTCGACCAATAGTAAAAACCACCCGAGTGAACTGACCCCCAAAAGTTGGACGTTATGTCCAACCAAGGGGGTTTTGTTTTATGAGCAAGTACAGCAAGCAGTTCAAGCTAAAGGTAGTTAAAGAGTTCTTAAAATTTGGCGGTCTAAAGCGGGT
>NZ_JACVOX010000002.1 GCF_018882215.1 Polynucleobacter sp. AP-Kaivos-20-H2 | reverse complement strand
GAATATATCCACTACTACAACCATGACCGAATCAAAGAAAAGCTAAAGGGATTAAGTCCGGTTGATTACCGAACTCAATCCCTCGTGCTAACCTAACTAAACTGTCCAACTACTGGGGGTCAGTTCAGAGGGTGGTTTTTTTCATTTCATACTCTTGAGACTAATTCGAGGCGACTAAAGATTGATAATTTAATTACTTGCGCTTATTAACAGCATCTTTAAATGCTTTGCCTGCAGTGAATTTAACTGTCTTTGCGGCTGGGATCTTGATCTCCGCACCGGTTTGTGGATTACGTCCAATACGAGCAGAACGCTTGCCAGACTTGAACGTACCAAAACCGATTAACTGAACATCATCGCCTTTAGTAAAGGCTTTGATAATATTTTCAATTGCTGAACTTAAGGCACGCTCTGCTGATGCTTTGGTAATGTCCGCACCAGCGGCAATCATTTCTACTAATTCTGTTTTATTCATTTCTTGAATTCCAGTTATAGGTGGGAAGTAAATTTTGCATGTCAATGTGACACTTAACTGCAACCCTCTAACTCTTTTAAGTAGTCAGCCTCTTTGAGGCCTAAATAATTCCCAATCCTTCTAGCGGCATGAATCTTAATCTGCATTGAATAGAAAATGAGATATGAATCACTTTCTTCCATTTCTTTAATCTGCCATTTGCTAAGACAAACAGCGTTTGCTAATTCTTCTTGCGTTAGCCCTTTTTCTTGCCGCGCTTGTACTATTGCTTCTTTTAATATTTTTAATTCTTTTGGAGGATTTGTTTTTGAAAATTTCATATCAACTCGCTAATTACAGGACCATTGAGTAAATGCGGCCTCAGGACTGTTGGGCGTAACTACAACTATATATTTGCCAGGTGACTGCTGGGCTACCAATACACCATAATCAATCAGCTCCTTAGACCTTGCATCTTTCTCAGCTGTTGCCCAAATATTCTCTAGGCTATTAACGTAGCTAGGTGCATATTGAGAAAAATTAGATCGGGCATTTTTATCTAACCTGACCAAGTGAATATGTAATTGATTCTGTGTTCTCTGTGATTTAGGGTTTACAACTAAAGCAATTAAATCGAGCTCAATTCGTTCAGTAGCAACATCCCAAGCAAATTGCCAAATACCCTCTTGTCGATTTAAATCTTCTACACCAGTAATAACCTCTCGTGGCATAGCAAGCCCATGAACAAACTCTGCAGGACATCCGCACATCTTAATGTCTCTGATTGCGGCGTATTGCGTATTGAGCGCCCAAACTTCATTTGTTTTCTTGCACTCAGAAACCCCACAATTAGCGTCACGTCTAGGCAACATACACTGGCTACAGTAATTAGCTTTTGATGGGTCGACACACTGAGAAACAATGTGCAACAAGATGTCGTCCCTAGCAACAGTAATGGCAAAGGCTTGTGATGAGACGCCTATGGAAACTATTAACGCTAAAGCAACCTTTGGCCAAAATGCTCTAATGATTGCGCCCCACACTATTCTTCTAGCTCTAACTCAAGATACAAACTAGATTCAGCATCGGCCAACTCTGCGTACTCCATCGCCGCCATCTGGTCGTCAAATGACAGTTGTGCAAAACGCTCTGCCACTTCAAAATTCTTTTCTCTGTAGTTATCTAAGGCTAACAATTGATTCCATGCCGCCTTTTGATAATACTCGGCAGACATTCTTCTTAAGTCGATAACTTTGTCACTTTGGTTTTGATCTTGCATTTTCTATCTCCTTCAATTTGTAATTGAACTTGACTGTGATGCTCTACCTTTCATATGACATCTTTATGAACTTTCTAACTGTCTTTGTCACATTTGAATCCTATAAATCAAGCTCAATTATGACAATTTCACCACTTAAAATTTTCTAGAAAATATTTCAGTGAACGATAGATTTGTCACATTTATTCATCAAGAATAAATGCTACTTATGGGAGATGAAGAGCAGTCCTGCTCCTTTCTGGTCTCCTCAGTTTGCTCTAACAGCCCATAGGTAACCATGGGATTAATTTAGGGAGAGTATTGATGACTACCTTTACTACTGAAGATCGCGAACTCGTTGAAAAAGAGCCTATTCCCTTTTATGGCTACTACCACTTAACCGATCCATCGCCAAAGGATGCGAACCCACTTTTACATCCGGTATTAAAGAAAATACAGTTGGAATACCGAGTAGATGACAGCAGTGAGGATTTGGAAGATTAGGCTTTAATGCTCTTTATGTTTCTTACCCAACTTCTCGGGTTTACCATTTCCATAAAGACACCACTGTTTGATTTCCTCAGTGAGATGTTCAACATCCTTCATCTTCAAATTCTTAAAGTCTTCAAGCCCAATAGTTCCAGTCACTCTTAGTTTTTCTATAGCCTCTTTTAATGCGCTCATCTTGAAGCCTTTTCTTGTTGAAATTGATTTTTTGACTCTAATTTAGGTCATTTTTTACGAGATTAATGCAGGTTTAATCTATTTTGAGGCATTTTGGAGTTTTATGACCAAATGACGACAAATAGTTCTTTTAATAATGAACTTAAGCTCTTTTAGTCTAAAAAGTTATTTTGCTGTCATGCAATATTCATCAATAAGGCCCATACTAACTAAGTATTAACCCTAGTATTTTTAACCAAAGGAGCCTTAAATGACACAATTATTGAGTCTCTTAAATCAAGTCTTTGGCAACCAGACCAAAAGCAATGATTTAGAGCAGTACATCAATAGCCGCAACCCTAATAGCCATCAGCAGGTAGAGCAACTTACTCGTGACTACCTGCATCACTACACAAATTCTAGGGGGCTATAAATCATGAAAAAACTAAAACGCCTGTTCATTAAAGCGGCTTTGGCTTGGGTTGAAGCTCGTAAAGCCTACGCCAGTCGCTATATTAATCACCGCCTAGGTTCATGAGCTTAATTTAGGAAAATACCAAATGAAGTTAACCGTCTTTCGTTACAAAGTCTGGGATCATCAAGATGATGATCATGTTCACGTTGCGCCTTACTATGCCATTCGAGAATATATCGAGCACCTAGAAGGCGCAACCGTGATTGAAGATGATCATTTGGAAGTAGATGAGTCTGATCTTGATGCACACGGACGAATTGCTGTAAGAGACGAAGGACAGTGAGTAAGCGTCGCTTAAATCGACGCTTTAGTTCACCAGATCTTTTGGGCGAGTAATAGGTCTTAGACTCATTTGTGAATGTATAAAATCACATACTAGATTGTCAAATGGTACTGGATGGCCTGCATTTAAAACCTCAAAGGTATTCAAGCGAGGGATAAACGCCTTGATCTCCTGAACACGTTGCTCAGTGCATATCTTAGATTCCCCGCCATAGACCAATCCAACCTTGCCTTTAAAGCCCTCTAGTGCTTCATGAAAATTCATGCCCCACACATCGGCACGATATGAGAGGTCAAAATGCCCAGGAAGCTGTACATCAGCGATTGCTTTTACATCAACACTCAATTCTTTGGCAAGCTCTCGAACTTCTTTGAAGCCTAGCTCATTTTTCATAGACTTATAGAGGGTATACAAAGCAGTCCAATTCACCGTTAAAGCGATATCGTTTAGAACGATAGCGTTAATCTTTTTATCAAAAATCTTTGTAAGATACATTGCTAAGACTCCGCCCATACTGGTGCCCAGAATGGTGAGTCTTTGATGCGTCTTACCTCCAACCAATATAGCGCCTTGAATTAACTCGCTAACATCTGAGAGGTACAGGGACATCTTGTAGGCCCCATATTCATCAATATAGTCAGACTCGCCTCTGCCTGAAAAATCAACGCTAATGACTTTGTAATTTTCAAACTTTAAAAAATAATCATGAATTATCGAAAAGGATGTCTTTGTCTCAAGTAATCCTGGCAGACAAATTAAAATGTTTTCTGCATTCATGTCTCCTGAAACGGTATAGGCTATTTTTCGAGGATGCTGTTCATCTCGAATCTGAAAATATCGGGTTTCAGGTGCAATGCTAACCACTCTTATTGATGTAACGGGAGATGCCTCTAGATTGCTTTCCAAAGGCATAGATTGTGGGGCCTTTAAGGCGGCAGCTTCTTGAACAACTTGGGCAACAGTTGCGGTGAAATAATGATTAGAAGGCCGAATCCACTGGATGACTTTTACTTTCGCCTCCATCAGTACATTGAAAATCTTTTTTTTCATTCAACCATACCTATCAACAGTTATTCGGATTCATCAATATCAAGCTTTTGACTGTACAGAGTCTTGATGACAGAAATAATTAAGATGCACCAGAATAGCAAACAAGCTAACTGACCCTAGATAAGCGTCGCTTAAATCGACGCTTGAGCACCACAGGGATGAGAAATTGGTTTGTCGTTTTAAACGACATTCCGAGTCAAGAGGAAATCTGGAAGACTTAGGGAAATGGTGCCAGAACGCGGCTAAGACTAGGGATTCTATGGACCACATCTAATGTTCGGAGATTTCTTGGTGGCCCGGGGCGGAATCGAACCACCGACACAAGGATTTTCAAATATCCTCCGATAGACCGCTTCGTCTATGAAATCAACTGGTTACGCCACCCCTGACATTTCGTGCGCAAAATTTACAAAATGCGTCGGTCAAAATCCTGAGCGTAATCAGAAAGTTACGATAGCGTGTTGAAACTGTGCGCAAACAGTAAAGCCAATATGTGTCGGTCATCCACCATGGTTACTCGCAACGTCGTTTAAAACGACACCTATTCTGATGACATATCAAAGGAGAGCCCTAAGTCATTTGGAAAATTTTTCACGTATCCAGCAATCCATTCAGCTCTAAGCGTATCAAAGTCGGTGATTTCATAATCCCCTCGCTCCACAATCTTATCT
Organism: Polynucleobacter sp. AP-Kaivos-20-H2; assembly: GCF_018882215.1. Lineage (GTDB taxonomy): Bacteria > Pseudomonadota > Gammaproteobacteria > Burkholderiales > Burkholderiaceae > Polynucleobacter. Next base: position 788,882 of record NZ_JACVOX010000002.1, on the reverse strand, counting down.
AAATCAAGCGCCTTCTTAGACCCGACTTGATTGCCTTGCTCGTCGATTTGATATCCATCAACATTGATTTTAATTCTTGAACCGCTTGCATCCAATATCAAGTAGTCAGGCTCTTGGTTGTCATCAAATAGATATGCACCAAAGGCTTCTCCTATGTAGTCATAGTTTTCAGCCTCCTCCAGCCATTCATCGGACTCTTCTTCAGACGGCTCTGTAAAAATTATCTTTTTATTTCTTATTTCAACTTTGTATGTTTCGCCCCAATTAAAGTCGGCATTTTCTTCATTTTGCAAAGAAAGCCAATTAGGAACTGCCATCCCATGGTCATTTTCCATTGCGCAACATAACTCACCGCCATTATTTTTGTCGCACAAAAATCTTAGTCCGAAAGCATCTCCCATGTTCATTTTTACGGCTTTGATATCGGAAAACTTAGTAGGCGTTATATCCGACATAAACTCATAAATTTTTATCCCCAACCTCTCGTAATAGACTTCGAAAGGTAGCTTCAAATAATTGGGCTTAGTAGCTTTATTAGCTTGGACTTTTTTAACAACGACTTTCTTGGCGGGGGTCTTTTTAGTTGCAACCTTTTTAACTGCTTTTTTAGCAACAACTTTCTTTGCAGTCTTTTTGATGGCCGCCTTCTTAGCTACCTTTTTAGGCGCAATCTTCTTTGACGCCTTCTTGGCAACAACTTTTTTAGCGGTTACTTTCTTTTTAACTATCTTTTTTACTACTGGCTTTTTAGCTACTTTCTTAGTTGCCGCCTTCTTTATAGCTACTTTTTTCTTTGCCTTCTTTGCTGGTGCCTTAGCCATTGCCACTCCAAGTTAAATTAAGTTAATAGTAATTATTTTCACTATGCCAGTCAGTCAGATTTTCTGTCAATAAATTTATATATAGATTGTCTAAAAATACCGCGCTTTTGAACCATTAGAGCGTTTTTCTTGGCAACGTTCCATATGACAGATTTATTAATTCATCTTTTTCTTTGTTTGCCTTCAACGCATCTGCTGGGCTGAGTGCTTTGTTGTTCAATGGCTTTGGGGCTCCAGTATTAGGCGGCATTTGCTTATGCGCAAACTTGTGTGCCTGCGTTGCCATGGGCTGTGCTTTAGTTTGTGGATTAGTCGGATATAGCGGCTTTGGTTTTGGTAAGGGCTTTGGCATTGCGGCATATGGTGCTGGCTTTTGTGCCTTAGTCGCCTTGGCCTTTGACTTGAGTGTAGGTTGCGCCGCCTTATGCCTAGCTTGCGAATCAGCCTGCTGTTTAATAGCACTCCAAGTGTTGTCAATAATGACTCTTAATAATCCTAATTGCTCTTCTGGGTTGGTAACTTCTTTAATTTTCATGGCACTCTCCTTTTATTATATTTAGCGAGTAGTGCCTTAGATATATTGGAATCATGTCGTATTCGGCTCTTCGCCATGTGGCTCGCCTCTACGATGTGGGCTTCAGCACCCAACTCATTTCTAATCCCGCCAGCTGGCGAGAAATTTCATTGACGCCGTTACACCAAAACGCCCTAGCTAGGGCTGGTGTAGACGTCTTGTGCTTCGCTAGTTCGTCGGGGCTAGCTCGCCCCGACTATCGGGTGCCATGCATGGCACCCCTAGTTAAACTTCTGTTGGCAAGTGAACTATGTTGTCAGCACCATATTGCCCCTGTAGCAAGAAGTAAGCATCTTGGCTATTGTCGGCAACTATCCTTGTTTTAACTACGTAACCATTAGCCCGAACGTAGGCTTCAAATGTTTTCATTTAATCCTCCAAAAAGAGCAGAACTAACACCATTAGCAATAGCATTAGTTCTGTATTCATAATTTGTCGTTTAAAACGACATTCGAAGTTAACGCCCAAACCCAGCACGAACAGCGCCACTGGCCTGTTCAATTTGGGTATCGAGTTCGCCTGCTTCTACAGCGCCTTTAATAATCTCCAGCGCTTTAATAAGCTCTTCACCCGAGCCTACCTCTACAGCAGTCTTACCTTTGGCAAATTCAATAATCTTTGCGCCATAGCGAATGTTTAAGCAAACTTTTCCATCGGCCGCCACATACCACCACTGGCGTACACGCTTTTCAATTTCAATATTCTTACGTGAGCCATCGTAGTCTTTAACTGTTTTAAATTTCTTAACAGTAAAAGTGCCACCCTCCTTTTGGGCTTTAGCTAGTTGAATTTGTTCCCATACCTTGGAGCCTAGCTTATTGCGGCGATGAAGGATGGGTGGAATTGCTGTTGGTTTTTTAGAATTGACTAATTTCAAACTATTAAGTGTGCTCATCTTTTTCTCCTATAAGTTAATGGGCACAGTTAATTTATTGTCGGCCTTTTCGAAAGAGCAACCTCTTTATGCCAAAAGCCACATATACCTAATAATCACATTCATTTCTACTCTTCTTTTATTAGGTTTCGCTAAATAACTTTATAAATTACTACTGAAACAAGAGCAGTGGCACTCAGTCGTTATGTCACCCTAAAGCTGGACTTAGAGTCGCAGTCATGGAAATTCTGGGCAGTAGCAGAGACTTCGTATCACTATCCTTTACCGGACGCCATTAGAGTTGCTTACTAATTGATACAAGAATATTTCAGCACAAAGATTAAAAGATCACGAGCAAGCTCTGCCCACACAGCATTCTTGCGAACGGTACAAAGGTAGCCACTTATTGCTTTTGTACATGTTGCGTTTTACGGCCGCACATAAAAGGAGATAGCGAAACCGCCCTTACCCAATCGGGTTGTGCCCTAAGTGGTGTAGTAAAGAACTCGGAGAAAGTCTTTTCCCTTATTTCTTCTCTACAACTGAGCCTGTTGCTTAAGGCTCAGTGTAGGTTGAATCTGGAGAAAGCCAATACAAACAATTTAAGAAGAAAGAAATGTGATGAGCGACAAGCGAAATCACAAGCGAGTGTTAGCTCGCTTACTACTAAGGGGTATAGGTAGAAAATCACCACCCTGAAAGTTTAAGTACTTCACCTTAATTTTTCGTAGCGCACAAATTTAATAGCTGTAAACCCATTCAGGGTAAATCCGTCGTATAAGCAGTGATTAGGAGTTATCGCTTACTTGGGTAGCTGAGCCCGAAATCAAACAGCTTGTAGGGCTTATAAATACTTCATGAAATATCGTGGCGAAAATGCCACGAAATCATAATCTAATGTGTAAAAGATTATGAAATCAGCTAAGTCTTTGAATTTTGGAAGGTTCTTTCTTAGCCATTTTCGGTTGCTCAAACCAAACATACGAAAACATACTGTAGCTCTGTATTTAATATATTTTGAGGAGAACGTATGTCACAAGCAAGAGTTTTAAATCCACAAGAACTGCGTAGAGTTCTAGACCATGTTGCTACACGTAGGCACAGCGCACGTAATCGCGCTATGTTGCTACTAACGCACTACGCGGGTATGCGAGTAGGTGAAGTTGCCGCCCTACGCATAAACGACGTTTTAAACAGCGACAACACAATTAAGGATGAAGTGCGCTTAATGCCCGAGCAAACCAAAGGAAAGCATGCTCGTACTGTTTACCTAAATGAACGTATGCGTAAGGAGATTAGCCAGTACTTGCGTGTACTTCGTATTAAAGATGCCAGCAAGCCTTTGTTCTATACCCAAAAACAGGCTGGGTTCTCTGCTAATTCACTAGCTCAGTACTTCTTCTATCTCTATCGCTCTTGTTCACTAGATGGCTGTAGCTCACATTCGGGAAGAAGGTCGTTTTTGACAAGCCTCGCAAACAAGGGGACTGCTATACATATTCTCAAATCCCTCGCGGGGCACCGCAACATTAGCACCACCGCCAGCTACCTATACTCAAGCCCAACCCAACTTAAAGCCGCAGTCGAGCTAGTGTGATGATTTTTAAACGACGTCACTAGTCAAGGGGAATCTACCCAATGCGGCATTAGCAATCATCTTTTCTGCATTGGTTATATAACGCTTCACACTAGCGCCCATGACATTTCTAAATACTTGCCGTTCATTCATACTCATATCGTCTGTAGTCATAGCAGAGGGCACTAATCGCATTTGCTCGCCAATCTTCCAAAGGGGAACTTTGGGCTTTTCGTATTTAACTTTTAGATAGTTGTCATAAACCTGCAATGTCTTTTGTAGGTTTTCAATCGTATAACTACGTTCTAGCGGATAGTTTGCTGTACTTTTATCTAAGTTACTTTTCTTTCGCCCAGGCTTATCTGCATGATGGCGCTTGTCTAGCAATCTTATAAGTCGGCTTTGAATATATCTTCGGCTAGACGTTAGTGGAATAGCCACTACAAGTACCTCATCCCTTGTCCATGCCTCATCCCATTCGGCTTTATCTTCAATCTCCCTAAGTGTTAATTCGGGGATAGTTTCAGAAAATAGATTTCCACCACGCTCACCTTCCACCCACCACCTCTTAAAGTTATCTTCACGCACATCGCCAAAGTCTTTATATAGCTTGGATAACTTACCTTTGCCGCCCTTTTCACAACAAGCCAAATAGTCTTCATTTCGGCGTAGATACACCCACCACCAGTAATACGGACTTTGCTGTTGGTAAGACAAAGTACGCGGCTTGTTCTTGGTACCAAAAGTAGGGTGAGGTGCGAGAAATCTTCTTAACATTTCTTAACTTTCTAATTAACACTAATTGATTGTACATCTAAAAAACAGCCTAAATCAGCATAATGGATACATGGCCAAGAGGTTAAATTTCTTAACAATCAGTCATACTTTTATACACACATAGAAAGGCAGTAAATCATGAATACACTTATGAACGCAGTAGAAACAACAGTAACTAGCAATGTCGTTTTAAACGACAAACCAGCACAGGCTGTTGGAAATTCCAATGTAGTAGTTAATGCGACTAAATTGCTTGCCAGCATGGAAGCAAAGCGCATTACATGGGAACAAGGCGCATATAGAACTAGTAATTTAGAGCTCTATAAAGTTTTGGCAGATTGCCTACTATTTGCAGGCGAACTAACAGTAGCCGAGTCTAAACAGCGTAATACCGCATTAGAAGCATTCTTCACAGAGCGTGGCTATAAGTACAAAAAGGACTCGCACATCATTGCTCGTGTGGTTCGCGCTGTATTTGGCAACATTGACCGCCGCCGCATTAGTACATATGTCTTAGTACTACGCCAAGCTCAAAAGTCTAAAGTTGAAGCAACGCAGTTAGCGCAGTGGATTGAAGATGGTGGTGGCATTCAAGAAATCAAACTTGCCCGAAGCGCCACTTTTATCAGCCCTACAGGTAAGGCCTCTATTGCCAAAGCAGACTTTGAGAACTTGCCAGTACTAGCCATCGCCAAGTCGGAGCAACTTAGTCAACTAGCTGATGCAGGCTATGTGGGTGAGGATTGCGTGCTAATTGCTGAGCAACTAGCTGATGGTGGGTTTGCCATTCGTGCATTAGTCCGTAAAGAAGGCGCAGTCAATGCGGCTTTCACGGCCTTGTATGGCGATATCAAATCGCAAGAGATTGCCGCCAAGAAAGAAGTAAATGCGGCTAATGATGCTGATGGCGCTATTGCTAAACAAGCGTAATTAGAAACATGAGGGTGTTATGAGCACCCTCATATAAACAAATACATGAAAGGAATAAAAATGTTTATCAGAAAGGATTTTAAATATGAGCCCAACCAAATTAGCGACATCATCTGGGGCAATGCTGAGAGTCGTTTGCGAATCGAAGATATTGTCAGCGGTGCCGAGGCGTTACCTCACTGCGGCAAATCAGCCGTTCTTCTTTACGGAGTCTTTGGTACAGGTAAAACCACGCTGGCCAAAATGCTACCTAACGCAATTGAAAAAGGCAGAACAGGTGATGGGCTAGGCTGGGAGGCTGACTTTATTGGTTGCCAGCAAGGCTTTAATGGCCCACAAGTCATGGTGCTTATTGAAAAGATATTAAGTAGAAATTCACTTAATACTAGCGGCTTACATTACTTTATCTTGGATGAGGTGGATAACCTTACCAAGCTAGCCCAACAAAGTCTGAAGTCTGCACTTAATACTGACAGGGGCATATTCATTCTCACAACTAACAATATCTCTGAGCTTGATAAAGGCTTAAAGGACAGGTGCGTGTTAGTTGAAATGAATGCGGCGCCAGTTAGCTCTTACCTGCCATTAGCTAAGAGTTTAATAAGCGATATGGGTGTTGTCATTAGCGATATCGACTTATTGCCAACTATCTCTGCCGCCAATGGCTCATTAAGAAATCTCATACATAACGTTGAGAGACTTGCTAGACGCAATAAGGGGGATTTATGAAACAAGTATGGCTCGTTCAATCGAAAGACGAAACATATGTCGTAGATGCTTATGACAATGAAGCGGCCGCAAAGGATTGCGCCGATTATTATCGCGGCTGGATTCATAAATGCTATTCGGTTGATGTCGAATCAGAATTTATCAAACCAGATGATTGGGAAGATTACGACGATTAACAATTAGGCAACATGTACACACCACCCTAAAGCCCGCTTATTAGCGGGCTATTTTATTTGTCGTTTTAAACGACATCCCGAGTATTAGGCTAATTGCTCAGCTGCCATAGTAGGAGTTAGCTTTGAATAGTGCCGCTCAATCATGGCCGCACTATTGCCCATTTGTTTTGCCAGCGTATGAATATCAGTCTTATTTTCTAATAACTCTAAAGTAGCATAGGTATGACGTAGTGAATATAAGGTTCGCATTTGACCATCTTGGCTCATTGCTAGCCCACTATCGCGCATGAGCTTTTTGAATGTGCCATCTATACGCAAAGGTTGATGCCCGTCTGCCATGACAAATAGCCTCTGTGGCGCGCGAACTTCAAACAGTCTATCGAATGGAATGTCATATACGGCTTTTTGGCGGCTATGTAATCTCTTGAGAACATCAACAGCTCTATGCTTGGCTATGAGCCAGCGTCCTCCAGTTTTACCATCTACCCATATACGGAGATATTTCTTTCCATCATTGGTGTGCCATTCAATATTGTTCCAGCAGATATTCAGTGCCTCAGTGCCATGACGCATACCCGTCAATAAAAGCATCTCTACATAGTCGCGAACTAATGGGCGAATCTCTCGCTCTACCTCTAGACGTCCTTCCTTAGCCCACTTCTCCATATAGTCAAATAACTTAGTAATCTCTTCGCGACTAAAAGCTGGACGGGTTTTACCTTTATGCCCACGAGTAGTTAATTTGGGTATTGCCACTCGCTCACTAATCCAGCCTTTATTAACTGCTGTCTGTTGTAGCTTTGCCCAAGCACTGGCAAAGTTCATTAGGGTGCTGGCTCTGGGCACCTTGTTCATTTGTCTATTACGCCAAACTTCAAACTCATGCACATCGGTATAGGTTATTTCTTCTAGTCTTTTGTCACCAAAGTAAGGCAGAAAGTATTTCTCAATGCAGGTGATGTAGCTACCGTACACACTCTTGCCTATACCCACATCCAAGTCTTGCCGCATTGAGTAGAGAGTGGCGTGTGCAATTTCTGCAAACGTGGGCGACTTTTGTGCAAGCCCTAGTCTTTGGCGATATCTGGTTTCATCGTAAAGATCACAAGCCATTCGTACTGCGTGCTCAATACTTGCTTGGCGGGTAGTCTGACGATGCCATGAGCCATCTTGCAATCTAAAGCGGCAATGCCAAAGTGGGCTTCCGGGTCTGCGGTGGATTACTACCTCGCCATCACGCAAGTAAAGCTCGGTGGGCTCTGCGTATTTGAGCTGGCTTAAGGCTGTGGGTTGGGATTCTTGTAGTGGTGAGGAGATTACTTCTAGGTGACTTTCAGGTACTTTGATTACCTTAGTCACTTTGTAGGCGGATTACTGTTGTCATACAGCTATTTTATTTTCAGACTTTTAGTTGGACAACCTTCGTATGAAACGTCCTTTAAAAGGACGTTCATATTAGCTTATCTTGTATCTGCTTCTCTACCGACCGTCCTTTGTCATCATGAGCCACAGCAAATAAAAATAAACATTGCCCATTGCTGGCTTTTTCCCATTGCTCGCCAACTGAAATTTTTTCTCTTGAATCATCATTAGTTGCGTAAGGGTCACCCTTGTACTCAACCGCAAGTATTCGACCATCCATTAATTCAGCAACAAAATCTGGATAAAAGTAGTCTGTGGAAGTTGGCAACCAAAATGATTGCTTACTTTGCCTCTCTATATTTCTTACCCAATATTTCACGCTGGGATTTGAATCCAACATTAAGGCACAAGTAAATTCCTCTGCGGTTCTGCCTGATGCAGTTTTTTCTTTCAAATCATGTATTACTGGGTAGTAATGTTTTTGGAACTCATAACTTCCCCTATATAAACTTCTTGCGGCGTACTCGCCTGACTTATATTGAAAACTAAAAAACTTAATCTCGTCTTGACCTGCAATTTGCATCTTGGGCAGACTGGATTGAAATCCTTTTTCTATTGCTAAATTTCTCAATCTATTAATTTCTTGCCTTATAGCAGTAGATAAGGGATTTTTTCCACGAACCAGTGATGTTTTTGTAAAACCCCTATCAACAATTAAATGGGTGATTAATTTTTTTAAATACACTTGTAGGTCATTTTGGGTGATTCCCCAATAACGATCCATTACCTGTTGATCCAACCATCTAATGAGATCATTTTCTGTGACATCGCTTTCTAAGCTATTTAAATCTATCTGATGGTTGGTGGACATCTTCCAAGTAACCCGCTGGCCAGATATATCTATTTCAAATTCCTTTGTATCTTCATTTAAATTGAACCCCGCCAATTGTGGTGGGCTGGAGCTTAAGCTCCAACTTCCCAATGAAGATAAAGTTTCCTGCTCAACCAAATCTAACGAACCATCTAACTCAATACAAAGCTGAGGAATCGGACTGAATTCATATCCGAGTAGAGCTGGGGACTTAATTGCTTGTCGAATAGCATGATGATCATCAAATTGACTTCTTACGCTTTCTTTATCTCTAGCCTTTACAGATTCCGTTACAAAAAGCTGGGCCTGCTTAAGCTCTTCCGAGTTTTGATAATTAACCACTAAAACAGCGCCTTGAGAATTCATCCGTACCTCAACAAGCTGTTTTATTTGTTCAGGCCAATTTTTAGTATCTGGAGCGGCTGAGACTTGAATTAGGCACTCGGGTATCTTGATAGCTTGTTTTGATCCATCTCCACCAGAGCCTTGGTTGTCTGCAGGTAAAAGGACCGATGCGAGTTCAAGTCTCTCAAAGCCCATATTTTGAACCATTCGGTCTTTTAATCCTGCCGCCGCTTCAGCAAAATTTTCTGCAACTATATGTGCGTATGCTTTATTGAGCGGCTCTTGTGAACGGTTTTTTGCATAAGGCATGCGAAGCACCCTGCCCAATAATTGCTCTACATCTTTCGAGGAGTTGACCGATTGCAAGGAAGCCAATACGTACGCAAAAGAACAGTCCCAACCTTCTTTTAGCGCCTCTACAGTTATCACATATTTAATGGGGCAATCTTTGTCAAAAAGATTAATGTTTTCTAAGCCCCTCTCCGAACCAGTGGCAACTGCAATATCTTCCTCGGGAATATGCTCGTCATTAATAAGATAGTCTTTTACTACCTCAACTACCGCCTCATTCCCACGAGGAGCCGCCTGAATTAAAACTATGGGCCGTATATATTCGGCTTCATTTTCGGCAAGAGTGGCTAACTTTTTTCTTGTTAAAATTGCATCCCTCAAACAGTCTTTCCATCCTGTTGGGTGCTCAGCCAATACGATTGGTAGCTTTATCATTTGCTCAGCTTTTAATTCTTGGGCGGAGACATGATAAAGAACGTTATTCCCCCTTACGGGAGTAGCTGTAAGTTCGATTACACAGGAAGGATTGAGCCTATCCAGGGTTGTAAAAAATGTATCCGTTCGATTATTGTGTGCTTCATCAACAATAATTATTGGATTTTGTAAGTTGAGCCAATTTGCAACTGAATATTTGACTCTTCCCAAGTCCTTTTCAGTTAAGTATTTCTGCACTTCTAAATCTTCGTTAGTAACCTTTTCCAAAAGATCCGTTTGATTCTTTTGTAGACCAGAAAAATGTGGTGCCAATTCTTCAAAAAAAGAATAAACATTTCTTTTTGCAGTATTAGTAACATTAAAAGATTGAATAGTAGCTACAACAATAATGCAGGTGCTACCTACATCTTGTGGATTTATTGTTTGTAAACCCTCCAGATCAGCCACCCGAACTCGATCGCCATATGATTTAGCGATTGCCTGTCTATATGGATGACTTGGATCTGACAAAGCCTCTACTGTTTGGCTTCTAATAACATCTGAAGGTGTCAACCATAAAACTACTGGAGACTCGGATATCAGCATTGATTTCGCGGCAATATCAATGCTATAGGCCGCAAGTAAGGTCTTTCCGCCACCTGTTGGCACCCTCAAACATACTGAAGGTGCACTCCTAAAAATTTGATTAAAGGGCTCATTAAATCTATCCTGCCTCTCTAAAGATTTATTAAATGCCTCCTGATATGTCATGCTTCGGGATAACAATAAAAAATCTTTCAGTACATCCAAAGCATTTATTTGATAGTTTTTTAATTTAATCATTTATCTCTAGATTACATTAATGTCATATGGAATCTGCTTAAAAGTAATCTTTTCAGCATCTAGGCGACTGGAACCTAATCTAGTGGTTTCACCATAAATTACCTTAGGCCCATCGTGAGGGAAAATTTCATTTATAGCCTTGACAACATCTTTTGTTAAAACATTACCACTACTAGGCTTTCGATCCCCAAGTATTCCGTTATACAAAAGATAGTATGCGGTGCCCTCATAAATTCCTAACAATGGGTTTTTAAAATCGCCGCTTGAAGGTAAATTAGTTTCAAAGTGCCAAATAAAACTGGCCAATTCTTTAAAGTTAATCTCAGGATTTATCAATCCCGTCTCTAAAAATGCTGGCGATGAAAGAGTGCAAAAATTAAATCCACCCCCTTCTATCCAATTCGCAACATCAGAAACCCCACCTCTCTCACCTTTAATCACTTGCGTTAGCCTCGGTACACAATGCGTTTTTGCATGTTCGCCAAATTCAATCCCGATATATTTACGAAGCATCTTATGTGCAACAGCCGCAGTTGTTCCAGAGCCAAGAAAAGAATCCAAAACAAAATCGCCTTCATTGGTAGCAATTTCTAGTATTCGCCGTATTAAAAATTCAGGCTTTGGAGTTGTAAAAGCCTGAGTATCTGGGAATAAAGCCTTGATCTCTGCTTTTGAAGTTCTATTGCTCCCAACATCCGCATGAGTCCAAATTGTTTCTGCAGGCCTTCCAGTAGTTGTATCGGCATAAATGCGGAAATATGGACTCCAACCATTTCTTCCATTTACCCAGTCAATTCGACCTAACTCCTCATTAACCTTATCTTTACTCCAACGCCATGCTCCATCTTTGCCATCTGTCCTAACTGGAAAAATGACTGAGCCATCAGGCGCTGTTAAACCGTAATACAAGTTAGGTCTAGATTCCCTTGAATCGCCCTGCCCCCCCATTGCGCGAAGTGGCTTTGTGTAATATTGCCTTCCACTTTCATCGACTCGGTTGTAATGTTCTTGAGTCTCTTGCTTGAGACGTTTTAATGAAAAATTATCAATAGACTTTGAATAGACCAAAATATGATCGTGACGGGAAGAGAAGAAGTGGGAATCCATTTTTGGACTATCTGATTTTTCCCAAACAACGTTTGCAACAAAATTTGCTCTTCCAAAAATTTCATCCATTAAAACTTTGAAGTAATGGGCTTCGTTATCATCAAGTGACACCCAAATACTGCCATCCTCAGCCAACAAATCCCTCAACAGCACCACTCTTGGATACATCATTGATAGCCACTGAGAATGCTCTAACTTATCGTCATAGTGAGTAAAGGCTGACTGAGTGTTGTATGGCGGATCAATAAAAACGCACTTTATTTTGTTTGCAAAAAAAGGTTTTAATGCTTTTAGAGCAAGCAGGTTATCGCCTTGAATTAAAAGATTTTCAGTTTCCTCGCCATATTTTTTTTCTTTTTTAATTAAATGATATGGAACATTTCTAGCAACTTGAATTGCTTCGTTCTTGTTTATCCAATCTAAAAATGGCATCTTTACCTTACTGTAACTGTCCTTTAAAAGGACATTTCATGATCACTGCATCGAATCATATTTTTGTTTAATTAACCATAAGGCATACTCCAAATCATCTTTTGATTTAACATCAAATGAATAATTTGCGCCCTTGTTGCCGCTTGCCCAATTAAAATCTCTTTCGCGACAATAATTTTTTGGGTCGTCTAATGTAAAAAAGTCCTTTGACTTTGTGCCGTCTGGATACTCTATTCCCCTATTGATCTCTATTACCAAGTTATTTTTTCGAAAATGAACATAACAAATGTTTGTTGTATTTCTTTTAATGCTTACATAGTGCTTCTTGGTTGATAGCCCAGTATCACCAAGGCCCAAAAAGTGCTCTTTTATTTGATCCCATAACTCTATACAGGTCTCACTAGACTTCGATAGATGATCACTTTCTTCTACAACCTCAATCTCGGAGCTAACACTAGAAATCACAGAGCTTGATTTACTTATCTTCTCAACACTCTCTTTTGAAGTTGGCTTATGTTGCTCTAGGCCAATCAAGTCATTGCTATAGCGCCTAATCTCCCATAGCTCAAAAGGCATATCACGAAAATTTACACTATTTTTTTGATAGGTATTGAAAGCTGGCGATACAAAGATTACTCTTGATTGCGTCCAATCAACCTCATCGCGCTTTAATGCCTTACCAGTCCTTTCTTGAAACTCAAGAATGAACTCGGCCTTACTTTCTAACATTGTGGACAAGTAGGAGTAGCCTTGATCAACCACTGAATAGCTGCTGCCCTTCTTGTATTCAACGATAACAAATGCTGATGCTTCCTCATCAAAACCCAGAGTGTCTATGCGGAATTCGCCGACTGTAAATTCAGAAGAAACAAATTGAAGATCAAATAAGTTATTTAAATTAGCCTCGACCAATGCTTGAATGTCTTTCTCTAAATCAAACGCTGATTTCTCAACTGCTTTTAAGCCAGACTTTGTAATTTGATATAAATCCATTAACCCGCCTCATTTAATTTATCGCTTCAATTATTAGTACTATTTTGACACTTTTCTGATTAAAGTCGTTTAAAACGACATGGCAAGTAACCACCCTAGATGAGTGTCGATTTAAGCGACACTTGACTGACACAAGGATGGCTAATCCCCTCGTTCATAACTGTCCTTTTAAAGGACGCTTCTAGTCAAGGGGAAATCTGGAAGACCTAGGGGAAATGGTGCCTGACCGCGGCTAAGACTAGGTATTCTATGGACCACTTCTCGTGTTCGGAGAATTCTTGGTGGCCCGGGGCGGAATCGAACCACCGACACAAGGATTTTCAAATATCCTCCGATAGACCGCTTTCGCTAGGATTTCAAGGGCTTGAGTCACCAGTCTGGACTTGTCAAAAAATTGTGTGTCCTTGTGTCGGTCAAATTTGGTAATGAAATCAGAATCTTGCGAGGGGCAATTTTTCTGTGTGTACAGATTGCGTCGCCATACCACTCCAATCAATCACCATAGTGTCTATAAATGTCGTTTAAAACGACATTTATCGTTAATTATCACGGCGACTTTTACTTTGATAGCCATATATACGTATATATGCATATATAAGATGTCCTTTTAAAGGACGCTTCAGCAAGCGCCGATTTTATCGACGCTTACATTGCTGTTTTAGTAATAACTGAGCGGCTCGGTTTTGCCCCAGAAGATTTTGTAGGAATAAATGGTGTATCCAATAATAGTTGGTAGCACAATTACAGCACCCCAAAATATTACCCATAATGACTCTGTAGCAGAAGCCGCTTCCCAGATTGTCATTTTGTCCACGACGATGTAAGGAAACATGCTGTAAGCGATTCCTAAAAAAGCTAGAACAAAGATGGCTACGCTTAGGGCAAAGGGAATCCAAACTGGCGCCGGCTTATCTCTTTGCATTTTTAGCAAGTTCAAATCAATTAAGACAAAACACGCCAGAGTCAGAACTGGAAAAGGAAGCAAGAAAAAGATGTTAGGGAGGTTAAACCACTTAGCCGCAATCGCTGAACTAAAGAATGGTGTCGCTACAGAAATAATCCCAACACCTAGCGCCGTTAATAAGAGGCATTTTCTTGCCCAGCCAACAGCCTTAAGTTGTAACTCGCCAGACGTCTTCATAATCAGCCAGCTGGCCCCTAATAGAGCATATCCGGCAGGTAGACAAAGCGCCACGATGAAAGAAAATATCCAACCTAAGTAGCCGGAATCAAAACCAATCACCTCTCTACCAACCATCACTCCTTGGGATGCCGCCGCCAAGAAACTACCAAAAAAGAATAAAAAATTCCAGACTGCCTTCTGGCTCAAATGTGCTTTTGCGCGAAAGTCAAAAGATACGCCTCGCAATATTAAGCCGGCCAACATGATGCCCACAGGCAAATAAAGCTCGGTCAGAATGATTCCATGCGCCATTGGAAAGGCAATCAAGAGTACGCCAACTCCAAGCACTAACCACGTTTCATTCGCATCCCAAAAAGGGCCGATTGATGAAATCATAGTGTCTTTTTCGGGCTCACTTGCCTGATTCAGCAAGATACCTACACCAAGGTCGTATCCGTCCAGAACAACATAAGCAACCATTGCAATGCCCATTGCAACCAAAAAGAAAAGGGGCAACCAGCCAGATGGTTCAGATAAATTAGGAATCATGTTTATGCTCCGGCAATGCTGTTGGTCAAGCCTGATTTTTGCCCATCAATAATATGCACAGGATTAGTTTGTCTTGCCAAATAAAAAACCACCCAAATGTAAGAAACAATGAGCCCCAAATAAAGTGCTACGTACATTACCAGGGTGCCTAAAACCATATTGGCAGGTACTTTAGTAACCGCATCAGCAGTCTTAAGCACCCCATTAACAAGGTAGGGTTGTCTGCCTATTTCGGTGACATACCAACCAGCAATGACCCCCAACCAGCCAGAAAAAGTCATACCATTAAGAATCTTTAAAAACCACTTTGGTAGCTCTTTACTTTTTCTAGTCAGATAGAAACCAACGCCCGCAGTAAAGAGCATCAACATACCAATTCCCACCATAATGCGAAAAGCAAAAAACACGGGCTTAACTGGTGGAGTAGCGCCAGGGAAGGCATCTAAACCTTTCACCTCTCCATCTAATGAGTGGGTCAAATATAAAGATGCCAGCTTTGGAATGGCTATTTCATATTGATTAGCTTTAAGTCTTTCATCGGGTATGGCAAACAAAACCGCAGGGGCGCCTTTTGTTGTTTCCCAAATTCCCTCCATTGCCGCCACTTTTACAGGTTGATACTCCAATGTATTTAGGCCATGCAAATCACCAAGCACAATTTGAAATGGTGTCAATACAACCGCTACAGACATTGCTAACTTAATCAGGGCTCGGTTGCCAGAAAGATTAATACCCTTTAAACATCGATAAGCAGAAATGCCTGCAATTAAAAATGTTGCCGTCAAAAATGAGGCTGTCATCATATGGAACAAGCGATAGGGCATCGAAGGATTAAAGACAATCTCAATCCAACTGGTCGCATGTGCTTGTCCATTGATCATCACAAACCCTTGCGGAGTTTGCATCCATGAATCTAATGCAATGATCCAAAATGCTGAAAGCGAAGTACCGAAAGCAACTAGAAATGTGGCGACAGTATGAGCCCTTTGAGAGACTCGCTTAGAGCCAAACAACATGATTCCTAAAAAAGTTGCCTCAAGAAAGAATGCGGATAAAACCTCATAACCCAGTAATGGCCCTGCGATATTGCCTACAGTCTCCATATATCCAGGCCAATTGGTTCCAAACTGAAAGCTCATCGTAATGCCACTAACAACACCCAGAGCAAAAGTTAAGGCAAATATCTTGACCCAGAATTGATAAGCCTCACTCCATATCGAATCGCCTGTTTTATTAAATTTAACTTTGAAATAGAAGAGTACCCACCCCAATGCAATGGATATCGTTGGGAAAAGAATATGAAAGGTCATATTCGAAGCAAATTGAATTCTGCTAAGAATGAGCGTATCAATCATGGCTACCCTTTTTTTAATTTACCCTTTTATTATGCGCCTTAGAAGCATTAAAAAACATTGCTTGATTAGATTGCTCAACTATGGGTTGACCAGTTATCCCTTAAATCGACGCTTAGGTTAAGGGATGGCGAGAGCCAACTACAAAGCTCTCGCATACCTTCAAAGTCCTTTTTTCTCAAACCAGCGAAACATACCAAGGGTAATCAACGCGAATACTCCGGCAACAACCCATTGATTAACACCAATAGTCTCAGGTAAGCCAATCTTTCCTAAGTCGGCCCAAGCAAGCACCGTTGATTTAAAGAATGGATACATTTGGGCATAAATTCCTGCGCCTACAACCATACCAATCACGCCAAAGATTGCAGTCCAGCGACCTTCACCCACTGCACCTACTGAGGTACCGGGACAATAGCCCAAGACTGCCCAACCCACACCAAACAATGCGCCGCCCACCAAAATGCCACCGACATTCATTGCTTTAAGGCTCAATGTAATAAGCCCCATCTCATGCAAAGCTAAAACACCAAACATACCCACAACAATGGCTGAGAGCATGAACTTAAATATTGTCATGTCTTTTAATAGCAATGCGGCAACTTGCTTGTCATAGCGCAAGACACGCCCTTTTTGTAATAAGAAACCAAAGATAACGCCAGTTGCTAATCCTAATAGTTGATCTATAGACATGATTAGCTTGCCTTTCTGTACATGAAGTTTGCGACGATGACGCCAAAACCAAAGAACATGGCTAATGCGACAAAAGAACTTACTGATAACTGCATCATGCCGCTCAGTCCATGTCCACTAGGACAGCCATCGGCTAAGCGAGCGCCAATCATTGCCACGATGCCACCAACAAAAGCAAATACAGCACGCTTTGGAACTGAAGAGCCAAAACGTTTTTCCCATAATGGTGGCAAGCTTTCTAACTTAAAACTGCCATCCATTTTTGAGGAAAGCAATGCGCCAAAGAAGATGCCAATCACCATGAGAAATTGCCAATCAATGACAACCTTTTCTTTTGCGTAATAAACATTTTGTGCAACATAGCTAGGGTCTACCACTTGAACTGCTAGACCTGCCGCGCGAACAAAAGTAGTTGATGCTCCTAAGTAGGTGGACTTGCCCATATAAACGGTAGTCAGATAGACAGAAACGATAGCCAGCACTCCAACTAAGGCACCTGCCAAATAGGGACTCCAACCTTTAGAGCTAGATGCTCTAGTTTGTTCTGGATTGATCATCTTGGATCCTTATCAGTGATTTGCTTGTTAGCTGTTGGCAAAAGATTACTTAGAACAACTGCCATTGCCACAGCCAGCGCCGCAAGAATTGATTCCCAAGATTGGATACAGTGGGCAGAACTTAAATAAGCCAGTGGTCAGCGGAACAATGCCAATCCAGCCCCATGCACCAACCACATTGCTTGCGGCTAAACCAACTAAGACCAGTCCAACAGAGATGCGTAGTACGCGATCGATACGGCCAACATTACATTTCATATAACCCCCACATAGATAAGATTTGTTGATACTGATTGAGTCTATGCCTATCTGGGGGGAGGCTTTTGATCTAGATCATTAAATGCGATAGAAAGACTAAATTCCCTTTTCAGAGAAGTTACGCAATGTGTCGATATTGGGAATTTGTACGGAAAGACGGGTAATTTTGCTAATTAAGCCTTGATCAGCCATGGATGCCAAAGCCCTGCTAATCGTCTCAAATTTGACATCCATCATCAAACCCATGTCTTCGCGCTTAAACAGCGGCGCAATGGCAAAGGATCCCGATTGTTTAGCTAACTTTAAAAGGAAGCGGGCAAGACGCACCTCGATTCTTCCGGTATTAATCTCCGAGAACCATGATTCTGATTGGGATAATGCTTCGCCCCATTTCTTAACAATTTGACGATGAAGTCTTGGAGACTCCTCGCCTAAAGAAGAAATAATTGATTTAGGGATTTTGCATAAATGAACATTTGTAAGGGCAACTGCAGAATGCTCATAACGCTCGCCCAATAAAGCCTCCATGCCAAATAGATTTCCTGGCATTACCACCCTAATAATTCTGCTAGAGCCATCTGGGTTGACATGCAGTAATTTGATATAACCCTCTCGAAGGGTATAAAGATCTTGTGCAGTATCTCCTTGTGCATAAATGCTGGAGTAAGCTTCAAAGCTCAAATCATCTATCGGACTATGAATCTTTGAAAAGTCTTCTTCATTGAGTTCAGCAAATAATGCAGAACTCCTAATAGAGCATGCCTCACAATTACTATTGCCCTTCCATGCACTTTTGATTTCTATGGTCTTCATTGGCTTTATTAAGTGGGCATTTAGACTCGAATATTAAGGGCCTATTTTACAGTTTTGTCGTTTAAAACGACGTCGCATTAATATTGGAGGTGGATGATAGATTCCTTATATTCGTATATACGCATATATAAGATGTCCTTTTAAAGGACATCTCAGCGAGCGTCTATTAAAGCAACGGTTACTGCAATAAAAGTTTTATACCGCCTTATATATTAGGCTCAGCGCAACTAAGAAAGCAAAAATAGCAAAGATTTGTTGCACTCTAGTGCCGCTGATCTTTCTCTCCATTAGCTTTCCAAATACAAGCCCCACGAGTGATCCCAAAGCAAATAGGCTGGCAATCTCTACATTTAAATTGCCGGAAGCCAGAGATACAAGAGCCCCACCAGTAGAAACGATTGCCAGAACACCCAAAGAAGTTGCAACAATGGATTTCATTGGAAGGTCTGTAAATTTCTTTAGCGATGGCACTATGACAAATCCACCGCCAACTCCCAATAAGCCCGATAAGAAACCAGCAGTTAGGCCTGCATACATTAAAGACCTCGCACATGGCATAGTCCAAATCAATTTGCTAATAGACAAATCAAGCTGACAAGGTGGAGGGGTTGGTGAAGGCGGCAAAGTGCCATGAATAGTCTTATGTGCTTGTATGTATAGCCGTACAGACACAAAAATCAAAATAACACTGAATAGAAGTAGCAATGGCATATTGGGCACTTTGTTAGCAACCCATAGACCAATAGGAGACATGATTAAGCCAAAGATAGACATGAAGATCGCCGCTTTATAGCGTAGTACTTTTTCTTTTAGTCCAATAATTGCACCTGCTGTGGCCGATAGTGCAATAGCGCATAGTGCAATTGGGCTTGCTTCAGCCATTGGTAAGTGAACAAAGAAAACCAATATTGGCACGGAGAGTATGCCGCCGCCAGCCCCTGTAAGCCCCATTAAGATCCCAACAAACACACCTAAAGCTGGAATGATTAGTGTATGGGAATCCATTAGTTGGCCTTCAAGTACAAGTTAATATTCATTGGCATTCGGGGTTTACTGATCCTACAATGAATCATGGAAAATCAATATGCCCCAATCGTTAAAACCTTTTTTGATGCGCCCACTTGGACTTTTACTCATGTAGTTTATGAAAAGCCAGGTGGTCATTGTGCAGTTATTGACTCGGTGCTCAATTATGATCCCAAGTCAGGACGAACCAGCACTCATTCAGCAGATGAGGTAATTAAATTTATCCAAGAGCAAAGTCTGAAGGTTGAATGGATTTTAGAAACTCATGCCCATGCAGACCATCTAACAGCAGGGTCTTACATTAAGAAGCATCTTGGCGGCAAACTGGCAATCGGCAAGCACATTCAAGAGGTCCAAGCTGTTTTCAAAAACATTTTTCATTTAGAAGATGCATTTCAAGCCAACGGATCTCAATTTGACCATCTGATTGAAGCAAATGAGGAATTGCCTTTAGATAATCTAAAAATTAAATCTATGTTTGTACCGGGACATACTCCAGCTTGTATGGCTTATGTAATAGGCGATGCTATTTTTGTGGGTGACACAATGTTTATGGCTGATGTTGGTACAGCTAGATGTGACTTTCCTGGTGGTGATGCACATGCTTTATATAAATCGGTAAAGAGAATATTAAGTTTTCCTGATGAGACTAGGCTATATATGTGTCATGACTACCCGCCAAATGATCGGGAAGTAGTCTATGTAACAACAGTTGGCGAAGAGCGTCAACATAACATTCATATCCACGATGGCATTTCAGAACAAGACTTTGTGGCGATGAGAACAGCAAGAGACTCTACCTTAGAGATGCCCGTATTAATTTTGCCGTCAGTCCAAGTAAATATTCGTGCAGGTGAGTTTCCTCCCAAAGAGGCGAATGGTGTTTCTTACCTAAAGATTCCATTAAATTCTCTTGGGTAGTTAATTGATCAAAATTTTATTTTTGTATTAATAAATTAGCCAATTGATCTACAACTTCTGACCACTCTGAGTCGTCGGCCTTAGCTTCAATCAAAAATGCTTTTTGATCTGGCGCCCAGTAAATGGCATCGGGCAGATTAGACCCAGGCTTAAGTTGATGTCTTTCGATGTATCTCTCCATATGAATCTTTTGGGATGACAATCCTAACTGCTCAAAAAGCTCTTCCAAAGTTCTATTGTTCATGCTCATCAGAATTCTCCTTCACCAGTATTTGAAACGGGATCTCTCAACATCAACATCCCCACCTATAGCTCGCATCTTCATCTGACAATGCGGGCAAGTCAGCCCATCCCACTCTGCCAAATGCTGACTAGAAAGACAACTTGTACAAGCAGGCGAAATGCTAATTTCAGTATTAATACTGCCCGGATGAGCAACTGTATATGCATCGATAGTGGCGCAAGATTTACAGACCATGACTACCTTAGATGATTGAAGTCCAACCTCTTTGCCTATGCCACTAATGCATTCAAACCTGCAGGAACTACAAACAAATTTATATCTAGCCATAAATCTATACCACTAATTCTTTTTAGATTGAATATCTAGACGCTTCATGCGAGTATCTTGAATCAGTAATTGCCTTTCTTGATTAGCAACGCCAATAGTGATCTTTTTGGCTATGAGATCTGCATAAACGCCATCGATTTTTTTAAAGAACTCCCGATACACCGAAATCATCTCGGGACTTAATTCCTCTAGCGCAATAGGACGACAAGAATTAGCTTCAAGCAAGTAATTGGCTAATGCCTTAGCCTGTTGATCAGTTAATTTATCGGCTGAATTAAAGAGGGCTTGTGCATGCGGATTGTTCCTTGTAACAACGATGATCTGACTATCCACCAACAATGCATCTGCACTTTGATTACTGTTAACAATACAGTCATTAAGACGCTTAGCCACAGCACCTGTATGAACTGGGGCTATTGCAGTCATTGGTGCCGGCGCTTTAGCAACTTGTACTGGGTTATTGGGCGCAATATTTGTCGCACATCCACTTAAGAAAGCAATGCCTATCAAACTTAGCTTGAATATGTTTTTCATTGAATAGCCTTTGAAGTTTAGCGATACACAAAATCAGCACGGCGGTTTTCTTTAAATGCCGCTTCAGTTTGCGCTGGGTCAGCTGGCTTTTCTTTGCCAAAGCTCACTGCCTCTAGTTGAGACTCACTAACACCTTGAGAAACAAGCGCTTTCTTAACAGCTTCGGATCGCTTTTGGCCCAAGGCTAAGTTGTACTCAGCGGTTCCACGATCATCGGTATTACCTTGAATAATGACGGATGCCTTTTGCCTTTGAAATGCTTTCAAGTACGAAGCATGGGCAGAGATAGTAGAGGCATATTTTGGATCTAATGTATAGCTATCAAACTCAAAATAGATAGAACGCTTGCCATAAACGCTAGACTTAGAATCGCTGATTGGATCGTACGACATTGAGCCGCCAGCGTTGACAGTAGCAACACTATTAGCATCATCTAACTTAACGCTACTACAAGCGGAAACAAATAAAACCAATAATGCCAATGGCAATATTTTTACAAACTTAAACATGGTGAAATTTCCCAAATACGGCTGAATAGGCTCAGCCATGCTATCAATAGGATTGATCTTATTTAGACCAATCCCGACCAAGTAAATTAGGCGTTAGCTTTGGGTGGTTTAAATGCTGAGTCGGGGAAGTTTTGCGAAAACAAGACTTCATTAACGTTAGAGAACGAAGCCACTGCAATCGATGGAGAGAAAACGGTAATTTCAATTTCGCTAATATTAGCTGTTACATGGCTCATGAGGTACATGGTATGAACCTGCTCTTTGTCGTCAGCTGAGTCAGAGCTATTATGTGCTTGCTGTGACATTGAAGCATTGCTGTAGCTACCAGCAAGTTCTGCCCGCTCAATTGCGGATTGAATAAAAATACTTCCAGCGGCCGCCTTAAACGCAATCAAGACGAGGCATATAAATAAAACCAGTGTTTTTCTACGGGGCAACATGGCTCAAATTCTATACCTGATTGCCAAATTTGTCGTTTTAAACGACATAGCAAGTACAGACCCCAGGTAAGCGTCGCTTAAATCGACGGTTAACCAACGCAGGGATGACAAATCCCCAATAAATAAAGCGTCCTTTTAAAGGACAGTTCATGATGGGGATATCTAGGAGAAATGGTGCCAGACCGCGGCTAACACTAGAGACTCTATGGACCACTTCTAATGTTAGGAGAATTCTTGGTGGCCCGGGGCGGAATCGAACCACCGACACAAGGATTTTCAATCCTCTGCTCTACCGACTGAGCTACCAGGCCAAGACTTTGAATTATAACGAATTGGCTTGGGGTATCCGCAAATTTGCTTAGTACCCCGTGATTTCTGGGTTTTGTGTGCTTGGCCTTATTGGGTGAGCGCCTAGCTCTCGCCCTTATTGCGGGAGGTATCTATTCCCAATGCTTTCAGTTTGCGATACAAATGGGTTCGCTCTAGACCTGTGTACTCTGAAATCTTGGTCATGCTGCCGCCCATGATTTGCATTTGATGTTCAAAATACGCCTTCTCAAATAAATCTCTTGCCTCCCTCAAAGGAAGATCAAAGTAGGTTTTTGCAATTCCACTGATGTATTCTCCCTCGGCCGCTGAGGCAACCGACTCGGCAACCACCTGCTTTGGTGTGGCAACAGAATTAGCGCTCGACTGAACAGCCCTAACCTGTTCTGGCTCTACATATTTAGGAGAGCTCTCCAGTGCCTTACTGACTGTCTTTAAAAGCTTTTGCAGAGCAATCGGTTTTTCTAAAAAGTTGAGCGCGCCAATACGAGTCGCTTCAACAGCGGTGTCAATGGTTGCATGTCCCGACATCATCACTACCGGCATCGTGAGCTGACCAGTATTGGACCATTCTTTTAATAATGTAATGCCATCGGTATCAGGCATCCAAATATCTAACAAGACTAAGTCAGGGCGCATTTGTTCGCGAATAGTGCGTGCCTGTACCGCACTTTCTGCAGCGTACACAGTATGGCCTTCATCTGTGAGAATCTCATTGAGAAGCTCACGAATTCCCATCTCGTCATCAACAACCAAAATACTAGCCATGCTTATGCTGCCTCTTTTGCTAGATTCATAAACAGTATTGATACTTTCGCACCAACTACTTCTTCACCCTGCATACGGTTCCGAATTTCAATTTTGGCCGAGTGATCATCAATGATTTTCTTCACTACCGCCAAACCCAGACCCGTGCCTTTGCTCTTTGTTGTGACGTAAGGTTCAAAGGCTCTTGCCAATATCTTAGCTGGAAATCCAACACCACAATCACTTATTGTTAATCGCACAGCATTTTGAGCTATGCCATTATGCTCACCATAAGGGACCAACTCTGTCTTAACCTCTACCGGGCTGGCGGGATGGGGCCCTTCAAGGGTGGCGTCTTGCGCATTTTGTAGCAAGTTATGGATTACCTGTCTTAGTTGTGTGGGATCCCCCATGATGTCTGGACAATTAGGATCTAACTGGGTACGCAGTGGGCTGCCCTCATAAAGCCCCAAAATTTCTGAGGTGAGCGTATTGATGGAAACTGGTTTGAGTTGTGGAGTTGGCGTCTTCGCAAAATCCCTAAAATCATTCACCATTTCTTTCATGGCTTGCACCTGGCCAATGATGGTTTCAGTGCTGCGATTGATCATTTCTTCTTGCTCTGGACTCAACTTGCCTGCAAGCTTATGCTGCAATCTTTCCGCAGAAAGCTGAATAGGCGTAAGAGGGTTTTTAATTTCGTGAGCAAGGCGTCTAGCGACTTCACTCCAAGCGATAGATCTTTGTGCGCTCACCACATCAGTAATGTCATCAAAAACAACCATGCGCAAATCGCCAGTTAGCTCTGTCCCACGCACGAATAGGGTCACACCTAATTCATTTTCAAATTCATTTGTAGTGTGTAGTTGAATTTGTTTTTGCCACACCGGCGCATTAGTCGGCGCGGTCTTTTGTTCTGCGTCTCCCTCGCCCAGGACTGCGAGCTTCATAGTAGAAAAGCCTTCTTTGATGGCTCCCTCAAACTCCAATAGGGCCGGGCTGCTGCCAAGGGGCCTTCCATCTAGCAGAGTAAGGTCCTGCCCAAAAATACGATCTGCACCAGCATTACTAGAAACAACGTTGTAGTTTTTATCGAAAATGCATACGCCTGCGGTAAGGCTACCCAATACTCGCTCTAAGAATGCTTTAGATTCTTGCAAAGAAGTGCGGGTATCGGCCAGCTGCCTAGTCATGACGTTAAATTGCCGTGTAAGCATGCCAAGCTCATCACCAGTATCAAGTTCTGGTTTTGGTGACAAATCTCCCTGTGCAACTGCCTGGGTGCCCCTTAGTAGCATTAGGAGAGGGCGTGCAAGCTGCCTGCCCAACATCAGCGCCAAAGTAATGGCCACGAAAACTGCAAAGAAAAGGGTGAGCGTTAATGTGCCCACAAACATCTTACGAAGACCTGTGCGCCCCAACGCTTTCTCTTGATACTCACTATATGCAGACTCCACAGCAAAAATGTTTTTTGCCAACGGGGTTGGTATGTAGCGTACTAGCTGTAAAAAATATTTATCATCCGCGTCTTTGCTCGCATCTAATTTGTTATGCATCGATTTTTTTCGTATGACAGGAACAATGGCTCTGATTCGATAGCCACGTTGACCACCTTCCACTTCAATTTGGTCTAAAAAGGTCATGCCCTTCTTGCTAAACGCTTCTGCAACCACGTCGGCACTAGGCGCAGGAAAGTATTTTTTAGGCTTTAGCTCGCTAGTGAAAATCAAATTGCGTTGCATATTGAAGAGGTCGACCTCTTGAATGCCAAATTGATTACGAATTTTCATCACTGTTGCAGCCACCTGCTCAGCGGAGGTACCCGATGGAATTTGAACGATCTGCTCGGCAATGAAATTACCCTCACCCAAAATTTCTTCTTGGGCTACTCGCAAAGTAACGCGTCCCAACTCTAAACCGGAGTTCAGTGCCGTCTCCACTTTGACGTCAAACCAAGTCTCAATGCTGCGGGACACAAACTGTAATGAAACGCCATACAAAATTAAGCCCGGAACAATTCCGACTAAAGCAAAAATCATTGCCAACTTTGCAATCAAGCGAGTGCCAAAGTGGCCGCGATACCAGCGCACGGCGATAACAGCCACCAAAATCAAAATAACCAGAGTTAAGCAAATCCCAATGACTACATTGGCTGCATAGAGCCAAATAAAGTAGTTATCAAAAAATTCTGTATTGGATGAGGCAATCGCCAATAAAACTAAAAGTAATAAAGCAAAGGCGCCGATCACACCAATCGTGATCGGAATGATTTTTTTACTCCAAGCTTTGGAAGTAAAAAAGCCTGGGTCTAGCATGGCCGCTATCGATCTCATCGCTTAATTAAATTAGGGCCATTAGGAGAAAATGGGAATCTATACCAATCGCTTGACACATTCCAGTCGCGGTTATTGAGTGCGTTTACTTGAAATGGTTTTGGTAGTTTACTAAGATCCAAGCTCATTCGCATGCTGGCTGTATAAGATTTACTGGTATCTAGTTGAGCGCCTTCAATGACTCGCCACCCACCAATACTCCCCACTGCCTGCAATGCCTCTGGCATAGTTTTGGCAGAAAAGGTAAAGCCCTCTGAAGCAATTCGGTACTGCTGCGTCAATGGCTGATAAGAAAGACGGGTCTGCCTTTGCACAAGCACAGATTTTTCATCAAACCAATACCAACGCGATCGCATTAAATCAAACTCCGTTTGGAAATAGAGAACAACGCCTTTTTGCACTGCGTCTTCTAGTCCGGGAGATAGCTCAATCTGAAAAGTGGCATTGAGAAGCCAGTCGTTATCCGCCTTCTCCAACTCAAAGGATTTAATTTTGATTCCTTCGGCGCTAACGGTTGTTGAAAAAATACCCAACACCATCAATAACAAAAAGAGTAATTGTTTAATTCTTCGGCTCATGGCCCATTTTTCTTAAACAAAGCATAGTAAAAACCGTCGTTTAGCTCACCTGGCAAAATCTGGCCTGGAGCGGCTAATCGTACCGCATTGGAGTGCTGCTCAGCAAACCAAACAGCCTGCTCCTCGCCCTCCTCAGGAAATATCGAGCAAGTGACGTACAAAAGGATGCCCTCCACTTGGAGCATCTTCCACGCTTGATTCAAAATGGCTCGCTGTCTTTCTTGCAGCGCCCGGATATCTGCTTCGCGCCTTAAAAATGGAATATCAGGATGTCGCGACACTATTCCAGAAGCTGAGCAGGGGGCATCAAGCAGAATCTTGTCAAAACGAACGCCATCCCACCAAGCCGCCTTGGAAGCATCGCCGCGTAACACGCAGACTTTGTCAGATTGCAAACGAAGGCGGTCTAGGTTGCCGCCAATTTTTCCAATGCGCTCGCCGTCTAACTCTAGGGCGCGCATTTCACAATCTGCAAGCTCCAATAGATGCGCAGTTTTCCCACCGGGAGCAGCACAGGCATCTAATACCAACTCTCTATCCTGGGGGTTTAATAAGATCACGGCCAGTTGTGCGCCTGCATCTTGCACAGACACAGCACCAGTATAAAAACCTGGCAAGTCTGACACGGGAACCGCTTCAGGCAACAAGAGAGCGGAAGGCAACTTAACACCAACCAATTCATCTATTGGTATTGATAAAATTCCGGCCTCAGATAATAAGGATTGATATTGCTCACGCGTATATTGCCTTTGATTTACACGCAAAATTAATGGTGCGCGCTTGGCCTGTTGAAACAAAATGGATTGCCATGCTTTGGAGTAATTGCGCTTGAGGTTTGCTCGCCACCAAGCAGGTACATACATTGGAATTGGATCAGGCGGAAAATGCTTCTCACCCTCTGGCGGATGCACTACAAGACTTACCTTGCGCAATACCGCATTCACCAAACCTTTGGCATACATGGTTTCATCATATTCGCCAGAGGCTTTCACTGCCTGATCCACAATCGTGTGGGCTGGATAGCCCTTGCTCTCCGTTGGATCTTGTAAAAATAAGGCAATCGCAACGCTGAGCAAATGATCCACTTCAGGAGGCGGAGTCTTTGGAATAAATTGCTTAATGAATTCATGAGAGCGCACCCATTTGCGGAGCGCATCAAAGCTCAGACTCTGAACGATTGGGCGTTCATATGCTTCCAGCTGATCCAGAACTTCTGTAAGCGATCTTCCGCTCATGACCTCGCTTACCGCTTGTGCAGCAATCGTGATTGCTTCAGAGAGCGGGAGACTGCGTGGTGTTTTTTGATCAGTCAAATTAATTTGCTCCGGGATATACCCCGTTTTTAGCCATACTCATTAAACGTGCCACCCGCTCTTCAGTTGGTGGGTGGGTTGAAAATAGTTGCGCAAGACCGCCAGCACTCAAGGGGTTAAGAATCATCATCTGCGCTGTTTCAGGATGCTGTTCAACCGCTTGAAACGGAATGCCTTGCGCGTAGTTATGAATTTTTTCTAGTGCCTGCGCTAGTGCCTCAGGATCAGCACTTATTTCGGCGCCACCGCGATCAGCTTCGTATTCTCTTGCGCGAGAAATACTCATTTGAATCAAGCTTGCTGCGATCGGGGCCAAAATTGCCACCATCAAGCTGGCTATTGGATTATTGGGTCTACCCTCAGAATCGCGCCCACCAAAGAACATGGCAAAGTTAGCCAATGCAGAAATGGCTCCCGCCATAGTGGCGGCAATAGTCGAAATCAAAATATCACGATGGCGAACGTGGGCAAGCTCATGCGCCATCACACCCCGTAGTTCACGATTTGAGAGAATTTTCAGAATGCCTGTTGTTGCGGCAACCGAAGCATGGTCTGGATTGCGCCCTGTTGCGAAAGCATTAGGAGCATCTTCATTAATTAAAAATACTTTAGGCATCGGCAAGCCAGCCTTCTCCGACAACTCTTTAACGAGTCCGTAAAACTGGGGGGCAGATCTTTCATCAATCTGTTGAGCATTAGTCATCTTCAGAACCATGGTGTCGGAAAACCAATAGCTGAAAAAATTCATTCCAACAGCCAGCACCAAAGCCATCAACATGCCCTGTTCGCCGCCCAACATACCGCCAACCACAATAAAGAGTGCCGTAATTGCTGCCATCAAAACAGCAGTCTTTGCAAAATTAAACATTTCTACTCCTTTGTTTGAAAGCACAACAATTTTTCACCAACAACAATCGGCTGCAAGCACGTTTTGGCATCTATTTTTTTACCGCCCGATTTTTGCATCTCTAAGACCTCAAGCACCTCTTCACCACACTGTATATATGCGCCCTTATTACTAAAACCAAGCACCTCGCCCGCTCTACCGATGGCGCTTACAGATTTTGGGTCTGCAAGTCTTGAATTCCAAAACTTCACAGCCAGTCCATTGAGATTGCTACTTGCCCCTGGGAAGGGATTAAGGGCCCTAATGCGCAGATCAATTTCTTTGGCAGTGAGAGTCCAATCGATCTCCGCCTCACTCTTCAGTATTTTTTCAGCATAGGTAATGCCATCTTTTTCTTGAGGTACTCGAGATAAATCTTTGCCTTGCTCTAAAGTATTTAAAACATCCACTATCAATTTTGCGCCAAGATCTGCTAAGCGATCATGTAAGCTTGCGCTCGTTTCATCACGAGCAATTTCAAGATCAGTAACCAAAACAGTATCTCCGGTATCCAAGCCGACATCCATTTGCATAATGCAAACGCCCGTTTTGGCATCGCCTGCTTCAATTGCTCGCTGAATTGGTGCTGCACCACGCCAGCGCGGTAACAGAGAGGCATGAATATTAAAGCTGCCGTGTCTTCCTGCTCTCTCGCTTATATCTAAAATCTCTTGGGGCAAGATCAAGCCATAGGCCACCACCACCATGGCATCAAAATCAATGGAGGATAA
This sequence comes from Polynucleobacter sp. AP-Kaivos-20-H2, assembly GCF_018882215.1. Taxonomy (GTDB): domain Bacteria; phylum Pseudomonadota; class Gammaproteobacteria; order Burkholderiales; family Burkholderiaceae; genus Polynucleobacter. The sequence continues at coordinate 759,506 of NZ_JACVOX010000002.1, read as the reverse complement.
GCGCTCATTAGCAGCTGCAGCTTGAGCTCGCTTTTGCGGATCTGCACTAGTGAGCCGCAACGTCTCTGGTTGGAGCACGGGAATATTTTTTTGCAAAGCAAACTCTTTAACTGGGCTTGCCTGAAGGTGCATGCCCCTGCCGGCACGGCGATCGGGCTGCGTTAAAGCCAAAACAATTTCATGACCAGCATCGTAAATTGCGCGCATCGCTTGCGCAGCAAACTCAGGAGTTCCAGCAAAGACGATTTTCATTCGGGCGCTTAGCGCTGACCTACTAATTCTTTTGCGCGCTTCTTCATTTTTTGTGAGATACGAGTTCTTTTAAGTATGGATAAATACTCAACAAACACCTTGCCTTGCAAATGGTCTAACTCATGCTGCAAACAAACTGCCAATAAACCATCAGCCTCTAGTTCGAATTCTTTACCGTCAACATCTAAAGCCTTCACTCGAATCTCGGATGGTCTTTCAACTTCGTCATAAAACTCGGGAACAGATAAACAACCCTCACGCCAAGATTTTGTTTCAGAGCTTGCCCAAACAATTTCTGGGTTGATAAAAACCATTAATTCGTTTTGTCCATCAGACACGTCAATCACCACGATGCGCTCATGAATATCTACCTGCGTCGCAGCTAAGCCAACGCCGGGAGCTTCATACATAGTATCTGCCATATCGGCGACAATTTTTTTAATGCGAGCGTCCACTTGCTCCACCGGTTTAGCAACCTTGTGCAAGCGTGGGTCTGGGTAACAAAGAACGGATAACAAAGCCATATAGGAATTATCCAACAGAGCTATCAGTCTGTCCTGATTGCCGCAATTCCCCCAAAGAACAAAATTGATTTATGCAAACATCACCAGTACCTAATGCCGTTCTCCAAATCGATCGTCAAAGCCATCATTACCCAAGTCGCCTCCGTGATTTATATGATCCCCCAGGGTGTCTTTATATATATGGAAACATTCATCTTCTGAAAAGACCCATGATTGCGATCGTAGGCTCAAGAAACGCCAGCCCTGAAGGTTTAAAAAATGCATGTCTGTTTGCTCAAGCATTATCGAAAGCGGGCGCCTTGATCGTTTCTGGCCTAGCAAGGGGGGTCGACAGTGCCGCCCACCGAGCCGCCATTGAGCTTGGACCCAATCATTACACTGCGGCAATATTAGGAACCGGCATAGATGTCGTCTACCCCCGGCAAAATATTGGACTATCTCAAGCCATTAGCCAGCAGGGAGTATTGGTGTCTGAGCTCCCTCTGGGGTCGGGACCGAAAGCATGGCACTTTCCTAGAAGAAATCGCATTATTGCCGCTTTAGCGCTTGGTGTCGTTGTAATAGAGGCGGCGGAAAAGTCAGGCTCCCTCATCACTGCACGCCTGGCCGCAGACCTTGGAAGAGAGGTTTTTGCCCTCCCTGGGCCCATCCAAAGCACAAATTCTGCCGGCTGTCATTTGCTTATTCAGCAAGGCGCAAAACTAGCCTTTAGACCGGATGATGTTCTGGAAGAGCTTTGTTTTTAAGCAAAATATCATTTAAACAGCCTAAAAAGGGGTTTTTATCTTAAAACCGGGGGTATCGACCCTCCCAAAACTGGCCAAAAATAGCGGGTTTTGGACTTTTCCCAATTTATCGGTTAATAATAAAAAAGGGGTGTGCAATTGGCTAAGTCCGATTTTGGTATAAATTGGCCATCCGTTTTACCCCAAAAACATCATTTCTAGCTCAAATTTAGGCATAACGCGTGGCAACTAAAGCAACTACCAAAAAAAGCAGCCCAAAGACTACCGCCGGGGATCACCCTAAGGCGCTCATCATTGCAGAGAAGCCTTCTGTTGCCAATGACATTGCTAAGGCCTTGGGCGGCTTTACAAAGTATGAAGATTATTTTGAGAGCGATGAATTCCTAATCTCTTCCGCGGTTGGGCATTTATTAGAAATTGCTGCCCCCGAAGAATTTGACGTAAAACGCGGCAAATGGTCATTTGCCAACTTGCCGGTGGTGCCGCCATATTTTGATTTACGTCCGATTGCAAAAACTGAGTCACGCCTCAAGGTTTTACAAAAGCTCATTAAGCGCAAAGACGTTACTGCCCTCATTAATGCTTGTGACGCGGGACGCGAGGGCGAGTTAATTTTCCGCCTAATTGCGCAACACGCAAAGGCATCGCAATCTATTCAGCGCTTATGGTTGCAATCGATGACTCCAGCCGCCATTCGCGAAGGCTTTACCAACTTACGCAGCGATGAAGATATGAAGCCTCTTGCTGATGCGGCTCGTTGTCGCTCAGAGGCAGACTGGTTGGTTGGCATTAATGGCACGCGCGCAATGACTGCCTTTAATAGCAAGAGCGGCGGCTTCTTCTTAACGACTGTAGGTCGTGTGCAAACTCCAACGCTTTCTATTGTGGTGGAGCGCGAAGAGCTCATTCGCAAGTTCATCTCTAAAGATTACTGGGAAGTGAAGGCTGAATTTATCGCTGCTGCTGGCGTGTATGAAGGCCGCTGGTTTGACCCTAAATTCAAAAAGGATGCTGCCGAGCCCGACGCACGTGAGAACCGCCTATGGAGTGAGGCTGCAGCTCAAAGTATTGTGGCTGCATGCCGCGGCAAAAAAGCAAGCGTGACTGAAGAAGCCAAGCCTGCTTCACAGCTTGCTCCTCAGCTATTTGATTTAACTAGCTTGCAACGTGAAGCAAACGCGCGTTTTGGATTCTCTGCAAAAAATACATTAGGTCTTGCACAGGCTTTATATGAGCGCCACAAAGTATTAACCTATCCACGCACCGACGCAAAAGCGCTTCCTGAAGACTACCTCGATACCGTTAAACAAACCATGGAGAACCTTGCTGAGCATTCGCAAGAATATCGTGCTTTTGCTAAACAAATTTTGAAGGGTGACCCAAAGGATCCCAAGGCCAAGGCCGGCTATGGTTGGGTAAAGCCAAACAAACGAATTTTTGATAACTCTAAAATTTCTGATCACTTTGCGATCATCCCAACATTAGAAACGCCTAAAACTTTAAGCGAGCCCGAAGCCAAGCTCTACGACTTGGTTGTGCGTCGTTTCTTGGCCGTGTTTTATCCTGCCGCAGAGTTCCGAGTGACCACACGCATTTCCGAGGCGTCCGGACACCACTTTAAAACCGAAGGTCGTGTGCTTGTAAACCCTGGTTGGCTAACGGTTTACGGCAAATCTAATCAAGCAGACGATGAACTCGTTCCCGTCCAAGAGGGTGAGGCCGTACAAACTGAGTCTATTGCAGCTGTGCCATTGAAAACCAAGCCGCCAGCACGCTATACAGAAGCAACCTTACTCTCTGCAATGGAAAGTGCGGGTAAGTGGGTTGATGATGATGACATGCGCGAAGCGATGGCTGAAAAGGGATTGGGTACACCAGCAACTAGAGCTGCCATCATCGAAGGCCTGCTGGCTGAAAAATACATGGTGCGCGAAGCTCGTGAGATGATTCCAACTGCAAAAGCCTTCCAACTAATGACTTTGTTGCGCGGCTTAGATGTTGAAGAGTTAACTCGCCCTGATCTCACTGGTAGCTGGGAGAACAAACTTTCTCTCATCGAGCAGGGCAAGATGAATCGCGATACTTTCATGCAAGAGATCGCGCAAATGACTCAGCGCATCGTCAAGCGTGCTAAAGAATACGATAGCGATACCATTCCAGGCGACTACGCTACCATGACCACGCCATGCCCACACTGTAAGGGTCCGGTAAAGGAAAACTATCGACGTTTTGCCTGTGAAAAGTGCGGCTTTACGATTAGCAAAACACCTGGTGGGCGCGCATTTGAATATCCTGAAGTTGAAGAGTTGTTGCGTGAAAAAATCATCGGACCTCTGCAAGGTTTCCGCAGCAAAATGGGGCGTCCATTTGCCGCAATTATTAAATTAAGCGAAATTCCAGAGGATGACAAAGATTATCCAAATGCGGGTTTCAAACTTGAGTTTGATTTTGGCAACACGCAAGATGATGAGACTGAAGCCGTCGATTTCACGGGCCGTCTAGCGCTAGGCGTTTGTCCAAAGTGTTCGGGCGCAGTATATGAAGATGGCATGCGTTACGTTTGTGAAAACAATACTGGCCCCAATAAATCATGTGATTTCAAAACCGGAAAAGTAGTTCTACAACAAGAGGTCTCGCCAGAACAGGTTCAGAAGTTACTGAAAGAGGGCAAAACAGATCTTCTAACTAACTTTAAGTCAAACCGCACTGGCCGTGGCTTTAAGGCCTATTTAGCGCTAGATTCTGCCGGCAAAATTGGTTTTGAATTTGAGGCTAAAGCGCCTAAGGCTGAAGGCGCCGCTCCCGCAAAGAAACGAGCGGGCGCAAGTGCAGCGACTAAGTCTGCAGCAAAACCTAAGCGCGCAAGCAAAGCAAAGTCATCCTCTAGCAGTTGAGCTGTAATCAGCTTAGCCGCTAGAGCGGACCACAAAATTCCTCTCGAGCCCAAGGCAGTAGCTAAAAATATTCCTGGGCGCTGAGGAAGTGCGCCGATGATTGGTAAACGATCGCCGGCGACACAACGAATGCCCACAAACTCTCCAGACTTCATTAACGAAGAAAGATTACCTTCTTCGTAATCCACTAAGCGCTTAGCCTGCTCACGATTGAAGTCATCACTGCTTTCTCTTGGTGAGAGTTCATCCTCTCCCTCATCGAAACTAGATCCAACAATCCATTGATAACTGCCATCATCAAGTCGCTTGGCTGGCAAACAATATCCATCTCCAGAGATGCCAACCTGAGGTAATTTTTTGATCCAAGGGTCATCTTTCCGAACCGTGAAAATGCTCAACTGGCCGCGCACAGGCCTTAAGGGCAAACGAATACCGATACTATTCATAAGATCTTTTGCTTCCATGGCGCAGGCCACTACAACTTGATTTGCTGTCACAATCAGATTGTTTGAGGCATCAAATAAATGCCACTGATTCCTGAGCTCTTCTAAGCGCGCGATGCGCGTGTTCCACACACAAGTTAATCGCCGTTGTTCGTGTAACAACTCCTTGCTTGTTTCATGCAAATTTAAACCGGCGCCACGCGGCAACCAAATACCGCTTTGTTCAACTCCACAAAACTGTTTAGCCTCTTGAGCATCCATTGCAATGGCCATGTCTTCATCAAGATTCAATGAATGGAGATGCTCTTCTGTTGCAGCTCGATCAAAAGTTTTATCTTTTTTGGTCGGCTGAAATATCCCGTGTTGCCGCCACACATTTTTCCAGCGCGCTTCTGCTAGTAGAAATGCAAGGCGCGTTAAACGCAATAAACGGGGAGACCCTTTGCCAATATGCGGATGTGCGATGGCGTAAGCATGGCTTGAACAAGCAGTGGCTGGGGATGGTGCGGCGTCAATAATACAAACTGCTTGGCCGCGCTCAAGCAACTCATTTGCAATGGTTGCCCCACAAATGCCTGCCCCAATCACCACTATTTCATGGTGTTGGGGTTTGGTCATTGATTAAGTCTTGATAAAACGCTTGATATTGCTAAAGGCTTATGAAGCTTAAGCATTCAGGCGTTGTTCGATCTTGGAGCGAGTTTCTTTCATCTCTTTTGGCAAGCGATCGCCAAGATGCTCGAACAATTCTGTGTGCAGCTTAAGCTCATTCTTCCAATCATCAATTCCAACGGTGATCGCTTTAGTGAACTTTTCTGCGGAATAGTCGAGGCCACCCCAATGCATATCGCTGTACTCTGGGGTAATACCAAACGGAGTTTCTTTGCCGCTTGCCTTACCTTCTGCGCGGCCCAAAATCCAAGAAAGAACGCGCATGTTTTCACCGAAGCCTGGCCATACAAACTTGCCATTCTCGTCTTTGCGAAACCAATTCACGCAGTAGATCTTAGGCAATACTGCGCCTTCGGCTTCAAGCTTTTTGCCAATATTGAGCCAATGTTGGAAATAGTCGCTCATGTTGTAACCGGCAAATGCAATCATTGCGAATGGGTCACGACGTACAACGCCGATTTGACCCGTAATTGCTGCGGTAGTTTCAGAGCCCAATGTTGCAGCCATGTAAACGCCTTCAACCCAATCGCGCGCCTCGCTAACCAAAGGCACGGTATTTGAACGGCGGCCGCCAAACAAGAATGCATCAATAGGAACGCCTGCAGGATCATCCCAGTTTGGATCAACCGCTGGGTTGTTAGTTGCTGCAACAGTAAAGCGTGAGTTTGGGTGCGCGGCTTTACGGCCAGCAGCGCCGTCAGCCGGGGTCCAATCCTTACCTTGCCAGTCGATCAAGTGTGCTGGTGGAGTTTCTGTCAAACCTTCCCACCAAACATCACCGTCATCAGTCAAACCAACGTTTGTGAAGATCACATCTTGATTGAGGGAGTCGATACAGTTTTGGTTTGTTTGGCGATTTGTTCCAGGAGCAACGCCAAAGTAGCCAGACTCTGGGTTAATCGCAAACAAACGGGTTTTGCCAGTAACAGCATCTTTGCGTGGCTTGATCCAAGCAATGTCATCACCAATAGTGGTTACTTTCCAACCCTCAAATCCTTTTGGAGGAATCATCATGGAGAAGTTGGTTTTGCCACATGCAGAAGGGAATGCAGCTGCAATGTGATATTTCTTACCCTCAGGTGAAGTTACGCCCAAGATCAACATGTGCTCGGCCAACCAACCTTGATCGCGACCCATATTGGAGGCGATGCGCAATGCAAAACATTTTTTACCTAACAATGCATTACCGCCGTAGCCTGAACCGAAAGACCAAATCTCACGTGTTTCTGGGTAATGAACAATGTATTTGTTTTTGTTGTTTGGCCATGCAACGTCTTTTTCACCAGCAGCCAAAGGCTTGCCCACAGTGTGAATACAAGGAACAAACTCGCCGTCAGCACCAAGCTGATCGATTACCGCTTTACCCATGCGAGTCATCAACTTCATGTTGATCGCAACATAAGGGCTATCAGATAACTCGACACCAATGTGTGCGATTGGTGAACCAATTGGTCCCATAGAGAAGGGCACTACATACATGGTTCTACCGCGCATACAACCATCAAACAATGGATTCAATGTTGCACGCATTTCGCTTGGCTCTACCCAATTGTTGGTTGGACCAGCATCTTCTTTCTTTGCTGAGCAGATAAAGGTGCGATCTTCGACACGCGCCACATCCTCAGGATCAGACAAAGCTAAAAATGAGTTTTTACGCTTAGCAGGGTTAAGGCGCTTAAATACACCAGCACTCACCAATAACTCGCACAATTCGTCGTATTCAGCTTGTGAGCCATCACACCAACGAATGGCGTCAGGCTTGGTAAGAGCTGCCACTTCGCCAACCCACTCAATTAGACGCTTGTTTTTTACGTAAGCCGGCGCATTCACATTAATCTGGCCGCTAGTAGTTGAAGTCATATGTTTCCCTATGAAAATTAAATTTTTTAATCCGACGATTTTAACATTTCGGTCACATTTGCTCTGTGGGCTAGACACAGCACAAACCCTTTACTTGCCAATACAGAATTGGCTGAAGATTTTTCCCAAAAGGTCGTCTGGAAGAAGTTTTCCGGTAATTTCACCCAAGTGTCTTTGGGCCAAAGAGAGCTCTTCTGCAAATAATTCGAGAGAATTATTGCCATTTACAGCGAATTCTTCTGATTTTTCAATATGTTCGGCAGCGCGCTCTATACAGTCTAAATGCCTTCTGCGTGCCAAAATGGCACCCTCCTGGGGTCCAGCCCAGCCCACAAGCTCCAAAATCCTCTGTTTTAGCGCCTCAATTCCCTCTCCAGTTTTGGCGGAAATCAGCAAAGCTTCACTGGGCGCAGTTTTTGATGATTCTTGGAGCAAATCAGCCTTATTGACAAACTCAAGCACAGCGCATTTAGGTGGTAATTCCCTCAAAATCTGGGCTTTTAGGTCGTCCTGTTGGGCGCCCGACTGAGCATCAGTCAAAAAAATGACTATGTCTGCCAAACGAATGGCATCCCAGGATCTTTCAATGCCTTTTGCCTCTACAACATCGGTTGTTTCGCGCAGACCAGCTGTATCAATAATATGCATAGGCACACCGTCAATGGTGATGCTTTCTTTAACCCGGTCTCTGGTTGTCCCGGCAATGGGGGTAACAATGGCTACCTCTTCGCCGGCCAAGCGATTAAGCAAAGAGCTTTTCCCCACATTGGGCGCTCCAGCCAAAACCAGCTGAATCCCGTCACGCAAGATTTTTCCCTGTTTAGCGCCAGCACGTAAAGCTTTTAACTTTTCTTTAACGGCGGTTAAGCGCTGGCGCGCCTGAGCATTTTCTAGAAACTCAATTTCTTCCTCTGGGAAATCTAAAGTCGACTCAACTAAAATCCTGAGTTGAGTAATTTCTTCAATGAGATTATTGATGTCGTCAGAAAAAGCACCCTGCAAAGAACGAGCTGCGCCGCGAACAGCAGCCTCGCTTTGCGCGTCAATTAAATCTGCAATAGCCTCAGCCTGGGTTAAATCAATTTTGTTGTTGAGATAGGCACGCAGGGTAAATTCGCCCGGCTCTGCAATGACAAGTCCCTCGGCTTTGCCCAACTCTAAACAGCGTTTCATCACCAACTCAAGAAGTTGTGGGCCACCATGGCACTGAAGCTCTAAAACATCTTCGCCCGTAAAAGAAGCTGGTCCAACGAAATGAATTGCAATAAGCTGATCAATGGCTTGGCCACTCTCATCGCAGAGTGTTAATAGATTTGCTTGTCTTGGAGAAAGGGTTTTTTGAAACAGTGCGCTCGACATAGCGCTCAAATTTTTTCCGCTGATGCGAATAACCCCGACACCCGCCTTGCCCGGCGCTGTTGCAACAGCAATGATGGGCACTTTTCTCGTCATCATTGCTGTCTATTTATTGCAAGCGAGTTATGCCGCGCTCAAATTACTTAGCGGGCTTTTTTCCAAACATCTGGTTAATCTGCCACTGTTGAGCAATCGATAGAAGGTTATTAGTAACCCAATATAAAACCAAGCCCGCAGGGAAGAAAAAGAACATGATTGAAAAGACGATCGGCATGTACATCATCACCTTCGCCTGAATTGGATCTGGAGGCGTTGGGTTCAGTTTGGTTTGCACAAACATCGAGATGGCCATGATGATTGGCAAAATGTAGTACGGGTCAGGGACTGAGAGGTCATGAATCCACAAAACCCATGGTGCGCCACGCATCTCAACCGATGACAATAGTACCCAATACAAAGAAATGAACACGGGAATCTGAATGACAACCGGCAAACATCCACCCAACGGATTAATCTTTTCCTTGCGATACATCTCCATCATGGCTTGGTTGAGCTTCTGTGGTTCGCCCTTGTACTGCTCCTTCATCGCTACCAGGCGTGGTTGCACTTCTTTCATGCGAGCCATCGATTTGTAACTTGCAGCAGACAGGGGGAAGAACACCAACTTAATTAAGATGGTCAACAGAATGATTGACCAACCCCAGTTACCAACATAACCATGAATTTTTTCTAACAGCCAGAAAATAGGCTTAGCGATGATGGTCAGATAACCGTAGTCCTTAAGCAACTCAAAGCCTGGAGCAATCGTCTCCAGAACCTTTTCTTCTTGAGGTCCCACAAATAATCTGGCTTTTTCTACTACGGTTGTTCCTGGGGCAACAACACCGAGGGGTGTTTGCATACCAATTCGGTACAGGCCGTTATCTATTCTTCCAACATAAATATCCCGCGCATCTTTGTCGCCTGGAATCCAGGCGCTCGCAAAGTAATGCTGAACCATGGCGATCCAAGCTGGCTCACCAGCAGCAACTTGCGTTGGAATGGTAATTTTGTTTTTATCAATTGCCGAGAACTCCAGCTTATTAAACTTTTCTTTGTCTGTGTACGCGGCCGGCCCAGTAAATGTGCTGGCTGAGAAGGCGCCGCCAAATGGGCCGATTTTTTGCTCTTGTGAAGCGTCGCGCACAATTTCTGTGTACAAAACAATAGGGTTTGGGTTGCTTGTTGTTTGTGTGACGCGATGGCCAACATCTACTACATAGCTACCAGGATTTAGGATGAATGTTTTTTCAAGCTTGACGCCGTTGCGTTCGCTGGCTAACACTGCAAACGGCCTGCCTGAACCATCTTTTCCTGACTGTACTAATTTAAAGGTGCTCGTGTGATTTGGAAGGTCGTTGTTGTTTAAAGAAATTAAACCAGATCGTGCAAAGTATTTGTGTGTTGGTGTGTATTGAAAAAGCTCTACTGGATTTTTCTCAGCAGTTAATTCTTTTAATAACTTAGCATCAATTACATTCGCTCCGCTGGCACTAATTTCCAATGCCAGCACATCATTTTGGAGTGTGAACTTTTCTGCGCCTTCTATGGTGCCGCCACTAAGCACTGGCGTTACGGCAACAGCCGGCGCGCCTGCAGCTTGCATGGGGACATCAACCTTGCCTCCTATTGTGGTCTTGTCAGCCGCAACCGGGGAGCTCGCTGGGGCGCCACCAAACAAGGATGGCTTACCTTCATGAACCTGCCAATTGTTGTAGAGCATGAGACCCGACATCGAGAATACTGCCCAAAGAATTGTTTTTTTAAAGTCCATTTACATTCACTTAAGTTGGTGTTTTGTATCTTTTACAGCAGGATCATAACCGCCGTGTGACAACGGGTTGCAGCGCAAAAGACGCCACGCCGTTAGGCCAAAGCTTTTAATAAATCCGTAATGACTAAAGCAGTCACATGCATATTGCGAACAGCTGGGTACATACTTGCAGTGCATACCTAAATATGGACTTAAGGCGAATTGATATATTTTTACCAACTTAATTGCCGCATTATTTAAGGCGCGCACCTAAAGCAGCCCCGAAATTTGAGAGCGCAAAATTTCTTTTTCTTTTTTTCTGAGTCTGCCCCGGGTTTCGCGACCGATTGGTTTTTTGAGCTTGACCACAACATCTTTGTTTAATGTGTTGGCTTGAGCCGTCCAAACCAATTCGCGAATCATCCGCTTTAGGCGGTTTCGATCAACCGCTCTTTTGGCCAACTTCTTTGCTACCGCAACCCCCAAGTCAGGCTTGAGGCCCTCTTGAGTGGATGCAATATACATACCCCAGTACAAACTTGTCTTGGGGCGTGCTTTAAGTAATTCAGAAATCCTTGCGCTATTCAATGGCTAAGTTACACAGCCAAACGCTTGCGGCCTTTTGCACGACGAGCATTTAAAACTGCGCGTCCGCTTTTGGTTTTCATGCGAATACGGAAGCCGTGTGTACGCTTGCGACGAGTTACTGAGGGTTGGTAAGTTCTTTTCATGTTCGATCCCTGGAAAACCAAGTATTTTCCTTGTTGCAGAGCAAAAGGTCAATCAATCTTAATGAATATGTAGGTGTTTTTCTCTATTTTTAGTCAAATTTCTCTTAAATCATTAATTTAAATAGAGATTTTTATATTGTTCACAAGTTATCCACAGCTTTTCCACGTTTTTGTTGCTTGTGGATAACTTTGGAGCATCGCTACAATGGATCCTCCAAAAATATGAGCAACCTACACAATCCCCCCGCCTTGAATTCAATTAGCCCACTGGGGTTCTGGGATGATGCTATCGGCATTTTATCTCGCGAACTGTCGCCCCAACAGTTTAAAACGTGGATTCAGCCTCTTACCTTATTGTCTTTTGTTGAAAGTGATGACTCACTAACAATTGGAGCTCCCAACCGATTTAAGTTGGACTGGACCAAAAAAACGTTTGCCGACCGATTCCAAGAGTTGGCCTCCCAGTATTTTGGGCGCCCCATTAATGTCAGTTTTACGCTTTCTGTCGAGGGTGGCGCAACCAATACCGCACCCCCAGTATCGATAGAAGAGCCCACAGAAAAAAATGTTTTTGTGGAGATCCCGGAACCAAGCATATCGGTAGAAGAGAGTGCTTTTGAGATTGAAGATCATTCGAAACTCAATCCAAATCTTACTTTTGAAACGTTTGTTACTGGTAAAGCCAATCAACTTGCTAGGGCTGCGTCTATTCAGGTGGCGCACAACCCTGGAACCTCTTACAACCCCATGTTCTTATATGGTGGAGTAGGCCTGGGTAAGACCCATTTAATTCACGCGATTGGTAATCACCTTTTAAAAGAGAAGCCAAGCGCCCGTATTCGCTATATCCACGCCGAACAGTATGTTTCAGATGTGGTCCGCGCATACCAACAAAAGGCGTTTGACCGCTTTAAGCGCTACTACCACTCCTTAGATCTCTTACTTATTGATGACATTCAGTTTTTTAGCGGCAAATCCAGGACTCAGGAAGAGTTTTTCTACGCTTTTGAGGCCTTATTAAGCAACAAAGCCCAAGTCATTATTACTAGTGATACCTACCCCAAGGAAATGGCGGGTATTGATGATCGCCTTATTTCCCGTTTTGATTCCGGGCTAACGGTTGCCATTGAGCCGCCGGAACTAGAAATGCGTGTCGCTATTTTAATGAAAAAGGCCATTAGTGAAGGCATCCCCATGAGTGAGGATGTTGCATTCTTTGTGGCAAAACACCTACGCTCAAACGTTCGTGAGCTAGAGGGGGCTTTGAGAAAGATTTTGGCGTTTGTTCGCTTCCACGGTCGCGAGGTCACGATTGAGGTTGCTAGAACAGCACTAAAAGACCTGCTTTCCATCCAAAATCGTCAAGTTTCTGTTGAAAACATTCAAAAGGCGGTTGCTGATTTCTATAGCATCAAGGTTGCAGACATGTATTCCAAAAGGCGTCCAGCTAATATTGCTCGCCCCCGTCAAATTGCAATGTTTATGGCTAAAGAATTGACACAAAAAAGTTTGCCGGAGATTGGTGAATTATTTGGCGGTAGGGACCACACAACCGTCCTTCACGCCGTTCGCAAGATTGCAGATGAGCGAGCCCATGATGGCCAGTTAAACCATGAGATTCATGTTATTGAGCAAACCTTAAAGGCGTAGTTTTTTGCTTGTGGATAAGGTTGTGGACAACCCTAGTAATAAGTTTGGGGATTAGATGTGGATAAATTGTGGAAAGGTTCAGCTTCATGCAAAAATAGGGTATTGATAAAAAGTTATCCCCTTTTTATGCAGTGCTTATACAAGAGTTTTCCACAGGTTTTTTAGTCTTCAATTTGTTGTTTTTTAAGAGGTTTTTGACTTATCCACGGAATTTCGAACCCTTATTACTATTACTACTAAGATATATACAAGGATTTAAAAGCAATGCAACTCGTTAACACTTCTCGCGATAGCCTACTAAAACCACTTCAGGTTGTTAGTGGAATTGTTGAACGCAGACACACACTGCCAATTTTGGCAAATCTCTTATTTAAAAAGGTTGGAGAAAAGGTTTCATTCATCTCCACTGATATTGAAATTCAAATTACAACAAACGCTAATTTTGGTGTTGGTACTGAGGATGTAACAACCACCGTTGCCGCTAGAAAACTTTTAGATATTTTGCGTGCATTGCCAGAGGGTCCAGTATCTTTAAATCTTAAAGATAACAAGATGGTTGTACAAAGCGGCAAAAGCCGCTTCTCTTTACAAACACTTTCTGCAACTGAGTTTCCGGTGATGCAAAGTGTGGGTGAGGTAACTGCTGCTTGGAAGATGTCACAAAAGACTTTCCGTCAACTCATAAGCCAAGTGCATTTTTCAATGGCTCAGCAAGATATTCGTTATTACTTAAATGGGATGCTGTTGGTAATTGAGGGTAAAGAGGTAGTTGCAGTGGCAACAGATGGTCACCGCCTTGCTTACTCTCAGGTTGAGCTAGCAGAGGCCCCCTCAGGCTCTGGTCAAAAACAAGAAATCATTATTCCTCGCAAAACAATTTTAGAGTGCCAGCACTTGCTTGAAGATTCTGATGAGTCCTTGGAAATTAGTTTGACAACTAATCAGGTGAAGTTTTCATTTGGGGATATTGAGTTAATCTCAAAATTAGTTGAAGGTAAGTTCCCAGACTTTCAAAGAGTGATTCCGAAGGGTCATAAAAACTCACTCGTAGTTGGTCGTGAAACTCTTCAATCAGCACTTCAACGTGCCGCTATTTTGACAACAGACAAATTTAAAGGTGTTCGTTTTTCATTATCCCCAAACCGCATCACAATTCAATCAACCAACGCTGAGCAAGAAGAGGCTCAAGAAGAAATTGAGACTGAGTATTCTGGTGATGCGGTAGAGATTGGATTTAACGTTAGCTACTTGTTGGATGTTTTATCAAACCTAAAGAGCGAAAAGATTCAAATTAGCTTGGGTGATGCAAATAGCAGTGCTGTGATTACTCTGCCTGGCTCAGAGAGTTTTAAGTATGTTGTGATGCCAATGCGTATTTAACTTAGAAAAAAATGACTGAAGAAAAAAAGGTAGTAGAGCAGTACGGCGCTGCATCGATTCAAATCTTAGAGGGTCTTGAGGCTGTTCGTAAACGGCCTGGTATGTACATCGGTGACACATCCGATGGTACAGGTCTGCATCACCTTGTATTTGAGGTTTTGGATAACTCCATTGATGAAGCTTTAGCAGGTTATTGTTCTGAAATCACAGTAGTTATTCAAACTGATAACTCTATTTCTATTGTCGATAATGGTCGTGGTGTCCCAACAGGGATTAAATACGACGATAAGCATGAGCCGAAACGCAGTGCTGCTGAAATCGTTATGACCGAGCTGCATGCAGGTGGTAAGTTCGATCAAAACAGTTACAAAGTTTCTGGCGGTCTACATGGTGTGGGTGTTAGTTGCGTAAATGCGCTATCTAAATGGTTGAAGTTAACCATCCGGCGTGACGGCAAAGCGCATTACATGGAGTTTGCGCGCGGCGTTATTCAAAATCGCAATGTTGTTGATGAGAATGGGGTTTTAGTTTCTCCAATTACCGTTAATGGTGACACGGAGCTTTCAGGAACTGAAGTTCACTTTTTGGCCGACGAAACAATCTTTGGAAACGTTGAGTTTCATTATGAAATTTTGGTTAAGCGTATCCGCGAACTTTCATTCTTAAACAACGGTGTTCACATTAAACTGATTGATCAACGCACCGGTCAAGAAGAAGACTTTGCATTCTCTGGTGGTGTAAAAGGGTTTGTTGAGTACATCAACCAAACTAAACACGTATTGCACCCTAATATTTTTTATGCTGAGGGTAATCGCCCTTCAGACCTAGGCGGTCAAATTACTGCTGAAGTATCTATGCAGTGGAATGATAGCTTTAGTGAGCAAGTACTTTGTTTTACTAACAACATTCCACAGAGGGATGGTGGAACACACTTGACCGGCTTGCGTGCCGCAATGACACGCGTAATTAATAAATACATTGATGAGCATGAAGTTGCTAAAAAAGCAAAAGTAGAAATTTCTGGTGATGATATGCGCGAGGGCTTGGCCTGCGTTTTATCGGTGAAGGTTCCAGAACCAAAATTCTCCAGCCAAACAAAAGACAAATTGGTTTCTAGTGAGGTGCGTGGCCCGGTTGAAGAAATTGTTGCTGAAGCATTGAGCGCATATCTTCAAGAACGCCCAGCCGACGCGAAGATTCTGTGCGGTAAGATTGTTGATGCAGCCCGTGCTCGCGAAGCCGCACGCAAAGCACGCGATATGACTAGACGTAAGGGTGTTTTGGATGGGCTTGGCCTGCCTGGTAAGTTGGCCGACTGCCAAGAAAAAGATCCAACCAAATCTGAACTCTTTATTGTTGAGGGAGACTCCGCGGGAGGCTCTGCAAAACAGGGGCGCGATCGTCGCTTCCAAGCAATTCTTCCTTTAAAAGGAAAAATCCTTAAC
Source organism: Polynucleobacter sp. AP-Kaivos-20-H2 (assembly GCF_018882215.1). Taxonomy (GTDB): domain Bacteria; phylum Pseudomonadota; class Gammaproteobacteria; order Burkholderiales; family Burkholderiaceae; genus Polynucleobacter. Next base: position 743,761 of record NZ_JACVOX010000002.1, on the reverse strand, counting down.
GTAGAAAAAGCACGTTTTGACAAAATGCTTGCCAGCCAAGAGGTGGTTACTCTAATTACCGTTCTGGGCACTGGCATCGGGATCGAAGAATATAAGGCGGATAAATTGCGCTATCACCGCATCATTATCATGACCGACGCAGACGTTGACGGTAGTCATATCCGCACACTGTTGTTAACTTTCTTCTATAGGCAGATGCCTGAGTTGATCGAGCGTGGCCATATCTATATCGCTCAACCACCACTCTACAAGGTAAAGTTTGGTAAGAACGAGCAGTACATTAAAGATGACAACGAACTAAATCAACTACTGTTAAAAATTGCACTTGAAACAGCATCCCTACAAACTCCATCAGGCGAAATTATTGAGGGTGAGGCGCTCAATGAGTTGGCAAAACACTATCAAGTGATTCAGTTGATCGTTGACCGCCTATCTCGAACCATTGATGAAGATGCTTTGCGTGCAATTGCCTCAGGAACACCATTAAATCTGGACACAGAAAAATCAGCAAATGAGTCTGCTGATCGTTTAAGGCAAGCGCTTGCGGATTCTTTGAACCCTTTAGCTTTGCCACCAGAGGTTATTGTTCAAAAAGAAGACCGTACTGAGCGCTTCCGCTTGTTGTTATCGCGCCGTATTCATGGAAATCTGAAGTTGTCTTCCATTAACTCGGACTTTGTTCATGGTGATGATTACCAAAGCCTTGCAAATGCTGCAGCTGTTTTATCGGGCAAGGTTGTGGCGGGCTCCAAGGTTCGTCGTGGCGACCCTGACAAAAACCAAAAAGAGCAAACTATTGGGGACTTTAGGGCCGCCTTTGCTTGGTTATTGTCTGAGGCAGAGCGCGTGTTGAGTCGTCAGCGCTATAAAGGCCTTGGCGAGATGAATCCATCACAGCTGTGGGAAACCACCATGGATGCAAGCTCTAGAACACTCTTGCAGGTAAAGATTGAAGATGCGATTGCTGCGGACCAGGTCTTTACTACACTCATGGGGGATGAGGTTGAGCCTCGTCGCGCATTTATTGAAAAAAATGCCCTTATTGCCCGCAACCTAGACGTTTAATTTATGACAGCCAAAAAATTAAAACCACCCAAGGTGGACCGATCATCTATTGTTGTGAAATCTTCCCCCATTCATGGAAAAGGCGTATTTGTTGCCAAGCCCATTAAAAAGGGTCAGGCAATTATTGAATACAAGGGTGAGCGCATCAGTTGGAGGCTTGCAGAGAAGCGCCACCCCCACGACCCTAAAGACCCTAATCACACCTTTTACTTTTCATTGGAAGATGGTCGTGTGATTGATGCGAAATATGGTGGGAATGCTGCCCGCTGGATCAACCACTCATGTAAGCCAATTTGCGAAACCCGGGAAGATAGTTTTGATGGTGAGCCCCGCGTGTTTATTTATGCAAAGCGCGCCCTTAAGGTTGGTGAAGAGTTGTTTTATGACTACTCACTTGATATTGAGGGCAAAATTACCAGGCAAATGAAAAAAGATTACGAATGCCGTTGTGGTGCAAAAAAATGCCGTGGCACTATGCTTGCAACCAAAGATAAGTAAAAATAATTTTCATGTTGTTTGTAACAATCCAAGAGTTAGAGGCTGCCATCAATTACTGGCGCAGCCAGTCCCCATCAGAGGGCGATGAGTTGCGACTCTGTCCTGAAGCCTCGGCCCTAGCGAAACCATATGCGCTAATGATTGTGCAGGGCGCCCAAAGGATTCCTGTGGACGTCTTGGATGAATTGGCTCGTTTGGCAATTCAGCAATTTCAAAAAATCTCTTAAGTTTTGTTCTGTTGCGCACCCTAATTGTTTAGGGTTATTGCTATATAAACCCAAGCCATCTTCGGGTATTCTCGTATTCTTGCTCCCAAGTAGGGGGTAGAGGGCATGACATTGCAAGAAACAATATTAAAAACAATTGGACTGGGGAAATCCTTTAAGGGGTTTTCTGCGGTCACTAATGTGAACCTAGATGTCGCTCGGGGAACCATTCACGCCTTGATTGGGCCCAATGGAGCTGGCAAAACAACCTGCTTCAATTTGCTGACTAAGTTTTTAGAGCCCAGCAGCGGCCAAATCTTATTCAATGGCTTTGACATCACCAAAGAGGCCCCAGCACAAATTGCGAGACGGGGCATTATTCGCTCCTTTCAGATTTCCGCTGTTTTTCCACATTTAACGGTTATAGAAAATGTTCGTGTTGCACTGCAGCCAGGGTTGGGAACCGAGTTTCACTTCTGGAAGTCTGGAAACTCTTTAAATGTGCTTAATGAGCGCGCTTTAGAGCTTCTACACGAGGTTGGCTTGGAAGACTTTGCCAACGAGGAAACGCTCAACCTAGCTTATGGCCGTAAAAGGGCGCTTGAAATTGCAACAACTTTAGCTATGGAGCCGGAGTTAATGCTTTTGGATGAGCCCACCCAGGGAATGGGGCATGAAGATGTTGAGCGCGTAACAGAATTGATTGATCGTGTAGCCAAGGGCCGCACTATTCTGATGGTTGAACACAATATGAAGGTGGTTTCTTCAATTGCAGATCGTATTACCGTTTTACAGCGTGGCTCCGTGCTGGCTGAGGGTTCTTATCATGAGGTTTCAAGCAACCCACTAGTTGTTGAGGCCTATATGGGTAGCCATGGGGGAGACAACCTATGATCACCATGGCGCTAGAGGTTAAAAATTTAGAGTCTTGTTATGGCGAATCTCACATTTTGCATGGCGTGAATTTTGCTGTGCGTGATGGCGAGGTTGTTACTTTACTTGGAAGAAATGGCGCCGGTCGAAGCACTATTCTGAAGACCATCTTAGGTTTAACTAGCAAAAGAACTGGTTCTGTAGAGGTGTATGGGGCGGAAACTATCTCCATGCCTACTTATAAGATTGCTCGTTTGGGGGTTGGTTTTTGCCCAGAGGAAAGAGGAATTTTTGCTAGCTTGAGTACAGAGGAAAACCTTTTGCTTTTGCCGGAGATTGCGCCTGGCGGCATGGGTTTGGATGAGATTTATGAAATGTTTCCAAACCTCTATGAAAGAAAAAATAGCCCCGGCACCCGCTTATCTGGTGGCGAGCAGCAAATGCTAGCGATGGCGCGAATTTTGAGAACCGGTGCAAAGTTATTGTTGTTGGATGAGATTACTGAGGGGTTGGCGCCCGTGATTGTGCAAAAGCTTGGAGAAGTTGTTACCAGATTGCGCAACAAAGGCTTCACGATTGTGTTGGTTGAGCAAAACTTCCGCTTTGCTGCACCCTTGGCTGATCGTCATTATGTGGTTGAGCACGGAAATGTGGTTGAGGTGGTGCAACAAAGCGAGCTTGCAGAAAAAGCAACTTTATTAAATGAGTATCTTGGTGTTTAGTGGATTTCTATAGGAGACGGTAATGAAGTTAAAGCAAATAACCGCATGTCTGGTTGCGGCGACCATATTTGGTTCAAACCCAGCATTTGCACAAAGTGGATCTAAGGTAAGTGGCGACGTTGTAAAGATTGGTGTATTAACCGACCTTTCATCAACCTATTCTGATTTGGCTGGCCCCGGTGCAGTGATTGCTGCAAAAATGGCAATTGCTGATTTTTCCAAAGACGGTACTGTAATTGGAAAAAAGATTGAACTTGTTAGTGCTGATCACCAAAACAAGGCCGATATTGCAGCAAACAAAGCGCGCGAATGGTACGACAAAGACGGCGTGGATGTGATTGTTGAATTAGTTTCAACCAACGTTGCCTTGGCTGTGATGGAAGTAGCAGAGCAAAAGAACAAGATTACTTTGGTTTCTGGCGCAGGCTCCTTAACTATTACCAATGAAAAATGTACGCCAAACAATGTGCATTGGGCTTATGACACATATGCACTATCTAATGGCACAGGTAAGGCAGTTGTAAAACAGGGTAAAAAGAATTGGTACTTTATTACTGCCGACTATGCTTTCGGTGCTGCTCTTGAGAAAGATGCGACGGCTGTTGTGACTGCTAATGGCGGTAAAGTTTTGGGCACTAGCAAACACCCTTTCCCTAATAGCGATTTCTCTTCATACCTTTTAAAGGCGCAAGCTAGTGGTGCGGACGTAGTTGCTTTGGCAAATGCTGGTCAAGATACTATCAACACCGTTAAGCAAGCCTCTGAGTTTGGTATCAACAAAAAACAAACGGTTGTTCCTTTGTTGATGTTTATCTCCGACGTGCATTCTTTGGGCCTGCCTGCCGCACAAGGCATGTACCTTACAGAAGGATTCTATTGGGACAAGGATGACAAGACCCGCGCATTCTCCAAACGCTTTATTTTGCAACACAAGCGTATGCCAACCATGGTTCAAGCCGGTGTTTACTCATCCGTTCTTGCTTATTTGAATGCGGTTCAAAAAGCTGGCACAGACGATACACAGGCTGTAATGAAGGCGCTTAAATCAACCAACATCGATGACGGCCTCTTCAAAGGCAAGATTCGTGCGGATGGCAAGTTTGAGCATGACATGTATTTGTTGGAAGTGAAGAAACCGGCTGACTCTAAGAGCCCGTGGGATTACTACAATGTGCGCGCGACCATCCCTGCTGCTGAAGCAACCTTGCCGCTTTCGCAATCAAAGTGCAAGTTAGTTAATAAGTAAGAAATTTAGAAATCAAGAATGTTTGAACTTCTCGGAATTACCCCTCAAGGGCTGGTAGCCCAGCTCTTGGTGGGTCTTATTAATGGCTCTTTCTATGCCATATTGAGTTTGGGATTGGCCATTATTTTTGGCCTTCTCAACATCATTAATTTTGCACATGGCGCCCAATACACTATGGGTGCTTTTGTGGCCTGGATTGGTTTAACCCAGATTAGCCAATGGCTTGGCTTCCCTGACTTATCTATTAATTATTGGTTTGCTCTGATTGTTGTGCCATTGGTTCTGGCTGGTTTCGGCTTAATTCTGGAGCGCACAATGTTGCGCCGCCTGTACCACCTTGATCACCTATATGGCTTGTTACTGACTTTTGGTTTGGCTCTCATTATTGAGGGTATGTTCCGTCACTGGTACGGCATTTCTGGAGAGAGCTATCCAGCCCCAGAGATATTGCAGGGGGCAATCCCATTAGAGTCGCTTGGCATCATCTTGCCAAAGTATCGTGTATGGGTAGTTGTTATCTCTTTGGTAGTTTGTTTCTCAACTTGGTATGTGATTGAGAGAACAAAGTTGGGTGCCTATTTGCGCGCTGGAACTGAAAACCCTAAATTACTACAAGCCTTTGGTATCAATGTCCCGCTGATGATTTCTTTGGCCTACGCCTATGGCGTTGGTCTAGCGGGTTTCGCTGGTGTATTGGCGGCCCCTATTTTCCAGGTGAACCCGTTGATGGGCTCCAACCTCATTATTGTTGTGTTTGCGGTGGTAGTGATTGGTGGCATGGGCTCGATCATGGGTGCCATCCTTACTGGTTTGGGCTTGGGTCTAGTTGAGGGCCTGACTAAGGTCTTTTATCCAGAGGCCTCCGGCGTTGTGATTTTTGTGATCATGGCAATTGTTCTTTTGATTCGTCCTGCTGGACTGTTTGGGCGGGAGAAATAAGCATGAATCCAAAAACAAAATTGCTTTACGGCATCTTGGTTTTAATTGCCCTGTTATTGCCGTTCCAAGATTTTATTTATCTCGTGTTTGCAATGAAGGTGTTGTGTTTTGCTCTTTTTGCATGCGCATTTAATTTGCTTTTGGGTTTTACTGGGCTTCTATCTTTTGGTCACGCAGCATTTTTTGGAACTGCCGCTTACATTACCGCTTACTTCTGCAAAGAGGCGGGCCTCTCCCCTGAGTTAGGAGTTGTGTTGGGCGTTGTTGGCTCTGGTGTTCTGGGATTCTTAATTGGATCGTTGGCTATTCGCAGACAAGGTATTTACTTTGCGATGGTGACTTTGGCCCTTTCGCAAATGGTTTACTTTTTAGCTGTTCAGCTTCCATTTACAGGCGGTGAAGATGGAATACAGGGCGTCCCGCGCGGCATGTTATTTGGCTTGATTGACCTAAAAGATGACGTTGCAATGTATTACTTTGTTTTAGCAGTTTTTTTATTTGGCTTTGCCGTCATCATGCGCGCAGTGCACTCCCCGTTTGGTCAGGTTCTTAAGGCAATTCGTGAGAATGAGCCTCGTGCAATTTCCTTGGGTTATGACGTTGATCGTTTTAAGTTGATGTCTTTTGTGCTTTCCGCCGCATTATCTGGTTTGGCTGGATCCATGAAATCTTTGGTGTTCCAGTTGGCAACACTGACCGATGTTCACTGGCACATGTCCGGCGAGGTTGTGTTGATGACTTTGCTTGGTGGCATGGGAACCATTCTGGGCCCAGTGGTTGGCGCAGGAATTGTGGTTGGTTTGCAAAACTACCTTGCCAACATTGGCTCATGGAGCACAATTGCAACCGGCTTCATTTTTGTCATTTGTGTTTTAGCATTTCGTCGTGGCGTTGTTGGCGAGATTGCTGCGTACTATAAAAACAAAAACTGAGTTTTTGTTTTTCCTTTTATTATTTGATTTTTAGTGCGGCGCTCTCGCCGCACTCATTTAATTAAAAGAGACTCTCATCGAATTTTCAATTTTCATATGGCCATTGCTTTTGGCAATGGCTTTCTTTGCTGGGCTGGTTGATGCTGTAGCCGGAGGCGGCGGCTTGATTCAGGTGCCGGCCCTTTTTGCTACTTACCCCAATGTTCCGCCTGCAACTTTGCTGGCGACGAATAAGGTTGCCGCGGTTGGCGGGACCTTTAATGCAGCGCGTAAATTTTTGGGCCATGTTTCTTTACCTTGGGCAATTGTTTTGCCAGCAATCGTTGCAGGTTTTGTTGGCTCTCTTTTGGGTGCAAATGCAGTGAGCAATTTTCCAGCGGAGCTGTTGCGTAAAGCTTTGCCGTTTGTTTTGTTATTTCTGTTGCTGTACACCTGGTTTCAGCCATCGCTTGGAGAGGCCCACTTACCGAAAATTCTTGGGCGCTTTCAACAGATCAAGGGCGTTGCTCTTGGTTTAACAATTGGTTTTTATGACGGCTTTTTTGGTCCCGGCACCGGCAGTTTTTTGTTGTTTGGTTTCGTGCGTTTTTTTGGTTTTGATTTTCTTCATGCGTCTGCGGCAACGAAATTGGTAAATGTAGCAACAAACTTAGCGGCTATTTTGATGTTGGCTAGCCTTGGTCAAATTAATTGGCCTCTTGGGTTTGCAATGATGATTGCTAATGTTGTTGGTAGTCAGTTTGGCAGTCGATTGGCAATTAAGCATGGCAGCGCCTTTGTCAGAAAGGCCTTTTTGGTCATTGTTAGTGTGCTGATATTGAAGTCAGCCTGGAATGCTTATTTCATTAATTAAATCAATTACTTAGAAAACTGCCCATTGTTTTTCTAGGAATTTTTAATCTTTTGTTTCACGTGAAACAAACAAAATGCTATGATCATCGCCCTATCTGAGGCAAATCATGCGTTATTCCAAAAGTTTCGATGTCATTGTGGTTGGAGGCGGTCACGCTGGGACCGAGGCCGCGCTTGCGTCGGCGCGCATGGGATGTGACACCCTATTAATTACCCATAGCATTGAAAACCTGGGCGCCATGAGCTGCAATCCTTCCATCGGCGGGATTGGTAAGGGTCATCTAGTAAAAGAAATTGATGCCATGGGCGGCGCAATGGCCGCGGCTACCGATGAGGCTGGCATTCAGTTTCGTATCTTGAATTCTAGTAAGGGCCCTGCTGTTCGAGCCACTCGCGCTCAGGGTGACCGAGTTCTATATAAGGCCGCCATTCGTCGCCGTCTAGAAAATCAATCTAATTTAAGCATCTTCCAGGCCGCAGTGGATGATTTATTAGTCAAGGGTGATCAGGTCCAGGGCGTTTTTACCCAAATGGGCTTGGAGTTTGAGTCTAAAAAAGTGGTCCTGACGGCAGGTACTTTCTTAGATGGAAAGATTCATGTTGGTTTAAATAACTATGCCGGTGGGCGTGCTGGAGATCCTGCCGCAGTTTCCTTATCAGCTAGATTAAAAGAGTTGGAGCTTCCACAGGGAAGATTGAAGACTGGTACCCCACCTCGCATTGATGGTCGAACAATCGACTTTTCAGTCATGCTTGAGCAGCCTGGAGACTTGGATCCTGTACCAGTGTTTTCTTATTTGGGGCGACCAGAGCAGCACCCCAAGCAGGTTCCTTGCTGGATTTCCCATACAAATGAAAAGACTCACGACATTATTCGAGGCGGTTTAGATCGTTCACCGATGTATACCGGCGTAATTGAAGGGGTTGGCCCTCGCTACTGCCCTTCAATTGAGGACAAGATTCATCGTTTTGCCTCCAGAAATAGCCACCAGATCTTTTTGGAGCCAGAGGGCCTAACAACTAACGAGTTTTACCCTAATGGGATTTCTACCAGCTTACCTTTTGATGTTCAGTGGGACTTAGTCCGCAGTATTCGGGGTATGGAGTCTGCGGTGATTGTCCGCCCTGGCTACGCAATTGAGTACGACTTCTTTGATCCACGCCAATTGCGCCATAGCCTTGAGACAAGGGCTATTGGCGGCCTTTACTTCGCTGGCCAGATTAATGGGACTACGGGCTATGAAGAGGCTGCAGCGCAGGGTATGCTGGCTGGAATCAATGCTGGCTTGGCAGCGAAAGGCAGAGAGCCCTGGCTTCCAAAACGCAGCGAATCCTATATTGGCGTTTTAGTTGACGATCTAATTACCCGTGGGGTTCAGGAGCCGTACCGCATGTTTACAAGCCGAGCAGAATATCGCCTGAGCTTGCGCGAAGACAATGCAGATATGCGCTTAACCACAATTGGGCGCGAGCTTGGATTGGTGGACGACTATCGTTGGGAGGTGTTTTGCAGAAAACAGGAGGCTGTTTCACGTGAAACATCTCGCTTGCAAGATATTTGGGTTGGGCCAAAACATGAGGCTGCCCCCCTAGTTTCTCAGTTGCTGGGTCAAGACCTGTCCCATGAATGCAACTTAACCGAGTTATTGAGGCGCCCAGGGGTTACTTATGAGGCTATTACTGCTTTGGGTGGCGGAATGTGGGCTCCTGAAACTTTAGATGAGGATCTTGGCTTGGCGTCTCAAATTAGCGATCAGGTAGAAATTTCAGTTAAATACCAGGGTTACATTGATCGTCAGGCGACAGAAATTGCTCGTCAAGAGCACAACGAATCTTTCCCCCTATCAGAGTCGTTAGATTATTCTCAGGTTGTTGGCTTATCTAAAGAGGTCCAGCAAAAGCTGAATTTGCATAAACCCGAAACATTGGGTCAGGCTGGCCGGATTTCAGGGGTCACGCCTGCAGCTCTTTCGCTTTTATTAGTGCATCTTAAAAAAGGCTTGGGCCGCACTCAAGAAACTCATGAGTGAGGGGTTGCTTGCCTTGGGGATTGAGGATCTTGGGCTGGAATTAAGTCCAAGCAATATCGCCGATTTAGAGCTGTTTTTGCAAGAAATGGGACGCTGGAACCGGGTGCATAATCTCACGGCAATTGAGGGTGAGAAAGATTCTATTCGACTGCATCTGATTGATTCTATTGCAGTTTTGCCAGTATTGAAACGCTTCTTAAAGGGCCCATCTCCTAAGATTGCCGACCTTGGTTCAGGGGGCGGGTTGCCGGCCATTCCAATTGCTATTGTTCAGCCAGATTGGCGCCTTTCATTGATTGAAGCAATTCGGAAGAAGACGGCTTTTTTGCAGCATGTGCGCGGAAAACTCAAACTGAAAAATATTGAGGTGCTCTGTGAGAGGGTGGAAGATGCTGCAATGCAACAACCAGCACAATTTGATGCAGTCATTTCTCGGGCATTTACAAATCTCGCACGTTTTTTAGAGCTGTCATTGCCCTTCTTAAAGCCCGATGGCTTGGTATTTGCAATGAAGGCCAAGCGCGCTGACGACGAAATGAAAGATGTTTCCATGGACCATTGGTGCTTAGTTGCCGATGAGCCCCTTCATATCCCTAATTTAGCGGTGGAGCGACGCCTTTTGGTGCTGGCCCCCGTGAGAAAATCCACCCTCACCTCTTAAGTAAACCCAAAAGTAGCCATGGCAAAAATTTTCTGTATTGCAAATCAAAAAGGTGGTGTTGGTAAGACCACTACCGCCGTTAATTTAGCAGCGGGTTTAGCAGGACTACAGCAGCGCGTTTTGTTGGTTGACCTTGATCCTCAGGGTAATGCCACTATGGGCTCAGGAGTAGAGAAAGCAGACTTAAACGCAAGCATATATCAGGTATTAATTGGTATGACATCAGTTAAAGAATGTGTGCAGCGTTGCGAAAGCTCCGGGTATGACGTATTGCCGGCTAATCGTGATTTAGCGGGCGCTGAAATTGAATTGGTAGATCTAGATTTACGCGAAGCACGTTTGAAAGATGCTCTTTCTCAAGTAGCGAACGATTACGACTTTATTTTGATTGATTGCCCACCCGCTTTGTCCTTACTTACGCTCAACGGATTGTGTGCAGCAAATGGTGTGATTGTGCCAATGCAATGCGAATACTTTGCGTTAGAGGGTTTGTCCGATTTGGTAAACACCATCAAACAAGTGCATGCAAATTTGAATCCCGACTTAGTCATCATTGGTTTATTGCGTGTCATGTTTGATGCGCGCATGACTTTGCAACAACAAGTTTCCGATCAGCTGCTTGAGCACTTCGGCGACAAAGTATTTAAGACCATTATTCCGCGTAATGTACGTCTTGCTGAAGCCCCGTCTTACGGGCTTCCTGGGGTGGCTTTCGATAAATCATCACGTGGCGCAAAAGCCTATTTAGATTTTGGTGCCGAGATGGTTGAGCGCATCAAGCACATGTAATTTTTAGAAAGAACAATAAAGATCATGGTTGCCATTAAGAAAAAAGGTTTAGGTAGAGGTCTTGAAGCTTTGCTTGGAGAAAAGACGCAGCAAGCAAATCCTTCCACCGAAATTAATCGTTTGCCATTAACAGCTTTGCAGGCAGGCAAATATCAGCCGCGTCAAAAAATGGAAGCCGGTGCTTTGCAAGAGTTGGCAGAAAGTATTCGCGAGCAAGGTGTTATGCAGCCACTCTTGGTTCGTCTAGTAGCTCCTGGCAAATACGAAATCATTGCTGGCGAAAGACGCTTTCGTGCGGCAACAATTGCGGGCTTAAAAGAGGTTCCCGTTTTAGTCTCTGACGCTGATGATCAGGCTGCGGCAGCAATGGCCTTGGTGGAAAACATGCAGCGAGAGGATTTGAATCCTCTCGAAGAATCACAGGGTTTAGCTAGGTTGATTGAGGAGTTTGGTTTTACTCATGAGCAGGCTGCCAAGGCTGTAGGAAAGTCTCGTAGCGCCATCACCAATCTACTGCGCCTTACTCAGCTAGCTAAGCCTGTGCAAGCCATGCTGTTGGCCGGCGACATCGATATGGGGCATGCCCGTGCGCTTTTGCCGTTACCAGGCGCAAGTCAGGTTGCCCTAGCTCAAAGAATTTCTGCTCAAGGCCTGTCTGTCCGTGAGGCAGAGCGCATGACTGCGGCTTTGGTGATTGCTGGTGGTCAGATTGGTGACAAAAAGTCTAAAAATAAGTCTGGGAATAAGTCCCCGAGTGCGGACCCAGACATGCAGCGTTTAACTCAGGAAATAGCTGACTTAATCGGATTAAGCACTGAATTTAAGCTTAAAGGGAGTGGCGGAGAGATCAGAATTCGCTTTAGCCAATTTGATGAGCTTGATTCCTTATTAAAAAAGTTGGGTATTGGTTTTGAATAAAGTGCGCCCTATTAAAGCGGTTGAATGGAACGATCAAGATGAGGATTCATTCAAGGCGCTCAGTAAGGCCGAGATGGATGCTTTGCGAAAGGCAAAGCCTAAGAACTTTACTTCAATCAATGGATGGCTCGTTGTTACAAGTCAGGCGGTGCTTACCCTGATTATTGCTAGTTTTTGTTATTTTTTTTCTGAGTCGGCAGAAAGAGTCGTTTATACTTACTCGGCTTTAGTGGGTGGCTTGATTGGGTTTTTGCCCTCCGGGTTGTTTTTGGTGCGCTTAGAAGCCGCGAAAAAGAATGTAAAATCGAGCCCCGGTGGATATTTAGCAGCAGTGGTTTCTGGCGAATTTTTAAAAATCCTAGCAACCATTCTCCTGTTTATTGGCTTTGCCCTAAAGCAACCTGATTTGAAATGGATTCCATTGCTTGTCACCTATTTAGCTACGCTTAAGTGTTATTTGTTAGCGTGGTTTTGGAGGTAACAAGTGGTAAATATAGATAAGGACAAGTTCAGAGATGTCTAGCGAAGTCAACGCAGCAGCAGAGGTAGCCCATCATGTGGCTAGCGAACCGCTTACACCTACTGCTTATATTGCTGAGCACTTACAAAACCTGAATAACATTGGTGGGGCGCAAACCTCTGCCATTGATTTCAGTGTTATTAACTTAGATACTATCTTTTGGACCTCTTTAATGGGGTTGATCACCGTTTTTCTCTTGGTTCTTGCTGCTCGCAGAGCATCCCCTGGAGTTCCAGGACGCTTTCAGTGTTTAGTGGAAATGCTGGTTGAGATGGTTGATAACCAAACTAAGAGTATTGTTCATGGCGACCGCACTTTCATTGCACCGCTAGCGCTATTCGTTTTTTGCTGGATCATTCTCCTAAATACTTTGGATTTAGTGCCAGTAGATTGGATCTTTGGCGTAAATCAATTTATTGGCAGTTTTGGCGTTCACGTTCCGCACCACAAGATCGTACCTACTACCGATCTAAATGCCACTTTCGGCTTATCGTTCTCAGTTCTACTACTAGTGTTCTTCTATAGCTTCAAAGTTAAGGGCCTAGGCGGATTTTTGCACGAGTTGGTTTCTGCACCTTTCGGCGCAAAGTGGTACTTGGCACCTTTCAACTTGGTTTTAAACATTATCGAATACATTGCTAAGGGCGTTTCCTTGGGGATGCGACTTTTCGGAAATATGTATGCAGGTGAGCTGCTCTTTTTGCTCATCGCCCTCTTGGGAAGTATGTGGACCTTTAACTTAGATTTGTACATGCTTGGCTTTGTTGGTAACGTTATTGCTGGCTCAGCTTGGGCGATATTCCACATCTTAGTTATTTTGTTACAAGCATTTATTTTCATGATGTTGACCTTGGTTTACATTGGGCAAGCCCATAGTCACCATTAACTTTTTTATTTTTAACCTCACCTTCAATACTTAGGAGTAAACATGCAAGCATTCTTAGCCAACATTCAAGGACTAACCGCTATCGGTATTGGCCTCATCATCGGCCTCGGCGCATTAGGAGCCTGTTTGGGCATTGGCCTAATGGGTGGTAAGTTCATTGAGGGCGCCGCCCGTCAACCAGAATTGATCAATGAACTACAAACCAAAATGTTCCTTTTGGCTGGTTTGATCGACGCTGCGTTCTTGATCGGCGTTGGTGTTGCAATGTTGTTTGCTTTCGCAAACCCACTGCTCGCAGTTATTAAGTAATTGTTCTGGCGTGGATGACCAACGGGTCATCCAACTGTTCTCAACAATACTGAAAGGAATATCGTGAATCTGAACGCGACCCTATTCGCGCAAATGATCGTTTTCTTCGTCTTATGGTGGGTTGTTGCACGCTTCGTGTGGCCTCCGCTGGTTAAGGCGTTAGATGAGCGTTCAAGCAAAATTGCTGATGGATTAGCCTCTGCCGAGCGTGGTAAAGAAGCGCTCGCATTGGCAAGCAATGAAGCTGAGCAAGAATTAACTAAAGCACGCCAAGAAGGTGTTCAACGCGTTGCCGAAGCTGAAAAACGTGCACAAATGTCAGCCGAAGAAATTCGCGCTAACGCACAAGCTGAGGCTGCCCGAATCATTTCTCAAGCGCAACAAGACGCAGCCCAGCAAGTTACTCGTGCCCGCGAAGTTCTGCGTGCTGAAGTGGCTGTTCTCGCTGTTAAAGGCGCCGAGCAAATTTTGCGTCGCGAAGTTGATGCAAAAGCGCATGGCCAATTACTTGACCAACTAAAGGCAGAACTTTGATATGGCTGAATTAGCCACCATTGCACGTCCTTACGCGGAAGCACTTTTTCAAAGTGCTAAGCCGGCTGAGCTTGCAGGCTGTTTGGAGCAATTAAATGAATTGGCTCAGCTTGCTGCTTTGCCAGAAGTTGCTGCCCTATCAAACAACCCAAAAGTATCCGCTGATGATTTAAGCAAGTTACTTTCTGGCATGGTGAAAACTAAGCTCGACCCTAAGGTTGCTAGCTTTTTAAATCTTGTGAATCAAAACCACCGCTTAGCAGCTGTTCCTGAAATTGCTCATCAATTTGAAGCAATGAAGAATAAAAGCGAAGGCGCTGCAGAAGTAAATATTACTAGCGCATTCCCTTTAGAGGGTTCTGCGTTAAACGATTTGTTGTCAAGTTTGAAGAAGCGCTTTGGGGGTAAAGAATTGCGCCCAACTATCCAAATTGATCCAACATTGATTGGCGGAGTTCGCATTCAAGTTGGCGACGAAGTAATGGATAGTTCAGTTAAGGCTCAGTTAGCTCAAATGCAAGCAAGTCTTGGCGCATAAGTGAACCCTATTAAGAACATACGAAATAAGACCCAGGAGTAAGTAATGCAACTCAACCCTTCCGAGATCAGCGAGCTGATCAAAAGCCGAATTAGCGAATTGGGCGTTGACTCCCAAGTTCGCAACGAAGGCACTGTAATTTCAGTGACCGACGGTATTTGCCGCGTACATGGCTTGTCAGGCGTTATGCAGGGCGAAATGTTGGAATTTCCTAACAACACTATCGGCCTCGCATTAAACCTTGAGCGTGATTCTGTTGGCGCCGTAGTGTTGGGTGAGTACACCCACATTAAAGAAGGCGATCCAGTGAAATGTACTGGCCGCATTTTGGAAGTTCCAGTTGGCCCAGAGTTGCTCGGCCGCGTAGTAAACGCACTTGGTCAGCCTATTGATGGCAAAGGCCCAATCAATACGAAGTTAACTGACTTTATCGAAAAAGTTGCTCCAGGCGTTATCGCACGTCAATCCGTTAGCCAGCCAGTTCAAACTGGTTTGAAGGCGATTGACGCGATGGTTCCCATTGGCCGTGGTCAGCGTGAGTTGATCATTGGCGACCGACAAACTGGTAAGACTGCAGTTGCGGTTGATGCGATCATTAACCAAAAAGGTAAAGGCGTTTATTGCGTTTACGTGGCGATCGGTCAAAAAGCTTCCACTATTGCTAACGTTGTTCGCAAGCTCACAGAATTGGGCGCGATGGAGTACACCGTTGTTGTTGCAGCGAGTGCTTCTGAGTCTGCAGCGATGCAGTATCTCTCTGCTTACGCAGGATGCACCATGGGCGAATACTTCCGCGATCGTGGCGAAGATGCTTTGATTGTTTACGATGACTTAACTAAGCAAGCAGTTGCTTACCGTCAAATTTCCTTGTTGCTGCGCCGCCCACCAGGCCGTGAAGCTTATCCTGGCGACGTGTTCTACCTCCACTCACGCTTACTCGAGCGCGCTGCTCGTGTAAATGCTGAGTATGTTGAGAAGTTCACCAATGGCGCCGTTAAAGGTAAGACTGGTTCATTGACTGCATTGCCAATCATTGAAACTCAAGCTGGTGACGTTTCTGCATTCGTTCCAACCAACGTGATTTCGATTACTGACGGCCAGATCTTCTTGGAAACGGACTTGTTCAACGCTGGCGTGCGTCCTGCGATTAACGCCGGTATTTCTGTTTCCCGCGTTGGTGGTGCTGCACAAACTAAAGTGATTAAGAAATTGTCTGGCGGTATTCGTACCGACTTAGCGCAATATCGTGAATTGGCTGCGTTTGCTCAGTTCGCATCTGACCTTGACGAAGCAACCCGCAAGCAGCTCGAGCGTGGTCGTCGCGTTACTGAATTGTGTAAGCAAGCTCAATACAAGCCACTCCAAGTTTGGGAAATGGCCGCTTCACTTTATGCTGTTAATAACGGCTACTTCGATGATCTCGAAGTGAAGAATGTATTGCCATTCGAAAAAGGTTTGCAAGATCATTTGAAATCTAAATTCGCTGACTTAGTTGCGCGTATTGAAGAAACCAAAGATTTGAGCAAAGATGACGAAGCTGCATTGCGCGCTGCCATTGAGGATTACAAGCGTTCTGCCTCTTTCTAAGAGGGCTCGCATAAATCATGGCAAGCACAAAAGAGATACGATCTAAGATCAAGAGCGTGCAAAACACGCGCAAGATCACGAAGGCAATGGAAATGGTCGCCGCATCCAAGATGCGTCGCGCCCAGGAGCGTATGCGTAATGCGCGCCCCTATGCTGAAAAAATTCGTGAGATTGTCGCCAACCTTTCTAAAGCAAATCCAGAGTTTCGCCCTGCTTACATGGCGACTCGTGAAGTGAAGAAAGTTGGCACGATTTTGGTTACAACAGACAAAGGCTTATGCGGCGGTTTAAATACCAACGTCTTGCGTTTGATTGCTAACCAAGTGCGCGATTTGCAAGACAAGAATGTTGAGATTGCCTACACCGCGATTGGTTCAAAAGGCCTGCAATTTTTGAATCGCTCAAAAGCAAAATTGATTTCTCAAACAATCCAAATTGGTGACACACCACATATGGATGTTTTGATTGGTGCAATTGTTGCCCAATTAGAGGCGTTTGAGCGTGGCGAGATTGATGCTGTTTATTTGGCATATACCCGCTTTGTAAATGCAATGAAACAAGAGCCTGTATTGGAAAAACTTTTGCCTTTAGAGTCAGAAGCTTTGACTCCACAAGAGAAAACAGGCAATTCTTGGGATTACATCTACGAACCTGACGCAGAGTCTATTTTGAATGGTCTGCTTAAGCGTTACGTTGAAGCAATGATTTATCAGGCGGTTGCTGAAAACATGGCTTCAGAACAATCTGCACGCATGGTCTCAATGAAGGCCGCTTCAGATAATGCGAAGAATGTAATCGGCGAATTGCAATTGGAATACAACAAGACACGACAGGCTGCTATTACTAAAGAGTTGTCAGAAATTGTTGGCGGAGCGGCTGCGGTTTAAGTGGTCGGCGTTTAGGAATACGAAAGAATTCAGGAATTAAAAGCGGAGAAATGCGATGAGTAATGGAAATATCGTGCAATGTATCGGTCCAGTGGTGGACATTCAGTTCCCACGCGACAAAATGCCAAACATTTATGATGCGTTGACATTAGTTGATAGCGGTGAAAAATCATTTGCTGAAAAAGGTTTGACCTTTGAAGTTCAGCAACAAATTGGTGACGGCGTAGTTCGCGCTATTGCCATGGGTGCAAGCGATGGTTTGCGTCGTGGTATGGAAGTGAAATCTACTGGCGGCCCAATTTCTGTGCCTGTTGGCCCAGCAACACTCGGCCGCATTATGGACGTTTTAGGTCGCCCAATTGATGACGCAGGTCCGATTGCAACTGAAGAGCGTCGCGCTATTCACCAGCCAGCACCTAAGTTTGATGAGCTTTCACCTTCTGTGGACTTGTTAGAAACCGGTATTAAGGTTATTGACTTAGTTTGCCCGTTTGCTAAAGGCGGTAAGGTAGGCTTGTTCGGTGGTGCGGGTGTTGGTAAGACCGTGAACATGATGGAATTGATTAACAACATCGCTAAGCAACACTCAGGTTTATCGGTGTTTGCCGGTGTTGGTGAGCGTACTCGTGAAGGTAATGACTTCTACCACGAGATGAAAGAATCTAACGTTATCGACAAAGTGGCGATGGTGTTTGGCCAGATGAACGAGCCTCCTGGCAACCGTTTGCGCGTTGCGTTAACTGGTTTGACAATGGCTGAAGCTTTCCGTGACGAAGGCCGTGACATTTTGTTCTTCGTTGACAATATTTATCGTTACACATTGGCCGGTACCGAAGTTTCTGCGTTGCTCGGCCGTATGCCTTCTGCTGTGGGTTACCAACCTACATTGGCTGAAGAGATGGGTAAATTGCAAGAGCGTATTACTTCTACCAAGACTGGTTCTGTTACCTCTATTCAGGCCGTTTACGTTCCTGCGGATGACTTGACCGATCCATCACCAGCTACAACCTTCTTGCACCTAGACTCCACAGTTGTGTTGTCACGTGATATCGCTGCATTAGGTATTTACCCAGCGGTTGATCCATTGGATTCAACCAGCCGTCAGCTAGACCCACAAGTGGTTGGCCAAGAGCACTATGAAGTTGCTCGTGATGTTCAGATGACATTGCAGCGTTACAAAGAATTGCGCGACATTATTGCAATTCTGGGTATGGACGAGTTGTCACCAGAAGATAAGTTGTCAGTATCACGTGCTCGTAAGATTCAACGTTTCTTGTCCCAACCTTTCCACGTTGCTGAAGTGTTTACTGGCTCACCAGGCAAATATGTTCCATTGAAAGAAACTATTCGTGGTTTCAAAATGATCTGCAGCGGCGAATTGGATCACTTGCCTGAGCAAGCGTTCTACATGGTGGGTTCAATTGATGAAGCCATCGAGAAAGCCAAGAAGCTTTAATCTAGGGAAATTATGTCAACCATACGCGTCGATGTAGTGAGTGCTGAGCAGTCTATTTTCAGCGGGGAAGCCAAGTTTGTTGCGCTTCCTGGCGAAAGTGGCGAGCTCGGCATTTTGCGCGGCCATACTCCTTTGATTACACGCATTCGTCCAGGCTCAGTTCGCATTGAAAAAGCTGATGGTGATGAAGAGTTTGTTTTCGTAGCAGGTGGCTATTTAGAAGTTCAGCCAGATCGCGTTACTGTTTTAGCAGATACCGCCATTCGCGGACACGATCTTGATGAAGCTAAAGCGATTGAAGCAAAGAAACGTGCTGAAGAAGCGATGCAAAACCGTGGCACTGACTTTGATTTGGCTTTGGCCCAATCTGAGTTTGCAATGGCGGCTGCACAGCTGGCTGCAATTGCTCGTTTCCGTCGTAAAAAGTAATGGCCGGTCATCTCCTTGATGTTAAATGATCGGTTTTTAAAGGCCTGCCTGGGCGAAGCGGTTGATCAAACACCGCTTTGGCTCATGCGTCAAGCCGGCCGATACCTCCCCGAGTACAACGATACTCGCGCCAAAGCTGGAAGTTTTTTAGGGCTCGCAAAAAATCCTGCATATGCTACTGAAGTAACCCTTCAGCCTTTAGATCGCTATCCGTTGGATGCGGCGATTTTATTCTCCGATATTTTGACTATTCCTGATGCGATGGGATTGGGCTTGAAATTTACTGCTGGTGAAGGCCCAAGCTTTGAGCATCCTCTTCGTACTGAAGAGGCGGTTAAGAAATTGCGCGTTGCTGACATGGATCAGCTCAAATATGTATTTGATGCGGTTTCAGAAATTCGGAAAGCATTGATACAGGATGGTAAACAGCGTGTGCCATTGATTGGTTTCTCTGGAAGCCCTTGGACATTAGCTTGCTACATGATTGATGGTTCAAGTGCCGATGATTTTCGTCATGCCAAAACGATGATGTTTAATCGTCCTGACTTGATGCAGCATATCCTTGATATTAATGCTCAGTCAGTGGCAGCCTATTTGATAGAGCAAGTTAAAGCAGGCGCTCAGGCTTTGATGATTTTTGATACCTGGGGCGGAATGCTGCCAGATGGCTGGTATCAAAAAATGTCTCTGGCCTCAATGCAAAAAGTGATTTCTTTATTGCCGCGCGAACATGAAGGCAGAAAAATTCCAGTAATCATGTTTACTAAAGGCGGCGGGATTTGGTTGAACGATATGGCGCAAGTTGGTGCTGATGTTATTGCCATTGATTGGACAATGTCACTGAGTCGCGCACGCAAACAATTGCTGGCATTGAACAAGCCATTAGCATTGCAAGGTAATTTAGACCCGCTTATTCTGTTCTCGGAGCCAAAACAAATTGCGCAGCAAGCAAACCTCCTGCTTGAGGATTTAGCGAGTGCTCCAGCCCTTAAATCGGGGTTACATCCTCTAGACGGACATGTCTTTAATCTAGGGCATGGGATTTCTCAATTTACCCCTCCTGAAAGTGTTACGGCTCTTGCCGAAGCGGTCATTGAGCGCTCAAAGGCTCTCAGGACAAAGTGATAATACTGAGTGATTGCTAACTTGACGCTAGGATTTTTAGCGAAAGTTATGCACAGATAACGGGAAAATTCGAAATTCAGTGAGATTGCGAATAATGATGAAAATTCACTTTCGAATATCTTTACAAGTCATTGATTTATATAAATAATTACTAAAAAGCTTTAAAAGAGTGCAGAATCTGAAAGCTGATAAATTAGCTTATAAATCAGAATCCTCGGATGATATCCACAGACTTATCCACAAGCAAACTAGAGATTTGAAGTAAATCATGCCCCCTCCAATCGTTGTCCAAGTTGTTGTTGATAAGCCCCTTGCCCAGGGCTTTGATTACTTGTGGGATGAAGAGGCAATAGGGTGCGCCCCACAAGTAGGGGCAATAGTTGAGGTTCCCTTTGGGCGCAGTTCACTGGTAGGATTTGTAATTAAAGTAAGCGCTTACTCAGACTATGATCTTGATAAATTAAAAGGGGTAAGCAAAATTGCGCCCCTTCCCCCTTTGGATCCCGCAGTATTGAGGCTAATGAACTTTGCCAGCCAGTATTACATTCATGCGCTAGGTGAGACCATTATTCCCACCATTCCACAGATGTGGAAAAAGCCAGATGATTGGGAAAAGATCCCCAAGAAATTAGCAGCGGATGAAGAAAAACAAAAGAAAAAAAACAAGCTAGAAGCTGTTGAGGGTTATGTTGATGAGGCCCATCTAAACGATGGCCAAAAACTCGCCCTAGAGAAATTGCGCACCATTCCTTCAAGTGAATTCAAAGCAATACTGTTGCAAGGACAAACTGGTAGCGGAAAGACGGCTGTATTTTTAAATTGGTTAAGCGGCATTTTGGAAGATGCAAGCGCACAGGTATTGCTCTTGGTGCCGGAAATTAATTTAACGCCACAATTGGAGCGCAGAGTGCGCGCTTATTTTCCAGATAAAAAAATGGTGGTGCTTCACAGTGGCGTGAGTGAAAAAGTCAGAGGCATCGCTTGGTATGATGCGATGACTGGTAAAGCCCAAATTATTTTGGGAACAAGATTGGCTGCATTAACTCCCCTGCCTAATCTGCGCGCCATTGTTGTTGATGAAGAGCATGATCCATCTTATAAACAGCAAGATGGTATCCGTTACTCTGCAAGGGATCTTGCGATATGGCGTGCCCACGACCTTAAGATACCAATCTTATTGGCCTCTGCTACACCATCGCTTGAGACTTGGATGGCTGCCAGGGCTAGCCGTTATGAATATATTCGTTTGGATCAGCGCGCTCAAGGCGCAAGCTTGCCAAGAGTGCATCTGATTAACACGCGCGATCCACAAACGCAATTTAGTCCGGGCGATATGGAGAAGCCAAAATCCAAAAGCTTGATTACTAAAACTCTTGCTAATGCGGTCAGTCAGAATCTTGAAAATAAGCAGCAAAGCCTAATACTCATCAATCGGCGAGGCTATGCCCCCGTTCTTAGCTGCGGCGCTTGCTCATGGCTCTCAAGATGCGAGCAATGTAGCTCCTATATGGTGCTGCATAAAGCAGGAGCATTAGGCAGGAAGTCAGTTTTAAGTTGCCATCACTGCGGCTTGGTCAAATCAATTCCAAGTCATTGTCCGGACTGCGGTAATGCCGACTTGAAGACCTTGGGACAAGGAACTCAAAAGATTGAAGATGCTATTGAGGAGATGTGGCCGGCTGCAAGAGTTCTGCGAGTCGATACAGACTCCAGCAGAAAGAGTAAGGGTGCTGAAGAGCTCTTTCAGGAAATTCACGAAGGCAATGTCGATATCGTTGTTGGGACCCAGATGATTGCCAAGGGGCATGATTACCAAAATATTGGCTTAGTTGCTGTACTGGATGCAGATAGTAGATTGTTCTCTCAAGACTTTAGGGCGGCAGAGCGATTATTTGCCCAGTTAGTTCAGGTTGCAGGACGGGCTGGGCGATCCAATAAGGATGGTGAAGTAGGTGGTGCTATTTATATTGAAACGCAGTTTCCGGAGTCTGCTGTTTTTCAGTTTTTACTGCGCCATGACGTAGATGGGTTTTTAAGCTTTACGGCCAATGAAAGAAAAGAAGCGGGCTTGCCGCCATTTGCCTACCAGGCCCTTATTCATGCTGAGGCTAAAAGTTTAGATAAAGCAATTCAGTTTTTGAGCGGTTTAAAAGGATATTTAAAGTCTCGGGGCCACATAAATAAAGGCCTCAGAGTCTATGATCCAGTACCAAAGGCAATGATGCGCGTAGCGGGCTCGGAGCGCGCCCAACTACTGGTGGAGTCTGATGACCGTAAAAACCTGCAAGAAATCTTAGAGGCGATGGATCTTTATTTGCGAGAGAACTCTCAGGGACGCATTAGTAAAGAAGGGCGCATTCGTTGGTTAATTGAGCGCGACCCCATTTCAATCTGATTGATTTCAGATATCAGGCGCCAGGGCCCGCGTTATATATTTCTGGGGTCAGGAGTTGATTGAGTTCTTTGTTAAGAATTTCATCGGAGGCGGGTTTGATTTTGAATAACCAAACACCGTATGGATTTTCATTAACGATTTCAGGCGATGTATCTACCTCTTCATTGAGCGCAACAATCTCCCCGCTTATGGGTGCATGAATATCACTAGCCGCCTTCACTGACTCAATCACAGCAATAGCCTCACCCTGCCTTACTTGTTGTCCAAGTTTTGGGGCTTGAAAGAACATCACATCACCAAGCGCTTCTTGCGCATGATTGCTAATGCCAACCCACACTAAACCGTCATTTTCCTGATCGGCCCATTCGTGAGTTTCTGCAAATTTAAATGTATCTTGGCTATTCATTGTTTTATCCTTTAGGGGCATTTTATGCCGACTCCCCTAAACTAGCTTTCCCCAGTGATTCACTTAACTACTTGTACGCATGCCAATTAAATTAGGAATTGTTCCTGTTACTCCGTATGAGCAAAATTGCTCGATTTTGGTTTGCCAGGAGACTGGCGACACTGCTGTGATTGATCCTGGCGGGGATATTGAAAAGATCCTTGAGGGCGTTAAGCAGATGAGTGGCAGGGTTAAAAAGATATTGCTGACGCATGGACATTTAGATCACTGCGCTGCTGCCAAAGACTTGGCTGATCAGCTTGGTGTGCCTATTGAGGGGCCACAAGAAGAGGAACGTTTTTGGATTGATCAACTGCCCGAACAAACAGTACGCTTTGGTTTTGGGCATGCCAAAGTTTTCGAGCCTGATCGTTGGTTAAATAATGGCGATCATGTTCAGGTGGGCAATGTTGATCTAGAAGTATTTCATTGTCCTGGCCATACGCCTGGCCACGTTGTATTTTTTGACAAAGAAGATCGTCTTGCAATTGTGGGCGATGTTTTATTCGCGGGCTCAATCGGAAGAACTGATTTTCCACGCGGCAATCATGCGGATTTAATTAATGCGATTAAAACGAAATTGTGGCCCTTAGGCGATGATGTGCAGTTTGTTCCCGGTCATGGACCAATGTCGACATTTGGCCAAGAACGCAAAACCAATCCCTATGTGGGAGATGGTGCGTAGCTAGCGAATTTAGCTATTTGAACTACAAGTGAGTAATTAGGTTTTTGCTGAACCGGTACGATGTGTACGGTTGTAGAGGCAGCTTGCGCAAATCCAACGTTGTTTGCGATTGCTTGTCGGAATCCATGTGCCACCCTCAAGTCGTTTTTCACGGCTGCAAGAAGAGCAAAATTTCAGGCTCTGGGAGGTTTCTTGGGTAGCTGCTGGAGTCGATGTAGTCATGGGCAATCCGGGTAAGGCAAATCTTATACAGAGATCTATTTTACCCGTTTTGTCCCGCTGGGGCTGGGGTTAGCACAACCCGGACCGAATCGGCCGTTTTGTTGCCGTCAAAATCTAACCAGGCCTTGTTTTCAAAGTCATAGAGCTTGCACTTGCGCGCAGTATCGAAATACCAGCCCCAAGAGAACTTTTGCACAAAAATACGGTCTGGAAGGATCGTTTCTAAGGTCTGTTGGGCCTCTTGCAGGCGATAAAGCGGTACGCTCATATCTACATGGTGCGCAGTGTGCTCCATGATGTGGTGCATCAATTTGCCCCAAATCCAGTTAAAAGTCAGGTGAACGGTTGTGGATACAAACGGCTGGGCGCGTAACCACTCCGATTTCTTGTCATACCAAGAGACTTTTGGATGGGTATGGTGCACGTAAACCACAAATCCAATCATGCCGTTCCAGAACAAGAATGGCACTGCAAAGCCAGTGATCAAGCCAATCCAAATAGATTGCCCAGTAGCAATGGCTCCAGCAATTAAGCAGCCAATCCAAACGATTGCAAATGCGGTAACAAGCAAATTGTCTTTTAAGAAAATAGGACGATCACCAGGCTTGTTTTTTGCATTTGGGAAGTACTCTCGTCTCCACCAAATTTCAATGAGGTAATAAAAAACAGGACCCCAGCCGCTACGGTAAAGGCGCTCTAGAGCCTTACGCAATGGGGGAAGCGCGTCGTATTCTGATTTTGATAGGGGTGCCCATACAAAGTCAAAACCCTTTAGATTGGTTTGGCCGTGATGCACAACGTTATGACCAACATCCCACAAGCTATATGGTGTGAGAGATGGCAAGAACGCAATACGACCTAACACTTTGTTCAGTTCGCGATTGGGCGTGTAACTTTGATGGCAAGCATCGTGACCCAATATGAAGATGCGACCTGTTACAAAACCGGCAATCAAACCAAAAACAATTTTGAGCAACACGCTCTCTACGAAGATTGTTCCTGCAATACAGCCTAGCCAAAGGAAGGCATCGATTGCTAGGAGCATGATTGCGCGCCCAGTTTCTCCTTGTGCCATCGGGATTAGCCAGCTTCGAATGATTTTTCGATGCGGTAATGGCGCCTCTGGGTGCAAAGGATTAGTTAAGGAAGGCTCTGAAAGGGCGGTATTTAGATGTGTAGACACGATAAGAATCAATAAGTTAGGTGCAAATGATAGCGGTTTTCGCAATTTCACGCATGATGTAGGTCAAAAACCCCTTGATTTCTGGCGCGCCCGGCAGGAATCGAACCTGCGACCCTTGGCTTCGGAGGCCAATACTCTATCCACTGAGCTACGGGCGCTAGTGGAAAAACTGGTTACCCCTCTATTGTAAGTGTCTATAACCCTTCTCTCTAGTTATAATCTCGACAAAACAACCCTAAAACCCGTCAAACGATAAATTCTTATGAGCAATGAGCACGGAAGTCTAATTAAGTCCCCAAAACAACTCATCATCATGGTGTTCGCAAGTTTTTTCGTGCCACTCATCATCATTTTGTTGTTAATGGTGTTTGTGAACAATGGCAAGCGCGCAGATTCATCTGCGTCAGCTGAACAAATTATTAAGCCAGTAGCGCAACTCAATTTTAAAGATGCTAGCGAGCCTGCGGCTCCTGCTACTAGCGCCAAATAAGTCTTTAGCGCATATTTAAAAGCTGGCCTTGTGCCAGCTTTTTTATTTCCATTTATTCACTCTTTGCATCTAAGGCAACTTGGTAGGCTTCTTTTTTTGTGAGGCCTAATGTTTGCGAAAGAACGGCAGCAATTTCTTTGCTCCCCATATAAGGGCTCAGTGCATTAGCCCACAACAAGAGAGTTGAATGCTCCGGAGTCTCATCGCTATTGGCTGACCGCCCTGCAACCACGATGACAAATTCACCCTTAAGGCTCTCTGCTGCCTCCAGCCAGTGAGTAATGTCTTGCGCTTGAAGTGGCACAAGTTGCTCAAATTTTTTGGTTAACTCACGGCAGACTAAAAGCTGACGATCAGCCTCTAAATTTTTTGCAAGCAATGCAAGCGTTTCTTTAATGTGGTGCGGAGACTCGAAAAAGATACTTGCCTTTTTGCTGGTGGAGATATCCTGCAGCAGAGCATCACGCTCTTTAGTTTTATTGGGCCAAAAACCTAAAAACTGAAAGCGCCCTTCCGAGTAATGCATCACTGAGCCGGCCGCCGAGATGGCGCTTGATACAGCGCTTGCGCCCGGAATGGGAATTACTCTGAGTCCTGCTTTTTGAACCTCATTTACCAGTCTTGCACCTGGGTCTGAGACTCCTGGGGTGCCAGCATCTGAAATATAAGCCCAGCGCTCATTGTTCAACAGGTGTTGTATGACTGTTTGAGCGCCGCCAATTTCATTGTGTTCGTGCAACGCTAAACATTTTTTATGAATGCCAAATTGTTGGAGTAATGCCGCACTATGTCTAGTGTCTTCACAAGCAATCCCATCGACTGAATTGAGAACATGCAGGGCGCGTAATGTAATGTCACCCAAATTGCCGATAGGTGTCGCAACCATATACAGAGCCCCTACAGGCAAATCCTGCTGCTTTAAGAAATCGAAAGAGCCAAGTTCCATGGGGGCTGCCTGCAAAAAGTTAAACAATTAGTAAGAGGATACGTTGCTTTTGGGATAAGCTGATTGCTACTGAAATTAGGACATCTTTGGCGCATAATATTGTTATGGAAAAAGATATCAACGAACGTTTGCGTCTACGTGCCTCCCAGCATTTTCTGGACAGCATTGCCGTAAAACAAGAGGCTGAAAAACTGCTCCCCGAATCTGTTGCTAGGGGTGTACTGGCGATGGTCGATTGTTTGCGTGCCGGCGGTAAGATCATGGCCTGTGGCAATGGCGGTTCTGCCGCTGATGCGCAGCACTTTGCAGCAGAGCTCGTTGGTCGTTTTGAAAGAGAGCGCCAAGAGTTGGCTGCAATTGCTTTGACGACCGACACTTCAATTCTTACGGCTATTGGAAATGACTATAGCTACGATGAGATTTTTAGCAAGCAAGTTCGCGGTCTTGGGAAAAAAGGTGACGTTCTGTTAGGCATATCAACCTCAGGGAATTCGAAGAACGTGATTAAAGCCATGGAGGCTGCCAAAAAGCTTGGTATGAAAATCATCGCATTCACTGGTAATGGTGGCGGCAAGATTGCACAACTATTAGATAAAGATGATGTTCACTTGTGTGCGCCATCTACGCGAACCGCTCGTATTCAAGAAACACATTTGGTTTTGCTGCATGCTTTATGTGATGGCGTAGATCACGTACTTCTCGACTAAAAATTATTGTTACTTCAATACAGAAATTACCTAAATGAAAATCTCATTCCTCAGAAGACTGTTTCTCGCTACTCTCATTGCTTCACAACTTTCTGCATGCGCAGTGGTTGCTGTTGGTGGGGTAGCGGCGGGCGCTGCCGTAATGGCGGATCGACGCACACCAGCCGTGCAAGCAATTGACAAAGGGATTGAGTTAGAGGCAGAGAATGCGCTAGCAAAGAGATTTGGTGATAACGCACACATTAACGTGACTTCGTTTAATCAAAAAGTATTGCTCACTGGCGAAGTGAAGGATGCTGATATTAAGGGTGAGGCAGGCGCTTATGTCAAGGCGATGAAGAATGCGCGCTCTGTGTTTAATGAATTGGTTATTGGGCCAAACAGTAGTTACACATCACGCGCAAATGACTCTTATCTCGAGTCTAAGATCAAAACACAAATGGTCTTTACTGACCAGTTACCTTCAAACTCTATGGTTATTGTGGCGGAAGGAAGTAGCGTCTATCTTATGGGGATCTTGACGCAAAGTGAAGCTGACCTCGCTAAGAAAATTGCGAGCAATACGAATGGTGTAAAAGATGTTTACGTTTACTTCGACATCATTTCTCAAGAAGAAAAAGTTCGCTTAGAAAAGCAAGGCAAAGCAGATCAAACTCAACCTAGTAGCCCTCCAAAATTTCAATAATTTCTTTGTAGGTTGGTGATGTTTAAAAAGCGAGCGATTGTAAAAATAGTTTTTTTATTTACAGCGCTCGCTTATTTCTTGCCTACTGCGCAGGCGAATATTCAAGACGAGAATGCATTCGCACTTGCAAAACAAAATGCTTGCTTGGGCTGCCATGCAATCAATAAAAAAATTGTTGGCCCTAGTTTTCAAGCGGTGGCAGAAAAATATAAGAACGACCCCAATGCTCAAGCATTTTTAAAAAATAAAATTGCTAAAGGAGGGTCTGGTTCTTGGGGCGTTGTGCCTATGCCGGCCAACTCAAAATTGAGTGATGTGGATTTATCTACATTAACTAGCTGGATATTGCGTGGCGCACCCAACAAAAACTAAGGCTAGAAGTTAAGGCGCTAGACCGGGTCTTCCTAAGAGCCACCACCAGGCTTGATTAGAGCGTTTGAGGTTTTCTTTTAGGGCGTAGTCCATGCCAGCCCACTGCGCATTGGCGGCCTCTTCCACAATAGTTGCGGGATTTGCTGGGGGCAACTTAAGGCAAGCATCAGCATCGCCATAGGCGTATTCAACGGTCATCCCTGCCTTTTGAGCCAAATGCATCATGGCTTTGTTATTGGCAAGACAATGAACATAAAGGGTTTCAATGTTGGTGTTGCGTGAGTGAACGGCTGAGCGTTGTAACAAGGCTGTGCCGAGCCCTTGGGAGCGCCCTTCTGGTAGGACAGACACACCAAATTCAGCAGCTCGTGCCTCGCCCTTGCGCTCAGGCAAATAGGCTAGATGGGCCATGCCAACTAGCTCTAGGTCTAAATTGAAAACACCAAAAATGACGTCCCGATTGAAATCGAGGCTCTCAACATAGTGACGAATCACCTCATCGGGGGTCTGAGTACCAAACCGTAGTCGTCTATCTTCATCATTTAGTTGCAATAAATGATTCAGTATTTCTTCTCTATATCCGGCGTGAAGTTCGCGAACAGGTACAGCCTGCCTAGCCGAATAAGGGCTTGAAGGCAAGTGACTACTCGCATGTTTATTGTTCATAGCTTTATCTTAGCAGGAATGGGGGAAAGTTTCAGGGTTTTCCCTAGGTTTGTTGGAAATATGCCAAATAAGCATGAAAAAACAGCGTATTTTTTGGATAGACTAGGCCTAAACCCCTAAAAATTAGGAAAATT
The DNA here is from genome assembly GCF_018882215.1 of Polynucleobacter sp. AP-Kaivos-20-H2. Classification (GTDB taxonomy): domain Bacteria; phylum Pseudomonadota; class Gammaproteobacteria; order Burkholderiales; family Burkholderiaceae; genus Polynucleobacter. The sequence continues at coordinate 714,829 of NZ_JACVOX010000002.1, read as the reverse complement.
TCAAAAAAAGTTGAATTTTTTTTCGAAATCTAACCCATTGTTTTAATTAGCTATATTTTTGAGGTAAGAAAAAACTTAGCCTTTTTTAAGTAAGAGAGTACGAAAGGTGTTGACGACCCTGAAAAAGTGGGATATAGTCTCATCTCTCTGCTGGATGTTATTTGAAACAAGTAACAAGCCAGCCCTCTTTAAAAATTAGTCAACCGATAATTGTGGGTACTAAGTGAAAGCATCCAGTCCTTCGGGACAGATGTAAATAAATAGTACTCATAGACAGTAAAAAGATTTGGTTTTATTACCAAGTCAATTTCTTGAATGAGTGCGACGATCCGCAAGGATCACAGGAATTGAACTGAAGAGTTTGATCCTGGCTCAGATTGAACGCTGGCGGCATGCCTTACACATGCAAGTCGAACGGCAGCACGGGTGCTTGCACCTGGTGGCGAGTGGCGAACGGGTGAGTAATACATCGGAACGTACCTTATCGTGGGGGATAACGCAGCGAAAGCTGTGCTAATACCGCATACGCCCTGAGGGGGAAAGCGGGGGATCGAAAGACCTCGCGCGATTAGAGCGGCCGATGCCTGATTAGCTTGTTGGTGGGGTAAAAGCCCACCAAGGCGACGATCAGTAGCTGGTCTGAGAGGACGATCAGCCACACTGGGACTGAGACACGGCCCAGACTCCTACGGGAGGCAGCAGTGGGGAATTTTGGACAATGGGGGAAACCCTGATCCAGCAATGCCGCGTGAGTGAAGAAGGCCTTCGGGTTGTAAAGCTCTTTTGTCAGGGAAGAAACACCGGCTCTAACACAGTCCGGGAATGACGGTACCTGAAGAATAAGCACCGGCTAACTACGTGCCAGCAGCCGCGGTAATACGTAGGGTGCGAGCGTTAATCGGAATTACTGGGCGTAAAGCGTGCGCAGGCGGTTATACAAGACAGGCGTGAAATCCCCGGGCTTAACCTGGGAATGGCGCCTGTGACTGTATAGCTAGAGTGTGTCAGAGGGGGGTAGAATTCCACGTGTAGCAGTGAAATGCGTAGATATGTGGAGGAATACCAATGGCGAAGGCAGCCCCCTGGGATAACACTGACGCTCATGCACGAAAGCGTGGGGAGCAAACAGGATTAGATACCCTGGTAGTCCACGCCCTAAACGATGCTGACTAGTTGTTCGGGATTTACATCCTGAGTAACGTAGCTAACGCGTGAAGTCAGCCGCCTGGGGAGTACGGTCGCAAGATTAAAACTCAAAGGAATTGACGGGGACCCGCACAAGCGGTGGATGATGTGGATTAATTCGATGCAACGCGAAAAACCTTACCTACCCTTGACATGTCACTAACGAAGTAGAGATACATTAGGTGCTCGTAAGAGAAAGTGAACACAGGTGCTGCATGGCTGTCGTCAGCTCGTGTCGTGAGATGTTGGGTTAAGTCCCGCAACGAGCGCAACCCTTGTCTTTAGTTGCTACGCAAGAGCACTCTAAAGAGACTGCCGGTGACAAACCGGAGGAAGGTGGGGATGACGTCAAGTCCTCATGGCCCTTATGGGTAGGGCTTCACACGTCATACAATGGTGCATACAGAGGGTTGCCAACCCGCGAGGGGGAGCTAATCTCAGAAAATGCATCGTAGTCCGGATCGTAGTCTGCAACTCGACTACGTGAAGCTGGAATCGCTAGTAATCGCGGATCAGAATGTCGCGGTGAATACGTTCCCGGGTCTTGTACACACCGCCCGTCATACCATGGGAGTGGGTTTTGCCAGAAGCCGTTAGCCTAACCGCAAGGAGGGCGACTGCCACGGCAGGGTTCATGACTGGGGTAAAGTCGTAACAAGGTAGCCGTATCGGAAGGTGCGGCTGGATCACCTCCTTTCTAGAGAAAAGATGCTGAATCCTAGTGCCCACACTTATCGGTTGACAATAAAAGCCACGGGTCTGTAGCTCAGCTGGTTAGAGCACTGTGTTGATAACGCAGGGGTCGTAGGTTCAAGTCCTACCAGACCCACCACCAGCCAGAAACAAGACTTAGTGGGACGTTGGGGGATTAGCTCAGCTGGGAGAGCACCTGCTTTGCAAGCAGGGGGTCGTCGGTTCGATCCCGTCATCCTCCACCATCATCTAAATGTCAAAACTAAGCGATTTAACGATTGTTTAGTTTTGCCATTTATGGCTGTTCTTTAAAAATTTGAGTAAGCAAAGTGTCAAATGTTTCTTTGAGAGGACATTTGACAATGTAATAAGGGTAAAGATTGAATCATCAATCAGTAATACAAACGAGTTTTACCAAGTTCTTAACAAAGTACTTACAGTTTGGATTACGGCAAACATGTCAGAAGTAGAAGTAAACCTGTAACAGGCGCTAGCAATGGTGCTCGTTATAGGATCAAGTGAATAAGTGCACATGATGGATGCCTTGGCGATTACAGGCGACGAAAGACGTTATAACCTGCGATAAGCCCCGGGGAGCTGGTAAATAAGCTTTGATCCGGGGATTTCTGAATGGGGAAACCCACCACTTTTGTGGTATCCATACCTGAATACATAGGGTATGAGAAGCGAACCTTGTGAACTGAAACATCTAAGTAGCAAGAGGAAAAGACATCAACCGAGATTCCCAGAGTAGTGGCGAGCGAAATGGGAACAGCCTTCTAGTGATATCTCAGTAATTAACAGAATGGAATGGAAAGTCCAACAATAAAGGGTGATAGTCCCGTATGTGAAAATTATTGAGTGGTACTAGGCTAGAGACAAGTAGGGCGGGACACGTGAAATCCTGTCTGAATATGGGGGGACCATCCTCCAAGGCTAAATACTCGTAATCGACCGATAGTGAACAAGTACCGTGAGGGAAAGGCGAAAAGAACCCCGGGAGGGGAGTGAAATAGATCCTGAAATTGTGTGCATACAAACAGTAGGAGCCTCGTAAGGGGTGACTGCGTACCTTTTGTATAATGGGTCAGCGACTTACATTCAGTAGCAAGCTTAACCGAATAGGGAAGGCGTAGCGAAAGCGAGTCCGAATAGGGCGCTAGTTGCTGGGTGTAGACCCGAAACCAGTTGATCTATCCATGGCCAGGTTGAAGGTGCGGTAACACGTACTGGAGGACCGAACCCACTAACGTTGAAAAGTTAGGGGATGAGCTGTGGATAGGGGTGAAAGGCTAAACAAAACTGGAAATAGCTGGTTCTCTCCGAAAACTATTTAGGTAGTGCCTCGTGTATCACTGTAGGGGGTAGAGCACTGTCATGGTAGTGGGGTCCATTGCGGATTACTGCGCCATAGCAAACTCCGAATACCTACAAGTGCAAGCACGGGAGACAGACATCGGGTGCTAACGTCCGGTGTCAAGAGGGAAACAACCCAGACCGCCAGCTAAGGTCCCTAATATATGCTAAGTGGGAAACGAAGTGGGAAGGCTAAAACAGTCAGGAGGTTGGCTTAGAAGCAGCCATCCTTTAAAGAAAGCGTAATAGCTCACTGATCGAGTCGTCCTGCGCGGAAGATGTAACGGGGCTAAGCATATAACCGAAGCTGCGGATCACAGCAATGTGATGGTAGGAGAGCGTTCTGTAAGCCTGTGAAGGTGTCTTGTAAAGGATGCTGGAGGTATCAGAAGTGCGAATGCTGACATGAGTAGCGATAAAGGGGGTGAAAAGCCCCCTCGCCGTAAGCCCAAGGTTTCCTGTTCAACGTTCATCGGAACAGGGTGAGTCGGCCCCTAAGGCGAGGCAGAGATGCGTAGCTGATGGGAACAAGGTTAATATTCCTTGACCATTGTTAGATGCGATGGGGGGACGGATCGCGGAAAGTTGTCCGGGTGTTGGAAGTCCCGGTTCTTGCGTTGGAGATGGCTATTAGGTAAATCCGGTAGCGTAATTCAAGGGCGTGAGACGAGCGAATTTATTCGCGAAGCAATTGGAAGTGGTTCCAAGAAAAGCCTCTAAGCTTCAGTCTAACAAGACCGTACCGCAAACCGACACAGGTGGGCGAGATGAGTATTCTAAGGCGCTTGAGAGAACTCAGGAGAAGGAACTCGGCAAATTTGTACCGTAACTTCGGGATAAGGTACGCCCTGGTAGTTTGACCCTGTACAAGGGGAGGACGAAAGGGTTGCAATAAAAAGGTGGCTGCGACTGTTTAATAAAAACACAGCACTCTGCAAACACGAAAGTGGACGTATAGGGTGTGACGCCTGCCCGGTGCTGGAAGATTAAATGATGGGGTGCAAGCTCTTGATTGAAGTCCCAGTAAACGGCGGCCGTAACTATAACGGTCCTAAGGTAGCGAAATTCCTTGTCGGGTAAGTTCCGACCTGCACGAATGGCGTAACGATGGCCACACTGTCTCCTCCTGAGACTCAGCGAAGTTGAAATGTTTGTGATGATGCAATCTACCCGTGGCTAGACGGAAAGACCCCATGAACCTTTACTGTAGCTTTGCATTGGACTTTGAATCGGTCTGTGTAGGATAGGTGGGAGGCGATGATAACAGGATGCTAGTTCTGTTGGAGCCAACCTTGAAATACCACCCTGATTTATTTGAGGTTCTAACCTTGGCCCGTTATCCGGGTCGGGAACAGTGCATGGTAGGCAGTTTGACTGGGGCGGTCTCCTCCCAAAGTGTAACGGAGGAGTACGAAGGTACGCTTGGTACGGTCGGACATCGTACCTAAAGTGCAATGGCAAAAGCGTGCTTAACTGCGAGACCGACAAGTCGAGCAGGTGCGAAAGCAGGTCATAGTGATCCGGTGGTTCTGTATGGAAGGGCCATCGCTCAACGGATAAAAGGTACTCTGGGGATAACAGGCTGATACCGCCCAAGAGTTCATATCGACGGCGGTGTTTGGCACCTCGATGTCGGCTCATCTCATCCTGGGGCTGTAGCCGGTCCCAAGGGTATGGCTGTTCGCCATTTAAAGAGGTACGTGAGCTGGGTTTAAAACGTCGTGAGACAGTTTGGTCCCTATCTGCCATGGGCGTTGGAGATTTGACGGGGGCTGCTCCTAGTACGAGAGGACCGGAGTGGACATTCCGCTGGTGTACCTGTTGTTTCGCCAGAAGCATCGCAGGGTAGCTATGAATGGAAGAGATAACCGCTGAAAGCATCTAAGCGGGAAACTTGCCTGAAGATGAGATCTCCCGTAGGTTTAACCTACATAAAGGGTCGTTGAAGACCACAACGTTGATAGGTCGGGTGTGGAAGTGCAGTAATGCATTAAGCTAACCGATACTAATTGCCCGTTAGGCTTGATCCTATAACCAGCACTATTGTGTTGGATGTTTGCCAGATTTAATCTGCATCCTTATTACATGCTTACTCAAATAGAGTTGTTGATTTAATCAGCAACTCGACCCTCTACGCCCGGTGACCATAGCAAGTTGGAACCACTCCTTCCCATCCCGAACAGGACAGTGAAACGACTTTACGCCGATGATAGTGCGGATTACCCGTGTGAAAGTAGGTAACTGCCGGGCACCAATGCGACGCCCAGACCCTCTTAGGTCTGGGCGTTTTTACTTGTGCAAAGCGTTTAGAGATATTGACAGAAACTCCATTTGGAGTCAAAATGTTCGGTTCGCGGAGGGGTGTCCGAGCGGCTAAAGGAGGCAGACTGTAAATCTGTTGGCTATGCCTACGTAGGTTCGAATCCTACCCCCTCCACCAGATGTGCGGGATTAGTTTAATGGTAAAACAGCAGATTTCCAATCTTCGGTCAAGAGTTCGATTCTCTTATCCCGCTCCAGAATTTGTTGCATTAGATTTCGCCCATGTGGCTCAGTGGTAGAGCACTCCCTTGGTAAGGGAGAGGTCGGCAGTTCGATCCTGCCCATGGGCACCATGTTTGATTTTATTAATTGTGTATTTCGTGTTTGGTTTAAGAGTTAACTAAAGGCAGATTAAAAATGGCAAAAGAAAAATTCGAGCGGACAAAACCGCACGTAAACGTAGGCACTATCGGTCACGTTGACCACGGTAAAACGACATTGACAGCAGCAATTGCAACCGTGCTTTCTAAAGCATTCGGTGGCGAAGCTAAAGCATACGATCAGATCGATGCTGCTCCTGAAGAAAAAGCACGTGGTATTACGATTAATACTGCGCACGTTGAGTACGAGACTGCAAACCGTCACTACGCACACGTTGATTGCCCAGGACATGCTGACTACGTGAAGAACATGATTACGGGTGCTGCTCAGATGGACGGCGCAATTTTAGTTTGCTCTGCTGCTGACGGCCCAATGCCACAAACACGTGAGCACATCCTTTTGGCACGCCAAGTGGGCGTTCCTTACATCGTGGTGTTCCTCAACAAGTGCGACATGGTTGACGATGCTGAATTGTTAGAACTCGTTGAAATGGAAGTTCGTGAGCTTTTATCGAAGTACAACTTCCCTGGCGATGACACACCAATCATCCAAGGTTCTGCCAAGTTAGCCCTTGAAGGCGACGAAGGCCCATTGGGTAAAGAAGCCATCATGAAATTGGCTGAAGCATTAGATACTTACATCCCAACTCCAGAGCGTGCTGTTGACGGCGCGTTCTTGATGCCAGTAGAAGACGTGTTCTCTATCTCCGGTCGCGGTACTGTTGTAACCGGTCGTATCGAGCGCGGTATCGTTAAAGTAGGTGAAGAGATTGAAATCATCGGTATCAAGCCAACACTCAAGACAACTTGTACTGGTGTTGAAATGTTCCGCAAATTGCTCGACCAAGGTCAAGCAGGCGATAACGTTGGTATCTTGTTACGCGGTACAAAACGTGAAGAAGTTGAGCGCGGCCAAGTATTGGCTAAGCCAGGTTCAATCACCCCACATACTCACTTTACAGCCGAGGTTTACATCTTGGGTAAAGATGAAGGTGGTCGTCATACACCATTCTTTAACAACTATCGTCCACAGTTTTACTTCCGTACAACGGACGTAACGGGTTCAATCGAGTTGCCAAAAGACAAAGAAATGGTCATGCCTGGCGATAACGTCACGATTACCGTAAAACTCATCGCTCCAATCGCGATGGAAGAAGGTTTACGTTTTGCGATCCGTGAAGGTGGCCGTACTGTTGGCGCCGGCGTGGTTGCAAAGATTTTGGCTTAAGTAGTAAGTTTTAATTAGTTTTTATAAAGGGGTGTAGCTCAATTGGCAGAGCGTTGGTCTCCAAAACCAAAGGTTGGGGGTTCGATGCCCTCCGCCCCTGCCACGATTTGAACTGAAAGCAATATGTCTCATCAAACAGCAAGTCATACTGAAGAAAAAAGCGGCTGGGTCTCTGGACTCGCTGCTTTAGTCGTCGTTGCAGCGCTAGTCTTGTACTACACGCTGGTAGATCAATCTATGTTGATTCGTCTCGCTGTTTTGTTTGGCGGTATTGCTGCTGCAGTTTTGATTGTGGCGATTTCACCAGATGGGCGCCGCTTTATCGCCTACGCAAAAGATTCTTGGTATGAAGTAAAAAAGGTTGTTTGGCCAACTCGTAAAGAGACCACCCAAATGACTCTAGTCGTATTTGGCTTTGTTCTGATCATGTCCTTGTTTTTGTGGATTGCAGACAAATTGATTGAATGGCTAGTTTTTTCAGTCTTTTTGGGCTGGAAGTGAGTAAAAAATGATTGATTCTGAAGTAGCTACTAATCCACAAGCTACCGGCAATATGCGCTGGTATGTCATTCATGCTTATTCCGGAATGGAAAAAAGCGTGAAAAGAGGCCTTGAAGAGCGCATTGCTCGTTCTGGAATGCCTGAGAAATTTGGCCGTATTTTGGTCCCTTCCGAAGAGGTTGTGGAGATCAAGTCCGGCACCAAGTCAGTTTCTGAGCGTCGTTTCTTCCCAGGATATGTTCTGATTGAGATGGAAATGACCGATGAGAGCTGGCATTTGGTGAAAAATACGCCAAAAGTGACCGGTTTCGTTGGTGGTGTTCGTAACCGCCCAAGCCCGATTTCTACAGCTGAAGTAGCCAAAATCATGGATCAAATGCAGGCTGGGGTGGATAAACCTAAGCCTAAGACCCTATTTGAGGTTGGCGAGATCGTACGCGTTAAAGAAGGTCCATTTATTGATTTCAACGGAAACATCGAAGAAGTCAATTATGAGAAGTCAAGATTGCGCGTTTCTGTTACAATTTTTGGCCGCGGTACCCCAGTTGAGCTGGAGTTCGGCCAAGTAGAAAAGATGTAAAAACAAGGACTTAGTCCTGTTTTGCAGTAGCGGTAAGTTTGAAGTGGTTATTTAGTTTTTGTATTTAACCGAGGAGCGGAGCTAGAAAGCCAAAAACTAGCGAAGCGTTTACTCAACAGCGGTCTCTCCTTATGAGGTTAGGCGCGCTTTTAGGAGCAACACATGGCAAAGAAGATTATTGGCTTTATTAAGCTGCAGATCCCTGCAGGTAAAGCAAATCCATCACCACCCGTAGGTCCAGCATTGGGTCAACGCGGCCTTAATATTATGGAATTCTGTAAGGCGTTCAATGCTCAAACTCAGAGCATGGAACCAGGTCTTCCAATTCCAGTCGTGATTACAGCGTTTGCTGATAAGAGCTTCACATTCATTATGAAGACTCCTCCAGCAACCATCATGATTAAGAAGGCTGCGAAGATTGAAAAAGGATCACCACGTCCTCATACCGATAAAGTGGGTTCAATTACTCGTGCTCAAGCGGAAGAAATCGCTAAAGCAAAAATGCCAGATTTGACAGCAGCCGATATGGACGCAGCTGTTAGAACAATCGCTGGTAGCGCCCGTTCCATGGGCATCACTGTGGAAGGTCTCTAATCATGACTAAATTATCTAAACGTGTAAAAGCTATTCAATCTAAAGTTGATCGCAATAAATTCTATTCATTAGATGACGCATTGAACCTCGTTAAAGAGTGTGCAACTGCTAAGTTTGATGAGTCAATCGACGTTGCAGTTCAGTTAGGTATTGATGCTAAGAAATCTGACCAAGTTGTGCGTGGCGCAGTAGTGCTCCCAGCTGGTACAGGTAAGCATGTTCGTGTGGCTGTTTTTGCTCAAGGCGAGAAGGCTGAACAAGCTAAAGCCGCTGGTGCAGAAATCGTTGGCATGGAAGAGCTTGCTGAACAAATTAAAGGCGGCAAAATTGATTTCGATATTTTGATCGCATCCCCAGACACAATGAAAATTGTTGGTACTTTAGGTCAAGTATTGGGCCCACGTGGTTTGATGCCGAATCCAAAAGTTGGAACAGTAACTCCTGACGTTGCTACTGCAGTTAAAAATGCAAAAGCTGGTCAAGTTCAGTTCCGTGTGGACAAAGCCGGTATCGTGCACGCAAGCATTGGCCGTCGTTCATTCGAGCCAACTGCATTGAAGTCCAACTTGCTCGCATTGCTCGAGGCTTTGAATAAAGCAAAGCCACCTGCATCTAAGGGTATTTATTTAAAGAAGGTTGCCGTAAGCAGCACCATGGGTGCAGGCGTACGCGTAGACCAAGCATCGTTACAGGCAGCAGCTTAATTAGCCTGTAACAAAAAAGAACTTTGGGTCGACTCCCGCTCTTTGGGTGAGAGTCGAACATCAAAGACCGTTGGTGAATGAGTTTGCTTTTATAGAGATGAATTCTTAATCGTTACGAAAGTAATAGCCAGCGCAGATGGCGACCCTGAAAAGATTTTCACAAGAACTTTGTGAACAAATGATCAGACGCTGGTGTGTAACCCCAACTGGAAACAGTTGGTTTTTTAGGAGTTAAACCGTGCCTTTGAATGTACAAGACAAAAAAGCGATTGTTGCTGATGTCGGCGCTCAATTGGCTGGAGCCCAAACTGTCGTGCTCGCTGAATACCGTGGTATTCCAGTAGAGCAGTTGACAAAGCTACGTGCTAGCGCACGTGACCAAGGTGTATATCTTCGCGTTTTGAAGAACACATTGGCACGCCGTGCTGCACAAGGCACTCAGTTTGAGCCTCTTGCTGATTCGATGGTTGGCCCCTTGATTTACGGCATCTCTGCTGATCCTATTGCTTCGGCAAAAGTATTGCAGAACTTTGCTAAGACTCAAGACAAGCTAGTCATTACTGCTGGCTTATATAACGGCAAGTTGTTGGACGTAGCGGGTGTTAAATCCCTCGCGTCTATTCCAAGCCGCGACGAGTTGTTATCTCAGTTGTTGGGTGTGATGTTGGCCCCAGTTTCTGCGATGGCTCGCGTATTGGGCGCAGTAGCAGCACAAAAGGCAGAAGGAGCACCTGCTCCTGTTGCAGCACCGGTAGCAGAAGTAGCAGCAGCCCCAGCAGAAGTAGTTGCTGAAGCCGCCGCTCCAGAAGCAAGTGCTGAGCCTGCAGCCGCAGCCCCAGAAGCTGGAACAGAAACACCTGAAACCCCTGCCGCTGAATAAGCGACAGATTAACTATTTAAGTATTAGGAGCTAAAAATGGCGATTACTAAAGAAGAAATCATTGATGCAGTAGGTAGCATGTCCGTTATGGATTTGAACGACTTGGTTAAAGCGTTCGAAGAGAAATTTGGCGTTTCAGCTGCAGCGATGGCTGTTGCTGGTCCTGCTGGTGCAGCTGGCGGCGCTGCTGCTGAAGAGCAAACAGAATTCACTGTTAACTTGCTCGAAGCTGGCGCAAACAAGGTTTCAGTAATTAAGGCAGTTCGCGAAATTACTGGTCTTGGCTTGAAAGAAGCTAAGGACTTGGTTGACGGTGCACCGAAGCCAATCAAAGAAGCTGTTGATAAGAAGACGGCTGAAGAAGCTAAGAAGAAGCTTGAAGAAGCTGGCGCTAAAGCAGAACTCAAGTAATGCATACAATGCTGGCGCCTCTCAAAAAGGGGCGTTAGCCATGTTGGGTTTGACCTCTAGAGGTCAAACCCGATTTCATTTCTGATTGAAATCGGGTTTGCCTTCTGATACGACTGCAGAATGCAAGTTTGGTCGGACACTAGATCTATCGGTTTAGTGTTGTCCGCCAGTGATTGGTAGTGGCCAATCGCCAAATCTTTGTACAGTCGCTGAATTCGGAGATGAAATGAACTATAGCTTCACCGAACGCAAGCGAGTCCGTAAAAGCTTTGCTAAGCGAGTAAACAACCACCAGGTTCCGTACCTGATCGCAACGCAGCTGGAATCCTACGCTAAATTTTTACAGGCTGAAAAGCCAGCAATGTCTCGTCTTACTGAGGGACTTCAAGCTGCCTTTACATCAGCATTCCCAATTGTGTCTAACAACGGCTATGCACGTATGGAATACGTGTCTTACCAGTTATCACAGCCACCGTTTGACGTTAAAGAATGTCAACAACGTGGTTACACATACCACTCAGCCTTACGCGCAAAAGTTCGCTTGATTATTTATGATCGCGAAGCGCCTACTAAGGTTAAAGAGGTAAAAGAGAGCGAAGTCTACATGGGTGAAATTCCACTCATGACAGAAAACGGCTCTTTTGTGATCAATGGTACTGAGCGCGTCATCGTTTCTCAGTTACACCGTTCCCCAGGCGTGTTCTTCGAACACGATAAGGGTAAAACACATAGCTCAGGTAAGTTGCTGTTCTCAGCACGCATCATTCCTTACCGTGGTTCATGGCTCGATTTCGAGTTTGATCCAAAAGACATTCTCTATTTCCGCGTTGACCGTCGTCGTAAGATGCCTGTCACCATTTTGCTCAAAGCAATTGGTTTAAACAACGAACAGATTCTTGCTAACTTCTTTAACTTTGATCATTTCTCATTGACTGCTAACGGCGGCTCAATGGAATTTGTGCCAGAGCGTTTGCGTGGTCAGCTAGCTAATTTTGATGTGCTTGATAAAAATGGCGTTGTCGTCATTCAAAAAGACAAGCGTATCAATGCAAAGCATATTCGCGAACTCGAAGCTGCTAAAACAAAAACAATCGCTGTACCAGACGACTATTTAATTGGTCGTGTAGTGGCACGTAATATTGTTGATCCAGATTCTGGTGAAATCTTAGCTTACGCTAATGATGAAATCACTGAAGAGTTGTTGGCTACATTGCGCGATGCAGGCATCAAGCAATTGGAAACCATCTACACGAATGATTTAGATTCTGGCGCATACATTTCACAGACATTGCGTACTGATGAAACTGCAGATCAAATGGCTGCTCGTATCGCCATCTACCGCATGATGCGTCCTGGTGAGCCTCCAACAGAAGATGCTGTTGAAGCCTTGTTCCAGCGCTTGTTCTATAACGAAGATACTTACGATTTGTCACGCGTTGGTCGTATGAAGGTCAACAGCCGTTTGAACCGTCCAGAAATGGAAGGTCCAATGGTTCTGTCAAACGAAGATATTCTCGACACCATTAAGTCTCTTGTAGATTTGCGTAATGGCAAAGGCGAAGTAGACGATATCGATCACTTAGGTAATCGTCGTGTACGTTGCGTTGGTGAGTTGGCTGAAAACCAATTCCGTGCTGGTTTGTCACGTGTCGAGCGTGCGGTTAAAGAGCGTCTCGGCCAAGCCGAAACAGAAAACCTCATGCCGCATGACTTGATTAACAGCAAGCCAATTTCTTCTGCGATTCGTGAGTTCTTCGGTTCTTCACAGTTATCCCAGTTTATGGACCAAACCAACCCACTCTCAGAGATCACGCACAAGCGTCGTATTTCTGCATTGGGACCTGGTGGTTTGACACGCGAGCGCGCAGGCTTTGAAGTGCGTGACGTGCATCCAACCCACTATGGACGTGTTTGCCCAATCGAAACTCCAGAAGGACCAAACATTGGTTTAATCAACTCACTCGCGTTATTTGCGCGTTTGAATGAGCACGGTTTCTTAGAAACCCCATACCGTAAAGTTTCCAATAGCAAGGTAAGCGACGAAGTGGTTTACCTCTCTGCGATTGAGGAAGCAAAGTATGTGATTGCTCAGGCAAACGCAACAATCGACAAGAGCGGTAAGTTGGCCGACGAATTGGTTTCTGCTCGTGAAGCTGGCGAGACCATGATGGTTAGCCCAGAGCGCATCGATTTCATCGACGTTGCTCCGAGCCAGATCGTTTCTGCTGCTGCTTCACTTGTTCCATTTTTAGAGCACGATGATGCGAACCGTGCGTTGATGGGTGCAAACATGCAGCGTCAAGCAGTTCCCTGCTTGCGTCCAGATAAGCCATTGGTTGGCACAGGTTTAGAGCGTATTGTTGCGGTCGACTCCGGTACGGTTATTTTGGCGTCCCGCGGCGGTATCGTTGATTATGTTGACGCAAACCGTGTCGTGATTCGTGTAAACGATGATGAGACAGCTGCTGGTGAAGTTGGTGTGGATATTTACAACCTCATCAAGTACACCCGCTCAAACCAAAACACTAACATTAACCAACGTCCAATCGTTCAGGCTGGTGATCGTGTTGTCCGCGGCGACGTAGTTGCTGATGGCGCATCTACCGATTTGGGTGAATTGGCTTTGGGTCAAAACATGACTGTGGCATTTATGCCATGGAACGGTTACAACTTTGAAGATTCAATCTTGATCTCTGAAAAAGTTGTTGCTGATGATCGCTATACCTCTATTCATATTGAAGAGTTGTCGGTTGTTGCTCGTGACACCAAGCTTGGTTCAGAAGAAATTACTCGCGATATCTCCAATTTGGCAGAGTCACAACTCTCGCGTTTGGATGAGAGCGGTATTGTTTACATCGGTGCTGAAGTTGAGGCTGGTGACGTATTGGTTGGTAAAGTAACTCCAAAGGGTGAGACCACTCTCACCCCTGAAGAGAAGCTCCTCCGTGCGATCTTCGGTGAAAAAGCATCTGATGTTAAAGATACTTCTTTGCGCGTTCCATCAGGAATGATCGGTACCGTTATTGATGTTCAAGTCTTCACCCGTGAAGGTATTGAGCGCGATGCACGTGCACAGTCAATTATCCAAGAAGAATTACAACGCTATCGTTTGGACTTAAACGACCAGTTGCGTATTGTTGAGGGCGATGCCTTCATGCGTTTAGAAAAGCTGTTGATTGGCAAAGTTGCCAACGGCGGCCCTAAGAAATTAGCTAAAGGCACCAAGATCGACAAGGAATACCTTGCTGATTTGGATAAATACCATTGGTTTGATGTTCGTCCTGCAGATGAAGAAGTTGCCTCACAAGTTGAAGCGATTAAATCTTCTATCGAAGCAAAACGTAAACAGTTTGACGAAGCTTTTGAAGAGAAGCGTACCAAGCTTACCCAGGGCGATGATCTGCAACCTGGCGTAACGAAGATGGTTAAGGTGTATTTAGCTGTTAAGCGTCGCTTGCAGCCTGGTGACAAGATGGCCGGTCGTCACGGTAACAAGGGCGTGGTTTCTAAAATCGCCCCAGCTGAAGACATGCCATTTATGGCTGACGGACGCCCTGTTGACATCGTCTTGAATCCATTGGGCGTTCCTTCCCGTATGAACGTTGGTCAGATCTTGGAAACCCACTTAGGTTGGGCGGCTCAAGGTATTGGTAAGCGTATCGACGAGATGGTTCGTGAACATGCTAAGCAAACCGAATTACGTAAGTTCTTCAAACAGCTTTACAACGAAACGGGCCGCATTGAAGATATCGACAACTTCACTGATGAGCAGATCAATGTTTTGGCCGAGAATCTTCGCCAAGGCTTGCCATTTGCTACTCCAGTGTTTGACGGTGCTACTGAAGCTGAAATCGGCCGCATGCTCGAGTTGGCGTATCCAGAAGAGGTTGCTAAATCTTTGAAGATGACTCCTTCACGTCAGCAAATGATTTTGTGCGACGGTCGAACTGGCGATCAATTTGAGCGTCCAGTAACCGTTGGCGTAATGCACGTCTTGAAACTCCACCATTTGGTCGACGACAAGATGCACGCACGTTCAACCGGACCTTACTCTTTAGTAACGCAACAGCCATTGGGCGGTAAAGCTCAGTTCGGTGGTCAGCGCTTTGGTGAGATGGAAGTCTGGGCCCTCGAAGCATACGGTGCTTCATATGTCTTGCAGGAAATGCTGACAGTGAAGTCCGATGACGTCGCAGGCCGTACCAAGGTTTACGAAAACATCGTCAAGGGCGAGCACACGATTGATGCTGGCATGCCCGAATCCTTCAACGTGCTGGTAAAAGAAATCCGTTCGTTGGGTATTGACATTGACATGGAGCGCAATTGATATGAAAGCATTGCTCGATTTATTTAAGCAAACGCAGGGCGAAGAGCAGTTTGATGTCATCAAAATTGGTCTCGCATCTCCTGAGAAAATTCGCTCATGGTCTTTTGGTGAAGTACGCAAACCAGAAACCATCAACTACCGGACTTTTAAGCCCGAGCGTGATGGTTTGTTCTGCGCCAAAATTTTTGGGCCAACCAAAGACTACGAGTGCTTATGCGGTAAGTACAAGCGTTTAAAGTTCCGTGGCGTTATCTGCGAGAAATGTGGCGTTGAAGTTACTCTCGCTAAGGTACGTCGTGAGCGCATGGGCCACATTGAGTTAGCAGCCCCTGTAGCGCACATTTGGTTCTTGAAGTCTTTGCCATCCCGTTTGGGCATGGTTCTCGATATGACATTGCGGGATATCGAACGCGTTCTTTACTTTGAAGCATATGTAGTAGTTGATCCTGGTATGACTCCTGAAGGCGCGATGAAGCGCGGTCAGATCATGTCTGAAGATGAGTACATTGCTAAGACCGAAGAGTATGGTGACGGTGCATTTACCGCCATCATGGGCGCTGAAGGTATTCGTGATCTCTTGCGTTCGATTGATATCGATCGTGAAGTAGAGACTATTCGTGCTGACTTAAAAGCCACTGGTAGCGATGCCAAGATCAAGAAATACGCAAAGCGCTTAAAAGTGCTTGAGGCGTTCCAGACTTCAGGCATTAAGCCTGACTGGATGATCATGGAAGTGTTGCCGGTATTGCCACCTGAATTGCGCCCATTGGTGCCATTGGATGGCGGTCGCTTTGCTACTTCTGATTTGAACGACCTCTATCGTCGCGTGATCAACCGTAACAACCGTTTGAAGCGTTTGTTAGAGTTGCGCGCACCAGAGATCATCGTTCGTAACGAAAAGCGCATGTTGCAAGAAGCGGTTGACTCATTGCTCGACAACGGTCGTCGCGGTAAGGCTATGACTGGCGCTAACAAGCGTCCTCTCAAGTCCTTGGCTGAGATGATTAAAGGTAAGAGCGGTCGTTTCCGTCAAAACTTGTTGGGTAAACGTGTTGACTACTCTGGTCGTTCAGTCATCGTGGTTGGCCCTACATTGAAATTGCATCAGTGCGGCTTACCAAAATTGATGGCCTTGGAATTGTTCAAGCCATTCATTTTCAACAAGCTTGAGACTTTAGGAATTGCAACCACCATTAAGGCTGCGAAGAAAGAAGTTGAAAGCCAGACTCCAATCGTTTGGGACATTCTCGAAGAAGTGATTCGTGAGCATCCAATCATGTTGAACCGTGCGCCTACATTGCACCGTCTCGGTATTCAGGCTTTCGAGCCAATGCTGATTGAAGGTAAAGCAATCCAATTGCACCCATTAGTCTGCGCGGCATTTAACGCCGACTTTGACGGTGACCAAATGGCGGTTCACGTTCCTTTGTCGCTCGAAGCGCAAATGGAGGCACGTACATTGATGTTGGCTTCGAACAACGTATTGTTCCCAGCTAACGGCGAACCATCTATCGTTCCTTCACAGGACGTGGTGTTGGGTCTGTATTACGCTACACGTGACAAGATCAACGGTAAGGGTGAAGGCATGGTCTTCGCTAACATTACTGAAGTAGTTCGCGCATACGAAGCGGGTCAAGTTGAATTGGCTTCTCGTGTTGCTGTCCGTATTACTGAGTTTGAGATCGTGGACAAGAAGGCAGAGGGCGACGCCCGTTTTGCTGAAAAGACCAAGATCTATCAAACCTCAGTTGGCCGTGCCATCTTGTCTGAGATTTTACCGAAGGGTATGTCTTTCGAGGAAATTAACAAACCTTTGAAGAAAAAAGAAATCTCACGTTTGATCAACACTTCATTCCGTAAGTGCGGTTTGCGTGAAACAGTGATTTTTGCTGACCGCCTCTTGCAGTCTGGTTTCCGTTTGGCAACCAACGCTGGTATCTCAGTTGCGATCGACGATATGTTGATCCCAACTTCTAAAGAGCGCATCATCACTGAGGCATCTGCCAAGGTTAAAGAGTATGACAAGCAGTTCATGTCAGGTCTCGTAACCAATCAAGAGCGTTATAACAACGTGGTTGATATTTGGGGTGCTGCAGGTGACCAAGTCGGTAAAGCGATGATGGATGAGTTGTCACACGTTGACGTACTCGACCGTAACGGTAAGACCGTTCGTCAAGAATCCTTTAACTCCATCTACATGATGGCGGATTCTGGTGCGCGTGGATCTGCAGCGCAGATTCGTCAGTTGGCTGGTATGCGTGGTTTGATGGCAAAGCCTGATGGCTCGATCATTGAAACCCCAATTACTGCAAACTTCCGTGAAGGCTTGAACGTGTTGCAGTACTTCATTTCAACCCACGGTGCTCGTAAAGGTCTGGCTGATACAGCTTTGAAGACAGCGAACTCTGGTTACTTGACGCGTCGTTTGTGCGACGTTACTCAAGATCTTGTGGTAATCGAAGATGATTGCGGCGCAACCAATGGTGTAACCATGAAGGCGCTGGTTGAAGGCGGCGAAATTATCGAAGCATTGCGTGACCGTATTTTGGGTCGTGTATGTATCGGTGACATCGTTCACCCTGACACACAAGAAGTCATTGTTCCGAACGACACATTGCTCGATGAAGATCACGTTGATCAAATCGTTGCATTGGGTATCGACGAAGTTAAAGTTCGCACAGTATTGTCTTGCTTAACTCGCTTTGGTTTGTGCGCGAAGTGCTACGGACGTGATCTAGGTCGCGGTGGTTTGGTGAACGTTGGTGAAGCGGTTGGCGTTATCGCTGCTCAGTCCATCGGTGAGCCAGGCACACAGTTAACTATGCGTACCTTCCACATTGGTGGTGCAGCGTCACGTGCGTTGGTTGCAAGCAATATTGAAGCCAAATCTAATGGTGCTTTGAAGTTCTCCGGCACGATGCGCGTTGTTAAGAACGCGAAGGGCGAGCAGATCGTGATTTCACGTTCTGGCGAAGCCTTGATCGTTGATGAGAACGGTCGTGAGCGCGAGCGTCATAAAGTTCCATACGGTGCAACTCTCTTGCTGAAAGAAGATGCAGCTGTTAAGGCTGGCGCAAGCTTGGCGACATGGGATCCGTTAACACGTCCGATTATTTCTGAGTACGCTGGTATCGCCCGCTTCGACAACGTTGAAGAAGGCGTTACTGTTGCTAAGCAGGTTGACGAAGTTACTGGCCTCTCCACTTTGGTGGTAATTGACGGTAAGCGTCGTTCTGCAGCAAGCAAAGGCGTTCGCCCAATGATCAACTTAGTTGATGACAAGGGTAACGAAGTCATGATCGCTGGTACTGATCACCCGGTAAACATTGGTCTCCAAGTGGGCGCTTTGATTACTGTTAAAGATGGCCAGAAAGTCGAAGTTGGTGAAGTATTGGCGCGTATTCCAATCGAATCACAGAAGACTCGCGACATTACCGGTGGTTTGCCACGCGTTGCTGAATTGTTCGAAGCGCGTTCACCTAAAGATGCAGCTGTCTTGGCGAAAGTGACTGGAACAGTTTCCTTCGGTAAAGAAACCAAAGGTAAACAGCGTTTGGTGATTACCGATATGGACGGCGAAGCCAATGAATTCTTGATTCCTAAAGAGAAGCAAGTTCTCGTTCATGACGGTCAAGTTGTGAACAAGGGCGAGATGATTGTGGAAGGCCCTGCTGATCCACATGACATCTTGACTCTCAGGGGTATTGAAGAGTTGGCGATCTACATCGTTGATGAAGTTCAAGACGTTTACCGTTTGCAAGGCGTGAAGATTAACGACAAGCACATTGAAGTGATCGTGCGTCAAATGTTGCGTCGTGTGCAGATCACTGATGGCGGCGATACGGCTTACATCACTGGTGAGCAAGTTGAGCGTTCAAAACTGTATGACGCTAACGATTTAGTGATTGCCGCAGGTAAGCGCCCAGCTCAGTTCGAAAACGTGCTGTTGGGTATTACTAAAGCATCCTTGTCGACCGACAGCTTCATTTCAGCGGCTTCTTTCCAAGAAACCACCCGAGTATTGACCGAAGCCGCAATTATGGGCAAGACCGATACACTCCGTGGCCTCAAGGAAAACGTCATTATTGGTCGTCTGATCCCTGCTGGTACCGGCTTGTCTTATCGCCGTGCACGCAAGGTCAGAGAGCAATTCGAGCGTGATCGCGCTCAAATGATTGCCGCCGAAGAGGAAGCAATGGCCAATATGCCTGTAGAAATTGAGGCTGAAGTCGTTGCTCCTGCTGGGGAGGCTGATCCGAGCTAATTTGGTATTTCTGGCCAGAAATGGCCAGTTTTTTCCCCATTTGGTTGACGGAAAAGGCTGGCCAAGCTAGAATGCTGAGTTCTACTGATTCAGAAGAGGGTCTTTTTGACCTAGAAATTCTCTAAGTCATTGATTTTCTTGAAGAAAGCAACAAAGAAGTACTAACCGAGCTATTTTATGCCAACAATTAATCAATTAATACGTAAGCCAAGATCCAGGCTAATCGTTAAAAGCAAGAGCCCTGCACTGGAAAACAGTCCGCAGCGCCGTGGTGTTTGTACACGTGTGTACACCACTACTCCTAAAAAGCCTAACTCTGCGCTGCGTAAAGTAGCCAAAGTTCGCTTAACCAATGGTTTTGAAGTGATTTCATACATTGGTGGTGAAGGCCATAACCTCCAGGAACACTCAGTAGTGTTAATCCGTGGTGGTCGTGTAAAGGATTTGCCAGGTGTTCGTTACCACATCGTTCGTGGCTCACTTGACTTGCAAGGTGTTAAAGACCGTAAGCAGTCACGTTCCAAGTACGGTGCTAAGCGCGCTAAGAAATCTGCTTAATCTTTCAATAGATTTTTGCTGAAGTATTTGTAGTAAGTCTTCGTTTGTCAGACTTAAAAGACAAGTAAGTGGTTGTTCCGTCTAAGAATCTTCTTAGATAGTAGGGCAACCGGAGCGGGTGATCCATGTGGGTCGCCCCTAACTGAACTGAAGGAGTAGTTATGCCACGTCGTCGTGAAGTTCCCAAACGGGAAATTTTGCCGGATCCAAAATTCGGTAATGTAGAAGTAGCTAAATTCATGAACGTCCTCATGTTGGACGGCAAGAAATCGGTTGCAGAGCGTATCGTTTACGGTGCCTTTGATCACATCGAGAAAAAAGCAAACAAAGAACCACTCGAAATTTTCTCAACAGCTATGGGCAACGTTAAGCCAATGGTTGAGGTGAAGAGCCGTCGTGTTGGTGGCGCTAACTACCAGGTTCCTGTTGAAGTTCGCCCATCACGCCGTTCTGCTTTGGCAATGCGCTGGGTGCGCGAAGCCGCTAAAAAGCGCGGTGAGAAATCTATGGCTCAACGTTTGGCCAACGAATTATTGGAAGCTGCAGAAGGTCGCGGCGGAGCAATGAAGAAGCGTGAAGAAGTTCACCGTATGGCAGAAGCTAACAAAGCTTTCTCACATTTCCGCTTCTAATCAAATAGTAAAGAAAAGGCACCAACAGTGGCACGTAAAACCCCCATCGACAGATATCGCAATATTGGTATCTCTGCGCACATTGACGCAGGCAAGACAACAACTACAGAGCGCGTTTTGTTCTACACCGGTGTTAATCATAAAATTGGTGAAGTACATGATGGCGCTGCAACCATGGACTGGATGGAACAAGAGCAAGAGCGTGGTATCACGATTACTTCTGCTGCTACTACAACATTCTGGAAGGGTATGGCAGGTAACTTCCCAGAGCACCGCATCAATATTATTGATACCCCAGGACACGTAGACTTCACTATTGAAGTCGAGCGTTCAATGCGCGTTTTGGATGGTGCTTGTATGGTTTACTGTGCGGTAGGTGGTGTGCAGCCACAATCTGAAACTGTTTGGCGTCAAGCTAACAAGTATCAAGTTCCCCGTTTAGCTTTTGTAAACAAGATGGACCGCACTGGCGCGAACTTCTTTAAGGTCTATGACCAGATGAAGTTACGCCTTAAAGCAAACCCTATCTTGATCCAGATTCCTATTGGTGCTGAAGAAAACTTCAAGGGCGTTGTGGACTTGGTAAAAATGAAGGCTATCTATTGGGATGAGGCTTCACAAGGCACTAAGTTTAGCTACGAAGAGATTCCTGCTGAATTAAAAGCATCTGCAGATGAGTGGCGCGAAAAGATGGTTGAAGCCGCCGCTGAAAGTTCAGAAGAGTTGATGGAGAAGTATCTCGGTGGCGAAGAGTTAACCGAAGAAGAAATCAAAAAAGCGTTGCGTCAACGTACGATTGCTAATGAAATCATTCCAATGATGTGCGGAACTGCGTTCAAAAACAAAGGCGTTCAGGCAATGTTGGATGCGGTGGTTGAGTTATTGCCATCCCCATTAGACGTTCCACCAGTTCCTTGTGAATTGGAAGACGGTACCCCAACAACACGTAAAGCTGACGATGCTGAGAAATTCTCTGCATTGGCATTTAAGATCATGACTGACCCATTTGTTGGCCAGCTCATCTTCTTCCGCGTTTACTCAGGCGTAATGAAATCTGGCGACACAATCTACAACCCAATCAAGGGTAAGAAAGAGCGTGTTGGACGTTTGTTGCAGATGCATGCAAACCAACGTGAAGAAATTAAAGAAGTTTACGCAGGCGATATCGCTGCAGCAGTTGGTCTAAAAGACGCAACTACGGGCGAAACTCTATGTGATCCAGATAGCATCGTGATTTTGGAGCGCATGGTATTCCCAGAGCCAGTGATCTCACAAGCTGTTGAGCCAAAAACTAAGCCTGACCAAGAAAAAATGGGCCTTGCTTTGAACCGCTTGGCACAAGAAGATCCTTCTTTCCGCGTTAAAACGGATGAAGAGTCTGGCCAGACAATTATTTCTGGAATGGGCGAGCTCCATTTGGAAATTTTGGTTGACCGTATGCGCCGTGAATTTGGTGTTGAAGCCACTGTTGGTAAGCCACAAGTTGCCTATCGCGAAACCATTCGCAAAGTTTGCGAAGAAATCGAAGGTAAGTTTGTTAAGCAGTCTGGTGGTCGCGGTCAATACGGTCACGTTGTATTGAAGCTAGAGCCACAAGAGCCAGGCAAAGGTTTTGAATTCATTGACGCTATTAAGGGTGGTGTTGTTCCACGCGAATACATTCCTGCAGTAGAAAAAGGAATTCGCGAAACATTGAACTCCGGTATTTTGGCTGGTTATCCAGTTGTTGATATCAAAGCAACATTGTTCTTTGGTTCATACCATGACGTTGACTCTAACGAAAACGCATTTAAGATGGCAGGCTCAATGGCTTTCAAGGACGGTATGCGTAAAGCAGCACCAGTGTTACTTGAGCCAATGATGGCTGTTGAAGTAGAAACACCAGAAGATTTCATGGGTAACGTAATGGGTGATCTCTCATCCCGTCGCGGTATTTTGCAAGGTATGGATGACATTCCAGGCGGCGGCAAGATCGTTCGTGCTGAAGTGCCGTTGGCAGAGATGTTTGGTTACTCAACAGGCTTGCGCTCGTTGACCCAAGGTCGCGCTACCTACACCATGGAATTTAAGCATTATTCCGAAGCACCGAAGAACGTTGCTGAAGCAGTTATGGCTGCTAAAGCGAAGTAATTTATCCACATTAATTTTGAATATTGACTAGCTAAAGAAGGCAGATTAAAAATGGCAAAAGAAAAATTCGAGCGGACAAAACCGCACGTAAACGTAGGCACTATCGGTCACGTTGACCACGGTAAAACGACATTGACAGCAGCAATTGCAACCGTGCTTTCTAAAGCATTCGGTGGCGAAGCTAAAGCATACGATCAGATCGATGCTGCTCCTGAAGAAAAAGCACGTGGTATTACGATTAATACTGCGCACGTTGAGTACGAGACTGCAAACCGTCACTACGCACACGTTGATTGCCCAGGACATGCTGACTACGTGAAGAACATGATTACGGGTGCTGCTCAGATGGACGGCGCAATTTTAGTTTGCTCTGCTGCTGACGGCCCAATGCCACAAACACGTGAGCACATCCTTTTGGCACGCCAAGTGGGCGTTCCTTACATCGTGGTGTTCCTCAACAAGTGCGACATGGTTGACGATGCTGAATTGTTAGAACTCGTTGAAATGGAAGTTCGTGAGCTTTTATCGAAGTACAACTTCCCTGGCGATGACACACCAATCATCCAAGGTTCTGCCAAGTTAGCCCTTGAAGGCGACGAAGGCCCATTGGGTAAAGAAGCCATCATGAAATTGGCTGAAGCATTAGATACTTACATCCCAACTCCAGAGCGTGCTGTTGACGGCGCGTTCTTGATGCCAGTAGAAGACGTGTTCTCTATCTCCGGTCGCGGTACTGTTGTAACCGGTCGTATCGAGCGCGGTATCGTTAAAGTAGGTGAAGAGATTGAAATCATCGGTATCAAGCCAACACTCAAGACAACTTGTACTGGTGTTGAAATGTTCCGCAAATTGCTCGACCAAGGTCAAGCAGGCGATAACGTTGGTATCTTGTTACGCGGTACAAAACGTGAAGAAGTTGAGCGCGGCCAAGTATTGGCTAAGCCAGGTTCAATCACCCCACATACTCACTTTACAGCCGAGGTTTACATCTTGGGTAAAGATGAAGGTGGTCGTCATACACCATTCTTTAACAACTATCGTCCACAGTTTTACTTCCGTACAACGGACGTAACGGGTTCAATCGAGTTGCCAAAAGACAAAGAAATGGTCATGCCTGGCGATAACGTCACGATTACCGTAAAACTCATCGCTCCAATCGCGATGGAAGAAGGTTTACGTTTTGCGATCCGTGAAGGTGGCCGTACTGTTGGCGCCGGCGTGGTTGCAAAGATTTTGGCTTAAGTAGTAAGTTAGAAATAAAGCAGTAGAAGTAAAAATATTTAGCGGTTTGCTAACCGGTGACATCAGTGCTGCTGATGTCACCGAGCTCTTTAGATGTATAACGTGGCAGCACCACAACGCTCTTTGGAATTAATATGCAAAACCAAAAAATTCGTATTCGCCTTAAAGCATTTGATTACCGTTTGATCGACCAGTCTGCAGCTGAAATCGTTGATACAGCTAAGCGCACTGGTGCAGTTGTTAAGGGTCCAGTACCTTTGCCAACCCGTATTGAGCGTTTTGATATCTTGCGTTCACCACACGTGAACAAGACATCCCGTGATCAGTTAGAGATCCGTACCCATCTGCGTTTGATGGATATCGTTGATCCTACAGAGAAAACTGTAGATGCTTTGATGAAATTAGACCTACCAGCAGGTGTGGACGTCGAAATTAAGTTGCAGTAATTTGTTGTTTCCAGTCTTTTTGCTTGTCAAGACTGGGTTTTCGGGATAGAATCTAAGGCTTCACTCAATTATTTGGGCGAAAATCTTAGTTTTATCAGCACTAAAACGTTGTAAGTTATTGATTTAGAAGTATTTTTACTTGTAAATCACTTAAATTAATTTTGCCGACCAATCGAAGTCGGCGTGGAGCATGAATATGAGCTTAGGCTTAATCGGCCGCAAGGTCGGCATGACCCGTCTATTTACGGACGAAGGGGATTCAATCCCTGTAACTGTAATTGACGTGAGCGACAACAGAATCGCTCAAATCAAGACCCAGGCAACTGATGGCTATGATGCTATCCAGTTAGCACATGGCACACGTAGAGCTACTCGCGTTACTAAAGCAATGGCTGGTCACTTCGCCAAAGCTGGTGTGATGGCTGGTAATGGCCTCAACGAATTTCAATTAGACGCAGCAAAAATCGCAGAAATGACACCAGGACAAGTTATTCCTGCTGACACTGCATTTACTGCTGGTCAAAAAGTGGACGTGCAAGGTGTGTCTATCGGTAAGGGCTACGCAGGTACCATCAAGCGTTATCACTTTGCTTCTGGTCGTGCATCCCACGGTAACTCACGTTCACATAACGTACCAGGCTCAATCGGTATGGCGCAAGATCCAGGTCGTGTTTTCCCTGGTAAGCGTATGACCGGTCACTTGGGTGACGTTACACGTACAGTTCAAAATTTAGTCATCGCACGCATTGATTCAGAGCGTAATCTGATCATGGTTAAAGGCGCCATTCCAGGTGCCCCAGGCGGTAAAGTTATTGTTACTCCAGCGGTTAAAACACCGTTGAAGAAGAAATAAGGAGAGCGAATATGGAACTTAAGCTTCTCCAGGACAACGGTACTTTAGGTGCGGGCTTCCAAGCTTCACCAGAGGTATTCGAGCGCGAATATAACGAAGCATTGGTGCACCAAGTTGTTGTGGCTTATCAAGCTAATGCACGTAGCGGTAACCGTGCACAAAAAGACCGTGAGCAAGTTAAGCACACAACCAAGAAACCTTGGCGTCAAAAAGGTACTGGTCGTGCACGTGCTGGTATGAGCTCTTCCCCGCTGTGGCGTGGAGGTGGCCGTATATTCCCGAATTCTCCAGAAGAGAATTTCAGCCAAAAAGTAAACAAGAAAATGTACCGCGCTGGTATGAGATCTATTTTGTCTCAGTTAGCCCGTGAAGGTCGTTTGAATGTTGTTGATCAATTTTCTCTTGACGCTCCAAAGACTAAAGTTTTAGCTGACAAAGTTAAAGCAATGGGTTTGGATTCAGTCTTGATTATTGTTGATCAGGTTAGCGAGAATTTGTACTTGGCATCACGTAACTTGCATAAAGTTGCTGTATGTGAGCCACAGCACGCTGATCCATTAGCTTTGGTCCAATACAAAAAAGTATTGGTTAGCAAAGCTGCGATCGCAAAAATTGAGGAGTTGCTGAAATGAGCCAAGTCCGTAAAAATGATCACAATCTAATGAGGGTTCTGCTTGGACCGGTTATCTCTGAAAAAGCCACTATGGTTGCAGAGAAAAACGAACAAGTAGTTTTCCAAGTAGCTCGCGACGCAAACAAGCTCGATGTAAAACAAGCGGTTGAATTGCTCTTCAAAGTGCAAGTTGACTCTGTTCAGATCGTGAATCAAAAGGGTAAGCCTAAGCGCTATGGCCGTTTTGAAGGTCGTCGTGACCACACTAAGAAGGCCTACGTAAGCTTGAAGCCAGGTCAAGAAATTAACTTTGAAGCGGAGGCGAATTAATCATGCCTTTGATGAAGACAAAACCGACCTCACCAGGTCGTCGTTCAATGGTCAAGGTGGTCAATCCTGACCTGCATAAAGGTAAACCTTTTGCAGCGTTGGTGGAGCCACAATTCCAAAAAGCGGGTCGTAACAATAATGGTCACATCACTACCCGTCATAAGGGTGGTGGTCATAAGCATCACTATCGTGTTGTTGATTTCAAACGCAATGACAAAGATGGTATTCCAGCAAAAGTTGAACGCTTGGAATACGATCCAAACCGTAGTGCAAATATTGCATTGATCGTGTTTGCCGATGGTGAGCGTCGCTACATTCTGGCAGCTAAAGGAATGTCTGTTGGCCAGGCCTTGATGACTGGTTCAGAAGCCCCAATCAAGTCTGGTAACAACTTGCCAATTCGTAACATTCCTGTTGGTAGCACAATTCACTGTGTAGAAATCATGCCAGGTAAGGGTGCTCAAGTTGCCCGTTCCGCTGGTGGTTCAGCAGTATTGTTAGCACGTGAAGGCGTATACGCTCAAGTGCGTTTGCGCTCCGGTGAAGTTCGCCGTGTTCTGATTGACTGCCGCGCAACTATTGGTGAAGTTGGTAACGAAGAGCACAGCCTGCGTGTTATCGGTAAAGCTGGTGCAAATCGCTGGCGTGGTATTCGCCCAACCGTTCGCGGTGTGGCAATGAACCCAGTAGATCACCCACATGGTGGTGGTGAAGGTAAAACTGGCGAAGGCCGTGTACCAGTATCTCCATGGGGCACTCCAACCAAAGGTTATCGTACACGTCGTAACAAGCGTACAACATCGATGATCGTTCAACGTCGTCAAAAGCGTTAAGCGATTAAGGAAAAATAGATATGACACGTTCAGCTAAAAAAGGCCCATTTTGCGAAGCCAGCTTGGTAAACAAGGTTGAAGTCGCACAAGCCAACAAAGACAAAAAGCCGATCAAAACTTGGTCACGCCGTTCAACAATCCTCCCAGACTTTATTGGTCTGACGATTGCTGTGCATAACGGTCGTCAACACGTTCCGGTTTATGTATCAGAAAACATGGTGGGTCATAAGTTAGGCGAATTTGCCTTGACCCGTACTTTCAAAGGTCACGCTGCTGACAAGAAAGTAACGAAGAAGTAAGGGGATGATGATGGAAGTTAAAGCTATTCACAAGAGCGCCCGCATTTCTGCGCAAAAGACACGTTTGGTCGCAGACCAAATTCGTGGTTTGCCAATTGCACGCGCATTAAACATTTTGAATTTCAGCCCTAAGAAAGCTGCCTTCATTGTGAAAAAAGTGGTTGAGTCTGCAGTGGCCAACGCTGAACACAATAAAGGTGCTGATATTGATGAGCTCAAGGTTTCAACAATTATTGTTGATAAAGGTACTTCCTTGAAGCGCTTCACAGCGCGCGCTAAGGGCCGTGGTAATCAAATTGAAAAACAAACATGTCACATTACCGTGACCTTGAGTAACTAAGGAAAGATATGGGACAAAAGATAAACCCAACCGGATTCCGACTCGCGGTAACGAAGAATTGGACATCACGTTGGTATGCAAACAATACTGACTTCGCGAAGATGTTGAAAGAGGACGTAGATGTCCGCATCTATCTCAAGAAGAAGTTGAAGAATGCATCCGTAAGTAAGGTTGTGATTGAGCGTCCTGCAAAGAATGCCCGCATTACTATCTATAGCTCACGTCCAGGCGTTGTAATCGGTAAAAAAGGCGAAGATATTGAAGTGCTCCGCCGCGAATTGCAAAAGCGTATGGGTGTTCCAGTCCACGTAAACATTGAAGAAATTCGTAAGCCAGAAGTTGACGCGCAATTAATTGCTGACTCAATTACTCAGCAGCTCGAAAAACGTATCATGTTCCGTCGTGCGATGAAGCGTGCAATGCAAAATGCAATGCGTCTTGGCGCACAAGGCATCAAGATCATGTCATCAGGTCGTTTAAATGGCGCTGAGATTGCTCGTCGCGAATGGTATCGCGAAGGTCGCGTTCCACTTCATACATTGAAGGCTGATATTGATTACGCAACATCAGAAGCTGAAACTACATACGGCATTATTGGTGTAAAAGTTTGGGTATACAAAGGCGACACATTGGGTCGTGGTGCAGAAGCTCAAGCAGCTGCTCCATCCGCTGAACCAGCTGCCGAAGAAAAGAAAACTCGTCGTGCCCCAAGCAAGACAGCTGCTCGTAAACCAGCCGCTGGCACAGACAAGCCATTAGTTGCTGCTAAGCCAGCAGTAAAGCGTGTGCGTAAGGTTGAAACACCTGCCGCAGATACGCAGAAGTCAGGAGAGTAAGCATGCTACAACCAAAGCGTCGCAAGTATCGTAAGGAACAAAAAGGTCGTAACACTGGCGTGGCAACACGTGGTAGTTCCGTAGCCTTTGGTGACTTTGGATTGAAGGCCGTTGGCCGTGGTCGTTTGACTGCTCGTCAAATCGAGTCAGCACGTCGTGCAATGACTCGTCACATTAAACGTGGTGGCCGTATTTGGATTCGCATTTTCCCAGATAAGCCAATTTCACAAAAACCTGCTGAAGTACGTATGGGTAACGGTAAAGGTAATCCAGAGTACTACGTAGCTGAAATTCAACCAGGCAAAGTGCTCTACGAGATGGACGGTGTTGATGAGCAATTGGCGCGCGAAGCTTTCAAGCTTGCTGCTGCTAAGTTGCCTTTACAGACCACTTTCGTGATTCGCCACTTAGGTTGATCGGGATAGAGATTATGAAAAATACAGAATTAGCTTCAAAAGATCTGAACGCTTTGAATGCAGAGTTAACCGAGTTACTCAAGACCGGTTTCAAGCTCCGCATGCAAAAAGGCACTCAGCAACTCACAAATACCAGCCAATTGGGTAAAAATAAGCGCGACATCGCTCGTGTGAAGACTTTTATCGCCCAAAAGACTGCACAGAAATAAGGAAAAAGGGATATGACAGAACTATCTAAACCCTTACGCCGCACACTCGTGGGCCGTGTTGTTAGTGACAAAATGCAAAAAACTGTGACGGTATTGGTTGAGCGTCAAGTTAAGCATCCAGTGATTGGTAAGTATGTTGGCCAGTCCAAAAAGTACCATGCTCATGACGAAGCTGGCACATACAAGATGGGTGATACCGTTGAAATTGCTGAATCTAAGCCAATTTCACGCACTAAATCTTGGGTTGTGACCCGTTTAGTACAGGAATCAAAGGGTATTTAAAGAAATATTGGGGATTTTGGCGAACTTTCTTGCCAAATCCCTTTTTTACGTAGTAGAATAGAAAGCTTCTCTGGTTTTATTGGAGAAGCAGTGTTTTTCATTAATTCCGGGTTTTAACTTTCGTTAAAGCCCATAGACGGAACCAAGACTGTTTGCCTTTGGCCAATAAGTTGGGGATTAGAAATGATACAAACCGAAAGTAGATTACAGGTTGCCGATAACACAGGCGCCAGTGAAGTGTTGTGCATCAAGGTATTGGGCGGCTCTAAGCGTCGTTACGCCAGTATCGGTGATGTCATCAAAGTCAGCGTTAAGTCTGCTGCTCCACGTGGCCGTGTTAAAAAAGGTGACATTTATAACGCCGTAGTAGTGAGAACTGCTAAGGGTGTTCGCCGTCCAGATGGTTCATTGATTAAGTTCGATGGCAACGCTGCGGTATTGCTCAACGCTAAGTTAGAGCCAATTGGCACACGTATCTTTGGACCAGTGACGCGCGAGTTGCGTACTGAAAAGTTCATGAAGATCGTTTCTCTCGCCCCCGAAGTTATTTAAGAGGCTGATATGAAAAAGATTCGTAAAGGTGATTCCGTAGTTCTGTTGACTGGCCGTGATAAGGGCAAGCAAGGAACTGTTACAGCCGTTCTCGAGAACAAGTTAGTGATCGAAGGCGTAAACATTTATAAAAAGAGCGTTAAGCCAAATCCAGCAGCCGGCGTTACTGGCGGCATGATTGACAAGACGATGCCTGTTCACATTTCTAATGTGGCAGTGGTTGACGGTAACGGCAAACCATCACGTGTTGGTATCAAACTCGTTGATGGCAAAAAGCAACGTTTCCTCAAAACCACTGGCGCAACTTTAAGCGCATAAGGGGAACGGAGAAATTATGAGCACACGTTTTCAAGAACACTATCAAGCTAAAGTTGTTGCAGATTTAATCGCCAAGTTTGGCTACAAGTCTGTAATGGAAGTTCCACGTATCACCAAAGTTACCCTGAACATGGGCTTGGGTGATGCAGTGAACGACAAGAAAATTATCGAAAATGCAGTTGGCGATTTAACTAAAGTTGCGGGCCAAAAGCCAGTTGTAACTAAAGCCAAAAAAGCGATTGCAGGTTTCAAAATTCGTCAAGGTTACCCAATCGGTGCCATGGTTACATTGCGTGGTGCACGCATGTACGAATTCTTGGATCGTTTCGTTACTGTTGCATTGCCACGCGTACGCGACTTCCGCGGTATTTCTGGTAAAGCATTTGATGGCCGTGGTAACTACAACATCGGCGTTAAAGAACAGATCATTTTCCCTGAAATCGAATACGACAAAATTGATGCCCTTCGTGGTCTCAATATCAGTATTACGACGACTGCTAAGACCGACGAAGAAGCAAAAGCTTTGTTGGCAGCATTCAAATTCCCTTTCCGCAATTAAGAGGCTAACGTGGCAAAACTATCCCTAATTGAGCGCGAGAATAAGCGCGCAAAAACTGTAGAGAAGTACGCTGTAAAGCGTGCCGAACTCAAAGCGATCATTGCTGATCAATCACGCAGCGATGAAGAGCGCTATGAAGCTCGCTTGAAACTACAGGCACTTCCACGTAACGCAAGCCCGATTCGTCAAAGAAATCGTTGTTCATTAACCGGTCGACCACGTGGCACATTCCGTAAATTCGGTTTGGCTCGTAGCAAGATTCGTGAAATCGCCTTCCGTGGCGAAATCCCCGGTTTAACCAAGGCCAGCTGGTAAGCGGCGAAAGAATTAGGAGAACTCATGAGTATCAGCGATCCAATCGCCGACATGTTGACAAGGATCCGCAATGCGCAAGCAGTGCAGAAACCCGTAGTCTTGATGCCGTCGTCAAAAGTAAAAGTAGCCATCGCAAAAGTTTTGCAAGATGAAGGCTATATCGAAAGTTTCGAAATCAAAGGTGAAGCAGCTAAGCCAGTGCTCCACATCGATCTCAAATACTATGCAGGCCGTCCTGTTATTGAGCGTATTGACCGTGTATCAACACCAAGTCTGCGTATCTATAAAGGCCGCCATGACATTCCAGAAGTAATGAATGGCTTGGGCATCGCAATTATTTCAACCCCTCAAGGCGTAATGACAGACCGTAAAGCACGTGCAACAGGCGTGGGCGGCGAAGTTATTTGCTACGTAGCTTAAGGAGCGAAATATGTCCCGCGTAGGTAAATCACCAATTACAGTCCCTAAGGGCGCTGAGATTAGCATCAACGGTGCAAACGTGACTGTTAAGGGCCCATTGGGCACTTTGACACACAACTTGCATCCTTCTGTTGGTTTGAAACAAGAAGATGGCGTATTGACAGTTGTTTTAAATAACAACTCACCAGAAGCTGGTGCACAGTCAGGTACAGCCCGTGCTTTGGTTAACAACATGGTTGTTGGCGTAACTGCTGGCTTTGAGCGCAAGCTCAGCTTGGTAGGCGTTGGTTATCGTGCTGCTGCTCAAGGTGAAACATTGAAGTTGCAGTTAGGTTTCTCACACGACATTATTTACAACCTGCCAAAGGGTGTGAAGGCTGAGACTCCAACTCAAACTGAAATCATTATCAAAGGTTCCAACAAGCAGCAAGTTGGCCAGGTCGCAGCTGAAGTTCGCGCTTACCGTTCACCAGAGCCATACAAAGGCAAAGGCGTTCGCTACGTGGATGAGGTTGTGCATCTGAAAGAAACTAAGAAGAAGTAAGCGAGATTAGAAAATGAATAAAGACGAATCCAGACAAAGACGCGCTAGGCAGACTCGTATTCGCATTGCCGAAGCATTGGCAAATCGCTTAACAGTTATCCGTAGCAATACTCATATTTCTGCTCAGGTTTATAGCCCATG
The DNA here is from genome assembly GCF_018882215.1 of Polynucleobacter sp. AP-Kaivos-20-H2. Lineage (GTDB taxonomy): Bacteria > Pseudomonadota > Gammaproteobacteria > Burkholderiales > Burkholderiaceae > Polynucleobacter. The sequence goes on along the minus strand of NZ_JACVOX010000002.1, from coordinate 682,596 downwards.
CGGAACCAAAGTTGTAGCAGCTGCTTCAACAATGGAAAAAGAATTGCGCCAAGCGATCAAAAACGGCGGCAACGCTGAAGCGGCTAAACAAATCGGCAAATTAGTTGCTGAGCGTGCTGTTAAGGCAGGCATTGTCGATGTTGCATTTGATCGTTCCGGTCATCGTTACCACGGCCGTATTAAGGCCTTAGCTGAAGCTGCGCGTGAAGCCGGCCTGAAGTTCTAATAGGGTTTAGGAAAAAACATGGCAAAAATGCAAACTAAGATGCAAAACGAAGAGCGTGATGATGGTCTTCGCGAGAAGATGATCGCTGTTAATCGTGTAACTAAAGTGGTTAAGGGTGGTCGTATTCTCGGCTTCGCTGCACTCACTGTAGTTGGCGATGGCGATGGCCGCATCGGCATGGGTAAAGGCAAATCAAAAGAAGTTCCAGTTGCTGTTCAAAAAGCAATGGATGAAGCTCGTCGCAAGATGATCAAAGTCACTTTGCGTAAAGGTACTTTGCAGCACACTGTTACTGGTAAACATGGCGCGTCACGCGTTTTGATTTCTCCAGCTAAAGACGGTACTGGAATTATTGCTGGCGGCCCAATGCGCGCAATTTTCGACGTAATGGGTGTAACTAACGTGGTTGCTAAGTCACTTGGCTCTACAAACCCATACAACTTGGTTCGTGCAACCATTGATGGTTTGAGCAAGATGAGTACTCCTGCTGAGATTGCTGCTAAGCGCGGTAAGTCAGTTGAAGAGATTCTCGGCTAAGACCAAAAGATTAGGAATCTACAAATGACAACAACTAACTCCAAAGTCAAACTGCAATTAGTACGCAGCTTGATCGGTACACGCGAAAGCCACCGTGCAACTGTACGAGGCTTAGGCCTTCGTCGTATCAATTCAGTTTCTGAATTGGAAGACACTCCAGCTGTTCGCGGCATGATTAATAAAGTTTCTTATCTAGTTAAAGTCGTTGGCTAATAACTAGCAAGTAAATAGGCGAAGAATATGCAACTCAACACAATTAAACCTGCTGAAGGCTCCAAGAAAAACCGTCGTCGCGTTGGTCGCGGTATTGGTTCTGGTCTTGGTAAAACTGCTGGCCGTGGTCACAAAGGTCAAAAATCCCGTTCTGGTGGTTTCCACAAGGTTGGATTTGAAGGCGGTCAGATGCCTATGTATCGTCGTTTGCCAAAACGCGGTTTCGTGTCTTTGACACGTCGTCACGTTGGTCAAATTACATTGAACCATTTAGCAAAAATCAATTTGCCAGAAGTGGACTTATTGGTATTGAAGGCACACGGCTTTGCTGGTGAGCAAATCAATGCAGTTAAGGTTATCAAGACTGGTGAGCTCAAGATTGCTGTAACCCTCAAGGGTATTACAGCAACTGCCGGCGCAAAAGCAGCTATCGAAGCAGCTGGCGGCAAATTGGTTGAATTGGTTTAATAGGTCTTTTAGTAGATATGGCATTAGCACCTACCAATAACGCAAGCACTGCAGCAACAGGTGGCAAGTTTGGCGAATTACGCCAACGCTTAGTTTTCCTGGTGTTGGCTTTGCTCGTGTTCCGTTTGGGTGCTCATATTCCCGTTCCTGGAATTGATCCAGACCAATTAGCACAGTTATTCTCTGGTCAAAAAGACGGTATTTTGGGAATGTTTAACTTGTTCTCAGGCGGCGCTTTGTCTCGCTTTACCGTATTTGCTTTGGGTATCATGCCGTATATCTCTGCATCGATCATCATGCAGTTAATGACGATTGTTGTGCCTTCTCTAGAGTCTTTGAAAAAAGAAGGCCAAGCAGGTCAACGCAAGATTACTCAGTACACGCGCTACGGCACTGTGTTCTTGGCAACATTCCAAGCGTTGGGTATTTCAGTTGCTTTGCAGGCTCAACCAGGATTAGTTATTAACCCAGGCTTGATGTTTGAATTGAATACAGTAGTTACTTTGGTAACAGGCACAATGTTCTTAATGTGGTTGGGTGAGCAAATTACTGAGCGTGGCTTGGGTAACGGCATCTCCATCATTATTTTTGGCGGTATTGTTTCTGGTTTGCCAAATGCATTGGCAAGCTTGTTAGAGTTGGTGCGTACTGGCTCAATGAATATTATTTCTGCTCTCTTGATCGTTGTGATCGTAGTAGCGGTAACTTATTTTGTGGTGTTTGTAGAGCGCGGTCAGCGCCGGATCTTGGTGAACTACGCTAAGCGTCAAGTGGGTAACAAGATTTATGGTGGCCAATCTTCTTATTTCCCATTGAAGTTAAACATGGCAGGTGTTATTCCTCCGATTTTTGCTTCATCGATTATTTTGTTCCCTGCGACGATTGCTGGCTGGTTTACATCAGGCGAGCCAACCAATATGTTCAGCAGAATTATTAAAGACTTAGCAGCGACTTTAGCTCCTGGTCAACCTGTGTACACCATTTTGTACGCAGCAGCGATTATTTTCTTCTGTTTCTTCTATACCGCATTGGTATTTAACAGCCGTGAAACTGCTGAGAACTTGAAGAAGAGTGGCGCATTTGTTCCGGGTATTCGTCCGGGCGACCAAACAGCGCGTTACATCGATAAGATCTTGGTGCGCTTAACTTTGGCTGGTGCAATTTATATGGTTCTGGTTTGCTTGTTGCCAGAATTCTTAGTATTGAAGTACAACGTACCGTTCTATTTCGGTGGTACTTCATTGTTAATTATTGTTGTTGTTGCAATGGATTTCATGGCTCAAGTCCAGTCATTCGTGATGCAACAGCAGTACGGCTCTTTGATGAAGAAAGCCAACTTTAAGATGGGCTCTTAACTGAATGTCTAAAGACGATGTAATTCAGATGGCGGGAGAGGTTGTAGAGAATTTGCCGAACGCGATGTTTCGCGTGAAGCTGGAAAACGGACATGTGGTTCTAGGGCACATTTCCGGAAAGATGCGGATGCACTACATCCGTATTTTGCCGGGAGACAAGGTGACGGTGGAGATGACTCCTTACGACCTAACGCGCGCCAGAATCATTTTCCGTGCGAAGTAAAGATTAAGAAGTACCAATTTTTTTAGAGGTGAGTTATGAAAGTTTTAGCATCCGTTAAGTGTATTTGCAGAAATTGCAAGATCATTAAGCGCAAACGCGTTGTTCGCGTGATCTGTTCTTCAGACGCACGTCATAAGCAGCGTCAAGGCTGATCTGGTTAATTAAGAGGAAATCTCATGGCACGTATCGCTGGGGTAAACATCCCAAATCATCAACATACTGTTATCGGTTTAACAGCTATTTTTGGCATTGGCACAACTCGTGCTAACAAAATTTGTCAAACCACAGGTGTTGCAATCAATAAAAAAGTTAAAGATCTTACTGACGCTGACTTGGAAAAGTTACGTGATGAAGTAGGTAAGTTCATCACTGAAGGTGACCTTCGTCGCGAAGTAACTATGAGCATCAAGCGTTTGATGGACTTAGGTTGCTACCGTGGCGTACGTCATCGTAAGGGCTTGCCTGTACGTGGTCAACGTACTAAGACAAACGCTCGTACCCGTAAGGGCCCGCGTAAGTCTGGCGTGCAACTGAAGAAATAATCAAGAAAGTTTATTGACATGGCAAAACAACAATCCGCTTCCGCCGCTTCACAGCGCGCTCGTAAGAAGGTTAAAAAGAACGTTGCTGACGGTATTGCACACGTTCACGCTTCTTTTAATAACACCATTATTACGATCACTGATCGTCAAGGAAATGCGCTTTCATGGGCAACTTCTGGCGGCCAGGGTTTCAAGGGCTCACGTAAATCAACACCTTTTGCTGCTCAGGTAGCTGCAGAAGTTGCTGGTAAAGCTGCCGTTGAATGCGGTATCAAGAACTTGGAAGTTCAGATCAAAGGCCCAGGCCCAGGTCGTGAATCAGCAGTTCGTGCATTGAACTCATTGGGCATCAAGATCACTGAGATTCAAGACGTAACTCCAGTTCCACATAATGGTTGCCGCCCTCCTAAGCGTCGTCGTATTTAAGCTTGGAAGTTGGCAGTACAACAGTTTCAGTAGTTTTTTATTAAAGCCCACTGTTCGCCTGATTTAAAGGGCGAACTCACCGCCGGTCGTAAGACTGCGGCAAAGAAAGGAAAGCATCGTGGCACGTTACTTAGGGCCTAAGGCCAAATTAGCACGTCGGGAAGGTACCGACTTATTTTTAAAGAGCGCTCGTCGCGCCCTGTCAGACAAGTGCAAGTTAGATACTAAGCCTGGTCAACATGGCCGTACATCTGGCTCAAGAACATCTGATTACGGTAATCAATTGCGTGAAAAGCAAAAGGTTAAGCGTATCTATGGCGTATTAGAGCGTCAATTCCGTCGTTACTTCGCAGAAGCTGAGCGTCGTAAGGGCAACACTGGCGAAACATTGCTCCAGTTGCTTGAGTCACGTTTAGACAACGTGGTGTATCGCATGGGCTTTGGTTCTACACGCGCTGAAGCACGTCAGTTGGTTTCTCACTGTGCAATTTTGCTCAATGGTAGCCCTGTCAATATTCCATCTATTCAGGTTAAACCTGGTGATGTTGTTGCCATTCGTGAAAAAGCGAAGAAGCAAGCCCGTATTACCGAATCACTCAATTTGGTTGGACAAATGGCAGCTGTTACTTGGGTTTCGGTTGATGCAGCTAAGCTCGAGGGAACATTTAAGCAAGTGCCTGACCGCGAAGATATTAGCGGTGAAATTAATGAAAGTTTGATCGTTGAATTGTATTCACGCTAATTAGGCACTCTCAAGGAAAAAATATGCAAACAAATTTGCTCAAGCCAAAGATTATTTCTGTTGAAGCGCTTACCGCCAACCAAGCTAAGGTTGTTATGGAGCCGTTCGAGCGTGGCTATGGCCACACACTCGGAAATGCATTACGTCGCGTACTCTTGTCCTCGATGGTTGGTTATGCGCCAACTGAAGTAGCTATTGCCGGTGTTGTTCATGAGTACTCCACATTGGATGGAGTTCAAGAGGACGTAGTAAACCTCTTGTTGAACCTCAAAGGCATCGTATTTAAGTTGCAGTCACGTGATGAAGTTACTATCAATTTGCGTAAAGAAGGCCCAGGCGTTGTTACAGCAAAAGATATTGATTTGCCACATGATGTAGAAATCATGAACCCTGATCATGTGATCGCTCACTTGTCAGCTGGTGGTAAGTTGGACATGCAGATCAAGGTTGAAAAAGGCCGTGGTTATGTACCTGGTAACGTTCGTCAGTACAGCGACGAAGCTACTAAGATCATTGGCCGTATTGTGTTGGATGCCTCATTCAGCCCTGTAAGCCGTGTTAGCTATGCTGTTGAGTCTGCTCGTGTTGAGCAACGTACCGACCTCGATCGTTTAGTAATGACGATTGAAACAAACGGTGTGTTGTCTCCTGAGGAGGCAATTCGTCAAGCAGCTAGCATCTTGGTTGACCAATTAGTTGTATTCGCGGCTCTTGAGAGCAGCGAAGTTTCTGGTGATTTAGCACCAAGCCGCTCATCAATGGTTGATCCAATGTTGATGCGTCCAGTTGATGATCTCGAGCTCACAGTTCGCTCTGCAAACTGCTTGAAGGCTGAGAACATTTACTACATCGGTGACTTGATTCAACGTACTGAGAATGAATTGTTGAAGACGCCTAATCTGGGTCGCAAATCTTTGAATGAAATCAAAGATGTATTGGCTGCTCGTGGCTTAAGTCTTGGCATGAAACTCGAAAGCTGGCCTCCAGCCAACCTCGAGAAATAATTAGAAAGGAAGCATCATGCGTCACGGAAACGGCTTACGCAAACTTAACAGAACATCATCACATCGCTTAGCGATGCTGCGCAACATGTCCAATTCACTTTTGGAGCACGAAGTCATTAAAACGACTTTGCCAAAAGCAAAAGAATTGCGCATGGTTGTTGAGCCCTTGATTACCTTAGGTAAAAAAGATAACTTAGCAAACCGTCGCTTAGCATTCAATCGCACACGTGATCGCGATATCGTAGCTAAACTCTTCACAGAGCTTGGCCCACGTTACGCAACACGTCCAGGCGGCTACCTTCGCATTTTGAAGTTTGGCTTCCGTCATGGCGACAATGCACCAATGGCTTTGGTTGAGTTGGTAGATCGCCCAGAAGTTGAAGAAACAGCAGTAACTGAAGAGGCTTAAGTCTCGGTGTTACGGTAAAAAGCCAGGCTTCGGTCTGGCTTTTTTCATTTATCAGGTTATAAATACAAAATGTCTGAAAACTCCCCAGCCAATTCCAGCAAGCTTTTGGTGGTGCTAACGAGTCTTCCTAATCTGGAGGTTGCCACAGGCTTGGCACGGTCCTTGGTAGAGAAGCATTTAGCTGCTTGTGTGCAGCTGACGGATGGCATTCATTCGATTTATCGCTGGGAGGGCAAAGTTTGCGAGGAGCAAGAAGTATTGCTTTCTGCAAAAACGACTGAATCAAAGTGGCCTGAGATTTCAGCCTTTATTCAAAGCGCGCATCCTTATGACTTACCAGAAATATTAGCCTTTTCTCCAGAGCAATATGAAAAGCAGTACGGCAAGTGGGTCGAGTCTGAGGTAAATTCGAAGTCATGAGAATGCATTCCTTTGTAGCAAAGATCTTTGCCCTATTTCTATTCCTGTCCGCGCAAGTTTTTGCTGCGCCGGATTTCTTGCCCCCAGAGAAAGCGTTCCGAGTGGAGGCTACTTGGTTAGAAAATTCCAATCAAGTGGAGTTGGAATTTTTGCCTGCTAAAGGCTATTACATCTACCAAGAATCTTTAAAGTTCCAGGCGGGGACGCAGGCCGAGAAGCTAAGTAATATAAGGCCTTCATTGCCAGCGGGTGTGGTGAAGTTTGATGAAACCTTTCAGAAAAAATTACAAGTTTATAAAGAGCCTTTCTTAGTATTTTTAGATGTGAAGCCTGCCGATGGCAAGCCGATCCATGCAGTAGTAACACTGCAAGGTTGCGCGGAGGCAGGCATTTGCTATCCACCCATGACCCTGAAATTTTTACTCGCCGGCCCCGGAGTTAAAGCAGCTCCGATTCCAGATGCTTTAGATGGTATGCCTTTATCAAGCCCCCAGGCTAGTGGTGAATTCAGTTTGGCTGATTTATGGCGTGAGCGTGATGACGTCAATGCTATTGCTCGCTTTTTAGAAAGCACTTCAACTACTTATTTATTTCTAGCTTTCTTTGTATTGGGGCTTGCGCTCGCTTTTACACCCTGCGTCCTTCCCATGTTGCCTATTTTGTCGAGCGTTATCTTTGGCACTCAAGACGGTAAGGCTGTAACCAAGGGGCGTGCCAGTATCTTAGCGCTGGCCTATGTCTTGGGTATGGCATTGGTATACGCCTTGGCAGGAGTGCTTATGGCGGCCCTTGGCGGGAGCGTACAGCGGGCTTTGCAGAGTCCCCTCGCATTAGCTGCTTTTGCCCTATTACTTTTAGCCCTTTCAGGAAGTTTGTTTGGTTTATATGACCTTCGGTTACCGCAATCATGGCATCACCATGTAGATCGGTTGGCAGGGCGTCAAAAGGGCGGCAATGTATTTGGTGCTTTTGCTTTGGGGGGTATTTCTACTTTAGTGGCCAGCCCCTGTATTACTGCGCCCCTAGCGGGCGTTTTGGCCTTTATTGCGCAAACCGGCTCGTTGAGCCTGGGCGCAGGACTCCTTTTTATAATGGCCTTAGGAATGGGTCTGCCACTATTCTTTATTGCGATTGAGGCCCGTATTCTGATTCCATCCACGGGTATTTGGATGGTCTATTTGCAGCGTACCTTGGGAGTTCTTCTGGTCGCCACGGCAGCATGGATTGCCTCGCCATTACTCCAGAAAAATGATGTTGCGGGAACTGCAAAATTAGTCAATGGCCAGAGTATTCATCAAGTAGGTGATTTATCTTTTGTGGTGATTCATTCGCCTGCAGAGTTAGATGCGCAACTAAGCAAAGCCAAGGAAGAGAAGAAAGTGGTTCTCCTAGATTTTTATGCAGACTGGTGTATTAGCTGTAAGGAGATGGAAGTAAATACCTTTAAAAATCCAGAGGTAAGTAAAGAGCTAAAACAGTTTGTCTTATTGCAGGCAGACGTTACTGCAAATAGCTCTGAGAACCAGGCATTACTTAAGCGCTTTGGCTTATTTGGTCCGCCAGGAATTCTGATCTTCAATCAAAACTCAGAAGAGCTAAAAGACCAACGTGTGATTGGCTATATGCCACCCCAGCGTTTTATTGAGCGATTAAAACAAGCAGCAAGCACTCAATAAAAAATCAAATTCGTTTTTTATTTGCCTGCTGCGTTTGTTTTAAGTAGGCGTGCTGCTTCGAGTGCAAAGTAAGTCAAAACACCATCAGCACCTGCGCGTTTAAATGCGAGCAGCGATTCCATCATCACAGCATCGTGATCTAGCCAGCCATTTTGTGCAGCAGCCTTGAGCATGGCATATTCACCGCTTACTTGATAGGCATAAGTGGGGTAGTCAAACTCTTCGCGGACGCGACGCACGATATCCAAATAAGGCATGCCAGGCTTCACCATGACCATATCTGCACCTTCGCTGATATCGAGAGCAACCTCCCGCAAAGCCTCGTCGCTGTTGGCGCAATCCATTTGATATGTTTTTTTATCGGCTTTACCTAGGTTTTTTGCAGAACCAACTGCATCTCTAAAGGGGCCATAAAAAGCAGAAGCATATTTAGCTGAGTAAGCCATGATTCGGGTGTGAATTAAATTCTTTTGCTCGAGTGCTTCACGAATTTTTCCAATGCGCCCATCCATCATGTCTGATGGCGCAACGATATCAACACCAGCTTCTGCTTGTGCAATCGCTTGCTGAACTAAGATCGCAGTCGTTTCATCATTCAGAATACGACCTTGCTCATCGAGCACGCCATCTTGACCATGGCTTGTATATGGATCAAGCGCTACATCGGTCATGATGCCTAAATTGGGGAAACGTTTTTTGAGTTCGCGAACTGCTGAAGGAATCAGCCCTTTTGGATTAAAGGCTTCCTTACCATCGGGCGTTTTTAATCCGCTATCGATTACTGGAAAAAGCGCAAGTACCGGAACGCCTAAATCTACACATTCTTGAGCAACCGGCATGAGTAGGTCTAATGAAAGACGATTAACACCGGGCATAGAGGCAACTGCTTCAGATTTGCCTTGACCTTCAAGTAAAAAGACGGGGTAGATTAAATCATTCGCCGAAACGCTGTTCTCTTGCATAAGGCGACGTGACCAATCATCACGACGCATGCGGCGAGGACGATGTCCAGGAAAATTAAGCAATGAATTAGTTGGTGATTTCATCTTCATGAGTTTCTGCTTCAAATAGCCATTTAATAATTAAATTATCTGCCTCTTCAAGGCCAATCCGTTTGGTGCTTGAAAATAATTGTGCCGTAAGTTGCTTAGAGTCACCAGTTCCATCCGGTAGGGCTGGGTCATATTGCTGCAGTCGCTTAGTGACCGCCTCAAGCGCATGCTTACACTCGCTTTTATTCAATTTGTCGCACTTACTCAGCAAAACATGAATTGGCTTGCCGGTAGGGACAAACCACTGAATCATTTGCTCATCCAGGTCGGTTATTCCGCGTCTAGAGTCCACAATCAGGATCATGCCTACTAACTGCTCCCGCTCTTGCAGGTAGTCGCTTAGAAGGGCATTCCAGTGGTATTTGGTCTCGTGATTGACTGCTGCATAGCCATAGCCTGGTAAGTCAACCAAATAAGCTAGCAGGTCATCTTTTGCAAAAACACCGAAATAGTTGATATGTTGGGTGCGTCCAGGCGTTTTACTGGCAAAAGCCAGCCTTTTTTGGTTGCAAAGGATGTTAAGGGCGCTAGATTTCCCCGCATTTGAGCGGCCAGCGAAGGCCACTTCTCGCAGCGGAGTGGCAGGCAGGCAATGGGTCTCATTGACTGTGGTGGCGAATCGGGATTGAAAGAGTTTAGACATGTCCAGAAGCTATTGTAAAATCACGCAAAATCATGAAATATCTCATGGTGTTGGGTAAAAGGTTATAAATGCAGGGCCCAAACACTTTTAGGAATTTTTGCCAAGGTAAACATAATGCGTCAAACCTCTCAAATCTCCAAATTAACTGGCTTACGGGCCGGTTTTGCGGTTCTCTCCATTTTCGCTCTGATCAGCGTATCCGGTAAAGTTTTTGCTGCCGATGCGGCCCCTATGGCAGCAGCTCCAGAAGCCAAAGCAGAAGTTCCAGGTAAACCCAAGGTTGATCCAGCTGCGGGTGAAGCGCTGTATTCAAATGGCGATGCAACTCGTGGCGTAACCGCCTGTATCACTTGCCATGGCCCTAAAGGTCAAAGTGCGATTGGTACATGGCCAAAGCTTTCCGCTCAGCATGCTGCGTACCTCACAAAGCAGTTGAAAAACTTTAAAGAAGGCACTCGCGCAAATCCAATCATGATGGGTATGGCAGCCACTTTGACTCAACAAGATATGCAAAATATCTCAGCTTTTTTAGCTAAGCAGCCAATCTCCCAGGGCGTTGCTCAAGATAAAGAAACAATCGCATTGGGCCAAAGTATTTATCGTGGTGGTATTGCAGCAAAAGGCGTTCCAGCTTGTGCTGCCTGCCACAGCCCAACAGGCGCTGGTATTCCTGCTCAGTACCCGCTTCTTGGCGGTCAATGGGCTGAATACAATAATGCCCAGTTGCTAGCTTTCCGTGAAGGCGTGCGCACCAACAGTAGTCAAATGACAACGATTGCTTCAAAGCTTTCGGATAAAGAAATGAAAGCGGTGGCTGATTACATCGCAGGTTTGCATTAATTAGTCAAAGCATTAAAACAAAACCCCGCTACTTCAGCGGGGTTTTTTATTGTCTAAAACTTTTACGGATTATTAATTTGGCAAAACTGTTTCCGATGAAAACAACTCAGAAGTTTTTTCGCGAGCACGAATCACGTAAGCATTTTTTCCGTCAACCATAATCTCTGCAGGTTTAGGGCGTGTGTTGTAGTTGGAGGCCATCACAAAACCATAAGCACCAGCAGACAGAATAGCCAGAAGATCACCTTCCTCTACTGCAAGATGACGATCTCTTCCCAGCCAGTCGCCAGATTCGCAAACGGGGCCAACGATGTCATAGGTTAAGGCTTTTGTTACCTTCTTTTGTACCGGTACTATTCCATGGTGTGCTTCATATAGGGCGGGGCGCATCAGTTCGGTCATTGCGGCATCAACAATGCAGAAGTTCTTCTCAGCACCAGGCTTTAAATACTCCACAGTGGTCAGTAACACGCCAGCATTGCCCACCAATGATCTGCCTGGCTCAAGCACAACATCTAGGTGACCAAAACCACGCTCCGCTACTCGATTCAACAAGGTGTTCGTAAAGTCCGTAATGTCTGGCGGAGTTTCATCGCTATAAGAAATGCCAAGACCACCACCGAGATCGAGATGGTGTATCACAATACCTTCCTTCTTTAATTGCGCAACAAGATCTAAGACTTTATCCAGGGCATCTAAATAGGGGGCAGTAGTAGTGATCTGTGAGCCAATATGACAATCAATTCCGACTACATCTATTTGAGAAAGTTGTGATGCTTCATGATAGGTTTTTAAAACCTCGTGATATGCGATGCCAAATTTATTACCCTTAAGTCCAGTGGAAATATAGGGATGGGTTTGCGCATCTACATCAGGATTAACGCGCAAAGAAATTGGGGCGCGGCAGTTGAGTTCAGTGGCTACGCGATTAATTTTGTGTAGTTCCGCAATCGATTCCACATTGATACATTTGACGCCAGCCTTGAGGGCAGTGGCAATCTCGGCGGCAGATTTACCTACGCCAGCAAATACTAAGCTCTTTGGGTCTGCGCCAATTGCTAATGCACGAGCCAACTCGCCGCCGCTTACTAAATCAAACCCGGCCCCCAGTTTTTTAAAGCAATCAATCACCGCTAAATTGCTATTGGCTTTCATGGCATAGTGCACGCGGGCACGACGTTTACCATTGCTATCAACGCATGCCTTGTCGTAGCCTTGGTAGGCTTCAGTCAATGCTTTTCTGCTATAGATATACAGCGGCGTACCAAATTCTTTTGCTAAATCTGCAAGTGGAATTTCTTCGGCATACCAATTGCCATCGCGTTCAGTAAACCCAGATAACTTAGGAAGGGGAATTGCTTTGCTTGTCATTACTTGGCCGATGAAGAATTGCTTGGGCTAGCGGAGGTTTGAGGTGGGTACAGCTTGCCTTTAGGTTCCGGCTCTGTAGGAGCTGGGGGAACTGGTGGCACATTTGGCATATATAGAGGTCCCCTTACCCCACACCCAACAAGGGATATTAGAAGGCTAAAGCAGAGGGTTCTATTAAGAATCGCTATCATGAATGTCTCTAAAACGAATGATTGAATATAGCATGCAGGACTCCGGTATGAATCCAAATAATCCAGGCGTAGAAACCATCGATGACAAGCAGTTTTACCAGCTGGGAAGTAATTTATTGCATTCCATAGAAGTGGCATTGGAGACTGCGGACGAAGCCTTAGACCTCGACCTGGATATTGAACGCCAAGGCGGGAACGTGATCAATATTCGTTTTAAGGATAAAAGTGTCATTGTGATCAATACCCAACCACCTTTGCATGAGATTTGGGTCGCTGCCAAATCTGGTGGATACCACTATCGTTGGGCCGGTACGATGGCACAACCTTTGTGGCTTGATACCAAAACAGGAAAAGAGCTGTTGAGCGACTTGACTGAGTTTGCGAGTGCTCAGGCTGGTCAAACAGTCAAAATGAGTTTGATTTAAGCTGCGCCAGTAGCGCTTAAAGTTTCAATCACTTGGGCATCATCTACGCTTTTAATCTGGGCTTTACCAATTTTTTCTAAAACAACGTAACGGATCTGCCCACCCTCAGTTTTTTTATCAACTTGCATGAGCTCCATATAGCGCCCCGCACCAAACTTTGGCGGTGTAATGGGTAAATTCATAGATTGGATGATTTTGGTAAGGCGCTGAACATCAGCATCGCTAATGTAATTGAGTCGACGCGATAGATCTGCTCCCATCACCATGCCGCATCCAACAGCTTCACCATGTAACCATTCCCCGTAGCCCATGCCCGCTTCAATTGCGTGACCAAAGGTATGACCAAAATTGAGGGTTGCACGGATACCGCCCTCCCTTTCATCTGCAGAAACCACGGTAGATTTAATTTCACAAGAGCGTAAGACCGCGTGGCCCATTGCTCCTGTATCGCAGGCTAGCAGCGGCGTAGCATTGGATTCAATCCAGTCTAAGAATTGGGCATCTGCAATAGCACCATGCTTTACAACTTCAGCAAGACCAGCAGACAGCTCTCTCGGAGGTAGAGTCTTTAAGGTATTTAGATCGGCAATCACAGCGGCCGGCTGATGAAAGGCGCCAATCATATTTTTACCTAGCGGATGGTTGATGCCAGTTTTACCGCCAACGGAAGAATCTACCTGTGCAAGCAAGGTAGTGGGTACTTGAATAAAGCGGATGCCACGCATAAAGCTGGCTGCTGCAAATCCAGTCATATCGCCTATAACGCCACCACCCAGAGCAACCAACATGGTGTGGCGATCAGCACCAAATTTTAAAAGGTCATCAAAAATCAACTGCAGATTTTTCCAGTCTTTATATGACTCGCCATCAGGTAGAACAATTGTTCTAACAGGCTTCCCAAAAGTGCTGAGCGTTTTAGTCAGGCGCTCGGCATAGAGAGGAGCAACCGTAGTGTTACTTACGATGTAAATAGAGCTTGCTTTTTCACAGGCCTTAAATAAGCTTGCTTGATCAATCAGATCTTTGCCAATATAAATTGGGTAACTGCGATTGCCAAGATCAACTTCAAGTGTTTTCATGATAGTGCCAATGTATTTAAGCGGAAAGTTCAAGCTGCATGATTAAGGTGTTGACTAGTTGATTAACGCTGGGCTTACCAGTCTCAATCACATGGTCAGCGATTTCACGATACAGAGGATCGCGAACGGCATATAAGTTTTCTAAAATCTTTTTGGCATCCCCATTTTTTAGTAAGGGGCGACCCTCCCCACCTTTGGTACGATGCCAAAGTTCAATTGGGTTTGCGTGAAGATAAATCACGGTGCCACCTTCACTTAATGCCTGTCGATTTTCTGGTGAGAGAACAGCGCCACCGCCAGTCGCCAAAATAATATCTTGTTCAGCGGTAATTTCACGGATGGCTTGCGCTTCTCTTTTGCGAAACCCTTCTTCGCCTTCCATTTCAAAAATGACCGGAATTTTTACGCCACAGCGCTCTTCAATGACATGGTCGGCATCTAGAAAGCGACGACCTAATTTTTTTGCCAAGACTTTACCGACGGTCGACTTCCCAGCGCCCATGAGACCGATTAGAAAGATATTGTTTGTCGAGGAGTTCACCCTCCGATTCTATTAGGGTTTGTCGAGAACGGTCGGAGTTAAAAAGACAAGTAGCTCGGTTTTATCTTGTAATTTGGATTTGTGGCGAAAAAAATGACCAATGAGGGGTATATCGCCCAAGAGCGGGATTTTGACTTCGTCTTCCCGTTCGGTAGTTTGGAAAATACCACCAATGATGGCTGTCCCGCCGTTTTCAACGGTGACCTCTGAGCTCAGGCTTTTGGTGTCAATGGCATATCCCTGTTCTGTTTTCATACCTACCGTGTCCTTATTAATGCCCACTAGCATTGATATCTTTCCGTCTGGATGGATTTTTGGCAAAACCTCTAGGCGAAGGTTTGCCTTTCTAAATTGCAACTTGCTGCCATTTTGATTCGAGGTTTGATAGGGTAGTTCTGTGCCTTGCTCAATGGTTGCCTTCACTTGGTCGCCAGTCATGATGCGTGGGTTTGAAAGAATCTTTCCCTGACCTTCAGACTCAAGCGCAGAAAGTTCTGCCTGCAAAATGCGGCTTCCATTTCTGGAGACTAAGGTTGCCGCCATGGTTGCTGGATTAAAACCACTCAAACCAGCGCCACCCAGATCCATGCTGCCAATCAATTTTTGATCTGTTTTATCTCCGACACCATTAGCTTGATATCCCAGCTTGACCCCTAGCTCACGAGCAAAGCGTTCATCAGCCTCAACTATTCGGGCTTCTATGAGGATTTGCCTTGGACTATTAATGTGGTCTCCACCAAAAGGAAGGGCGGCGTCTTCACGTCGGAATTTCTGAAAGGCTTGGATTTCTGCATGGGGTCCAATCCAATAGATTTCTCCGTTGCGCACCAGTCTTAAGCCGCGGCTCGCCAGAATGGAGTGAAGGGCTGTTTGCCAGGGGGTATTTCTAAGGTCTATAGAGACCCTCCCCTTAATGGATTCACTTAATAAAAAATTGGTATTACCCAATTTCGCCATAGTTTCTAAAAGTTCAGTTAATTCAATATCAGTAAATTGTAGGCTAATAGGGATCAGGAAATGATTTTGTGAAGGCGTATTACCCATTGCGGTATTGCTCGATAAAAGCATCAATACAGCTAACCAAGAGGTTATCAGTTTGAAGTATTTCTGGGGGTTATTTAGACTGAGCTTCATTCGCTTTTTGAAGCCTTCAGAACCACAGATTTGCCTTGGGGATGCATTAGGGTCACTAGTGATTTTTCGATAGAACTTAGGCGCCATTCCCCTAAAACCTGCGCCCCCTTCTCAAAGGCAAGATGGCTTTTCCCTGTATGAAAATAGGCTTGCTGGGTATTGCCCATTTGGGATGTTCCAAGGTAGCGCCAGCGGCGTAGCTCCGACTCATGGGTTGGAGCTTGCGGCCTGTTGGGAGCTCTTGTTTCTGCCTTTCTTTCCTTTAAAGAGTGAATACTTACTTCTATTTCATCAATTGCTAGATATAGCTCATCCTGATCTTGATTAATTTGATCACGCATTAATAGCATCTCCTTTTTCAATTCAGAGATCTGTTGTTGGGATGCCTCCAAAGCATCTTGGGATTGCTTATTCAGCGAGGTGTAGGCTACAAAAAATACAATAGCTGCTGCCAACAAGACGCCAATCAAGGCGATTGGAAGTGCAATTCCTTGGAGCGAATTTCTGATCTGAATAGGACTTAAAGGCTCCGGGAAGAGATTGTTTCTGCCTTGGTTTGGAGCTCTAGACGGCGTGCTTTGTTGGGGAGGTGGTTTACGGATTCCATGGGGGTCGGGGATGGCTGGATCATCGCCAAGATCACTCAGAATTTCATCAAAAGATTGGCTGGAAATATGGCGTGCGGGCATGCCCATATTCTTCTGTTTTGGGTGCTGAAAATCCATCAGCCTAGATTGAACCCACCGTCAGAAATCAGATCTTATCTACAAGCGATACAAGGATTTTGGAGGTTTTAGGGGAATTGTCTAAGCACCCTATAATTTGAACATATGGCCTTACCTCCAAAAGACAAGCCGCCGCTGAATCAGCGTCCCATTCGTCCATCCGATAGACGCCCTCGGAATTCACGAGTTGAGCCTGGCTTGCAGCGCAAGACTTCTAGTAATCCACTCGTAAAGGCTTTACTGATCATCAGCGTAGTCTTTGCTTTGGTAATCACGCTATTGATGGGTTATGCGTTCTTGGTCGCAAAACCCAATCTTCCGAAGATCTCTGCTTTAACGGATTACAACCCCAAGACTCCTCTGCGTATTTACACAGCAGACAAAGTGTTGATTGGTGAGTTTGGCGAGGAGCGCCGCAAGGTCATTCCTTTAAACGAAATACCGATGAGTATGCGCAACGCCGTATTAGCAATTGAGGATGACCGCTTCTATTCTCACGGTGGCGTGGACTATGTTGGAATTTTGCGGGCAGCAGTAACCAATTTACGCGGACACCTTTCGCAAGGTGCGTCCACTATCACCATGCAGGTGGCTCGCAACTTCTTTCTCAGCAATGAAAAAACCTTTAGCCGAAAAATTTATGAGGTTCTCCTGGCCTGGGAGATTGAGTCTCAATTAACCAAAGACAAAATCTTGGAAATCTATATGAACCAGATTTTCTTAGGTCAAAGAGCATTTGGATTCTCTAGTGCCGCACAAATTTATTTTGGAAAAGAGCTCAAGGACATCACAATTGCAGAATCAGCGATGTTGGCTGGCCTGCCAAAGGCGCCATCAGCCTATAACCCAGTGAGCAATTTCCGCCGCGCCAAGATTCGTCAAGAGTACATTCTTCAGCGCATGCGTGATCTGGGTTACATCACGCCAGAGGAATACCAAAAAGCGATGATTGAAGAATTACATATTCGCGGCCTAGGTAATGAGTTTGCAGTTCGTGCTGACTTCCCCGCTGAAATGGTTCGTCAATTACTCTTCACGCAGTATGGTGAGGCAATCTATTCTCAGGGGATCGACGTCTACACGACTATCTTGAAGGCCGATCAAGATGCTGCTTATAAAGCAGTCCGACGTGGAATTTTTGAATACGATTTACGGCATGCTTATCGTGGACCAGAGGGTTTTATCGATCTTCCTGAAGACTCTGTGAAACGCCAGCGCGCGATTGATGAGGCATTGCTTGCTTATCCACAGTTAGATGATTTGCAGTCTGGCGTTGTGCTTGATGTAAAGCCAAAAGAAATGCAAGTCATGATTTCAACCGGGGACACCATCACTATTAAAGGTGAAGGCATGAAGTTGGCGGCTGCCTCTATTACTGATAGTGCTCAGCCCAAAAAACGCTTACGCCCAGGCGCTATAGTGCGTTTGTTATCGGATGGGGGAGTTTGGAAGTTGGCTCAACTTCCGCAAGTTGAAGCTGCTTTTGTCTCCATGAATGCAGAGACAGGTGCAATTCTGTCTTTAGTAGGCGGCTTTGATTTCCGTCGTAATCAATTCAATCACGTGACGCAAGCTTTGCGTCAGCCTGGTTCCTCATTCAAACCATTTATCTATGCTGCCGCAATTGAAAAAGGCTTTACCCCAAGTACGATGGTGAACGATGCACCTTTATCCATTGGCAGCATGGAGACTGGTAGTCAGGCCTGGGAGCCAAAAAACTACGATGGTAAATACGACGGCATGATGCGCTTGCGCAATGCCTTGGCAAAATCAAAGAACTTAGTATCGGTTCGCATTATCCGTGCCATTGGCCCCTCTTATGCGCAGGAATATATTCAGCGTTTTGGCTTTGAACCAGAAAAGCATCCCCCTTACTTAACAATGGCTTTGGGCGCGGGTTCTGTAACCCCGTTGCAGATGGCCTCTGCTTATAGTGTGTTTGCCAATGGTGGTTATCGTGTAGATCCATTTTTGATTGACAAGATGGTGGACTCTAAAGGCACCGTCATGTTCGAAGCAAAGCCTACGCATTCGGGCGAAGATGCGCCTCGTGTATTGGATGCACGCACTGCATTTGTGATGGACAGCATGCTGCAAGAAGTAACCAAGACGGGTACCGCAGCCTCAGCGCGTGTTAAGTTGGGACGCAGCGACATTGCAGGTAAAACAGGCACAACGAACGATTCGCACGATGCCTGGTTTGCTGGCTATAACCCTAAAGTAGTTGCGATTGCATGGATTGGCTTTGATAAGCCTGCGAGTTTGGGCGATCGAGAGACTGGTGGCGGACTTGCTTTGCCAATGTGGATTTCTTATATGGCGACTGCGTTAAAAGATAGCCCTCAGATCTCCCGTGAAGTGCCAAGCGGCGTAACGCAAGTTGATGGCGACTGGTTTATCCCGGACTTCTCTACTAACGGCGGTGTGCGCGAACTGCAATAGTTCGTTTTCAACATGGCACGGCAAGCTCGCACAGTAATACCAGGCCAAGCAATGCATGTGATGGTCCGCGGCAATAATCGTGAAACTATTTTCTTTGCCGATGAAGATCGTCGCACTTATCTAGAGTGGCTGCGTGAAGCTGCTAGGCAGTTTGGTTGTGCTGTACATGCGTTTGCTTTAATGCCCAACCATGTGCATTTACTTATGACTCCCCAAAGTGAAGATTCGCTTGCGAAAACAATGCAGTCTCTAGGCCGCCGTTATGCCCAATACTTCAATCAACAGCACCGCCGCTCTGGAACTATTTGGGAGGGGCGCTATCGCTCGTCTTTGATTGACCCAGATTATTTTTTACGCTGCCAGCGTTATATAGAGCTCAATCCGGTGAGATCTGGTTATGAATCTCATCCCCAAAGCTCTACATGGACTAGTTTTGCAACCCACATTGGTGGCAATGCGGAGCCTTGGTTGGTAGATCATCAGCATTTTTGGAGGTTGGGTAATACCCCTTTTGAGAGGCAGATGAGCTGGTCGAACTTTGTAAAAGAGGGCGCGCCCCACTGGGAAGACCGCCAAATCACAGAATCTCTATTGCGATCCAAGCCTTGGGTCAGTGATATTTATGCCAAAAAGCTCTTTAAAGATGCTCCGGAGCTTGCATTAATTCGCCACCGTGGGCGTCCTAGAAAATTTAATATATTAAATTCAAGCACTTAGGTAATTAATAGTTTCCCTATACCCCAAATAGGGTATTGAGAATTACGACTCTGTCCCCATATATAGAATTCATATTGGTGCGACATCAAAATAAATGGGACAGACTCATTTTATTTCTATTGCATCGGTATGGGTATTCACCTATATTGGATCCTCCAAAAGTAATTAGGCCTTTGTCGCCCCTCGGAAATACTATGACTACAAAATTAAATACAGATCTTCGCCCTATCGCTCAAGGTTTATATGACCCTAGTAATGAGCATGACGCTTGCGGCGTAGGATTCGTTGCACATATCAAAGGTAAGAAATCTCATGAGATCGTTTCTCAGGGTTTACAGATCCTTGAGAATTTAGATCACCGGGGAGCAGTTGGTGCTGATCCGTTAATGGGCGATGGCGCTGGTATCTTGATTCAGATCCCAGATACTTTGTATCGCGAAGAAATGGCTAAGCAAGGCGTGACTTTGCCACCATTAGGTGAGTATGGCGTTGGCATGATTTTCTTGCCGAAAGAGCATGCTTCCCGTTTGGCATGCGAACAGGAATTAGAGCGCACTGTGCGCTTAGAGGGCCAAGTTGTTTTAGGTTGGAGAGATGTTCCAGTAGATGTGAAATTGCCGATGTCTCCAACAGTACAAATGACAGAGCCATTTATCCGTCAAATTTTTATTGGCCGTGGCCGCGACATCATGACAACGGATGCGCTAGAGCGTAAGTTGTATGTGATTCGCAAAACAGCAAGTCATGCAATTCAAGATTTGCATTTAAAGCACGGTAAAGAATATTTCGTTGCATCAATGTCCGCTAGAACCATTGTTTACAAGGGTTTGCTGTTAGCCAATCAAGTGGGCGCTTATTACCAAGACTTGCAAGACAAGCGCACTGTATCCGCGCTTGCTTTGGTGCATCAGCGTTTCTCCACCAACACTTTCCCTGCGTGGGAATTGGCGCATCCGTATCGCATGATTGCGCACAATGGTGAGATCAACACTGTTAAGGGTAACGTCAATTGGGTCAATGCACGCGAGGGTGCGATTAGCTCCCCAGTGCTTGGTGATGACCTACAAAAACTCTGGCCATTAATTTATCCAGGTCAGTCAGACACTGCGTGTTTTGATAACTGTCTAGAGTTGCTGGTGATGTCTGGCTACCCATTAGCTCAAGCCATGATGATGATGATTCCTGAGGCATGGGAACAGCACGCATTGATGGATGACAATCGCCGTGCTTTCTACGAATACCACGCAGCCATGATGGAGCCATGGGATGGACCTGCGGCGATGGCATTTACTGATGGTCGTCAAATTGGCGCAACCTTGGACCGCAACGGTTTGCGTCCAGCACGTTATTACGTAACTGATGATGATTTGGTCATCATGGGTTCTGAAGCTGGTGTATTGCCAATTCCTGAGAGCAAGATCGTTCAAAAATGGCGTTTGCAGCCAGGCAAGATGTTCATGATCGACATGGAGCAAGGTCGCATCATTGATGACATTGAATTAAAGGATGCGGTATCTAAAGCTAAGCCATATAAGAGTTGGATCGATGCAGTTCGTGTGAAGCTTGATGAGGTTGATGCTAGCAAGGCAGACTTAATTGATGAGAAAACGACTATTCGTCCAGCAGCTAAATTATTAGACCGTCAACAGGCATTTGGTTATACGCAAGAAGACATCAAATTCTTGATGGCTCCAATGGCCATGAATGGTGAAGAGGCTATTGGTTCAATGGGTAATGACAGCCCATTGGCTGTTCTTTCTAATAAGGACAAGCCTCTCTATAACTACTTTAAGCAATTATTTGCGCAGGTGACCAATCCTCCAATCGACTCGATTCGCGAGAATATGGTGATGTCCTTAGTTTCTTTCATTGGGCCTAAGCCTAATTTGTTGGATACCAATAACATCAACCCACCAATGCGTTTAGAGGTTAGTCAGCCAATTTTGGATTTTGATGACATCACCAAGATTCGCCACATTGGTCACTACACTAACGGCAAGTTCCGCTCTTACGAATTGGATATTTGCTATCCAGCCTCATGGGGCAAAGCTGGCATTGAGGCTCGCTTGGCATCTTTGTGCGCTGAGGCTGCAGATGCCGTACGTTCTGGCTACAACATTTTGATCGTGAGTGATCGTCAAGTTGATGAGAAGCATGTCGCCATCCCGGCTTTGCTGGCAACTTCTGCTATCCATCAGCATTTGGTGCAAAAAGGTTTGCGCACTAGCGTTGGCTTAGTAGTTGAAACTGGCAGTGCACGTGAGACTCATCACTTTGCACTCTTGGCTGGTTATGGTGCAGAAGCGATTCATCCATACCTCGCTATGGAAACCTTAGCTGAAATGGCTAAAGGATTGTCTGGAGATTTATCTGCTGAAAAAGCAGTGAAGAACTTTGTAAAAGCTGTAGGTAAGGGTCTTCAAAAAGTCATGTCCAAAATGGGCATCTCTACCTATATGTCTTACACCGGCTCACAGATTTTTGAAGCGATTGGTTTAAATCACGACATCATTGATCAATACTTCAAAGGTACTCCATCAAACGTGGGCGGTATCGGCGTATTTGAAGTGGCTGAAGAAGCTTTACGTATGCACACGGCTGCATTTGGTAACGATCCAGTTTTAACCAATATGCTTGATGCTGGCGGTGAATATGCTTTCCGTATTCGTGGTGAGAATCATATGTGGACTCCAGATACGATTGCGAAGTTGCAACACTCCACACGAATTGGTGCTGAGAAGGGCTATCAGACTTATAAAGAGTATGCCAACATCATCAATGATCAAACCAAGCGTCAAATGACTTTGCGTGGTTTGTTTGAATTCAAGCTCGATCCAGCAAAAGCGATTCCATTGGATGAAGTGGAGTCTGCAAAAGAAATCGTTAAGCGTTTTGCAACGGGCGCGATGTCCTTAGGTTCTATCTCTACAGAAGCCCATGCTACTTTGGCCATCGCTATGAACCGTATCGGCGGTAAGTCCAATACTGGTGAGGGTGGCGAAGATCCAAATCGTTATGTGAACGAGCTTAAAGGTATCCCAATCAAAAAAGGTGAGACTTTAGCCAGCATCCTGGGTAGTGATGTAGTGGAAGCCAATATTCCATTGTTGGACGGCGACTCATTGCGCTCCAAGATTAAACAAGTTGCTTCTGGTCGTTTTGGTGTGACTACAGAGTATTTGCGCTCTGCAGATCAGATTCAGATCAAAATGGCCCAAGGCGCTAAGCCTGGGGAAGGTGGTCAGTTGCCTGGTGGAAAAGTATCCGATTACATTGGTAAGTTGCGTTTCTCTGTGCCGGGTGTAGGTTTGATTTCTCCCCCTCCGCATCATGATATTTATTCGATTGAGGATATTGCTCAACTGATTCATGACTTGAAGAACGTTAATCCAAAGGCTGACGTTTCTGTGAAGTTGGTATCTGAAGTGGGCGTTGGAACTATTGCTGCTGGTGTGGCAAAAGCTAAGGCAGACCACGTTGTGATCGCTGGTCATGATGGTGGTACTGGTGCATCTCCGCTGTCTTCAATCAAGCACGCTGGCTCCCCATGGGAGTTGGGCTTAGCTGAAACACAGCAAACATTGGTTCTCAATGGTTTGCGCAGCCGTATTCGCGTTCAGGCTGACGGCCAGATGAAAACAGGCCGTGACGTAGTGATCGGCGCTTTGTTAGGTGCGGATGAGTTTGGTTTTGCGACAGCGCCATTGGTGGTTGAGGGTTGCATCATGATGCGTAAGTGTCATCTAAATACTTGCCCAGTTGGTGTTGCAACCCAGGATCCAGAATTGCGTAAAAAATTCTCAGGCAAACCTGAGCATGTGGTGAATTTCTTTTTCTTTATTGCTGAGGAAGCTCGCGAGATAATGGCGCAACTCGGCATTCGCAAGTTTGATGACTTAATTGGTCGCGTTGATTTGTTAGATACCCGTAAAGGCATTGAAAACTGGAAAGTGCACGGCTTGGATTTCAGCAAGATATTCGCTGAACCACAAGTAGCAAGCGAAGTGCCGCGTTACCAAGTGTTAACTCAAGATCACGGCCTAGCTAGTGCGCTTGACAACATCTTGATCGAGAAGAGTGAGCCCGCATTAGAGCGTGGTGAGAAGGTTTCCTTTATTGTTCCGGTGAAGAACGTGAACCGTACCGTAGGCGCAATGCTCTCTGGAGAAGTTGCGCAGCGTTATGGTCACGCAGGCTTACCGGATGACACGATTCATATTCAATTGAATGGCACAGCCGGTCAAAGCTTTGCAGCCTTCTTGTCACGCGGTATCACATTAGACTTGGTTGGCGACGGCAATGACTACGTTGGCAAAGGTTTATCGGGCGGGCGCGTAATTGTTCGTGCTCCTCATGAGTTCCGTGGTGACACCGCCAAGAACATCATTGTTGGTAATACCGTTCTCTATGGCGCAATTGCTGGTGAGGCCTTCTTTAATGGCGTAGCTGGTGAGCGTTTCGCAGTTCGTAACTCTGGCGCTACAACGGTTGTTGAAGGTACTGGTGACCATGGTTGTGAGTACATGACTGGTGGAACAGTGGTTGTATTAGGTGCCACAGGCCGTAACTTTGCTGCAGGTATGAGCGGTGGTATTGCTTACGTTTACGACGAGGATGGATTGTTTGATAAGCGTTGCAACACTAGTATGGCGACTTTGGAAAAAGTACTGCCTTCTGGTGAGCAGATCGCTAAGATGCCAAAGTCTGAATGGCATGCTCCTGTTGATGTGAAGGATGGCGGTGAACGTTTAACCGACGAGCAAATTTTGAAGGGCTTGATTGAGCGTCATTTCCGTCATACCGGCTCTGAGCGTGCTAAAGCACTATTGGCTGATTGGGAAAATGCGCGTGGTCGTTTTGTGAAGGTTCTTCCAACTGAGTACAAACGTGCTCTAGGTGAATTGTGGGAAAAAGCTCAGAACAAAACCGTTGCGGCATAAGCCAGTTAATTAATAAAGACATTAAGAAAAGATACTAAGGATTCGATATGGGTAAGGTCACTGGATTTATGGAGTTTGAGCGCGTCGGTGAGACGTACGAAGCACCGGTTAAGCGCCTCCATCATTACAAAGAGTTTGTTGCTGCTTTAACTGATGAAGAAGCCAAGGTTCAGGGTGCACGTTGTATGGATTGCGGTATCCCGTTCTGTAATAACGGCTGCCCAGTTAACAACATCATTCCTGATTTCAATGACTTGGTATTTCATAATGATTGGAAGAACGCATTAGATGTTTTGCAATCAACTAATAACTTTCCAGAATTCACAGGTCGTATTTGCCCTGCACCTTGCGAGGCTGCTTGTACTTTAGGAATCAATAGTTCTGCAGTTGGTATCAAATCTATTGAGCACGCCATTATTGATAAAGGCTGGGAAAATGGTTGGGTTAAACCGCAACCATCTAAAACTAAGACTGGTAAAAAAATCGCAGTAGTTGGTGGCGGCCCAGCGGGTATGGCGGCTGCACAGCAATTGGCTCGCGTTGGTCATGACGTAACTGTATTTGAAAAGAATGATCGTGTTGGCGGCTTACTGCGTTACGGCATTCCTGATTTCAAGATGGAAAAATGGTTAATTGATCGCCGCGTAGAACAGATGCAGGCTGAAGGCGTGAAATTTGAGACCGGTGTTTTCGTTGGTAAAGAGGCGATTGGCGCCGAAGTAAAAAATTACTCCAATAAGACAGTTTCCCCTGAGCAGTTGATGAAAGACTTTGATGCGGTAGTAATCACCGGCGGGGCAGAGCAGCCACGTGATTTGCCGGTGCCAGGTCGTGAGTTAGCTGGTGTGCACTATGCGTTGGAATTCTTGATTCCACAGAATAAAGAAAATGCTGGCGACTTCAAAAATGAAATTCGTGCAACCGATAAGCATGTAGTCGTTATCGGTGGTGGTGATACGGGTTCTGATTGTGTGGGTACTTCAAATCGCCATGGCGCAACCAAGATTACTCAGTTCGAATTACTCCCACAGCCGCCAGAAGAAGAAAACAAGCCTTTGGTATGGCCCTATTGGCCAACGAAGCTGCGCACATCTTCTTCTCATGAAGAAGGTTGCGATCGTGACTGGTCCGTAGGAACCAAACGTTTTGAAGGTAAAAACGGCAAAGTTGAGAAACTGATTGGTGTTCGTTTGGAGTGGAAAGACGGCAAGATGTCAGAAGTTCCTAACTCCGAATTCGAGATCAAGGCGGATTTAGTGCTCTTGGCGATGGGCTTTGTCTCTCCAGTTCAGCAGGTACTAAATGCATTTGGCGTTGAGAAAGATGCTCGCGGCAATGCAAAAGCAACTGTAGATGGTCAAAATGCCTATCAAACGAATATTCCCAAGGTGTTTGCCGCCGGTGATATGCGTCGTGGACAGTCTTTGGTGGTTTGGGCAATTCGTGAGGGTCGTCAATGTGCCCAGGCAGTAGACCAGTATTTAATGGGGTCATCTGTTTTACCCCGATAATAAGGGGGATATGAACAGTGGCCAACCCAACTCCTTGGATGTAAATAAGCAAGCTGCAGTTGAAGTTGTCGTCTCTATTAAAGACGTCAACTTTTCCTATGCTCCAGGTGAGCGGCAAATTCTTTCGGGACTCAATATGGAGTTTCGGCGTGGCCAGGTAGTGGCCGTGATGGGCGGCTCAGGATGTGGCAAGACCACTATCCTGCGATTAATCGGTGGGCAATTTAATGCTCAATCAGGTCAAGTTCTATTTGAAGGTCAAGACATTGGCAGGATGAATGGTGCCGATTTGATGGCCGCACGTCGTCGTATGGGAATGCTTTTTCAGTTTGGCGCTTTGTTTACCGATCTGAGTGTTTTTGAAAACGTTGCCTTTCCACTTCGCGAACATACAGATCTCAGTGAAGAATTATTGCGTTCATTAGTGTTGATGAAACTCAATGCAGTGGGTTTACGCGGCGCGCGCGATTTAATGCCTTCTCAAATTTCGGGTGGCATGGCACGACGTGTTGCGCTTGCTAGAGCGATTGCTCTAGATCCACCGCTCATCATGTATGACGAGCCATTTGCTGGCCTAGATCCTATTTCCCTTGGTATTACAGCGCGCCTCATTCGTGATCTGAATACTGCCCTGGGAGCCACAAGTTTATTAGTTACCCACGATGTTGAAGAGACTTTTGCCATTGCTGATTATGTGTATTTCATAGCGAATGGCCGCATTGGCGCGGAAGGAACTCCTGAGGAATTGAGTCGCTCAACAGATCCTTTTGTCAGACAATTTTTAGATGCTGCTCCAGATGGTCCTGTGCCATTCCATTATCCAGGCACAAGCCTGGAAGAAGACTTTGGAGTGCAGGCACCATGAATTCACTCCTAAATTTATTTGGCGATCTTGGATTCTTTGTACGTCGAAATTTAAGCAGCCTTGGTTTAGCTGCTCGCATGTTTGCAGCAGTGATCGTACGCTCGGGATTCTTGCTCAAAAGACCCCGTTTGGTGATTGATCAAATTCTGTTTGTTGGCAATCATTCTTTTGTGATCATTGCAGTCTCAGGATTATTTGTTGGCTTCGTCTTGGGTTTGCAGGGTTACTACACCTTAAATCGTTATGGTTCAGAACAAGCACTTGGCCTATTGGTTGCCCTCTCGCTAACTCGTGAGTTAGGTCCCGTGATTACCGCTTTATTGTTTGCTGGTAGAGCTGGCACTTCCTTAACTGCTGAGATTGGTCTGATGAAGGCTGGAGAACAATTGACTGCGATGGAGATGATGGCAGTAGATCCATTGGGCCGCGTGATTGCGCCTCGACTATGGGCAGGCATTATTTCTATGCCAATTTTGGCAACCATCTTTACAGCGGTAGGTGTTTTGGGCGGCTATCTTGTTGGTGTGCCTTTGATTGGGGTTGACTCAGGCGCCTTCTGGTCGCAGATGCAAGGCGGAGTTGATCTGTTTTCGGATATTGGGAATGGCTTGATTAAAAGCATGGTGTTTGGTGTAGCCGTCACTTTTATTGCCCTTTATCAGGGTTATGAATCCAAGCCTACACCTGAAGGCGTTTCGCAGGCCACTACTCGTACGGTGGTGATCTCTTCTTTATCGGTTTTAGCATTGGATTTCTTGCTAACCGCGATGATGTTCTCAAATTAGAAAGAATAAACTGGGGCCCTTATGAGAAAAAGTGCAATTGATGTCTGGGTAGGAATCTTTGTTGCCATTGGTTTACTGGCAGCCCTCTTTCTCGCGCTGAAAGTTGGCAATATGAATGCAGTGTCATTCGCGCCAACATACAAAATTTCTGCACGCTTTGACAATATCGGCGGCCTCAAGCCTCGCGCACCAGTTAAAAGTGCTGGTGTTGTGGTCGGCAGAATTGCCAATATTTCCTTCGACGACAAAACATATCAAGCAACTGTGGTGATGACTATTGAAGACTCCTATAAGTTTCCGAAGGACTCTTCTGCAAAGATTTTGACATCCGGCTTATTGGGTGAGCAATACATTGGTCTTGAGGCAGGCGGCTCAGATGATATGTTGACCAATGGAGAAAAGATTGCGCAGACACAATCAGCCATTGTTTTGGAAAATTTGATTAGCCAATTCCTTTACAACAAAGCAGCAGATAGCGGTCAAGAAAAGGGCGCAGCAAAATGATGTTGTTTCTGTTGCGCAAACTCAAGACAGCAATCTTGTTTGGTTTGATCGCAATCATGGTTGGCTGTGCATCCATTCCTGCTGGCGTAGAGCGCTCTCCCCAAGATCCTTGGGAGCCATTCAATCGTTCAGTCTTTGAATTTAATGAAGGCTTAGATGCCTATCTTCTTAAGCCTGTAGTTACAGGCTATCGCTTTGTATTGCCTGAATTTATACGCGATGGAATTTATAACTTCTTTAGTAACTACAACGACATTTACACTGCCCTGTTTAACTTGTTGCAGGGTAAGCCAGACTATGCCTTTAACGACTTCATGCGCGTAGTGGTCAACACAACAATGGGCTTGGGGGGACTCTTGGATCTAGCAACTCCTGGTGGACTGGAAAAGCATAAGGAAGATTGGGGTCAAACTTTAGGCGTTTGGGGTGTGCCTTCTGGGCCTTATGTAGTCTTACCTTTCTTTGGTCCAAGCAATGTGCGCGATACTTTTGGTACGGTAGCGGATTTAGAGTCAGACTATCTATTTAGTTTTGTGAAGGATATTGGTCTGCGAAACAGTATTACTGGTTTGCGCGTAGTGAACGCACGCAATACGTATTACGAGGCTGGCGATTTGTTGGATGGCGCTGCAATTGATAAGTACAGCTTTATGCGTGATGCGTATATTCAGAGACGCGCTTATCAAATCAATGAGGGCCGAGATGATGAAGAGCCTCAGATGCCGGTTTATGAGAATCCATACCAATAAGCAATTCAGTAATACAGTATCAAGCGGCTAGTATCAGCCTCAATTTAGATAAAGACAGTAGGTGGGAATATGAAAAAATTTAAACAAATCTTCGGTTATCTCTTTGCAGGGCTGCTGCTCGTATCTAACTCTGCTTTTGCTCAAACTCCTGATCAATCAACACCCCCAGATGCTTTAATCAAAATGGTCGTTTCAGATGTAATGACAACAGTGAAGTCTGATCCCGACATTCAAAAGGGCAATATCCCCAAGATCGTAGATTTAGTCGAGAAGAAAATTGTTCCGTATACCGACATGCGTCGCACTACAGAAATGGCCATGGGCCCTAACTGGAAAAAGGCAACTCCTGAGCAACAGGCTCAGCTGACTTCCGAGTTTAAGAATTTGCTTATTCGTACTTACTCAGGCGCTTTGAGCCAGCTACGTGATCAAACTGTGCAATTCAAAGCTTTGCGTGCCGCGCCTGACGATAAAGAAGTGGTTGTTAAAACTGTCGTGCTTGGTCGTGGCGATCCAGTGCCTTTAGATTACCGCCTTGAGAAAACAGCTGGTGGTTGGAAGGTCTACGACATGAACATCATGGGCGTTTGGTTGGTTGAGGCTTACCGCAATCAGTTCTCTAACCAAATCAGTCAAAACGGCGTTGAAGGCTTGGTGAAGTTTTTGCAAGATCGCAATAAGCAATTAGCCACTGCTAAACCAGCCAATTAATTGATAAGTACAGATATCATGCCCTTTCTTTTGCCAAAAAAAGTGACGCAAGAAAATGCTGTGCTATTGCAGAAAGAGGGCTTATTAAATAGTCCAAGCTTGCGTTCAATAGACTGCTCAGAGTTAAAAGATTTTGACTCCACCGTACTCACCGTTTTATTGGCATGGCAAAAAAAGCTTATGGCTGATGGGCAATCCATTTCAGTGGAGCATGCACCAGCAAAGCTGAAGGTTTTGGCAGGTGTTTATGGTATTTCTTCATTGTTAGGTTTGTAATGACGATGCATCCTGCAATTTCCATTCAAAATATATCCAAGCAATACGGAGCACTTCAGGCTTTAGATGATGTTTCGTTGACCATTGAGTCAGGGGAATTTTTCGGTTTATTGGGGCCCAATGGTGCCGGCAAAACTACCTTGATTTCTATTTTGGCTGGTCTAGTGAGACCTAGCCATGGTCATGCTGCCATCATGGGTGCAGATGTTCAGAAGGGGTTTCGTGAGGCACGCCGCATGCTGGGTGTGGTTCCTCAAGAGTTGGTTTTTGATCCCTTTTTTACTGTGCGTGAAACCTTGCGTTTCCAATCCGGTTATTTTGGGATTAAAAATAACGATGCGTGGATTGAAGAGATTATGGCCAATCTTGATCTCACCTCCAAAGCGGATAGTAATATGCGTTCCTTGTCTGGCGGAATGAAGCGTCGAGTACTTGTAGCTCAGGCTTTGGTTCATAGACCACCAGTCATTATTTTGGATGAACCGACTGCCGGAGTGGATGTTGAGTTACGTCAATCCTTATGGCAATTTATTAGTCGACTAAATCAAGATGGCCATACGATTGTTCTCACTACCCATTACTTGGAAGAGGCGGAAGCTTTGTGTCAACGCATTGCCATGCTAAAACAAGGAAAAATTGTTGCTCTAGATACCACTGCTAATTTATTAAGTCGTTATGGATCTGTCAAAAAAGACGGTGAAGGTAAAACGGACTTGGAAGAAGTCTTCGTTAACATCATGTCGGGGAGCGCGCAATGAAACATGGCCTCAATCGACCTGCCCTAGAGTATGGCAGTGGTTTTCCTACCCTCTTGTTTAAAGAGGTAAAGCGCTTTTATAAAGTAGCTTTTCAGACGGTGGCCGCACCGGTGCTTACAGCGGTGCTCTACCTGATGATTTTTGGCCATGTTCTTGAGGGCAGAGAGGTCTACGGACGCTTAAGTTACACAGCCTTCTTGATTCCTGGTCTTGTAATGATGAGTGTCTTGCAAAATGCTTTTGCAAATACCTCGTCTTCTTTGATTCAATCTAAGGTCACCGGTAACTTAGTATTTGTTTTGTTGGCCCCACTAAGTCATTTCGAGTTTTACTCTGCTTATATTTTGGCTGCAGTATTTCGGGGAATTGTTGTGGGACTAGGTGTCCTATTAATTACCATTTGGTTCGCAACGCCCACTTTGGAATATCCTTTATGGATTTTGACGTTTGCTTTCTTGGGTGCAGCAATTTTGGGAAGTCTTGGCTTGATAGCCGGTATCTGGGCTGATAAATATGATCAGTTGGCGGCTTTTCAGAACTTCATCATCATGCCTGCAACGATGTTGTCAGGTGTCTTTTACTCTATTCACTCTTTACCGCCAGCGTGGCAAGTGGTGTCGCACTTCAATCCGTTCTTTTACATGATTGATGGCTTCCGTTACGGCTTTTTTGGGGTTTCAGATAACTCCCCTTGGAGCAGCCTAGTGATTGTGTTCTGCTTTTTTGTGGCGGTCTCAGTGATTGCCCTACGGCTACTGCAAAAGGGCTATAAGCTCCGCTATTAATTGTTGATACCCCAAGTTTTATTAGGAGAAGAAATGCTACCCACCCCAGAACAGATTGAAGGCTATATCAAGCAAGGGCTAGCCTGCACCCACATACAGGTTGAAGGTGATGGCCAGCACTTTTTTGCAACCATCGTGAGTCCCGAGTTTGAAGGTAAGCGTTTGGTACAGCGCCATCAATTGGTTTATGGTGCAATGGGCGATCGCATGAAAGCAGAAGTACATGCTTTATCAATTAAGGCATTTACACCTGAAGAATTTGCTCAAAATTCAGCAGCATAAAAATTACATCATTACCCATTACAAATTAACAAATAAGTTTTTACTGGAATCGTTTCATGGATAAATTACGAATGGTTGGCGGCGCTCCACTTAATGGAGAGGTAGTCATTGCTGGCGCTAAAAATGCCGCATTACCCATTCTGTGTGCTTGTCTGTTGACTGATCAGCCAGTCGTATTGCGCAATGTTCCTGATTTGCAAGACGTGCGTACTATGCTCAAGCTTTTACAAGAAATTGGCGTAACGGTCGATTTCCCAAGCGCTGGTAATCGTAGTCATATGGTATTGAATGCAGCGGTTATTAAAAGCTCAGAAGCGACTTATGAGATGGTGAAGACTATGCGTGCTTCCATCTTGGTGCTTGGCCCACTTTTGGCCAGAATGCATAGCGCTAAGGTTTCATTACCAGGGGGTTGCGCAATTGGTGCACGTCCAGTAGATCAGCACATCAAAGGCTTGAAGGCGATGGGCGCGAGTATCAAGATTAAGAGCGGCTACATTCAGGCTGAAACCAAGCCACAGTCAGATCGCCTAAAGGGCGCCTCCATTTTGACTGACATGATTACCGTAACCGGTACTGAGAATTTATTGATGGCTGCTACTTTGGCGTCGGGTACAACCATCTTAGAAAATGCTGCACGCGAGCCCGAGGTTGGTGACCTGGCTGAATTGCTTGTGAAGATGGGCGCGAAGATTTCAGGGATTGGTAGTGATCGGCTAGTGATTGAGGGGGTAGAAAAACTTCACGGTGCCGAGCATTCAGTGATTCCAGATCGCATTGAAGCAGGCACATTTCTATGTGCGGTAGCCGCCACTGGTGGCGAGATTACAGTCAAGCACTGCCGCCCAGACACTTTGGATGCTGTGATTGTTAAGTTAAAAGAGGCTGGCTTGCAAATGGAGATTGGCCCTGACTGGATTAAGGCTTCCATGCAGGGTCGACCTAAAGCAGTCAACTTCCGCACTTCTGAATACCCCGCTTTCCCGACAGATATGCAGGCGCAACTGATGACGGTCAATGCAATCGCATCGGGCAGCTCAACGATTACAGAAACGATTTTTGAAAATCGCTTTATGCACGTTCAAGAGCTCAATCGTTTGGGGGCAGACATTGCCATAGAAGGTAATACGGCGATTGCTCAGGGAGTAGAAAAGCTTTCTGGTGCGATTGTGATGGCCACCGATTTGCGAGCCTCAGCTAGCTTGGTGATTGCTGGATTGGCTGCCCAAGGAGAAACCCAAGTAGACCGCATTTACCACTTAGATCGTGGGTATGACCGCATGGAGCAGAAGTTAACCCTCTTAGGCGCCAATATTGAGCGCGTGAAGTAAGGCTGATGGATAATTGGTCCATGAAATTGACTTTAGCCCTCTCCAAAGGGCGCATCTTCGAAGAAACTGCAGAGATCTTATCCAAGGTCGGCATAGTGCCGCAGGAGGATCCTGAGAAGTCACGCAAACTCATTATTGAGACTTCTAATCCAGATGTCCGCCTGATTATTGTCCGTGCTTCAGATGTGCCCACTTATGTGCAATTTGGCGGAGCTGATTTTGGTGTTGCCGGATTGGATGTATTGATGGAAAAAGGTAGCGATGGTTTGTACGTTCCTTACGACTTGAATATTGCAAAGTGTCGGATGTCTGTGGCAGTTCGCGAAGGATTTGATTACGCTGCCGCTGTAAAACAAGGTTCTCGTTTAAAAGTTGCTACGAAGTATGTCAATTGCGCGCGTGAACACTTTGCTAATAAAGGTGTGCACATTGATACGATTCAACTGTATGGCTCAATGGAGCTCGCACCTTTGGTTGGCTTGGCAGATGCAATTGTGGATCTAGTGTCTACTGGTAATACGCTCAAAGCAAACGGCTTAGTTGAGGTTGAGCCGATTGCTGATATTAGCGCTCGCCTAGTCGTCAATCAAGCTTCATACAAACGTAAGCGTGCTCAGCTCCAACCTATTTTTGAGTTGCTGAAGTAATTAGCAACCAACGATAACCTTATCTATGTCTTCAAATATCAACGTTAAGCGTCTCAACAGCAAGGATGCTGGCTTTAGAGAAATTCTGTTGTCGAGTTTGTCCTTGCCGTCTGCTGATGATGAGGCGATAGATGCTGCAGTAGTGAAGATTTTGGCAGCAGTTAAAGACAAGGGTGATGAAGCGGTTTTGGGATTTACAAAACAGTTTGATCGCTTGAATGTGTCCAGCGTTTCTGATTTAGAGATTTCTCGCAAAGACTTGGAGCTAGCTTACAACTCTTTATCAGCAGAGCAAAAAAATGCTCTCGATATTGCTGCGCAAAGAGTACGCGCTTATCACGAGAAGCAAAAAATCGAAGCAGGTTGCCACTCTTGGGAGTACGAAGAGAAAGATGGAACACGTCTCGGCCAAAAAGTAACTCCATTAGATCGTGTTGGTATTTATGTGCCAGGCGGTAAAGCAGCCTATCCATCGTCTGTGCTGATGAATGCCATTCCTGCAAAAGTAGCGGGTGTTGCTGAAGTGATCATGGTGGTGCCCACTCCTGATGGTGCGCGTAATCCTTTAGTTTTGGCGGCAGCTTATCTTGCTGGCGTAGATCGGGTCTTTACGATTGGCGGTGCTCAGGCAGTTGGCGCTTTAGCCTACGGCACTAAAACTATTCCTTCAGTTGATAAGATTGTTGGACCTGGTAATGCTTATGTAGCGGCAGCCAAGCGCAGAGTCTTTGGCATTGTGGGCATCGATATGATTGCCGGCCCTTCTGAGATCTTGGTGCTCTGTGATGGCTCCAGCAATCCAGATTGGGTTGCGATGGATTTGTTCTCCCAGGCCGAGCATGATGAGCAGGCGCAATCGATCTTGCTGTGTCCAGATGTTCAATATATTGAGCAAGTGCAAGCAAGCATCAATAAGCTTCTCCCAGAAATGCCAAGAGCAAAAGTGATTGAAGTTTCACTCACAAATCGTGCTTTGTTAATTCAGGTAAAAGATATGTCTGAGGCCTGTGAGATTGCTAATGCGATTGCTGCTGAGCACTTAGAGATTTGCGCTGTTGATTCACGTAAGTGGGCTGACCAAATTCATCATGCTGGCGCTATCTTTATGGGCAACTACACTAGCGAATCCTTAGGCGATTACTGCGCCGGCCCTAATCACGTTTTACCGACTGCACGCACGGCACGCTTCTCTTCACCATTGGGAGTGTATGACTTTATCAAGCGCTCGAGCATGATTGAAGTAAGCGAAGCTGGAGCTCAGACCTTGGGTGCTGTTGCAAGTACGCTGGCTCACGGTGAGGGCTTGCAAGCCCATGCACGTGCAGCCGAGATGCGCTTAAAAAAGTAATTCCAAATAACTTAACTCAGGATTTCTTTTAAAGCAGTAACAAGTTCATTGCTTTGTTCATCTGTGCCAATCGTAATGCGCAAGAACTCTTCGATGCGTGGTGATTTAAAGTGACGCACGATAATGCCGCGATCCCGTAATACTTGATATAGCTTGGCACCAGCGTATTTCGGATGGCGAGTGAAAATAAAGTTTGCAGTTGAAGGCAGGGTTGCAAATTCCAAAGCATTGAGTTGCTCAATTAACTTTGCACGAGTTTGCATCACCTTGGCTGAAGTTGCTTCCAGATGCGCTTGGTCCTCAATAGCTGCAACCGCACCAGCTTGAGCAAGGCGTCCCAAGGGGTAGGAGTTAAAACTATTTTTGATTCGCTCCAAGCCCTCAATCAAGGCTGGATGACCAACCGCAAAGCCGACGCGCAGACCAGCTAGAGCAC
The DNA here is from genome assembly GCF_018882215.1 of Polynucleobacter sp. AP-Kaivos-20-H2. Classification (GTDB taxonomy): domain Bacteria; phylum Pseudomonadota; class Gammaproteobacteria; order Burkholderiales; family Burkholderiaceae; genus Polynucleobacter. The sequence goes on along the minus strand of NZ_JACVOX010000002.1, from coordinate 647,267 downwards.
GTGATTTTGAAAGCGTGTGTACTACTAACAAATTTTCTGGACAGTTGGCACCACGCAATAGTGGAATACAAGATTCAGTTCCGTAATCTACGTAAGCTTCATCAATAACAACTACTGAATCTTTATTGCGTAAGAGCAGCACTTCAATTTCTGAGCGGGGAATCGATCTACCAGTAGGAGCATTGGGATTGGGAAAAATAATTCCGCCGTTAGGAGTTTGGTAGTCAGCAGTTTTTATCTCAAAATTTTCGTCCAAGGGAACTATTTGGGCATTAATTCCAAAAAGTTTGCAGTAGACGGGATAGAAGCTATAGGTAATGTCTGGAAAATGTACCGGCTTACTTTGCTTGAGTAAACCAGCAAAGACGTGCGCTAACACTTCATCGGAACCATTACCAACAAAGACTTGATTTGCGTCTAAGCCATGTAATTTAGCGATAGCTTGTTTTAAGGCTGCACCTTCTGGATCGGGATAAAGGCGTAAATCCGCAGTATTTTGACCTTCAATAGCAGCAAGCGCTTTGGGCGATGGGCCATAGGGGCTCTCGTTGGTATTGAGTTTTACTAGCCGCTGCATTTGCGGTTGTTCCCCTGGAACATAGGGGGTTAGGGTTTGAACAACGGGGCTCCAAAAACGGCTCATGAGGGTTCTCAGGTCAAAAATCGGGATAAAAGTGTAGCGATATCGATATTTAAATCTCTTCTAGGAATGATATTATGAGGCTTCAATCAACACTTCGCCTCGCGGCGCAATGAAGCATGCGGCAAGCCGACGTCACCCGAAACACTTCGGAAACCAAAATTCAGATTTCCATCAATCTAGATGGAACCGGTAAGGCTGAGCTAGCCTCCGGGGTTCCTTTTCTAGACCATATGCTCGATCAGATTGCCCGTCACGGCATGATTGACCTCAAAGTGGTTGCAAATGGCGATACCCATATTGATGATCACCACACTGTTGAAGATGTGGGAATCACGCTAGGTCAGGCCTTTGCTAAGGCGGTGGGCGATAAGGCGGGTATTACTCGTTATGGTCATTCCTATGTGCCTCTTGATGAGACCCTCTCTCGAGTTGTGATCGATTTCTCTGGCCGTCCAGGTTTGGAATTTAATGTCCCATTTACTCGTGCACGTGTAGGCGACTTTGATGTGGATCTCAGCATTGAGTTCTTCCGTGGTTTTGTGAACCACGCTGGAGTCACTTTGCACATCGATAATTTGCGCGGTATTAATGCGCATCATCAGATTGAAACTGTGTTCAAGGCTTTTGGTCGCGCTTTGCGTATGGCCTTGGCGGTTGATCCACGTGCTTCAGGCGCCATTCCTTCAACCAAAGGAAGTCTTTAATCTAGACTCCCCACGGTTGCTTAGAAGACAACAGTAGATAACAATAGACAGCAGGTAAATTTTGGCGCAAACCATTGCGATCGTCGATTATGGAATGGGTAATCTCCGTTCTGTATATCAAGCATTTCATCATGTTGCGCCTGATGACAATGTATTGATTGCTCATCAGCCAGAAGAGATCCATTCTGCAGATCGCGTTGTTTTGCCTGGTCAAGGTGCTATGCCAGATTGCATGAAGCATCTAAAAGAATCCGGATTATTAGATGCCTTATTGGAGGCCTCTAAAAGTAAGCCGCTTTTAGGGGTCTGTGTCGGAGAGCAAATGCTCTTTGATAGAAGTGCAGAGGTACGTGTCGCCGAGCAATGGACGCCTTGCTTGGCTTTGATTCCCGGGGAAGTGCGTCGTTTTGAACTGGCTGGCAAAATGCAGCCAGACGGATCCTCTTATAAAGTCCCTCATATGGGCTGGAACCAAGTGCGCCAAGACCGCATGCACCCTCTTTGGGATGGCATACCTGATTTAACGAGCTTTTATTTTGTGCATAGCTACTATGTTGTGCCGCAGCGCAATGAAGATACGGCTGGCTCTACTGAGTATGGCGATTGGTTTACTTCTGCGGTTGCGCGAGATAATATTTTTGCAACTCAATTCCATCCAGAAAAAAGTGCAGAATACGGTTTAAAGCTTTATCAAAATTTTGTTTCTTGGCAACCTTAATATTCTTAACCATTCGCTATGCTGCTGATTCCCGCAATTGATCTTAAAGACGGCCACTGTGTTCGACTCGAACAGGGTGATATGGATAAAGCCACGGTGTTTTCAGAAGACCCTGGCGCAATGGCGGCGCATTGGATTAGCAAGGGTGCTCGACGCTTACATTTAGTAGATCTCAATGGCGCATTTGCTGGCAAGCTCAAAAATGAGTCTGCGATTAAATCGATCCTCAAAGCGGTTGGTAATGAAATCCCTGTCCAACTCGGTGGTGGTATTCGTGATCTTGAAACCATTGAACGTTTATTGGATGACGGTATTAGCACTGTCATCATTGGTACGGCAGCTGTGAAGAATCCCGGCTTTGTACAAGATGCTTGTACAGCATTTCCAGGGCATGTCATGGTTGGGCTGGATGCACGCGATGGCAAAGTGGCAACGGATGGCTGGAGCAAGATTACTGGTCACGAAGTGATTGATCTTGCCAAGAAATTTGAAGACTGGGGCGTTGAAGCCATTATCTATACCGACATTGGGCGCGATGGCATGCTCAAAGGCGTGAATATTGATGCTACGGTCAAGTTGGCTCAGGCAATACGTATTCCAGTTATTGCTAGTGGCGGCTTATCGAACAACCAAGATATTGATGCACTCTGTAAGGCTGAAGAAGAGGGTGTCATGGGCGTTATCGCTGGCCGTTCTATTTATGCTGGCGACCTGGATCTTGCAGCCGCTCAAAAATACGCTGATGAATTAACACTCAAATATAAGAAGAAAATTATCTAGTGTTAACCAAGCGAATTATTCCTTGTCTTGATGTCACTGCAGGGCGCGTAGTTAAAGGTGTGAACTTTGTAGGCCTGCGCGACGCAGGCGACCCCGTTGAAATTGCTAAACGGTATGACACCCAAGGCGCAGACGAACTCACTTTTTTGGATATTACCGCCACCTCGGATGGACGCGATCTGATTTTGCACATCATTGAAGATGTTGCATCACAAGTATTTATTCCTTTGACTGTTGGCGGTGGTGTGCGCGCTGTTGCCGATGTGCGTCGCTTGCTCAATGCTGGCGCAGATAAAGTGAGCATGAATTCTTCTGCGGTTGCTAATCCGGATTTAGTGTCTGATGCAGCTGCCTATTACGGCTCTCAATGTATTGTGGTGGCGATTGATGCCAAACAAACAGAGGCTGGCAATTGGGAAGTGTTCACTCATGGTGGTAGAACGGCTACCGGTATCGATGTGGTTGAATGGGCTAAAGAAGTTACCAAGCGCGGCGCTGGTGAAATCTTATTAACCAGTATGAACCGTGATGGCAGCAAAGATGGTTTTGATTTGGCTTTAACTGCTGCAGTAAGTGATGCAGTATCTATCCCAGTGATTGCTTCTGGCGGCGTTGGTAATTTGCAGCATTTAGTCGATGGAATCACCAAAGGCCATGCAGATGCTGTGTTGGCCGCCAGTATTTTTCACTATGGTGAATACACCGTTGGGCAGGCGAAAGAATATATGGCTGCCCAGGGAATCCCGGTTCGAATTTAGGTGGGTTTCTTAAGCGCTAATCGCCATATGCGCGATAAATGCTGAGCGGTTTTCACCAGCGGATTTGGCCTTAGCATCTAATCTTGCCAGCACTCTTTTTGGTAAAGAGATATTTACTCTTTCGATATCGTCTGACAGTAATGCCGGGTCAATCTCAGCAATTGCCCAGATATATCCTTTGAACTCTTTCTTCTTTTGAAGATCAGTAATAGAGCTGGGCTTTGGGATATCTTCGCCCGCGTCTAATGCAGCCTCAATCCAAAGCTCAATCGCTTCTTTGGCATTCTCAATAGCCTCATCAATTCCACTGTCAGCTGCAGAAAAGCAGCCTGGCATATCGGGAACAATCACACCCCACGCTAACTTATCTCCACCCGGTTCAATAGCAATTGGATATTTCATGATTAATCCCACTAGTTTAATTAGATACACACTATACACACAAATCAGGATAGTGTCCATGAGGTGAGTTGGGGCAGTACCTCAATCGTGCGCAATCGCTTATTTACTTGGCCCCTAACAATTCTGTCAAAATTGAACAAATGTCAGATATGAATAAAAACTCACAAGACCAGGCCTTTTTAGAAGCGGTGACTTGGAATGAGCAGGGCTTAGTCCCCGTCATTACCCAGGAAGCAAGTAGCGGCGATGTTTTGATGATGGCCTGGATGAATCGTGACGCCTTATTGGAAACCTTACGCTTAGGCGAGGCAGTCTACTGGACTCGTTCCAGACAAAAACTGTGGCACAAGGGCGAAGAGTCTGGCCATACTCAGAAAGTAAAAGAAATTCGTCTGGATTGTGATGGTGATACGATTTTGCTGATGGTTGAGCAAAAAGACGGGATTGCTTGCCATACGGGTGAGCATAGCTGCTTCTTTAGAGGGTGGGATTCTGTAAGCTCAAATTGGCAAAAGATCAGTAAAAACTGACCCAAATAAATATTTAAGGGCTTTATTTCCACTTGATAATTGTTTAGACTGGTATATACTTTGATATATACCAAGGGGCTAGGATGATGGGTCTAACAGCAAAAATCTTTATGAATGGGCGTAGTCAAGCAATAAGATTGCCTGCAGCCTTTCGTTTTGAGGAAAAAGAAGTATTTATTCGGCGTGATCCCAGTACTGGCGATTTAATTCTGTCCAGAAGACCTGAAAACTGGGATAGCTTTTTTGTGGCGCTTGCAAGCGCAGATGTTCCTCTAGATTTCTTAAGTCCCGAAGATCGAAATCAAGACTCGCAAGATCGAGATCCTTTTGCTGGAGTCAATGACTGATGAGATATATGCTCGATACCAATACCATCAGCAGCCTCATTAAGAAAAACCCAGTAGTAAGTAGAAAAATCGCTAGTGTTCCCATGGAAAGACTATGCTTGTCAGGTATATCTGAGGGTGAAATTCTCTATGGTTTGGCAAAAAAGCCAAATGCAAGGAACTTACATTTGGTTGTGCAAGAGTTTTTAAAGCGAGTGGATGTTTTAGTTTGGGATACCGATGTAGCCGAGCATTATGGTGTTTTAAGGGCCCAGTTAGAGGGCAGTGGAAATGTGTTGGGCTCTCTTGACATGCAAATTGCAGCACATGCTTCTCAGCTTGGAGCAATTCTGGTGACAAATGACCAGGCTTTTAAAAGGATAGAGCAGTTAAAGGTAGAGGATTGGACTGTATAGTCTGCAAAATATATCAATGAACAAAATACTGAACTCAGACAAAAAAATTGAATCTGCTCTAACTCATTTAGCCGATGTAGTTGATCAACGTCGTGATGCATTTAAGGCAGGCCAAGCAGATCCCAAAACTTCATATACCGCTTTGCTCTTTTCAAAGGGTGATGACGGGATCTTGAAAAAGATTGGTGAAGAAGCGACTGAGGCTGTGATGGCGGCAAAAGATGCGCGCAACTCGAACTTGGCGGCTGATCAGCAAAAGCTCTTAGTGGGCGAAATGGCTGATTTGTGGTTTCACTGCTTGATTGCTTTATCTCAATTTAACCTGCGCCCGGAAGATGTGATTGCCGAACTTGATCGTCGTCTGGGAACATCCGGCATCGAAGAGAAGGCTGCGAGAAAAGCTGCTGGTAAAGAGTAAGCACGAATAAATACGAGAAAAAGTATGTCACACGATCCTAATTGCCTGTTTTGTAAGATTTCTCAAGGTTTGATTCCTTCCCAGAAGGTCTATGAAGATGAAGAAATCTACGCTTTTATGGATATCAACCCAGCAGCGCCTATCCATTTCTTGATGATTCCAAAAAAACATATCCCTATGCTGGAGTCAACAGAAAGCGTAGATGCGCCTTTGCTAGGTAGAATGATGGAATTAGCACCGCGTCTTGCCAAAGAGCAAGGCTGTCGTCCTGGTAAGGATGGTGGCTTTAGATTGATGGTAAACAATGGTGCGGATGGTGGGCAGGAGGTCTATCACTTGCACTTACATGTGATGGGCGGTCCCCGCCCCTGGAAAAAATAATCCAAGGAGATTAAAAATGGGTTCATTTAGCATTTGGCATTGGTTGATTGTTTTAGTTATCGTGATGTTGGTATTCGGTACCAAAAAATTGCGCAATATCGGTCAAGATTTGGGCGGCGCTGTAAAAGGCTTTAAAGATGGCATGAAATCTGCCGAGGAGCCTAAAGAGCAAATTCAACAAAGTTCTGCAACAGCAGACAAGACTGTTGATATTCACGCTAAAGACGTAAACAAATAACTAACTAATAACTGAAGCGCAATTGAAACTCATGCTGCAATTAAATAACTGCGTTAAATGATTGATCTCGGAGTTTCAAAACTTGCGCTGATTGCTGTAGTTGCTCTGGTGGTGGTTGGACCAGAGCGCCTGCCAAAAGTAGCCCGCATGGCTGGTAATTTGTTTGGACGTGCTCAACGCTATATGGCTGAAGTTAAGTCTGAAGTGAGTCGTCAGATGGAGGTGGAAGAATTTAAAAAGTTTCGGGAAGAAACTGCTGCCACTCTCAAAGAGGTTGAAAACAGTATTGGCTCAACAGTTCAAGAGGCTGGCGCTAACTTAAGTGATCAGGCGGATATTTTTGAAACGAGCTTTGAAAAGCCGCCTTTAGATGAAAAGGAAGTCCTTCGCAAAACCAAGCGCCAAGGCCGTAATAGCTGGGGGGTGCGCCGTGCTGCAAGACCCCTTTGGTTCAAGCGTTCCGCAGGCATTCGTACTCGAGTGCAATCTGGCGCTGCTAGGATGAAGCGCTTTCATCACAGCGCTGGTAAATAAAAATCATAGTAATTAAAAGAATAAAAATATCTAACCATGTCTGAAAATAATTCAAGTGAAGATTCGGGATTGCAAGAAACATTTCTATCCCACTTATTTGAATTACGAGATCGCGTAATTAAGGCAGCGCTAGCAATCATTGTTGTCTTCGTATGTCTAGTCTACTGGGCGCCTGATATTTTCCATTTGTTTGCACAGCCTTTATTGGAGGCATTGCCCGCTGGCGGCAAGATGATCGTTACTGACGTTACCGGTTCTTTCTTTGTGCCGATGAAAGTCACCATGTTAGTGGCATTCATCATTGCGTTACCAGTGGTGATGTATCAATTATGGGCATTTATTGCGCCGGGTTTGTATCTGCATGAGCGAAAACTTATTTTGCCTTTGGTGGTCAGTAGTTACACCTTATTCATTATCGGTATGGCCTTTGCCTACTTCCTTGTTTTCCCAACGGTCTTCAAATTTATGGCGAGTTACAACGCACCATTGGGCGCTGAGATGTCGACTGACATCGATAACTATCTCAGTTTTGCCATGACTACTTTTTTGGCATTCGGAATCACCTTTGAAGTTCCAGTGGTCGTTGTTGTATTAGTCCGTATGGGCATGGTTCCACTAGCCAAGCTTAGAGAGATTCGTCCTTACGTCATTGTTGGAGCTTTTGTGATTTCTGCAGTGGTAACTCCGCCAGATGTATTGTCCCAATTACTGCTGGCCGTGCCAATGACTTTGCTCTATGAGTTGGGCTTATTGGTGGCACGCCTCTATGTGCCTAAGCCAGCAGAAGATGAGGCTAAGTAGGCGCCTTAAGCCAACTCTGGATCTGATTGATTCTTGGTGTTTTTAGAAAAAGCGCTAATCAACCAATTAGTGACCTGATCAAAGCGATAACGTCTTTGACGCAAATTGCCTTCAATCTCCGGCTCTACTCCAACAAAAGCTTTGCCTGCTGCCAATAAGGCTCGACGCTGTTGAATGGTTTCAATCTGAATCAATCTGGGCAAAATCTTGGGGAGTTCCCAGCGAATATCCACTACTACACAGTGCTCATGTTGTAGTTGGCCTACTTCCGAAAGCAATAACTCTGCTTTACTAAAGTTAAATTGATTTGCAATGATGAGGCGATGGCAGAGCAGAAGCCAATCCTCATCTAGCTTGTGTTCAGCATGATGGTTAATGGCTTGATCGGCATATTGCGCCAGCTCATACCAATCATTGCGTTTGGGGTTTGGGCAACTCACTAATATTTTTCCAAGCAATTCTTTTGCTTTGGCTACACCCTGTTGTTGGGCTTGCCATATCCAGTATGAGGCTTGTAGTCCCCGAACCTTTTCTTCGTTCCTTTCGCGCTTTCGCCACAGATTGGCGCCTTTCCGAAGTTGCGCTTGTGGATGACCAAGGTCTGCTGCACGATCAAAGCAGCGATCACTTTCGGTGGCGCTGTATCCAGAAAATTGAGGGCGACGATAAATTTCGCCTAAAGCGTACCAGGCATCACGGTCACCATCCTTTGCAGCTAGCTCAATCCAATGGGCAGCTTTTTTCAAGGAGGCATTTGATTTTGTCTCGGCTGCACCATCTAACTGAGCAAGACGTAACCCTAGCGTCAACTTCGCTACAGTTAAACCTAATTCGGCAGCTTGGGTCAGCGCATCTTCATTCCGATCTTCCAACCAAACGTTCCAAAGCGAAGATAAGGCTTCATTTTTTGGTTGTAATTTAATGAGCAGTTCTTTTGCTTGCGTGGCGAAAGTGGAGTTTCCATCCGCGAGCTCTTTCAAATACTGACGAGCTCTTTTTTGTAATGCATTGAAATCTTGGCCTGAAAATTTTTCGCTTAAGGAGGACGATTGCTTTTTAACCCAATCCATTAGTTGTATCTGTAATTCTTGATTGCTAGGATTAATCAATAAGTTTGCTAGCTGCCATTTGGCCGCTAAAGCGTTATTAGATTCATCTTGCGCCTCTGTTAAGCGCCAAAATGATTCCCATCCAAACTGAAATGCAGGGGAATAAAAGGTTTCTGCAAGGGGGATGTTGGCCATCAAGCTCAAAATACTGTGATTCTCTGGCTGGCTTGTGGATTGAGTATTGGGAGCTTGGCTTTTGGCTGATAAATATGATTTTTCTAGCCAAATCAAAGCGTTAGAGGGTTGTATGGGCGTCTTGAACGCCCCGGTGAGGTAGGCTTCTGCCAGTTTTTGTTGCGCCAATACGTCACCCAATCGGGCTGAACTAAGGATTTTTAAGAATTCGCGACTTGCCATGTAACAATTTTGGCATTAGGAGGTCTTAAAAGACATAAAAGATGTCCTTTGTTGCCGAGATACAACGAAGAAAGCCAAAAAACTGCCTTTTGACAAGCAAAAAGAGCTCATAAATGCGCTGACCCCCAGTCTACCCAGGCAAAACCAGCAAAATTCACAGGTCCCAGTTTTATTTGGGCATTACTTTCAATTTATGGAGATTTACAGAATGAAAAAATCGCTATTAGCACTTGCAGCTATGACAGCGTTTGCTGGCGCAGCTCAAGCACAGTCAAGCGTGACTGTATATGGTATTTTGGACGTTGGTTATGCTGGTGGTAAGGCAACTGATACATCTGCAACTGGTGTAAAAACAGTTACTAACGTAAGCCAATTTGGTCAAAGCCAAGAGTCGTCAAGCCGTTTAGGTTTCAAAGGTACTGAAGATTTAGGTGGTGGTTCTTCAGCATTCTTTACCGTTGAGTTGGGCTTGAACCCAGAATCAGCAAACATCAGCGGTGGTTCAGTTCCGTTTGATAAATGGCAACAAACTTCTAACAATCCAGGCTCTGCAGTTGACAACCGTCAATCATTTGCTGGTTTGAAAAAGAATGGTATTGGCCAATTTGCTTTTGGTCGTCAATACACTGTAATTTTCCAAGAAGCTGCTAAGACAGATCCAACACAATTAGCTAACGTTCAAGGTAACGTAATCTATCAAGGTTCTACAACTATCAAGCCAGCTGCTGGTTCTATGCAATATGGTGAGTCATTCACTAACCGTGCTGACAATGCGTTGACTGCTGGTACAGATACTTTTGCTGGTTTCCAAGGCAATGCTTTCTATGCTTTAGCAAATACAAACCTTACAGATACTGGCGCTGCAAATACTGGTAACCAGAACTGGAACGGTTATGGTTTGAATGCTAACTACACATGGCACAACTTGTACGCAACTGTTGCATATCAGTCATTCAAGACTCAAGTAAACAATGGTATCAACGCTTCTGCTGCTAACCTTAGCATCAACGGTGCTGGTCCTACAGGCGGTCAATTGACTGCTGCTGGTGCTTTGATTCCTGCTGTTCAAATCTCTGACAAGCAAACATACGTTGCTGGTACTTATGACTTCGGCATCTTGAAGGCATACGCACAGTGGATTGGTCGTAAGATTCAAAATGACTACACTTCAACAGTTGCTACAGCTGCTGGTGCTCAGTTGAACCGTACTGCACAAGCTATCGGTGTTCGTTCTTACATTACTCCAACAATCGAAGCTTACGGTCAATTGGGTAACGGTAAATGGACTGGTCCAGTTGCTGCAACTGGTACACCAGCGAGCGCAAGCTTTGTTGGTTGGCAAGTTGGTTCTAACTACTACCTCAGCAAGCGTACTAACCTCTATGCGATTTATGGCTCAACAAACACAAGCCAATCAACAGTTATCGCTGGTTCAGGCGCATCTGCTAACCAATACGCTGTAGGCTTACGCCACACTTTCTAATTTAACGCTAGCGTAAGCTAGTATTGAATTTAGATAACAGTCGTACTGAAACCCACCGTGAAAACACGGTGGGTTTTTTCTATTCCGACCCTTGAAAAAGTGAAAACTTTCTTATAGAACCTATTTACATTGATGCCTTAGCGATGTCGAAATGCAAAAAAGGAGTAAATAGATGAAACAAGCCTTCTTATTAATAGTTGCAGCTATAGCACTCGCTTTGATGGGTTGTGCGGCAAGCAGTACCTCACCAGACGGCGTTAATTGCAGTCCACAAACTCCATGGCAGGACAAAAACCCAGATTGTGTAGGCGGCCGCTAATTTGGGTGTCTCACGCAAACAAGTTTTTGATCTCGCAAACAACTTAAAAACCCACTATGCAATATGGTGGGTTTTTTCATTAGAGCCACTTGAATTATTTATTCGTACTATCTCAAATTTCAAGCAAGAAAATGGTGTCCTCTGACTCTTATGAGGGTAGGGCGTGTCGATTGGGTATACCTTATTTACTATCTATTGCGGTATTGGATATCAAAACCCTTTCTTTTAGAGTTAAATTAAAACTCAAGAGCGTTCATTTTGTAATTGCGCTGGATTTAAACCCAAATACCTGCTAAAAAGAATACTGTTTCTAAACTGCTATCAATAATTCTTTAGCATTCAAAAGGATATACATAAAAATGAATAAGCTAGCTTCAATTTCTTCAGTTACTTTTGCACTTATAGCTTTATTAGCTGGTGCCAATTCTGTTTTCGCTGCAAGCGCTACTCTCGATAAAATTAAATCTAGTGGGTCAGTGACCATGGGTGTACGCGAGTCTTCAATACCAATGTCCTACACCACTGGCGATAGCCGTTTTGACGGTTACCATGTTGAGATATGCCGCATGATTTTGGGTGATATTAAGGATAAGTTGGGTCTGAGTACTCTACGTATTAACTATCAGCCAGTGACTTCACAAAATCGCGTTCCTTTGGTGCAAAACGGCACAGTTGATATCGAGTGCGGCACAACAACAAACAATACGGCCCGCGCCAAAGATGTTGGCTTTGCAAATACTTTGTATGTTGAAGAGGTTCGCATTGCCGTAAAAGCAAACTCTGGAATTAAATCTATTGCTGATTTAAATGGTAAAAAAGTGGCTACAACAACAGGAACTACTTCTGTACAACTCTTGCGTAAGCACGAAAAAGCCAATGGTGTAAATTTTGACGAGGTATTCGGTAAAGATCATGCTGACAGCTTTCTATTGCTTGAGTCTGGTCGCGCCGATGCCTTTGTGATGGACGGTTCTATTTTGGCTGGAAATATTGCTAACTCCAAGAATCCAAAAGATTTCAAAATTGTGGGCGAAGTTCTTTCTACTGAGCCAATTGCCATTATGGTTCCAAAGAATGATCCCGAGTTTAAAGCTGCTGTGAATGCTGCTATTGCGAAGATCGTTGCAAATGGAAAAATGCCTGGGTTGTGGAGCAAGTGGTTCTTATCACCAATTCCACCAAAAAATATCGTAGTTGGTCTTGAATTGTCTCCAGCAACTAAAAATGCTTGGGCTAATTTGAACGACAAGCCTGCGGAAGACTACAACAAGAAGTAATTCAATATATAAGTTTCCTATATGGCATTAGATTTAGGCGTTTTTTGTAAAAGCACTCTAGATGGAGAGGTGGTTGAACACTGCTTCTCCTCTATTCTCGGGCTTGGACAAAACGCAGACCCTAGTTATCTTGACTGGCTGATGAAGGCTTGGGGCTGGACTCTGGCGGTAGCGGCTCTAGGTCTTGCAATTGCCTTGATTTTGGGTGCCGTGATGGGCACTTTGAGAACCCTGCCAAATAATGGGAGGTTGAGTAGGGTATTAGTGCAACTTTCAACTGCTTGGGTAGAGTTATTTAGAAATATTCCCGTCTTAGTGCAGGTATTCCTCTGGTATCACGTTATCCCTGCTTTTGTTCTGCCTTTAAAAGCACTGCCATCGTATTGGTTGGTCAGCATTGCCTTGGGCTTCTTTACGTCTGCTCGTATAGCAGAGCAGGTGCGCGCTGGCATTCAGTCTTTACCTAGCGGGCAACGAGCTGCGGCAACTGCGTTGGGTTTAACTACTCCGCAAACTTATCGCTATGTCATATTGCCTATGGCATTACGTATTGTCATTCCGCCTCTGACATCTGAGAGTATGAATGTGATCAAAAACTCTTCAGTTGCCTTCGCTGTATCTGTACCTGAGCTCACTTTATTTGCGATGCAGGCGCAAGAGGAAACCTCTCACGGCGTAGAGATTTATTTGGCCGTTACTGCGCTCTATGCTTTATCTGCATTTGCCGTTAATCGTGTGATGGCCTTGATCGAAAAAAGAAGTCGTATTCCTGGTTTTATTGCTGCGTCGAATGATGCAAGTCTGGCTCATTAAGGGAATGATATGTTGAGCTTAGACTTAAGTTTTTATAACTGGGAACTCTTTACAAATTATATTTTGAAGGGCCTGCTATTTAGCGTGCAGCTCACTGTCATTGCTACAGTTGGCGGTATTGTGGTTGGCACCTTCTTAGCCTTAATGAGGCTCTCTGGCAAACCTTCCTTGGTTTATCCAGCAACGTTTTACGTTAATACCATGCGCTCTATTCCATTGGTCATGGTCATTCTTTGGTTCTTCTTGCTCATACCAATGTTAATTGGCAGGCCTATAGGAGCAGACTTATCTGCCACTATTACCTTTATTGCTTTTGAGGCCGCCTTCTTCTCAGAGATTGTGAGAGCTGGTATTCAGTCGGTTCCAAAAGGTCAGATTTATGCAGGAGAAGCATTGGGCATGACTTACGGGCAAAACATGCGACTAGTTGTTTTGCCCCAAGCCTTTCGAAATATGATTCCAGTTTTTATGACGCAGACCATTATCTTGTTCCAAGATACCTCTTTAGTTTATGCCATTGGCGCTTATGACCTCTTAAAAGGTTTTGAGATTGCTGGAAAAAATTATGGTCGCCCAATTGAGACTTATATTTTGGCTGCCGCTACGTATTTCGTTATCTGTTTTTCACTGTCAAAAGCAGTGCGCGCCATTCAGGCAAAAGTTGCCATTATTCGCTAATTATTTTTTTGATCGCTACACTCTACATAGACCATCATGATTGAACTTCAAAACGTTTCTAAATGGTATGGCTCCTTTCAGGTTTTGACTGATTGCACAACGTCAATCAAAAAAGGGGAGGTAGTAGTTATTTGCGGTCCTTCAGGTTCGGGTAAATCAACTTTAATTAAAACCATTAATGCATTAGAGCCATTTCAATCTGGTCAAATTTCTGTTGATGGCATTAATCTCCATGACCCTAAAACTAATTTGCCTAAACTGCGCGCCCGCGTTGGGATGGTGTTTCAGCACTTTGAACTTTTCCCACACTTAAGCATTACTGAGAATCTTACGCTTGCTCAAAGCAAGGTATTGGGACGTTCAGCTGATGAAGCGAAAAAGCATGGCCTGAAATATTTAGAGCGTGTTGGTTTGAGTGCTCAAAAAGATAAATTTCCGGGGCAACTATCGGGCGGTCAACAACAACGCGTTGCTATTGCTCGTGCATTGAGTATGGATCCGATTGTGATGTTGTTCGATGAGCCTACTTCTGCGCTTGACCCTGAAATGGTTGGTGAAGTTTTGGACGTGATGGTCAAACTTGCCAATGAAGGTATGACTATGTGCTGTGTGACTCACGAAATGGGTTTTGCTCGCAAGGTCAGTCATCGAGTGATCTTTATGGATCAAGGCCGCATTATTGAGGATTGCACCAAAGATGAATTCTTTGGAAATCCTGATGCACGTTCGCCTAGGGCTAAAGACTTCTTATCCAAAATACTGGCTGGATAGTTTTAATGAATTAGCTCTTGGGCTAATTGTTGGTCTTTGGCGTTGGCCTTTTCCCCGTTTGAACATTTAACTCCAATTCTTTATCTTTGCGTAAGATTTTTAGTGTCGCTTCATTGCCAGGCCCAATCTGCGCAATTTGATTCAATAATTGCCTTACATCCTTGGTGCTGCTGCCATTCACTGCTACCAGCAGATCTCCAGGCTTCACGCCGCCTCTAGCTGCGGGGCCACCCTCTAGAACGCCCGATAAAAGCACGCCCTCGGTATTTTTAGGGAGCCCAAGTGATTCCAAAAGCTCCATGGATAGATTTTGAGGCTCAACACCGATCCAACCCCGTGTAACGCTACCATTGTTAAGAATCGATTCCATCACCTGTTTTGCAAGGTTGATTGGAATCGCAAAACCAATTCCCATGGAACCTCCATTATTGGAATAAATAGCAGTGTTAATTCCAATCAAATGTCCTCGTGTATCTACTAAAGCGCCACCGGAATTTCCGGGGTTAATCGCAGCATCAGTTTGAATAAAGTTTTCAAAAGTATTGATGCCCACATGATCGCGACCCACAGCAGAAATAATTCCAGAGGTAACAGTTTGACCCACTCCAAATGGATTGCCAATAGCGAGTACGACATCACCAACATGAATAGATTCAACTTTTCCTAGGGTGATCGCTGTTGGCAATTGTTTGGCGTCAATTTTTAATACAGCAATATCTGTTTCGGGATCGCCGCCAATGATTTTGGCTTTCACTTTTCTGCCATCAGAAAGTGCTACATCAATTTCATCTGCATCACTAATAACATGATAGTTAGTGAGAATAATTCCCTCTGGGCTGACTATCACCCCCGAACCCAGGCTGGAACTGGGCTCTGCGTCAGGGGGTTGATCTCCGAAAAAGAATTTAAATAAAGGATCTGCTGATTTATTACCATGTTCTTTGCGAGTTTTAGGCTTTTTATTTTCCTTGCTCGTAAAAATATTGACGACAGCGGGCATCGATTTTTTTACTGCCTCGTGATACGAGCCTGGACTAATTTCAGAGTTATCGTAAGTTCCTTCTCGCAGAGTGACACTCTCGACCATTGAACTCATTTGCATGTTTGATATCCAACTGGGTTTAAGTGTGGCAACGGTGAACCATGCAGCCATCAAAATGGTGACAGATTGCGCAAACAGTATCCAGAGCCGATTCAGCATTTTTTATAGCGCGTGGGTAAGTTATTTTTTAAGACTGTCACGAATCTCGCGCAGTAAAACGACATCCTCAGGAACTGGAGATGGAGGAGGGGCATCCAGCAGGCGAATTTTATTAACCACTTTGACCATTTGGAAAATGACGAATGCCAAAAGGACAAAATTGATTGAAATGGTGATGAAGTTGCCATAGGCAAAAATGGGTACACCGGCTTTTTTCAGGCCATCAAAGGTCCTGGGAACGCCTTCTGGAATATAGCCCAGTACGATAAAAAGGTTAGTAAAGTCAATATGACCCCCTAAAAGGGTGGAAATTACGGGCATAACGATGTCGTTCACCAGGGAATCCACGATTTTCCCGAAGGCGCCGCCAATAATGACACCGACTGCCAAATCAATCACATTGCCCTTTACGGCAAAGTCGCGAAACTCCTTTAAAACGCTCATAAATACTCCCTTTTTAGTATAGATACAGATTAACCCGAGATTAACCCCATAACTTTCTTGCTTACCTCACTTTTTACTTTAAAATCCTATCTTTAAGCAATTTCCACCCATAAATACCCTTTCTAGGAATTTTGTAAATGAGTGACAAGCCCTGTATGGACAAGGATCGCCGTAACTGGTTGATCGCCACATCGGCGGTTGGTGGCGTAGGTGCAGCCGCAGCCCTTTACCCTTTTGTAGACAGTTTTGAGCCTTCTGAGCGCGCAAAAGCCGCTGGAGCTGCTGTTGAAATCGATATCTCTGGTATGCAGCCAGATGAAATGAGAATGGTGGAGTGGCGCGGTAAGCCGGTTTGGGTGGTGCGTCGCACTCCTGAGCAGGTCGCTGAGTTATCGAAGATTGATAACGAATTAGCTGATCCGAATTCATTGCGTGACCCATCCCAATTCACACCTCCTTATGCCCAGAATCAGTGGCGTTCTATCAAGCCTGAGTACCTGGTGGTGGTTGGTATTTGCACCCACTTGGGATGCTCTCCTAATGCTAAGTTTGAGGCCGGTCCTCAGCCATCCCTACCAAACACTTGGCCAGGCGGCTTCCTTTGCCCATGCCATGGTTCCACATTTGATATGGCAGGTCGTGTATTTAAGAACAAACCAGCCCCAGATAATCTTGAAGTGCCGCCACACATGTATTTGAGCGACACCAAGATTCTGGTTGGCGAAGATAAGAAGGCCTAAGGAGAGATAAATGGCATTCCACGAAAAAGAAGTTCCAGCAGACGCTTCTGCAGCCCAAAAGCTAATGGCTTGGGTTGACTCACGTCTACCTGTAACAGAAGCATTTAAGCGTCATATGAGCGAGTACTACGCTCCAAAAAATCTGAATTTCTTCTATATTTTTGGCGCATTAGCCATCGTAGTATTGGTAAATCAGATTCTTACCGGTATTTTCTTGACCATGAACTATAAGCCTGATGCTGCAAAGGCTTTTGAGTCAGTTGAATACATCATGCGTGAAGTTCCATGGGGCTGGATGATTCGCTATATGCACTCCACTGGCGCCTCTATGTTCTTTGTAGTGGTTTATATGCACATGTTCCGTGGTTTGATCTACGGCTCTTATCGCAAGCCACGTGAACTCATTTGGATCTTCGGTTGCGCAATTTTCTTGTGTTTGATGGGCGAAGCATTCTTCGGTTACTTGCTCCCATGGGGTCAAATGTCCTATTGGGGCGCTCAAGTGATCGTGAACTTGTTTTCTGCAATTCCATTCATTGGCCCAGACCTATCTTTATGGTTGCGTGGTGACTATGTTGTGGGTGATGCAACCCTCAATCGTTTCTTCGCATTCCACGTTATCGCAATTCCATTGGTATTGGTTGGCTTGGTTGCGGCCCATATTTTGGCTCTGCATGAGGTGGGTTCAAATAATCCAGATGGCGTTGAAATTAAAGAAAACTTGGATGCAAATGGCCACCCAGTGGATGGCATTCCATTTCACCCTTTTTACTCAGTGCATGACGTAATGTATTTGGGTGGATTTCTGATGGTGTTTGCATGTATCGTGTTCTTTGCACCAGAGATGGGTGGTTACTTCCTTGAGGCAAATAACTTCGTTCCTGCGAACCCATTCCAAACACCTCCGCACATTGCTCCCGTTTGGTATTTCACACCGTTCTACTCAATGTTGCGTGCAACTACAACGAACTTCTTGCTGCCTTTATGGATCTTCTTGGCAGTCATCCTCGGAATGTTTGCACTGAAGAGCAAGAACCTCAAGGTGAAGGGCGCATGTGCTGCAATCGCACTCGCGTTGGCAGCTGGCTTCTACTTATTTGATGCTAAGTTCTGGGGTGTTGTGATCATGGGCGGTTCTGTTGTGATCATGTTCTTCTTGCCTTGGCTTGATCACTCACCTGTGAAGTCCATTCGCTATCGCCCAGATTTCCATAAGTATATTTATGGCGTATTTGTAGTGAGCTTTGTGATCTTGGGTTACTTGGGTATTCAGCCGCCATCACCAGTGTTTGAAAAGATTTCTCAGATATGCACTATTTACTATCTGGGCTTCTTCTTGGGAATGCCGTTCTGGAGCACGCTTGGTAAATTTAAGCCAGTTCCAACACGCGTTACTTTTAAGTCCCATTAATTCACGCCTGAGATACTGGCAAAGAGAAATTAGGAATTAGTATGAAACAAATTCTGCAAACTTTGATGGGCGTCTGCCAAGCAACAGTATTGGTTGCCGCCCTGGGCTTTGGCGTTAGTGCCAATGCAAATGAAGGTGGCTTTCCTTTGGATCAAGCCCCTAATCGTGTAAGTAACAATGCCTCGTTACAAAACGGCGCAAAGTTATTTGTGAACTACTGCTTGAATTGCCATGCTGCCGCAAGTATGCGTTACAACCGTTTGCGCGATATTGGCTTGACTGATCAACAAATCAAAGACAACCTCATTTTGACGGATGCCAAAGTAGGCGATTTGATGACTATCTCGATGACACCAAAAGAAGCCAAAGCTTGGTTTGGTAAGACTCCGCCTGACTTATCAGTTGAGGCGCGTGCTCGTGGAGCGGACTGGCTTTATACCTACCTCCGTACTTTCTACAAAGATGACACGACACAAACTGGTTGGAATAATTTGGTCTATCCTAAAGTTGGTATGCCACACGTTCTCTGGCAGTTACAGGGTGAGCGTGCTGCGAAGTTTGAGGAGCATAAAGATCCGCATGACCCTAGCAGAACTGAAGAAGTCTTTGTTGGCTTTGAGCAGTTAACTCCCGGCAAAATGAGCACACAAGAGTATGACGACAACATCGCCGACTTGGTTGCTTTTATGTCTTGGATGGCTGAGCCAGTTCAGTTGGAGCGTAAGCGTCTTGGTGTAGTGGTGCTCTTGTTCTTGGCAATCTTTACTCTGTTGGCTTGGCGTTTGAATAAGGCCTATTGGAAAGATATTCACTAATTGAATTTGATGGGTCCTGAGGTTAGGACCCATTAGTGAAGAGATTTAACGCTGTTGTGCGTTTGTTGTATTGAAGTAGAAATTTAAGGAAATAAATTTATGATGGTGTTGTACTCGGGTACTAACTGCCCATTCTCGCAACGCTGCCGTTTGGTGCTTTTTGAAAAAGGCATGGATTTTGAAATCCGCGATGTCGACTTGTTTAATAAGCCTGAAGATATTTCGGTAATGAACCCTTACGGCCAAGTGCCTATCTTGGTTGAACGTGATCTAATTTTGTATGAGTCCAACATCATCAATGAATACATTGATGAGCGTTTCCCTCACCCACAATTAATGCCGCCTGATCCAGTAGCACGCGCACGCGCACGCCTCTTCCTCTTCAATTTCGAGAAAGAATTGTTTGTGCACGTAGCTGCTCTGGAAAATGAAAAAGGTAAAGCAGCTGAAAAGACCCATGAAAAAGCACGTTTAGCGATTCGTGATCGTTTGACTCAGTTGGCACCAATTTTTGTTAAAAACAAATACATGTTGGGCGATGAGTTCTCTATGCTGGACGTTGCGATTGCACCATTGTTATGGCGTCTTGAGCACTATGGCATCGATCTCTCTCGCAACGCAGCAGCCTTGCTGAAATACGCTGAGCGTATTTTTAGCAGGCCTGCGTACATCGAGGCTTTGACTCCTTCTGAGAAGGTAATGCGCCGCTAAGCATTTCTATCGGTACATGACGCGTCGGTATGTCTGACATTCCAAGTAACAAACCATATCTAATCCGTGCCCTACATCAGTGGTGCACGGATTTTGGTTTTACGCCCTTCATAGCCGTTTTTGTGGATGCTAGGGTAGAAGTGCCTATGGAATTTGTGAAGAACGATGAGATCGTTCTGAATCTTTCCGTGGAGGCTTGCCATCAGCTGGCGATAGAAAACGATTGGATAAGCTTCCAGGCGAGATTTGGCGGCATTCCAAGAAAGATCATGGTCCCGGTCACCCATGTTCTAGCAATCTACGCCAGGGAAAATGGTCAAGGGATGTCTTTCCCATTTGATCCAGCTCAGGCCCGTGATCTTCATATTGCGGATTCTGAAGATCAGACCCCTGAAAAACCCAAAACTACAAGACCATCCTTGAAGATTGTGAAATAGGATAAAATATCAACCGTTGCCCCTTTAGCTCATCTGGTAGAGCAACTGATTTGTAATCAGTAGGTGGTCTGTTCGAGTCGGACAAGGGGCACCAAGTATTTGAAAGCTTCTAAGTTAAACGCTTAGAAGCTTTTTTCTTTAGCGCCAAAGTTACAGGCGTAGATTTGTTTTTCTGGTCTCTGGTAAATATAGGAGGGCCACAATAGCAGCACTTGCTAAAAATACAGTTGGGTACCACAGCCCAGCGCTGTCACTTTGCCAACGTTGATTTAACCAGGTCACGATTAAAGGAAGTAAGCCACCAATCCAGCCAGCAGCTAAATTGTGGGGTAGTGTTGCTGCGCTGTTTCTGGTTTTAGCTGGAAAGAGTTCGGCTAGCATGGCCGTCTGAGGGCCAACCACTAAAGCAAGTGCTAGAGATAAACCGATAAGAAGTGCGCCTATCAAAATAAGATTAAGAGTGTCGGCTGGGTTGTTGAGATATTCCATCCCAATGTTCTTAAGCAGATAAAACGCCGGCAAAATAAATGCAGCACCTAAGAACAGTCCGCAAACCACAACAGGTTTGCGACCAATCTTATCCGATAACCATCCAGCAAAAATAGTGAGTGGAAATAAGGCTAAGGTTCCATAAATACTGAGCTGGTCAACTAACTCGGGCGCCAGTTTCACAGAAGTTTTTAGAAAAATCGCTGTATAGACTTGTACACAAAAGAACAGCACTGCCCCGCCCGCCGAGATGCAGAAGAAGAGTAAAAACATGCGTTTGCGAGTTTGTGGATCGCGGAAGTTATTAAGTAGTGGACTTGCAGATTGTTGATGGGATTTGCTTAACTCTAAAAAAATAGGCGTTTCTTCTAAGGCCATACGTGCTTTGAACGCTACTAGTAGTAGTGCAATTGAAATCCAAAATGGCACACGCCAGCCCCAAGATTGGAATTCCTCTGGTGAGAGCTGGCTTCTGAGTAATGCAATTTGCAAGGTGGAGAATAGAATGCCAAGAGGGCCCATAAGCTGAAGGAAGCTAGTCTTAAACCCCCTGTGCTCATTACCAGCATGTTCGGTGAGGTAGACGGCACTTCCGCCAATTTCACCGCCGGCAGAGAGTCCTTGAAGCAGGCGCAGGGCAACTAATAGAATGGGCGCCCAAATGCCTACTTGGGCATAAGTAGGTAAAAAGCCAACGCTCACGGTTGCTATCCCCATCAATGCAATGGTGATCATGAAAACCGGTTTACGGCCGATCCGATCGCCCATAGAGCCAAAAAGTGCAGCTCCAATAGGTCTAACTACCATCCCAACGCCAAAAGTCGCCAGGCTCGCTAAAAGGGCTGTATTGGGGTCTGTTGAGGGAAAGAAGAGCGGGGCAAAAACCACTGCCAAGGTTGCAAATGTCAGGAAGTCATACCACTCTAAAAAGGTTCCAAAACAGGCTGCAATAGCAACTTTTGGATAGGAATGAGAATTCTGATATGACATTAAGTTATTGATTGTATTGAGTTTATTTTATTTAGATAATATATTTGTTGCGTAGCAGCAAAAACTTCTTGATTTGTCATATTCCTTCAGTTACAGTTTGATGGTGCAGTGCAATATTTAAGGTATCTACAGTTTTCCATCTCTTAAATCGTGCGCTTAATTGACTAGTTGTACCACTTAATTTCTGGAGAAATACATGAACCAAGATCAAATCACCGCTAAATTGTCCCAAATTAATAGCAAAGGCCTTGAGGCTACATTTTCTTTGAGCGAAGCTGCTTTGGAAAATGCCCAAAAATTGGCTGAGCTGAACTATGCCGCTTCTAAAGACGTATTGGTAAACGCTCAAGACGGCATTCAACAAGTGCTGACAGCGAAAGATCCTAAGCAAGTTACTGAGTTGTTAAATGCAGAAACTTTGCAATCTGCTGGTAACCAAGCAGTTGCTTACCAAAAGAAAGTTAGCAAAGTATTGCGCGATAGCAATAAAGAATTTGTAAACGTAGTTGATGCAAGCATCGACCAGTTACAAAATGGTTTCCAAGATTGGATCAATACTGTTGCCGCTAACGCACCTGCCGGTTCAGAAACTTTCTTGTCTTCATTTAAGACTGTATACGGTAGCGCATTGCAAGGTTTTGAACAGTTCCGCGCTGCTAGCAAAGAGGCTTTTGCTACTGCAGAAAAAACTGTTGATCAAGCAATCGAAACTGTACAAGGTCAAATCTCTCAAGTTAAGAAAGCTGCTACACCTGCATCACGTAGCCGTAAATCAGCTTAATTTTCTGCTGACTTAAAGGATTGATTCAGTAGTCGGTATTAAAAAACCCCGCTTAGTGCAAACAAAGCGGGGTTTGTGTTTTACTACATTCTGAGATGATTATTCAAAGTCGGAAGAGGACTCAATCAACGGCGAGGCCAGATTTTTGCTGGGTTTCACACCAAGTTCACGGACCTTTTCGGCTGACCGGATGAGGTTACCTTTGCCGGTTTTTAGTTTATTAAATGCATCGTGATAGCTGGTTTGCGCTTGGTCTAAGCGCTGCCCTAACTTTTCTAGATCATCTACAAAGCCTACAAACTTATCGTAAAGGTTGCCACACTGTTTTGCGATTTCTAATGCATTGCGATTTTGATGATCCTGTCGCCATAGGTGAGCAACTGTTCGCAGCGTGGCCATAAGAGTGCTTGGGCATACCAATACAATATTTTTAGCTAGAGCTTCTTGATATAAGTTTGGAGCGGTCTTTAATGCCAGCAAGAACGCAGGCTCTATAGGCACAAACATCAAGACAAAGTCGACGGAACCCACGCCATAAAGAGAACTATAGTTCTTTCCAGAAAGCCCTTGGATATGTTGACGCAGTGATTGGATATGCGCAGCTAGTTCTTGCTCAGCAACTACGGGGTCAGTAGTCTCAGCATGGCGGGCATAGGCTGTTATGGAGACTTTGCTGTCAACAACCAAGCTTCTACCTTCTGGTAGCTTAATCACAACGTCGGGCTGGAGGCGCGAGCCATCTGCTTGCGTATGACTGTCTTGCACAAGATACTCTTCACCCTTGCGTAGACCAGAAGATTCCAGGATAGACTCTAATACCAGCTCACCCCAATTACCTTGAACCTTCGAATCACCCTTTAAAGCCTGAGTTAAGGAGCGCGTTTCATCTGACATTCGCAGATTGAGATTAGCCAAGCGCTCGATTTCACTTTTGAGAGCATGGCGCTCACGAGCTTCATTGCCATAAGAAGTGCTGACTTGCTCTTTAAATTCCGTAAGCTTAGTTTGCAGAGGTTTTAATAGGGCGTCTAGGCTCGCTGCATTTTGTTCAGTAAAACGCTTTGACTTATCTTCTAGAATCTCATTAGCTAAATTTTTGAACTGATTTGTCAAAGCTTCTTTTGCTTCATTGAGCGATTCAATTCTGCCTAGACCTTGCTTGCGTTCAGAGTCTAACTCTGCTTCTAGGCGAATCGCATTTTGTAGTGCTTGGTCACGCTCCGTGCGCAAACTGATTGCTAGGGCAAGCTCAGCTTGGGCTTGCAGCTCAACGCGAGCAAGGGTAGAGCGTAGGTTTAAGGCATAAACTAAAAGGCCTGCACAAAATCCAAATGGCAGGCCAAATAATAGAAGAGAGCTTAAATCAAAGGTCACAGCTTCAAAATCTCAGCGAAAAACTTGATTAAGCTTTAACGAGTTTTTGAAGTTCACCAGACTGGAACATTTCAGTCATGATGTCAGAGCCACCAATAAATTCACCATTGATATAAAGCTGGGGAATCGTTGGCCAATTTGCAAACTCTTTAATGCCTTGACGAATTCCAGCATCTTCAAGGACGTTCACGGTATGGAGTTTTTCAACACCACTAGCGCGCAAGATATTAATGGCGTTTCCAGAAAATCCGCATTGTGGAAACTGCGCAGTTCCCTTCATGAACAACACCACTGGATGGCTAGTAACGATTTCTTTAATTTGAGCTTGTGAGTCCATATATATTCTTTCTACAAAGTTTCTACTGAGGTAGTCTTATTGCAAAGACGGTTTGAAAATAAGGTTTTATTGATTTTAAGACTTAATGTGAAAAAAGGTTATTTCAACCTATTTTCTGCCCGAGGCGACGCGGTAATGGCCGCCTAAATCCAAATGTGTTTGGACATCCTGAAAACCAGCTTGCTGCATGAGGGCTACAACCGCTTCTGATTGGTCAAAGCCATGCTCAACGGCAAGTAGGCCAGTTGTATTGAGATGGTATTTGGCGCCTGAAATAATGGTTTCTAAGCAGGTAAGTCCGTTGCCATGATCTGTTAGTGCGGAAATTGGCTCAAAGCGAAGGTCGCCTTGGCTTAGATGTGAGTCTTGGGATGGTATGTATGGCGGATTACTAAGAATAATGTCAAAAGAAACACCAGCTTCTATAGCCTCATACCAGCTTCCCTGAAAAAACTGTACTCGAGACTCCACATTCAATATCTTGGAATTTATTTTGGCAATTTCTAGTGCTTCTACGGATTGATCGGTTGCAGTAAGTTGAGCATTTGGAGCATCATGCGCAATTGCCAAAGCAATGGCACCCGAGCCTGTTCCTAAATCCAGAATTTTGGTCGGAGCATCCAAACGTTTGATTTCACGCAAACCAATTTCTACTAAGAGCTCAGTTTCGGGGCGCGGTATCAGCACTCCAGGAGCAACATAAAGCTCAATATTGTGAAAGCCTCTTTTGCCAATCAGATAGGCAATTGGCTCACCCTGAATTCTCTTAGATTCAAGCAATTTCCACTCTTCAAGCGCCTTAGCATTGAGCTCTAGATCATCGCGAGACAGCAGGGCAGAGCGTGGCAGTTGGTAATGCTTTTCAAGGACATAGGCCATTAGAATTTTTGCCTCAGCAGGAGCAAGTACTGATTCACTCAACAGTGAACGTAGGCTTAAATCTTGATTCACGGTTTTGGTGATCGCTTAATTGTCACCAAGGGCAGCAAGTAACTCTGCTTGATGCTCAGATGCAAGAGCATTGCAAAGATCGTCTATATCGCCATCCATCATGGCATCAATTTTATAAAGAGTGAGATTGATGCGGTGGTCGGTGATGCGGCCTTGTGGGAAGTTGTAGGTGCGAATGCGATCGCTGCGATCGCCCGATCCAACCAGCGACTTCCTAGTCTGCGCCTCAAGCTGATGTTTCTCGCGCTCTCTAGCATCCATGATGCGAGAAACCAATACCTTCATGGCTTGTTCACGATTGCGGTGTTGGCTGCGATCGTCTTGGCACTCAACTACGGTGCCTGTTGGCAGGTGAGTAATGCGGACTGCAGAATCCGTTTTATTAATATGCTGACCACCAGCACCTGAGGCGCGGAAGGTATCAATACGCAACTCTGCGGGATTAATTTTGACCGCCTCCAGTTCATCTGCTTCTGGCATGACTGCCACAGTACAGGCTGATGTATGAATGCGACCCTGCGTTTCGGTTTGTGGAACACGCTGTACGCGATGACCACCAGATTCAAACTTGAGTCGTGAGTAAACAGACTGACCGACGAGGCGAAGAACAACTTCTTTGTATCCACCCAAATCAGATTCAGCAGCGCTGACCATTTCTACTTTCCAGCCTTGGCGTTCAGCGAAGCGGCTATACATGCGTAGTAGATCACCAGCAAAGAGTGCGCTCTCGTCACCACCGGTGCCGGCACGAATCTCTAAGAAAACATTGCGATCATCATTTTCATCTTTAGGAAGCAGGAGCTTTTGTAATGTGCCTGCAAGCTCTTCCATCGTAGCCAAAGCCTGTTTCTGCTCATCATCGGCAAAGTCCTTCATCTCAGGATCTTTGCGCATTTCCTCGGCCGCTTGTGCATCTGCCTCAGCTTGCTTGTATAGGCCAAACTGCTCTACTACGGTAGCGATATCGGAATGTTCACGCGTGAGCTTCCGATAAGCATCCATGTCTTTGGTTGCTTCTTCGGAGGTTAATAAGGAGTTAAGTTCGGCTAAGCGCGTGTCTAGGTGGTCTAGCTTAGCCCGCATGCTGGGCTTCATCTAATGGTCTTCTGGCTTGGAATGCGAGGCGAATAGTTTGGGTAACAACTTAATCAAGGCGTCACGCTCAGCGCCATTAGAGTGTTGCAATGCATGGAGTGAGCCATGCAGAAATTTATTGGTTAGGCCTTGTGCCATGGCATTGAGAACTTCTTGTGGATCATCGCCACGCATCAAGCGTTTCATTGCGCGCTCGAGTTCAAGCTGACGCAAACGTTCACCTTGCTGCTGAATATCCTGAATCAGTGGAACAGCATTACGACCTTGCATCCAATGCATAAAGTTACCAACACGATCTTCGATGATCGCTTCAGCTTGGCTTACTGCCGCTTGACGTAAGTTGGCACCAGTCTGAATCATCTTTCCTAAGTCGTCAACGGTATAGAGGTAGATGTCATCTAATCGAGAAATCTCAGGTTCAAAATCCCGCGGCACTGCTAAATCAATCATCACCATGGGCTTGTGGCGACGCTGTTTCAGGGCGCTCTCCACCATGCCAAGGCCAATAATGGGCAGGGATGATGCCGTACTAGAAACAATAATGTCAAACTCATGTAGGCGCCCTGGTAGCTCTGAGAGCTTAAAGGATTCAGCTCCAACATCTTGTGCAGAAATGGAATCCGCAAGTTCCTGACCGCGCTCTATAGTGCGGTTAGCAATTGCTACAGTTTTTGGTTTGCGCGCAACAAAATGCGTTGCGCATAAGGTGATCATTTCACCAGCACCGATAAACAGAATCTTTTGATCTGCAATTTTTTCAAAGATACGCTCTGATAGGCGAACAGAAGCTGCAGCCATTGAAATAGAGTGTGCACCGATTTCAGTAGAGCCGCGCACTTCTTTAGCGACTGCAAACGTTTTCTGGAAAAGTTGGTTGAGATAGGTTCCCAATACACCAGCATCATTTGCGGTGCGAACCGCATCTTTCATCTGACCTAAGATTTGTGTTTCACCAATTACCATGGAATCTAAACCACACGCAACTCTGAAGGCGTGTCGCACTGCATCTGATTGCGGTAATGAGTAAATGTGAGGCTCAAGACTGCTTGGTGCAAGCTGTTGAGTTTTGGCTAACCAATCGAAAGTAGCTTCATGCAAAAGACCTGCGGCGCTGGCATCATTTGCGGCACAGTAGACCTCAGTGCGGTTGCAGGTTGACAAAATTGTGGCTTCGGGCAGCCCGGCCTGATTCGCGCCAACTAAATGTTGGCGAAGATCGTGCAACGCTTCTTGAAGAAATTCAGGGTCAAAGGCGACCTTTTCCCGAATGGCGACCGGCGCTGTGTGATGATTGATGCCGAGTGTCAACAACTTCATAATGGCAATTATAGATTTGATGGCAGTATTAATGGGGGTATCAATGGGGTTTTTGGCTTTTCTGGTGATTGGGGGTGTTTCTGGGGTGTCAGCCTGGATTTTTTACCCCGGAGCTTCTGATGGGGTCAAGCCCGGCAGGATTCTGATGGCCTTCTTGCTGGGATTTATTGCGGCAGCAGCTAGTTCGTATGCAGGGCAATACTGGGAGCTTTTCCAATCCGGGCAAATCTTAGAGTGGGCCAGCGCTATTTTTGCTGCCTGTGCAGTCGGATGTGTTTTTACTGCTTTAGCTAAATAAGTCGGCCTGACTGTTCTCCACCCACTGAATAGGTGCGCTCTTTTGCTCAATCAGCCATTGATTGGCTGTAGTGAAGTGATTGCAACTGGCCTTACCTCCAGGCTCCAAAAAAGGCTTATTCGTCTTGTATACGCCAAGTCCAGATGGATGGGAAGATTGCAAGATCAAAGGATTCTGACCCACTTCAATGAGTGGCAGCTTAGATTGGGCATGACCACCCCATAGCATCCAAACTAAATGCGGCCTAGCTTTTGATAAAGCGCCGATCAAATGATCAATGAAGCTTTTCCATCCCAGCCCCGTATGACTGCCAGCCTCGCCCAATTTGACACTCAAAGCTGTATTGAGAAGTAGCACTCCTTGCTCGGCCCAATTGTGTAGATCGCCATTTGGTAAACACCCAAAACCTTCTAATGCAAATGCTTTACTGATGTTGCGTAGTGAGCTGGGAAATTCTCGTGAATTGACTGCAATCTCAGCGGGAATAGAAAAGGCTAGTCCTTGAGCCAGCCCTGGTGAGTGATAAGGATCTTGGCCCAAGATCACTACCTTTACTGAATCAACGGGGCAAAGTTTGAGGGCTTTAAAAAAGTTCTGAGGCTCGGGTCGAACAACTTCAGTATCAAGAGCAGTCTGCAAATTTTTTTCTAGTGAACACCAATCTACTGACTCGAAATAATTCCCCAGTAATTCTTGCCAATCCTTTGGGATATCGTCTTTTGAAAATAGTGCTTTCAATTTCGATCAGACATCTTTCTTAGGTGTCAGTTCATATTGCACAGGTAGCTGGGCAGATTGCATTGAAACCATGCGCTCATGCTCTAGATCATCGCGATAGAAAGTAATGCGGGCATGGGAGTTTTCAGAAAGGCTGCCTAAGATTCTGTCCCAGCGGGCGCCAGTGACACGCTGCCCATCAATACTGGCTAGTAAATCACCGGCTGATAGACCTGCTGCTTGAGCAATCCCGCCATCAAGCACATGGGTAACCTTAAGCCAGCCATTGGCGTCTGTATGGCGCATCCCAAACTGTAGCTTGAGTTTTTCCAGCGTAGATTGAGATTTTGTTTTTACAGAAATCAGATTTGAGCCAATCCATTCTTGCAGCGGAATATCTTCTGTACCAAAAATATAGCGAGCCTTCATTTCATTCCAGATTTTGCTAAAGCTATTACCTAGCAATTCAAAAATCAAATCATCTAACCCGTCTTCTGTAATGCCGTCCAAGGTGATGCCATGCCTATTCCAAAGTAGGCGCATGAGGTCATCTAGAGACTGTTTATTTTTAGTGAATGCCCGAATCTGCAGATCAAGACCAAGTGCAACTAATGCACCTTTACCGTAGTAGCTGACAACCGTATTTGGGGTGTTCTCATCCGCTTGGTAATACTTGGTCCAGGCATCAAAAGAGCTGTCAGCTAGGCTTTGCTTGTGGCGCCCAGGGCCGCGCAAGATCCCGTTCCAGTTATCCGCTACGAGTTTTAGATAAGTCTTGAGGTCAATTCGTTTACTACGCAGAAGTTGGAGATCGTCGTAGTAACTGGTAAAGCCTTCAAACACCCACAGTAAGCGAGTGTGATTACGCTTGGCCAGATCATATGGTTGAAAGGCTTTTGGCTGAATGCGCTTAACCAGCCATGCGTGAAAATACTCGTGACAACACAAACCCAAGAATTCTCTATATGCAGATTCTTCAAAGAGAATATTTTCTTGGGGAATTTGATCGCGCCTGCAGAGTAGTGCAGTGCTATTACGATGCTCAAGACCACCATAGCCATTTAATACCGCATTGACTAAGAAAAGATATTCACTAAAAGGGGCACGCTTAGATTTTGGCTCGAAGAGATCAATAGTGCTGGTGCAGATTGCTTGTAAATCTTGTGCAAGACGCTTGGCGTCAACAATATGATTGCATCCCTGTATGGCCATGCGATGTGCTACACCATTTGACTTCCAGTGCACGAGCTGGAACTCGCCCATAGCTATAGGGTGATCCAATAAATCATCGTAATTTTGTGCCAGATAAAAACCAAATCCACGCTTATCTGTCTTGGCTGCTCTCAAGGTGGTTTGAACTATCCAGTGATCCGCGAAGGCAAGTTCTGGCGCCGTGATAGCGAGTGAGCAAGGCAAATGCTCTTGTCCTTTGACGGCTAGACATAGGCTGGTAGCGTTAAAGAAGGCGCTCTCGGTATCCAGATACGCAGCACGTACTGAAGAATCAAAAGCATAAACAATGCTGAGCACCTCTATCGGACCATTGCATTGTGGTAAGCGCCAATGGTCATTATCAATACGTTCGAGCGTTATTTTTTTCTTAGCGCCTTCTACTGAAAATGCTTCAATTGACTCGACATGTTTACTGAAATCACGAATTAAATAACTACCCGGAATCCAGGTCGGTATTTGCAGCAATTGACCATCGGGATCGGGATTGGCAATATGCAGCTTGACGCGATAGCGATGGCCATGGAGGTCTGCCGGCCAGACCGTATATTGGATTGCGGGTAAGTCGGCATGGTTCATGATATTTATTTCAGAGAGCTAAATTTCTTTTCGATATCAGTAATTTGTACTGCGCCAGGGAAGCGACTGCCATCAGTGAAGAATAAAGTCGGCGTGCCCGTGATTCCATAGGTCTTTGCGAAAGCCATATTTTTATCTAGTGGTGTACTGCACTCCCCCTTGCCGCTGGGTGCAATGCCATTCACCATCCAGTCAATATACGTCTTATAGGGATCAGAAGAACACCAAACTTGCTTCGACTTTTGTGCAGAATCGGGCGATAGGATTGGAATTAAATAGGTGTAGATGGTGACGTTATCAAGCTGCTGCAGGGATTTCTCTAGACGCTTGCAATAGCCACAGTTTGGATCGGAGAAGACTGCTAGCTGGCGACTACCATTGCCACGAACATTTTTAATTGCGTTGGCAGTAGTCAATTCACTCCATTTAATGCGGTTTAAGTCTGCTTGTCTTTGCTCGGTAATATTTTTACCGGATGCGAGCTCAATGATTTCTCCTTGAATCAGGTACTTCCCCGAGGTATCGGTATAAAAAATATCATTGCCAACTAGTACTTCATAAAGGCCGGAAATTGGAGCTGGTGAAACACTTTTCACTTTGGCATTTGTGCCTAACTTCTTTTGGATCTCAGTCTTCAATTGCTGTTCTTGTTGTGCATGAAGTGGGGTAGTGCAAATCAGGGCGGCGCCAATGAATGCAATCGCAGATAACAATTTATTCAAAATCAATCTCTCCTAAAGCGCGTTCAATTAAGCGCTGTTTTATAAAGTGGCTTTTATTTACAAGACCTAAGCCCCAGTTACGGAGCTGGCGTTCAGTACTGCTGCTTGCAGAAAATAATTTCTTGAGTTTATCGGTCAACCACAAGAGTGCGCTAGTGTCGCCTTGACGTTGTCGTTCGTAGCGCCTTAGTAATACCAGGTCACTAGGTGTGCGGAACGATTCACGCTTGCCCAAAATATTCAGTAGTACCGCAACATCTCGAAGCCCCAAATTCAGGCCTTGCCCAGCTAGTGGATGCATGACATGGGCGGCATCACCAATGAGCACAACCTTCGGAGAGGAGTCTGGCCCGATAAATCGTTTGGCTCGAATCTTTCTTAAAGGTAACGCTGCTGGTACTGAGTTCAGAGTCAGCGCACCTAATTGTTTGGCAATTGCACCATTAGCAATGGATGAGAATTGATCTACCCATTGCGCTTGATCTAGTTTTAATAAATCAGCTGCTTGTTCTGGGGAAGTAGACCAAACCATCGACACTTGTTTTCCTGGCAAGGGCAGCATGGCCACAATATCGCCGCCTGGCAAAAACCATTGGAAGGCAGTTTCTAGATGGGGATATTCACAGAGCCAATTGGCAACGACGGCACTTTGCGAATAACTTTCTTCGCTTGCATTAATGCCGAGTTCATTGCGAATCGGTGAGTTGGCACCATCAGCGGCAATTACGAGTTGCGCACGAATGCCCCCACCGTTCTTTAAATACAGTGTGCTTCCATCAGCATCCACCTGAATTTTTTCTACAACATCATTAATCCGTTCTAACTTATTCTGAAAACGCGATGCTTGATCGATAGTGTGCTCAATTAAATTGGCCTCTCCAATCCAGGCGAGTTGTGGGGTTCCCGCTTCAAATGCAGAAAGATGGAGTTGATCATTTTTCTCGCCGCGATCACCGTAGATGCGCATATCTCTGACTGCTTGCAGGCGACTATGATCAATTGCATCCCAAATGTGCAAATGGGCTAGTAATTTTTGGGTGCTAGGCGAAAAGGCGTAGATTCTTTGGCCCCATTGAGCCCCTTGCGGGCTTGAGACGCTTTGTCCTAAATCAGGGGCAATTTCAAGGGTTTGTAAGCCAAGTTGGGCTAGGCCTAGGGCGCAAGCCTTGCCAGTAATGCCTCCGCCGACCACAACAACGTCAACTGTGCGGATTTGGGCGGGTGATTTGGGCGGGTGATTTGAGTGAACTTCTGACATAACTCGATGATATCGAAACCAGCCCCTTTACAATAACGCTATGTCTTTGAAATGTGGCATCGTCGGCCTGCCTAACGTCGGCAAATCTACCCTCTTTAATGCGCTTACCAAGGCTGGAATCGCAGCGGAAAACTATCCTTTCTGCACGATCGAGCCTAATGTGGGCGTTGTTGAGGTTCCTGACCCCCGTCTAGCCGCTTTGGCTGAGATCGTGAAGCCTGAGCGCATCCTGCCTGCAGCAGTCGAATTTGTCGATATTGCTGGTTTGGTAGCTGGCGCCTCAAAAGGTGAAGGTCTTGGCAATCAGTTTTTAGCGAATATTCGTGAAACGGATGCTATTACCCATGTCGTCCGGTGTTTCGAAGATCCCAACGTCATCCACGTTGCCGGGAAAATCGATCCCATTGCTGACATTGGTGTGATTGATACCGAATTGGCTTTGTCTGATTTGGCGACGGTTGAAAAAACCCTGAATCGCTCAAGCAAGGCTGCTAAGTCTGGCAATGATAAAGAGGCTGCTGCCTTGGTTGCTGTTCTGACCAAAGTTCAGACTCATCTAGATTCTGCTCTGCCAGTGCGCAGTTTGAATCTGAGTGACGACGAAAAATTATTGATTAAACCGTTGTGTTTAATTACTGCTAAGCCTGCGATGTATGTTGCAAACGTCAAAGAAGATGGCTTCTCAGATAACCCACACCTCGAGGCGGTGAAGCAACATGCGGCAAAAGAAAATGCTCCAGTCGTTGCTGTATGCGCTGCGATTGAAGCTGAGATCGCTGACTTAGAAGAAGCAGACAAGATTGAATTCTTGGCTGACTTAGGAATGGAAGAGCCAGGCTTAGATCGGGTGATTCGTGCGGGTTATTCATTGCTTGGTTTACAAACCTATTTCACGGCAGGAGTTAAAGAGGTTCGCGCTTGGACTATCCATGTTGGAGATACAGCGCCTCAAGCTGCTGGCGTGA
This sequence comes from Polynucleobacter sp. AP-Kaivos-20-H2, assembly GCF_018882215.1. Classification (GTDB taxonomy): domain Bacteria; phylum Pseudomonadota; class Gammaproteobacteria; order Burkholderiales; family Burkholderiaceae; genus Polynucleobacter. The sequence goes on along the minus strand of NZ_JACVOX010000002.1, from coordinate 613,949 downwards.
TTCATACAGACTTTGAGCGTGGCTTTATTCGTGCTCAGACAATCTCCTACGAAGATTTTGTGCAGTTCAAAGGAGAGTCTGGTGCCAAGGAAGCCGGTAAGATGCGCGCGGAAGGTAAAGAGTACGTTGTTAAAGATGGAGATGTATTGAACTTCTTGTTTAACGTCTAAAGCTCTCTTATTTCTACCCAATAAAAAAGCCCTTTTCAGGGCTTTTGGCTTATGCAGTGGCGCTGTGACAATTAAGAGGCTTTTGCTGCCTTCTCTAAGTATTTAGAGATTTCTTCATAGCGCTTTAGAGCAATCTTGGTAGGCAACACTTCCTTTTTACGACCATCAGCATTGGCAGCCATTTTGATATAGCCCAAAGCGCTGAGATTTTTAAGTCGACCATGCAAAGTAGCTTGTGAGCCTAGGTCTGAAATGGAGATCAAATCACCAACCAAAATTGCTTGCTTGGCATGGGCACAAGAAACAATCTTATCGAGCAAACTCTCTTCGATGCAGTCCAGCTTCTTACCTGGGTTGATTCGATCGAGAGCATCGATCAAGTTAAGAAATTTGATGTAAGGTGATGATTTAGTGGATGACATATTTAATATTTATTTGTATTAGCTGTAGGGCTAATAATAGTGTATTCCCTTAGTCTGATTTTAGCAATTGATACGTATCAATAAAAATTAATCCATACTAATAACAATGTCTAAATTATTCGCAAGTTATTCGGAATGGATTTTTGGCTGCGCTATTAGTGCGATGGCGTACACACTTCTTTTTTATTGCAACAGCTGGCTTACTAGCAGCATTACTTTTGGCTTAGGTGTGAGTTGGATTTATCTGCCTGCTGGCCTTCGCTTATTTCTGACTTTGATTTTTGGTTTACCCGGCGCCATTGGAATTGCTATAGCCTCATTTTTAATTAGCTATTACGGCGATTTCCCGCACGACTTGACGGTGTGTATTGGGGTTGGATTAATTTCAGGGTTTGCGCCTTACCTGGCTAGATTTTTTGTTTTTAGCAATCTTCGCCTTGAGTCAGACTTAGGTAATCTCAATTTCCCCAAACTCATTGCATGTATTTTGATTTATTCCCTACTTTCGGCGGGACTTCATCAGTGGTGGTTCGCTACGATGACCCTTGAAGATACGGGTAGCGTGAATCACTTTTTAGTGATGTTTATTGGTGATGTGCTGGGTTCGTTGCTTCTGATCTCTTTGATCAAATACTGCTTAGATCTATTGCGAGAGACTAGGAAAACAGCTCACTAAGGGCTGTGCCTGGATCTGTGGCGCGCATAAATGCCTCCCCGACCAGGAATGCGTTGATTTGATTGTTGCGCATGAGCTCTACATCAGTGCGATTCAAGATGCCAGACTCTGTTACTAAGGTTCTGTTATCCGGAACCATGGACATTAGAGAGAGGGTGGTCTGCAGTGTCACCTCAAAGGTTTTGAGGTTTCGATTGTTAATGCCAAGCAATGAGGTTTTTAGTTCTAGCGCTTGCTCTAATTCTGGGGCATTGTGAACTTCGACTAAAACATCTAGACCTAATTCATGAGCGCAAGCCTCGAGCTCTTTCATTTGATTTAATTCTAGGCAAGCCACGATCAGCAAGATTGCATCGGCGCCAATCGCACGAGCTTCATAGACTTGATACGGATCTATGGTGAAGTCTTTACGCAAAACGGGAATATTGCAGGCCGCACGAGCTTCTTGCAGATAGGCATTACATCCTTGGAAATAATCCACATCAGTCAGAACTGATAGACAAGCTGCACCATGTTTTTCGTAGGACTGGGCAATATCTGCTGGAACGAAGTTATCGCGCAAAATGCCTTTGCTTGGACTTGCCTTTTTGATTTCAGTAATGACTCCTGCCTTGCCAGCGGAAATCTTGTTTTCAATAGCCTGAATAAAGCCTCTTGGCTTTAAAGGAGCGTCACGATTATTGGCTTCGGCTTGCTCACGTTGATTAGCAAGCGATATTTTCTGCAGGCAATTAGCCACTTCAATCTTTTTGGTGGCAACAATTTTATTGAGGATATCGCTCATGAATAATCAATTATTGAGATTGGGTTGCTGCAACAAAAGCATCTAACTTTTGACGGGCTGCTCCAGAGGTGATGGCTGTTTTAGCCAGGGCAATACCGCTAGCAATGTCTTTGGCTACTCCAGCTACATAGAGCGTGGCTCCAGCATTAAGGCAGACGATATCGCTTGCGGGCCCTGGTTTACCATCGAGCACATCTAATACGATTTGTTTGGATTCTTCTGCATTGGCCACTTTAAAGCTATTGGTAGGGGCAGTATTGAATCCAAAATCTTTTGGATGAATTTCATATTCGCGTACTAAGCCATCTTTTAGTTCGCCTACCAAGGTTGGGCCCTCTAAAGAAATCTCATCAAGCCCATCGCGCCCATAAACGACTAGCGCATGTTCCATTCCTAAGGCTTGTAATACGCGCACCTGAATGCCGACTAGGTCAGCATGAAATACGCCCATCAAAATCCGCTTGGCATCAGCTGGGTTAGTGAGAGGGCCCAGGATATTGAAGATAGTCCGGACACCAAGTTGCTTGCGAATAGGCACTACGTTCTTCATCGCAGGATGATGATTCGGAGCAAACATGAATCCTGCGCCTACTGTTGAAATACACGTGGCGACTTGCTCGGCGGATAGAGTCAGATTTACGCCAAGCGCTTCTAAAACATCTGCGCTACCTGATTTGCTGCTCACACTGCGATTGCCATGTTTAGCAATTTTTGCGCCTGCACCGGCAGCCACAAACATCGCTGCAGTAGAGATATTGAATGTATGGGCACCATCACCACCTGTGCCCACCACATCTACCAAATGACTACGGTCATCCACCTTTACAGAGGTGGCAAACTCGCGCATCACTTGTGCAGCAGCAGCAATCTCGCCAACGGTTTCTTTTTTAGTGCGCAAGGCAACCAACAATCCAGCCACCAACTCTGGTGCCATTTCACCGCTCATGATGAGCCTCATCATGGCTGTCATTTCATCATGAAATAGTTCCCGATGTTCAATGCAGCGTTGTAAAGCTTCTTGCGGAGTAATTGACATAGCGCTGTTAGCAGACTGTTTATTTGTTTTGTAAAAAATTCTTGAGCAGAGCATGCCCATGCTCAGAAAGAATAGATTCTGGGTGGAATTGCACGCCCTCAACTGCTAGTTCTTTGTGGCGTACGCCCATGATCTCGCCATCGGATGAGGTTGCAGTCACCTCAAGCATTGCTGGTAGTGAGTTTTTCTCAATGGCCAGTGAGTGGTAGCGGGTCACCTTAAATGGATCGGGCAAATTTTTAAACACACCTAAACCAGTGTGATGAATGCTGTCGGTCTTGCCATGCATGACTTTTTGGGCGCGAATGACTTTTCCACCGAATGCTTCGCCGATAGCTTGGTGCCCCAAACAAACGCCAAGGATCGGAATTTGACCTGCGTAATGCTTGATGGTTTCGACTGAAATACCTGCCTCAGAAGGGCTGCATGGCCCAGGTGAGATGCAAATGCGTGCTGGATTCAGTTTGGCAATATCTTCCACTGCAATTTCATCATTGCGAAAGACTTTGACCTCTTCACCTAGTTCTGCAAAGTATTGAACGAGGTTGTAAGTAAAAGAATCGTAGTTATCAATCATTAGGAGCATCGAGTCCTCCTTGTACTAAATCTGCCGCAGTCAATACCGCGCGAGCCTTGGCTTCAGTTTCTTTCCATTCAGCAGTCGGATCAGAATCAGCCACTACCCCAGCTCCTGCTTGAGAGTGCAGAATGCCATCACGGATCACGCCGGTACGAATGGCAATAGCCACATCCATATCGCCTGAGAAAGACAGGTAACCCACTGCACCACCGTAAACACCCCGCTTCACAATTTCCATTTCATCAATGATTTCCATCGCCCGAATTTTTGGCGCACCTGATAAGGTACCCGCCGGGAAGGTCGCTCGCAATACATCCATATTGCTCATATTGTCCAAAAGATGGCCCTCTACTGAACTCACGATGTGCTGAACGTGGGAGTATTTCTCAATAGACATGGAGTCAGTAACCTTGACTGAGCCAGTTTTGGCAATGCGGCCCACGTCATTACGGGCTAAATCAATCAACATCACATGCTCAGCAATTTCCTTAGGATCAGCCAAGAGCTCCTTAGCTAGGCGCTCATCCTCATCTGGATTGACTCCGCGAGGACGGGTGCCAGCTAGTGGTCTGATAGTGACAATCTTCTCGGCAGCCCGTTTTTCTTGCCGTACCAAAATCTCAGGAGAAGAGCCAACAATTTGCATATCACCAAAGTCATAGAAGTACATGTATGGCGATGGGTTGAGCGAGCGCAAAGCTCTATAAAGGGCTAAAGGTGAATCCGTAAATGGCTTGCTAATGCGCTGACCAATAACTACCTGCATGCAATCGCCGGCCAAAATATATTCTTTAGTTTTGAGTACTGCTTTCTCAAAATCTGCTGCTTTGAATTTACGAATGAGTTCAGTTTTAGCGCTTGGTAAAGATGCCGGCATATTTGCTGGCTTACTGAGGCAGGCGAGTAATTCTTTTAAGCGATCTTGTGCTTTTTCAAAACCATTAGCAATGCCCGGATCTGCATAGACAATCAAATAAATTTTGCCAGCAACGTTATCAATCACTGCCAACTCTTCAGTCAACATGAGTTGAATATCGGGTACACCTAATTCATCTGGAAGTTGATGTTTGGCTAAACGTGACTCGATATAGCGAACAGTGTCATAACCAAAGTAGCCGGCAAGACCACCACAAAAGCGAGGCATGTCAGCTTGCAAGGCCACCTTAAAACGCTTGAAATAAGCATCCACAAAATCGAGTGGATTATCAGTATTTGTCTCAACTACTTTTCCATCAGTCACTACTTCGTTGACTGGTATTGAGGGGGTGCCAACAGTTTTGACAATAGTCCTGGCAGGCAGGCCAATAAAGGAGAAGCGCCCGAAACGCTCGCCACCTAAAACAGACTCTAGCAAGTAAGTATTGGTCTTGCCAAACGCTTGAGTCAGCTTAACGTAGAGTGATAGCGGAGTCTCTAGATCTGCCAGAACTTCTTTGACCAAGGGAATGCGATTGAAACCCTGCTTTGCTAGGGCGTTAAATTCAGCAAGCTGCATTACGCTTTTCCTGACTTTCCTAATTCAGTGCGCATTGCTTGAATTACTTTCGCATAATTTTCTTGTGCGTAAATTGCTGAGCCTGCAACAAAAGTATCTGCGCCTGCTCGTGCTACTTCTGCAATGTTATCGACTTTGATTCCGCCATCTACCTCAAGACGAATATGTCGACCAGTCTCAGCTTGGTAGCGATCAAGACGTGTGCGTACTTGAGCAATCTTATTGAGGGTGCTGGGAATAAATGATTGACCACCAAAGCCTGGGTTGACTGACATCAGCAAAACTAGATCGAGTAATTCCAAAGTGTGCTCGAGATGATCTAGCGGCGTGGCCGGATTCAAAACAAGACCCGCCTGACATCCCTGATCGCGAATCAAGTTCAATGTGCGATTGACATGAGGGCTTGCTTCAGGATGAAAGCTAATTAAATTGGCGCCCGCTTTAGCAAAGTCAGGGACGATACGATCTACCGGCTCAATCATTAAATGCACATCGATCACCGCAGGCTTTCCATCTTTATTTGCATAAGGTCGAATAGCCTCGCAAACCAAGGGACCAATAGTGAGGTTGGGCACATAGTGGTTATCCATCACGTCAAAGTGAATCCAGTCAGCGCCTGCCACTAAAACGTCCTGAACTTCCTTGCCAAGGCAGGCGAAGTCAGCCGACAAAATGGATGGGGCAATAACAAATTGACTATTTGAGGATGATTTTTGGCTTTCCATCCCTAGATTCTAGCTTGCAGTTGGCCTTAGGATGGAGCAGAATTCGTCCATGAATCCTCACGAAATGAGCATTACGGTCAAAGCCCAGTACCTTCCTGAGCAATCTGACCCCGATAACCGCCAATTTGCCTTTGCTTATACGGTAACTATCCGCAATACGGGGACTGCCAGTATTCAGGTGATTGCCCGCCATTGGTTCATTACAGACGGGGATAACGATGTTCAGGAGGTCCGAGGCCTGGGCGTTGTTGGGCAGCAACCGCTATTACGCTCCGGAGAGCACTTTGAGTACACCAGCTGGGCAACATTGCCCACTCCGGCCGGAACGATGCGTGGGGAGTATTTTTGTGTCACTGAGGATGCCCAGTTCTTTCAGGCCCCTATCCCAGAGTTTGCCCTGGTGATGCCACGTACCCTGCATTAACGTAGGGTGGTGAGAATGCTATTTTTTGCCCTTGCCTGTCCAAAGAACAATAAATAACAAAAGTCCTAAGGCAACAGCGCCTTCAAAAACAAACAGTAGCATTGGGTATTCATCGAGTAAATTGGCAATCATGATTTCTAAATTTAAATTAGTTCCGTTAAGTGTATTCGCTATCCTCATGGCCAGCTTGATTGTTGGATGTTCTACGCCCCCCACTCGGGGAACGGGCTATCGCTCAAGCGGTTCTGGTGCTGCACCATCAAGTTATAGCTCCTCGATTGCAAGCTTTAGTGCTGTCTCTTGGCAAGCCTTGCCTGGATGGCAGGAAGACGACTTGTCTCAGGCTTGGCCTGCTTGGTTAAAAAGTTGTGATGCTTTGCGTAAGAAAAGTACTGATGTGAACTGGCGCTCAGCGTGTGCCCAGGCTGGCAATGTATCAAGCCGTGATACGCAGGCTATTCGTAAATATTTTGAAAATAATTTTCAAGCTTATGAAATTCGCAATAGCTCCGGTAGTGACACGGGCTTAATCACGGGTTATTACGAACCAGTAATGAATGGTTCGCAAACTCGTACGAGTACTTATAACGTGCCGCTCTATGGTTACCCTAATGCCTGGCGCAAGTCTAAGCCCAACCCAGGCCCAAGCCGTGCTGAGCTAATGAGCTCTGGTGTCTTGCAGGGTTCTGAAATTGCTTGGGTACAGGATCCAGTAGCAGCAGCGTTCATGCAAATTCAAGGTTCTGGAAAAATTCGTCTTGAGGATGGACGCATTCTGCGTCTGGGTTTTGCAGGTACCAATGATCAGCCTTTTAAATCCTTTGCTCAGTGGTTGTTAGATCATAAAGAAATCACACGTAGTGAAGCGACGATGCAAGGCATCTCACAATGGGCTAAAAGAAATCCCGGCCAAGTAAATGAAATGCTGAACGCCAACCCCCGTTTTGTTTTCTTTAAAGAGTTGCCTGGCAATGTCTCTGCTGATTTAGGCCCCAATGGTGCTCTTGGTGTTCCGCTCACAGCTGAGCGCAGTATTGCAGTCGATTTACAAGCCTTGCCACTGGGCGCGCCTGTCTTTTTAGCAGCCACCAAACCATTAAGTAGTCAGCCTTTGCAAAAGCTGGTGATGGCGCAGGATACGGGTAAAGCAATTGTGGGTGGCGTCAGAGCAGACTACTATTGGGGATCCGGAGATGCTGCTGGAGAGATGGCAGGTCGTATGAAACAAAATGGCAGGATGTGGTTGTTGTTGCCACGTTAATTAATACTTTTCACCGAAAGAAATTCATGAGCTACAAAACTATTTTGACTGAAGTGGATGGTAAGGTTGCCACCATTACTTTGAATCGCCCTGAAGTGTTAAATGCCTTGAACGATCAGCTCATGGAAGAGCTTGGCGCTGCCTTATTAGCATTTGACGCGGACGACAATATTGGTTGCATGATCGTTACTGGCAGTGAAAAGGCATTTGCTGCTGGAGCGGATATTGCTTCAATGGCCAAGTACGGCTTGAAAGATGTTTATCGCGGTGACTTTATTACCCGTAACTGGGAAGAGATCAAAAAAGTACGTAAGCCTGTAATCGCTGCTGTCTCTGGCTATGCCCTTGGTGGTGGCTGTGAGTTGGCCATGATGTGCGACACGATCATGGCGGCGGATAACGCTAAGTTTGCTCAGCCAGAGGTGAAGTTAGGAATCATTCCTGGGGCTGGAGGCACACAACGTTTACCTCGCGCGGTATCCAAAGCAAAAGCGATGGATCTAGCTTTGACGGGCCGCATGATGGATGCCGCTGAAGCTGAGCGCTCTGGTTTGGTTGCAAGGATCTTCCCACAAGCGGATTTGCTGAAAGAAGTTAAAGCAATTGCCAAAGGAATTGCAGATATGCCTTTGTTAACCGCAATGATGGTGAAAGAAAGTATCAACACTGCTTATGAAACCACTTTGTCTGAAGGTATTCATTTTGAGCGCCGCCTCTTTCATGCTTGCTTTGGAACGAATGACCAGAAAGAAGGCATGGCTGCATTCATGGAAAAGCGTCCAGCCAAATTTACCAACTCTTAATTCAATAGTTGAAGAGAAAGTTTGAAAGAACTCAGTTTTTTTCTAGGAAGCGTTGAGCTAGTTTGACCCAATAGCTCACGCCGACTGGAATCAAAGAGTCATTGAAGTCGTAAGAAGGATTGTGTAAGTGGCATGGGCCCATGCCATGGCCTACCGAGCGATGATCGCCGTCCCCATTGCCTAAGAATACGTAACAGCCCGGCTTTTCTAGCAACATAAACGCGAAGTCTTCCGCACCCATTGTGGGATCGATTGAAGCATTTACATTCTGCTTACCAACCAGTTCACTCATGACTTCAGTTGCGAATTCCACTTCGTTGGCATGATTAATGAGGGGCGGGTAATTTCTAGAAAACGTAACTTCTGCTTGGCAATCAAATGCGCTGGAAACATTATGAGCAATTTCTCGTAGGCGTTGCTCGATTAAATCTAAGACGTCCAAAGTAAATGTACGTACCGTGCCACCAATAAAGGCGCTATCCGGAATGACATTGCTTGTTTCACCCGCATGAAATTGCGTAATCGATAAAACAGCGGCATCTACAGGACGCTTATTGCGTGTAATGATGCTCTGTAATGCAAGCACTACTTGGGCGCCAGTAAATACTGGATCTGCGCTGTTGTGGGGTAGGGCGGCGTGACCGCCTTTGCCTGTGATGGTAATTTCAAAAGTATTGCTTGAAGCCATCATTGGGCCAGGGGTCACTCCAAAATGACCTTCTGCCAAGCCGGGCCAGTTATGCAAGCCAAATACTGCGTCGCATGGAAACTCTTTGAAAAGTCCATCCTTAATCATTTCATTCGCACCAGCGCCACCTTCCTCTGCTGGTTGGAAAATAAAAATCACCGTGCCTTTGAAGTCGCGGTGATTTGATAAATATTGCGCAGCTCCAAGTAGCATTGCTGTGTGACCATCATGTCCACAAGCATGCATTTTTCCGGGGTTTGTTGATGCATGAGCAAAGTTATTGTGCTCCTGCAATGGAAGCGCATCCATATCAGCGCGCAAACCAATCATTTTTCCGGGGCCTAAGTCACCATCTAAACGACCTACAACACCCGTTTTTCCCATGCCACGATAGACTGTAATTCCCCAGCTAGAAAGCGCTTCTGCAACTAGATCAGCAGTGCGATTTTCTTCGAAACGCAATTCAGGGTGCGCATGAATATTGCGTCGAATTTCTTGAATGGCTTCCGCGGAGTCAATAATTTCTGGGGATAAATGCATCCCTTCATCTTATCCGAAAGTCTTTGGATATGCCGTTTGGGCTAAATTACCGCCAATTAATTGCTGGGTAGTTGAATGTGCTTTGCAGCAAAACTCAAAGCTTCAACTGAATATGGGCTGTTATCGGCTTTTTGGAGTTCTTTTGGAAGCGCTGGAATGAGGCCTAAAAATGGGGCGTCTATTCTGGCTTGCAGAGTTTGAATGTTTTCTTCAAGCAAAGGCATTTCTGTGGATAGGGCATTCGCTACCCATCCCGCAATATTTAAGTTGCGCGCTTTGATTGCCTCACAAGTTAGGAGGGCGTGATTAATGCAGCCTAATTTCATGCCCACTACCAGAATCATCGGAAATTTAATTTCTTGGGCGAAAGTCCCCAAATCTTCCCGGTCATTTAGGGGGATAAGTAAGCCGCCGGCACCCTCAACCACAACACAATCTGCCTGATTTTGAACATTCCGAAATGCCTGCAAGATCGTACTCATTTCAAGCTTCAGACCTTGTTGCGCAGCTAGCAAATGGGGAGCCACTGGCTGCTCTAATACATAAGGACACAAACTCAATTCAGTGGAGCTGAGGTTTGAGGCGATGCGCAGTGTTTCTAAATCTTCATTCAGAGTGTGGCCTTGTGCATCTTGATAAGTTCCAGCAACAACCGGTTTAAAACCAATCGCATTCACACCCTGTTCGCGTAATTTCAGAATGAGAGCGCCACTCACCAACGTTTTTCCAACCTCAGTGTCTGTACCCGCGACAAAGAAGCCTGTGGCCTTACTCATGAGAGACCTTTTGAATGACTGCTTGCTCGATAGATTTTAAGGTATCGATGAGTTGACACACATCTGCTTCGCTATGGTTAGCAGAGAACGTAATGCGTAATCTTGCACTGCCATTGGCTACGGTAGGGGGGCGAATAGCAGGAATCCAATATCCAGCATCATCAAGTAACTTGGCGGTGAGCAGGGCATTGGCATTGCTGCCCAAAATAACGGGCTGTATGGCGGTACAAGAGGACACCTTTTCCCATTGAGAAAATTGCATTTCATCTTGCCAGATACGAATCAGTTTATTAAGTTGAGTGCGCCGTTTGCTGCCCTCGTCCCCTCCAATGATTTGCAAGCTTTTTGACAGCGTATGTGCTATCGCAGGTGGTGTTGCGGTGCTGTAAATGAAAGGGCGACCCTTTTGAATGAGCCACTCAATAAAAGTGGCTTGTGCACAAACAAAGGCGCCGCTGACACCTGCAGCTTTTCCAAGAGTGCCAATATAAATAATGCGATCAGAGCAGATATTTTCCTGCTCCAAAATGCCATGACCTTGTTTGCCCAATACTCCGAAACCGTGAGCATCATCAACGAGTAACAGCGCATCGTATTGCTCAGCAAGTTTTAACAATTCTTTTACTGGAGCGAGGTCACCATCCATGCTAAAGACGCCATCGGTAACGATGATCTTTAGTGGATGTTGATCTGTTTTTAGTAATTCATTTAATGTGTTAAGTAGCGTGTGATCAAACAGCGCGACATTTGCCTGAGTCTGCGCAGCCGCTAAACGAATGCCATCAATTAAAGAAGCATGGTTGAGCTTGGCCGAATAAATGCTGGTAGATTTTTGCGGCGCAAGTCTTGCTAGACCTGTGATGGCGGTAAGGTTGGCGAGATAGCCGGTACTAAAAAATAGGGCACGCGCATTCGGAATATGTTGCTTTTGAAAAGAAGCCAATTGGTTTTCAAGTAGCTCATGAGCCCTGCTGTGGCCGCTAATAAGATGGGAGGCGCCACTGCCTACCCCATACCTCTGAGCGCCTTCAGCAAGCGCTTGAATTAACGCAGGATGGTTTGCTAGCCCTAAATAGTCATTGCTACAAAATGCTTTGAGCTCGCGTCCATCGACTAAGGCTTTGGTATCGCATGGAGATTCTGTTGCTCTGAGTTTGCGTTTGAGTAATTGCGACTCAAGATCTGCAATTTGCTCTTGCGCTAACTTTAAGGCCTGATATGCGTTTGTCATGCCAAGGTTTTCTCAAGGGCAGCTTGCACAGCATGACCTAGTTGCATGGTTTCTGCTGAAGACAAAATATACGGCGGCATGACGTAGATAGTATTTCCGATTGGCCTAATCAATACACCTTCGCTTAAACAGTTTGAGAACATGGTTCGCGTAAACATCTTAGGATTTTTAAGAAGCTCATTGTTAATATCGAAGGCCAAGATCATTCCTTGTTGGCGCCAATGCTCAATTCGTAAATCCGATTTTGCCCACGCAAATGCATTTGCTAAATCCTTTGAGCGCTCAATATTTTTTTCTAATACTTTGTCAGTTTCGAAAATCTCTAGACACGCCAGTGCAGCAGCGCACGCTAGTGGATTACCGGTATAAGAATGAGAATGTAAAAACCCTTGCTGAGTTTGATCCCCATAAAAAGCTTGATATATCTGGTCTGTAGTGAGGCAGAGTGATAGTGGGAGATAGCCGCCGCTAATCCCTTTAGACAGGGTTAATAAGTCTGGCCAGATACCAGCATGCTCACAGGCAAAGAACTTGCCACTCCGCCCACAGCCCACCGCAATCTCATCTGCAATCAGATGTACTTCATAGCGATCACATAAATCCCTGACTAACCGAAGGTATTCAGGAGAATGCATGGCCATTTGCCCTGCGCACTGGACCAAAGGTTCGACAATGATGGCAGCAATATTGTCATGTTCTTTTACAAATAATTCTTCGAGTTGTTTTGCTGCATATCTTGCTACATCTTTTGCGCTCTCACCAGCTTTTGCTTTGCGTGCATCAGGTGATGCGATAGTAAATACATCTTGCAAGAGTGATCCATAGGCTTCCCGGAAAATAGCAACATCCGTTACCGCTAATGCACCAAGCGTTTCTCCGTGATAACCATTTTCCAAACAAACAAATTTCTTCTTTTGTGGTTTGCAGTTGAGTTGCCAGTAGTGGTGACTCATCTTGAGCGCTATTTCTACTGCAGACGCACCATCAGAAGCATAGAAGACATGGCCTAAATGGTGATTGGTGAGTGCAGACAGTTTTTCAGATAGCTCTACTACGGGCGCATGCGTAAATCCGGCGAGCATCACATGCTCAATTTTTTCGAGTTGCGCGGTAATGGCTTGATTGATGCGTGGGTTGGAGTGGCCAAATAAATTCGTCCACCAAGAACTAATGGAGTCGAGCAAGGCTTTTCCGTTTTCGTCATAGAGCCAAGCACCCTTACCTTTTGTAATGGCAACCAGCGGAAAGGACTCATGCTGTTTCATCTGCGTGCATGGATGCCAGACGGCTGCAAGGCTGCGATTAACGAGGGGGGCTTGATTTAAATCAGAAATAACCTTCATGTTTGATATTTGACCACTAGTTTTTCCAAATTCAGGCCTGTATCTGTTATGTTTATGCCTTGAATCCCCTCATTTTCTGGAATTTACCCATGCAGGACACTCAAACCGTTGAAAAACCCTTAACCCAATTCAAATCTAAAGCGGATTTGCATCAGGGTGTAAACGCAGGTGTCGAGGCAACTGGTGAGTGGTCGGTGGCTGAAATTGAAGCCTTATTTGCACTCCCTTTAAATGAATTGATGCTGAAGGCGCAGGAGACTCATAAAGCCTATTTCCCAAAAGGTGATGTTGAATTAGCTACCTTGCTGTCAATTAAGACGGGCGGCTGTCCTGAGGATTGTAGTTATTGCCCACAAGCTGCTCGTTATGACACCGACGTTAAGGCTGAGAAATTGATGGGCTTAGAAGAGGTCTTAGAGGCTGCCAAAGCTGCTAAAGCCGCCGGTTCTAACCGTTTCTGTATGGGTGCCGCATGGCGCGAACCCAAAGACCGCGATATTGAAAAAGTGACTGCCATGATTAAGGGCGTAAAAGCCTTGGGTCTGGAGACCTGTGCCACCTTAGGCATGCTGGAGGCAGACCAAGCCCAGGCACTGCAAGAGGCTGGGCTAGACTTTTATAACCATAACTTAGATACCAGCGAAGATTTTTACCGCTCTGTGATCTCAACCAGGGGCTACCAAGACCGCTTGGATACGATATCCAATGTCCGTGCCGCTGGTATGTCCGTTTGTTGTGGCGGTATTGTCGGCATGGGCGAGTCTAGACAGCAGCGCGCCGCATTTTTGGCCCGTTTGGCCAACTTGAGTCCTTATCCAGAGTCCGTTCCCATCAATCATTTAGTGCCAGTAGCCGGTACGCCATTAGCTGAGCAGAAGCCTTTAGACCCACTGGAGTTTGTGAGAACGATTGCGGTTGCTAGGATCACGATGCCTAAAGCCCGCGTTCGTTTATCTGCTGGTCGTCAGGAGCTTGGTAGGGCGGTTCAGGCCATGTGCTTTATGGCTGGAGCGAACTCTATTTTCTATGGTGAGCAACTACTCACTACCGGCAATCCAGAGGCAGAACAGGATCGTGAGCTCTTGGCAGAGTTGGGTTTAAAGACCAAACAAAGCTGTAAAGCAGAAGTTTTGGTTTAGTTTTCCATGCGGATGTCTCCAATAGATCGCCTCATTCTGGAGTTTGATACCGCCCTTCGGTCTGTGGTTGGAGGTGCTCATGCCCATAGACCTACCCCAGGATCTGATTTTGGAGGTAATTCCGGTTTAGATGGAGCCGAACGTAAACATGCAGCAGGACTCATGCGAGTCAATCATGTGGGTGAAGTTTGTGCACAAGCGCTGTATCAATCGCAAAAATTGGCTGCTCGAAATCCTGAAATTCAGGAGATGTTAGATCACTCTGGGCAAGAAGAAATGGATCATCTGGCATGGTGTGAAACTCGTCTTCAAGAGCTCGGGTCACACACCAGTTATCTCAATCCACTTTGGTATGCGGGATCCTTTGCAATTGGCTTGGCAGCAGGCTTAGCGGGCGATAAGTGGAGTTTAGGTTTTGTTGCTGAAACGGAAAAACAAGTCGAGAATCACTTAGAAAGTCATCTCGAAAAATTACCAAAAGAAGATCAACGATCTCGTGCAATTGTGGATCAAATGCGCATAGATGAAATTGCTCACGGACAGGCCGCAAAAAATGCTGGCGGTGCAAATTTGCCAGAACCTATTCAAAAAATAATGCAGGCAATGTCCAAGGTAATGACCACTACTGCTTACAAAATTTAATACGGCTATAGGTTTTAATTCTCAAAACTCATCTCTGATTAATTTTGAGATATTTTTTTACGTATTACTGTTTTTAAATACAGTATATTTAGGCATTATCTAGCGCAATAGCTAAGATCTATTCTTAAGTATATTTTCCAAGCTATTGTTTCAAGTAGCTATTTTATTATCACCATTTTCTCAACACATGACGCTAAGTGTTTGTAAACACTAGAGAAATTCCTAAAAAAACTCCTAAAAACACTTGACCCTCTTAGTGCGATCCTCTAAAGTGGGAGGAAGTGTGAAAAAGTGGGGTAAATGGTGTTTCAAGGTGCGTCAGCTCTCAATTTAGATGCAAAAGGCCGCATGTCTGTGCCGGCCAAGCATCGTGACGCCTTGTTGGTACAGGGCGACGGCCGAATCACGCTTACAAAACACCCCGATGGCTGCTTGCTTCTCTTCCCAGGGCCTGAGTGGGAAACCTTCAGAGCAAGAGTTGCGCAACTTCCGATGGATGCCCATTGGTGGCGCCGTATTTTTTTAGGTAACGCAGCCGAAATGGATTTGGATAGTGCCGGTCGCGTACTGGTAAGTCCAGAGTTGCGCGCTGCTGCCGGCATTGAAAAAGAAGTGATTTTGCTTGGCATGGGAAGTCACTTGGAGTTGTGGGACGCAGCCACATACGCTGCAAAAGAACAGGCTGCGATTGCGCAAGGCATGCCTGAAGCACTCAAGCAATTTAATTTTTGATGACAGGGTGCCATGAACATAACTCATCGCCCAGTGTTACTGGCCGAGGCGGTGACAGCGCTAGTTGGCGGTCCACTGATTCAGAGTCAAGATACAGAAAACAAAATTTTGGTGATCGATGGAACCTTCGGGCGCGGCGGTCATACACAAGCTTTGCTCAAGGAGCTGCATCCTTCAGCGCGAATGATTTCTTTCGACAAAGATTTGGATGCGATTGCAGTGGCACAAAAAATCAACGATCCACGTTTAAAGATTGTGCACGACAGTTTTGCGCAGATGGATCAGTATGCCGAGGCGGAATCAGTCGATGGAATTTTGTTGGACTTGGGGATCAGCTCGCCCCAGGTGGACGAAGCGCATCGGGGATTTTCGTTTCGTCGCGAAGGTCCGCTCGATATGCGTATGAATACCGATCATGGTTTAACTGCAGCAGAGTGGTTGGAGCAGGCGCCACCGGAGGAAATCACTCACGTGATTAAGACTTACGGAGAAGAACGCTTTGCATTTCAGATCGCAAAAGCCATTGTGGCTAAGCGAGAAGAGGGCCTTTCCCCTAAAACGACTACCCAGTTGGCAAGTCTAGTTGCAAGCGTAGTACGCACGCGCGAAGCTGGTCAAGATCCTGCAACAAGAACATTTCAAGCATTGCGTATTTTTATTAATCGCGAGTTAGAAGATTTGGAGCTTGGTTTAAAGGCGGCTTTGAAATTATTAAAGCCCGGCGCAAGACTTGCAGTGATTAGTTTTCATTCGTTAGAAGATCGCATTGTGAAGCAGTTTATGCAAGCACATGCAAAAGTAGAAGTGCCTCGTGGTTTACCGGTACGCGAAAAAGACTTGCCACAAAGTGCTCTAGAAATTATTGGTCGAGTTAAGCCAAGCGATGCCGAGGTTTCCGAGAATCCTCGTGCCCGCTCGGCAATCATGCGCGTAGCTGAAAAGCGCACAGGAGTGTCTGCGTGAATCGCGCTACTTTGACTCTGCTCGCATTGCTATTGATTTGTTCCCTATCTCTGGTTGCAGCTCAGCAGAGTGCACGAAAATTATTCATCCTTCAAGAGCGCGCTCAGATAGAAGAGCGTAAGTTAAACCAAGAATGGTTACGCTTAGAGTATGAGCAGCGGAATTTATCAAAGTCTGCACGTATTCGTGATGTTGCTCGCAATCAATTACACATGTCTCCGATTTCTCCTGAGCGCACCTTGTATCTTAAGGAGACGAAATGAGACCGGTTGGCTTCTCTACTACGCCAAATTTAGTTTTACGTCTGCCAATGTGGCGGTCGCGTTTGATGCTATTCCTCTTGTTCTTTGTATTCATGATGCTGCTACTTCGTGCGTTTTGGATTCAGGGCCCAGGAAATGCGTTCTATGAAGCTAAAGGTGTGCGTGGCACTCAGCGCGAATTAGAGCTACCCGCTAGTCGCGGAAAAATTTTGGATCGTAATGGACAGGTGATTGCAACGAGCTTGGAAGCCAAGTCGGTGATTGCCTATAACGACACCGTTCCAGATGACTTGGCTGCAGATAAAGTGCAGAAATTAGCTAGTCTTTTGCAAATGAGCGAGTCTGATCTGCGCAAAAAGTTGAAAGAAGAGCGCAAGCAAGTTTTCTTAAAGCGCCAAGTAGATCCAGTTGTAGCTCAGCAAATTAAACAGCTAGAGATCCCTGGCATTGGTTTAAATAATGAATATCGTCGCTTCTACCCAGAAGGTGAGGCGATGGCGCACGTGGTTGGTTTTACGAATGTGAATGACAAAGGTCAAGAAGGGATGGAGCTTTCTCGTGAGAATGAGCTTGCCGGTCATCCTGGTCAAAGACGTGTGGTGGTTGATCGCTTGGGTCGTGTTGTTGAAGATGTTGCGATCTTGCAGTTGCCACAAAATGGAAAAGATTTAAACCTATCTATTGATAGCAAGATTCAGTTCTTGGCTTATAACGCAGTAAAAGATGCCGTACTTCAACATCACGCTAAAGCGGGTGGTGCAGTAGTTCTCGATACACAAACGGGTGAGATTTTGGCATTGGCAAATTACCCAAGCTATAACCCAAATGATCGTAGGCACTTAACAGGTGAGCAACTACGAAATCGCGTCTTGACAGATACTTTTGAGCCTGGCTCGACTATAAAACCATTAACCATTTCGATTGCATTAGAAAAAGGCGTAGTCAAGCCAGATACCAATATGGTGATTGGTGCGAAATATTTAGTAGGTCCTAAGCCTATTACAGATACCCATCCTTATGGAAATCTAACAGTCGCGCAAATTATTCAAAAGTCGAGCAACATCGGTACTGCCAAGATTGCAATGAATAATCTTTCCGCTGAAGAAATGTGGGATTTATATACTGCGGTTGGTTTTGGTCAAGCGCCGAAAATTGGTTTCCCTGGTGCTGTTTCGGGCACAGTGCATCCTTTCAAAAAATGGGTACCTACTGATCAAGCACGTATTTCGTTTGGTTATGGTATTTCTGCGTCACTCTTTCAGGTGGCGCGCGCATATACAGTCTTCGCACGCGATGGCGAATTGGTCCCCCTGACAATTGAGCGAAGCCCTGAGTTCAAGCCAGGCGTTAAAGTGCTTTCACCAAAAACTGCCATCGAAATGCGTAACATGATGGAAGCAGTTACTGAGCCTGGTGGCACAGCTGTTAAAGCTCAGACAGATGGCTATCGTGTTGGTGGTAAAACAGGTACAGCACACAAATTAGTTGGCAAGGGATATGGCAATTCGTATCGCGCTTACTTTGCTGGACTTGCCCCCATTAGCGCGCCACGTATTGTCGTAGCGGTAATGATTGATGAGCCTACCGGCGAAAGTCACTACGGTGGTGATGTTGCAGCACCCGTATTCTCGACAATTGTTGGGGAGACGCTGCGCTCCTTAAATGTCTCGCCAGATAACAAAGTCAAGCAAATGGTATTGGAGGATAAAGCTCCAGAAGAAATTCGGCCAACAGCTGCACAAGCCCAACATGTGGTTTTGAAACGATGAGGGTGGATTTGAAAATAGACACCAATCATTTGATTGACCACTTACATGCTCTAGCGAACTCCTCAGCAAAAGTATGTGCGGATAGTCGCCAGATTCAGCCTGGCGATATCTTTTTTGCCTACCCTGTAGGTAATGTCAATGCCTTGCGTGATGGTCGTCAATTTATTGAGGCGGCATTAGAGTGCGGGGCAGTCGCAGTAGTGTTCGATCCAGCGGGTATGGATAAGCAATTTTTAGATCATCCACAATGTTTTCCTGTTGAACATCTTGCTACAAAAGCGGGTGAGCTATGCGCGCAATGGTATGGCCATCCGAGTAAAGCATTAAAAATCATTGGTGTCACTGGCACTAATGGCAAAACTAGCATCACGCAATGGTTGGCCCAGGCATTAGATACAAGTAGTCATCGCACGGCAGTTTTGGGCACCCTAGGTGCTGGATTCCCTAGCGCACTGGTTCAAAATGGCTATACCACTCCAGATGCGCCTAAATTACAAACTCAGCTAGCAGAGTTACGTAGTGCTGGAGCAAAACAAGTGGCGATGGAAGTGTCTTCGCATGCTTTGCATCAAGAGAGAATCGCTGGAACAGATATCCACTGTGCAGTATTTACGAATCTGACGCAGGACCATTTGGATTATCACGGCAGCATGGCTGATTATGCTGAGGCAAAGGCTAAGTTATTTCAGCAAACCGGCCTTGAGCACGCAGTCATCAACTTGGATGATGCGTTTGGTCGTGAGCTTGCCATGAACGTGTTGGCAAAAGATGGCTTGAAGGTTTGGGCATATGCATTGTCTCAATCCGCATTCCAAGGATTTGAAAAATTTGGTGATCGTTTATCTCGTATCTATGCAAAAGATATTCTGCTGAGTGGGGCAGGTTACAACGCAAGTTTCATTAGTGACGGAGCAGGAAATGCTCAATTGCATATTCCTTTATTGGGTGAATTTAATTTAAGTAATGCGCTTGCGGTGTGGACGGTATTACTTTCACAGGGTTTAAGCTTTAAAGTGGCCGCTCAAAAAGTGAGCCAATTAAATCCAGTGCTTGGTCGTATGGAATTAATTCCTTTGGGAAAATCTCAAAAGACAGAGGGTTTGTTAGCAGTTGTGGATTATGCGCATACCCCAGATGCTTTGGAGAAAACCTTACAAGCATTGCGCCCTATTGCTGAGCAGCGTGGTGGAAAAATTTGGTGTGTCTTTGGTTGTGGCGGTGATCGCGATGCTGGTAAGCGTTCGCTAATGGGCACTGTCGCAGAACGCCATGCCGACCATATTCTGATTACAAGTGACAACCCTCGTTCTGAAGATCCACAAGCCATTATGGAGATGGTGCGCGAAGGTATTAGCAAGGATGCACAGAACGTTCAAGTTATAGCCGATCGTGCATCTGCCATCATGGCTGCAATTCGTCATGCGGATACCCAAGATATTGTTCTGGTTGCCGGCAAGGGCCATGAAACTACTCAAGAAATCAATGGCAAGAAGTTTGATTTTTCTGATCAAGAGCATATTCGCTTGGCCGCAGGAGGTGGAGTCTGATGTCCATCATGACTACTCTTGCGCAAGCACAGGCAATGTTGCCTGGAAGTAAATTGCTAAATACATCTGCACAGACTTCCCAGGAAATCTCTATTTCTCGAGTGGGTACTGATAGTCGTCAGATCAATCGCAATGAATTATTTGTCGCTTTAGTTGGCGAGCACTTTGATGCGCATGACTTTTTATCTGATGTCGCTAAGGCGGGCGCTAGTGCTGCCCTAATTAGTGCGCAAGATAAATGTCCACCGGACTTACCTGCTATTTGCGTTTCGAACACGCGTGTTGGTTTAGGGAATTTAGCAAAAGCATGGAGGGCTAATCACCTCATTCCTTTGGCGTTGGTTGCTGGCAGTAATGGTAAGACTACCGTTAAAGAGATGATCGCTTCTATTTTTAAAGCCGCAGTGGGCGAGCAACATACTTTGGTTACCAAAGGAAATTTGAATAACGATATTGGTTTGCCATTAACTCTGTTGAAATTGCGCGCAACGGATCGCCTTGCTGTGGTTGAGCTTGGCATGAATCATCCTGGTGAAACAGCGCAGTTAGCTGCGATTGCACAAGCGAATATTGCAGTAATTAATAATGCCCAGCGCGAGCATCAAGAGTTCATGGCTACGGTAGCGGCGGTAGCAGAAGAGCATTCTGATGCTATTCATACTTTGCCAAGGGATGGTATTGCAGTATTCCCGGCAGACTCAGAATTTTCAAGTGTTTGGCGTCAGGCGGCTGCTGGTCGCAAAGTCATTGATTTCGTTTTGTTGTCTGCTCAGTCCAATGCTTCGGCTGCTGTGACCGGAAGCTTGCTAAGCAATGGGCATATTCAGATTAAAACTGAACAAGGGACTATCGAGGTTCAATTAAATACTTTGGGCAGTCACAATGTTCGCAATGCCTTGGCTGCGAGTGCGGTTGGTATCGCAGCAGGTGTAAGTCTTGAAAAGATTAAGCAGGGTCTCGAATCATTCTCGCCAGTAAATGGGCGTATGCAGGCAAAAGTGATTGATTCAAATCACACCTTAATTGACGATAGCTATAACGCTAACCCAGATTCCGTAAGAGCTGCCATCGATGCTTTAAAGCAATCGGGTAATTTATCTTGGTTGATTTTGGGTGATATGGGTGAGGTTGGCAATCAGGGCCCCGAGTTTCATCGTGAAGTTGGTGCCTATGCTGCTGAGCAAGGAATCTCAAAACTATTTGCTTTGGGGGAGCAATGCCAATTGGCTCTTCAGGGATTTAATGAGGTTGTAGGTAATAGTACGGCTGTGTCTAGTGCAACTCATTTTGCCGATATGGATAGTCTCATCATGCAATTAAAAGATACATTGCATGCCCAGTCTAGCTGCAGCAATCAGCACTTAAATATTTTGGTTAAAGGTTCACGATTTATGCGCATGGAGCGTGTAGTGCAGGCCTTGTTAGAGGAGGCTAAAACATGCTCTTAATGTTGGCGCAATGGTTGCAAGATGATTTTGGATTCTTCCGAGTATTCAATTACATCACTTTCAGAGCTGTGATGGCAACGGTGACAGCATTATTGATTGGTTTAGCTGCGGGACCATGGGTGATTCGTAAATTAAGCGCCCTGAAAATGGGTCAGGCAGTCCGCACTGATGGGCCACAAACCCATTTAGTGAAATCAGGCACCCCAACTATGGGCGGTGTTTTGATTTTGATCGGCATCTTTATCTCATGCATGTTGTGGGCTGATCTCAGCAATCGATTTATTTGGATTGTGATGATTGTGACTTTTGGTTTCGGTTTAGTTGGCTGGGTAGATGACTATCGCAAAGTGGTTTACAAAGATCCTAAAGGTATGGCTTCAAGAGAGAAGTTCTTATGGCAAACACTAATTGGTTTATTTGCCGCTATCTATCTTGCATTTTCAGTTTCTGAAGTAAATAACCTAAAAGTATTGCAATTATTTTATGAATGGTTAAGAAGTGGATTTGCTTTAGATCTGCCTGCAAAAACCAACTTGCAGCTGCCCTTCATGAAAGAGGTGAGCTATCCATTGGGTGTGATGGGCTTCATTATTTTGAGTTACTTAGTAATCGTGGGTAGTAGTAATGCAGTGAACTTAACCGATGGTCTTGACGGCCTTGTCATCATGCCGGTGATCTTAGTAGGGGCTGCTTTGGGTGCTTTTGCTTATGTGATGGGTAATGCGATTTATGCAAAGTATCTCCTCTTCCCTTACATACCAGGTGCTGGTGAACTCATGATTTTCTGTGGAGCTATGGGCGGTGCTGGCTTAGCCTTCCTTTGGTTCAACACACACCCAGCACAAGTATTTATGGGTGATGTGGGCGCACTTGCTTTGGGCGGAGCTCTTGGCACCATCGCTGTGATTGTTCGTCAAGAAATTGTGTTGTTTGTGATGGGCGGCATCTTTGTTGCTGAGACTGTTTCGGTAATGATGCAAGTATTTTGGTTCAAGCTCACTAAAAAACATTTTGGAGAGGGTCGTCGCATTTTCCGGATGGCGCCATTACATCACCATTTTGAATTGGGTGGTTGGAAGGAGACGCAAGTAGTTGTGCGTTTCTGGATCATTACCATCCTTCTAGTCTTAATTGGCTTATCTAGCTTGAAGTTACGGTGATACAAAAGTAAATATGTTGATTTTAGAAAATACCTTTGCAAATGCAGCCTTCATGAGTGACGAAGGTTACCAAGCTCCAAACCGTTTTCTTATCTTAGGATTGGGTGAGTCTGGAGTAGCTATGGCGAAGTGGTGCCTACGAAATGGTGCCGAAGTCCGCTTAGCGGATACGCGTGAGCAATCCTCTTTTACTGTGCGTCAAAATGCTTGGCTGGAAGAGCTTCGGATTGCTGGCCTCAAAGATGTTTGTTTTGGTCCCCTGGATGAGGGCTCACTAAAGAATATTGACGTGATTGGTATTAGCCCGGGACTTTCTCCGGTGCAAGACCCAACCTATGCTTTCTTGGTTAAGGCTGAGCAGGCTGAAATCGATGTGTGGAGTGAGATTGAATTTTTTGCTCGCGCAATTTCTGCTTTAGGTCGTATGTCACAAGCGCAAGAGGTGAGTTATGCGGCAGCAGTACTGGCTGTGACTGGCACCAACGGTAAAACAACTACCACCGCATTAACCGGGCAACTCTGCGAGCGTGCGGGTAAGAAAGTTGCTGTTGCAGGAAATATTAGTCCTTCAGCATTAGACAAGCTCATGAGCTGCTTGGATATTGCCGATCAAATCGTAGATATGCCGGATGTTTGGGTCTTGGAGTTATCTAGTTTTCAGTTGGTCTATACCCATACTTTGAATGCTACGGCAGCAACAGTGTTGAATATTACTCAAGACCATTTAGATTGGCATGGCGACATGCAAGCATACGCGCAAGCTAAGTCACAGATATTTGGTGTTGATACAGTTTGTATTCTGAATCGCGATGATTCTCTTGTAATGGGGCTGCTGTCTGAAGAGCAAAAAGCAGAGAGAGCCATTGTGACCTTTGGCTCAAATCGCCCAAATGAGCAAGGCGCTTTTGGAATTGAGCATGACTTACGTGCTGGCGGAATTGATTGGCTAGTTTGGGCTGAAGTAGATGAAGAGGTTGAGCCTAAGCCTAAGCGTCGTCGTAAATCCGCAGTAGTTGAAGAAGATGAGCCATTACGCCTCAAGCGCCTTATTCCAGCTGACGCCTTAAGAATACGTGGCCGACATAATGCATTAAATGCGCTAGCAGCCCTAGCCTTAGCACGCGCCGCTAATTTACCTATGAATGCACTGTTACATGGCTTGCGTGATTACCATGGTGAGCCACATCGTGTGCAAAGTATTGCGATTGTTAAAGACGTTGAGTACGTAGATGACAGCAAGGGCACTAATGTAGGTGCGACTGTCGCTGCATTAAATGGCTTGGGTAGCAACGAATCTGGCAAACGCATTTGGTTGATTGTTGGTGGTGATGGCAAAGGTCAGGATTTCAGCCCATTACGTGAGCCTGCTTTACGTTTTGTAAAGGGCGCTTTCCTAATTGGCAAAGATGGCGCTGCAATTGGTGAAGCTCTTGGCTCTGGAATTCAAAGTGCAAATTGTGGTGATTTAATTTCTGCAGTTCAGGCTGCCGCCTCAAAAGCAGTATCAGGAGACTTGGTATTGCTCTCACCAGCCTGCGCAAGCTTAGATCAGTTCCATGACTATATTGAGCGTGCCCAAGTATTTGCTGCAGAGGTTGAAGAGCTAGGCATGCGCTTTGAAGGGGTCCAGGTATGAACTTAAAAGAAAAATTCTTTCCTGAAAATCGGCTTGGACTAAATCGCTTCTGGAATTTTTCAAGAGGCGGAATTGATAACTTCCGTACTGGCTTGCGAGATGCTGTTTCAGGCGTAGAACAAACCCGTTCGCGCATGATGGACTATGACCAGTTGCTCGTATGGGCAATTTTGTCGCTGATGTTAATTGGCCTTGTAATGGTGTACTCCGCTTCGATTACTTTGGCAGATGGACCGAAGTATGCAAATTACAGTAGTAATTTTTTCCTGATTCGCCACGTGATTTCTTTGGTGATTGCGATTGGTGTCGGTATCTGGGCTTTTAAGATCCCTACTAAGGTATGGGATCGTTATTCACCAGTCATTTTTGGGTTTACCGTTTTATTGCTGATCGCCGTTCTGATTCCTGGTTTGGGTAAGGGTGTGAATGGCGCAAAGCGCTGGATTCCCTTGGGTTTGATGAACTTTCAGCCGTCCGAGTTGATGAAATTTGCTGCCGTGATCTTTGCGGCAAGCTATACCGTTCAACGTCAGGAATATCTCCATTCCTTTGTGAAGGGCATGTTACCGATGGGTATTGCAGTTGCCCTGGTGGGCGGATTGCTTATGGCAGAACCAGATATGGGCGCATTCGTAGTGGTTGCCTTGATTGCATTTGGCATCCTCTTTTTGGGTGGTATTAATGCCAAGTTATTTGGCGGCTTGATTCTGGTTGGTTTGATGAGTGGCGCAACCATGATTGCACTCTCTCCATTCCGACGCGGACGAATGTTGGCCTTCATGGATCCATGGCAAGTAGATAACGCTGCTAATAAAGGCTATCAATTGACCCATTCGTTGATGGCATTTGGTCGTGGCGAATGGTTTGGTACTGGACTTGGCGGTAGCGTAGAAAAATTGCACTACTTACCAGAAGCGCATACCGATTTCATCATGGCTGTGATTGGCGAAGAATTAGGATTTGTTGGTGTGGTCGTAATGATCTTCTTGTTTTATTGGATCGTTCGTCGCGCCTTCTTAATTGGCCGTACCGCTTTGCAGTTGGATCGCAGTTTTGCTGGTCTTGCTGCTAAAGGTGTTGCCATTTGGATTGGTTGGCAGGCCTTCATCAATATGGGGGTGAACCTTGGGTTATTACCAACCAAAGGCCTGACTTTGCCCTTGGTAAGTTATGGCGGCTCTGGAATTTTGATGAATGCGGTAGCTGTAGCAATGTTACTGCGTATCGATTTTGAAAATCGCATCCTCATGCGTGGAGGGAAGCTTTGACTAAACCCTCAATCTTAGTGATGGCTGGTGGTACTGGTGGGCATATCTTTCCAGGTCTCGCTGTCGCTGAATATCTGCGGATATGCGGTTGGAAAGTCTCTTGGTTGGGTAATCAAGCTGGCTTGGAGTATCGCCTCGTGAAGTCTTGTGATTTTCCATTTGAGGCGGTCGAGTTCAGCGGTCTACGCGGTAAGGGATTAAAAGCAAAGTTGATGTTGCCTATTAATCTTTTGCGCGCTTGCCATCAAAGTTGGAAGATTATACGACGCTTAAAACCAAATGTGGTTTTAGGTATGGGCGGTTATATTACTTTCCCTGGTGGTTTTGTATCTAAATTATTGAAGCGCCCATTGGTTCTGCATGAATCAAATTCAGTAGCTGGTAGTGCTAATCGTGCGCTAAGCAAAATTGCAATGCGGACTCTGACTGGATTTCCCAACACAATGGATCATGCAGAGTGGGTAGGCAATCCGATTCGGGAAGAGTTTGATCACATGCCGGCACCTGCAGCACGTTACGACCAGCGCCAAGGGCCTTTATCTATCTTGGTGGTAGGTGGTAGCTTGGGTGCCGCTGCCCTTAATGAAAATATTCCAGCTGCGCTGGCATTAATTCCAGCAGAGTCACGTCCCAAAGTAATTCATCAGGCGGGCGACAAGCATTTAGCAGATCTACAGAAGCTTTATGCCGACTTAGGTGTAACAGCAGATATTCGTCCCTTCATTGATGATATGCC
The DNA here is from genome assembly GCF_018882215.1 of Polynucleobacter sp. AP-Kaivos-20-H2. Lineage (GTDB taxonomy): Bacteria > Pseudomonadota > Gammaproteobacteria > Burkholderiales > Burkholderiaceae > Polynucleobacter. The sequence goes on along the minus strand of NZ_JACVOX010000002.1, from coordinate 587,692 downwards.
GGCTGCATATTCTCAGGCCGATTTAGTAATTTGTCGTTCAGGCGCCATGACAGTTTCTGAAATAGCAGCTTGTGGTATCGCCTCTTGTCTTATTCCATTCCCATTTGCAATTGACGATCACCAAACTGCGAATGCGCAATTTTTATCAAATGCGAATGCAGCAATTTTGTTACCGCAGCCATTACTAAACCCGCAAGATTTAGCAATGATGATTCAGAACTTTAATCGTAAAGAATTAAAAGAGATGGCATTACGTGCGCATGCTTTAGCAAAAACAAACGCTACCCAGCGCGTAGCTGAGGTATGTGCAGATTGTGCGGGAGTAGGAATATGAAGCATATCGTTCAGCAAATTCACTTCGTCGGTATCGGTGGTGCTGGCATGAGCGGCATCGCTGAAGTGCTATTGAACTTGGGTTACCAAGTTTCAGGGTCAGACTTAACGGATGGCGCAGTCACTAAACGCCTTAGAGATTTGGGCGCAGTCATTCACATTGGACATGACCCTAAAAATATTGGTACGGCAGAAGCGGTAGTGATTTCCACTGCTGTTGCAGGCAATAATCCAGAGGTTTTGGCAGCACGTGCGGCGAAGGTGCCAGTGATTCAGCGCGCAGTCATGTTGGGTGAGTTGATGCGCCTAAAGCAGGGTATTGCAATTGCTGGCACACACGGTAAAACAACCACAACTAGTCTAGTCGCATCAGTCTTGGCTGAAGGCGGCCTCGATCCGACATTTGTGATTGGCGGCAAACTCAATTCCGCAGGCGCCAATGCGCGCTTGGGCCAGGGAGATTTTATTGTGGTTGAGGCGGATGAATCAGATGCCTCTTTCTTGCAATTATTTCCAGCCATGGAAGTGGTAACCAATATTGATGCTGATCATATGGATACCTATCAGCACGATATGGCTCGATTGAAACAGGCATTTGTTCAGTTTATTCAGCGTATGCCTTTTTATGGTGTGGCAGTACTTTGTATTGATGATGCTAATGTGCGCGATATTATTCCGTTTGTATCTCAGCCAGTACTTCGCTATGGTTTATCGGAGGACGCAGACATTCGAGCAAGTAATGTTCGTGCGGATGGTACTCAGATGCGTTTCACGGTTGACCGTCGCACTGTGCGCAGGCATGGCAATAAACCGGGCCCATTAAATATCACTTTGAATTTACCAGGCTTGCATAACGTTCGTAACGCTTTAGCTGCTATTGGTATAGCAACAGAGTTGGGTGTGGGTGATGAAGCAATTACCAAAGCGCTATCTGAGTTTGGTGGTGTTGGTCGTCGCTTCCAACGTTATGGAGAGATTCCTTTAGTAGATGGTGGTAGCTTTACCTTGATCGATGATTATGGCCATCACCCAGTAGAAATGGCTGCAACCTTAGCTGCAGCAAGAGGTGCCTTCCCTGATCGTCGCTTGGTCTTGGCATTCCAGCCACACCGCTTCACTAGAACGCGTGATTGTTTTGGCGAGTTTGTTCAAGTTCTCAAAAATTTTGATGCTTTGGTGTTGACTGATGTGTATCCAGCGGGCGAAGCAAAAATTCCGGGGGCTGATAGTAAGAGTTTGATGAAGGCCGCTATCGCTGAAGACAAAAATTCCAAAGCCTTATTAGATTCATGCGCAGTTGCTTATGCTGCAAATGTTGCAGAGATGCCAGAAAAGTTGAGTCAAGTTCTAAAAGATGGAGATGTGTTAATTACGATGGGTGCGGGATCAATTTCTGCTTTGCCTCATACGTTGTCGGAGGCGAAGCATGTCTAAGGTAGGTGCTAATTTGATTTCCTGGGGTGATCGCGTTAAGTCTAGCTTAGCTAGCTTAGAGCCGATGGCATTTGGTCGTGTTGGCGTTTTGCTGGGCGGTAAATCTGGAGAGAGGGAAATCTCGCTCATGTCTGGTAATGGCGTATTAGAAGCTTTGCGCTCAAAAGGAGTTGATGCCCATGCTTTTGATACGGGTTTGCGCTGCCCCACTGAGTTAGTAAAAGAAAACTTCGATCGCGTATTCATTTCTTTACATGGTCGTTTTGGTGAAGATGGCACTATTCAAGGATTACTTGAGCTATTAGAGTTGCCTTATACAGGCAGCGGTGTTTTGGCCTCTGCTCTGGCAATCGATAAAATTGTTACTAAGCAAGTCTGGATTAGCAATGGACTCGCCACCCCTGAATATGAAGAGCTGACAGTTGATAGCGACTGGAATGCAGTTGTGAAACATCTGGGCTTGCCTTTGATTGTGAAGCCTGCGCATGAGGGATCCTCTTTAGGCTTAACAAAAGTGAAGTCAGTAGACGACTTGCCAGCTGCATACAAGCTTGCTGCTGGATTGGATAAAAAAGTGATTGCAGAGACTTGCATCATTGGGGATGAATTAACTTGCCCATTGGTTGGTCAGGGTAAGACGGCTGAAGCTTTGCCGGTGATCAAAATTATTCCACCACAGGCAAATTACGATTTTCATAATAAATATTTCTCTGATGAAACTCAGTACTTATGCCCTACCGGGCTGGCGCCTGAAGTCAATGCCGCCGTTCAGGATTTGGCCTTGGCAGCATATAAAGCCTTAGGCTGTTGTACATGGGGACGTGCTGATGTGATGCTGGATCAAAAGACCGGCAAGCCTTACTTATTGGAAATGAATACTTCTCCTGGTATGACTTCCCACTCTTTGGTGCCAATGGCCGCCAAAGCTGCTGGTATTGAGTATGCAGATCTAGTGCTTTGGTTGCTTAGTCAAACATTGCAGCAAAAAGAAGGTGCAGCTGCATGAGTAACTTCATGGACCGCTTCGATGAAATTTTCTCTATGTTGATGTCTCCTCTTTGGAATCATTCAGAGCGGATGGAGAAGCTGAGTCGTTTCCTACTGCGTTGCTTTGTAGTTATGCTCGTCATTGGTATTTTGGTTTGGCTAAGTCAGCGACCAGTTTTCGCTTTGAAGGAGATTCAGATTGAGCCAGTTGCTGGCCAAACGTTGAAACATATTAATAAGCCTATTGTTAAGCAGCAAGTTTTAGAAACGGTACAGGGTAATTTCTTCAGCGTTCGCTTAGAAGATGTGAAGCGAGGCTTTGAGAGTATGCCTTGGGTGCGACATGCCAATGTCCGTCGTGTTTGGCCAAATGGTTTAGTGGTGAGTATTGAAGAGCAGAAGCCTTTTGGGACTTGGGGTGGCGCCGAGAGTCACACCCTCATGAATACCCATGGTGAGCTCTTTGCTGGACGTGTTACTGAGGTGAGTGAGGATGTACGTTTAGTCGACTTTTCTGGTCCTGAAGATGCAGGCAAAGAGGTAATGAGTCTTTATGAAAAAGCCAACAACTGGTTTAAGCCATGGGGCGCAGAAGTCACTAGCCTTGCACTGACTGAGCGTTACGCATGGCACGTCAAGCTCTCAAGCGGAATGAAAGTAGAGTTTGGCCGCGATGAGGAAAGCTCCGATAAAAATTTAACGGAAGAACGTGTGGCGCGTTTATTTAAATATTGGCCACAAGTACAAGAGAAATGGGCGAATCGAGTAGATGCAGTCGATTTGCGATATGCAAATGGTTTTGCGGTTCATCTTGCTGCTGCAAGTTTGAAAAAGAATGAAGTAGATGGCAAAAAAAGTGAGCTGAAGTAATGAGGAATGGAAATGAGTAAAGACAATCGCGATATTTTGGTTGGTTTAGATATTGGAACTTCCAAGGTTGTTGCCTTAGTTGCTGAATTAGCTCCTGATGGTCAATTCAACGTTGTGGGCGTTGGTCAAACTGCATCTAAAGGATTAAAGAAGGGCGTTGTAGTCAATATCGAGGCAACCGTCCAGTCCATTCAGAAGGCTCTTGAAGAGGCTGAGGTAATGGCTGATCGCCAGATTGTGCAAGTCTTTACAGGAATTGCGGGTAATCACATTGTGAGCTTTAACTCAAGCGGCATGGTCGCAATACGCGACAAAGAAGTTGGCTCTGGTGATGTTGAGCGCGTATTGGAGACGGCTAAAGCAATCAATATTCCAACAGATCAACAAATTCTGCACATCCTGATTCAAGAATTCATTATTGATGGTCAAGAAGATGTGCGCGAGCCAATTGGTATGAGCGGTCTTCGCTTAGAGGTGAAGGTCCATATTGTTACTGGCGCCGTAAGTGCCGCACAAAATATTGTGAAGTGCGTACGCCGTTGTGGCCTCGTAGTTAACGACCTCATCTTGCAGCCTTTAGCTTCAAGTTTGGCGGTATTGACCGAAGATGAGAAAGAGCTTGGTGTGGTGTTGGTTGATATTGGTGGCGGCACAACTGATATTGCAATTTATTGCCAGGGATCAATTCGTCACACTGCAGTGATTCCAATTGCAGGCGATCAAATTACGAATGACATTGCGATGGCATTACGCACGCCAACGATTGATGCTGAAGATTTAAAAATTGCGCATGGTATCGCTCGTCAAGAAATGGCTGATCCAACTGCGATGATTGATGTTCCTGGTGTCGGTGACCGTGAGCCACGCCCGATCTCTAAACAAGCTCTGGCAGCAGTAATTGAGCCGCGCGTTGAAGAGTTATTCACGCTGGTAAGAGGCGTAGTACGTGACTCAGGTTACGAAGATATGGTTTCTTCTGGAATTGTTTTAACGGGCGGCACAGCATTAATGCCGGGCATGGTGGAGTTGGCCGAACAAGTCTTTTTGAGGCCTGCTCGTATCGGTACCCCCGAATATCGTGGCCATCTGCATGAAGTCTTACGTAGTCCCAGATATGCCACCAGCATTGGTTTGCTGATGGAAGGCCAAGCGCAGCTATTGCGCGGTCGTCGTGTTTCTCAATCAGGCGCGTTGCAAGGTGTTATATCGCGCATGAAGGAATGGTTTGCAGGAAATTTTTAAGTTTTTTTCGTCGTCGTCAATGTAGTACGTATTTACCTAGGAGGGTATATGGAATTTGAAATGTTAGATCAAGAAACAGCTGGCAAGACCATTATTAAAGTGGTTGGAGTCGGTGGCGCTGGTGGCAATGCTGTCCAGCATATGATCCGTCGCGGTGTTAATGGCGTAGAGTTCATTTGCATGAACACCGATGCTGGCGCTTTACAGCGCTCTGAGGCATCTGTGAATTTGCAACTGGGTTCTAGCGGATTGGGTGCTGGTGCCAAACCAGAAATCGGCGCAGCTTCTGCTGAAGAAGCGCGTGCTCGCATTGCTGATACATTGCAAGGCGCACACATGGTGTTCATCACTGCTGGTATGGGTGGCGGCACAGGAACTGGTGCGGCCCCAATCGTGGCTCAAGTAGCTAAAGAAATGGGCATTTTGACTGTTGGCGTCATTAGTAAGCCATTTGACTTTGAGGGCGTAAAGCGCTTGAAGGTTGCTGAGAATGGTGCTACAGAGCTCGAGTCATATGTAGATTCATTGATTGTTGTGCTCAATGAAAAACTCTTTGAAGTGATGGGTGAAGATGCTGAGTTCGATAAGGCATTTGCTTGTGCGGATGATGTATTGCATAACGCAGTATCTGGCATTGCAGAAATTATTAATGTTCAGGGCTTGATCAACGTTGACTTTGAAGACGTTAAAACAGTAATGGGCGAGCAAGGTAAAGCCATGATGGGAACGGCAACTGTTTCCGGCATGGATCGTGCACGCTTAGCTGCTGAAGCTGCAGTAGCATCACCATTACTCGAAGGTGTTGATCTGTCAGGTGCGCGTGGCGTATTAGTGAACATTACAGCTAGCCGTTCACTGAAGTTGTCTGAGACTCGCGAAGTTATGGCGGCGATTCGTGGTTATGCTGCTGATGATGCAACCGTAATCTTTGGTACTGTTTATGACGAGAGCCTAGGCGATGCCTTACGTGTGACTGTGGTTGCTACTGGTTTGAATAACCCTCAAGCTCGTAAAAACAACCAACCTGAAGTAGTTTGGAGACAAGCTACTGGTACCCATGATGCAATGCCAACGATGGCAGACCTCAATAGCTTTGCTCCTGCTAGCGCGTCAGCAGCAATGAGTAAGGTAAGCGTGGACTCTGCTTTAAGTACTAGCGCAGGTTTGGCTCTCACTGGAACAGGTAGTGCTCCAGCAATGGCAACTCAACCGGCAAGTACTGGCGTTGACTATAGCCAATATGACTTGCCACGGGTTTTTCGTAGCTCTCGTGAAGCGACTCCTGCGCCTACATTAGGTGCGGATAGTTCTCCTCAGGCTAAATCCATGTTGGATAAAGGGGCTGATTACTATGAAATTCCAGCCTTTTTACGTAAACAAGCAGATTAATTAACTGCTTAATACAATAGGTAATTGCGAAATGCCAGCGCGACGCCCCTCCGGACGACGAATCCCGCGCTTGCGTTGGCATACTTACTAACAATTATTTATTGGAGATGTCATGATTGCTGTTGGACAAAAATTACCAAACGCTACTCTTTATGAATTTATGAATGAAGAGACTGAAGACTGTTCCTTAGGACCAAATGCTTTTGAAGTTGAAAAGCTAGTAGCTGGAAAAAAGATTGTATTGTTTGCATTGCCTGGTGCATTTACACCAACTTGCTCTGCTAAGCACGTGCCTGGTTATGTTGAGCACTACGATGCTATTAAAGCTAAAAGTGTTGACGAGATTTGGTGTGTTTCTGTAAATGACCCGTTTGTGATGGGCGCATGGGGACGCGATCAAAAGGTTGGCAAAAAGATTCGTATGTTAGGTGATGGTAGTGCTGAGTTCACTAAAAAGCTTGGTTTAGAGCTGGACTTAACTGCTCGTGGTTTTGGTGTTCGCTCAGATCGTTATGCCATGATTATTGAAGATGGTGTTGTAAAGTCTCTTGACCGTGAAGCTCCAGGAAAGTTTGAAGTTAGTGATGCCGCTTCCATCTTGAAAAAGCTGTAATCCAAACCCTTACATAAAAAATACCCCCTGAATTTAAATACCAAAATATGATGAAGCAACGCACTATCGCCACTCCGGTTAAGACCGTGGGGATTGGCTTGCACTCGGGTCGTAAGGTGACGATTTCTATCAAGCCTGCGCCAGTAAATTCAGGGGTTCAGTTTGTTCGGGTGGATACACCTGAACAGTCAGTTGTGCCGGCAACCGCTTTAGCTGTATGTGACACAAGATTAGCTTCTGTTATTCAGAAGGATGGTGTGCGTGTTTCTACAGTGGAACATCTGCTTTCAGCCTGTGCTGGTCTTGGTCTTGATAATTTATTGATAGAGCTTGACGGTGAGGAAGTGCCCATCATGGATGGTAGCGCCGCTTCATTCTTATTCTTAATTGAATCTGCTGGCATTGCAGAGCAAGATGCGCCACGTCAATTTGTAGTGATTAAGAAACCAGTAGAGGTTCGCGAGGGCGATAAGCTTGCGCGCTTAGAACCATTCTTTGGGTTTAAGTTGGATTTCACGATTGACTTCAAGCATCCGGCGGTGGATAAAACAGGCCAACGTTTTGTGGTTGATTTTGCAGAACAAGCCTACCGCAGAGAAATTGGTCGTGCACGTACTTTTGGATTTGCGCATGAAGTTGAAGCATTGCGCGAAATGGGATTGGCGCGTGGCGGCAGCTTAGATAACGCGATTGTTTTAGATGAGCACCGCATTTTGAATAACGAAGAACTTCGTTATGAAGACGAATTTGTGCGTCACAAAATATTAGATGCGATTGGCGATCTGTATCTCATCGGACACCCTATTGTGGGAGCTTATGTTGCAGAGAAATCTGGGCATGCTCTCAATAACGCACTTTTGCGGAAGCTTTTAGAAGACTCTAGCTCTTATGAAATCATCTCCTTTGCTGAAAATAAGGCTCCAGGCGCCTACTCTCAAGAAAGCCAGCCTCTCTTTTTCTAAGGGAGCTGAAGTAGTTTTGAGCTACTTTGGTTTATTTTTCAGCAGCTTCTCAACGGAGGAGCGTAAACCTGAGTCTGGACCCAACTTTTCCAATAGGGATTCCCAGGATTTTTTGGCAACCTCATTTAATCCTCTTGGCTTTTCGCGCTGATCTTGGCGGGGTTTAACTTCCCAACTGGGTGGAGCGGGTTTAACCCGCACTTTTATTGCCTTACAAGCTAACCCAGATTTACTTAACTCATTGATTAGACTGGGTAATATTTGTTGTAAGCGGCTGGCAATGCTGGCGCTACTGACCAGTAAAAATAGCTCATCTTGCGAGCCAGAACGCCAACCAGCTTCAATTTTTGGGCTCAGATGGTCTAAATCGAGTTTCGTTAGGGCTGAGTTAATGATTGTCTTGAGTTTGGCTAGATCTTCGGTTTTAGCCAAAATTCCCCCAAGACCATCGGATTCACGTAGGTAATCCATCCAGTCGTGAGCTGTGGGCTTGCGGGATGATTTAGGGCTAAAGTTCATAAAAAATGGGGTTGCGGGTGATAAACTCAGGGACTTAATTTTCTTCAATATCCCATGGTAATCGGTCTTCTTAAAACCCTGGTCGGCAGTCGTAACGACCGCCTCTTAAAACAGTATCGCAAAGTCGTTGCTAAGGTCGCCACATTTGAGGCGAGCCTGCAATCTTTGGATGATTCTGCACTTGCTGCAAAAACTGCAGAATTCAAGTCACGCCTTGCCGCTGGAGAGTCCTTAGATGACATCGCTGCAGAAGCATTTGCGGTAGTTCGAGAGGCTAGTACACGCGTTATGAAGATGCGCCACTTTGATGCGCAAATTCTGGGTGGTTTAGCCTTGCATCAAGGCAAGATTGCCGAGATGGGTACAGGCGAAGGAAAAACCCTTACAGCGACTCTTCCAGTCTATTTGAATGCTTTGACTGGTAAAGGTGTTCATGTTGTTACTGTGAATGATTATTTAGCACAGCGTGATGCTGAATGGATGTCCAAGTTGTATAACTTCTTGGGTATGAAGGTGGGTGTGAACCTATCTCAAATGGACCACACTACTAAGCAAGAAGCTTATGCCGCTGATATTACTTACGGCACCAATAATGAATTTGGCTTCGATTACTTACGCGACAACATGGTTCAGGATTTGGATCAGCGCGTACAACGCGGTTTAGCTTATGCAATCGTTGACGAAGTCGACTCTATTCTGATTGACGAGGCTCGTACCCCATTAATCATTTCTGGTCAGGCTGAAGATCACACTGATCTCTATATCAAAATTAATGCTCTGCCATCACATCTAGAGCGTCAAATTGGCGAAGAGAAGGCAGATGGCACAGGTGTTGAGAAACCAGGCGACTACTGGGTGGACGAAAAGTCTCAGCAGGTTTATTTGACCGAACAAGGTCATGATAAGGCTGAGTCTGTATTGGTTCAACTGGGCGCGCTCAATGATGGCGACTCTCTCTATGCACCGCAAAATATTACTTTGATGCATCACGTGTACGCCGCTCTGCGTGCACATACGCTATATCACCGCGATCAACAATATGTTGTTCAGAATGGTGAAGTCATCATCGTGGATGAATTTACTGGCCGCTTAATGCAAGGTCGTCGTTGGTCTGATGGATTGCATCAAGCTGTCGAAGCCAAAGAAGGTGTACAGATTCAGAGTGAGAATCAAACTTTAGCGACGATTACTTTCCAGAATTATTTCCGCATGTATGGCAAGTTAGCCGGCATGACTGGTACTGCCGATACTGAGGCATATGAATTTAAAGAAATCTACAACTTGGAAACAGTTGTGATTCCGCCAAATCGTATTAGCCAAAGAAAAGATAAACAAGATCAGATCTATAAGTCATCTCGCGAACGCTATGACGCGGTGATTAAAGATATCGAAGATTGTTATGAACATGGCCAGCCAGTATTAGTCGGCACCACTTCAATTGAAAACTCTGAGTTGATTGCGAATCTATTAGATCAACGCAAATTACCACACCAAGTTTTAAATGCAAAACAGCATGCTCGCGAAGCAGAAATTATTGCTCAAGCTGGCCGGCCAAAAATGATCACGATTGCTACTAATATGGCAGGCCGTGGTACTGATATCGTGCTTGGTGGCAATGTCGGCAAGCAGTCTTCCTTGATTGAGGCTGATAGCGCTCTAGCTGATGGTGATAAATCAGTCAAAATTAAGCAGCTGCAGGACGAGTGGCAAAGCATTCATGACCAAGTTCTGGCGGCTGGCGGTTTACATATCATTGGCACCGAGCGACACGAGAGTCGTCGTATCGATAACCAGTTAAGAGGCCGTTCGGGCCGTCAGGGTGATCCTGGCTCTTCTCGCTTCTACCTTTCATTAGATGATCCGCTACTACGTATCTTTGCAGGCGATCGTTTACGTTCCGTCATGGAGCGTCTCAAGATGCCCGATGGTGAGCCGATTGAAGCGGGTATGGTCACGCGCTCTATTGAGTCTGCTCAACGCAAAGTTGAGGGTCGCAACTTTGATATTCGTAAGCAATTATTGGAATATGATAACGTTGCTAATGATCAGCGTAAAGAAACTTACCGCCTCAGAAATGAAGTGCTTGAGAGTGCCGATATTGGCGAGTTAATTGCCAATTTGCGCGAAGATGTTTTACGTTCCGTATGCTCAGTATATGTTCCTCTGGAGTCTATGGAAGAGCAGTGGGACCTAGTTGGACTAGAAAACGTTTTAGCCAGTGAGTGGGGTCTCATAATTGACCTCAGAAATTGGGTTGAAGGTGCCGATACTGTAGATGATGCAGAAATCGTTGACCGTGTATTGCAGGCCGCTAAAGAAGGTTACGATGCAAAGGTTGAGCTCTCTGGGCGTGAATCATTTGCAGGCTTTGAGCGCTCCGTTCTTCTGTATAGCTTGGATAGTCACTGGCGTGAACACTTAGCTGCTTTGGATCATTTGCGTCAGGGCATTCATTTGCGTGGTTATGCACAGAAAGATCCTAAGCAAGAGTACCGCCGTGAAGCATTTGAGCTGTATGGTGAATTACTCAATGTCATCAAAAATGACGTAGTGAAAAGTATCATGACCGTGCAGATTCGGAGCTCAAGCGAGTTAGATCAGGCTTCGGAATCTATGAATGAAGATTTGGCAAAACTTTCAGATGTTCAGTATCAACATGCTGATGTCGATAAGGAAGTGGCAGGCTCAACTGGTGATCGCGGTGCTGCAGTAGATATCCAGCCAGCCCCACTTCGCGCAGGCCCAAAGGTAGGTCGTAACGATCCTTGCACTTGCGGTAGTGGCAAGAAGTATAAAAACTGCCACGGCGCCCTAGCTTAGAGCTTTAATCTTTACGCGACAGTGTTTAAATGGCTCAGATTTATCTGGGCCATTTTTCTTGGTGGAATCCCTAATAATTTAATATACCTATAGACCCTGAGATCTGTCATGATTTGTAGGTGCAAAAACATTTGCTTTGTCTTCAAATTCTCAAATTTAACTAAGGGGGCGTTATGGCCGTGTCTTTTACTCTCAATGGTAAAGCTGTTAATTTCGACGGGGATCCTGATACGCCAATTCTCTGGGTCTTACGAGACCATTTAGATGTAACGAGTCCAAAGTATGGCTGTGGAGCAGGACTTTGTGGCGCATGTACCGTTCACTTGGATGGTGCGGCCATCCGTTCTTGTGCTACCCCTGTATCTGCTGCAGGTGGAAAGGCAGTTACAACTCTCGAGGGCTTAGCGGCAAAGGTTGGAAAAGCGCTTCAAGATGCTTGGATCGAATTCGATGTGCCTCAGTGTGGATATTGTCAGACTGGACAAATGATGTCTGCGGCTGATTTATTGGCAAAGAAAAAACAGCCTAGTAGTGATGACATTAAAAATGCCATGAGCGGAAATATTTGTCGCTGTGGCACATATTCTCGTATCGAAAAAGCAGTCAAACGTGCTGCAGATAAGTTGGCATAAAGGGTAAAGATCACATGAAAAATCAATCTTTAAAAAGTAATGGCCGTCGTCAATTTATTCAGCACAGTGCCGCTCTTGGCAGTGCCTTTGTTATCGGCATGCATCTGCCTTTGGCAAGTGAAGCTGCTGTAGGGGATGCTGCAAAGCCTGCCTTAGCAAACGCTTGGGTACAAATTACCCCGGATAATCAAATTACGCTTATTTGTGCTCGCTCAGAGATGGGCCAGGACGTATATACCTCTTTACCAGCTTTGTTAGCTGAGGAATTAAATTTACCTCTCTCAATGATTCGGGTTGAGATTGCTGGAGTTGCCCCTGTTTACATCAATGCGATGTTGGGTGGTCAAATTACCGGCGGCTCAACTTCAGTACGCGAAGCCTTTGATAAGTTAAGAACTGCCGGAGCCGCAACTCGTGCTGTCTTAGTTCAGGCCGCTGCTCAACGTTGGAATGTTGCAGCTGCCGACTGTAAGGCTATGAATGGCAAAGTAACGCATGCGAGTGGTAAGTCAGCCACGTATGGTGAGCTAGCTGCTGATGCTGCTAAGTTACCCCTTCCAGAAAAGCCGGCCCTGAAATCGCCAGCGAACTTTATGGTGATTGGCAAAGAATCGATGCGCCGTTTGGACACGCCAAGTAAAGTTGCCGGCAAAGCAGTTTATGGAATTGACGTCAAGATTCCGGGTATGGCAATTGCATCTTTAGCGCAGTGCCCTGTTATTGGAGGTACGCCTACATCCTTTGATGCTTCCGCTGCAATGAAAGTATCTGGAGTAATTAAAGTTGTCCAGATTTCAGATGGCGTTGCAGTATTGGCTAAAGATTTTTATGCGGCGCGTAAGGGTAGGGATGCCCTGAAAATTACCTGGAATGAAGGATCTAATGCAAACCTCAACAATGCGGTTGTTCGTAAGTCATTAGAAGATGGTTTAGCTAAAAAAGGTGCCGTGATTAAAGCGGTGGGCGATGCTAACGCTACCGTTGTAAATGGTAAGTCGCTTAGTGCCCAATACTTTTTGCCATACTTAGCCCACTCCACCATGGAGCCTGTGAACTGTTCTGCCGATGTATCTAATGGCAAGTGCAGAATTATTGGGCCAATTCAATTTCAGCAGGGTGGTCAAGCGGTGGCTGCTGCTGCAGCTGGGGTTAAGCCTGAGGATGTCACTATTGAAACCACCTTTCTGGGCGGTGGATTTGGCCGTAAATTAGAGTTGGATTTCATTCGTCAGGCTGCTGAAATTTCTAAAGCAGCTGGCATGCCAGTCAAGATGCTCTGGACCAAGGAAGATGACATTACTCATGACTTCTATCGTCCTATGAGTATTCATAAAGTGGATGGAGTCTTGGGTGCTAATGGTCAGCTGGCTTCCTTGAAAGCCAAAATGGTTTCTCAGTCAGTGACAGCACGAGCCTTTCCTGGTTTTGTGAAGGATGGCTTTGACCCATTCATGGTGGAGGGCTCCAACAATATTACTTATGAAATACCTAATCTAGAAATTACTAACGTGATCACAGATACTGGACTTCGAGTGGGTTATTGGCGCTCAGTCAGTAATGCGTTAAATGCTTTTGCAATTGAGAGTTTTGTAGATGAGGCCGCTAAAGCCGCTGGCAAAGATCCTGTTGCGTATCGGATGGCATCTTTAGGCAAGCACCCGCGAGCAAAGGCCGTCCTTGAGTTGGCAGTGAAAAAATCCGGATATGTTCCTGGCAGTAAGCGTTTTGGTGTTGCACAGATGGAGTGTTATGACACTTATTCTGCTTGCATACTTGAATTGGATCCTGTAGCCAAAGAAACCAAGGTTAAGAAAATCACTTTCGTATCCGATTGCGGAATTACAGTGCATCCTGATCAAGCAAGAGCGCAGCTCACTGGTGGTGTGATTTACGGCTTGAGTGCAGCATTAAGTAACGAAATTACGATTGAGAATGGCCGAGTCCAGCAGAATAACTTCAACAACTATCCTAGCTTGCGACAAAATCAAGTGCCTGTGGTTGAGGTGCATTTGGTGCCAAGTCTGGAGAAACCGGGTGGCTTGGGCGAAGTTGGGGTGCCTTTAGTAGCCCCAGCTCTAGTAAATGCAATTGCTGCAGCAACTGGTAAGCGGATTCGGGAGTTGCCAATCAAGGCATAGCATCTGTGATGGGGTTTAAGCAATAAAGCGCGCCTAGAAGGTGCGCTTTATTTTTGAGCCTCATCTACAATTATCAGACTATGACTGTTAACTTACCCCTCCCCCAAAAAGCCGAATTAAAGCCTATCAAAGGTTTTGAGATGGGCATCGCCGAAGCCGGTATCAAGAAGGCAAATCGTAAAGATTTATTGGTGATGACTTTAGCTCCTGGTTCCCAGGTTGCCGGTGTTTTTACTTTAAATCGTTTTTGTGCTGCTCCAGTTCAAGTTTGTCGCGAGCATCTGGCGCGAGAAGGTCGTAATGGTGAAATTCGAGCTCTGGTGGTGAATACCGGTAATGCTAATGCTGGGACTGGCGAATCTGGCATGAAACACGCCCTAGAAACCTGTGCAGCTTTAGCTAAAGATCTGAAGATTCATCCAGAGCAGATTCTGCCTTTTTCAACGGGCGTGATTCTTGAGCCGCTTCCGATTGAGAAAATTATTAGCGCTTTGCCAAAGGCAGTAGCAAATCTAGGTGAGGACAATTGGTTTGATGCGGCTGAAGCCATCATGACCACGGATACTCAGCCTAAAGCAACTTCAGTAACTGTGCAAACGCCCGCGGGGATGGTGACTATTACTGGTATCTGCAAAGGTGCTGGCATGATTCACCCTAATATGGCAACCATGTTGGGATTCATTGCTACTGATGCTGGATTTGCGCCTGGACTCTTGAGTAGTCTGACTCGTGAGATAGCGGACCTTTCATTTAATGCGATCACTATTGATGGTGATACATCTACTAATGACTCTTTCATCATTATGGCGACAGGTCAGTCGTCAGTGCAAATTCAATCAGCGAACGATCCTAGTTATGCCATCTTGCGAGATGCATTAATTTCCTTGGCCAGAAAACTAGCGCAAATGATTGTGCGCGATGGTGAAGGTGCAACTAAATTTATAACGATCGAAGTACTTGGTGGCAAGACTCAAGATGAGTGTCACTTAGTTGCCAAGGCAGTTGCGCATTCGCCCTTGGTTAAAACTGCTTTCTTTGCAAGTGATCCTAATTTGGGCCGCATCCTGGCAGCGATTGGCTATGCAGGTATCACCGATTTAGATGTAAATCGTGTGCAAATGTGGCTGGGTGATGTTTGGGTTGCTAAAAATGGTGGCCGTAATCCCGATTACCAGGAGGCTGATGGTCAGAGGGTCATGCGGGCTCCAGAAATCACCGTCAAGATTGACTTAGGTCGCGGCAACGCTACACAAACTATGTGGACTTGTGACTTGTCGCATGACTATGTATCTATTAATGCAGATTACCGCTCATAAAAGACTCTCCGAAATATGAATGAAAAATTAGACCGTCTTTTAGACCATCTCGATACTTTTTTACCAAAGCCTTTGACTGAGGAGCAGTGGAAATCTTCTACTGCATATAGATGGCGTAGGCGCGATAGTATCTTTGGCAGCATTGGATTTTTGCAACCTGTAAAGCATGTTGCGGACATTACTTTTGAGGATTTGCAGAATATTGATCGTCAGCGTGACGCCATACGCGATAACACTAAAAACTTTATTCAAAAAAAGCCTGCTAACAATATTTTGTTGACTGGTGCCAGGGGAACTGGAAAGTCCTCGCTGATCAAGGCGAGTTTGCATGAGTTTGCCAGCCAAGGCTTGCGTCTGGTTGAGGTTGAGAAGGAGCATCTAGCTGATTTGGCTGATATTACCGAGCTCTTGGCCGATCGCCCAGAGCGTTTCATCATTTTCTGTGATGACCTCTCGTTTGAGGATGGCGAATCCGGCTATAAGGCCATGAAATCTGCTCTAGACGGCTCAGTTTCAGCTCAAGTCGACAATATTTTGATTTATGCCACTTCTAATCGTCGTCATTTATTGCCTGAGTATATGAAGGACAACGAGACATACGTTCATAACGATGATGGCGAAATTCATCCTGGTGAGGTAGTTGAAGAAAAGATTTCTTTATCAGAGCGCTTCGGTCTTTGGTTGTCTTTTTACCCGCCAAAACAAGATGAGTATTTGGCGATTGTGGCGCATTGGTTGCAGCATTTTGGTTTAAGTGCTGAGCAAATTGAAGCGGCGCGTTCAGAAGCATTGGTTTGGGCATTGGAGCGCGGCTCACGCTCGGGCCGCGTTGCTTGGCAATTTGCTAAGCATTGGACTGGTTCAAAAGCTTAAGATCTTTTTGATGAGTGAAGTCAAGCGCCCAGTTACTGAAGTGGCAGCAGGAATTTTGCTGGATTCTGATGGCCGCTATCTTTTAGGGCAGAGACCTGAAGGCAAGCCCTACGCTGGTTATTGGGAAGTTCCCGGTGGAAAAATTGAAAAAGGGGAAACGGTTTTCGAGGCGCTGAGGCGAGAACTTCAAGAAGAGCTCGGTATTGATATTCAATCTAGTGAAGAGCTTACCGTTTTAGAGCATGATTACCCGCATGCCTATGTTCGCTTGCATGTGAGCATTATTCGCGATTGGAGAGGGGTTCCCAAAGGTTGTGAGAATCAAGCCTTATCGTGGGAGTTACTTGCTGCCGAAAAGCCTAGTGTTGAGCCCTTATTGCCGGCCGCCTGGCCCATGCTAGAAAGGCTAAGAGCCCTTTTGACTTAAAACTGGCAGAGGGTGAGTTTGAATGGCACATCAGCACTTACCAACTGTGCTTTTTTATCGCGTTCGGACTTTAAGAAGCGAACTGAGAGTAAATATTTATTTGCGCTAATTTCAGAAAACAAAGCATCATCTTCTACGGCAATGCGCATTAACTGATACACCTTGCCAGATGGAGCTTGCTGAAAAGATCCATTGTGCGCGACCACATCTTTAGCCTCGCCTGATTGACGTAACAGCCGTAAAAATAATTGGCATGCCTCATGCCATGGCAAGAGCGGCCCAACGTATTTTTCAAGCAATTCACGTCGCTCAGATGATGGACTATTTTTCCAGGCATGATAGCTAGGCAAATCAATTGGACTGGTGCCACCTGGAATATTTAATCTGGTGCGAATCGCATTTAACCATTCACTTTCAGTAATCACAGAGTTGGGTCTGCCTGTTGATTGATTAATACACTTAGCAACGGAATCAATTTCTGAAAGCGTTTGTGTCAGCGCCTCTTGATCAACTTTTTGGGATGACTTCAATCCATTGAGTGTATATTTTTGACGCTCAAATTCTTTGAGTAGTAAAGACTTGATGTCACCGCGTGCACCGATGTCACCAAGATCAAACAAAATAGAGATGGCATTGTGGTGCAACTCTGGGTCATCAGAGCGGACAAAGTGGTTGAAGCGGGCGAACAAATACTCCAATCGAAGCATGCTTCGAACTAATTCGTTAAAGGGGTATTCGTAAACAATCACAAGCCCATATTCTATGACGAACTGGTGCGATCTTTCTGAATCTGTAAGATTTTTTCGTTCAACTTTAATACTTCAGTTTTTAAGTTCTCAAGAGAGCCCTGATTCTCAATGACCATATCCGCCCTGGAAATACGCTCTTCTCTGCTGGCTTGAGCCTTCAGAATCCTCTCAACCTCGTTTCGGGGTAATTTGCTGCGGTGCATCACACGTTCAATTTGAGTTTCCTCTGGACAGTCCACTACTATGAGGTAGTCCAAAAGGGGCGCCCAATTGCCTGATTCAACCAACAGAGGGACCACAAAAACAAGGTAAGGCACCTGATCTTCTATGAGCTGTTTGGCTTGCCGAATGGTTTCTTCCCTTATAAGGGGGTGGGTGATTGCTTCCAGAGACTTTCTAGCTTGGGGATTGGCAAAGACCAATGTACGCATCTTGACTCTATCAAGCGCCCCGCTTGAACCAACAAAATCAGAGCCAAATTGTTTTTGAATGAAGGGGATAGCCACTCCATTTGGGGCGGTGATCTGATGGGCGATGAGATCGGTGTCAACAATACCTGCGCCCAGTTGAGCGAGCTGATCGCTCACGGCGGTCTTTCCTGAGCCAATGCCACCAGTTAGACCTACAAAGGGTACATGCCCTTTGAGGATGCCTAGATCAGCTTGCTCAGAAGGAGGGTTTGTAGGGTTTGTGGCCATAACAACTCAATAATGCCAGCAATAGTCAGAAAAGGGCCAAACGGAAAAGCTGAGCGATGATTTTGTTTATTCCACTCCAGCCAGAAAATGCCGCCAATCAGTCCGGTCAGGGATGCCATTAGTAAAATACTGGGTAATGCAAACCAGCCAAGCCAAGCACCCAAGGCTGCCAATAGTTTGGCATCACCCATTCCAATCCCATCTTGCTTTTTGACTATCCGATAAAGAAGGTTGAGGAGCCAAAGACAGGTGTAGCCTAGGATCGCTCCAATGATTGCGTCTTGAGAAGAAATAAAGCGTTGATTTGAAAGACTATTAAACAAGAGACCCAGCAAGATGAGCGGTAAGGTGATGACATCAGGCAAACGAAAGGTGCGCAAATCGTAATACGCTAAGTACACCAAGATCGCTATAAGGGATATTCGGATCCAGTCGAGCAAAACAAAATTACCCATTAAACAATCTGTCCTAGGTTAAAGATGGGGAGATATAAGATTATGACCAGACTTCCAATAATGAGTCCAACGATAATGATTAACAAGGGCTCCAAGCTTTGGCTAAGGGTACTTAAGCGATTGCTTAATTGAGAGCCCAATATTGATGCGCGCTTTTGTAGCATTTCAGCGAGCGCACCACTTTCAGATCCTATTCGTAAGAGCTGCAATGTTTCCTGATCAAATAGTAGGTGCTTGGGATCTGCTTTTGTTATGGCATCTCCGAGTGACCAGCCGCGAGTGAGGTGTTTGAATATATCAGCGCTGAAATCATGGCTGAGCCAGTGGTTAGATGATTGTGCGGTAACTCTCAATGCATCTGGAAGGGGTAATCCAGACTTTAGGAGATGACCCAATGTCCGACACCAGTAGGTAAGTGTTGCTAATCTGAGAAGCTGGCCAATCATCGGTATAGAGAAGCTCAGTCGATCACAATATTTTTGAATTTTGGGGATCCTGGACCAAGCAAGGCTAAAGAGCACAGCAAAGCCAATGAGGGCTATCACTATTTCAAGGTAGAACGCTTGAAACCATGAGGATGTTTGAATTAACACTTTAGTCGGGGCTGGCAACTCCGCTTGAAAATGAGCAAAAACATCCTTAAAGACGGGTACAACCCAAATCATCATTACTATCACCAGAAGGCAAGAGCTAGTAAGGGTGATGGCGGGATAACTCATTGCCTGTTGAATTTTTCGACGCAATTCAATTTGGGCTTCCAGTTGCTGGCAGATGGTTTTTAGCGCCAGATGAAAGTCACCAGTACGCTCACTGACGCGAATCAGATTAATAAATTCCATAGAAAATAGATTTCCTTGGGCACGCAAGCATTGAGAAAAACTTTCACCCTTTTTGAGCTGGGTGTGAATGCTAGTCACCCAAGGAATCCAGGCCTTTGGGGCGGTTGAGTAAATGAGTTCAATCGCATTGAGGAGCGGTAGACCTGCCTCTAGCAAAGTTACAAGTTGCTCGGCAAAATGAAGTTGGTTCTGCTTGTTTAATGCCATGTGCCCACTTCTGAATCTAGGGCTGCTTGATTAATAAGACCTGCTTGCATATGGATTAATCCGGCATCTCGCATGCTGACGTATGAGGTGGATGAGTCAAATAAATGGGTTTTGCTTAGTACTTCATGAACTCCAATGCGCCCAAGGTAGCCGCTGCCTTTGCAGAATGAACATGGCACGTTATTTTTGATCTTTAATCCAAGACATTGAGTGCAGGTTTTACGAACGAGACGCTGTGAGCTGACGCTTAAGAGACAGGACTCCAGAGATTGTTGATCTACTCCTAGATGGCCAAGTCTAGGAACTGCTCCACAAGCATTGCGGGTATGCAAGGTGCTGAGAACAAGATGCCCAGTTTGAGCCGCCTGAATAGCAAGCTGAGCTGTAGCGGCATCGCGGATTTCTCCAATCATGATGACATCCGGATCTTGTCGAAGAAGGGCGCGAATGATCGTTGGAAAATCCAAACCTGCCCGCGGGTGATAGGCCACTTGGTTGACTCCAGCAAGACGAATTTCAATGGGGTCTTCTATCGAGCAAAGATTGCGATGATTTTGATTGAGCTGACGCAGACAGCTATAGAGCGTTCGAGTCTTGCCGCTCCCAGTCGGTCCTGTCACTAGAATCAGCCCGTTGGATTGAGCAAGGGCTTGCTGGAATATCTCAAGTTGTTCCGAGAGCAGGCCAATGTCTTTAAGATCAAGCTCTTCTAAGCAACTGGGCAGTATGCGAATAACCGCCTTTTCTCCATGAAGAGTTGGCAAGATTGAGACCCGGCAATCAATATTGGGTTTGGAAAAATTATGGCCAATGCAAAGGCGTCCATCTTGCGGCAGGCGTTTTTCTGCAATATCTAAGCGCGCCAGAACTTTGATTCGTGTGATGAGGCGGTCATGAAATTCAATCGGGTAATGCGACTGTATTTGTAGCAGGCCATCGACCCGAATACGAATGAGTGTGGCTTGAGCCCCAGCCTCTATATGAATATCACTCGCTCTAGCATCTAGGGCATATGTAGCGATTTCATACCAAGTGCGAATGATTAGTGAGTCATCAGCGGCAACGCTCAATCTTGGTCTTGAGTCCGAATGGCGGGACGATAAAGCTTCACTGTTTTAACACCATGTTCGTCAAATTGAACAATTTCCATGACGATGCCAGCAATGCGAATGCTGACATCATGATCGGGGATAGCCTCGAGTTTTTCGAGAATGAGCCCGTTTAAGGTGCGCGGCCCATCCAAGGGGAGGTCGAGGTTGAGTAAGCGATTGAGATCTCGTAGCGAGGCACCACCTGTTGCTATATAGGTTCCATTCGGGAGCCAATGAGGATCAGTTGAGAGGTTGGAGAAAGAGGTCGTAAATTCACCAATGAGCTCTTCTACGATATCTTCAAAAGTCACTAGCCCCAGAACTTCACCATATTCATTTACAACCAAACTTAAGCGCTGTTGGTTATCTTGGAAAAACTGCATTTGCTGCAATACGGGGGTGCTACTGGGGATGAAGTAAGGCTCGTTTAATAACACCCTAAAGTCTTCATGCTTAAGGTCTGTATCGCCTAGCAAGGACAAGGCCTTTTTGACAGAAAGGATCCCGACAATACGCTCAGAGTCACCATCGCAAACGGGTAATTTGTTGTGATAGCAAGTTTCCAATTGTTGGACTACTTCATCAATAGGTCTTGAGAGATCCAAAACCTCAATCTTGGACCTGGGTGTCATCACATCATCAACGGTAATGTTTTCCAAGTTGAATAAGTTGAGTAGGATGTTGCGATGATGATTGGAGACAAAACGATTTGACTCTAAAACGAGACTGCGTAACTCTTCTTTGCTCATAGCCCTGCTATCGGAAGAGGATTGCAGGCCAGATACTTTCATAAGACCAGAAACAAAGTTATTGATAAACCAAAGCAAAGGTTTTAATGCAAAAGTGAGTGGCAAAATAAACCAGCCAACATGGGAGGCAATCTTTTCTGGAAAAGCGGCGCCAATGACCTTCGGAGTAATCTCGCTAAAAATAATGATGAGTAAGGCCACAACTAAAGTAGCAATTGAGAGTACGAGACCGCTATCACCAAAAATATGCAGCGCAATCCCCGTTACTAAAATAGGAAGAACGGTATTGATCAGGTTGTTCGAAATCAGTAACACCGACAACAATGAATCAATACGCTTTAGGAGTCTCTCAGCTAGCGCTGCACCGGCATTGCCGCCATTGGCCATCGCACGTAGGCGATGACGATTCGAGGACAGCATGCTGGTTTCTGCCATCGAGAAAAAGCCAGATAGTGCAAGTAAAAATAGGACTAGAGCAACTTGGCTGTAAAGCGGCCAATCGTCAAAAAAGGTGTCCATGAGGTCTGCCTGAAAAAAGTAAGGATGAGTCAATATAGCAAAGTGGCATTTCTCAAGCTATAGCCATGGAATAAAGGCCTGTCATCCCTCTTGTTTATTTGTGTAAGAATCACTTGATATGGCTTCCATACCAACCCCTTTGAGCTCAAATGGCGCTAACTACTGTGTTATTGCGGCACCTTTTGGGTGTCTAGGCATTTCGACGGAAATGGTGGAGGGCAGCCTGATGCTTTCTAGAATGGATTATTTGCCCGCCAATACAGCGTTAATCACCCCACAGAATCAGCTGGCTAAAGAGGTTGCGCGGCAGTGCAAGGCTTACTTCCAGGATCCTCATTGGCAATTTGACTTACCCACAAAACCTGTGGGTACTGAGCATCAAAGAAAAGTGTGGGCGAGCATTCAAGATATACCCGCCGGCCAAACAAGAACCTATGGTGAATTGGCGCGGAAGATTCAGAGTGGGGCGCGTGCAGTAGGTACAGCGTGCGGTGCCAATCCCTACCCCCTAATAGCACCTTGCCATCGAGTGGTTTCTGCTCAGGGTATTGGCGGCTTCATGAAAGAAAACTCCCCAGGCCTATATCGCCAAATCAAGCTCTGGCTTTTAAAGCATGAGGGTGCTTTGTAGGTTTGTTTATTTAGCGAGTGATCTGCTGCTAAGGCTGAAAAAAATCTTCATCACCATATCGCTTTTAACGGCCCACTTTGTAAAGCCGTAGAAACTCAAGACGGTGTTTCTGGAAAGCTTTACTTCATCTTTACTATCGAATTCTTTGCGATCTGCAATCTTTGACAGAGTCATTACCGCTAAGCCAAAAGCCAAGAAGCAAAAACGTCTCATACCCGGCTCCTCTTTAGGAATCAACAGAATGTAATGCAGCGATTCTTGTAGCTTTTCATAGGCCAGCCTTAGAAGTGCTTCATGACTAACATTGATTGGCTTCCAGGAGACGCCACGGGCCTTATCCTCTGGCGAGTCTTTGAGAATATTAGTCATTTGCAGCGCTTGACCAAATGCGATTGCCAAATTTTCATGCCCGGCCATTTTTTCTTTAAAGGCTTGGGAATGATTGCTAAAGATGGTTGTTAGCAGTTCGCCAACTACACCTGCCACGACATAGCAATATTGCTCAAACTCAGCAAGATCTTGAAGGCCGGCTTGGTTTTGTCTTCCATGGAAGAACGACATTCCTTCAGACATGATGGAAACGCAACGACTGACTGCTACTTGATCCTGGATAGAGCAGGTATGCAAAATTCGCAGAACAGTGGGTGTATGAGAAATTAAATCCAACTCATCTTGATTGCTGTAATTTTTTAATGCGTTGAGGCAAGGCGCAACAAATGTCTCAACTGGAGCCTTCTCAAGCACCGCATCTAAAAATAGCGCCGAAAGAGCTTGCTTGCTCTGCGGGCTTAAATCTGCGGCATCCTCAATGGTGTCAACAATGCGGCACAGCAAATAGGTGTTGCCGACTACCTTTTCGATGCTTGGGGGTAGAAGTGGGATGGTAAGAGCAAAAGTACGTGAGACAGATCCTAGAATGGCCTTTTGGTAGGCCAAATCGTTAGTTGGGCTCAATGTCGGGGTTTGCTCAGGTGTTCTCACTCTTGAATTATGTCAGACCGATGCTCTCAGTGGAGCGATCCAAATTGGTACTTTTTACTAACTACCAAAAGTGACATAGCCATATAATTTCATCAAATTTCACAAGGAGTATTTGGGCGTGCTAATTTGGTTTGTAATTATTTACTGGGTTATCTCAGTTGGCATTGGCTTATGGGCAGCCCTCAGAGTTAAAAATACTGCTGACTTTGCGGCGGCTGGTCATAGCCTTCCTTTGCCGATTGTGACCGCCACTGTATTTGCGACCTGGTTTGGCTCTGAAACCGTTTTAGGAATTCCAGCCACTTTTCTCAAAGAGGGCTTGGGGGGAGTGGTTGCAGATCCCTTTGGCTCCTCTCTTTGTTTAATTTTGGTAGGGCTCTTTTTTGCTCGCCATCTTTATAACCGTCGCATGCTCACTATCGGTGACTTCTTTCGTGAAAAGTATGGCCGCACAGTTGAGGTTTTAGTAACCCTTTGTATTGTTGTTTCTTACTTGGGTTGGGTTGCTGCACAAATTAAAGCTCTGGGATTGGTGTTTAATGTTGTCTCTGAAGGCGGTATTTCTCAGACGGGTGGCATGATGATTGGTGCTGCTAGCGTATTGATTTACACCCTATTTGGCGGCATGTGGTCCGTTGCCATTACGGACTTCATTCAGATGATCATTATCGTGGTTGGCATGCTCTATATCGGTGGTGAGATGACCTCGCAGACTGGCGGCATAGGCGTGGTCATTGAGCATGCTGCTGCTGCTGGCCAATTTAGCAACTTCTGGCCGGATATGAATTTAGCTTCGATCTTAGGCTTTGTTGCTGCCTTATGCACCATGATGCTGGGATCCATTCCGCAGCAAGATGTCTTTCAGCGAATTACCTCATCTAAGAATGTGAACATTGCCGTCCAAGCAGCTTTGCTAGGTGGCGTGCTTTACTTTATTTTCGCTTTTGTGCCTATGTATTTGGCTTACTCGGCAACCTTGATTAGCCCGGATTTGGTCAAGGAATACCTCACCACTGATCCACAGATGATCTTGCCTAAGCTGATTCTGAATCACGCGCCACTGATTGCTCAAGTGATGTTCTTTGGTGCACTCCTCTCAGCCATTAAGAGTTGTGCCAGCGCTACCCTATTGGCGCCATCGGTAACGTTTGCTGAAAATATTGTGCGAGGTTTTTTCAAACATTTATCTGATCATGATTTGTTAAAGGTCATGCGGATTACGGTTTTATGTTTTGCTGTAGTGGTCACTTTCTTTGCGGTGAACTCGGAGCTTTCTATTTTTAAGATGGTGGAAAGCGCCTATAAAGTGACTCTAGTTGCCGCATTTGTGCCGTTAGCGTTTGGGGTTTACTGGCCTAGAGCAAACTCCTTGGGGGGATTATTAGCTGTAGTTGGAGGCTTAACCATCTGGATCAGTTGTGAGATTTTGGCTCCGAATGCCATTCTTCCGCCTCAATTAGCTGGCCTAATGGCTAGTATTGTTGGTATGATTTTAGGAAGCTTGGTTCCAAAAGACTCCTTAAAAGCGGTTTAGAGTGCGATTTGCCTAATATTTAGGCAAATGAGATTAATTTCCATTGCAAAAAAATCTCCTCTAATATGAAACTAATTCAAAATTTTTTGTTCTTAAGGGGTTCCTATGAAAATCTGTGTGATCGGCGGGGGTGGCGCTATTGGCGGCTACTTGGCTGTCATGTTGGCGCGCGCCGGCAATGAGGTAACGGTTGTTGCGCGCGGTGCTACTTTAGCCGCAATTAAAGAGCGTGGCCTGGCTTTAATTATGGATGACCAACCAGAACCTTTGGTTGCACAAGTTAAAGCGGTAGAAAAAATTCGTGATGCTGAAACTCCTGATGTTGTGATTCTAGCGGTGAAGGCTCATCAAGTGGAGCCGATCATTGATGATTTGGCGGCCATCATGGCTCCCGAAACTATTTTGATCCCAATGCAGAACGGAATTCCTTGGTGGTATTTCCAGAAGTTGAGCGGCGAGTATCAAGATCATGCAGTGGAAACAGTAGATGCTGGTGGTGTTGCTAAGAACGCCATCAATCCAGAAAACATTATTGGTTGCGTCGTATATCCAGCCACCTTTACGCAGGCTCCTGGGGTCATTCGTCACGTTGAAGGGAATCGTTTCCCATTGGGTGAGTTGGACGGCAAGAATACTGAGCGCATTCAGAAGATATCGGAGATGATGGGCGCAGCTGGATTTAAGTCTCCAATTTTGGATGACATTCGCTCAGAGATCTGGCTCAAGCTTTGGGGCAATATGACTTTCAATCCAATTAGCTCTCTGACGCACGGCACCTTGGAAGGTATTTGCCAATACCCATTGACCAAAGAGCTGGCTCGCAACATGATGGCCGAAGCGCAGACGATTGCTGAGAAGTTGGGCGTGACTTTCCGTGTGGATATCGAGCGTCGTATCGCTGGTGCTGAAAAAGTGGGTAAGCACAAAACCTCGATGTTGCAAGACTTGGAAGCGGGCCGTAGCTTGGAGATTGATGCTTTGTTAGGGTCGGTGATTGAGTTAGGCAAGATCACCCAAACCCCAACACCTTGCTTAAATACTGTATTTGCTTTGACCAAGTACTTGGATGAAAATGTTCAGGCTTCTAAAGGAAGCTTGGCCTTGCCATCGGTATCGGGCTACTAAAAAAGTAAAGTTTCTCCAAATAAAAAACCCTTGCTACTGATCATGGCAAGGGTTTTTTTGGCACTAGAAGTTATTCGAAGTATTACTCGAAGCGATTATCTAGTTGTCCAACACCATCAATAATAATGCTGACATTGCTACCAGGTTTCATGGAGCCAACACCAACGGAAGTGCCGCAGGCAATGATGTCTCCAGCTTCAAGCGGCACATCCTGGGTAATCAGACTCACTAATTTTGCGGGCGCGAAAATCATGTCCGTAATCGGATAGTTTTGACGCTCTTGACCATTGAGAATGGTTTTGATCGTTAGCTTGCTCGGATCTACATCGGTAGTGATGTAGGGGCCGAATACGCCAAAGGTATTAAAACTCTTAGAGCGAGTCCACTGTGCATAACCAGGGTCGCGGTTCAGGATTTCAATTGCGGTGACATCATTGATGCAGGTATAGCCAAAGATGGCTTTAGCTGCTTCCGCCTCATCTACTTCATGACAGCGTTTGCCGATCACAATACCAAGCTCCCCTTCATAAACGACTTTTCCGGAATAGGACTTGGGAGTGCGAATCACTTGGTTGGCTGCTAAGAAGGAGTTATTTCCTTTGAGAAAGTACAAAGGCTCTACAGGTACGGCATGCTCAAGCTTCGTTACCAGTGCATGGAAGTTATCGACCATGGCAACCATCTTGGAAGGAGTGCATGGGATATCAATCGTTACATCAGCCAGCTTGAGGGTTTCGCCGGTGGCCTTAGGTCCTTTAAATAAGTCACCTTCATACACTGCGATTTGGTCGCCCTGTACTTGTCCTAAACCACTTTTTCCTTGATGTTGAAATCTAAGCCACTGAGCCATAATGAGTTCCTATGAGGTTAAATATTTGATATGCAATATCTTACAGGGATGAATTGATGTCTAAGACTTCTGAGCTCATATTTGCACCAGAACAGGATCAGCCGATTCGCTATATGGATCGCACCCGCAGCTACTACTTGGGTTTGGGTTATGAGAATCCTTATGTTTGGGCTCACTATGGTGATGTGCCATTTACTCCGCTGAAAAGGCCACTTGCACAATCTGTTTTGGGCCTCATTACTACAGCCGTTCCTCATGATCCCAGTAAAGGGCCGCAGGGCCAGGGAGCTTCTTACAATGCCGCAGCCAAGTTTTATCAGCCATATCAACAATCGAGCGAAGGAAGTATCGATTTACGAATTGCCCATGTGGGGGTTGATCGCAAGAATGCCAATATGGAAGACGGCAATTGCTGGTTCCCACTGGACGCTGCCAAACGAGCGCTTACAGCTGGAAGGATAGGCGCGGTTTCAGCAAACTTCTATGGCTTACCAACTAATCGCAGTCAGCGCCACACATTAGAGAGTGATGCCCCTCGCATTTTAGAAATGATGAAAGCCGACGGTGTCGATGTAGCGGTATTAATTCCGAATTGTCCAATATGTCATCAGAGCCAAAGTTTATTAGCACGTTATTTAGAGACTGCAGGAATTTCAACAGTTGTGATGGGCGCCGCTAAAGATATTGTTGAGTATTGCGGTGTGCCACGACTTTTATTTAGTGATTTGCCGTTGGGTAATGCGGCTGCAAAACCAAATGATGTGCCTTCGCAGGATTTGAATTTTGAGTTGGCCTTGCGGCTTTTAGAGTCGGCTCCTGCAGCCCGCACAACGGTTCAATCGCCATTGGTATGGTCAGAAGATCCGTCGTGGAAATTGAATTATTCCAATCTAGAGCAGTTATCACCGCAAGAAATTGCACGTTTGCGTGAAGAGGCCGAACAGGTGCGAATGACTGCGCGTGAACTCAGATTGAATACTTTGGGATCTTAAGTTTGTCTCGTGAGAGAGTATGCGCACAGGGCTTGTAGCGCAGTGCTGGCTTGATTTGCCGGGAAGTCTTTAAGACAAGCCAAGGCGAGATCTGCTTCACGTTTTGCTGCAGCTTGGGTGTAATCAAGAGCACCAGAATTTTGGACGGCGGCAAGGATTTGCGCAAACACATCATCTGGTAAATCTTGGTTTTGTTCAATTGCTGCACGTACTAAAAGACGCTCTTCATTACTGCCGTTTTCTAGCAAGTAAATCAGTGGCAGCGTAGGCTTACCTTCGCGTAAATCATCCCCAGCATTTTTTCCCATCTGTGCAGCATTGGCGGTGTAGTCTAGCAAGTCATCCATTAACTGAAAAGCAGTGCCGATGTGACGTCCAAATGCAGCAGCTTGTTCACGCTGTGCATCGGTGGCATTAGCCAGGATGGCACCTAGCTCAGTAGAGGCTTCAAAAAGCTTGGCTGTTTTATAGCGAATGACCTGTAAATAACTTGCTTCATCCACTTCTGGGTCATTCATATTGAGAAGTTGCAAAACTTCGCCTTCGGCAATCGTATTGGTTGCGTCTGACAAAATTTGCATGACGCGAAGGTCATTTGGGCCAACCATCATTTGGAAGGCTCGGGAATATAAGAAGTCGCCCACTAAAACACTGGCAGCATTGCCAAAAGCGGCATTGGCAGTCTCACGACCTCTTCTGAGGGTAGATTCATCAACTACATCATCATGAAGCAGGGTAGCGGTGTGGATGAATTCAACTACAGCCGACATTTCCAGGGTGTGGGGTGCTTCTTTGCCGTTGGCCAGAGCTTTGGCCACCAACATCAAGAGGGCGGGTCTGACCCGCTTACCGCCAGCCTGGATGATATAGCTCGAGATTTGGTCGATTAATGCGACTTTTGAGGCTAAACGCTGACGGATTACCTCGTCTAAGGCCTTGAAATCTAAGGCAATTGGGGCCAGAATTTGGCTTAAGTCATTGGTTTTGACAGTGCTCGTCATGCAAGATATAATAATGGGCTTAGCTGGTCCAGGGTGGATTAGCTTAAATGTAGATATTAATTGAGGTTTCAAACCATGTACGCGGTCATAAAAACCGGTGGCAAACAATATAAAGTTGCTGCAGGCGAAAAATTGAAAATAGAACAGATACCAGCGGAAATCGGCAGCGAAATCACTCTTGACCAAGTCCTCGCCGTTGGCGAAGGCGCTTCACTGAAATTAGGTGATCCATTGGTTAATGGTGCAGCTGTGATGGCCACTGTCGTCTCCCAGGGACGTCACGATAAAGTGACAATCTTTAAGATGCGCCGTCGCAAGCATTATCAAAAGCACCAAGGCCATCGTCAGAATTTCACTGAAATTTTGATCAACACGATTAAAGCCTAATTCAGGGTAGGAGAAAGATATGGCACAGAAAAAAGGCGGCGGCTCAACACGAAATGGCCGCGACTCAGAATCGAAGCGCTTAGGCGTTAAGGTATTTGGCGGCGAGCATATTAATGCTGGCAGCATCATCATTCGTCAACGTGGCACACGTGTTCATCCAGGTGCTAACGTTGGTATTGGTAAGGATCACACTTTGTTTGCCTTGATTGACGGACAAGTGGAATTCGGCGTTAAGGGTGCTTTGAAGAAGGCCCAAGTTTCAGTCTTGCCTCGTTCATAAGGCTGCCTGACTGAGACACGTTTGATTCAGATTTATTCCGAATTTAACTCTTAGGAACAGGCCTCGCTAAGCGAGGCCTTTTTTATTCATGAAATTTATAGACGAAGCACGTATTGAAGTGATTGCCGGGCAAGGTGGTGCCGGAAGTGCCTCCATGCGCCGCGAAAAGTTCATTGAATTTGGCGGTCCAGATGGTGGTGACGGCGGCAAGGGCGGAAGCGTCTGGGCGATAGCCGATCGCAATATCAATACTCTGATTGATTACCGTTACGCAAAAACGCACACCGCAAAAAATGGTGAGCCTGGTCGTGGCGCTGACTGCTATGGTCGCGCTGGCGATGATATCGAGTTGCGGATGCCGGTTGGCACAATCATTGCCGACTATGAAACTGGTGAACCCATTGCTGACTTAACTACACATGGTGAGCGCCTTTGTTTGGCGCAGGGCGGTGTTGGTGGTTGGGGCAATATTCACTTTAAGAGTAGTACGAATAGAGCGCCACGCCAAAAGACAAATGGCAAAGAAGGCGAACGTCGTAAGCTCAAGCTTGAATTAAAAGTATTGGCCGACGTTGGTTTATTGGGCATGCCTAATGCAGGTAAATCTACCTTGATTACTGCAGTTTCGAATGCGCGTCCAAAGATTGCGGATTATCCATTTACCACTTTGCATCCAAATTTGGGTGTAGTGCGTGTGGGAGCTGAGCGCAGTTTTGTGATTGCCGATATTCCTGGTTTGATTGAAGGTGCGGCTGAAGGCGCTGGTTTGGGCCATCGCTTCTTGCGCCATTTACAACGCACAGGGGTATTGCTGCATTTGGTTGATATTGCTCCATTTGATGCGAATATTGATCCAGTGGCAGATGCTGTAGCGATTGTGAATGAATTGCTTAAGTACGACGAAGCTTTGGTTGAGAAGCCACGTTGGCTAGTCTTAAATAAAGTGGACATGATTCCCGAAGAAGATCGCAAGACAGTAGTTGCTGACTTTATAAAGCGCTTCAAATGGAAAGGCCCCGTCTTTGAGATCTCAGCCTTAACAGGCTTGGGTTGCGATAAGCTTTGCTATTCTTTGCAGGATTATTTAGATTCTGTACGTCGTGACCGAGACGATGCGGATGAGCGCGCTCAAGATCCGCGTTATCAAGGTCAGCTAGAAGATAAAAAACCAGATTAAATATTTCACTCGCCTTTTGCTATGAATACTAAAAAAACTCAACGGATTGTTGTCAAAGTGGGATCTAGCCTAGTCACCAATAATGGTGAAGGCTTGGATCACGCTGCGATTGCGATGTGGGCTGAGCAAATGGTTGGGCTATTAAAGGCGGGTCATGAGGTATTGATGGTGAGCTCAGGTGCTATTGCTGAAGGTATGCAGCGTCTGGGTTGGACTAAGCGTCCACAAGAAATTCATCAACTGCAAGCCGCTGCTGCAGTTGGTCAGATGGGCTTGGTTCAGGTTTATGAAAGTTGTTTTGCGCGTTTCAATCTTCGCAGTGCTCAGGTCTTGCTAACCAACGCAGACTTGGCCGATTCTGAGCGTAATGCCAATGCTAGAGCTACCCTCGATACTTTATTGAAATTGGGTGTAGTTCCCATCATCAATGAGAATGACACTGTAGTAACTGATGAAATTAAGTTTGGCGACAACGATAGTCTTGCTGCTTTAGTAACCAATTTAATTCATGCAGATCTTTTGGTGATTTTGACTGATCAAGGCGGCCTATTTACTGCGGATCCACGTCAAAATCCAAATGCCACCTTGCTTGCGGATGCTATTGCGGGAGATCCTGCTTTAGAAAAAATGGCAGGCGGCGCTGCTAGTGAGCTCAGTAAGGGCGGCATGTTGACTAAGGTGCTGGCAGCAAAGATTGCAGTGCAAACTGGCGCAGCAACAGTGATTGCCTCTGGGCGCGAACCCCATGTGCTTACCCGCTTAATGGCAGGCGAGAAAATAGGTACCCACTTGAGCGCTCAGTAAGCGCCAGTTACGCAGACTTCAAATTTTTATTGAATACCGTTTGAATTCGTTGGCTTTTGCCCGCCAATAAAGCCATTCGGATTGAGAGAATGCAAAATGGTTTTGATGTTCTTTTCTTGATTGCTAAAGTTGCAAAAAGCGCCTTGAGCTAACGAAGCCTGATAGCGATTAGGTATATCGCTTTGAATATTTTTCCAGCTACCTAAAGGATTTTCTTTCCAAACACCGCTCTCTAGATTGCCATAAAGACGCCACTGAAAAGAATCGCAGCGAATACCCTCATATTGAGTTTGTTGACTTCCACTGGGGCTGCTAATAACAACAATATATCGAGTGATACCATCTGCGCCAATCAATATTGAGTCAGTATCCACTGCAAATTTAAAGATAGTGCGTTGAGAAACGTAAAAGGGCACCAAGGTAGATTGGTTTGGTGGGTTCAGGGGCATGGCGGTTGTACCTTCTTTAAACACCATGGGCGCAAAAGGATCTACACCACTAATAAGGGCGTCTCCACCGCATGCAGATAATGCAAGGCCGAGGATTGCGGTACTGCATGAGAGATAGAAGCGCTTTAAAGAAATAGTCATGTGGATTGATCGTTTGGGTTGTCGTCTTTCGGATGTTCGTGAGGGCCACCGTAAAAAGACTGAATTAAATCAAGAGGGGATCCCCAGGCGAGTTGCTGCATGCGCATGCCACGGGATAGGAAACGCGCTAATTCTGAAAGCGCTAGTTGATAAACTTCACGCTTAAAGCCAATGACGGCATCTAATTGAATCCAGAAGGGGACCCAGCGCCAAGCATCGAATTCAGGGTGTTCTGAAGCGCGTAATTGGATATCGCTATCTAGGCCTACTAGGCGCAAGAGAAACCAAATTTGTTTTTGACCGCGGTATGCTGCCCTATGGACCCGAGTGGCGTGTTGACGGCGCAAGTATTCCTCAGGGACGTCGTAGCGAAGCCAATCCCTAGTGCGTCCAATAATTTGGACATGCTCCGGCAGTAAGCCAACCTCCTCTTGCAATTCGCGGTACATAGCCTGTTCAGGGCTTTCACCATGCTGAATCCCGCCCTGCGGGAACTGCCACGAATGCTGCCCAACGCGTTTTCCCCAGAAAACCTCGTTACGGCTGTTGAGGAGGACAATGCCGACATTCGGGCGATACCCTTCACGGTCAAGCATGATCGTGCCTCAAATCCTTTAAAATCAACGATTTGATTATATCCATACATGAAAGCCTCACAATCATTTCTCGCCACGCTAAAAGAAGCCCCCTCCGACGCTGAGGTGGTTTCGCACAAACTTATGGTGCGTGCAGGTTTAATTCGTAAGCTCAGCGCAGGCATTTACAACTATTTGCCGCTGGGTTTGAAGGTGATTCGCAAAGTAGAAAACATCATTCGCGAAGAAATGAATCGTGCTGGCGCAATTGAATTGCTCATGCCAATAATTCAGCCTGCTGAATTGTGGCAAGAGACTGGTCGTTGGGAAAAGATGGGTCCAGAGTTGCTGCGCATCAAAGATCGCCATGATCGTGATTTTTTGATTCAGCCAACTTCTGAAGAGGTGATCACTGATTTGGCTCGCAATGAGATTAAGAGTTACAAGCAATTGCCAGTGAACTTCTATCAAATTCAAACAAAATTCCGCGATGAGCGTCGCCCTCGTTTTGGCATCATGCGTGGTCGCGAATTCAGCATGAAAGATGCTTACTCATTTGATCGCGATGTTGAGGGTCTCAAGAAGTCTTATCAAATGATGTTTGATGCTTACACCCGCATCTTTAAGCGTATGGGTCTGCAGTTCCGTGCAGTAACCGCAGACAATGGCGCCATTGGGGGCTCTGGTAGTCAAGAGTTTCACGTGATTGCCGATACTGGTGAGGATGCGATTGTGTATTGCCCTAGCTCTGACTACGCAGCTAATTTAGAGGCGGCCGAGTCTTTGGCTTTACTTGCCACACGTCCCGCTGCAGCTGCTGCGATGGCCAAAGTGCCAACGCCTGACAAGACAAATTGCGCAGAGGTAGCGAAGTTCTTAAATATTCCTCTTGAGAACACAGTGAAGTCATTATTGTTTGCTGCTGATCAAGAAAAAGGTCCGGCCAAACTATTTATGTTGCTAGTGCGTGGCGACCACGAGCTTAATGAAGTGAAGGCGACCAAGATTCCTGGCATGGCAGAATCACGCTTTGCTACTGAAGCAGAAATCAAACAAGCTTGCAATGCGCCAGCAGGTTATTTAGGTCCTGTTGGGGTAAGCACTGAAGTGGCTGTTGTTGCTGATCGCACCGTTGCCAATATGGCTGACTTTGTCTGTGGCGCTAACGATGCTGGGTATCACTTGACTGGCGTGAACTGGGGTCGTGATTTGCCTGAGCCTTTGGTGCTGGATATTCGTAACGCGGTGATAGGTGATCCCTCACCGGATGGCAAAGGGGTTGTGGATATTTGCCGCGGTATTGAAGTCGGGCACGTATTTCAATTGGGCACTCGTTATTCAGAAGCAATGGGTTGCACTTACTTAGATCAACAGGGCAAAGCTCAGCCAATGGTGATGGGTTGTTACGGGATTGGTGTTACTCGTTTGCTTGGTGCTGCCATTGAGCAGGGGCATGACGAGAAAGGCATTATCTGGCCAATCTCAATGGCGCCATTCGAGGTGGTCATTTGCCCAATGGGTTACGAGAAATCAGAAGCAGTTAAAGCCGCATGCGATCAGTTGCACGATGAGCTCTTAGCGGCTGGAATTGATGTGATCCTGGATGACCGAAATGAGCGTCCAGGCGCGATGTTTGCTGACTGGGAGTTGATTGGGGCGCCATTCCGCGTAGTGATTGGCGATCGCGGCTTGGCAGATTCTCAAGTGGAATTTAAGGGTCGGACTGATGCAGAGTCCCAGAACATCCCACTAAATGACATCAAAGCAAAAGTGCTTGCTGCAGTTCAAGCAGCAAAGAGCTTAGTTAATTAATTATTTCTTAAAGAGCCCGCCAATACCCTTGGCGGCTCCTTTTGCAGCCATGGTGGCCATGGTGCGCGCCATTTTTCCACCCTTGAATTGCTTCATCATGGTTTGCATTTGCTCGAACTGAGCTAGCAGACGATTGACCTCTTGCACTTCTACGCCGGAGCCGGCAGCAATGCGACGCTTACGACTGGCTTTCAGTAATTCAGGCTTTCTGCGCTCGCGAGGAGTCATGCTATCAATAATGCCGCGCATACGCGTAGTTTGTTTATCTGCATTACTGAGATTTGCTTTGGAGGCCGCTTGGGCAACTTGGCTGGGTAACTTGTCCATCAGGCTAGCCATGCCACCCATCTTTTGCATTTGCATGAGTTGATCTCGAAAATCTTCTAGATCAAAACCACCTTTAGAAATCTTGCTAGCTAATTTTTCTGCTTTGGCAACGTCAACGTGTTGCTGGGCTTGCTCAACTAGAGCCAGAATATCGCCCATGCCCAGAATGCGATTGGCCATGCGTTCAGCATCAAATGCCTCTAGACCATCCATCTTCTCGGCGACACCGATAAATTTGAGTGGTACACCGGTTACTTGACGTACTGAAAGTGCCGCGCCACCGCGAGAGTCACCATCTAGCTTCGTTAGGATCACGCCGGTGAGTGGGAGCGCTTCATGGAAGGCTTTAGCAGTATTGACCGCGTCTTGACCAAGCATGGCGTCAACTACGAACAAGGTTTCGATTGGATTGAGGTTGGCATGCAAAGTTTTGATTTCTTGCATCAGAGCTTCATCAATGCCAAGACGTCCTGCGGTATCCACAATTACCACATCAAAGTAATGACGACGTGCCCAATCCAGAGCAGCTACAGCAATGTCATTTGGCTTTTGACTAATGTCGCTCGGGAAAAACTCAGCACCAACCTGCTTAGTAACAGTTTCTAATTGCTCAATCGCAGCTGGACGATAGACGTCACAAGAAACAGTCAGAACCTTCTTTTTCTTTTTCTCTTGCAACCACTTGGCGAGTTTGCCAACGGATGTCGTTTTACCCGCACCTTGTAGGCCGGCCATCAAGATGACTGCAGGAGGTTGGGTAGCAAGATTGAGTTCGCCGCTTTGATTGGTGTCACCCATCATGACTTGGGCGAGTTCACGTTGAACTACGCCAACCAGAGCTTGTCCAGGACTGAGGCTTCCAACCACTTCCTCGCCAAGGGCTTTAAATTTAATTTGTTCCAGTAAAGACTTGACTACCGGTAGCGCTACGTCAGCTTCCAATAGGGCTAAACGGATTTCCCGTAGCATTTCTGCTGTATTGGTTTCGGTGAGGCGGGCTTGGCCCCGCATTGTTTTAACAACGCGAGATAGACGGTCGGTGAGGTTTTCTAGCATTTATCGATTAGACTTTCCACATGGATATTTTAGGTTACTCAAGTTACGGATGGCTTCCTTCCGCACTTTATTTAGCGCTTTTACTCATTTTGAGCTTCAAAGCCAAGAGCGGCGTTGAGTCTGGGGTGTCTGGCACTTTGGTGCAAGCTGCAATTTTTGTAATTTTGGTGATTCATGGGGCGCAACTTCATGATTCCGTATTCACCCCACAAGGCTTTGTATTTGGGTTTGCACAAGATTTGTCCTTAATTGCGTGGGTTGGCTTGGCTTTTTATTGGTTTCAGTCTTGGTTTTTACCCATTTCCAGCTTGCGTTGGATGGCATTAATGTTTGCAATGATTTGCGCGTTTCTTCCCAGTGTTTTCCCAGGTATCTTAATTTCTCCCAAGGCTGTTGCAGATCCTTGGTTTAAAGGCCATTTTGTTGTTGCAACGGTCGCGGTGGGGTTGCTGAGTTTAGCGGCAATGCATGCCATGCTGATGAGCGTACAAGATCGTGCTTTGCATCGTCAGTTGGCCATTATTCCTAACAGTCGTTTTGCGCATTGGCTGGAAGAACTTCCACCCTTAATGACTATGGAAAGTATCCTATTTAATTTGCTTTACGTTGGTTTTGGATTGCTTAGCTTGACTGTTTTCTCCGGATTACTGTTCTCGCAAACCTTGTTTGGTAAACCTCTAGTGTTTGATCACAAAACGATTTTTGCTTTGATCTCTTGGTTTTTATTTGCAGGTCTATTGATAGCACGTTGGCGAGTTGGATTGCGTGGCAGGGCTGCTATTCGCTGGGTATTGAGCGCTTACACCGCCTTATTGCTTGCATATGTCGGTAGTCGCTTTGTAGTTGAAGTCATCCTTCAGAGAGCTTAAGCTTTGTTTAAGTGGCTTTTATTATTTGCAGGTGCTGGACTTTTTTACCTCTGGATTAAGAGCAAGAAGCAGGCCGCAACGAATGTAGGGCATACCTCTGAGCCCAATAAAAATAAGGCTGAGAAGCCGGCTACACCTGAAGTGATGGTTCAATGTCAGTGCTGCAAAGTGCACCTACCCAAGTCAGAAGCCTTAACTTATGACGACCGTTTTTATTGCTCAAAAGAACATCTCCAGACTTTGGATTCGCAAGGTTGGGTCGGTGATGCGCGCTGGAGAATTTCACCTAACCAAGACTTTAGACCAGAAAGTGTTATCCCCGATCTAGTGGTGATTCATCACATCAGTCTTCCGCCAGGCGAGTTTAGAAATCAATCGTCTAGTCAGCATATTGTGGATTTTTTCCAAAATAAGCTGGACTCAAATGCGCATCCTTATTTTGCAGAGATTGCTGACCAAAAGGTATCCAGCCATTTCTTGATTGCCCGCTCTGGAGAGTTAATCCAGTTTGTCTCTACACAGAACAAGGCTTGGCACGCTGGTGTTTCATCATTTTTTGGCAGGGAAAAGTGCAATGACTTTTCGATTGGTATTGAGGTAGAGGGGGATGGAGATTCGCCATTTGAAGATACTCAGTATCAAGTCTTGGTAAATCTCATTCAGAAATTGGCAGTCACATATCCTCATTTGCAATTTGCTGGACACAGCGACATTGCACCTGATCGCAAAACAGATCCTGGAATTTATTTTGACTGGAAAAAGTTCCAAAAAGAGACAAGCATTCCTTCTGAACGACTACCTTTTGGTCTAAGTCCTCGATAGTCTTCCTTTTGTATGTGAGCGTACGCTTACTTTTTTAGCCTTTATCTAAAACGGGCTAAAAATCCCACACCAAAATCACCCCAAAATAAGTGGAAAACTTAGTAAAAGTACTAATAAATATTTGTCATAAATAGCTTACCAATTATCAAATATTTCCCTATACTTAGTGCCTAATCCGCTTCAAGACACTAGATGTAGTGTTTGAATCTAGCAATACCCCATTGTTTTTTAACAATATTTTGTCCAAATAACTATATATACGCAGGAGCAACATGACATACGCTAATCCACAGACAGCAGGCCAAGCAGCTGGAGCGAATAATCCAGGAATGAGTCCTGCAGGGGCGGTAAACCAAGCTCCTTCTGCCAGCTTTATGGCTGGTGGTGTTGGTGGCACTCAGGCAACTCAATTGTCTGATTACAAAATTATTCGCCGTAATGGCTCAGTTGTAGCATTTGAGCCATCCAAAATTGCGATTGCAGTAACGAAGGCA
Organism: Polynucleobacter sp. AP-Kaivos-20-H2; assembly: GCF_018882215.1. Lineage (GTDB taxonomy): Bacteria > Pseudomonadota > Gammaproteobacteria > Burkholderiales > Burkholderiaceae > Polynucleobacter. The sequence goes on along the minus strand of NZ_JACVOX010000002.1, from coordinate 549,523 downwards.
TTTTTAGCGGTTAATGGTGGACAAGGTGCTGCATCAGCACGTGTTCGTGAACAGGTAGAGCAGTTGACTCACTCTGTTGTGCGAGCGTTGTTGCGTAGTCGTCCAAACGGTGGAACCTTCCATATTGAAGATATTCAAGACCAAGTTGAATTGGCTTTGATGCGAAGTGGCGAGCACAACGTTGCTCGTGCTTACGTTCTCTATCGTGAAAAGCGCAATCAAGAGCGCGCCGCTCAGCAAGAAGTTTCCCAAGAAGCACAGAACGCAAATCAAGCTGGCGAGTCTGGCATCAAGGTAACTGACAACGGTGTTGAGAAGTGGCTTGATATGGCCGCTTTGCGTACTGTAATTGAGGCAGCCTGTGAAGGTTTGGGTACTCATATTGACGCTACTCCAATCATTACTGAGACTATCAAGAACTTGTACGACGGCGTACCAATGGCGCAGGTATATGACTCTGCTATTTTGGCTTCCCGTACTTTGATTGAAAAAGATCCGGCCTACAGCCAAGTAACAGCACGCATCTTGATGCACGTGATTCGTAAAGAAATCTTTGGCAAGGAAGTATTGCAAGGTGATACACAAGCTGAATACAGCACTTACTTTGCGAAGTACATCAATGAAGGTATCTCTGCTGAGTTGCTGGACCCACGCATGCGTGAGTTTGACTTGCCACGCCTGGCTGCAGCCTTGAATGCCAGCCGTGACTTGCAGTTCAACTACCTTGGCTTGCAAACTTTGTATGACCGCTATTTCTTGCATATTGAAGAGCGCCGTATTGAAATGCCACAGGCTTTCTTTATGCGCGTTGCAATGGGCTTGTCTTTGAATGAGATGGATCGCGAACGTCGTGCAATCGAGTTCTATGAAATCCTGTCTACATTTGATTTCATGTCCAGCACACCAACATTGTTCAACTCAGCAACAACTCGCCCACAGCTCTCTAGCTGCTACTTGACGACAGTGGATGATGATTTGGATGGAATTTACGAAGCATTGAAAGAAAATGCGTTGCTGTCTAAGTTTGCTGGTGGTTTGGGTAATGACTGGACTAATGTTCGTGCGTTGGGAAGCCATATCAAAGGAACTAACGGTAAATCACAAGGTGTTGTGCCATTCTTGAAAGTGGTGAACGACACTGCAGTTGCTGTGAACCAAGGTGGTAAGCGTAAAGGTGCGGTATGTGCCTACTTAGAAACATGGCACTTAGATATCGAAGAGTTCTTGGAGTTACGTAAGAACACTGGTGACGACCGTCGTCGTACCCACGATATGAATACCTCAAACTGGATCCCCGATTTGTTCATGAAACGTGTAATGGAAGGTGGCGATTGGACGTTGTTCTCACCATCAAATACTCCAGATTTGCATGACAAATTCGGCAGAGCATTTGAAGAGGCTTATGTTGCCTATGAACAAAAAGCAGATCGTGGTGAATTGAAGCCATTCCGTCGTATTCCAGCGCAGCAATTGTGGCGCAAGATGCTCGGTATGTTGTTTGAAACAGGTCACCCATGGATTACTTTCAAAGATCCTTGCAATATCCGTAGCCCACAACAGCACATTGGCGTAGTTCACTCATCTAACCTCTGTACTGAGATTACCCTCAATACAAACGAGACTGAGATTGCGGTTTGTAACTTGGGTTCTGTGAACTTAACTGCTCACATGACTACAGATGCCAACGGCAAGATGATTTTGGATCACGAGAAGCTCCAAAGAACCGTTCGTACTGCAATGCGTATGTTGGATAACGTGATTGATATCAACTACTACGCAGTAGCTAAAGCGCGTAACTCCAACTTGAAGCACCGTCCAGTGGGCATGGGCATCATGGGCTTCCAGGATTGCTTACATATGCAGCGTATTCCTTATGCTAGCGATGAGGCTGTGAAGTTTGCTGACTCTTCAATGGAAGCGGTTTGCTACTACGCATACCAAGCATCAAATGAATTGGCAGCTGAGCGCGGCGTTTACAGCACCTATAAGGGTTCTTTGTGGGATCGTGGCATTCTTCCGCAGGATTCAGTAGCCATGTTGGCGGCTGAGCGCGGTGGTTATGTTGAGGTGGATAACTCTTCTACTATGGATTGGAGCGGTTTACGTGCAAGCATCAAGCAACACGGTATGCGCAACTCTAATTGCGTAGCGATTGCCCCAACAGCAACGATTTCAAACATCATTGGTGTTTCAGCTTGTATTGAGCCTACATTCCAAAACTTGTTCGTGAAATCCAACCTTTCAGGCGAATTCACAGTGGTAAATGAGTACTTGGTTCGTGATTTGAAAGATCGCGGTCTTTGGGATGAAGTGATGATTGCTGACTTGAAGTACTTTGACGGCACTTTGTCCAAAATCGACCGCATTCCACAAGATTTACGTGATTTGTATGCAACTGCTTTTGAAGTTGAGCCAAGCTGGCTGGTTGAAGCTGCTTCACGTCGTCAGAAATGGATCGACCAAGCTCAGTCACTCAACATCTACATGGGTGGCGCTTCCGGTAAGAAATTGGATGACACCTATAAGTTGGCTTGGTTACGTGGCTTGAAAACCACTTATTACCTCCGCACAATGGCTGCAACTCACGTTGAGAAATCAACCGTTGCTAGTGGTCAGTTGAACTCGGTTTCTAGCGGTGGTGGCGTAAATGGTACAGATGCGGCAGCCGCACAAGAAGCTGATGGCCCAGTTTGCACAATGCGCCCAGGCGATGCTGGTTTCGAAGAATGTGAAGCATGTCAATAAGCGATTTGCTTATTGGTCAGAATAGAAGAATTAGGAGAACGTTATGTTGAATTGGGAAGAAGAAGTCGCTCCGGCACTAGCCAAGGCGAATCTTGCACCGCAACCGGTTGCGGTCGAGCCACAGCGCCCACAGGTAGATCAGGTTGCTCAAGTAGCCCCTCAAGTTGCTGCTACTGCCCCAGCGCAAGCTGCTGCAGTTGGTGGCGCTGCCTTGCGTGTTAATGCGGCTGACAAGCGCGTCATTAATGCCAAGACTGACGTAAATCAGTTGGTTCCATTTAAATATAAATGGGCTTGGGAAAAGTATTTAGCTGGTTGCGCAAATCACTGGATGCCACAAGAGATCAATATGAACCGCGATATCGCGCTTTGGAAAGATCCGAATGGCCTGACAGAAGATGAGCGTCGCATCATCAAGCGCAATCTGGGTTTCTTTACAACTGCAGATTCTTTGGCAGCAAACAACATTGTTTTGGGTACTTATCGCCACATTACTGCTCCAGAATGCCGTCAATACCTATTGCGCCAGGCTTTTGAAGAGGCAATTCACACCCACGCGTACCAATATATTGTGGAATCTTTAGGTTTAGATCAGGCTGAAATCTTCAATGCGTACAACGAAATTGAATCTATTCGCGCTAAAGATCAATTCTTAATTCCGTTTATTGATGTTTTAACTGATCCGAATTTTCAGACTGGCACATTAGAAAACGATCAAAAGTTGCTCCGATCACTTATTGTTTTTGCTTGCGTGATGGAAGGTTTGTTCTTTTATGTTGGTTTTACGCAAATACTTGCAATGGGTCGTCAAAACAAAATGACGGGTGCTGCTGAGCAGTATCAATACATCCTTCGCGACGAGTCAATGCACTGCAATTTCGGTATCGATTTGATTAATCAAATCAAGCTGGAGAACCCGCAGTTATGGACTTCTGCGTTCAAAGACGAGATCAAATCCATCTTCGAAAAAGCAGTTGAATTAGAGTACCGTTATGCCGAAGATACGATGCCTCGCGGAGTACTCGGATTGAATGCTCCGATGTTCAAAGGGTACCTAAGATACATCTGTAATCGCAGATGTTTGCAAATAGGACTTGACGCGATGTTCCCAAATGAAGAGAATCCATTTCCATGGATGTCAGAAATGATTGATCTTAAGAAAGAAAGAAACTTTTTTGAGACACGCGTTATTGAGTATCAAACTGGCGGTGCGCTAAGTTGGGAGTAGTCAGCAGTAAGTAAGCGCATAGCCGGCTAAATTGGAGATTAGACGGTTGGATAGTTTAAGAAGTCAGCAAAAACAGACTCAAATCCGAAAACCCTTGCTCAAGGGTGCCAGGGCTATTCTCTCCATTTTTTCCAGCACATTTAAGAAGCCGTTGTCCTTTGGGACCACGGCTTTTTTTCCAGGATTCATTAGCGTGCAGCACCTAGCATCAAGCCGTGCGCCGATGAATGGCTCGCTCGTCAGATCCAAAAGGTTGCAAAACCAGGTGGAAATGAATGGTCGGGTCTTCTTAATGTAGTTTGTACTAATCCTCACGTGAAGGAGTATTAATATGGCAATCGCCAAGAAAAAACCTGCTGCAAAGAAACCAGCTGCTAAAAAAGTAGCTAAAAAGAAGCCTGCTGCTAAGAAGCGTGTAGCTGCTAAGAAGCCTGCTGCTAAAAAAGTAGCTGCTAAAAAGCGTCCTGCTGCTAAGAAGCGTGTAGCTGCTAAGAAGCCTGCTGCTAAAAAAGTAGCTGCTAAAAAGCGTCCTGCTGCTAAGAAGCCTGCTGCTAAAAAAGTAGCTCGTAAAGTAGCAAAAAAAAAGTAAGTAAGCCTACTGCGAAGAAAGCGGGCTCTGCTGTAAAAAAGCCCGTGGCTAAGAAAGCTGCACCAGCGACTAGTGCGTTGAATCCTGCTGCTGCTTGGCCCTTCCCAACTGGCACACGTCCTTAATCGGATGGGTGTTACTAGAAGGGGTCTCTCACGAGACCCCTTTTTTATTTTTAGAAGAAGAAATAAGTAATCCTATGCTGCCTAGGATTATTTCGATTTAGAAGCTAAAGTCAAACGCCGCTTTAAATTGTTCTGCGATTTGATCTTTGCTGAGTTGGTGATTTTGTGGTCCCTGGTGGGTAATTTTGATTGAACCCATGAGACTAGCGAGGCGGCCAGTGGTGTCCCAGTCCATGCCATTTTCTAAACCAAAGAGCAATCCACCGCGGAATGCATCTCCGCAACCTGTTGGATCCACTACTTTTGCAGCCGGTACCGGTGGAATCGCGATAACCTTGCCATCAACATAAATATCCGCCCCCTCGGCGCCTTTAGTAACGATCAGTGCCTTGACTCGCTCAGCCACTTTGACCAAGCTCAAGCCTGTTCTTTGAGAAAGCATTTCTCCCTCATAGTCATTTACCGCTAAGTAGCTAGCGATATCTACCAATTCCAGAAGCTCGGGACCATTAAACATTGGTAAACCTTGGCCTGGATCAAAGATAAAAGGAATATTGGCATCGGCTAGTTGATGGCAGTGCTCCCACATTCCTTGGCGACCGTCGGGCGCAACGATTCCTAATTTCGCTGGAGCCTTAGCGTTCTTGCTACGCTCAGTCATAACTGCCGAGACTTGGTTCAGGTGGGATTCATCCATGGCGCCCGGGTGGAAAGCAGTGATTTGGTTATTAGCTTGATCGGTGGTGATCATCGCTTGCGCAGTAAAGGCTTGATCGATCTGGCGAATATGGCTTGCATCAATTTTGAGTTGCTCAAGGCGGCTCATGTAGGGCGCAGCATCACCACCCACCGTAGCCATGATGATCGGATCGCCGCCCAAAAGATTGAGGTTGTATGCAATATTGCCAGCGCATCCGCCAAATTCACGGCGCATAGTTGGTACCAAAAAGGCTACATTCAGAATATGAATCTGCTCAGGCAGGATTTGATCGGCAAATTTGCCTTCAAAGTTCATGATGGTGTCGTAGGCGATAGAGCCACAAATTAAGCTAGCCATAAATTACTTTCTTTATAAAAAATTGGGGGTAAATATAGTGTTTATGAATCGATTTAGGGATAGAGCACTCGAACACGATAGCCCGCAGCATTTGGTGGCAGAGAAATAGGCAACTCAAGTTGAAGCAATTCGCCAGAAGGAATCCCTTTTTTTAAAAAATCAGGATGAGATTCTTGCCAAGCTTTCGGTAGCCACTCTTGCGGAGTGAATTGCAGTGATTTGATTTCAGATTCTTCTGCATCAGTCAAAGAAATTTCTAAATTTGGAGCTAAAACGGCAATAGCTAGACGATTTTGTATCTCCACTTGCAACAAAGATTGATTTGCAGGGTTTTTAAGGCCTTCTCGCGCGTTTTCTGGCGCAAGTGCGGCTGAAGTTATTTTCCATGCAGAAAAATCGCTCACAGTGCGATCTAGACATCCTAGTACACGACAAAGTTTTGCATCGATGCGCTGTAAAAAATGAAATGCACTAACGGAAATGGAATTCGATGTTTCATCAATGCGTGGCGCTAATGCGGGAAGCAATGAATTTCTGGAGAGATGCTCTCCAAAAACTAGGAGTAGTAGAAGTAAAGCAGTTAGAAGGGCGAACTTAAGACTTTTTTTTTGAGCAGGTGCAGCAAAAGTAGATTCAGAGTTGCTTTGCAAATCCTTGTTTAAGGTGCCGTGCAAGCAAACCCAACCCTCACTCTCTTTCCAAACGGAGAGCTTTAGCCATTGGCTATAGGTAGCAATTACTTCTTCTGCTTGGCGGGCAAGTACACCAGATAAAACAATACGTCCGCCTACTTTCATCTTGTTGACTAAGGCAGGAGCCAGCACTTGCAATGGATTTGCCAGAATATTGGCCATCACGATGTCGTATTTGGTTTCGGCAGCCAGTTCGAGTGCGCCTTCGTTTGGCAAGACAAAGCGAATGGTGGTGTTATTGATTTCTGCATTGCTGCGAGCAGCAACCATCGCTTGTGGATCAATATCGGTACCAATCACTGGGTTACAGCCCAGCTTTGCGGCAGCAATTGCCAATATGCCTGAGCCACAACCGTAATCCAGGAGACTTTGATTTTGCAAATGACTTTGTTGTCCAAGCCAAAGAAGGCATAAATGCGTGGTTGGGTGACTCCCAGTGCCAAATGCGAGACCTGGATCCACTGCAAGGCAGATCGCATTGGGATCGGTTGGTGCATCGTGCCAAGATGGCACTACCCAAATCCGCTCACCAATCTGAATGGGTGCAAATTGACTTTGGGTTAAGCGAACCCAGTCTTGTTCTTCAACTGTTTTTTCTTGAGGAGGTGCTAGATGAAAGCCTGCCTCTTTAAGGGATGCGAGTAGTTCGGGAATAAATTCTGCGCTGCCTGAAGCATCAATCTCTGGATTAAAGAGAGCGGTTACTGCTGATCTATCCCACGCTTGCACTTCTGGAGAGAGGCCTGGCTCACCGTAAAGTGGGTTTTCGTCATAGCCACCAGCAGCATCATCTTCAACAGTGACGGACAGGGCGCCCAAATCCAAAAGCGCGTCACCCAAAGGCTCCGCAGTTTCAGCAGCTACCGTGAATACCAGCTCACGATAAGACATGAAGCGCTTTCATCATTAGGATTTACCGCGACTCGCAGCTTGCTCTTCTAAGCGATGCTCTAAGTAGTGAATGCTGGTCCCGCCTTCAATGAAGTTCGGATCTAGCATGAGCTCACGGTGGAGTGGAACGTTGGTTGTAATGCCGTCAATCACCATCTCAGAGAGCGCAATTTGCATGCGGCGAATGGCTTGCTCACGAGTATTGCCGTAAGAAATCAATTTACCAATCATGGAGTCATAGTTTGATGGCACTACGTAGCCGCTGTAAGCATGCGAATCAACCCGAATGCCAGGGCCTCCAGGCATGTGGAATGAACCAATTTTGCCTGGGCTCGGGGTGAACTTGAATGGATCTTCAGCATTCAGACGACACTCAATGGCATGACCACGGAAAACAATGTCTTTTTGGCGATAGCTGAGTTTCAGGCCAGCCGCAATACGAATTTGTTCCTGAACGATATCCACACCAGTAATCATTTCTGTCACTGGATGTTCTACCTGAACACGGGTATTCATCTCAATGAAGAAGAATTCGCCATCTTCGTAGAGAAACTCAAAGGTACCGGCGCCACGATAGCCAATCTTGCGACAGGCTTCTGCACAACGCTCGCCAATTTTGGCGATAAGACGACGATCAATGCCTGGTGCCGGTGCTTCTTCAATCACTTTTTGGTGGCGACGCTGCATAGAGCAATCGCGCTCACCCAACCAAATCGCATTGCCATGAGTATCGGCAAGAATCTGAATCTCAACGTGGCGAGGTTTTTCTAAAAACTTCTCCATATAGACTTCTGGATTACCAAACGCACGGCCAGCTTCTTCCCGAGTCATATTGACAGCGTTGATCAGGGCAGCTTCAGTATGAACCACTCGCATACCGCGACCACCACCACCACCAGCAGCTTTAATGATTACCGGGTAGCCAACTTTTTTTGCTGTCGCAATAATTTCTTTTGGGTCTTCAGGAAGTGCGCCTTCTGATCCAGGTACGCAAGGCACGCCAGCTTTAATCATGGCGCGTTTTGCGGAAACCTTATCACCCATCAAGCGAATGGATGCAGCTGTAGGGCCAATAAAGGCAAAGCCAGATTTCTCAACCCGCTCTGCAAAGTCTGCGTTTTCAGAAAGGAAGCCATAACCAGGGTGAATTGCTTCTGCGTCGGTAACTTCCGCTGCAGAAATAATCGCTGGCATATTCAAATAGCTGAGCGGAGATGGCGCTGGCCCGATACAAACCGCTTCATCAGCAAGCCTTACATACTTGGCTTCTTTATCTGCTGTGGAGTACACCACCACAGTTTTAATTCCCAACTCGCGGCATGCGCGTTGGATGCGGAGAGCAATTTCTCCCCGATTGGCAATCAGAATCTTATCGAACATGTCGGCTCTGAGTTAAGTAGCAGTGAATTGGAATTGAACTAAAGGTAGTCAATTAAGCGATGATGAAAAGCGGCTGGTCAAATTCAACACCTTGACCGTTTTCACAAAGAATTTCTTTGATCACACCAGCGTGCTCAGATTCGATTTCATTGAGTAACTTCATTGCTTCAATAATGCAAAGCGTTTGACCCACCTTGACAGTGTCGCCAATGTTGACGAAGTTCGGAGACTCTGGATTTGGGGCGCGGTAGAAAGTACCAACCATTGGTGAGCGTGCAATAGAGCCAGTTTCAGCCGCGGGAGCTTCAGCGATAGGAGCTGTTGCAACAGGTGCATTAGCTGCTGGTACGGCTTGCATCGCAGGTGCTGGATTGGCGTAAACCATTTGTCCAGCGGGTGCAGGAGATCCGGCGTTAACAATGCGAACGCGATCTTCGCCTTCATTTATCTCTAACTCTGAAATGCCTGATTCAGAAACTAGGTCGATCAAGGTTTTTAGTTTTCTCAGATCCATATGAGTACTTCCTCTCTTCTAATTCTTTAAATAGTTTTATTTCTGCAAGCGAGCAATAGCTGCATGAAGGGCTAATTCATAGCCAATCGCGCCAAGACCACAAATCACCCCAGTCGCAATATCGGACAAATAGGAATGTTTACGGAATTCTTCGCGCTGATGAATATTGGATAAATGGATTTCGGTAAAGGGAATAGCTACCCCGGCCAAGACGTCGCGTAATGCAACGCTTGTATGGGTAAAGGCGCCTGGGTTGATGATGATGAAATCAACCCCATCTTGTTTAGCCTTTTGAATGCGGTCAATTAACTCACCTTCATGATTGCTTTGAAAGGTATCGAGATCAACGGACTGCGCTTTTGCCAGTTCGCCGAGCCTTTGGTGGATATCTTCTAGGGTAGTTTTTCCGTAAACATCGGGTTCACGGGTGCCTAATAGATTTAGGTTTGGGCCTTGAATTACGAGAATTGAAGCTTTTTTCGACATAGATCCCTGTTTTTAGAGGCAGTTAAGCGTAAATTGCTAAATAACTTCATGCTCGATTGCTTATGAAGGGAAGTATACCTTTTAAAAGCTAGAAAAAGACCAAAAACTCGCTGCAAAAATAGGAATTTTCATCGCTTTTAGGGGCGGATATCAAAATAAATGCTTAATTTTTAGGCAAAAATTAATGGTTCGATAAATCCATTTACAGCTTAAAAATTCCTATAAAGCAGATTTAATGGCACTTCTGATGTCATCTTCGCTTATCTTACCTAATTTACTATAGCTGGCCTTTCCCTTGGCATTGATGATGATGGTGTATGGAAGGGCGCCTTGGGAATTTCCTAGTTGCTTAGAAAGATTGCTACCTTCAAGACCGCCAATCACAATCGGATAGCTCACTGGGGTTTTTGAAAGAAATTCACGAATATTAGAGGGTGAATCAATGCCGATGCCGACAAATAAGACATTTTGCCGCAAAAACTCTTGCTGAAGTTTATCTAAAGCTGGCATTTCCTCAACGCAAGGGGGGCACCAGGAGGCCCAAAAGTTCACCACCAGCACTTTTCCTTGCCAATCTTGGGTATTGACTGTTTTTCCATCCGGCGTTTGCCAAGAATTGGCAAAAAATGCTTTCACAGCAGGATCGCTGGCCAAACCAGTTTTATAAATCCACTGGGAGGTTAGTACGCCCCCAAGGAGTGCCAAAAGACTAATTGCGACGATGATGATCAATTGTCTACGGTTCATTGCAACTCCTTCGCTAAAATTCGCTAATGCATATACATATCTTGGGCATTTGCGGTACTTTCATGGGCGGCATTGCCGCAATCGCGAGGCAGGCTGGGCATCGTGTTACTGGTTGCGATGCCAACGTCTATCCCCCAATGAGTACGCAGCTTGAAGCTCAAGGCATCGAACTGATTGAGGGATTCTCACCTGAGCAATTATCTCAGTTTGAGACCATGCCCGATTTATTTGTGATTGGCAATGTGGTTTCTCGAAGCAATCCATTGATGGAAGCAATTCTCAATCAAGGGCTACCCTATATCTCGGGCCCGCAATGGTTGGGCGAACAAGTTTTGTATGGACGAAATGTTTTGGCCGTAGCGGGTACGCATGGCAAGACAACCACTTCAGCTATGTTGACTTGGATTTTGGAATTCAACGGTTACAAGCCGGGTTATCTCATTGGTGGCATACCTCTGAATTTCACAGTGTCTGCATGTTTAGGTGAAAGTAAATATTTTGTTATTGAAGCTGATGAATATGACACTGCTTTCTTTGATAAGCGTAGTAAGTTTGTTCACTATCGACCACGTACTGCCCTATTGAATAACTTAGAGTTTGATCACGCCGATATTTTTGCTGATCTTGCGGCAATTGAAACGCAATTTCATCATTTAGTGCGCACTGTTCCTGGCGATGGTTTACTGGTCGTAAATGGTGAGGAGCCTGCATTGGCGAGCGTGATCACGCGTGGCGCTTGGGCGCCTGTAGAGCGGTTCGGGCAAGAACTCACAAACGAATGGTCTTTGATTGCTCAAGAGGCTGATGGCTTCATCGTGCGCAAGACAGGTGAAGAAGTGGCCACTGTGAAGTGGGCGCCTGATTCTGGTGTGATGGGTAGACACAATCAACTCAATGCACTTGCAGCGATTGCTTGCGCAAATCATATTGGCATCTCTCCAGCAGATGGTGCACGTGCGTTGGCGGAATTTAAGAATGTCAAGCGTCGCTTGGAAACGATTGGTGTTACAAATGACATCACGATCTATGACGATTTTGCCCATCATCCAACCGCGATCACGACTACAGTTGATGGTCTTCGTCGCCGTGTTGGTAAGGCGCGTATCTTAGCGGTACTAGAGCCACGTTCAAATACGATGAAGCTCGGTGTGATGAAAGCCCAACTTCCTGGAAGTCTAGAGGCTGCTGACAAAGTGTTTGCCTATGGCGCTAATGCCGGCAAGGAATCATTGGGTTGGGATTTGGCAGATGTCTTATCTCCACTCAATAAGCTAGAAGAGGGTAAAGCACATGCCTTTGATGATCTTGAGGCATTAGTGAAGGCAGTTGCGCATGAGGCTAAGCCTGGTGATCATATTTTAGTAATGAGCAATGGCGGGTTTGGTGGCGTACATCAGAAAATATTAAAAGCCATTTCGGCGCAGTAAAAAAATAAGAATTAATAACAAAAGCAAAAATAGAAAGCAAATCATGGGCAATAGACTAAAAGACAAAGTAGCCATCATTACCGGCGCGGCAAAGGGTATTGGTTTTGCTACTGCTCAGCGTTTTGCGGAAGAAGGTGCAAAAGTCATCATTACGGATATTGGCCTGGAGGCTGTTAATAGCGCGGCTGAAAAAACGCCTAATGCAGAAAGCTATGCCATGAATGTCACCGATCGCGCTAGCATTCAGTCAGTCGTAGACCAGGTAATGCAAAAGCACGGACGGATTGATATCTTAATCAATAACGCTGGCATTACTCAAGATGCACGCTTGATTAAGATGACCGAAGCACAGTTCGATACCGTGATTGATGTCAATCTGAAGGGCGTATTCAATTGCACTCAGTTAATCGTACCGCATATGCTGGAGGCTGGCTCTGGCGCAGTGGTTAATGCATCAAGCGTTGTGGGTCTCTACGGTAATTTTGGCCAAACCAATTACTCAGCTACTAAATTTGGTGTGATTGGTTTTACAAAAACATGGGCGCGTGAATTGGGGCCTAAAGGCATTCGAGTCAATGCGGTGTGCCCTGGTTTTATCGCCACTGAAATGGTCATGGCCATGCCAGCAAATATTGTGCAAGACATTGAAAAGCGCAGTTGGCTTGGTCGTCTAGGCACCCCAACAGAAATGGCAAATGTGTATTTATTCTTAGCGAGCGATGAGGCAAGCTATGTCAATGGAGTGGCATTAGAGGCCAGCGGCGGGATCTCGCTCTAAGTATGAATCTTTTATACGAAGAAGGTGGCGATATTAAGATCGCCACAGTCCAGTCTGCCTCAGGAGTTGGTGATGCAGAGTCTTGGCAAGCAACCAGTCTGTCTGGAAAAAAGATCAAACTCAAATCCAAGGAAGTGTGGCTGCGTTTTGAAAAGCCTGAAGCTCAAAAGGCTATGGATGAAGCCAGCACACTCACTGCCGATATTGATTTGCAGTTCCTTTGGGACTGTGCACCTGATGAAGAGTTTGGCTTGGTTGATGTGGCGCATGAGTACTTTGGCTCACAAGCTAGTATTCCGCAGCAAGTTGCTCTGGCAATTGCCTTGCAAGGTGCGCCAGTATTTTTCCGTCGCAAGGGGCGTGGACGGTTTCAGAGAGCTCCACTAGAGCAGTTACAGGCTGGTTTGGCTGCTTTAGATCGCAAGCAAAAAGAGCTCGAACAGCAATCCATTTGGCAGCAAGAGTTGGTTGCTGGTACCTTCCCTGAAGTGCTGAAGTCTTCAGCCAAGCAATTACTTTTCTCGCCCGATAAAAATACCTCTGCCTATAAGGCATTGATCGCAGCCTGCACTGAAACCGGGGAGTCTCCGGCGCAGCTGATGATTCGCTGTGGCGCAATTGACTCACCTTTAGCGTATCACCAGGGCTTGTTCCTAAAGGCACATTTTCCGAATGGAGCGGATCACAACCTTGCTATCGGAGTTGATCAAGCGGCATATGCATCTGCTATTGCTGAGCTGCCGCTTGCTCAGGTGCAGGCATTCTCCATTGATGATTCGGGCACTACAGAGATTGATGATGCTCTATCCGTTACGGTAATCGAGGGTGGGCATCGAGTAGGTATTCACATCGCCGCTCCTGGATTGGTCATTGCAAAAGATGATCCATTAGATCTAGCCGCACGCAATCGCATGTCCACGGTGTACTTTCCGGGTGACAAAATTACAATGCTGCCCGATTCAGTAATTGAGCAATTTTCATTAGATGAGGGTATGCCTAGACCAGCCCTATCAATCTATGTTGATATTGATGCTGAGGGTATTGTCAATAGATCGAGTTTGCAGATGCGTGCTGAGATGGTGCCGATGGCTGCCAATTTGCGCCTGGAAAATATTGAGCATCTCGTAAGCGAAGAGAGTCTGCTGGATGAGGGTTCTAAATATCCTTATCGCAAAGAGCTGGCGACTCTATGGCAAACGGCTAAACATCTGCATGCAGGGCGTCAAGAGAAGCGCATATCAAATGGTTTGCGTGCTGAGCAGTTAGGGGTCATAGATCCAAATGCCCTGGCAAGAGACTTTCATTTTCAGATTCAAGATGTTGATGGGGTGCAGCGCGTAGAAATCATGCCACGTCAACGCGGTTCTATTTTGGATACGATCGTTGCTGAGTGGATGATTTTCTGTAATAGCGCCTCAGGACAGCTTCTAGCAGATCATGGTCTTCCTGGATTATTCAGAACTCAAAAGGGTTGGGGTCCATTGCGTACCCGGATGCAAACCACTCCTGGACCTCATGAGGGTCTTGGTTTGGACTATTACGCCTGGTGTACATCTCCTTTACGTCGATATTCTGATTTGGTGAATCAGTGGCAATTAATTGCGCTGGCAAAGCATGGTGTCACTGCCAAGATGGTTGCCCCTTTCCCGCCGAGAGACGCTACCTTGATGGGTATTGCTGCTGACTTTGAATCTTGCTATCAAGCTTATGGCGAGTTTCAGGATCGCTTGGAAAAGTATTGGTGTTTACGTTGGATCACTCAAGACGGTGATTCGAAAACAGTGCATGCGCACCATTTAAAAGAGGGTATGTCCAGAGTGGAGTTAGTACCTCTAAATCTACCTATCCCTGAATTGGCAACCCATCCGCGCATGACCCGTGCGGAAGTGGTGATCGCAGATGTAGATTTGCTGCAGCTAAGTGCCGGAGTTCGTGTATTGGAGATCGAAGTTAAGGTCGACGCTCCTGAAAAGGCTGTAGAGCAGGGGCCATCAGAAAATTCTGAAGAAGATGCTAGCCCAGATTAAATCGCTAGAGTTTCCATGCCCCCAAAGGCTTGGCAAGGCTTTGCGTTATTTACGCAGCGCCTGGAATCGCTACCCATTCCGATTTGCCTTGTGCGCTTCGATACTGATTCATATTCTCTTTTTATCTTTCCGTTGGGGTGTGGGAGAGATCCAGAATCGCAGACTCAATACCCCGCTGAGCGTGGTTTTAGTAAACGCCAGCAATAAAACGCCACCTCAAAAAGCAAATAAGTTGGCGCAGGCTGATTTGCAGGGTGGCGGCAAAACAGAAACTCAAGATGCCACAGCAATGCACCGCGCCAGATTGGGAGCTGAAGCTAGGCTTGAGGTTTTAGAAAAGCAGCAAAAGCAAATGCTCGCTAAGCTAGATGAGCAGCGCACTCTTTCAGGTGGTCGAAAAAGTGGCGACGAACAAAAAATTACTCCCCAATTAAATTCTTTAGAGGCTGAGTTAGCTAAACGCTTACAGGCTGATGGCAAAGAGCCTAGACGTAAGGTATTGACTGGAGCCAATACCAAAGCAGTCACGTTTGCGCATTATTACGATGCGATGCGTCAGAAGATTGAAGCTTACGGTAGTGCTTTTTTCCCAAGGGCGAATGGACGCCCTTTGTACGGTAGTCTAGTGATTGTTGTCAGTGTTGATAACCAAGGCAGAATTACTACAAATGCTCAAGGCAAGGATGGGCTCTCGATTGGACGTAGTTCTGGCAATCCCGAGTTAGACCGCCAAGCGCTGGCAATTGTGAGAGCCTCCGCACCATTTGGCCCTTTTCCTTCAGAAATGCGCAATCAAATCGATGTCTTAGATTGGATCTCTACCTTTGAGTTCACGCGTGATGGTGTGGATCGTCTAGAGCTACGCCATTAATACTATTT
Source organism: Polynucleobacter sp. AP-Kaivos-20-H2 (assembly GCF_018882215.1). Lineage (GTDB taxonomy): Bacteria > Pseudomonadota > Gammaproteobacteria > Burkholderiales > Burkholderiaceae > Polynucleobacter. Next base: position 533,958 of record NZ_JACVOX010000002.1, on the reverse strand, counting down.
AAAAAGTTTACTAACTCAGCTTACAAATTAGCTTATTCTGTAGTCATCATGAGCTCTACTGATACCGCCTCCCTACACACCGATCCAAGCCTTTTTGCTGGCGTGGATGTCTATGCGGTTGCGGGTAATCCGATTTCTCACAGCAAGTCCCCAGCAATACACCAACGCTTTGCGCAACAAGCAAAGCAACTAATGCACTATGGCCGTCTTCAGCCGGATATAGACTCATTTGCTCAAGCAGCGCAATCTTTTTTTGCTGCGGGTGGTAAAGGCATGAATGTCACTGTGCCTTTCAAGCTTGATGCTCAAAATCTGGCTGATGTATTAACACCACGCGCTCAATTGGCTGGTGCCGTCAACACTTTGTGGAAGACGGAAGGTAAAATTTTTGGTGACAATACCGACGGTGCTGGTCTAGTGCGCGATTTACTGGCTCAAGGTATCGCACTAAATAGCGCTCGCATTTTATTGGTCGGTGCTGGTGGGGCCGCTCGTGGTGTGATTGGCCCTTTGCTGGAGCAATCTCCTAAGTCCCTTATCATTGCCAATCGTTCCAACAAAAAGGCGGATGAGTTGGTTAAGCTATTTGCAGATTTAGCCGGCTCTAAGGAGGTAGCGCTAGAGTCGCGTACTTTGGCGGATTTGGAGGATGTTGCAAAAACTCAGCACCCATTTGATTTGGTCATTAACGCTACTGCTGCTGGTTTAGCCGATGAGTCCCCATTGACGCCCGAAGCGGTAGCTAATATTTTTGTGCCCAGCTCTTTCGCCTATGACATGGTTTACGGCAAAACTACTGCCTTCATGCAGCAGGCCTTACAACGAGGTGCGCGCGTGAGTGATGGTCTTGGAATGTTGGTTGAGCAAGCGGCTGATGCATTCTTGCTATGGCGGGGCGCGCAATTAGGGAGTGCAATTGACCCCCGCGCAGTCTTAGCAAAGTTACGCAGTTAATTTGCCCTGATGCGCTGGCTTCTATATCCAGTGAAGTGTTTGCTTGCAGGGTTTATCGCCATGCAAATCTTTTTCGCCCTGCAGATTGCTTTATGGATGAGCTTAGATCCCAGTAGTACTGCGTTTCAGAGGTCTGAGCGTTGGCGCTTATGTACTTGGCATTGGACCTGTCCGGTGCAGTCTCATTGGGTGCCTTATGACAAGATCTCGAACAATCTCAAGCGCGCTGTTTTAGTCAGTGAAGACGATATCTTCTTTCAACACAAGGGTGTGCGAGTTGAGGATATGCAAAAAGCCTGGCAGAAAAATCAACAGCAGAATCGGCAAAAAACCCAAGCAGGCAATAAATCCAAAATAGCGTTACGGGGTGGATCTACGATTACTCAGCAATTAGCAAAAAATTTATTTCTCTCTTCGGAGCAACATTATTTGCGCAAGGGCCAGGAGCTCATCATCACCGGGCTTTTGGAATTAATACTTTCTAAGCAGAGATTATTTGAGATTTATCTCAATTTAGTAGAGTGTGGTGAAGGCATTTTTGGAGTTGGTGCTGCCTCTCAGCATTATTTCGCTACAAGTCCAGCAGCCCTGAATCGGGACCAAGCTGCCGCTCTAGCTTCAGCGCTCCCAGCGCCAAAGTGTTTTGACAAGCAGCAGTATTGCCGTCGAGGAAGTATTAACTATTCCGCTCGCCAAGAATTTGTCTTAGAAAACATGGATAGAGTTGCCTTGGCCCCTTACCCAAAGAGCGGTTCGGGTAAATAATTTTTTTACTTAACTATTTGTTTGCAGCAGCTCGAAGTGCATCCCGAGTACTCATGGCAACAACTCTAGCTGCTTCAGCAAAATCAGCGCCTGAGCTGGCATACAGAATCGCTCGGGAAGAATTGATGATCATCCCTGTCCCTGGTTTACCGGTTATTTTTCCTGCGCTGACAGTGGCATCAATATCACCACCTTGAGCCCCTATCCCTGGAATCAATAAGGGCATATCACCAACAATGGCGCGTACCTTGGCAATTTCTTCTGGGAAAGTAGCGCCGACTACTAGGCTGATCTGATCAGAACTATTCCACTGTTGTGCAGCCAGCTTAGCCACATGCAGATAAAGAGACTCGCCATTGGGCCCCACATTCAGAAACTGCAAATCTGACCCGCCAGGGTTGGATGTGCGGCAGAGGACAATAACTCCTTTGCCTGTGTACTTTAGGTAGGGTTCAATCGTATCAAAGCCCATGTATGGATTAACGGTCACAGCATCAGCGCCGTAGCGAGCAAAGGCCTCCAAGGCGTAATGGTCAGCAGTACTGCCAATATCTCCTCGTTTGGAATCCAGGATGACTGGGATGTGTGGGTATTTATCTTTGAGGTGCTTGACCAGTTTTTCTAGTTGAGCCTCTGCTCTTTGGGAGGCAAAGTAAGCAAATTGAGGCTTGAAGGCGCAGACCAAATCTGCGGTCGCATCAGCAATTTCTCGGCAGAACTCATAGATGCCTTCGGCATTCCCTTGTAGGGAGGAGGGCAAACGCTTTGGGTCTGGGTCAAAACCAACGCACAGCATGCTGCCTTGGGAAGCCCATGCGGACTGGAGTTGCTGGTTAAAGGTATTTGAGCGAGAGTTCATTGGTTTTAGCTTATTTTAGTGAAACTGTCATGTCCTATAGGATAAACTAGCGCACATTCCTTAGGAGTTCACCATGATCAACTTGTTCGTCCTGCAAAATGGCCGCCTCTCTCAAGAGCAAGTCGAAGATCGCAATGAATTGTTGCAATATGCCAATCCTATCTGGATTGATGTGGTTGATCCAGAAGAAGAGGAATTAATTTGGATTAAAGAGGCATTTGGCGTACTTTTGCCTGAGTTAGATGACTTGGGTGACTTAGAAGCATCTGCGCGTTATTTTGAAGCAGATGATGGCCACCTCCACATCCGTACTGATTTCTTATTGGATGAAGAAGAAACCTCTCGCAACGTTCGAGTAGCGTTTGTTCTGACCAAGCAAGTATTGTTCTCAATTCATGACGAAGATTTGCCAGTGTTCCGTTTAGTTCGCTTGCGTGCCCGTTTGCGTCCTGGTTCAGTGAGCAATGCAAAAGATGTGTTACTAGATTTGTACTCAACCGATGCTGAGTATTCTGCCGATGCTTTGGAAGAGGTTTATGAAAACCTGGAGCAAGCTGGTAAACGAGTACTTTCTGACAGTATTAATGATGCTGATGCTGCAGAGGTCTTAGAGACTATTGCCAAGGAAGAGGATACCAATGGACGCATTCGTCGTAATGTGATGGATACCCGCAGAGCCTTATCCTTTCTCATGCGCAGCAAGTTACTCTCTGATGAGCAGCAAGAGGAAGCGCGTCAAATTTTGCGCGATATTGACTCCCTGGAAAACCATACTGCTTTCTTATTCGATAAGATCAACTTCTTGATGGATGCTACCGTCGGTTTCATTAACTTGAACCAATCCAAGATCATCAAGATCTTCTCGGTGGTATCCGTAGCCTTAATGCCGCCAACCTTGCTTGCCAGTATTTGGGGAATGAATTACAAGCACATGCCTGAGCTAGATGCCACTTGGGGTTATCCAATGGCAATTGTTGCAATGGTAATTTCAGCAATCATCCCTCTTTGGTATTTCCATAGCAAAGGATGGATGAAGTAATTGGCGGCCTAGATTTGCGCTTAACTTCTGAGTAGTGCGATTAACTCAGTCAGTGCAAATTCGGTTGCTTGCTGCCTTACTGCTTGACGATCACCGTCAAAATGCATGGTTTTAGTGAGGGTTTGATTTTCAGTCGCCCAGCCAAAACAGACTGTACCTACGGGCTTCTCAGTAGTCCCGCCTGAAGGGCCGGCAATCCCAGTGATAGAAATAGCCACATCACTTCCCGAATTGATCCGCGCACCTTCGGCCATGGCTTTGGCCACTGGCTCGCTGACAGCCCCATGGGACTCAATTAACTGGGCTGGGACGTCCAGGCACTCCGTTTTTGCTTCATTGCTGTAAGTGATATAGCCACGTTCAAACCACTCACTTGAGCCTGCAAGTTCAGTCAAGCTGGCAGATACAAGACCACCAGTACAAGATTCTGCGAGCGACACTATCCAATTTCTGGAAAGCAAAATCTCGGCTAAGGTTTTGGTGAGATCAATTGAGTTCATTATCTAATGAGAAACTGTATCAAGGCTACTGCAAGCAGCGTACAAAAGGCGGCGGCAAGATCATCCACCACAATTCCAAATCCCCGCCAAATAATTTGCAAGAAGCTTGATCGCTGAGCGCTATCACTCGAAGTATTTTTAAAGTGACGATCAATCATGCCAATAGGGCCTGGTTTGATGGCATCAAAAAATCGGAATAGCGCAAAAGCAATCAACTGCATCCCAATATTAGCTGGCATGATGAAGATAAGCACCAGCCAGAACGCGACGATTTCATCCCAAACAATACCGCCAAAATCTTTTTTACCCAGATCTTCGCTGACATGGCCGCAGATCCAGCAGCCGAGCAACATGCCGCCACCAATGATCCAGAGAAAGTCTGCCGTGCTGAAAAAGTATTCGCCTATTAGAAATGCAGCCCAGGCCCAGAGGGTGCCCGCAGTGCCTGGAGCTATAGGGCTTAACCCACTTCCAAAGCCAAAGGCAATAGTACGACTAGCGGTTTTAAAAACCCATTTGAAGTTTGGTTTCACTTCTGCGGAATGCTCAACATTAGTCATCATGCGAAGTGGTCAAATGAGTTGAGGAAAGAGGCTGCTTGTAAACCACTCAGGAGGGCTCCTGATGCGTCTATTAAATATACCCTTGCCTGATCATCTTTTTTCGGAAGTATTTTTCCAATGAGCGTTAGTGGCAAGTTAAGTGACTTACCAATCTCCTGTATTTTTTTCTGCTGGCTTGATGGTGCAGTAAAGCAAAGCTCATAATCATCACCACCGCATGCAGCAAATAAATTTTGAATAGAAGATTCTTGTTTTTTCAAGATGCTCGATTTTGGTAATTGATCCAGATGAATTTGCGCATCAACTTGTGATTGCTTCAAGATGTGGCGTAAATCACCTAACAAGCCATCAGAGATATCTAAAGCTGCGCTCGCCACATTTCTCAGTTGAATGCCTAATTCAATGCGCGGTTTTGGTTGATGCATACGGTTTTCGATTCTTTGTAAATCTTCACTGGATAGATTTATTTCATGACGCAGTGCAGCAAGAGTAAGTCTGGCATCTCCAACCGTACCCGAGACCCAAACGTCATCACCCATCTTTGCTTCAGATCTGCGAATAGCATTCCCGGCAGGGATGCTGCCAAAGGCGGTGATAGAGATGGTGAGGGGGCCTGCAGTGGTATCTCCGCCGATAAGGGGGCAGGAATACTCCTTAGCAATGGCAAAAAGCCCTTTAGAGAAAGCTTCCAGCCAGACTTCATCTACTTTTGGTAAAGCGATTGCCAAGGTAAAGCCCAGCGGACTTGCCCCCATGGCAGCTAAGTCTGAAAGGTTGACTGCTAGGGCTTTGCGGGCTAATAGGGCAGGATCAGCGCCTGCAAAAAAGTGCCTGCCCTCAACCAGCATATCGCTAGTAATGGCTATTTCTTCATTCGCTGGTGGCTTGATCAGGGCGCAGTCATCACCAATACCCAAGGCAATGCCTTGATCCACATTGGTGCGCAATGCATCCGCACCCGTTTTGAAAAAACGCTCAATGAGATCAAATTCCCCAAGGGATTTAGAGTGAGAAGACATACCCCATTTTATGGTGGTTATGGGGTGAATGTCCGAGAGGAATAGAATTGAAGTCTTATAAGTCTTAGATAAACGAAGATAAGACAGAACTTAGCGAGTTAGTGGATGAGCAAAGAAAATAATAAAGAGCAACAAATTGCAGCCTTAAGAGAGGCAGCGCTTCAGTACCACGAGTTTCCGACTCCGGGAAAAATTGAAATTGCCCCAACAAAACAATTAACCAATCAGCGAGACTTAGCGCTCGCATATACGCCTGGTGTGGCAGCCCCTTGCGAAGAGATTGTGAAAGATCCTGCAAATGCATTCAAGTACACAGCACGTGGAAATTTAGTTGGCGTTATTACGAACGGTACAGCCGTTTTAGGTTTGGGAAATATTGGACCGCTGGCAAGTAAGCCAGTGATGGAAGGTAAAGCAGTTCTCTTTAAGAAGTTTGCTGGCATTGACGTTTTCGATATTGAAGTGAATGAAAACGATCCCGATAAATTAGTAGAAATTATTGCGGCACTAGAGCCAACTTTTGGCGGCATTAATTTAGAAGATATTAAAGCGCCCGATTGCTTTGTCGTTGAGCGTAAGTTGCAAGCTCGCATGAAGATTCCAGTCTTCCACGATGATCAGCACGGTACAGCGATTGTGGTTGCAGCCGCCATCCTCAATGGCTTGAAGGTGGTTGGCAAAAAAGTAGAAGAAGTGAAGTTAGTTACTTCAGGAGCGGGCGCTGCTGCGCTAGCCTGTTTAGACCTATTGGTTGATTTAGGTATTCAGCGTAAAAATATTTGGGTTACTGACTTGGCTGGAGTTGCATACAAGGGCCGTAAAGAGTTGATGGATCCTGAGAAGGAGCCATTCTGCCAAGAGACGGATCTGCGCACGCTTGATCAAGCGATTGAAGGTGCAGATATTTTCTTAGGTCTTTCCGCTGGCGGTGTGCTTAAGCAAGACATGGTGAAGAAGATGGCGCCAAAGCCATTAGTTTATGCCTTGGCAAACCCAACCCCAGAAATCTTGCCTGAAGAAGTAAAAGCGGTTCGTCCAGATGCAGTGATGGCAACAGGTCGTACTGATTATCCGAACCAAGTGAATAACGTTTTGTGTTTCCCGTTCATCTTCCGCGGTGCATTAGATGTGGGTGCAACAACGATTACCCGTGGCATGGAAGTCGCAGCGGTCAAGGCTGTAGCGGAATTGGCTCAAGCAGAACAGAGCGAAGTGGTGGCGTCTGTTTACGGTCTCGATAACTTATCCTTTGGCCCAGAGTATTTAATTCCGAAGCCATTCGATCCTCGCCTCATTACTGTGATTGCTCCTGCAGTTGCTAAGGCGGCGATGGATGATGGTGTAGCTCTACGTCCAATTAAAGATTTCGATGCCTATCGCAATCAGTTGCAGCAATTCGTGTACCACTCAGGTACTTTGATGAAGCCACTCTTTAGCATTGCTAAACGTGTACCAGCAAATCAAAAACGTATTGTGTTCGCTGAGGGTGAAGATGAGCGTGTATTGCGTGCAGTGCAGATCATCATTGATGAGCATCTTGCAACCCCAATTCTGATTGGTCGCCCAGCGGTGATCGAACATCGTATTGAGAAGTTTGGCCTGCGCATGAAAGCGGGCGATGACTTTGAAATTGTGAATCCAGAGAATGATTCACGCTTCCGTGATTTCTGGCAAACCTACCTTGGACTCACAGAGCGTAAGGGCGTAACTCAGTCGTTTGCTAAGTTGGAAGTGCGTCGCCGCAACAGCTTGATTGGAAGCTTGTTGATTCAAAAAGGCATGGCCGATGGCATGATCTCCGGCACGGTCGGCAATATCGCTACGCACTTGAAATATATTGATGAAGTGATTGGGCATGAGCCTGGTGCAAATGTATATGGTGCGATGTCAGGTTTGATCCTTCCGGGTCGCCAAGTATTTTTAGTGGACACCCATATCAATCTTGATCCTACTGCTGAACAGTTAGCAGACCTCACTCTCATGGCGGCAAGCGAAATGAGAAAGCTAGGGCTAGCGCCTAAAGTTGCGCTTCTGTCCCATTCGAATTTTGGTTCTAGCAACGCCCCTTCCGCAGTCAAAATGCGCGAAGTATTGGCATTGCTTCAGAAGGCGGATCCAACTTTAGAGGTTGATGGAGAGATGCATGGCGATAGCGCTTTAGATGCAAGCATTCGTGAAGGTGCAGTATCTTCGTCTTCACTGAAGGGTGATGCCAATCTATTGGTTTTGCCAAACATTGATGCAGCAAATATTTCTTACAACTTGCTAAAAACAGCAGCAGGCAATGGCATTGCAATCGGCCCGTTGTTGCTGGGTGTTGCTAAGCCAATTCACATCCTCACTCCGGCCGCAACTGTGCGCCGTATTGTGAATGTGACAACTTTGGCGGTTGTAGAGGCAGCAAGTAACGCCAGAGGCATTTCTTAAGAATTGGTAATTTATGTAAGTTAGTAATAACTTACATAAATTATTTCTATATAAATCAGTGCTTTACATAAAATGCACTGTATTTGGGCTTGATTTGATGGCGTGTTACGGGTAACCTAGCACCCATCATGAATAATCGCTCTGAAAACAGCAATACAGCCAGCTTCGATGAACATAGCCGTGCTGAAAGTTGGGATAGCAATGATCGACTGGAAACCGAATCATCCGCTGCCAACATTTATGCCGAAGGCGGTTTATCTCGTTTACAAACCTATGCAGCAAATCAAGTTTCGGGGAAAAAAGTGACAGCTTCTTGGCGTGCCGCTTTGGCCGTTCGCGATGCCGGACCGCCGGCAATGTTGCGCAGTGTGCGCCCTAATATCGTTCAATCCATTCGCGCTTTCCGCACTCCTGATTTGCAGGAAGCGGCAACTGAATTGGGTCAACACTTCATTTATGCCAATTGCGCAAATGCAATGACTAAAGGTGAGGTTTTGGAATCTATTGCTATTGCTTACTCATTTACTAAGCAGCAGGCAAAAAATTACGATCCTTTGTTAGATGCTTTGACAACTACCGTAGACAAGTCTGGTCCACAACCTGGATTTGTAGTGGTGCTCGAAGGACTGCCTTGCACTCAGAAGTTCGACAAAGAAGCTCGTGAAACGCTTTTAGATGTTTTCCGCGATGCCGTTGATTTCTGGGCAGAGCGCCGCACTCCATACCGCGTCTTCTATTCTTTTGCTTAACCGCTAAAGTCCTGCAAGCCTTATAAATCGCCTCTATTTGAGGCGATTTTGCATTTCAGGATTCCATATGCTGTGTACGGCTGTAATAGCCACTACACCCGCTGTTTCTGTTCTGAGTACCCGCTCCCCCAGTGAAACCAATTGATAGCCTGCTGCTTGCGCTTGCGCCTCTTCTTCAGGCGAATGACCGCCTTCAGGGCCGATCATTAAGACGATATCTTGTGGATCATTTTCAAAGAGTACTGAATACAGGCTTTTCGACGCATCAGGACTGAGTAGTAGTTTGAGTGCGGGTTTTGGAGTCGCTATTAAATAACTTTCAAAAGTTTGAATGGGCTCTAGGCTGGTAAAGACGGTGCGGTCGCATTGTTCGCATGCAGCTTGAATAATCCCTTCCCAGTGAGCTAGACGCTTTTGACCGCGTTCTTGGTCGCTAGAGCGGGTGAGTTTGAGGATGGAGCGCTCGCATTGCAATGGGGCAATATTTTGGGCGCCAGTTTCTACCGCTTTTTCAACAATCCAGTCCATTTTGTCGCCACCAGCCAATCCCTGGGCCAAAGTAATGGCATATGGGGTCTCACGATGGGTGTCGGTGCGGATATCCGTTAGCTGGACTTGACCCGTTTTCCCACTCAAAGAGAGGAGCTCACCCTTGGCAACTTGCCCCTTTCCATCAAATACGGGGAAAAATTCCCCTACTTGGACGCGTCTAACGCGCAAATGGTGGGCAACCTCTGGGGTGAGGGCGGTTGGCTTTTGGGATTCCCATGGTCCGGGAAGATAAAATTGAGGCATTACTGAAATATAGCCAATTAATTTTCCAGAGACCACTTTTACGATGTCAAATCTTCAAATTCGTATGGCCAATGCCATTCGCGCCTTATCCATGGATGCAGTACAGCAGGCAAATTCAGGTCACCCTGGCATGCCAATGGGTATGGCAGATATTGCTGTTGGTCTTTGGAATGAACATTTAAAACATAACCCAACAGATCCCCATTGGATTGATCGCGATCGTTTTGTTTTATCTAATGGCCACGGATCTATGTTGTTGTATTCACTCTTGCATCTTTCCGGTTACGACTTGCCGATTGAAGAGTTGAAAAATTTCCGTCAATTGCATAGCAAAACTCCAGGACATCCTGAGTATGGAATTACTCCTGGCGTAGAAACAACTACTGGTCCATTGGGTCAAGGAATTTCGAATGCAGTGGGAATGGCGCTTGCTGAAAAATTATTGGCAGAAGAATTTAATCGCCCTGGCTTTAATATTGTTAATCACTTCACCTATGTATTTTTAGGCGATGGCTGTTTGATGGAGGGCATTAGCCATGAAGTATGTTCTTTGGCTGGCACACTCAAACTCAATAAGCTTATTGCATTATGGGATGACAACGGCATCTCGATTGATGGCAAAGTCGTTTCTTGGTTTAACGAAGATACCCCTAAGCGTTTTGAGGCTTATGGTTGGAATGTGATTCGTGCTGTTGATGGGCATGATGCAGAAGCTGTATCTGCCGCGATTGCCAAGGCTAAAAAGAGCGATAAGCCAACCCTGATTTGCTGCAAGACCGCGATTGGTCAAGGCTCGCCAAATATGGCTGGCAGCGATAAAGTGCATGGCTCGCCATTGGGCGCGACTGAAATTGCAGCTACTCGTGTTGCATTGAATTGGCCATACGCACCATTTGAAGTTCCAAAAGATATTTATGCTGCTTGGGATTTTAAAAAGCGTGGTCAAGCAGCTGAACATGAGTGGAATAAAGAATTTCAGAAATACAAAAATAAATTTCCAGAACTTGCTGCTGAATTGCAACGTCGTATGGCAGGTGATCTATCCAAAGATTTTTCATCTACATTAAATGCGTACTTAAAAACTTGCCAAACTAAAGCAGAAACCATTGCGACTCGTAAAGCAAGTCAGAACGCGATCGAAGCTTTGGCACCTGCTTTACCAGAATTTATGGGCGGCTCTGCTGACTTAACAGGATCCAACCTCACTAATTGGTCAACCTGTAAACCTGTGCGCGGTGATCAATGGGGTAACCATATTAATTATGGTGTCCGTGAATTTGGCATGAGTGCCATCATGAACGGCATTGCCTTGCATGGTGGTTACATCCCATTTGGAGGCACATTCTTAACTTTCTCCGATTACAGTCGTAACGCTTTGCGTATGGCTGCTTTGATGAAATTGCGCAGCATTTTTGTCTTTACCCACGATTCAATCGGTTTGGGTGAGGATGGCCCAACCCATCAGTCTGTGGAGCATGTGGCTAGCTTGCGCCTCATACCGAACCTGATGGTTTGGCGTCCTTGTGACACCACAGAGACTGCTGTAGCTTGGGGCTCAGCTATTGAACGTAAAAATGGACCTAGCGCCCTGATCTTTAGTCGTCAGAATTGTCCATTTGTATCTCGTACCCCTGCGCAAATTAAAGAAATCGCACGTGGTGGTTATGTTTTGCGTGATCCATCTGGCAAGATTGATGCAGTCATTATTGCGACTGGTTCTGAAATTGCACTTGCATTACAAACTGCGCAGCAGTTAGAAAAAGAAGGCTTCGGTATTCGAGTGGTCTCGATACCTTCAACCACTGTCTTTGATCAACAAGATTCTGACTACAAAGCAAAAGTATTGTCTGCGAATATTCCGCGCATTGCAGTTGAAGCGGGCGTGAGCGATTTTTGGTGGAAGTATGGTTGTGCAGCAGTTCATGGCGTAGATACCTTTGGTGAATCAGCGCCGGCACCAGTGTTGTATGAATATTTTGGCCTAACGGCTGATCAGATTGCGAAGACAGTTAAACAATGCGTCGCAAAGAAATAATTCACGGTACAAAGTAAATTCAATATTAGTAAGGGGAAATAAATGACAATTCGTGTCGCAATTAATGGTTATGGGCGTATTGGCCGCATGGTATTGCGTGCTTTGTATGAAGATCAAGTAAACGGTAAGCCGCGTCGTGATATCCAGATCGTCGCAATTAATGCGATGGGTGATATTGCAATTAATGCCCACCTCACAAAATATGACTCTGCGCACGGCCGCTTCCCAGCAGACGTTTCTGTTGATGGTGATTGCATGGTGGTCAATGGCGACCGTATCAAAATGTTCTGCACACGTAATCCCGCAGAAACCCCATGGGGTGAGTTGGGCGTTGATTTAGTTTTGGAATGTACTGGTAAGTTCACTTCAAAAGAAAAGGCCATGATTCATATTGAGCAGGGCGCGAAGAAAGTATTGATTTCTGCTCCTGGCGAAAAAGATGTAGACGCAACTATTGTGTACGGCGTAAACCAGAATGTATTGAAGCCAGGCGATGTGGTTGTATCTAATGCCAGTTGCACAACAAACTGTTTGGCTCCATTAGTTAAACCGCTCTTAGAAAAGATTGGTATTGAATCTGGTTTGATGACTACGATTCATGCATTTACTAATGACCAAGTATTAACAGATGTGTATCACAAGGATATGCGTCGTGCACGTTCTGCTGTTACCAGCATGATTCCAACGAAGACTGGTGCCGCTAAGGCGGTTGGTTTAGTTCTGCCAGCTTTGGCAGGTCGCTTTGATGGTTTCGCGATGCGCGTACCAGTGATTAACGTGTCTGTTGTCGACCTCACTTTTGCTGCTAGTCGCGCCACCAGCGTTGACGAAGTGAATGCCATTCTCAAGACTGCTAGCGAAGGTGATCTCAAAGGTATTTTGGGCTTCAATACTTTGCCATTGGTATCCATCGACTTTAACCATGACCCACGCCCAAGTATTTATGACGCCTCCCAAACTCGCGTCTCTGCAGACGGCAAGTTGGTCAAAGTACTAGCTTGGTATGACAACGAATGGGGTTATTCAGTGCAGATGCTCAATGCTGCTGAAGCATTAATGGCTGTCAAGTAAGAAAAAATAGATGAGAGTAGTTAAGAGTGCTTAAAAGTTGTTAAAAAACGCTTAAATCTTCTTTTTAGGCTTCATTTTGTAAAAAAGACCTCAATTTGAGGTCTTTTTTGCTTCTATAGTGCTGAAAACTGCTTATTTTGGCTGTTTTATTTAGCTTGTTTGTTGCGGCAATTTTTCTTCAGGCACTGGCCATACATGGCCAAAGAATGCTCTTGGAGCTTAAAACCCAGGTTTTTGGCAATATCGCGCTGCCTTTTTTCAATGGCTTCGTCCACAAATTCCTCTACATGCCCACAATCAATGCAAACCAGATGGTCATGGTGTTGGCCCTCATTCAATTCATAGATGGCTCTGCTGTCACCCTTACTGGATTCAAAATGGCTTCGCAATAGGAGGCCAGCCCGCTCAAATTGGGTGAGTACCCGGTAAACCGTTGCCAAGCCTATCTCTTTGTCTTCTTTGGCTAAGGCCATGAAGACATCTTCGGCGCTAAAGTGGGTTCCGCCGTTTTGATGAAAAAAATCGAGGATTTTCATCCTTGGGCCGGTAGCTTTTAGGCCAATATCGCGTAAATCTTCAGGACTAGGGTTTTGGGTCATATTTATGGCATTGGGAGCTAAAATCAATGTCTTAATGATACGGCCAGCCATGCAAAATTGCCTTGAACTTTTTACCCGCTTTTTGAACCCGTTTTTGAAGGGTGTTTATTCCCCTGCCCGATTGGGGCTGGTCTCCCTGGCCCTATTGGGATTGATGGGGGTGGTTGGATGCACTTCTGCCGTTGATGAAACTCAACGCGCTTGGATGAATAAGGTTTTTAGACCTTATGTTCCGGATGTTGTGCAAGGCAACTTTATTTCTAGCGAGCAGTACGCTAAGTTGCAATTGGGCATGACTCGTGAACAGGTGCGCCAAATTTTAGGTACACCATTATTGGCAAGTTATTTCCATGCGAATCGCTGGGATTATATTTTTGAATTCAAGCGCGCTGGTCAGGTCATGGGCAAAGATCGTCATGTCACAGTGTTCTTTGATGGCGACAAAGTAGTGAAGTTTGAAGGTGATGCTTTGCCTACAGAAGTTGAGATGGTTGCCGAGATTGATAACTACGCCAAAACCAAGCGTTCGTTCTGGGAAGTCATCACGGGCTCCAATAAGCCACCAGTTACCCCGCCATTGCAGCAACCTGAACTGATGGTGCCAAGTAAAACGGATAATTTAGCGGCTGGTGTAGCCATACCGCCAGCTAAAACTGGCAGTTCATTCTGGGACTATTTTAGTTTTTCTAAAAAGGATCCAAATGTTCAGTCTGAGCCATTGGGGCCTGGCGCTCTTAATGTTCCGCAGGCTAGTGAAGCCAAGTAGAAATTACTTATGTGTTGATGCTGAAGTCAGTTTCTTCAGCCACTTTTAATCAGAAGCGAAGAAAAATGATGAAGATTGCAATAGCAGGCGCAACAGGCCGTATGGGTAAGATGTTGATTGAGGCTGTTCTCAATACAACTGATGCGCAGTTGGTTGGTGCGCTTGAACATAATGCTTGCCCACAGTTGGGTGAAGATGCTGGCGCCTTCTTGGGTAAAAAAACTGGCGTGCTCATTTCCTCTGATGTTGCCCAGGTTTTAGCTAATGCACAATTCTTAATTGACTTCACTAGGCCTGAAGGCACTATGGCCCATTTGGCTTTTGCGGAAAAGGCCGGCACCAAAATGATTATCGGTACAACAGGCCTAACTACCGATCAAATTGCTAGCTTGAAAAAAGCGTCGGCAAAGTTAGCGATCGTTTTTGCGCCAAACATGAGTGTGGGTGTGAATGCGACTTTTAAGTTACTAGAGATCGCTGCAAAGATGCTCAATCAAGGTTATGACATTGAGATTATTGAGGCTCATCATAAGCATAAGGTGGATGCTCCTTCTGGTACTGCACTCAAGATGGGTGAAGTGATTGCGGATGCTTTAGGTGAAAAGCTCGATGACGTTGCCGTGTTTGCACGTGAAGGTCATACCGGTGAACGTAAAGAAGGCTCTATTGGTTTTGCAACGATTCGCGGTGGCGATATTGTTGGTGACCATACTGTTTTATTTGCTGGTGATGGCGAGCGTATTGAAATTAGTCATAAATCTTCAAGCCGTCAGTCCTATGCGCAAGGTTCATTGCGTGCAGCCCGTTTCTTGCAAAACCAAAGTGCAGGTTTATTCGACATGCAAGATGTTCTTGGCTTACGTAAATAATTAGTCAATCAATCAAAAATAGAAGAAAAGAGTTGTTGAAGAATGAGTAAGGATTACGACTACCGCAGTATTGAAGCGGCAGCGCAAGCTGATTGGGAAAGTGCGCAAGTCTATCAAGTAGCCGAGAACGCAGTGGATGCGCAGGGTAAGCAGAAGCCAAAGTATTACGCCTGCTCAATGTTGCCTTATCCATCTGGCAAGCTCCACATGGGGCACGTACGCAACTACACCATTAACGATGTGATGGCACGTCAGCTCCGCATGCAAGGCTATAACGTTCTCATGCCTATGGGTTGGGATGCCTTTGGTATGCCGGCTGAAAATGCAGCGATACAAAATAAAGTTCCCCCCGCTAAATGGACCTACGACAACATTGCTTATATGAAAAAGCAAATGGCTGCTATGGGTTTAGCAATCGATTGGTCACGTGAAGTTGCTACCTGTAGCCCTAACTATTATCGTTGGAACCAGTGGCTATTTTTAAAGATGCTCGAAAAGGGTATCGCTTATCGCAAAACACAAGTGGTGAATTGGGATCCAATTGATCAAACCGTATTAGCAAATGAGCAAGTGATTGATGGTCGTGGCTGGCGCTCTGGCGCTTTAGTAGAGAAGCGTGAGATTCCTGGTTACTACTTCAATATCACTGCTTATGCAGAACCATTACTCTCTGGTTTAGATGGCTTAGGCTGGCCTGAGCGCGTCAAGACCATGCAGCAAAACTGGATCGGCAAGAGCCGCGGCGTGCGTTTTGCTTTTAAGCATGACATTGCTGATGATCACGGTAACTTTATTCAAGACGGTCTTTTGTATGTGTTCACTACGCGCGCAGACACCATCATGGGTGTTACCTTCTGCGCAGTAGCAGCGGAGCATCCATTGGCTGCCAAGGCAGCTGCTAACAATCCAGAGCTCGCCGCATTTATTGAGAAATGCAAAACAGGTAGCGTGATCGAGGCTGATTTAGCTACTCAAGAAAAAGAGGGGATGTTTACTGGCTTGTATGTCACGCATCCCTTGACTCATGAGCCAGTACCTGTTTGGGTTGGTAATTACGTATTAATGTCTTATGGCGATGGTGCGGTAATGGGGGTGCCAGCTCACGATGAGCGCGACTTTGCTTTTGCGCTGAAGTATGAGTTGCCAATTAAGCAAGTAATTGCCCTCAATGGCGACTCGCCAATGTTTAATGCCACCCGTTGGGAAGATTGGTATGCCCAAAAAGAAGGTGTAGTTTGTTTTAACAGTGCTCAGTTTGATGGCTTATCCCATGAAGAAGCGGTGAGCGCTGTTGCGAAAGAATTTGAAAAGCTTGGCATTGGCGAAATTAAGACTACCTATCGATTGCGGGATTGGGGTATTTCTCGTCAGCGCTATTGGGGTACGCCAATTCCGATTATTCATTGTGGCGACGAGAGCAATCCTGGCTGTGGTGCCGTACCCGTGCCGGAGGCAGACCTGCCAGTAGTATTGCCGGAAGATTGTGTACCTGACGGCAGTGGTAATCCGCTCAATAAGCGCGCTGACTTCTTGAATGTGAAGTGTCCAAAGTGCGGCAAGCCTGCGCGTCGCGAAACTGACACTATGGATACCTTTGTAGATTCCTCTTGGTATTTCATGCGCTATACCGGACCTGATGCTAAAACCATGGTTGATGAGCGCAATGAATATTGGATGCCAATGGATCAGTACATTGGCGGCATTGAGCATGCGATTTTGCATTTACTTTATGCGCGCTTCTGGACTAAGGTCATGCGCGACCTCAATCTCATAACTTTTGATGAGCCCTTTCAGAATTTGCTGACCCAAGGTATGG
This sequence comes from Polynucleobacter sp. AP-Kaivos-20-H2, assembly GCF_018882215.1. GTDB lineage: Bacteria > Pseudomonadota > Gammaproteobacteria > Burkholderiales > Burkholderiaceae > Polynucleobacter. Next base: position 517,132 of record NZ_JACVOX010000002.1, on the reverse strand, counting down.
TCCTCAATGAGACCTATTATTCTGAAGATGCTTCGGGTAAAAAGACTTGGCTTAATCCCTTGGATGTGGAACTAGATCTTGATGAAAAGGGTCGTCCGCAAGGTGCCAAGTTGATAGGTGATGCCTCCAATACGCCCGTAATTATTGGTGGTGTTGAGAAGATGTCTAAGAGCAAGAACAATGGTGTTGATCCCCAGGCCCTGATAGATCAACATGGTGCTGATACTGCGCGTCTATTTGTGATGTTTGCTGCTCCTCCTGAGCAACAGCTAGAGTGGTCTGGCGCTGGTGTAGATGGCGCCTCTAGATTCTTGCGCCGGGTCTGGATATATTCCAGCAGTCAGGCAAATGCTTTAAGTGATGCTTCTGATGGCTTGCCTAGTAACTTTAGTGATGCCGAAAAAGAACTGCGTCGTGAAGTGCATACGATTTTGAAGCAAGCTAACTTTGACTATCAACGTCGTCAATACAACACGGTGGTTTCTGCTGCGATGAAGATGCTTAATATTCTTGAGCCTATCAAGTTGGAGCAGAATACTGCCATTAGCCCGCCAGTCTTGCGTGAATGCTTAAGTATCTTATTGCGTGTACTCTATCCAGTAGTTCCACACATGACCCATGTGTTGTGGAAAGATCTTGGTTATACAAAGACTTACGGGCCTTTGCTTGATGCTCCATGGCCTTCGGTAGATGAAGCGGCATTGGTGCAGACTGAGCTGACTTTGATGCTTCAGATTAATGGCAAGTTACGCGGTGAAATTAAAGTGCCTGCTGATTCATCAAAAGAGCAAATTGAGACTCTAGCTTTGCAAAGTGAGCCTGCCCTTAAGGCTATTAATGGTGGCAATCCTAAAAAGGTCATTGTGGTACCTGGACGACTAGTAAACATTGTTGCCTAGGGAAGATGAGAAAACTATGAAGACGGAGCACATTGCAAAGCGCGGCGTATTGCCGATTAATATAGCGCGACGTTCTACATTAGCCCTGTTTGGAGCTGCAGTAATCGGCTCAGTAACAGCTTGTGGCTTTCGTTTGAAGGGAGCGGTTGATCTGCCTTATAAGGCGCTTGCAATTACGGGCAATCCTTCGCCTCAGTTACGGGCTGATATTCAAACTGCCGTGTTGACTGGTACTGCTGTAAAGGTCGCCATTAATCCACGAGATGCAGATCTGATGTTGGATATTCTGAATGAAACTACGAATCAAGAAATCTTGGCCTTTAACGCCAATGGCCAGATTTCCGCTTATCGCTTAAATGTTCGTGTAGTTTTTAGAGCTTTTGATACAGCCGGCAACGAAGTTGTGCCTGAGTCAGAAATTTATATTACCCGAGACTTGGACTTTTCAGTCTCTACTGTTTTGGCAAACGATGCCCAGATTCAAGGATTCTTGGGCTTAATGCGTCGTGATTTAGCGATTCAAATTTTGCGTCGTGTAGCAGCTTCTGCTAATGCGCCAAAAAACAAAAGCTTCTAAATTTTGCAGACTAAATAAACCCTATGGTTAAAGTCGACACGCTACTAACTCATCTTAAGCAATCGCAGGCAGGCAATCCTTTATTACCGTTGTATGTCTTTAGTGGTGATGAGCCACTATTGATGATGGAGGCAATGGATCAACTGCGTTTGTTTGCTAAGAAGCACGGATATACCGAACGTGAAGTCTTACTTCAGGAGCGTGGTTTTGATTGGAGCGCCCTGATGAACGCAGGTCAAACCATGTCTTTGTTTGGGGATAAGCGTTGGGTCGAGTTGCGCATTCCGACCGGTAAGCCTGGGCGTGATGGCGCTGACGCTTTAAAACAATTCGCCGCTCAAATTGCTTCACAATCAGTTGCGCCTGATGGCCCGGATACCGTTGTCTGTATTGTGTTGCCTCGCTTGGATGGTAAGACTAAGACTTCTGCGTGGTTCAGTGCTTTGGACGATGCCGGTATGGCTATTCAGATAGATTCTTTGGATCGTAGCCATTTGCCACAGTGGATTGCTGGACGACTGAAGCGCCAAGATCAAGAAGTGGAGGCGGGCCCAGAAGGTCAGCGCGCACTTGAATTTATAGCTGATCAGGTAGAAGGAAATCTCATCGCTGCTCATCAAGAAATTTTGAAGTTGGGATTGCTATATCCCGTCGGAAAACTAAGCGAGGAACAAATTCGTTCTTCCATTCTGAAAGTAGCGCGCTACAACGTATTCGAATTGACTGAAGCAATGCTGGCTGGAGATCTCGCTAGGCTAAATCGTATGCTTGATGGCCTCAAAGGTGAGGGAGAGCCCCTGGTATTGATTCTGTGGAGCGTAACTGAAGAGCTTCGGATACTATCTAAATTGAAGTCTGCAAGCGACGCCGGTGAATCAGTGCAGAACTTGATGCGGGCCAACCGAATTTGGGGTAATAAAGAGCGTTTATACCCAGCGGCATTGAGAAGAGTTCAGCCCCTCAAGCTGCGAAGAGCGATGCAGGTTGCAGCAGGATTAGATCGCCAAGTAAAGGGTTTGTATGCGGCTGATTTACCTGCTGATCCATGGGATGGTTTGCGTTTAGTTGGAAATTTACTTCGTTAAGAAATAAGAGATTATGAAATGAGTTCATCCATTCAAGAAATGATGCAGGACATTGGGATGCGAGCGCGTGCCGCATCGCGTGCAATGGCGCGCGCATCAAGTGAGCAAAAGAATCGGGCTTTATTACATATTGCTGAAGCAGTTCGTCAGCAAGCGGCTGAAATACAGAAGATTAATCAAGTGGATGTAGAGCGGGCAAAAGGCAATGGGCAAGATCCTGCTTTTGTTGATCGCCTAACTATGACTCCTAAAACGATTGAAACCATGGCTTTGGGTTTAGAGCAAATTGTTTCTTTGGATGATCCAATTGGCAAAATTTCCGCATTGCAAAAGCAGGCTTCTGGCATTGAGCTGGGTCAGATGCGTGTTCCACTGGGTGTTATTGGCATTATTTATGAGTCTCGCCCAAACGTCACTATTGATGCGGCCGCCTTATGCTTAAAGTCTGGCAATGCTGTGATTTTGCGTGGTGGTTCCGAAGCAATTGATTCAAATACTTTGCTAGCCCAGATTATTCAAGAAGGTCTGGCTGCTGCTGGCTTACCTAAAGATGCTGTGCAAGTGGTGACTACTACCGATCGAAGTGCCGTCGGCGAGATGATCACCATGACCCAATTTATTGATGTGATCGTGCCTCGCGGCGGTAAGAGTTTGATTGCCCGCCTTATGGCTGAAGCGCGTGTGCCGATGATTAAGCATTTGGATGGAATTTGTCATACCTATATTGATGCTGATGCAGACATAGCAATGGCAGTGAAGGTATGTGACAACGCCAAGACTCAACGCTATGCCCCTTGCAATGCGATGGAGACCTTGTTAGTCAATCAAGAGATTGCGCAGAAAGTCTTGCCAACCCTTTGCAAGATTTATCAAGATAAAGGTGTGGAGTTACGGGTTGATGAATTGACTCGCAAAACTCTTGAGGCAAATGGTTTTCAGAATCTGGTCGATGCCAAAGTGGAAGATTGGCAAACTGAGTACTTGGCTCCCATCTTATCTATTAAGACGGTGGCCAATATCGATGAAGCAATGAATCATATTGAGCAATATGGCAGCAAACATACAGATGCCATTATTACTAATAACAAAGCGCAGGCCGATCGCTTCTTGCGTGAAGTGGACAGCGCCAGCGTGATAGTCAACGCCAGCACTCGCTTTGCAGATGGCTTTGAATATGGTTTAGGGGCTGAAATCGGTATCTCTAATGACAAATTGCATGCGCGTGGCCCTGTAGGCCTGGATGGCCTGACCTCATTGAAGTATGTGGTCATGGGTCATGGCGAGATTCGGACATAAAGTAAAAAGATAAATAGAGCAAACCACATATGAGCAATGCCTACCTCTGGGTAAAAACTTTTCACATCGTATTCATCACCTCTTGGTTCGCCGGTTTGTTTTATCTGCCCAGAATTTTTGTGAACTTGGCCGAAGAGAAAAACCCTGACGCTTATGTCCGCTTATTGGGTATGGCGGATCGCCTCTTCCGCTTTATGACTATCTTGGCTGTGCCAGCGGTGCTGCTAGGTCTTACGCTATGGCTTTACTTTGGCATTGGTGCTGGAGATAGCTGGATGCATGCCAAATTGTTCTTTGTAATTTTGGTGATTGGTTATCACCATGCCTGTTTTAGTCTACTCAAGAAGTTTCGTACAGGTGTCAATAAACGATCTGGCGTTTGGTTTCGTTGGTTTAATGAAGTCCCAGTGATCTTATTGGTAATTATTGTTGCCTTAGTATTGATTAAGCCTTAAGCCCAGCTTTTTAATACTGCTAAATACTGTTTTATTTTTTTAATCTCCCATTTATAGACTGTTAGCACCATGAGATTTTTTGTTGTTTGTCCAGGTGGCTTGGAAGTGCCGCTTGCCCAGGAGCTAGCAGAGATTGCTGGACGCCCAGAATGTAAGGCCTTGGGGACATGGGTAATTGATCCTACGCCTACAAGCCCTACTGGAGGTGTTGGCCTTGCTGCGCCAATTTCTGCTGCCATGGCACTAAACTTGCACTCCCGGATTGCGAGTCGGGTGTTATTGCAAATGGCACAAGCGCCTTATAGGCAGGAAGAGGACTTATATAAATTGGCGAGCGGCTTGGCGTGGGAGGAGTGGTTTAGCTCAAAGCAAACTTTACGAGTTGATGTGACAGCCCATCGCTCCCCATTAAAGAGCTTAAATTTTGCAACTCTCAAAATTAAAGATGCCATCGTTGACCGTTTACGTGATGTAACTGGTGACCGCCCTAGCATCGATACCGCCTTTCCGGACGTACGAGTGCAAGCCCATTTAACAGCCACTCAAATCACGATTTATTTAGATACTTCGGGTGAGGCATTATTTAAGCGGGGCTGGCGTGATGAAAAGGGCGACGCACCTCTGAAGGAAAATTTAGCAGCCGGTATCTTATCGATTACCTCTTGGAAGCCGGGTCAGACTTTATTTGATCCTATGTGCGGTAGTGGCACCTTCTTGATTGAGGCTGCGCAGATAGCATTAGGTGTTCCACCGGGCGCAATTCGTGCTGGTATGTATGGCGACGATGCCAAGCCAAGTCGATTGGCTTATCGTCCTTTAGTGACATCTGCTCATGGCTTTGGATTTCTAAGACTTAAGCCGTTTAATGAAGCTGCCGAGCAAAAACGCTGGGTAGATTTGAAAGAAGCGGCACTTGCTTTGATGTTAGAAAAGCGCAAGCAATATCCAAGTGTTGATGCTCTGAAAATATCTGGTGGTGATATCAATGAGAAATTAGTATCGATGTTCAAAGGTAATTGGCAAAGAGCCCAATTACCCGATCAGCCGGTGGTACGTCAGGTGGATGCCTTGGCTGCAAAAGCACCAGGCAATCTTAGTGAGGGTGTAATGTTATTAAATCCTCCTTATGGTGAGCGTTTGGTAATTAAAGGTGGACGCGGTCAGGATCGAGCTTCTAGTGAAGATGCTAATTACGATGACGAACCTGATAATCGTTTTGAATTGAATTTAGAGACTGGTCGTCAAAGTGCTAAGCGTTCAAGTCGTGAGTCCTTGAAGAAGCTTCAAGCTCAAGAAGAGCAGGATCCAAAGTTTGTGGAGTTTTTGCGTCAGTTTGGCCAACACCTCAAAGAAGATTTTGGTGGCTGGAATATCTTTGTGTTGACAGCAGACATGGCTTTGCCAGGCCAATTACGTATTAAAGAATCTAAGCGCACACCTTTATTTAATGGTCCTTTGGAGTGCCGATTATTCAAGTTTGAGATGCATGCAAAGCGACCGGCTTAAAGCACTCAAAAACCTTAAAATAATGGACCAATCTTAATGTAGCTAAATTCAAGCAGCAAAAAAATATTCGGAGAGCTAAGTAATGGAATTTAAAACATACATGTGTTTGATCTGTGGTTGGGTTTATGACGAAGCCGCTGGTCTGCCTGATGAAGGCATTGCACCTGGAACACTTTGGAAAGATGTTCCGATGAACTGGACTTGCCCAGAGTGCGGTGCTCGTAAAGAAGATTTTGAAATGATGGCAATTTAATTCGGAAGTCATGATGGCAAAAGTAGATCAAAACGAAGTTTTATTTGAGCGTGCACAAAAGACGATTCCTGGGGGCGTCAACTCTCCAGTGCGAGCATTTCGTCAGGTGGGCGGAACCCCCCGTTTTGTTACCAGAGCCCAAGGCCCTTATTTCTGGGATGCCAATGATCAGCGTTATATCGATTTAATTATGTCTTGGGGACCAATGATTGCGGGCCACGCCAATCCTGAGGTGGTGGCTGCGGTTCAGAAAGCCGCTGAGACCAGCTTTAGTTATGGTGCCCCGACTGAAGGCGAGATTGAATTAGCTGAGCGTATCTGTGCACTTATGCCGAGCGTCGAACAGGTACGTATGGTTTCTAGTGGAACTGAAGCAACGATGAGTGCTTTGCGTCTGGCTCGTGGTTACACTGGTCGTGACTTGATCATTAAGTTTGAGGGCTGCTATCACGGCCATGCCGATAGTCTCTTGGTCAAAGCAGGTTCGGGCTTACTTACCTTTGCAGACTCTACCCAAAATGCACCTTCTTCTGGTGGCGTTCCGCAGGATTTGGTGAAGCACACCTTAGTTCTGCCGTATAACGATGTGGCAGCAATTGAGGAAGTCTTTAAAAAGCAGGGAGATCAGATCGCTGCCGTGATCTTGGAGCCGATTGCCGGCAATATGAATCTCATTCAGCCTTCAAAAGAATTTTTATCGACTATTCGAAGTTTGACGAGTAAGCATGGCAGCGTCTTAATCTACGACGAAGTGATGACTGGTTTTAGAGTCGCCTTAGGTGGCGCTCAGTCCTTGCAGGGCATAACCCCTGATCTCACTTGCCTTGGCAAGGTTATGGGCGGCGGCATGCCTATGGCGGCGTTTGGTGGCAAGAAAGAGATCATGAATAAGCTTGCCCCTTTGGGGAATGTTTATCAGGCGGGCACTTTATCCGGTAATCCGGTAGCAGTTGCTGCAGGATTAAAGACTTTGGAGATTATTTCTCGCGACGGTTTCTACGAATGCTTGACTGGCCAAACAGAAAAGTTAATGGCAGGCTTAAAACAAGCTGCAGATAAGGTCAATGTTCCTTTTGCTGTGGATAGTATTGGTGGTATGTTTGGCTTTTACTTTGCCGATCAAGTGCCAACTACCTACGAGGCGGTTACCAAAACTAATATTGAGTCTTTTAAGAAATTCTTTCATCTGATGTTAGATGAGGGAGTTTATCTGGCACCTTCAGCTTATGAGGCTGGATTTACTTCAATAGCGCACGACAATGCAGTAGTTGACGCCATTATTGCTGCTGCAGAGAAATCCTTTAAAAAGCTTTGAGCTTTAAGTATTAAATAATCAAGATTTCTGATTGTTTACATTCTGAGTGGGTGGTCGTAACCGCTGACTTGAATAAGTTCCAGATTTTTAGAGTCTTTATTTGAGTTGGAGATTTCAAGGGCAGAGAGCTTACCGCCCCACACACAACCAGTATCAAGGCCAATCACATTATCTTGGCGCAATAAGCCCAGGGTTGACCAATGGCCGAAGTAGGTAAGAATGTTTTGAGTCTTCCTATTTGGGACTGTGAACCAGGGGATATAACCTTTAGGACCTTGCTCTAAGCCTTCTTTGCTTGCAAATTCCATTTTTCCAGTTGGTGTGCAAAAACGCATTCTAGTTAGGGTGTTGGTAATCACACGAAGGCGTTCATAACCTTTCAGTGAGTTGCTCCACTGATTTGGCGTATTGCCATACATATTGGCTAGAAAATCTTTATAGGATTTGCCACGTAAAGTTTTTTCCACTTCTTGTGCGCATTCAATCGTTTGCTGAAGATCCCATTGGGGTAGCACTCCTGCATGAACCGTTAGTACTTTGCCATTACTCAAGGCCAAGGGTCGATTGCGAATCCAAGCAATCAGTTCTTTGCGATCTGGCGCTGACAGTATTGGTTCAATAGTGTCTAAGCCCTTAGATTTTCGAAGACCTGCGTCGATAGCCAGGAGATGTAGATCATGGTTACCCAAGATACATTCGGCGCGACCTGATTCTTGTAGGGCTTTCAGTTGACGTAAAGCTCCGAGTGAGTCTGGACCGCGATTGACGAGATCTCCTAAAAAAATCATCTTCGATTTTTTAGGAAGCTTCTTGACTAGGGCTTTGAGAGAGGGCGCACAGCCCTGTAAATCGCCTACGGCGTAGATCTTGCTCATGCTCTATCTTAAATCGGAACTGTGATTAGGGCTCTAATGATTCTATTTATTGAGCGACTTTTTTAACCACGCTATAACGCACTAAGGTATTTTTGCGCGCTTCATCGTGATCCACTACTGGAAGTGGATAGTCTCGTCCGATTACTATCCCGGCAGCCTCCAGCTCAATATGGCCAGCTTTCCAGGGGGCGTGAATAGACTTTTTGGAGAGCTTTTCCAATTGAGGCAGGTAGCGTTTAATAAATTTACCTTCTGGATCAAATTTTTCTGACTGGGTGATGGGGTTAAAGATACGGAAGTAGGGTTGGGCATCACATCCTGAGGAAGAAGCCCACTGCCATCCGCCGTTATTGGAAGAAAGCTCAAAATCGTTGAGATGTTCAGCAAAGTAGGCTTCGCCCCAGCGCCAATCAATTCCCAAATCTTTAGTCAGAAAGCTTGCTACCACCATACGTAAACGGTTATGCATATAGCCACTTTTGTTGAGTTGGTGCATAGCGGCATCAACTAAAGGGTAGCCTGTTTTACCTTCGCACCAAGCGGCAAATAGCTTCTTTGCTTTAGAGCCAGATTCCCAAACGATGTTGTCATAGTCCGGCTTAAAAGATGCTCCTGTGGCTAAGCGAGGATGATTAGCCAGAATCATGAAATAAAAATCACGCCAAATCAGTTCGCTTAACCAAATGGTTGCACCCATGCTACCAGCCAACATACGACGATGGGCTTCACGTACCAAGCCTCTGATAGAGAGCATGCCAAAGCGTAAATACGTGGAGAGGTAGCTGACGCCTTTAATTGCTGGGAAGTCTCTACCGATTTGGTATTGATCAATGCGGGGCAGGAAGTCTTCTAAAAAAGCCTGACCACCCTCAGAGCCAGGCGGTAGATAGCTTTCAATGCCGGTGGGGCAAAATCCCATCGACTCTAGTGAGGGCAGTATTTGATCTAATTTTTTTGGTAAGGCACCTAATTGTCCAGGTTTTGGGTTGCACTCATATGCAGCAAGATCCTTTTCTTGGAGAGTCTTGAGCCAGTTATTTTTATAAGGCGTAAAGATTGAAAAGACTGTGTTTGAGTTTGTGAGAATTTCTTTCTTCTCAAAAATGACTTGGTCTTTAAAACTCTCGAAATGAATTCCCAACTTTTCTAGGGATGCTTTTATAGCTTCATCCCTCTCAATCGCTGAAGGTTCGTAGTCATGGTTTGTAAAGACGGTTTCGACACCCAGCTCTTTGGCAATTTCAGGAATGCATTCAGTGGGTTTTCCGAAGCGCACGATGAGTCCGCCACCTTGCTTGCGAAGCTCATCATCAATTTGCTTTATGCCCTGCCAGATGAAATCCACGCGGCGGTCATGCTTGAGCCCGTTGGCATCTAAATCACCTTTCAATAAAGGCTTGAGAATATTGGTATCGAAAATGAAAGTAAGCCAAACTTGGCGACATTCTTTGAGGGCGTGGTGAAGTGCGGCATTGTCATAGAGGCGGAGGTCACGGCGGAGCCATACGAGAGCTTTTTGCATAGCCTCTATATTAGGGCTTATTCAGGGTAAATGCAGGCGGCTGGGCAGGTAAGACAGGTTAAGATCCTAAGGAATTATGGATACGATCTTTTTTATTCTCTCGAAGGTAGTGCAATTTTGCATTGAGCCGCTTAATTGGGTGCCCATTTTTGTATTGCTGGCGCTCTTCTTTTTGTACTTACGAAAACCGCATCTCTGCAAAAGATTTTTGGTGCTGGCTTTGGTAGATCTTGCTCTGGTGGGTTGGCTGCCTATATCTGAAGTGTTTCTTAGGGCGCTTGAAAATGCTGTGACAAACACTGAGATTTCAAAATCATCCAATAATGAATTAGGCGGCATCATTATTCTGGGTGGCGCAATTGATGGAGGGGGGATAGCCGTTGACCGTGGCGAGATTTCAATCTACTCATCTGCCGAAAGAGTGACTAAGGCGTTTGAGATGATCCGCAAGAATCCTGATTTGCCTTTTGTCTACAGTGGATTCTCGGGGCGAATTACTCCCAAGGGAATCTCTGAGGCAGATGCATTTAAGCGGCTGATTCAAGAGCAGGGCTTAAGTGAGCAAAACGCACATTACGAAAATCAGTCTCGCAATACCTATGAAAATGTGCTTCATATGAAGCCAATGATTGAGGAGTTTGGCTTAAAAACAGAATCAGGGGAGCTTAAGCCATGGCTTCTAATTACTTCCGCTAGCCATATGTACCGCTCTACCAAGATTTTCCAAAAACAGGGTTTAGAAGTGCTTCCAATGTTGGTCGATTATCAAACGGCTAATAGCCTTCAGTGGACGATGTTTGACTTGGTAGATGGTGCTCACAACTGGAACATCCTGGTTCATGAAATAGTTGGCCTTTTTGCTTACTGGATTACCGGAAAAATCTAGATATTCTGTAAAATAAGCCTTATGACTTCTGCTAAAAAAGCACCCCCTGCTTCAGAACGCGCTTCTGTATCAGAGTCATCCATTTCTTTTTCTGCAGATCATCTTGCCAATCAGTTCCTCATTGCGATGCCTGGTATGGTGGACCCCAATTTTGCTGGTTCGGTAATCTATCTCTTTGAGCATACCGAGAGGGGTGCGATGGGTTTGGTCATCAATCGACCTACCGAGGTTGATTTGCAAACTCTCTTTGACAAGATTGAGTTGAAATTAGAAATTGCTCCATTATTAAAGCAGCCAGTATATTTTGGTGGCCCCGTTCAGATCGAGCGCGGCTTTGTTTTACATGAGTCTGATTCACTATCACCTTATAGCTCCTCATTAATCATTCCAGGCGGCTTGACGATGACTACTTCAAAGGACGTCCTTGAGGCGGTTGCTGCAGGCAAAGGCCCGCAACATTTTTTGATGACTTTGGGTTATGCCGGATGGGGTGCTGGTCAGCTCGAGGAAGAAATCACTCTGAATGGCTGGATGAATGTGCCTCTGGCATGCGAACAAATGATTGAGATTATTTTCAATACGCCATCAAGTCAGCGTTACGAAAAATCTGTAAGTCACTTAGGATTTGATTTGTCTCATCTGTCAGGAGAGGCTGGGCATGCATGACGCGTTGACGGTGATGGCATTTGATTATGGAACGCGAAGAGTGGGTGTGGCTGTCGGAAACTCTGTTACAAAAGCAGGCCAAGCCTTGAAGACCATTACAGCGCCAAGTAGCGATGTTCTTTTTCAGACGATTGAAAAGCTTTTGAAAGAGTGGCAGCCAAATCAATTGGTGGTTGGTAGGCCGGTGCACCCAGATGGTAGCTCTCATGCGATGACTGCAAAGGCAGTCCGCTTCGGCAATCAGTTGCATGGCCGCTTCCAGTTGCCGGTTTCCTGGGTGGATGAGCGCTATACCTCAGCAGTTTTGGAAGGGGACTCCAAGATGCACGACAATCTAGACTCGCACTCTGCAGCGCTCATTTTGGAGCAGTATTTTGCAGAACAAAGCGTGAAGCCCCTCAGTTAGATTAAGTTAAACACCAGAAAAAGAAATAGATCTCATATAAAGCCCGGACTAAAGAATGAATGCAGAACAGTTATACGAAAAATTACTAGAGAACTTGCGCAAGAGAGTGCAAGCGGGTTCTTTTGAGCTTGCTGGGCTTGCTATGGGTGGTGCATGGATTGCAGAGCGGCTCGCTCATGATTTAAGGCTTCCACACTTTGGGATTATTAATGTCGCTTTTCATCGAGATGACTATGCGGAGAAGGGTATGACTGCCTTGCGTACCGCTAGCACCATGACGACGCATTTACCTTTTGATGTAAGCGGTGCCAATGTCATTTTGATTGATGATGTGCTACTTACTGGAAGGACTGTTCGAGCAGCTTTGAACGAGTTATTTGATTTTGGAAGACCGGCTCAAGTTGAACTCATGGTCCTTGCTGATAGAGGAAACCGTGAATTACCAGTAACTGCCAATTTTGTTGGTGAGCAGGTGCAGGTTCCAGAAAACCAAATTCTGGTTTTAGAAAAAGATACCGCTGGCAAGTTCAGCTTTCAGCTAGAGGAGCGTGAGCAATGAATCAGCTAGTGAATCAATTTAATGCGGCCGGAGAATTAACGCACCTTCTGACTCTAGAGGGCCTCCCAAAAGAGCAGATTCTCCATATTTTGGATACTGCGCAACAGTTTGTGAGTGTCACCGATCCTTCTCGTGAGGTGAAGAAGGTTCCTCTATTGCGTGGCAAGAGCGTATTTAACTTGTTCTTTGAGAACTCCACACGTACTAGAACGACTTTCGAGATTGCTGCTAAACGCTTGTCGGCGGATGTGATTAATTTAGATATTTCAACATCATCTACCGCTAAGGGTGAGAGCTTACTCGATACCATTGATAATTTAGTAGCAATGCAGGCTGATATTTTTGTTGTGCGTCATAGCGTATCTAAAGCTCCAATTGAAATCGCGAATCACGTACCCTCACATGTGCATGTCGTGAATGCAGGTGATGGAAGCCATCAACATCCAACGCAAGGATTGTTGGATATGTATACGATGCGTCACTTTAAGCAAACCTTTAAAGGTTTGAAGGTGGCGATTGTGGGCGACATTGTTCATAGCCGTGTTGCTAAATCAAATATCCACGCGCTCACGACTTTGGGTTGTGAAGATATTCGTGCCATTGGTCCAGAAAGCTTGCTTCCAAGCGATCTAGACATGTTGGGCGTCAAAGTCTTCCATAGCATGGAAGAAGGCTTAAAGGATGTAGATGTTGTAATGACTCTGCGCATTCAAAAGGAGCGCATGGAAGTTGGACAGGTTCCTGAAGGCGATGCTTTCTTTCAGCAGTATGGCTTAAACCCCGGTCGTTTAGCTTTAGCCAAATCCAATGCCATCGTAATGCACCCAGGCCCCATGAATCGTGGTGTAGAAATTGACTCAGTTGTTGCTGATGGTCCACAGTCAGTTATTTTGAATCAAGTCACCTTTGGTATTGCAGTGCGGATGGCTGTGATGTCGATTGTTGCGAGTAACTAACTAGATTCATTGAATTGCTCGAGACTCACTCAAATACGATGACGACAGAAAAGCGCTGGCTCATTCTGTCGCATGGTTTCAATATGGACGGACGTGCAGCGAGCCAAACGATTACCGATAAAATTCCATATCTAATAGATGCTGGAATTCAGCCAATTGTTTTTAGTGCCATTACCGGCATTAAAGATCAACGTTTTCCGCACCGTCAATTTTTAGCTTGGGGCCCGTCAGGTTTCCGTTTCGATTTTCGTCATTGGGTGGCCAATAAATATGGGCGAGGCTTATTCTATAAAGTCACCACGAGAACGGTATCCTTATTGTTGGTGCCTTTGATTGCGATTGAGAAGTTGTGCCTGGGTTACTCTAGCCAGTGGTCTTGGGCCTTACCTGCCTATATATATGGGCGCCGTTTAATTAAAGCTGGCAAAGTAGATGTGGTGTATTCGACTGGCGGGGCCTGGTCTGCTCACTTGGCAGGCCTTTGGTTAAAAAAATCTACTGGTATTGAATTAATTTCTGAGATCCATGATCCACTGGTCATTCGAAAAACCCCTGAAGATATGGGGTTTGCAAAACCAAGCAATCGAGATGCTGCTTTTCGTCAGAAACTTGAGACTAATTTATGTGCGCATGCAGATCACCTCTGGTGGTTTACTGAAGGCGCTTTGCATTATGCTAAGGTTCGCAATCCCAATCTCAATACCTCAGCAAATGCCCATGGTTTTGTGGTGATGCCTGGTGCACAGCCGCCGAGCCAATCAAATTTTGCAGCTGAGCATCAATATGGCGAGCACCTCAATCTTTGCCACTTTGGTTCTTTGGCAAAAGATCGTTCTCTATCAGTCATCTTGGCTGCAGTTAATACTTTGTTGCAAAAGTATCCTGAAGCGCGCGCAAGCATTCGTATTCATGCCTATGGCGCACCTTTGGATCCATTGACGGTCCAAGCGATTGAGCGCTTTGGATATGATGACCTTGTCATTGCACATGGTCGCTTAGAAAAGGATTCCGCTTTAGGTAAATCCGGCAGAGAGCAAGTCATTGAAAAAATGCAGCAGGCAGATATTTTGATATTGCTACATGGTAATGGTGAGGAGTGCGCAGAGTACATTCCTTCAAAACTCTATGACTATTTATGGACGAGACGCCCCATCTGGGCCGTTACCCATCGAAATCCACAACTAAATGAAATGCTCAGCGCTAGGAATGCCTATTTAAGCACCAGCGGAGATGCATCAGAACTTGCTTTTACATTAGAGAAAATTTGGCGGGACTGGCAACAGAAAAACCTGAATCCAGTATTAGGAAGTCCGATTGGGGTCAATCAGGCGGTCCAAAAAATTCTAGAAACAGTGTAGCGCCACTTAAAGAGTGCAGCCTAGAGAGTATTTAGGCTCTACCGTACTGATCTTCAAACCTGACAATATCGTCTTCGCCTAAGTAGTCCCCAACCTGCGCCTCAATAATAACCAAAGGTGTATCACCTAAATTAGTCAGCCGATGCTGAGTCTCTTTGGGGATGTAGGTTGATTCATTGGCATTGAGATGCAAGACTTTGTCACCGTTAACAATTTCCGCTTTACCAGTAATAACAACCCAATGCTCATTGCGATGGTGATGCATTTGCAGGGATAGCTTGCCACCTGGGTGCACAACAATTCTTTTGATTTTGTAATCAGGACCTTCTTCAATGACAGTGTAGGTTCCCCATGGGCGATGCACGGTGCTGTGATAGCTAGCGCGCTCGTCTTGATCCTTATTTAAAGAATCAACCACTTTCTTGACTGATTGGGAATGCCCTTTGGCGCTCACAAGTAAAGCATCTGGAGTATCTACGATGATTAAATTGTCTAAGCCTACTGCTGCAATTAAGCGCTCACGACCAAATACAAAGTTGTTTTTTGAATCAACAAAAATCGCTTTTCCTTGAGAGGCATTGCCGTGCTCGTCTTCGGGGAAATGTTTTGCCATAGCATCCCATGAGCCCACATCGTCCCAGTCAAAGCTGGCATTCACGGAGACAACATTAGGCGCCTTTTCCATAATCGCGTAATCGAGAGAAATATCTTCGACTGCAGTCATGGTTGTTTTATCTAGCGTGAGCGAGGTAGCATTATTTTTCCCCTGGATGCTTGCGCTCCAGCAGCTCTCGACTTGCTTTAATAGATTGGGTGCAATGTCACCAGCAACTTTCAGCAGGGTGTTCGGGGTAAAGCAGAACATCCCAGAGTTCCAGTGATAATTGCCTGCCGCTACGTATTGTTCAGCCAAGGCAAATGCTGGCTTCTCTACAAACTGTTCTACGATACGACCTTCGGCATTGCGCGGGGTATGTGCAGCTTTACCCAGCTTCAGATAGCCGTAGCCGATTTCCGCATGCGTTGGCGGAATACCAAAGGTAACTAAATTACCTTCTTTGGCAAAATCAACTGCTTTGGCAACAGCCATTTCAAAACCAACCTTGTCATGAATGACGTGATCTGCTGGTAATACCAACATCGGAATATCGCCGCGTCCAGCATCTTGGGCAGCTAAGGCGGCAAAGAGTACGGCAGGGGCAGTGTTGCGACGAAGCGGCTCAATGATGGTGAGTTTGGCTGCTTGCTCGGAATTTTTGAGATCCGCCACCACCTGAAAGCCAAGACTTTCGGAAGTAACAATACAGAGCCAAGGATCGTTGGATTCAATTCGATTGGCAGTTTCGCTCAGCAGTGATTGCTTGCTTGCAACTGGCATGAAAACCTTAGGGCGGTTCTCACGAGAAACTGGCCACAAACGGGAGCCTGCTCCCCCACAAATAATTACCATCGAAAAGTTCAGATTCATGGGGGAATTTTACCCAAAGAAAAGAGGTCATATAGACCCCTAAATGCAATTAATTGCCTTGGATTGGAATTTATTGCTGGAGTTTGGGGGCAATTTGCTCTAAGAACCAGTTATAGGCATCTTGGATGCCAGGGCGCAACTCAATTTCAGCTTTCCAGCCCAAACCATTTGCTTTGCTCACGTCAAGCAGTTTTTGTGGGGTGCCATCGGGTTTGGAGGTGTCAAATTGCAACTCCCCCTCAAATCCAACAACGGAGACCACTTGCTCTACTAATTCGCGGATCGTAATGTCGTTGCCGCAACCGATATTCACAAATGAGCCATCGTAACCTTGCTCCATGAGCATGACGCAGGCTCTAGCCATATCGTCAACGTGCAAGAACTCACGACGCGGTTTACCAGATCCCCACACCATTAAATGGGGGTCTTTGCGGAGTTTAGCTTCATGGGCCTTGCGAATGAGCGCAGGCAAAACGTGAGAGTTATTTAAGTCGTAGTTATCGCCAGGACCATATAAGTTGGTTGGCATGACGCTGACATACTTTGTACCGTATTGGCGGTTGTAGTTTTCGCAAAGCTTAATACCGGCAATTTTGGCGAGCGCATAAGGCTCATTGGTTTGCTCGAGCGGCCCCGTCAATAAATATTCTTCTTTGATTGGCTGCGGGCAATCTCTTGGATAAATACAGCTCGACCCCAATGACATTAAGTGATTAATACCAGCTTGATAGGCGCCATGAATGAGGTTGCACTCAATCATTAAATTTTGATAAATGAAGTCAGCGCGATAAATATTGTTCGCCTGAATACCGCCCACTTTGGCAGCGGCAATAAAGACGTAGTCAGGCTTTTCGGTGGTCAAGAAGTCATGTACTGCTGCTTGATTTAGAAGATCGAGCTCAGCATGGGTACGAGTAATGACGTTTTCATAGCCGCGGGCTTTGAGTAAACGCGTGATACCACTTCCAACCATGCCACGATGGCCTGCTACATATATTTTTGCTGCTTTATTCATGTCGACTTAAAGAGGTGTAGCCATGCTTTTTAACTAATTCATCACGCTCCGCACCTTTTAAGTCTTCGCGAACCATTTCTTTAACTAGGTCTTGGAATGAAGTTGCAGGAGTCCAACCTAATTTCTCTTTTGCCTTGGTAGCATCACCGAGCAAGGTCTCTACTTCAGTTGGGCGGAAGTAGCGTGGGTCAACAGCAACAATGCACTTACCAGTCGCATCAAAACCTTTTTCATTAACGCCCTCACCCTTCCAGGTGATCTTCATGCCGAGCTCTTCAGCTGCGTAGTCAATAAATTGACGTACGCTGTACTGAACGCCAGTAGCAATAACAAAATCTTCAGCTTGTTCTTGCTGCAACATCAGCCATTGCATTTCTACATAGTCGCGTGCATGACCCCAGTCGCGTTTAGCGTCGAGGTTACCGAGGTATAGGCATTCTTGGAGACCGAGCTTGATGCGCGCTAAAGCGCGAGTAATCTTTCTGGTAACAAATGTTTCACCACGAATTGGGCTCTCATGATTAAAGAGAATGCCGTTACAGGCATACATGCCATAAGCTTCGCGGTAGTTCACTGTGATCCAGTAAGCATAGAGTTTTGCAACTGCATAAGGGCTACGTGGATAGAAAGGGGTTGTTTCTTTTTGTGGAATTTCTTGTACCAAGCCATAGAGTTCAGAAGTAGAAGCTTGGTAAAAACGGGTTTTCTTCTCAAGCTTCAAAATGCGAATGGCTTCAAGAATGCGTAATGCGCCTAATGCATCTGAATTGGCGGTGTACTCGGGCTCTTCAAAAGAAACGGCAACGTGAGATTGCGCTGCCAAGTTATAAATTTCATCTGGCTGAGTTTGCTGAATAATACGAATCAAGCAAGAGGAGTCAGTTAAGTCACCATGGTGAAGAGTTAGCTTAGAACCTTCAATGTGTGGGTCATGGTATAGATGATCAATACGATCGGTATTGAATAAAGAAGTGCGGCGTTTAATCCCATGAACTTCATAACCTTTTTTGAGCAATAGCTCTGCTAGATAAGCGCCATCTTGGCCAGTAATACCGGTAATTAGGGCAACTTTTGATTTTGACATGGGATTTTCTTCAGAAATTGGTTAGTAAATCAATACGTGAGTAAATGCGTTATTGTAAATTGTTTTAAATAGCATTCCGTGTTGCCGGGCATCCAGAAAGCCGAGGAAATACAATGGGATCAGTGATTTCGTAAATTCTAAGGGTGGATATCGGTGGCTTTGTCAGAAAAGGCTGAACGTGGCAGAGGGTTCTTGCGAAAGCTTGATCGCTGGGTTGGCGTACCCCTCCTCCTGGTTCTATCTCGTTTTCGCAAGAAAAGAGCAAAACCCCAACATTTTCAGAGCGTTGGAATCTGTGTTTTTGCTGCCATTGGAGATGCTTTATTGGCCTCCAGCCTAATTGCAGACCTTAAAAAAGCCCTCCCAGGCGTCAAAATCACCGTTTTTGCTACTCAAGCAAATAAAGTGGCTTTCGATCTAGTGGAAGGTTGTGACGATCTCGTATTGGTGCCCATTACCAAGCCCTTGGCAGCTATTCAGAAGTTGCGAGAGCATCCGGTAAATATATTGATAGATACGTCCCAATGGTCTCGAATAGGGGCTCTGGTGGCCGGTCTAAGTGGTGCCGGTTGGACCATTGGTTTTGAGACTGAGGGTCAAAAACGTCACTATGTCTTTGATTTTGCAGTAAAACACAGCTCAAAAGTCCATGAATTGAGTAATTTTGGCGCGCTTTTGAAGCCTTTGGGGATAAAAGCCAACTTCACGCCGCCAGTGGCAATGTCACGGATTTTAGGACCAGGTTGCTTAAAAATTAAGCAACCTTATGTAGTTTTACATCCCTGGGCTAGTGGCAATCATTTTGAGTTGAGGGAGTGGCCTCAGACGCGCTGGGTTGAGTTAGCCCAAAAACTGGCTAATGCAGGATATGAGATTGTGATTAGCGGGGGTCCAAGTGACGAGCGTCGAGCCAAGGATCTATGCGATCTAATTGGCAGGACTTTGTCTGGTGAGTTGTTGAGTTTGGCCGGCAAGGCCAGCTTATTGGATACGGCCGCCTATCTCAAATCGGCAGCTGCAGTGGTGTCAGTCAATACGGGAACGATGCATTTGGCTGCTTTGCTTGGCGCCCCATTGGTCGCCTTGCATGGGCCTACTAATCCAGATCGTTGGGGCCCCAACTACCCAGGTAGCGCACATCAGCATAAAACCATCATTTTGGGACCCGGTACACAAGAAGGTGGCGCTTATCTTAATTTGGGATTTGAGTACCCAGATAATCCCATCTACCTGATGGACCGGATTTCTGTGGAGGCGGTAGTCAACGCCTTACGCAAATTTTCCATAAACATTGCTTAGTACTGCAAAATACGGCGATGGCTGCATCCTATCTAATTAATTCTTACATCATTCGTATTTTTGATTTTGTCGCCATTAACTTGGTGGGTTTTTGCACGTTCTTTGCAATTCAGGTTTTCAAGGATCCGGATTTAGATTTGCAGCGTTATGCCTCTTTGATGTTGTTGGCAAGCTTGGCGTATTTATTCTTGACCAATCGAGCGTATCGTTCTTGGCGGGGTGGCAACTTAATGGCTCTATTTGGACAAGTTGCTAGTGGCGTTTTAAAAACTTGGATCTTGATATTAATTTGGTTGGTGTTTAGTAAATCTACCGAGATGTATTCGCGTCTTTGGTTAGGTTCATGGGCGCTAATTAGTCTATTTGTTTTGTGTAGCAGTCGATTATTTGGTTATCTCTTAATACGTCGTTATCGCAGCAAGGGAATCAATCTTCGCCATATTGCGATCGTTGGTTCTGGTGATACTGCTCATGAGATCGAACGCAGAATTCATGAGTCTGCCTGGTCTGGATATCGCATACAAAAAGTAATGAAAGAATTAGATCCAGCTCAATTGGATCAATTGGCAAAAGAGCCATTAAATGAAATCTGGTTAGCATTGCCAATGGGTGATGGATCACAGATGCGGATGGTGATGGAGCACCTCAAGATGAGTACTGCAACAATTCGTTTTGTGCCAGACTGGTTTTCATTCCGACTCATTAATCATGGAGTCAGCGAAGTTTTAGGCATGCAGATGATCGATCTGTATGGCACCCCGATGACGGGAATGAATTTATTCCTGAAATCACTGGAGGATTTCTGCATATCCACCTTGATCTTAATATTCATTAGCCCTCTTCTATTAATTTTGGCAATTGGCGTAAAGCTGAGCTCCCCTGGACCCATTCTCTATCGACAAGAGCGGGTGGGTTGGAATGGTGAGTTATTTGAAATCTATAAATTTAGAACGATGCCAGTGGATCTAGAGGAGGGCGCAGTAGTTTGGGGTGGTTCAGCTAAAAAATCAGTTACCCCATTCTCCAGATGGTTGCGCTCTACTAGCCTTGATGAATTACCTCAATTTTTTAATGTGCTCCAAGGGAAGATGTCGATTGTAGGGCCGCGTCCTGAGCGTCCGATCTTTGTTGAGCAGTTCAAAAAGGAGATCCCGGACTATATGAAGAAGCACTTAGTCAAAGCGGGCATTACTGGCTGGGCGCAAATTCATGGTTGGCGTGGAGATACTGATCTTCACGCGCGCATTGAGCATGATTTGTACTACATTGAAAATTGGTCTTTGTGGTTAGATCTAAAAATTATCTTCCTAACCATCTTCCGTGGCTTTGTAAATAAAAACGCGTACTAGTTTTTCTTTTTCAGCACCATGGTATTGAGTAGTGCAATACAGAAAAACAAAATCTCAATGGTATGTTTGCTGCTGACTTCAGCAAAAGTAAAGATAAGTAAAATACCCCCAGCTATCCAGATGGCTGTTAGACGTTGAGGGGATTGAGAATTTATGGCGATTACGATGATGGAGAGCAATGCTCCGATCGTGAAAATTAAACCTGGTAATCCAAATGCAAGGCCGTAATCAATCCAGGCGCTGTGGGCTGATTGAATAACTGCTTCTGGATAAGACTTGCGGATGAGTTTGCCCAAAGAGTGCTCTAAAAGTCCATACCCAAGGGGATTTGCAGCAATCGTTTCTATACCCGCTGTTGCCCAAGCGGCCCGCTCATAGTTGTTTGGATATACCGACTCTCCCGAATTGGTCCGGGGGTATCCATATTTCTTAACATCCTGCCAGTTTGGTACTTCTTTGATTTGAACTGCAACACTCACATCGTCAATAAAGTGATTCCAGCCGCGATTAATGCTTAAGTGCTGCTGTACAAAAATAACTCCAATCAAAAGGGGGATAAACAAAATGATGCTGGATTTCCAGCTGTGCTCTCGTGTTGATAGTTGTCGTTTCAGAATAAAGCTTCCAACATAAAGTATCCACGAACCAATCAAAATAAGCGCTATACCAATTCCATTGCGTGTATCAATGATGGTGGTAAAGCTAAATAGAATAGTTAAAGCCCCCAATAACCAAAAGAGAGATAGTCCCCATGTAAGTTTGATTTGCTTTTGATTAAAGGCATCAGCAGAGCAGCCACAGATTGCGCTGATAAAAAGGTTGCCCATCAGCACGGTATTAATTTTGTTGCCAAAAGGACTAGAGAAGTAATAGTTGGGCATGAAGGCTAGACCAGACTGACTGTATGCCCCTAGGTAGTGGATTAGTAAGTAAATAAAGCTTGAAAGTAGTCCAGCCCACAAAAATTGACTTCGAATGGGGTGGTCGCGCAATATGAGTCCAGTAGCCGCGCCAATGATGGTGGCTAGAAGGACTCTCAACCAAGTACTGGTCAACTCCTGCGACTGGAGTGCAAACTCTTGGCTAAACCCGATGTAATGAATGAGCACCCAGATAAACATACAGCCGGAAAGAATTAAGGGGGTAAATTGGGAAAGGCGCCCTAAATGGGGAGTTTTTCTAGAGTCTTTTGGGTAATTTATGAAAAATAGGAGACCGGCGATGGCCCCAAGCGCCAAGAGGCTATTGCGCAAGGCAATCGTATTTTTGATTGACCATATGGCAAGCAAGATACTGCTAATGAGAATCAAAAGTACGCTCAAAACAGGTAAAGAGCGGTTTGAGCCGGTGGGTTTCATATAATTCAATAATAACGGCTAAATTGGACCTATTAGGCTCTTCCCATGTAGTGTTGACCAATAGAGGTTGATGGGTAAGGCAGATTTCCAGTTTAGCCCAATTGATTAAGCGGCTTAATTGGCGGAAATATTGCGATGATTCTTTTAACGGGTGCAACGGGTTATATCGGCTCCCATACATGGCTGGAGTTATTGCTAGCTGGCTATCAAGTGCTTGGCGTGGATAACTTTGTTAACTCTAGCCCAAAGGCATTGACGCGTCTCGAATCGCTCTCAGGTCAAAAATTAGAATTTATTCAGGGTGATGTTTGTGATCCTGCATTCTTAGAGTCAGTGTTTCAGTCTCATCCTATTAAAGGAGTTGTTCATTTTGCAGCCTTAAAGGCAGTCGGTGAATCTTCTTCTAATCCATTGCGCTATTACGAGAATAATTTAGGCGGATTAATTACCCTCTTGCAAATCATGCGAGCACATGATTGCCGCAATTTTGTTTTTAGTTCATCTGCTTGTGTATATGGTGATCCCGATGAGAGCCCTGTTAAAGAAGACGCTGCATTAAGACCTGAAAATCCTTATGGTCAAACGAAATTCATGAGCGAGCAAATATTGCGCGATCTTGAAAAATCAGATCCCAATTGGCGTGTTGCGTATTTACGGTACTTCAATCCTATTGGTGCACATGAGTCCGGCTTGATTGGAGAAGATCCAATGGGTGTTCCGAATAACCTATCTCCTTTAGTTGCGAGAGTAGCCTCTGGAAGGATGGAGGAGTTGAAGGTATACGGCAATGATTGGGAGACTCCGGACGGGACTGGTGTGAGAGATTACATTCATGTGGTCGATTTGGCTCGCGGTCACGTCAAAGCAATTGACTATTTATTATCAGGCAAACCTTCATTAACTGTGAATCTTGGGACGGGAGTGGGGTATAGCGTAATGGATGTCATTCGCGCTTACGAAGAAGTAATCGGGCGCCCAATTAAGTATCAGGTAACTGCTCGTCGGCCGGGTGATGTAGCTCTTTACTACGCTGACCCCTCTCTTGCAGAGGCTCTTTTGGGCTGGCGTGCGGAGCGCAGCTTAAAACAAATGTGTGCAGATAGTTGGCGCTGGCAATCACAAAACCCAATGGGTTACGAATCCTAGATGGCTCTTGACTTCGCTCTCTACTGCAAGTCCTATCGTAAAGATCTGCTGCGTGTTAAGCGTCTATTAAATTCTTTGCGTCGACACAATATTGAATCGATTCCTTTTTATATATCTACCCCCGAGTCGGACCGAGAGGCATTATTTGGGCTGTTAGGAACGGGCAACGATTTTCAGTGGGTTTCGGATGAATCGATTGTGCGCGCCAACCCTCGCGTTCCTCAGGATATTCAACGCACCAAACCTGGTGGCATCGCGCAGCAAGTCATTAAATCTGAGTTTTGGCGTTTGGGTATTTCCCAGAATTATTTATGCATTGATTCGGATAGTGTTTTTATACGTGATTTCACAAAATCTGATTTTCTTGCTCCCGATGGAGATCCTTATACCGTTCTTCATCAAAACAAAGAATTTTTTCAGATGGCGAGTAATCGTGGCCATTTGAGGGTAGAGCGTGATTTACGTATTGAGGCAGAAACAGTAAAAGCATTATTTGGCAGAGTTGGTCCAAATTACTATTGCGCGCCTGCCCCATTTATATGGTCGGCTAAGGTATGGGAATCCCTAGATCACAATTATCTGGAACCCAAAGGGATAACTTTGTGGGACTTAATTACCCCTGAACACCCAGAGAGTTTAGTTTACGGAGAGACTCTGTTGGCTTATCAGGCGATCCCAGTTCGGATGATTGAGCCTCTATTTCGAATTTATCACTACGATTGGCAATATTATTTGGCGCGTCGCTGGGGTGAAACTAAAGAGAAGCTTCAGCAAAACTTCATTGGTGTCATTTATCAGTCTGCCTGGGAGGCTGAGATGGATTTTGGGGCGCCTACCAAGTCTTTGCTATCTAGATTATTGCGAAAAATAAAGCGCTTCCTTCGTTTATTGCAAAGCTATCTCTAATGAATAATATGTTTGCTGACGAAGTCATGCCTTTGGTTACTGTTTCAATGCCCGCTTTTAATTCTGAGCGCTATATTGCTGAGGCAATCGAAAGTATTTTGGCTCAAACATATCAAAATTTTGAGTTAATTATTGTTGATGATGGCTCCACTGATCGCACTCGCGAGATTATTGAAGGCTTCACAGATCCCCGCATTATTAAGATTTATTCTGACCAGAACCGAGGGCTTATTACGACCCGCAATCGAATTGCCCAACTGGCTAAAGGCAAATACCTTGCTTTGTTAGATGCTGATGACCGAGCATTCCCAGAGAGGCTTGCTTTACAGGTCGCTTTTTTGGAGGCTGATAATGCGGATTTGTGTGGTGCCGACCATTGGACCTTAAATCAGGTGACTGGCCAACTCAAGTCCTCAAAACAGAGGCACGCCAATGCGGATATTCATGCCTTATTGAGCGTATGTAGCCCCGTTTGCAATCCTGCAATGATGGGTCGTTTAGATATTTTTAGACGGTTTCCCTATAAAGCTTCTTATTTACATGCCGAGGACTATTGCTTGTGGACGGAAATCGCTCTTGCAGGTTATCGGTTTGCCAATATTAAAAAGAAGTTGATTACGTATCGATTGCATTCAACTCAGACGAGCGTTAACCATCTTCAAGCTGCACGAAATGTATTTTCAGGGGCGCAGGCCAGCTATTTAAAGGGGCTGCACATTCCACAAGATTGTTTACCGCGAGCACTGCCTTTTTTCGAGCGCTTGAAATATGGCGTCAAATTTATGGTGCTGATGAATAAAAAGATTTCTGGGATCTCTATTCGGACTAATCAAGAGCTGTATGCACGCTTCCAATTTCGTGGCAATGGAATATTGACCCCATTTACCCGTTTAGAGCGATTGCTGGTTGCCGCTACTGCTAGCTTAGTTGGTAGTTTTAAGGGCTAACTTGATCATTCAATAGCCACCTTATTCCACTGAGCAGGCAGTAGGTTGGATAGATCAAGATGTTGATCATTAATCCAGCGATTCGGTGCAAATACCAATCCACCTGTATCTTGCTTTAGCCAGGCCCCCCACCAACTTAAAGAGCTGTTCGCAATAATATGATGTTTGCAAGCAAACATCAGTTGAAGTTCCTGTGCGGCTGCATCAGCTGAAGAAGCGTGTTCAATATAAGTCTTTTGTGCACTCGCCCCCAGAGCCTCTTTGGCCCACGTTAGGTCATCAGAAAAAATAAAAAAATGGGCATTAGGCTTGGTTGCTAATAAATCTTGAATGGCAGTCTGGTAATAATCAATTGGCAAGGTGCCGTGGTATTGGGCTGCTGCAGGGGAGTGGACGTAATCGCCTCTACGAATATGCACCATGACTGATTCTGAAGAATGAATTTTCTGCAAATAATCTTGATATGAATCTGCAATAGCACTTCTAGTTTTAAATTCTTCTTTTAATTGCTCTCGTATAGCTTCAATGTAGGGGAAAGCCTGCCAATAACCAGAAAGATAAAGATTTTTAGTGGAGATATTTTTTAGCTTAAATAGCATTGGATCAAAATCAAATGCATTTCGCTGATAAATTACTAGCGACTGTGTTGGTAGAAATGGTTGCAGAATACGGGAAATTTTGCCGAGCTTTTTAGGGAAGACTTCACCCGTAAACGGAATATCTTTAATATTTAAAAGGCTTAATTGCAGTTCTCGGGGGGTCGCGTTACCCTGTGGCGCATTAAACCAGCTACGGTTTAAGATAAATGCCGTCTGATAGCGCTCTGAAAGAGCTCTAGCAATCGCATATTGAAACATTTGATTGCCGAGCCCCCCTTGAAGGTAGGAGTAAATGGCCATAACCATATAATTAGACCATTAACACGAGTAAAAAACTCATTCCAGCGCTTAACCTTAAATGAATGGCTGTCTATGTTAGTTGGAGGGATTGTCGGATGGGGGGAGGGTCATGATGACATCTTTGACCCCAATAGCCTCAGAAATCGCGATAACTGCCTTGAACCTTTTAGGGTTTTGCGCGCGCAGGCACTAGCTCGCGATATTCATTTGCATACTCTGGATACTCTCTCTAATAGAGGTATTTCACCTAATTTCAATCTCTATATTGAATCGCTACCGCTTATTCCGATTGAGGGTTGTAAAAATTACCTCGTTCGATTTGAGACTGAATTAACGGTGAGAATTAATGGTGATTCAAGTTATCTGAAGCAATTTGATGGCGTGTTTACCTGGGATTTTGAGTTGCTAGACCTCAATTCAAAAAGCGCCTTATCGCAAGAGCTGAGGGAAGTTCCAAAATTTCCTATTACTTATCCAAATGTATCGCCTGCTGACTTCAGACTCAATGCGATTGTGAATCCTGGTTTTGCCAATCGCGATATATTTTGCGCGCTAATTGGTAGTAATCGCCATGCAAATGTAGCGGACTCTCGAGAGCTCTATTCGGAACGAGTGAAGGCCATACGCTGGTTTGAATCTCATGCCCCAGGTGATTTTTCTTTATTTGGCAATGGCTGGCACGTCCCACAAAAGCGCTTAGGTGCCATCGGCAAGCTTCAATACCGATTAGAAAAAATTATTCCCTTTGTAACCAGAAGATCGGTTTTCCCTAGTTACCAAGGCCCAGCGAGTACCAAGTTTGAAGTGTATTCCCGGTCGAAATTCAGTATATGTTTTGAAAATGCTAAAGACATTCGTGGTTACATTACCGAGAAAATATTTGACTGTTTGTTTGCTGGTTGCGTACCGATTTATTTGGGAGATTCAGCGATTGAAGAGTTCGTACCTAAGGCCTGCTTTATTGATTTTAGGGAATTCCAGAATAAATCAGACCCCTATGGAGAGCTGTATAGTTACATCAAGAATATGAATGAAGCCACTTTTTTAGGGTATCAACATGCAGGTAGGGATTTTTTAAATTCTCCTAGGTTTGCTCCATTTACTTCCGAGGCATTCGCAGAGTCTATTTTGAGGCCAATTGAATCATGATTTTAGTTACTGGGGGCGCAGGTTTTATTGGGGGAAACTTTGTTTTGGACTGGCTGGCCAATCCAAAAGCTGAAGAGATTATTAACCTTGATAAATTGACCTATGCTGGTAATTTGGCTACGCTAGCCTCTCTTGAGAATGACCCTAGACATATTTTTGTTCATGGCGATATCGGTGACCGTGGATTAGTTGAGAGCCTCTTGCAAAAATATCAACCCCGAGCGATTGTTAATTTTGCTGCTGAAAGTCATGTTGATCGCTCAATACATGGCCCCGCTGATTTTGTCCAAACGAATGTTTTGGGAACATTTAATTTGTTGGAAAGTGCTCGAGCTTATTGGAGCCCCTTGCCGGACAACCAAAAATCTTCTTTTCGGTTTTTGCATGTCTCCACCGATGAAGTATATGGATCACTGAAAGCGGATGACCCGCCTTTCAGCGAAACCAATACCTATGAACCAAATAGCCCCTACTCGGCCTCCAAAGCAGCTTCTGATCACTTGGTTCGAGCCTGGTTTCATACTTATGGGCTGCCTGTATTAACTACTAATTGCTCCAATAACTATGGCCCCTATCATTTCCCTGAAAAGCTGATACCCCTGGTCATTTTGAATGCATTGAATGGTAAGCCATTGCCTGTCTATGGTGATGGTCAGCAAATTCGAGATTGGCTATATGTTGCAGACCACTGCTCTGCTATTCGTCGCGTATTGGAAAGCGGTCAGATAGGTGAAACTTATAACGTTGGTGGATGGAATGAAAAAGCTAATCTAGATGTTGTTAATACCATTTGCGCGGTGCTGGACTCCTTAAGGCCGCGCTCTGACCATCAGTCATATTCTCAGCAAATTACTTTTGTAGCGGACCGTCCAGGGCATGATCGTCGTTACGCAATTGATGCTAGAAAAATAGAGCGAGAGCTTAATTGGAAGCCGCAAGAAACGTTTGATACTGGCATACGCAAAACAGTGCAATGGTATTTGGATAATCCTGTCTGGATTGAGGGGGTTGTGAGTGGCTCCTACCGTGACTGGTTAAAAAAGCACTACAACTAAAATTCTGCCGAGTTAATTTCCTTCACATCATCCATCTCTTTCTATGCATATTCTTGTTTTCGGTAAAGATGGTCAGCTAGGAAAGGCATTTCAAAAGCTATTTTTTGAGATCACAGAGAGGTCGCGCGATATTGAGATTCGATATGTTGGCCGAGCAGATTGTGATCTTGCTGATTCGAGCGCTCTTGCCAATCTATTAAATCACGCTCAACCCGATCTCATCATTAATGCTGCAGCCTATACAGCCGTTGATAGAGCGGAGAGTGAGCCTGAGTTAGCAAAAGCGATAAATACTATCGCCCCTAAGTTGATGGCTCAATATGCGGCAGATCATGGCGCAACCCTTTTGTACTTCTCGACTGACTATGTATTTGATGGAAGCAAATCAGGTTCTTATATTGAGGATGATTTACGTAATCCGCTTGGTCAATACGGCAAGAGTAAAGCTGAGGGTGAGCAGGCTATTGAAAAAGTTTTTGAAGGTGCCTCAAAAGGCCAGTACGCCATTTTGCGCACTAGTTGGGTATATGGTGATGGCAGTAATTTTATTAAAACGATTTTGCGTTTGGCAAAAGAGCGAGAAGCACTTGGGGTTATTCAGGATCAGTGGGGTGTGCCCACCGCAGCTGACTGGCTTGCTGCTGTAAGTCTAGATTTAATACTTGATTCGCAATGGCAAGTGCGCAAATTTACTTCCGGCATCTATCACGCAGTTCCTCCAGGCGAGACTAATTGGTATGAATTGGCTCGCTTGACAATTAGTGCAGCGCTTGAGGCTGGATCGTCACTCAAAATTGATCTTGCCAATATCAAACCCATTCAGACGGTGGAGTATCCAACGCCAGCCCAAAGGCCTATGAATTCCCGAATGTCTTCAAAAAAATTAGAGGAAGCCATCGCCATGGATGCTGATGTGTCAAAATTGCAGCGATGGAATATGTCTTGGGCTGATCAGGTTCGATCCTATGTGCAAGAGCTGGTTAAAGAGTGAGTTATTTAAAGGGTGAGTGATCATGGGACTTAAGCGAAAAGGCATTATCTTGGCTGGTGGCTCAGGAACACGCCTATATCCCGTCACTCAGGCGGTCTCAAAGCAGTTAATGCCGGTGTATGACAAGCCTATGGTGTACTACCCTTTAACTACATTGATGTTGGCGGGAATTCGTGACATCTTACTTATCTCTACCCCTCATGACACCCCGCGTTTTTCTGAGCTCTTGGGTGATGGATCTCAATGGGGTCTCAATATTGAATACTGCGTTCAGCCATCACCAGATGGTTTAGCGCAAGCATTTATCTTGGGTAAATCATTTATCGGCAATCATCCTAGTGCTTTAGTACTTGGAGATAATATTTTTTACGGTCATGAGTTGGTCAATCATCTTCAAAGTGGTGATCAACGAGAAAAGGGCGCAACTGTTTTTGCTTATCACGTAACTGACCCTGAACGCTATGGGGTAGTTGAGTTTGATCAGAATGCTAAAGCACTTTCTATTGAAGAAAAACCGCTAAAGCCAAGAAGCAGTTATGCAGTTACTGGCTTATATTTTTATGATCAGCAAGTTTGCGATATTGCTGCATCTATTAAGCCAAGTCCTCGAGGAGAGCTTGAAATCACTGATGTAAATCGTTTTTATCTCGAGAGAAACGAATTAAATGTAGAGATTATGGGTCGAGGCTTCGCATGGCTTGATACGGGGACACACGATTCATTGTTAGATGCTGCTGGCTTTATTGCCACACTTCAAAAGCGTCAGGGCCTAATGGTCGCCTGTCCTGAGGAAATCGCCTATCGACAAGGTTGGATTACTGCAGATGCTGTTCAAAAAGTAGCTTCTCAATTAAGCAAGAATAGTTACGGACAATATCTAAATAAGATTCTGCAAGAGCTCAATAGCTCTCATTAGTCTTTGTCAATAACATTACATTACTCCAATAAAGTCTAACGTGTCCAATCCAGCTACATCGAATAAGTTAAAAGTCGAAGCTACTGCCATACATGACGTATTGGTGATAGAGCCCAAGGTGTTTGGTGACGAGCGAGGCTGGTTTACTGAGTCCTTCAATGCTCTAGATTTCGCACAAGCAACTGGATTGTCAGTTGATTTTGTCCAGGACAACCATTCGTTTTCAAAGCAATGGACCTTGCGCGGGATGCACTTTCAGCAAGAGCATGTTCAAGGTAAGTTGGTGCGTGTCATTGCTGGTGCGGTCTTTGATGCTGTGGTAGATCTTCGTAAAACATCTCCAACTTTCGGTAAGTGGGCTGGGATTGAATTGAGCGCACAAAATCACCGGCAGCTATGGGTTCCACCAGGTTTAGCGCATGGGTTTCTGGTGCTGTCTGAGGCTGCTGAGTTCCTGTATAAAACAACTGATTACTATCATCCCCAAAGCGAGGTTTGCTTGGCGTGGAATGATTCTAGTATTGCCATTAATTGGCCATTGCCTTCGGGTGTATTGCCCAATGTGAATGCTAAGGATGCAGCAGGGCTATCTTGGGATGCTATTCCCAAGTTTTAGTTGAGCCTCAAACAGGCGATAATGCCTCCATGAGCATTTCTTCGTCCTCATCTCTAAATCTCAGCCGCCCAAAAGTATTGTTGGTGAAGCTTTCTTCGTTAGGGGATGTGTTGCACAATCTGCCGATTGTTTGGGATTTGCGAGCACGTTTGCCTGATGCTCAAATTGATTGGGTGGTCGAAGAAGGGTATGTTCACTTACTGGAGCCTTTGCTAACTAAACCTGGCTTTCGGGGCATTGATCGAATTATTCCGTTTGGGTTACGTCGCTGGAAAAAAGAGTTATTGAATCTCTGCACTTGGCGAGAATTTTTTGCATTTAAATCACAGTTACAAGAAGTCTCATATGATGTTGTGATTGAAACCCAAGGCCTTTTAAAGTCTGCCTTAGTTTGCGCCCTTACAAAAAAGAGTTCTGATGCCGTGGTGGCTGGTCTTGCCAATGCCACCCAGTTTTCTGGTTATGAACCCCTAGCGAGATTGTTTTACAACCAAGCGGTTCAGGTACCAGCACAATGTCATGCGGTAGATCGCTCTCGTTGGGTGACCTGTTCTGCTATGGATTGGCCTTTATTGAGCAGGTCGGAAGTACCTCATTTTTATTCACCTGAGTTTGTAAGCAATATTCGGGCTTGCAGTATTTTGGGGTTGAAAAATCCCTACGTTCTTTTTTTCCACTCTACTGCAAGAGCCGCAAAACGTTGGTCCAATAGAGATTGGGTTGCTTTAGGGAAAACACTTTCTAACAAAGGCTATCAAGTGGTATTACCCTGGGGTAATGAGTTTGAAAAAGAAATCAGTCAAGAGTTGGCTGAGCAAATTCCAGGTGCTTTTGTGCCACCCCGTTTTTCAATAGAGGAAGCTTTTTCAGTAATTTCTTCTGCTGCTTTAACGGTTGGGGTGGATACTGGTCTAACCCATTTGGCTGCGGTATTGGGCAAACCTACTATCGAAATCTATTGCGACTCTCCGCTCTGGAAGACCGAAGGCTACTGGTCAAATCGGATCGTGAATTTAGGGGATATTCAAACCCCACCAAGTGAAGATGAGGTTTTAGCTGCGGCTTTAAATCTTTTGAACTCTTAACGCAATAGTGAGTTAATGGCCAATAAGTCTTCGTCCGAAAGAGATGAGGCGCTCGCTTTCAGTCTAAGTGCGTTCAAAATAGTGCTGTAACGTGCTTGCTGCAATTGTGAGCGTGTAGTAAACAGCGTATCGAGTGCAATCAGTACATCAATGTTAATTAAAGTACCTACTTGGAAGCCCAATTTGCTCGAGTCCAAAGCGGATTGTGATGAACGTTCAGCCGCCTCATAAGCTTTCACGCTAGCTAGACCACCGTAGAATCCAGTAAAGGCGGCGCGGGTATTTTGAGCGGCGGTGCGGCGTGCATTGTCATAGTTCGCTTTTGCAGCATCTACTAACGCTGCATTTTGGCGTATCACGGAGCTATTGAATCCACCGGACACCAAGGGGATGGACAATTGCAGGGCAACAGTGTTGTTATAAACATTCGTTTGGGCTGGTTGATAGCTATTTGGGGTGCCGTTGGAGGTGTTGTAACCACTTGTGCCTACCAAGTTCAGCGAAGGGTAATTTAGTGCTTGCGCAGCGCGATAGGTGCTCTCTGCAAGCGATACCGATAGTTGACCAGCTAGCACCTTAAAGTTAGCCGCTTCTGTTTGATTGACCCAATCATTGAGTGTTTGTCCGGGAGGTAATTGCGGGTTAACACTTTCAGCAATGATGTTGCCTTTGGCATCCTTAGATATTGTGCGAGGATCTTTGAGAACGCCATCGATCTTGGCATCTTTTACCAAAGGCTTAAGCAGTCCGACAGGATGGCCAACCAATTGCTCAAGGATGCCACGCTTTACTACAAGATCTGCTTGTGCGCCAATCTCTTGCGAGTTTGCCAAGTCATAACTGGCTTGCGCAGTATTCACATCCACAATAGTTGCTAAGCCAGCATCGAATTTCGCCTGAGCAACCTCTAGTTGCTGTTTGATGAGGCTTTTCTTATTGCGATATAGCTCAACATTATCCTGACTGGTAAGCGCATCAAAATAAGCCTGTGAGACCCGCAAAATGAGGTCTTGCTGGGCCTGAAAGAAATTCATATCAGCAATTTTGGTATTCAGGTCGCCTTGTTTAAACGCCTCAAGTGCCGCCATATTGAATACGGGTTGAGTCAAAGTCACCGTGTAGTTCTTCTGATCAAATACCCGTGAATTACCCGGTCCTGCTTGTACCACTGTAGAGCCTACGCCATGCTGGTAATAACGTGTGCCCCCAGGCGATGCACTCGCTTGAGGAAGTAGGAGTGATAAGCCCTGCCAAAAGAGTTCTTTGCTAGCCTGGTAATTGAAGCGTGCAGCATTGAGAACTGGATCACTAAAAGCAGCATCTTGATAAAGACGAATCAAATCCGCCATTTGACCGACGTTAGCTGCGGAGTTCGGATTGTTGCTTAGGCTAGAAGGTGCTGCATCATTTGGAAGTGCAGATTTTGGTGCTGCCACAAATTGGGGTGGCATCTCTAATCCGGTCAGTGATTGTGGGCTAATGGTGGTAGGAAGGGCTGGGCGACCGCCTACTGCAACCTGTGCATAAGCCGAATTTATAGGGGCGCCAAATCCAAGCGCTTGGATCAGGAATACGCTAAAAAAGGTTTGTCTCGAAAGTCTAAAGCGTGCTTCAGTCATGTAATTTCAGCTACTTTTAATTTGTGCAGTGAAGTTTAAGGCTTATTTCAGATAAAGGCTTTAATTTGGACCACTCATTTTGCCAAATTTATGGCTTTGGGTGGCTTGCCTATAAAATTCAACCATGGAACTAATATTGCTAGCAAAGGCCTTAATTTTAGGGGTGGTTGAGGGCTTAACCGAGTTTTTACCCATCTCGAGTACCGGTCACCTGATTTTGGTGGGGGATTTACTCGACTTTAATGATGAGCGGGGCAAAGCTTTTGAGGTCATCATTCAGTTTGGTGCCATTTTGGCAGTTTGCTGGGAGTTTCGTGCCAAGTTTTGGAGTGTGTTGGGTTCAATCAGAACTAGCGCTCTCTCACGACGTTTTGTGCTTAATCTATTGATTGCCTCAGCCCCTGCTATGGCATTGGCTTTTGTATTTGGTAAACATATTAAGGCCGTTCTCTTTGCTCCCATTCCGGTTGCTACTGCTTTCATTGTCGGGGCCTTGATTATTTTTTGGGCTGAGAGGCGACAAGCGTCCGGCCAAGCTAATCAAAAATCATATATTCAATCTGTAGATGATTTGACTTCTTTGGATGCATTAAAGGTCGGCCTTGCTCAATGCGCTGCGTTAATTCCGGGAACCTCTCGTTCGGGCGCAACGATTATTGGCGGCATGTTGTTTGGTTTGCCGCGTACAGTTGCAACGGAGTTTTCTTTTTTCTTAGCTATTCCGGTCATTGGAGCTGCAACCCTTTATGAATCACTCAAGTTGTGGAAGTCACCAGTTGCTATCTCCGGAGATTTTGGAATTGCAATAGCTATCGGCTTTGTAGCGGCATTTATCTCAGCATTTATCTGTGTGCGCTGGCTCTTGCATTATGTGGCGCATCACAATTTCAAACCCTTTGCTTGGTATCGCATAGCATTTGGTTTAGTAATCTTATTCACGTCCTATACCGGCTTAATTGCCTGGTCTCATTAATCGTATTAACAATCAAGATTGATAGGTTTGACATGGATGTATCAATTGACGCTATAACAAATAATATTCAATTAGCGCTTGCCCCCGTTTTTCTGCTGACTGCAGTTGCTACTTTGCTCAATGCTATATCTGCGCGTTTAGCGAGATCGGTAGATCGGATGCGCGCTATTCAAAAAATTATTCACTCTGGTGAAGTGATATCGGATGGATCACGACAGCATTTCATTGTTGAGGCAAATGAGGCAAAGATGCGGGGAAGATTGTGTACTGCTGCAATTTTCTTTGATGTTTTGAGCGGAATTTTTATCTCTCTGACTGTATTGGAACTATTCTTCTTTCAGGCAGGCGCAGTGCGTTCTCTCCAGACTGCCTATGTCATTTGGACCTTTGTTTTGGGTCTCATGTCTTTTATGACCTCTTTAAGTATTATTTTGGCGGAGATCGTCTATGCCTACCGCTCTGCAGGCTGGGAATCGCCAGGCCAATGACTGTTTTATGCAGTTAAAATTGACTGATCATTTAATTTAAGACTACTTATGAACAAAATCCTTATTACCGGCGGTGCTGGCTTTTTAGGCTCCCATCTCACCGAAAGGCTACTCAAGGATGGGAATGAGGTTTTAGTGGTCGACAATTTCTTTACGGGGTCTAAACAAAATTTAGCCCATTTATTGGGAGATAGTCGCCTTGAGGTGATGCGTCATGATGTTACTTTCCCGCTCTATGTAGAAACCAATCAAATCTATAACTTGGCTTGCCCTGCATCACCAATTCATTACCAATATGACCCGGTGCAAACGACTAAAACCAGCGTACATGGCGCAATCAATATGCTGGGTTTGGCAAAGCGTACGAGAGCACGTATTTTGCAAGCCTCTACCAGTGAAGTCTATGGCGATCCAGAAGTACATCCACAACCAGAAGAATATTGGGGACGAGTGAATCCAATTGGAATTCGTTCTTGCTATGACGAGGGAAAGCGTTGCGCTGAAACTTTATTTTTTGACTATTATCGTCAGCATGGTTTAGATATCAAAGTAGTACGTATTTTCAATACCTACGGCCCGCGCATGAATCCCAATGATGGGCGTGTTGTCAGCAACTTTATTGTTCAAGCGCTGCAAGGTAAAGACATTACGATTTATGGTGATGGCCAGCAAACTAGAAGCTTTTGTTATGTGGATGACTTGATTGAAGCATTTGTACGCATGATGAATACTGAAAAAGGTTTTACTGGCCCAGTAAATACTGGCAATCCAGGTGAGTTCACTATGCTGCAACTCGCGGAGACTATTCTTAAGTTATCTGGCAGCAAATCAAAACTCGTATTTGAACCACTTCCCTCCGACGATCCAAAACAACGTCAGCCTAATATTGAATTGGCTAAATCGAAGTTAGGTTGGGAGCCAAAAGTTAATCTTGAAGATGGTCTCAAAGAAACGATCGCTTATTTCAAAAAGGTTTTAGCGTAAGTTGTCGTCTCACTCAATGGAGCGCATCCGTTCTTTTGTACTAAGGGCCGGCAGAGTTACCACCGGTCAACAACGTGCTCTAGACGAGCTGGGACCTCAGTTCCTGCTTCCGTTCCAAAACGCATTACTGGATTTGCCCTCAGCTTTTGGGGGATCCACAAAACCAAAGGTCCTAGAGATTGGTTTTGGCATGGGAGAAACCACTGCCAAAATTGCAGCGTTACGTTCTAGCGAAGACTTTTTGGCTATTGAAGTGCATTCACCTGGCGTTGGTGCTTTACTAAAGCTCATAGGCGAAAACGACCTCACTAACTTAAGGCTCATCCGCCACGATGCTGTTGAAGTGCTAGAGCAGATGATTGCGTCAGATTCTTTAGATGGCATTCATATTTATTTTGCAGACCCATGGCATAAGAAGCGTCACCACAAGCGTCGCTTGATTCAGGCGGAGTTTGTTCGTCTCCTGGTTTCTAGATTAAAGCCTAGCGGCTATTTACATTTGGCTACCGATTGGCATAACTATGCTGAGCAAATGCTTTTGGTATTGAATGCTGAGTCCACTTTACAAAATACTTCAAGTGACTTAGTAAAGATTGAGACCTTTGATGTTTCCGACATTGCCAAACCAAACGAAATGCCAAATGAATTTAAGCCAAGCCTTGATCAGTTAAATACACTGCACGCTGGATATGTTCAGAGACCAGCTTATCGCCCAGTTACAAAGTTTGAAAACCGTGGCATCAAACTTGGCCACGGTGTTTGGGACTTGGTTTACAAGAAAAAATAAGCAGTGATTTAAGTAGTTGGATTTACAAACCTACGCAGACGTATTTCATTTCCAGATACTCATCCATGCCGTAGACGCTGCCTTCGCGCCCCAGGCCTGACTGCTTTATGCCGCCAAATGGAGCAACCTCATTGGAGATGAGGCCGGTATTCACACCCACCATGCCGTATTCCAAAGCCTCGGCTACCTTCCAGACATGACCGATGTCACGACTATAGAAGTAAGAAGCAAGACCAAATTGACTGCTGTTCGCTAGCTGGATAACTTCTTCATCGCTTTCAAAAGAAATAATTGGTGCAATAGGGCCAAAGGTTTCTTCATAAGTAATGAGCATTTGGCCATTTACATTCGATAGGATGGTGGGCTCATAAAAGTTTTTGCCCTCAATGGATGGTTTGCCACCAGTAACCAATTTGGCGCCTTTGCTAATTGCGTCTGCTACATGCTTTTTCACTTTTTCAAGTGCAGCCGTTTCAATCAGTGGTCCCTGGGTAACGCCTGCTTGCATACCATTGCCCACCTTGATCACTTCGAGGGCTTTAGCAAATTTTTCCACAAAAATATCATGTACTTTTTTGTGAACATAAAAACGATTCGCACAAACGCAAGTTTGGCCCGAGTTTCTGAATTTAGAAGACATGGCGCCAGTCACGGCTGCATCAATATCGGCATCTTCAAACACAATGAATGGCGCATGCCCGCCTAACTCGAGAGCCAATTTCTTAACTGTAGGCGCACATTGTTCCATGAGGATGCGCCCGACTTCTGTTGATCCCGTAAAAGAAAGGTGGCGAACCATAGGTGATGCGCAGAGTGTTTTGCCTATGGCGATCGATTGATTGGCATCGGCCGTGAGGATATTGATGACGCCATCAGGTACACCGGCACGTTTTGCCAGTTCAGCTAATGCCAATGCTGATAGGGGTGTTAGTTCTGCAGGTTTAATCACAATCGTACAGCCAGCAGCCATAGCTGGAGCAATTTTGCGAGTAATCATGGCAATCGGAAAGTTCCAAGGAGTGATCGCTACACAAACCCCGATCGGTTGCTTGAGAACCATCAAGCGCTTATCGCCCCAGGTGGTGCTCAAAATAGAACCTTCAACACGTTTAGCTTCTTCTGCAAACCATTCAACAAAAGAGGCGCCGTAGGCTACTTCGCCCGCTGCTTCAGCAAGGGGCTTGCCTTGCTCTAGTGTCATTAAGGTGGCGAGATCTTGTGTGTTAGCAATAATCAGATCAAACCATTTACGCATGATTTGCGCGCGTTCTTTTGCTAACTTACTGCGCCATGCTGGTAGGGCTTTTTCTGCGGCAGTGATGGCTAGTTCGGCATCCTGCGTTTCAAGATTGGCAACATTGGCGATGACTTCATCGGTAGCGGGATTGTGAACTGCAAAGGTATTTTTTGAGTCATGCCATTGACCGTTTATAAAGGCAGCCTCTTTAAAAAGGCTGGCGTCTTTTAGATGCGCGCGAATATCTACTTTTTGCATGATGTCTGACCTAGATAAGAATACAAATCATTTTATCCCTTTGTAAGTAAAAAAGCCTCCAGGCTTTAGACCTAGAGGCTGGGACGCTAAGTTACAAAGTTACTAAATTATTAGGTTAGCAGCTTTACTTTGCTTGTGTTTCTGCAGTGCGTAGTTTTTGGGCGAGTAGATCTAATACACCATTGACGTACTTATGACCATCTGTGCCACCGAAGGTTTTGGCAAGCTCAACCGCTTCATTGATTGCCACTTTGTAGGGCACTGATAGATCTGCTGCCAGTTCATAAGCGCCAATCAAGAGGGCTGCGTGCTCTACAGGAGACAGTTCATTAATAGGGCGATCAAGTGCTGGGGTGATGATTGCTTCAAGCTCATCTGTGCGAGCTAAAACACCATCAAAGATGCCCTGAAACAAATCCAGTTGGCAGCGGCGGAATGCAGGATCTTCGGATAGCTGTTTGGCAATAGCTACGGCATTTGGAATGCTGCCAGCACGACGCATGACCAGACTTTGATACACGCCTTGAAGGGCGTATTCACGAGCACGACGACGTGGAGTTAAAGAGCGCTTAGCTGGAGCCTTGGCATCCTTGGCTGCTACTAAGTTTTCTGGATTTTGGATGGATTTAGGCATGTAGTTATTCTTGGTCTTGGCTCGAATTAATTTCGATATCAATATCGGGTGTCAGTGCTAGCGCCAAGTTAGCCATTTCTACAACAGCTTGAGCGCATTCAGCACCTTTGACTTGTACGCGTGCTTGAGCTTGTTCATCGGTATCGCAAGTGAGCACGCCGTTTGCAATTGGCAAGCCAGAATCAATGGAGATACGAGTAATGCCTGCTGCAGATTCATTGGAGACTAATTCAAAGTGATAGGTCTCGCCACGGATTACGGCTCCTAAGGCGACTAAGCCATCGAATTCACCAGTCTCAGCCATTTTTTGTAGTGCAAATGGAATCTCTAATGCACCTGGCACAGTGACGAGCTTGATATCCGATTGATTGACACCTAGGGAAATTAATTCATTAATACAGGCATTTGTGAGGGCTACACAATGATCTTCATTGAAACGCGCTTGTACAACGCCGATACGTAGATCTTGCCCATTTAAATCGGCCTCTAATACGCCTACAAAATCATTAGTGGAGTCAGTCATGGTATTTTTAGATTAAAGGTTTAAATGGGGTGTAGCCTGTTACTTCTAACTTGTAGCCTGAGAGACTTGGTACAGGGCTTGGATTGGCTAGCAAGCGCATTTTTCCTACGCCAATATCTTTTAGAATTTGCGCGCCAATACCATAGCTTCTAAAATCCGTTTTTCGCGCCAAAGGCTTTTGTTCAGCATCATGAGAGCGATTGAGCTTCTCAAATTGCGCGAGCCAATCGGTATCGCTTGGCGCTGCAATTCCAGAGGCATTTAACAATACAGCCACGCCAGCAGGGGCTGCAGCAATCGCTTGTAGTGCTTGAGCTAGTGGCCATGAATGGGTGCTCACATTCGAGTCTAAAAAGTCCAGAACAGTAACGGGCTCATGAACTCGCACTAAAGTTTCTTGCGCTTCAGAAGGCTTGCCATGGACTAATGCAATATGCACACATGAGCTTGGGGTATCGCGGTAAATAATTCCCTGGAATTTTCCCCAAGGGGTAATAAATTCACGAGCACCCTCGCGCACCACAATGCTCTCATGTTGGCTGCGATATTGAATAAGGTCAGCAATACTGCCGATCTTCAGTTGATGTTCTTTTGCAAACTCTAGCAAGTCCGGAAGGCGCGCCATGCTGCCATCGTCTTTCATGATTTCACAAATGACTGAAGTAGGAGAGCAGCCAGCCATAGCGGCGAGATCACAACCGGCTTCTGTGTGACCTGAACGAATCAATACGCCGCCAGGTTGAGCCATCAAAGGAAAAATATGCCCGGGCTGCACTAAATCGCTGGGCTTTGCATTTGATGCAACCGCAGTTTTAATCGTGAGCGCACGGTCTGCTGCAGAGATGCCAGTAGTAACGCCGGTGGCAGCTTCAATCGAAACTGTGAAATTGGTCCCCATGGAGGTGCCGTTATCTCTCACCATCAAGGGCAAATTGAGTTGTTGGCAACGCTCGCGGGTCAGGGTGAGGCAAATGAGACCACGGCCATGTTTGGCCATGAAATTAACCGCTTCTGCAGTCACATGATCGGCAGCCAGTACCAAGTCCCCCTCATTTTCACGATCTTCTTCGTCGACAAGGATCACCATTTTGCCGGCACGCATGTCGGTAATGATTTCTTCGGTGGAGGCTAGGGTATTTGGCATAGCCCTCTATTTTAAGCTCAGGACAGGGTTGTCGTGAGGTCTCACGGCAATATCCAGCCATTCAGACGGCAAGAGCTAGACAGGACTGTTTTAGCAAGGCTATAGCCCTTAGAAAATGGGCAATGATCACGCAAAACTGCTGTCACACAATTAGCCAGGTTTCAGGGTCGGACGGGTTCATCTTGCTTGAGGTTTTGGTGGCAATGAGTCTGATTATGGGTGCCTGGACGGTCTCCACCAATGCTTATCAGCGATTGGCATTGACCCTGAGCCAGCAAGAAAGCAAAAGATCTCAGATTAGGAGAGAAATGGATGCACATGAAATTGAAATTTACTCTAAGACAGTCGCCTCAAATAACGCAGGGGGTATAAAGAATGAGCTTGCTAGATTGTCTGGTCGGAATCATGCTTTGCGCTCTTCTTCTCAATCCTCTGCTAAGGGCAAGCGCTCAACTAGCAACTAAGCAAATGCAGTATGAAAAGACCCAATCGTTAATCTCAGAAGCGGAGCGCGCTTTTGAACTCATGGGACACGCTATTCGAGTAGCTGGATATCAAAACATCAGAACTAAAAATTCATCTAATAAACCCACTGATTCAAAGTGGTTTATTCAGGTAAATAAAAAAGTAGGCTACAGAGGATCAGATTCGTTAAGTATTCAACATGGTTTATCTGATGGAGTTGATTTTGATTGCATTGGAAATGTTCTGAGTAAAGAGCGGACCAGAAAAGATTTGGCGTTTCAAGGTTTTATTGTTGAGCGGCAAGCAGGTATCGCTAAAGGTGCGAAAGTGAATGGGGGTTCGCTCATTTGTCAGTCGCTTGATCGGCAAGGAAGAGTGCAAAACACCACACTCATGAATGGCATTAATCATTTGCTAGTTGATGATATTAGCCCTCCTCAAAGCACAGTTGGTATGGGTGATAGCGCCCCCAGGCTATATAAAATCAGCCTGCAAATGACCGATGGTGCACTGATCAAATTGGATTTTGAGAGAACCTTTGCCACTAGGAATATGCCGTGATTTTGGCTTGGGTGGTTTCTTTGTTATTACTTTACTCTTCTCTCATCTCATGCATTGAGCGCCTTGGGACATTGCGCATCATTGAGGTTAATGCGATGACCGAATCCCAGAAAGCATTTATTGCTGCAGAAAAAGTAGTTCAAGAGTGCGAAGAAAATATCACTGCGCTTACTCAATTACAAAGCAATCGCTGTTTTATACAACCGGCTGGTAATTATCGTTGGCTCATATCCAGTAAAGAAAAACCAGGCATTCAGATTGGTGTTGCAGTCGATGAAAAAACAGGGATTGTTACTCGCTTAAATTGGCGGCAAGTCTTTGAGTAAAAACTACGTATGTCAAAAAGGATCGACCTTGCTTGAGTTAATGGCTGTTGTACTCATTATTGCTATTAGTGCGACGATGGGTATGCCGCTCTTGCAAGAACAAATTGCCGCTCGTGAAATCGATACTGCTGCGCGTAGTTTTATCATGCATGCCCACTTTGCACGTCAGCAAGCGTTACATATAAGGGAGTCTGTCAAACTTACTCCTATGAATGGTGAACTCTGGGAGGATGGCTGGGTTATTCAAAGTGGCTGCATTAATAAGCGTTCGAGCTCCAACTGCTATCCTAAAAATTGGCTTTCCCAAGGCAATATTCATCCCGTTTACTTTAAGGGGGGAGGCAGGCAATTTTCTGACCCGCACTCTGGTAAGAGGGGCATATTGTTTAATGCTGCTGGCGCTGCCAAGACCGATAAAGGTGGATTTGTGGCCAATCGCCTGATACTCGGCCACCAAAGGGCCCCCCATCTAGAAAGGCAAATGATTCTGGGCAGTGGTGGACGTTGGCGTATCTGTGATCCCGCTAGGGATGCAAAGCGCTGCCATTGAATGGTTTAATAGACCCTATGTACAGCGCAGTTGACCACCAAATGATGAGTGAAGCTTTGGCACAAGCTCAAAAAGCACTTTATCTTTCTAATCCGAACCCGCGGGTAGGATGCATTATTGCGAAAGATGGAAAAGTGATTGGTCGCGGCTTTACTCAAGCAGTCGGAAATGCCCATGCAGAAATACAAGCCCTTGTAGATGCTAAGGCCCAAGGCAATGATGCTGCTGGATCAACAATCTACGTAACCCTAGAGCCATGCAGCCATACAGGTAGAACGCCCCCCTGTGTCGATGCTTTACTAGCAGTAAAGCCTGCCAAAGTAATTGTGGCAATGTCAGATCCCAATCCTCTTGTGGCGGGTAAAGGTTTGGAAAAATTAAAATCTGCCGGCATTGAAGTGGAGTGTGGTTTGCTGGAGTCAGAAGCGCAATCACTTAATCGTGGCTTTATTTCCAGGATGACGCGCGGCTTACCATGGGTGCGCATGAAGATTGCGGCTAGCCTAGATGGCAAAACTGCCTTGCAAGATGGTCGCAGTCAATGGATTACAGGTCAACTTGCCCGAGCTGATGGCCACCACTGGCGCGCACAAGCATGTGCAATCGTCACAGGTGTTGGCACGGTAAAGGAGGATGATCCCAGTCTGGATGTGAGAGAGGTTGAGACTCAAAGACAACCGATGCGAATTATTGTTGATTCCAAATTAGAGGTCCCGCTAACAGCTAAGATTTTGCAAAACGCAGAGCAGTCTGATGTCTTGATCGTGTGTGCAGGTCTAGATAGTCCTGAGATACAAGCAAAGGCTAAGAATTTTGAAGCGCGCGGTATTCAAGTGATTGCAATGGCAAATCCCTTCGGTAAGGTGGATTTACCCACCCTGTTCTCCTATCTTGCCAAAGAGCGAGAGATGAATGAAATCCATGTCGAATCTGGCTTTAAGTTAAACGGTTCAATGCTCAGGGAAGATTGCGTAGATGAACTGTTGCTTTATTACGCCCCATTTCTAATGGGCGACGGTATTGGCATGGCTAATGTCGGCCCATTAAATGAATTGAGCCAGCGCCAGAATTGGCAGATGATTGATCAAGCTCTTTTTGGCTCCGATCTGCGCTTGCGTTTAATTAAGAACTAAAATCACCTCATGTTTACAGGAATTATTACGGCCATCGGTCAAATCAAAAGCGCCCAAGCAAAAGGCGATGGTCTTCATCTTCTTGTGGAGGTGCCAGAAGGCTACCTTGATGATGTCGCTTTAGGTGACAGTATTGCGATTCAGGGTGCGTGTATGACCGCTACCCAATTAACAAAAAATTCATTTTCTTTAGACATCTCTCGTGAATCTCTGAATAAAACAGTCGGCTTGGATAAAGTAGGCGCAGTTAATTTAGAGAAGGCCTTACGTTTAAATGATCGGCTTGGGGGTCATTTGGTCAGCGGTCACGTAGATGGCGTTGGAAAGGTTTCTCACTTTTCTCAAGTAGCTAACGATGCATATGGATCTTGGTTGCTCCGTATCGAAGCGCCAAAAGAACTGGGGCAATACTTAGCTTACAAAGGATCCATTGTTGTTAATGGCGTCTCACTTACTGTAAATCAAGTTGAAGACACGGTAAATTCTTGCATCATCAATATCAACATCATCCCGCATACATTAGAAAACACTACGCTTGGTAATTTAAAACCAGGCGATGCTGTAAACTTGGAAGTGGATCTCATTGCGCGCTATGTAGCTCGGATGCT
Organism: Polynucleobacter sp. AP-Kaivos-20-H2; assembly: GCF_018882215.1. Classification (GTDB taxonomy): domain Bacteria; phylum Pseudomonadota; class Gammaproteobacteria; order Burkholderiales; family Burkholderiaceae; genus Polynucleobacter. The sequence continues at coordinate 472,945 of NZ_JACVOX010000002.1, read as the reverse complement.
TGAAACTCAAGGTAAATAAGATTTACTGCTTATTTTCTGGTTTCTGCTTTTCGATATACCGCATCTTGATTTCGCTTACCGACTGCAATCACAAGAACTATAAGCCTGTGATCAATAACTTCATAAACGAGTCTGTAGCCAACGGTTCTCAGTTTAATTTTATAAAAGTTGTCTAAGTCACCATGAAGTTTTGCTGAAGGTACTCTTGGATTAACCAGACGTTTTTGTAGCTGCTTTTTAAATTATTCTTTTATTGAGTTATCTAATTTTTGCCATTCTTTTAGCGCAAGAGTATGAAACTCAAGATTAAAGCTCTTCAAGCTTCACTTTCACAGTTTTGCCGCCTTTGCGAGCCTGAATAGTTTTAATAAGCGAGACATCGTCAATCAGGTCGAGCAGTGCTTCATAAGCCTTTGCCGACAAAAGGTAGGCTTCTGGCTTGTTGTGGTTTAAGACAGCCACAGGAAGATCACCAGCGATTTCCATGATCTTGCTGGGATTGCGTCTTAAGTCAGTCATGCTGACTGTAGTTTTGGCGTGAATAGTCTGTGTAAGGCTCATATAAAAATACTCATAATTTAGTGCATTATTATGTGCTTTTTTAGAAATGTCAAACAAAAAAAGGGGCCTTATGGCCCCATGGATTTAATTTATTAAAGCGGGTTTATCTATAGCGGGTTGGGTCAGCTAGTTTGGCTTGTTTAAACCCTGCTTGTCTCAAACGACAAGACTCACATTCTCCACAGGCTTCTCCCAAATCATTGGCCTGGTAACAAGATACTGTTTGTGAGTAGTCAACACCTAAAGTATTGCCTAATTTAATAATTTGAGACTTGCTCATCTCGATGATTGGTGCATGTACTCTGAAGCGATTGTCATGATTGATTGCCTCAACACCCGCTTTAGTGGCTAGGTTAGCCATGTTTTCGAATGAGGCTACGTATTCAGGGCGACAGTCTGGGTAACCAGAATAATCTACGGCATTAGCGCCGTAGAAAATATCTAAGCCGCCTAATGATTCTGCCCATCCTAGTGCTAGTGAAAGCAGGATGGTGTTACGAGCAGGCACATAAGTCACTGGAATTTCTTGGTCAGCGCTCGGTGTAGTGGGTACCGCTATTGCAGAGTCTGTTAGCGCTGAACCGCCAAAGCGAGTGAGATCTAAATTCACTACTTCATGGCGAATGACCCCCATCCTTTTGGCTATATGTTTTGCTGCAGCTAACTCTGAGGAGTGTCTTTGACCATAACCAACAGAGAGAGCATAGGGCGCGTAGCCCAAATCTTTTGCCAGAGCCAAAATAGTGCTGGAATCTAAGCCGCCTGAAAAAAGAATGACTGCAGGCGCATTGGGTTTGCGAGGAGCAAACTGTTCAAAGGCCGCAGACAACAATGACATAAGGAGGGCTGTGACAGCTTACTTGGTAGCTGGTAAGAGGGATTGCGCTTGTTGTGCAGCCTCTGTATCCGGATATTTAGCGATGATGTCGCTAAAAGTTTTCTTAGCTGCCGCTTTGTTACCACTTTCCAATTGGGAATTGCCTAAAGTCAACATCGCCGCAGGAATGCGAGGATGATTTGGGAAGCGTGTAATTAAGGTTTGAAGCTGAGTAATAGCGCCTTTGTAATCCTTGTTCGCGTATTTGCTATTGCCACCCCAGAATAACGCGAGGGGATAGTAGGGGCTCTTTGGATAGCGAGCGGCAAATGCAGAAAATGAATCATCTGCCTTTTTGAGATTACCCGTCTGAAATGCTTTTAATGCTTCGTCGTAAGCTTTCTTTTCGGCCGGCTGAACTACGCCGCTGACGCCTTCAATCGTGATAGTGCGTGGTTCAAAATTACCCAGACGATTATCGAGATCTTGGTAATAGGTTTTTTGACTAGTGCTGATATCCTCGCCTTGCTTTTCAAGGTTTTCAATCTTGCCGCGTAGCTCTGCATTCTCCTGCTTGATTTTATCAATTTGACCTTGAAGCTCAAGCTGGGTCGTAGCTACTGACTTGCGCAGATCTAGAATCGCTTTGCGAGCTTCATCATCAGAGAAGAGTGCCCAAGCATTGCTAGAGGCACCAACGCAAATTACAAAAGTACTTAAACAAAACGCTCGTGAGAGCGTTTGTTTGTTGGAGGTAAACAGTGTCAGCATTAGTTTGTAATGTAAACAATATCAGCACGGCGATTTTCTGCCCATGCCGCTTCGTTATCACCGTCAGCCTTAGGCTTTTCTTTGCCAAAGCTTACTGCTTCCATTTGGTTGTCAGATACGCCCATGAGATTCAAAGACTTGCGCACTGCCTCAGAACGACGTTGACCCAAAGCTAAGTTGTACTCAGCTGTGCCGCGATCATCGGTATTGCCCTGAATAATAATTTTTTGCTTTGGATTGGCTTTGAGGTAGCTAGCATGAGCGGACAACATTTTTTGATATTTGGTTTGGACGGTGTATTCGTCAAAGCCGAAATAAACGCTCTTCTCAAATAATGGGCTCTTTGGATCATTCCAAGGTTGCGAACCATAGCTGCCGCTTCCGCTACCATCACCATCAGTGTCGTCTAACTTAACGCTAGAGCAGGCGGATAAAGCTAGCGCTGTTGCACCTAGCAAGAGAAGTGTTGCTGAACGACGGGTAATAGACAAGCTCATGATTTTTCCTTTATTTCTTCCACCTACAAACTGGTTAACTAAACGAGTTAATACTCAATATTATGCCCCTAAGAGGCATAAAAGTGGCTAATTCGCTTCAAAAAGTTGAGGTAAGTGGTAGGGAAGATCTCATGAGGGGATTTCAGGGTTGAAATCCTTCCTCTCGCTCAGAACACTTAATCCATGAATGGACCCCAGGATGGCTGACGAACGTCAGATCCTGGAATGCTTAACACCTGCTTAGAATTTCCATCTACAGAAACTGCTGCCAACACGCGCTTACCGCCCACCTTGGTGGAATAAAGAACATATTTGCCGTTGGCAGCAAACGATGGGGATTCATCGCTAGTGCCATCGGTGAGTGCCTGTGAGTCGCCGGTCGCTAAGTTCAAAATGTATAAGCGATATGCGCCACCTACGTTCGCGATATAGGCGAGATATTTCCCGTCTGGAGAAATACGAGGCGAGGTCACAAATCCTTGCTTAAAGCTCACGCGTTTTGCACCCTCTGCTTGTTCTCCTTCAGAGCTCATGCGATAGATTTGAGGATTGCCGCCACGATCGCTAGTGAAATAAATAAAGCGACCATCGGGCGAATACTGTGGCTCCGTATCAATGGTGTTGCCGCGAGTAAGGCGATGCAAACCAGTGCCATCCGCATTGATGCCATAGATTTGGGTGTTACCGTCTTTAGATAATGAGATGGCTAATTTCTTGCCATCTGGCGACCATGCAGGTGCGCTGTTATTTCCTTTTTGATTAGAAAGGGAAATGCGGCGACCAGTTGCTAATTCATGAACGTAAATAACTGGCTTACGATCTTCAAAAGATACATAAGCAACTTTTTTGCCATCTGGAGACCAAGATGGAGAAATGATGGGATCACCACTGGCCATGGCATTACGAATATTTTGTCCATCCGCATCTGAGATGACGAGGCGATAGCGCTTGCCGTCCTTGATGACATAGGAGAGGCGGGTAGAGAAGATGCCGCGCTCACCCAATAACTTCATGACAATGTCGTCTGCAATCTTATGGGCAACAGAACGTAAATTGTCGGCGCTAGAGGTAAGGTTTAAACCGCCTAAGCTTAGTGACTTCCGAATATCAAACAACTTGTAATGGATTTCGTATTGGTCACCTTTTTGCACTACAGAGCCAACTACTAAGGCGTCTGCACCACGCGCTGCCCAAGATTTGTAATTCGGTGTGCCATCGTCACTTTCAGCAGCATTACCATTTTCGGTATTTTTAAAGTAGCCGCTGCGCGCTAAATCTTGGCGAATGATGTCGGTGATATTGGTGGGAAGCTTATTCTCATCCTTAAAACGCATTACAGCGATTGGGTAAAGTGATTGTCCAACGCCAGTAATCTCAATACTCATTTGAGCAAAGCTTGATACGCTAAATGTGCCGAGAAAAATCACACCGAGAGTCAAAATAATTTTTTGCAAAGTGCGTGCGATTAAATTCATCATGTCTTTAAATTTACTTTGGTTTTAATTTAAGTTCAGGGGTTAATGTTGGAAGCTTGCCATCATCATCTCTAGGCAAGCTTTGAGTAGCATCTATTGCACTCAAAACTGCTTGATCCCATGCATTATCACCGCTACTGCTGGTCATTGTCCTAGATAGAATGGCTCCATCTGGCGCAAGTCGTACCTGAATGATGGTTTGCTTATTGCCTTTAAAAGAATCGGCGTTAAAGGTGATATTGGCTCGCACCTTTTTAATCACCTTATCACTCCAGTCTGGGGGTGCGTTTCCGCCACCGCCCACACCGCTGCCAACAGATCCCCCAGTGCCACCATCTTTGGCTGCCATGCCACGTAGGCTGGCAATATTCGCTTCTCTGCGTTTGTCAGCCTCTGCGTTAGCTTTGATCTGAGCTGGTGTCAGAGCTGCTGGTTTAGGAGTCTCTTTGGCGACTTCCTTCTTAGGCGGTTCAACTTTCTTGGGGATCTCTTTGGGAGGAGGTGGTTTTATTGGCTTTGGTGCCTCCTTAACTACTTCCTTCTTAGGCGGCTCTTTTTCTACCTTCTTTTTCTTGATGGCAATATCAGCAGCTTCTTCTTTCATTTCAGTTTTGAGTTCTGGTACAGGCGGTGCTTCAACTTGCTGAGTTGAATCCCAAAGCTCTACTTCTACTCCTGAAGGCGTGCTGTTGTTCCAGCTGATGCCAATCACTAGAAAAGCAAGGAGTCCTAAATGCGCAACTAAAGAGAAAGTAAAAGCACGCTTAGTGCTTTCTGCTTTTGTGAGGCGACCACGCTCTCGCCCGCCATTGCTTCCACGACCAAATGGATTCTGAGAAAGTTGTGCGCCGGTCATTGCATCATCGCTATTGGCAAACTGGTATTACTTATTGGCTCTTTACTGCTAAGCCAACCCGCTTGACGCCATTCTCTTTGAGTTTGGACATCACATCCATCACAACTTCGTATTTAATGGATTTGTCGGCAGCTAATACTACTGGCTGCTCAGCGGATTTTTCTGCTTGGGAGTGCGCGAAGGCGCCAAGTTCAAATTTATCTAATGTTTGTACTGGTTCCCCATCTTTACGAACAATCACTTTTTCGTTTTCATCGATGGTTAAAAAGACAGGAGGTAGTGATTGCACTTTAGCGCCGCCCACTGTGGGTAAATTCACGACCCCTGGATTGACCATTGGCGCGGTAACCATGAAGATCACCAATAGAACGAGCATCACATCGATGTAGGGGACTACATTGATGTCAGACATTGCTCGACGTTTAGATTTACGCAAAGAGGAAGCACCCATAACTTATTGATCTCTTATTTTTTAGCGTGCTGCAGTTTGACGTTGCAAGATGTTGGTGAACTCTTCGATAAAAGTTTCAAAACGAATTGATAGGCGATCAACATCGGTTGCGGCGCGGTTATAGGCAACTACTGCTGGAATCGCGGCAAAAAGACCAATAGCTGTTGCGATCAATGCTTCAGCGATGCCAGGTGCTACTGCAGACAAAGTGGCGTTTTGAACGTTTGCTAAGCCGCGGAAGGAGTGCATGATGCCCCATACGGTGCCAAAAAGGCCGATGTAAGGGGAAACCGAGCCAACTGAGGCCAAAAATGGGAGGTTGGCTTCCAGGGTATCCATTTCACGCTGGTAAGTTGCTTTCATGGCGCGGCGGGCAGCATCAATCTCACGACCCTTGTTGAACTCTTGCATTCCAGCTTCAAAAATGTGCTCTAGAACCGCATCACTACGGGTATTACGTTGTGCAGCCTCTAGGAGGGTGCCTAGATCGCCACCAGACCAGAAATCGCGCTCAAAACGCTCGGTATCCAGTCTGACACCTCGCAAAACAGCTGTTTTTTTGAAAATAATGGTCCAAGAGGCGATAGACATGCTGAGTAATAACAACATTACTAACTGGACTAATAGGCTGGCATTGAGGACTAGGGAGAGGAATGAGAGGTCTTGTGTAGGGTTCATGGTGGATTTTGTATGATGTAGGTTGATTTTACTAAAGCAGCTCAACTACACCAGGATTATCGCTATGTTTGACCGTCAAAAAACTTTATCTAAAACCGACCCAGAATTGTGGGCAGCCGTTCAGAACGAAAATCGTCGCCAAGAAGACCATATTGAGCTGATTGCCTCTGAAAACTATACCTCACCAGCGGTTATGGAAGCTCAAGGTTCCCAGTTAACAAATAAGTATGCCGAGGGTTATCCAGGCAAGCGTTATTACGGTGGCTGTGAGTTTGTTGACGTTGCTGAGCAATTGGCAATTGATCGTGTTAAAGCCTTATTTGGTGCTGAAGCAGCAAACGTACAGCCCCATTGCGGCGCATCTGCGAATCAAGCGGTGTTCTTGGCTTTCTTAAAGCCAGGCGATACGTTCATGGGCATGAGTTTGGCTGAAGGTGGCCACTTAACTCATGGCATGGCTTTAAATATGAGTGGTAAGTGGTTCAATCCTATTGCTTATGGCCTGGACAAGAATGAAGAAATTGATTACGAGCAAATGGAGCGTCTTGCTCGCGAGCACAAACCTAAATTGATTATTGCTGGTGCATCAGCGTACTCAAAGAAAATTGACTTTGAGCGCATTGGAAAATTAGCAAAAGAGGTGGGTGCAATCTTTATGGTGGACATGGCCCACTATGCTGGCTTGGTTGCTGCTGGTGTTTATCCAAACCCAGTGCCACACGCAGACATCGTGACTTCTACAACCCACAAGAGCTTGCGTGGCCCGCGTGGCGGCATCATCTTGATGAAGGCGGAGCACGAGAAAGCAATTAACTCTGCAGTATTTCCAGGTTTACAAGGCGGTCCTTTAATGCACGTCATTGCTGCTAAAGCAGTGGCATTTAAAGAGGCAGCAGAGCCAGGCTTCAAAGATTATCAAAAGCAAGTAGTTGCTAATGCTAAAGCGCTTGCTGAAACTTTAATTGCGCGTGGCTTGCGTATTGTTTCAGGCGGCACTGATTCACACGTGATGTTGGTAGATTTACGTGCCAAGAAAATGACTGGTAAGGAGGCTGAACGAGTATTAGGTGAGGCTCATATCACTTGTAACAAAAACGGCATTCCAAATGATCCAGAAAAACCGATGGTGACTAGTGGCATTCGTTTGGGTTCCCCGGCGATGACTACTCGTGGATTTAAAGAAGCGGAAGCTAGACAAGTAGGTAACTTTATCGCCGATGTTTTGGATAATCCAAATGATCCAGAAAATATCGCTAAAGTGCGCGGACAGGTTTCTGAGCTGACTAAGCGTTTCCCGGTTTACGGTTAAGCACTATTTAAGCAATAAGTAACCCAACTAAGAAAAGAAGAGTTCATTGCGCTGCCCTTTTTGCCATAACGAAGATACCCAGGTTCTAGATACCCGGGTATCTGACGAGGGCGATACCATTCGCCGCCGCCGCCGCTGCGCTAAATGTGACAAGCGATTCACGACTTATGAGCGTGTTGAATTAGTGCTCCCCGCCATTGTGAAAAAAAATGGCAGCCGAGTTGAGTACAGTCACGATAAATTAGCCAGCTCACTAAAGTTGGCTTTGCGCAAACGCCCAGTCTCATCTGATTCAGTAGATGAATCGATTGCCCGTATCGAAGAGAAACTCCTAAGTCTGGGTGAAAAAGAAATCCCTAGTGAGCGCGTAGGTGAGTTGGTGATGCGTGAGCTCAAGCGTCTTGATAAGGTTGCTTATATTCGCTTTGCCTCTGTTTACAGAAGCTTTGCCGATATTGAGTCTTTTGAGAGCGCCCTAAAAGAATTGAAATAATTCTATTTGCTAAAGATGAGCTTGCTTCGTCCTAGGTAGTTCCAGAAAAAAACAATTCCCGTGGCGATACATTTTGAGAGGATTAGACCAAGACCGACTAATTCAATCGCAATGTAAAGGATGCATTGATTTGCAAGAATGCCTAAACCACTAACAATAAAAACACCCATAACTTCTAAATGCTTGCTGTGCTTAGATCCACTTTTAAATACAAAGCGAATCGATAGAAAATAGTTGGTTAAAGTTCCCGCAATCATGCTGCAGATGGAAACAATAAACCACGGGTAATCTAAGTAGCCTGCAAAAAGAGCAAAAATTCCAAAATCAACTGCGGTGGCTGCTCCGCCAACAAAAAAATACTTAACAATCCGCATTATTTGAAGCGATATTTAACAATGCAATAAATGGCTCTAAAACCATCGCGCCAGCCAATTTTCTTGCCTTCATCGTAGGTGCGACCGTAATAGGAAATGCCAACTTCATAAATTCGACAATGCAATTTTGCGATTTTTGCTGTGATCTCGGGCTCAAAGCCGAAACGATTTTCTTCAATGCTAATACTTTGAATTATTTCTCTTCTGAAAACTTTGTAGCAAGTCTCCATGTCAGTTAAGTTCAAGTTAGTGAACATGTTTGAGAGGAGAGTTAAGAAGCCATTGCCTACGCGATGCCAAAAATATAGAACGCGGTGTGCATGCCCACCTAAAAAGCGCGAACCAAATACAACGTCAGCGCGATTGTTCAGGATGGGCTCTACCAGCAAAGGATATTCATTGGGATCATATTCCATGTCGGCATCTTGAATAATGACTAGATCGCCTGTAGCCGCAGCAATGCCAGTACGTAGCGCAGCGCCCTTACCTTGGTTCACTTCGTGATATAACACTTGACTTACCCGGCCAGAATTTTCAATTTCATTCTTGAGCTTGTTGCGAGTGCCGTCTTTTGAGCAATCATCAACGATGATGATTTCTTTATCGGGATAAGGGGCGGCATTGACGGCATTAATAATGGTGTCAATGGTATTTACTTCGTTATAGCAAGGGATGATGATGGAGAGGCGCATTAAATTCCAGGCAACTAGTTGTTGTGATGCTTACTTTTTAAGACCACAAGATATATTTGGAGTGGTAATAATTTTTTTCATTAATGTCACTATTGTAGAGTTACTTTCTACCTTTGTAAATTTTGCATAGCTACTGAGCCTTTCTTGTGCAGAAATACATCGCTCAATGGGGTTGTGGTCATTGCCTGGCGGAAATTTGCCTGAATAACCATTGATTGTGGGTATGCCCCTGTCCTGTGCAAAGACCATGGCATCAACCTCTGGAAGTTCATAGCCGAGCTTTGCTTCATCTTTGACTACAAACAAAATATGATCTCTATTCAATGGAGCCTCAAGGCCATTTTCAAGAATGTGAATTCTTTGAGACCATGCTTCAATTGGAGTTCTACTGTTTTGAAACAATACAGTCTCACTGCAAAGCAAAATAGCGGTTCCGATGATGAGGCAGGTCTTTTTTGCGTCGGTGTTGAAAGTCTCGCTGTAATAAAGTTTTTCACATGCTATCGCGACCATGATGGAGACTGGAAATACCATGATTAAAATAATTCGTGTAACAGCGCGGATAGCATTAAGCCCGGGGATGATAGTTAATGACATCCAGATACTCCCAACACCATACATTAATGTGCCAAAAAAAAGTGTAATAAGAGCTATGCAAGCAATTTTGCCCGCCTGAATTTGTATCTGATTTGGGTGACTATTCTGCGTTGTCTTGCTTGTCCAACAAAAGAGGGTGCCTAGGAGTAAAAAAATTACTACCCCAACACCTAAAAAGAGTTGATGTTCACTTCGATAAGGTGATGTTGAGAGATTTTCTGCTAAAGCCTTGCCAATAAAGCCGCTTAATTCAGAGCGATCTGCGATTAAATAGCTCTCAAGCCTAGGCGTCATTTGATTTATTTCCCACGGATCTGAAACAAAGCCGTATTCCTGAGAAACGGCTTGGTATTTCATGACGAGGGTCAGGCTTGCTAAGACGCTGACGATGAGTAACGCAAGATAGATACAATTAGATTTGGAGTTATATGTTACCCGTGCCCCTGCAGCTGAGATCACGCCAGTATTCCTTGTTAATAGGTATATGGGCAACAAGCATGTAGCTAGAAAGATGGTAAGAAATACACCCATATAGATTGAGCATAAGAACTGAAGACTCGTCCAAAATGCTAGCCATGCAAGTGAGCGCAAGTTTCGATTCATTCCAAAATTCCACAATGCTAAAAATGCAAATGGGATAGCAAAACGGTAACTAAATTGGCTGTGCCCATCCTGTGCAATTACTGGTAGTGCAAATGCAAATACAAACGCTGCTGCGCTCGAGGCAAATGCGCTAAATTGAAGGCGTCTAAAGACTAAAAAGCTACAGGCAAAGTTTAGGCAAAACCCAATGGCGTACCAACCACTAAAAGAAATTTCTCGTGAAAGTCCTAAGTACCTCAGAAGGATATAGCTGAAAGCCGTTCCAAAATGATTGTCACTAAAAGCTAAAACGTTTTGATAGGGATAGAAAAAGGCAGGACTCCAAATATCAGCCCAATTGCCATTTAGTCCATGCCGAAGCCAGTTGTAAAGATGTTCAAGAATGACGCTATTGAATCTGGCGTCAATCAGATCTCCTGGGGTGGCATGAAAGCCATCGATGGCTTTCATTAAATACCCAAGTACTCCGACCCCTAAAAAAAGCAGTAATACTAGCCGATGTGCGTAAATTGGCTTCTTAGATGTTGTCACGCCAACAGAGTTCTATTTTAGTGAAGCAAAAATAGATGCCGTAATGTCTTCAACACTGCCGGTGCCGCTAACTTTGCGGTAGGCAGGCGCTTTTACTTTGTCGCTTGGACTGGCTTGTGTTGCCCAAGTGGAGTAGTACTCAACCAATGGACGAGTTTGATCGTCATATACCTGCAAGCGCTTACGCACAGTTTCTTCTTTGTCGTCATCGCGCTGAATCAAATCTTCGCCTGTAACATCGTCTTTACCAGCCACCTTAGGTGGGTTGTACTTGATGTGATAAGTGCGACCGGAGGCTGGATGAACACGACGTCCACCCATGCGATCGATGATGGCATCAAATGGCACGTCAATTTCTAAAACGTAATCGATTGGCACGCCAGCATCTTTCATGGCTTGCGCTTGAGGAATGGTTCTTGGAAAGCCGTCGAACAAATAACCTTTGCTGCAATCAGGCTGAGTTAAGCGATCCTTTACCAAGCCGATGATGATGTCATCTGACACGAGGCCGCCTGCATCCATAATTTTTTTGGCTGCAATTCCTAATTCTGTTCCAGCTTTAACTGCAGCACGCAACATATCTCCAGTGGAGATTTGTGGAATTGCAAATTTTGCGCAAATGAATTGAGCTTGTGTGCCCTTGCCAGCACCTGGTGCACCGAGCAGAATTAATCGCATTATTTTCCCCTTTGAAGACCTGTAATTGTCGCGTATTTTGGGTAGTACCCATCCATCTTGTTCCTAGGATTATCCCCAAGAACCTGTAGCTATTGGGAATTTGCAAAAATCTGGCGGACCCGTTCTAGGTCTTCTGGGGTGTCTACCCCTGCAGGAGGCGCATCTAGGGTGGTATGAACGGCAATACGATAGCCGTTCCATAGTGCTCTTAATTGCTCTAGAGCCTCTACTTGCTCAGGAGGTGCTGGTTCAAGGCGGGTATAGGCCTGTAAAAAATCAGCTCGGTAGGCGTAAATTCCTAAATGGCGTAAGTGGGTGGTTGCTGATGCCGCGCTTTCATCGCGAACAAACGGTATCGGCGCCCTGGAGAAGTAAAGTGCCTCATTGGCGCGATTGAGTACTACCTTCACAACATTCGGATTTTCAATTTCAGATGAATGGGTGATCGGTGTCGCAATGGTAGAAATAGCGCAGTTTGGATTGTTAGCTAAAGCATTTGCAACTTCATTAATGAGTTCGGGCGGAATAAGGGGCTCATCACCTTGCACATTTACAACTAAGGCGCTACCTGGTAATTTGAGTAGCTGCGCTACTTCAGCAATTCGATCGGTGCCTGTTAGATGATTGGGGCTAGTAAGTAAGCATTCAATGCGATGCTCATCGCACGCCGCCTGTATTTCAGGAGAATCAGTAGCAACGACTACGTTTTGCGCAAGAGATTGTTTGGCGCGTTCCGCAACTCTGACAACCATCGGTTTTCCGCCGATATCAGCTAGTGGCTTTCTCGGTAAACGAGTAGAGCCCAACCTTGCAGGAATGACGACTAAAAAATCAGGCATGTTACTAGAGTGTTCTCAAACTTCATCAGCAGTCAGGCTGCGGGCTTCGTCCACGAGCATGACTGGAATATCGTCGCGAATTGGGTAGGCCAAACGATCGGCTTTGCAGATCAATTCTTTTTTCTCGGCATCTAAGTGCAGGGGGCTTTTGCATAAAGGGCAAACCAAAATATCGAGAAGGCGTTTATCCATGATCTTGTGTAGTGTGAGGTATGAAGTTGCAGATGTTTACAAAGTGTAACGGTTTGGATCGGGTCTTTGCAGAATGGACTGCAGCCAATCAGCCAGGTCGTCTGGAATGCGTAAACTCATAGGCACCACCCAAATACGCTCATCATGGATATGAGTGCACTTCACGGCATCCTTTTCGGTAATCAGAATGCATGCAGCTTTCATATTGGCAAAAAATTCAGGGGTGTAAGTTGCATGGTCCGGTAAAGGAATGCACTTAGCAGCTATACCATGATGAAGTAAATCATCAAAAAATCCTTGAGGATTTCCTAAAGCAGCAACGGCCTGAATTTTGTTTGGCAAGTAGGACTGGGCAATTTCTCCGAGAGATTTGGTATTGCTTTGATTAATGAGTTGATAGGGAGTGCCTAATTGTGCTTTTAAAGCAAAGGCTCTTCGACCAAGAAAATAGTCGCTCAATCCATCAATACTTTTTACTGGCTTTGAATTGCCTGTAAATAGAGTGGCATCTCGTTCACGAGTGGCGGGTTCACGTAGTGGCCCTGCGGGCAATAGAAAGCGATTGCCTTCGCCACGAGCATCGCGCACAACGAACTCAATATCGCGACCACCTTCTCGTGCGGGCCAGCGTGTTAACCCCTGATGCTGTAAACCGTCGTCGCTAATAATGACGTTCACCTCGGGCGAGTGTTTCAGTAATGCGCGAATGCTCAACTTGCGTTTTGGGAATACCCAAAGTGGAAATTGATTGTGGGTACGCTTTGCTATCAGCACTGGCTCATCACCTACTGAGCTGGGGTCTGAGTCGCTGCGAACTTGCTGAGGTGTTGAGAGGGTTTGCGATCCAAAGCCGTGACTAATAATTCCAGGTTTCCAACCTAGCTGACTTAAGCGTTCAGCTAAAGCAATCACAATCGGAGTCTTACCTGTGCCGCCAACACGAATATTGCCCACAATGATGATGGGCACGGGTGAGAATTTTGGTGTAACTAAATCTAGATCTGCGATGAGTTTGCGAATTCGCAATACACATCCATAAATCCATGACAGTGGCCATAAGAGCAGGCTCGTGGGCCCGCGTCTTTCCCAGAACTTGGGAGCTTTGCGAAAGAAAGACTTAGCCATTATTTTTTAAGAGTTATTTCTTGGTTTGACTGCTAAAGACAATATTGGTCAGATTAGCATCGCGTGCTGCCTCTAGGGCGCTCATCACCGATTGGTGCGGTGCTTTAGCATCTGCATCGATATTGACTTGTAGGTTGTTATTCGCGGCACTGCCAGAGCCGGTTAATTGCCCAAGTGCGGTGGTTAATTGAGAGCGATCCACTAATTTTCCATTGACAGCAAAGCGACCATCACGACTAACGGCGATGTGAATTTGTTTTACTTCGGTCTGCGCTTCATTTCCATTTGCAGTTGGTAGTGTGATTGCCAGTTCTTGAAATCGGGTAAAGGTGGTGGAGATCATTAAAAAGATCAATACCACTAAGAGCACATCAATAAATGGAATGAGATTAATTTCAGGATCAGCAGGTGCTGCCACCGATCCTAACGAAAATCGTTTACGAGAACTTGTGTTTAACCAGTTCATAGGCAACTTAAGATTTTGAAGAATCTGTTGGATACAGTTTTTTAAATAGCTGTCTCGTAAATTCTTCACACTCTCGTTGACGCTGGTTTGCCATCGCCCTTAGTCCTCTCCATGCGGCCAAAGCAGGAATAGCAATTAGCAAGCCAAATGCGGTGTTGTACAGCGCTACTGAAATTCCATGAGCAAGTTGTTGTGGGCTGCCTGCAGCGCCCCCAATGTTGCTAATGCTGCCTTGACTACCAAAGATCTCAATCATGCCAACTACTGTGCCGAATAATCCCAGCAATGGCGCGACAGTGGCAATGGTTGCCAAGACACCAAGATAACGGTCGAGCTTTAGCCAAACGGACTGAGCTGTGGCTTGCAGTTCTTCTATGGCGTTATTGGCGCTGGCGCCTTGCGATTTTTCTTTTAAAAGGCAGGCAAAGAGGCTCCCAGCCGGGGAGGATTGCTGTAAGGAGCTGATCTCAGAGTCGGTTACAGATTTGCCATTAGAAAGGCTGTTGGCCAAGCTAAAAGCGGATTCTAGGCTGTTCTTCGGAAATACTTGGATTTGACGCAAATACCAGGCCCGCTCAATGACAATGGCTAATCCCAGAATGGAGATGATCAAAAGAGGCCAGATGGGCCAACCGGCAGACAGTAAGATGGAGTACATAAGCTCAGTACTTTAGCTGAATTAAAAATCGTATTCTGAAAGCTAGCCTGTGGATAACTCTGTGCGTAACTTTTCCTTAAGGTGGCTGTAAGTCATTGATTGACCGTAGAACTCGGGTATTCTGGCTTAAATTCTTTGAAATAAAGTCTAATATTTATTGATATAAATCAATAACTTATATTTTATATGTTGGTTTTATGAGACGTTTTGGGTCAGTAGTTACTTACTTACATTGTTGTAGCCAAGCCTAATTGACCTGCTGTGGATATTTATGGGGCGCTAAGCCTTATGGTTTTGTAGATAAAGAGAAAAAATGTCGGAAATATCAAGGCAAATCCTTACTGTTGGCGATCTAAACCGCGCCATTGCTGCCTCATTAGAGGAGCGTTTCGATACTGTCTTGGTCAGCGGTGAGATTTCGAACTTTAAGGCTTATGACAGCGGGCACTGGTACTTCTCATTGAAAGATGAAGAAGGGCAGATCCGCTGCGTTATGTTCCGCGGAAGAAACGGACAAGTAGGTTTTATGCCTCAGTCTGGTGATTTAGTGGAGGTAAGCGCTAACTTAGGAATGTATGTTCCGCGTGGCGATATTCAGTTAACCATCCAGTCTTTGCGTCGCGCAGGCATGGGTGGTTTGTACGAAGCTTTTTTAAAGCTCAAAGCCAAGCTTGCCAAAGAGGGTTTATTTGATGCCGATCGCAAACGCGAGATTCCAAGCCATCCCAGATCGATTGGCATCATCACATCACCACAAGCTGCTGCATTAAAAGATGTGCTCAGTACACTCGCTCGCAGAGCGCCCCATATTCCGATTGTGATTTATCCAACACTGGTGCAAGGGCCTGATGCACCCGCAGGAATTATTGCCGCACTGAAATCGGCGGAAAAAGAAAATGCAGTAGACGTCATTTTGCTGGTGCGGGGCGGTGGAAGCATTGAGGACTTGTGGGCATTTAATGATGAGCAGTTAGCGTATGCCATTGCGCAATCTAGCATTCCTATTGTTAGTGGCGTAGGACATGAAACTGATGTGACGATTGCTGATTTTGTTGCTGACTTGCGTGCTCCAACTCCAACGGGTGCAGCAGAGCTGGCTGCTCCGCGCAAGGATCAAATGCTGCAAGAGCTGGAAGCTATTAAACAGGCCATGCTGCAACGCGTGCGTCAACGTGTGGAGCGAGAAGCGCAAACCTTGGATCAATTGGCTTTACGCCTTGCTCATGCCTTACCGAACCCCGATCGTATGCGCGAGCAAATTATGAGCTGGCAGCAGCGCCTGAATCAAGCTTGGTCTGTGCGAATGAATTCGTGGAAGCGCAATCAAGAGCATTTTCAATCACAGTTGGAAATGCTCAATCCACAACGTACTTTAGAGCGTGGTTATGCGGTAGTCCTCAACATTGCTGATGGCGTGCACGCCGTGCGTGAACCAGGTGAGTTGCAGGTTGGACCTAAGTATGAAATTCGTCTTGCGAAGGGTGCGGCAGTCGTGAAGTTGGGTGAGATTAAAGTCAACTAGCTAAAGTAAGTGCAAGTGCAATTACGGGTGCGTGGGCGCGAGAAAAACTAAATAAGAAAAGAATTACAGAATGTTTGGTTCGATTTCTAGTGTGACGCCAAACTGTTGCTGTACCTTATCTTGAATTATTTTTGCTAGATCCAAAATATCAGCAGCAGTTCCTTTGCCGTGATTGACAATTACCAGCGCTTGTTGTTCGTAGACGCCTACTTCACCCAAACGCTGTCCTTTGAGGCCACATTGATCAATCAGCCAGCCTGCAGCTAATTTGCGCTGATTGCCTACATCCGGGTAAGAAACGAGTTTGGGAAATTTAGCCAACAGAGCTTCATATTGATTAGCGCTAACCAGTGGATTCTGGAAGAAGCTACCTGCATTGCCAATCACTTTGGGGTCCGGTAATTTTTTTGAACGAACGGTGCAAACGGTTTCAAAAATGACTTGTGGAGTTGGGTTGGCAGTTGAGTTAGATGATGCAATCGCTGCTAAGTCAGCGTAATGCACTCTTGCCTGCCATACCTTAGGTAACTTGAATATCACTTGAGTGACTACAAAGCGATTGGGGTTTTTCTTGAAGATGCTATCTCGATAAGCAAACTCGCACTCTGCATTAGTGATCGATACAAATTGATTGGTATTAGTGTCATAGGCTCTGACGTGATCTATGTATTGGCCAATCTCAACCCCATAAGCCCCAATATTTTGAATGGGCGCTGCGCCAACCGTTCCCGGAATGAGGGCTAAGTTTTCTAAGCCAGGCAAATCATTATCCAGCGTCCATTTGACTAGCTCATGCCAGTTCACACCTGCTCCCACCTCAAGATAAGCGTTATCGGGCTCGGTCTGAGTTAGTTTTTGACCGGCAATATTCATCAGCAGTGTGGCGCCGGATAAAACAGGGGGAAGGATGACGTTGCTACCACTACCTAATACGTGCCACTTCCATTGGTTTTGAGTGATCTCATGCATCAGCGCGGGAACCTGGTCGGAATCGGTGATTTCGTATGCGCGCTCAGCAACCACTTCTAAGCCAAAAGTATTGCGTGATTGCAGCTCAAGATTGAGGGTCAATTTTGCTGGCGGAGGCGCATTTTTTGCACAGTTCATGCCACAATCTTATTCGTCTTCGGTTTTCTGGGAAGAATTTCTGGAAAATCTTACTATTGCACCAGCTTGGTACTAGTTAATAACCCATAAAAAGGAATTGAGATGCCCTCATTTGACGTAGTTTGCGAACCGGATATGGTTGAGCTCAAAAATGCGATTGAGCAATCGAATAAAGAAATTACTAACCGTTTTGACTTTAAGGGTTCTGACAGTCGTGTAGAGCAAAAAGACGAAGCCTTAATTTTGTTCGGCGATGATGACTTCAAATTAGGCCAGGTACGTGATGTACTGATTAACAAAATGGCCAAAAGAAACGTGGATGTACGTTATCTCAAAGATGACAAAACAGAAACGATTGGCGGCGATAAGCGCAAACAAACGATGAAGATCCAAAAAGGAATCACTTCTGAGCTTTCTAAAAAAGTGGTGCGCATCATCAAAGACAGCAAAATTAAAGTTCAGGCGAGTATTCAGGGTGATGCGGTACGTGTTACCGGCACAAAGCGCGATGACTTACAAGAAACGATGGCTTTGTTAAAAAAGGAAGTTACAGAAGCGCCATTGGGCTTTAATAATTTCCGTGACTAGTGTCCCAGCTCCGATAGCGCCGGCAAGCCAAGAGGCAATTGAGCGCTTTTGTGATACTTGCTGGCTGGAAGATGGCTTAGCGCAAAATAGTTTGTCTGCATACAGACGAGATCTTTTATTGCTGGCGCAGTGGCTCCATCAGAATTCAGGTGCTGATTTATACGGTGTTACTGATAAAGATCTCACTGCCTATATCGCCCATCGCCGTGCTGATAAGGCAACTACTGCCAATCGCAGGCTTACTGTATTTAAGCGTTTTTATCGTCATGCCTTGCGCATGAACCTCGTGAAGTCAGATCCCTGCATTGGCTTACGTGCGGCCAAGCAAGCAATGCGCTTTCCAAAAACCTTGAGCGAAGATCAAGTGGCAGCTTTGCTCAACGCGCCAGATGTGGAGACACCTTTGGGTTTGCGTGATCGCACAATGCTTGAATTGATGTATGCCAGTGGTTTACGAGTTTCAGAAATTGTTTCGCTAAAGACGGTTGCATTAGGATTGAATGAGGGAGTGGTTCGCGTAGTCAATGGCAAGGGCGGCAAGGAGCGCTTAGTTCCATTTGGCGGTGAAGCGGGCCAATGGTTGCGACGTTATCTATCTGATGCAAGGTCAATTTTGCTAGAAGGTAAGACAACGGATGCAGTTTTTGTGGGGCGCCATACGGGCACCGGAATGACGCGCCAAGCATTTTGGGTGCTAATTAAGCGCTATGCAACCGTGGCGAATATTCCTGTTGCACTCTCCCCCCATACTTTGCGACATGCTTTTGCAACACATCTGTTAAATCATGGGGCAGATTTGAGGGTGGTCCAGTTGCTTTTGGGGCACGCAGATATCTCAACTACGCAGATTTATACGCATATTGCTAGAGAGCGTCTCAAATCCATCCATCAGCAGCATCATCCTCGTGGTGCTTGAGTTATTTCGATAATTACACCCTGCATCTCTCGGATGCCTAGATTAGTGTTTAAGATAGCGATATGGACCAAAATTTAACTCTCTTATTGATTCCAATGGCTTATTTGATCGGCTCAGTGTCTTTTGCTGTGGTGGTAAGTAAATTTATGCGTTTGCCAGATCCACATTCTTATGGCTCTGGAAATCCTGGCGCTACCAATGTATTGCGTACTGGTAATAAATTAGCCGCAGTCCTCACATTACTCGGCGATGCTTTAAAAGGTTATTTTGCTGTAATGTTGGCTCGTGTGCTCTTAGGCGATGAGTCCCTATCTTCTACGTTGGGCTCTTGGGTTTTATGTGGTGTAGTGATTGCGGTCTTTTTAGGACATTTATTTCCGGTATTCCATGGATTTAAAGGTGGTAAAGGTGTTGCTACTGCCTGCGGTATTTTGTTCGGGATTAATTGGGTATTAGGGCTGGCTACTTTGAGTACTTGGTTGATCGTTGCATTCTTCTTGCGCTATTCATCTCTGGCCGCTTTGTCTGCTGCGATATTTGGTCCAATCTATTTTGTTTTTCTATTTGGCTTTCAGCCGATGGGCTTTGCGCTACTTGTAGTCAGTCTCTTGTTGATCTGGCGACATCGTAGCAATATTCAAAACTTATTGAATGGCACTGAGTCACGCTTAGGCTCCAAAGGCTCTCAAGGGGCTAAAAACAAAACTACTTCCACTAAAGAGGATTTCACACAATGACGATTGCTTACTTCTGTGTACTTATTATGGGCTTATTGCCATATGTTGCTGCCGGTATTGCTAAGAGAGGATTTCAGGGCTACGATAATAGTCAGCCCCGTGAGTGGTTAGCCAAACAAACTGGCTTTAGAGCGCGCGCCAATGCAGCGCAAGCGAATTTATTCGAGTCTTTACCTTTCTTTTTCGCTGCAGTGATCATTGCGTCAGTTGCCCATGCTCCGCAAGATCGTATTGATACTTTGGCGATGGGTTTTGTGCTAGCCCGTATTGCTTATTTGGTTTGCTATATCGCTAATTGGCCAACCACTAGATCCATCGTGTGGCTCATCGGTATTGTTTGTGTCGTAACACTCTTTTTTCAAATCTAACTCCCATATAAAAATTCGACGAGACAAATCTCATGCCCATTAAAAAACAAACTGCTAGAACATCGCCAGCTAAAGCGCCTGCTAAAAAGAATGCAATCAAAAAAACAGTGGTTAAAAAAGTAACTCCTCAAAAAATGGCGCCTAAGGTAAGTAATAAAGTAGGTAATAAAGTAGGTAATACAGAGGTTAATAAGGCCGGTAATAAAGCAGAAGGAGATGGATTGCCCCTTTCTGTTGTTATACGTCGCCGTATTGAGGCGCAAAACGCACGTTTTCATGCCAATGACAATATTTCAGCATTTATTAGGCCAGGTGAGCTTGAGGGTCTAGTGGATGAAGTAGCCCAGAAAATGGAGGCAGTGCTCGAGAGCTTGGTGATTGATACAGAGAGTGATCACAACACCAAAAATACTAGCCGCCGTGTTGCTAAGATGTATGTGCAAGAAGTATTTAATGGCCGCTACACCGAGCAGCCTGTATTGACTAAATTCCCAAATGTCAGTCGCTTAAATGAGCTAATGATTATTGGTCCGATTACGGTTCGTAGCGCCTGTTCCCACCACCTTTGTCCAATTATGGGACGAATTTGGATTGGCGTTTTGCCAAGTAAAAATTCAGCACTCATAGGTTTATCTAAGTATTCGCGCTTAACAGAATGGGTCATGTGCCGTCCGCAGATTCAGGAGGAGGCAGTAGTAGAGCTGGCTGATATGCTGGAGAAAAAGATTAAGCCAGTTGGTGTTGCTGTAGTGATGGAGGCTGATCACTTTTGTATGCAATGGCGCGGCGTAAAAGATCGCGACTCTAAAATGATTAATAGTGTGATGCGCGGGTCTTTCTTGCGAGATTTCAATTTGCGCAGAGAGTTTTTAGCTCTCATTGAGCGAAAATAAGCGCATGAGAAGTTTTTTAGGGCCACTTTTATTTCTGTCAGCATTGCTTGCGGGTTGTTCCCTATTTGGGCCTCAGCAACCGGATTTTAATAAGCGTGCAAGTGCCAAAGTAGAAAACCCATTCTTTAGTGTGCCCCCTGAAAATCTGAAAGATTACCAAAAGGGCGCATGGATTCTATTAGCTGAATCTAAAACTAAAAATTGGTTTTATGATCCTTATTCAATTGTCGAGGATGAAGATGGGGTTGTAAGTTTTAATACTTTTTTAGCTGAAAGAGCCTATCAAGACCAATTGCAGCCTTTTAATACGTCCAGTATTGGCCCTTATCTGCAAAAAATTGATTGCTTTAGCAATTACCAATGGTCTGAGATTTTTTATGCAGAACATATGCCTAAGCAGGAAACTTATGTGAATTCAGCTAACCCTAAGCAAGAGTGGGGCTGGATCAAGATTAAGCCCAAAACCTCTATGGCCTATATACGAGCGAGGGTTTGCGGCCGTAAATTTATTGATGATCAAAATGTGAATTACTTCCTGTTTCAACAAGGTGGAATGCCTTACGTTAAGGAGCGCGTTGGGGCCTCAAAAACCTCAGTGACACAAGATTCAGCAGAAGCATGGGTTGCACAATTTCGAGTTCAGGTCACAACAGATGAGCCTAGTGCGGCTGAGGTTCCAGAAAGGCCCGGACCCAATACGCCGATTTTCTATGATGTAGTGAATAACGAAGTCATGGTGATCGATGCAAAAAAAGATGTTCGTCAACTCAAGTTGGCTGCTTACAATATGGACAAAGATTTTTCTAAGCGGGGCGATTACATTTTTCAGGCTAATTGCCAGACTAAAACCTATAGCCTCTCTGGAAATAGTCAGGCGAGCAAGGTTGAGAGTTTGAGTGACTCAAAAGAAGATATGCCTAATGTGGCATTTAATCGAGCATGCGGTGAGCATGGTGCTTATATGCAGCTTGGCAAAAGAAGTAAATGATGGAGTTAAAAAAGCCAAGGATCTATCAAAGATCAGCTTGTATCTTTGGTTTACTATCCCTTTTGATTGCTTGCTCAAACTTTCCCTCGCAAAACATTGATCCAACAAAAAACAATAAAGCAACGTTTCAGAAGGATTTCGCTGAATGCAAAGAAGATTACCCAGAATCTACCACTGGCGTACATTACAAACTGTGGGCTGGATGCATGAATCTCAAAGGCTGGAAGTAGGCCATTTAACATCAAACTGTTTGAGAACAATTCTCAACAAAAAATCCATAAGAATCAACGCATTAAGAAGGCTCTAGTGGATCGGGATTTCATCTACTATGATTGCACCTAGCGTTAATTTGAGGTCTTCTCATAACCTTTATTCTTTGGAGTTCACATGAAAAATAGTCGTCGCCAATTTATGATTTTGTCTGCTGCTGGTGCCTGTACATTAGCCTTGAACGGTAAAGTTCAAGCGCAAGCAATGGTTGCAGAAACTGATCCACAAGCTGCTGCTTTAGGCTACAAGGCTGATGCTTCTAAGGTTGATAAAGCTAAATACGCTAAATACGCTGCTCCACAAGCTTGTGGCAACTGCTCTCTCTATCAAGGTGCTGCAGGTTCTGCAGCTGGTGGCTGCGCACTGTTTGCTGGCAAGCAAGTGTCTGCTAAAGGCTGGTGCTCTGCATACGCAAAGAAGGCTTAAATTCTGAATGAGGTTCAGTCTTCCAGTACTGGAAGACTGGCCAAAAAATAACGATAGCGTCTTCGGGCGCTATTTTTATTGGGGCGGGTAATTGACCTACGCAGATAAGGCTGAGATTTTGAATCATCCATTCGGCTGAATGAGAAAATAGTATTTATGAAAAATTCAGGAAATCCAAAATGTAAAAACGAAACCTCCTCCAGTAATGCTAGGCGATGGTTTCATTACTTTGGGCAAGATCAGGCGCAAGTGGCATGGTCTGAACGTATTAGAGCGGTGATGGGTGCTCTGATTGGGTTATTTTGCACTGTTGCATTAGGCCGCATGCTTGGTGAGCTGGTGGGCGTTAATGAGTGGGTGATGGCATCTCTTGGTGCTAGCGCCTTACTGATATTTGTATTGCCATCTAGCCCTATGGCTCAACCCTGGGCAGTAATTGGTGGCAATGTGTTGTCTGCATTAGTCGGCATTACTGCTTACCACTTTATCCCCAATCCTCTGTTTGCATTACCTATAGCTGCGGCAAGTGCCATATTGGGAATGTTTGTTTTGCGTTGCTTGCATCCCCCTGCAGCAGCAGTCGCTTTAATTGCAGTATTGGGTCAGATAGAGAGTTATCGATACGCCTTTTTCCCGGTAATGGTGGATTCTGTGGTTTTGTGTTTAGTTGCAGTTTTCTACAATTCCCTAACCGGTAAGCAATATCCAACAAGACCTCCTAAGCCAGCAGTTGAATTGCCTAAAGAAAAGAAAAGTAGAGAGCAGGCTGAAGCAACTTTAGATGCATTGTTAACTGAATATCAAGAGGTAATGGATGTAGATCGTGCTGAGCTGATTAAGATTATTCAGTCGGTGCAGAGCTCGGATAATGCAGGGGAGCAACTAGAGAGGGGCGAATTAGAGAGTGCTCAACCCCACCCCTAACTCTAGGACGAAGCCTGGGATCTAACCTTTTTGTGCAGTAATAGATTTAATGCAGTCTTTAATGCCATAGTTGTAAAACTTACCAGCATTTTCTTTTTTAACGGATTGAGCGCATTCGGTTAATGAGTTACGCAGATCGATTTTCTTTTGCATAGTCATAGCTTTTCCATTGGAGATAGTATTCAAGGCTAAAATCCTATCAGAAGAATGTTCTCATTGGACATTCTTGTTGTGTAAATACAATGATAACCAGTTCCGATGAATTGGACTGCCTGGATCAAGGTTTAGTTGGCTTAAATAGGGCTCAGAAGAGATTTATCAATAGTGAAAGCACTTAAAGCGCTATCGTACAGGCCAGAGATTGATGGGCTCAGAGCATTGGCTGTTTTACCCGTTATCTTTTTTCATGCCGGCTTCTCTATTTTTAGTGGCGGATATGTAGGCGTTGATGTTTTTTTCGTCATCAGCGGATATCTCATTACCACCATTATCTTGGGCGAGATTAATAGCGGCATCTTTTCGACGGCTGGCTTTTATGAGCGCCGAGCGCGGAGAATTTTGCCAGCACTATTTTTAGTTTTAATTATTTGTTTGCCATTTGCATGGTTTTTGATGGTTCCTATAGAAATGAAGGCATTTTCAGACAGCCTAATTGCAGTTTGTGCCTATGTATCAAATTTCTGGTTCTGGAGAACTACAAATTATTTTGACACTACAGCCCATCTAAAGCCATTGCTCCACACATGGAGCCTCTCGGTTGAAGAGCAATTTTATATTTTCTTTCCATTCTTATTGTTGTTACTGTGCAAATTTAATAAAAGAGCTCTGATTTTTGCGCTATCTGCCATTGCAGTTGTAAGCATAGTTCTGGCCGATTGGTTATCTATTCATAAAACTGCTGCGGCATTTTATCTCCTGCCTACACGCATGTGGGAACTCCTTTTGGGTGCTTTATCGGCCATCTATTTGATGCAATCACCAGCTTCTAAATTAAATCGCCTGATTCGTGATTTTGGCGGATTTTTTGGAGTTATTTTGTTGCTTTATGCCATCTTTCTATTTGATGGACAAACACGTACCCCCAGTTATTTCACGCTGATTCCTACCTTGGGCGCTGTTTGCATAATTTTATTTGTCAGCACTGATTCACTTTTTGGAAAAATTTTAGGACATCGTTTTTTAGTTGGCATTGGATTATTAAGTTACAGCCTTTATTTATGGCATCAACCTATTTTTGCATTTGCGCGTCTTAGTAGCTTCCTTGATACACAGCCAGAGCGCCTGTTGCTGTTGATGGGCATCGTGTTTTTGATGGCATATCTGAGTTGGAGATATGTAGAATTGCCCTTCAGAGATAGTCAAAGGGTTGGCAGAAAAACTATTATTAAGTTATCCGTAGTTGTTAGCCTTGCCCTCATCCTATTCGGCGTAATAGGACATCTTTCTAATGGTTTTCTTTATCGATACGCACCGGAAGATCGTGCGCTTGCATCTATAGATAGTTATAAAGAAGGGCTTTATGTTTCGAAAAGATTTGATGAAAAATTACTTGCTCCGTTTAACTCTTTGGATGATCGTCGAAAGATTTTGATTATTGGCGATTCCTATGCACAAGATCTTGTAAATGCCTTATATGAGAGCAGTATGGGAGAAAATATGCAGGTCTCAACAAGGCATATTAGTCATCTTTGTGGGAACCTTTTTATTGCTGAGGGAGGTCTACCTAAGCAAGCCGTTGAGAGAATTGATCAAAAATGCAAGGGCGCTGGAATTTATGAAGACGAGGCTCTGAAAAAAATAATGCTCGATGCAGATGAAATTTGGTTTGCTTCTAAGTGGCAAGCTTGGCAGACAGCATTCATTCGACAAAGTATTTCAAATGTAAAGAAAATCTCGAATAAACCAGTTAAAGTTTTTGGAACTAAAGATTTTGGCAGTATTAATTTGAAAGAATTGCTTGTACTATCGGGTCCCGAGAGGATCAATTTGGTTCAAAAAATTGATCCGGACGTGATTAATATCAATGCTGAAATTAGAAAAAATTTAAGCTCAGATGAGTTTGTTGATAGCCAGAATCTGATTTGCTCAACTCAAGAATCAGTATGTCATCTTTTTAATGCTGATGGCCAGTTGTTATCTTTTGATGGCTGGCATCTAACAAAAGCCGGTGCCAAATATTTTGGGATTAGGCTAAAAAATAAGGATTTAATTGATGCATTCAAGGCGAAAAGTGCGGACTAACTATTGTTTTAAGATCAATATCAGCATGAATTTATTACGTAATAAATTTGGGTCTGTATGTGCCAAGGAAATTTATGAATCGATTAACTAAGCTGTCTCAAACTGCACAATTTATTTGGAGTCATCCTTTAAACCAAGGTCAAAGATCGGCAGCATTGAGAAAATTTATCTGGTGGCAAATTCGCAGCCGGCTGAGCCGTCAGCCTGCCATCATTGGATGGGTGGATGATGCTAGGTTTATTGTTAGACGGGGTGAAACGGGCTTAACTGGCAATCTCTATGCAGGGTTTATGGAGTGGAAAGATATGCTTTTTTTGCTTCACTATCTGCGCCCTCAAGTGACCTTTGTTGATGTTGGGGCAAATATTGGCGCTTACACCATCTTAGCCTCCAAAGTAGTGGGCTGTAATTCTTTGGCATTTGAGCCTATTTTCAGTACGGTAGAGAAATTGCGCAAGCAGGTTGCCGTAAATTCAATTGAAAATCTAGTGCGTGTAATAAATTGTGGGGTTGGATCTAAGAATGAGAAATTGTGTTTTACGAATAATCACGATACTCGCAATAAAGTTAGCCTAAGCAAGGACGTATTCGTTACCGAAGTACCTGTTATTTCTCTTGATTCACAAGAATATCCAACTCAATCACTCTTTCTTAAGATTGATGTTGAGGGTTACGAGTATGAGGTATTGAAAGGTGCTGCTAAATTATTGTCGTCGGGTCGGGTGATTGCTATATTGGTGGAGTTGAATGGAGGGGGAGGGGATTATGGGCGTAGTAATGAGGAAATACACGACTACATTACCTCACACCATTTCATTCCAATTTCATATGATCCACTTCGAAGGGTAATTCAGACGCTCTCCAGCTTTAATCCTAATAACGAAAATACTATTTATGTTCGTGATGTAGAAAGCGCCGGCATTTTGTGTAAAGAGGCACCTAGTAGGGTGGTACATACTGCCTATGGCAGATTGATTTAATTTACTTATGAGTTTGGAAGAGGCTGTAGATTTTTTGTGTTTCTGCTGTTGTTTTTGACCAAGTGAACTGCTGCGCCATTGCATAACCTTTGATTATATTTTCGGTTACGGTTGCCGATCTATTGATGAGCAAATGCATTGCATCGGCGATCGAGTCTATGTTTTCGGGTTCAACTAATATTGCGGCACTGTTTGAAACCTCGGGCATGGAAGTGCAGTTCGATGTAACGACAGGGCATTTTGAAGCATATGCCTCCAGAATTGGTAGGCCAAATCCTTCATACAAGCTAGCAAAAACTAGGCCTAAGGCGGACTGCAATAGGTGATGTTTTTCTAACTCAGTGACATAGCTTAACTGGATGCATCGCCCCTCAAAAACACCATTTCGAATCGCTGTATTTGTTGATTCATCATTCCATGCCAGCTTTCCTGCAATGACTAGCGGAAATTCGGTGGCCATATCCCCTGGCAAGGCAGCATGTGCGGCGATAATTCTTTTTAAATTCTTTCTAGGTTGTATGGAGCCTATGAATAAAAAGAAGGGTTTATCTATTTTGAATTTTGAAAGGGTGGATTGAATCTCTCCTTGGGCAACTCTCTCAAAAAATGTCTTATTAACCCCAAGTGGAATGGCAGTTACTTTTTCCTCAGGGAATCCCATTAAATTAATAATCTCCCCCCTTGAAAATTCTGAAATAGTGATGATGTGGTTTGCGCGTTGGGTGAGCTTTTTCCACAGGTAGGGCTTAAAGAATCGGGATTGAGCTCGAAGAAATTGAGGGTGACTTAACGGAATGGTATCCATGACTGTTGCCAGTAGTGGCTTATTCCGAATAATAGGGATTAGTTGGTCTGTCGAGTGAATGAGATCGAAGCCATTAAAAAACTGATCTTCCTTGGGTTTGACATCAACTCGAAGAAGTGATTTTGCTAAATAGCTTGGATAAGCTGGAAGTGAATAGGCATCGCAAGTGCTTTGATTTAAGCCAAAAGAGTACGGCGCAATTTCTAGATCATTAGTTTCGCTGGCAAAATGACGTAGTAATTCTTGGCAATATTGGCCAATCCCATCTATTCCATCCCCTAATAAGCCCTTATCCAGAAGGGTAGTGCCAAACGCAATCTTCATCGGTAATTGGATGGCTTAACTCTCATGGGCGGCATCAAGCATGCTTTTGAGGGTCATTTCCAGCTCGGGAATGTGAATATTGCATTGATTTGCAGTCAATAACTCATTTAGCTTGCTTGGGTCTCCACACATACGATGCACTTCATTGGATCGAACAAAATCGGGATTAACTGTAATTTGAATCGGATGATTAGTAAGTCTGATCAGGGTTTCAACAGCAAAACCCAGTGAGCGAACCTTCCCGGTTCCCACGTTATAAACCTCACCTGATTTTCCGTGCTTCAAAAGTGCAAAATAGGCCTGGCATATCGTGGAAACGTCATTGAACTCTCTTTCTACATTTAGGTTGCCCAATTCAATTGAAGGTGATTTTTGGGCAAAGTGTCGAATGAGCTTAGGAATGAGGAAATTATCGTGCTGACCAGGTCCAGTATAGTTAAAGGGTCGAGCAATAACGATGGGCAGCCGGTCATAGAAGGTCTTAGCCATTTCCTCCATGGCAACTTTACTCATTGCATAGTGGTCAATTGGCTTGAGCGGATAATCTTCGGGTGTTGGGGTAAGTGCAGCATTCCCATAGACGGTGGCGCTACTGGCAAGCAGTACTTTTTTGGGTTTTATTGGCAGCTTTGTAAGTGCATTAAGTAAGTTGCTTGTACCCAGGGCGTGGACCCTATAAAAAGCCTCTTGATCCTTGGAGGCTACAAAACTGATGCCCGCGCAATGAATAACGGCGTCAGGGGCTAATTCATAAACTTCTTTTTCAAGCGTAATGACATCCGTAATATCGGATTGAAGTCCAATAATCTCTAATCCCTGGCTTACAGCCTCATTAAGAAGATGTTTGCCGGTAAAGCCTCGAGAGCCAGTCAGAAGTATTTTTTTGGGTTTACTAATTTTTAAATCCAAATAAAGTCATGAAATTATTGGCTATTTTCCCATTATTTACCCCTAAGCCCATAAAATATGGTTAATTTACTTAAATAGGATTTGCTTTGGCTTTTGGTTCTCATTTGAATGAGCGCTGGGCCGATTGCGACAGTATGGTTTTAGGGGCTAAAACACCGATAGATTGCACTTCAAGGGCAAATTTTGCTAGGCTGTCGCTCGCAATTTTTGCCTTATTGGCGGGGGTAATAGCTTCTGGATCTGTATTATTCAATGATGCCTACTTTTGGGGGCAGTCCCGCCATTACATTAATCCGTATTTGTTTGGGATTGCCTTTATTCTGGGTTTACCCCGAAAGGATTGGGGGTTGATTGGTTTTGTATTTCTTTTGCCGCTATCTGCTGGCCTAGGCAATCAGTTAAACGCCTATATAGGAACCTCCTTTTTAGTCTTGCCGAATGCTGGCTTAGATCTAGCTGCTGGATTTTTTTTGGGTGCATTGACTGGTTCGATTGGTTATGTAAAAAATTTATATAGTGGTCGGGATCGTTTTTCAAAAATCGGTCTATTAATAACCGAGTTTAATCAGCTAGTGCCTTGGCCAATAGCACTTGTGATTTTAATGATTACGATATCAACTGCAATTGCAATTTCTAGAAATACCTATCAGTCGGCAGCCGCCACATCTTTTAAGGGGCTGTTATTTAATCTAGTGCATTTTCGTCCCATAGGTTGGCATGATGATTACATGCCGATTTCCGATTGGATCGCATATGCCTTAGCAGTGGCAGTCATTATTACTGTAATTGGCTTCTTGAAGGGTCAAGATCGCAAGAATAAAGTTATATTCCGAGCTATTATGGCGGGCTTAATCGTAGCCGCTCTCATGGGAATTATTCAAGCCCTAACGGGAATTGGTTTGCCTGAAAACTTGCTGAGTTTTCGCAAAGATCAATTGGGTTATGCGGTTATTGGTTTTCAGCCAGACTTGCATGCATTTGCCGGCCATATGCTTTTAGGTGCTGTTGGACTTTGGGGGTATTTTTATTCAGGGATATCCGGGAGCGAGAAGAAAATTGTTGTATTTGTAATTGCGTTTAGCTGGACTGGGCTAATTCTCAGCAAATCTAGAGCTTTACTTTTATTTGCTTTGATCGAAATGTTTATTTGGCTTTTATGGTGCATATGGAGAGAAAAACGTAGTTTATTTGTTCCTTTAACAAGCTTAACTACGGTTGTAATTGGAGTTTTTTTAGTATTGATCTTTAGTTTTTCTAATAGCCTCAATGGCGTTCCAATTCTTTCGTGGCTCGCAGATATAGCAAATCAACTCAAAAGTCGTGATCTCTCAAGTTGGAGTTTATTTAGCGGAATTTTTGGCGCACGCTTTGAGATTTGGGAGGGCGCCTTGCGTATGTGGTCTCAGTTCCCATTGATGGGTGTTGGACAGGGTAATTTTTATCGCCTATCTGATATAGCCTCTTTCAGTAGGTCTAACTTTTTGATTCTCAATCATGGTGAAAATGCGCATAACTACTTTTTGCAGACCTTTACTGAAACTGGAATTATCGGCGCTATTATCTTTTTTATAGCGACCATATCTCCTTTATTGAAGGGAAAAAATAAAAAATTATTGATTCCAGCATTTATTGCATTAACTGGATTATTTTTAGGAAATATTTTTTCTCACTCATTTTTGGTTAGAGAGAATTTATTATTGGCCTGCTCCATCATTGGACTAACGTATGCTAGTTCTTTAGTGGAATCAAGTGCAACTGAATCAAATCATTTCAGTGGCATTAAAAAAAATAAGTATAGAGTCCGAGTTTTGGTTTTTGAACTGCTAATGTTCATAGGCATTTTTTTTGGCAGTGTAGAAACTATAAGATCCTTTGGCAAGCCTCCATTTGAATATGGTGCATCATGTTTTGTCGATGCACCACAGGACTCAGATGGCTGGACGAATGGCCAATATTCTTTTGTCCTGCCTAATGGAGTCATGGATTTCAAGCTAACCATTAGCAATTATCTTCCCGGGCAAAGGGGCTCTACTCGACCCTTGAAAGTAAGCTTAATAAATGGGGATGGGCTAAGTCTTTCAGCTGACTCAATTGAACTTCGTCGAGAAGGCGTTATTGAAAAAACTATCTATTTGACTGGAGAAAAGCTAAATATTTCTCCCTTAGAAACCAGAGTCCTTTTAGAGCTGACTAACTGTAGTACGCCTCGAAATATTGGCTTAAGTCTTGATTCTAGGCGTCTAGGTTTGTACCTCACGAATTCCATCCAAAATTAATTATGAACAATAAGCCGCAAAAACTAGTGAAATTGTTGCAACGACTTTGGCTTCACTTTGGTGTGAGGAGGAAAACTCAATTATTCTTTTTACTTTGCTTGATGGTATTGAATTCAATCACTGAGATATTTAACATTGCATCAGTGATGCCTTTTGTAGGAGTGATCGTTGCTCCTGAAAAGATTTTTAATAACCCAATCATCCATCCAATTGCTGGTACTTTGGGCATTATCGATCCCAATCAACTTTTATTACCAGCAGCACTTTTGTTTGCCGCAATCGTTTTAATTACGAATGGCTTGCGTCTTATAGTCTTATGGGCCAGTACAAGACTATCGTCCGTTATAGGCTCAGATTTGAGCTTGCATGCATTTCGAACAACTCTATACCAGCCTTACATTAGCCACGTAAGTAGGAATAGTAGCGAGGTATCCTCCGGCCTTGGTAAGGTATCCATCATTGTAGTTATTATCAATACAATT
This sequence comes from Polynucleobacter sp. AP-Kaivos-20-H2, assembly GCF_018882215.1. Lineage (GTDB taxonomy): Bacteria > Pseudomonadota > Gammaproteobacteria > Burkholderiales > Burkholderiaceae > Polynucleobacter. The sequence goes on along the minus strand of NZ_JACVOX010000002.1, from coordinate 441,526 downwards.
TTCACCCTAATTGGTTCGGTGATTATATTAATTCCAATTTTAGCTACCATCATTTATTTAGATCCTTTGATCGCCTTTATTTTCTTTGGAGGGTTTGGATTAATTTATCTTTGTATAATTTTCCTAACAAAGAAAAAATTATTATCAAGTGGCTCACTCATTTCCGAGTCCGCTTCAAAAACTACAAAATTGGTACAAGAAAGTCTTGGTGGAATCAGAGATATCTTAATTGATGGAACCCAAGAGGTTTATTGCAAAGCCTTTGGGGTGGCAGACCGTGAGTCAAGGTTGGCGCAGGGGGTTATTCAAATAATTAGCGCCTCCCCTAGATTTTTCATGGAAGCATTTGGATTAATTTTGATTCTAGCATTAGCTGTTTATATGATGCTCTATGGTAATGGGGCAGACACGGTTATACCGGTACTAGCAACATTGGGGTTTGCTGCTCAGCGTTTATTGCCGATTATTCAAAATATTTATAGCGCTTGGACCGGAATTCAGGGGGCTCGACCTTCATTGCAAGATGCCCTTGATCTTCTCGATCAGGATTTGCCTGATCATGCCCTAGGCACTAAAATGAAAGGTTCTTTAATTTTCAGTCGTCTTATTCGCTTTGATGCAGTATCTTTTCAATATGGAGAAAGAGAAGCAAAAGTTTTTAGCGATTTAAACTTATCGATTCCTAAAGGATCTAGGCTTGGTTTGATTGGTAAAACTGGATGTGGAAAGAGTACGCTACTTGATATGTTAATGGGCTTAATTAATCCTGATGGTGGTTTAATAAAGATTGATGACCAGGTACTAGGCTTAAATAATCAGCATCTTTGGCAAAAACATATTGCACATGTTCCACAATCTATCTTTTTGGCGGATGCAACTATTGCCGAAAATGTTGCATTTGGTGTACCTCTATCCGAGATAGATTATGCGAGAGTTTCGCAGGCTATTCAGATGGCTCAATTGTCCGATATTGTAAATTCTTGGCCTAGTAAATATGACACTAGAATTGGAGAGCGCGGCGTAAGGCTATCAGGTGGGCAAAGACAGCGGATAGGCATCGCTCGAGCCCTTTATAAAAAAGCTGATGTTATTATTTTTGATGAAGCGACTAGCGCGCTAGATGGTGAAACTGAATCGGCCGTAATGGAAGCAATTGATAAATTAGACGGTGCTTTAACTATAATCATCATCGCTCATCGCTTATCTACACTTAAAAATTGCTCCACTATCGTTGAATTAGGGGGTGGTGGAATTTTGCGCTCAGGTAGCTACAGTGAAATATGTTTGTCTTAGTTTTTAATAGCTGCCTCATGGGTTAGCTTAATAGACCCTTAAAATTAGTCGTTCTTGGATGAGATGAAAAAATGTCAGAAACAAACAAAGTTTTGAGATATAAAAAAATTACGAACTGCCGCATTTGTGGCAACTCAAATTTAGTCTGCGTTGTAGACCTGGGAGAACAATTTTTAACGGGAATTTTCCCTAAATCTAGCAAAGAAAATTTGACCGCTGGTCCATTGCGACTTGTTAAATGCCATGGGGATGACCAAGTGGTCTGCGGACTCCTGCAGCTTGAGCATAGTTATGACTTGGATGAAATGTATGGCGACAATTATGGCTATCGGTCGGGCTTAAATCCAAGTATGGTTCAGCATCTTAGGGAAAAAGTAAACACAATTCTTCGGCAGGTTTCATTATCTGATGGCGATATAGTAATTGACATTGGCTGCAATGATGGAACAACGCTTGGTTTTTTTCCAAAAAATTTAAAACGAATTGGAATTGATCCTACCTCACAAAAATTTACAGACTATATTCCTCGGGATATAGAAATAATTACAGATTTTTTCTCGAAAGATTTATTTCAGGCTAAATACAAGGAGAGGGCTAAGGTAATTACATCCTTTTCAATGTTTTATGATCTTGAAGACCCAGTCGATTTTGCTAAGCAAATATCCGAAGTTCTCGATGCAAATGGAATTTGGGTATTTGAGCAAAGTTACATGCCTGCAATGCTGGAGCAATTGGCTTACGATACGATTTGTCACGAGCATCTTGAGTTCTATGGACTTAAGCAGGTTCAATGGTTGCTGGATAAGGCTGGATTAATTGCTGTGGATGTCGAGCTAAACGAGGTGAATGGCGGAAGTTTTTCTGTAACTGCCATGCACAAGCATTCAGCTCTCGCAAATCCATCGCCTAGGGTCCTAGACTTATTGCATCAAGAAGATCTTAAAAGGCTGGATCAGTTAGATCCATATTTAGAGTTTGAGAAAAAAATACAAATTAGTAGATCGGAGTTAAAAGACTTTGTAAAAAATGTAAATATTCAAGGTAAAACTATTTTTGGAATTGGCGCATCTACTAAAGGTAATGTTTTGCTTCAGTATTGCAACTTTACGTCGCAAGATATATCCAAAATTGGCGATGTGAATCCGGATAAATTTGGCGCCTTTACTCCTGGAACCAGGATACCAATCGAGAGTGAAGAGAGTGTACTGAAGCTTCAACCTGATTATTTATTGGTTTTACCGTGGCATTTCAAAAACTTTTTTTTAGACAATCCAATTTTTAAAGGGAGTACTTTGGTATTCCCGTTACCTAAATTAGAAGTTATCAAAAGATAGTATTGAGAAGAAATTTCTTGAGAATATTATTTATTTCAAGCTTTGATTCATATTTTCAAAATATGAAGCTGATGTCAGAATCTGTAAAATCTGCAGGCAATCAGGCGGTAATTTTTTTTCCAAGAGAATATCCCAATGTATTTTCTGATATTGAAGAGTGTCAGATAAGTAACATTGACTACATTTCTTGGGTATCTGACGCCCCCGTTCAGTTGCCTACTGGAAATGAAGTTATTAAATCACTTAAGAATTTATTTGACCGTTTGGGCGTTCTGAAAATTTGGAATGAAATTTTTCGAATAATGGCTATTCGAAAAAAATTGAAAGAACTATTAACTTTAAACAAGATTAATTTAATGGTTATGGGGGGTGACATTGTTGGCCACGACATGGCTCATTACATTAATGTAGGGCATGCTTTAGCTATTAGGTCGGTACTTGCTCCCCAATGGTTTGCTGGATCAAAGGAACCTGCCGAAACTATTTCACATCTTAGCGAATATAGGGCTGGAGTAAATATAAATGGAGCACTAGTACTTATAAAGCCCCGGTGGAAGTTTAAGTATGGAAATGTCACTTTAATTAGGCTGCCCGCTTGGAGAATGTTAATCCTTTCTTTTTTTGGAGTGAATTCACCAAATCCTTGGGTGCTTCATAGCGGTTATTCAGACGCTATTCTCGTAGAGAGTGAGGCTGCAAAATCGTATGCTCTTAACCTTGGAATTCCAAGATCCAAACTGATTGTTGTCGGCTCTATGAGTCATGATATTTTGTATAAAGGCCTTCAAAATTTAAACAAATTAGATGCTCCTTTGGGGCGCTCTGCACTTTGTGCCCTACCGCCAAATATGTTTTACGATTTAAACCCTGCAAGAAGGGGGCAATTTACTTCCTATGAGGAGCTTGTTAAGTTTTGGATTGAGCGAATAAGAATTGCTTTTGGGAGTAACTTTTTAGTATGCATCCACCCATCCTCTGGAGAGGAAGTGGGTGAATTATTGAAAAAGTTTAATGCTCCTTACACCATGGAGAAGGCTATCAATTTAATCCCTCATTTTGATGTCTATATTGCGAGCATTTCTGCAACAATTCAATGGGCTTTGGTATGCGGGATTCCAGTCATAAATTATGACGTTTATGGTTACAATTACCCTGATTACGAAGGTCTGGACGGGGTCTGGACGGTCGTTTCGAAGGAAGATTTTGGGAATGCCCTATGTGAGATTTCTTTGAATGATAGTTGCTATAAGAATCTTAGGGAGAGGCAAAAAGATGGGGCTTCAGATTGGGGTCATTTAGATGGCTTGGCTCATTCACGTATTCATGATGCATTAAAAAATATATATCGAAATGGCGTTCGTTAATATGCTCGAAGATTTTTCTTTAAGACTCAATAATGAATTGAAGGCACTCCACCATCAAATCTTTCATTCTCAAAACTTTGTTGAAGTTGATTGTCCTGTCTGCGGGAGTGCTGACTCTACTTTGTATGGAGTAAAGGATGCATTCTCATATCGCAGATGCAACGTGTGCACTATGATTTACATGAGTCCTCGACTGAGTGATGTCGCTACCTTGGCCTTTTATAATAGCAAGGCAAATGAGATCTATAACGAAATAAAGTTTCATGGTACTGGCTCAAATATTGATCAGGACAACTTAGTCAACTATCACAATTTGGAAATCATTCTTAAACGAGTGGGTTCGCCCTCTGAAAAGAGTGAATCACTTAAGTTGCTTGAAGTAGGTTGTGGCTCTGGTTTTTTTCTGAAATCTGCTCAAAATGCTGGATTTGATGTGTATGGATTGGAGCTGAATGCTAGGCTATTAGACAATGCAAAAAAACTACTGGGTGTTGAATCGATATACGGAATAGATGTACAGGAGTGCGACTTTCCAAATGAACAGTTTGATGTAATTTATCTCAGGGATGTGATAGAGCATATTCATTCCCCGATGTCTTTTTTGCATAAGCTTTCCGCCCTATTAAAGGTTGGCGGGATTTTATTTATAGAAACTCATAATGTTGATGGCTTTATTTTCAAGGCTGTTGGTATACGACACACATGTTTTTTTGGGTTTGAACATCCCGTGCATTGGAGTTCTAAAACATTAGGCTTGGCATTAGATAAATGCGGCTTAGATTTTGCTGACATTAAATTTGAATCTCAGGATTGTACGTTATATGAAATGGCTCACTATTACAGGGAGTCTACATTTACCACAATATTTAAGAGTTCCAACAATAAGATTCTTGATAAGTTTTTGTGGGTCATTCTACGTTTTCTGAGAATTCCCATCATCAAGTTTTTGGATTCACTGATTACTCCAAAAGTGGCAAACTTGTTTGGATACGGAAGTACCATGAAGTTTATTGCAATTAAAAGTAAATAGACGTTTGGAGATTTTTTGAAAGCTGAAAATTCAATATTTAAAGAATATTATAGGCACCATGAGTTCGTGGATAGATACCTTATCGATGATAATTTCTCAGTCACAGTAATCATTCCAGTGATCCACACGAATGAATTGTGGAGGGCAAATCTTTTATCAATTTACCGTGAAATTCCGGTTAAAGAGTTGTTAATTGGTGATGGGGGCTGTATTGATGATTCTATTCTGATAGCGCAAGAGTTTCCCCGCGTACAAATTTTGGATCAAAGATCCTATAAGACGCTTGGCTATTCAATTAAAAATTTAATTCAAGCGGTTAATACAGAGTGGTTTATCTATCTGCACTCAGATGTTTACTTGCCAGTGGGTTGGTTTGATAAAATGAAGCCCTTCTCCAAGGAGTATGATTGGTTTGGATGTAGGATGCAGCAAACTGTCATGATTGAGTATGACAATGATTATGGGGAGCGCCCCTACGCTGGTAGCCAGGTAGGCAGAAAAGCGGCTTTCATTGATGGCTTGCGAAATTTGGATGATGATTTTATCTATCGCCAAGAGGACTTTGTTTTTTCTGATGTGGTGGAGAAGGCTGGCTTCAAAGAGGGAAAAATTGATTTGGTTTTTCATTATCACCAGACTATTTCAAAGTCTTCATCTGTATGGAATCCCCGAGGAATTAAGGTAAACATTTCTCAAACCTTGCCGATCGAGGAGGAGGTGCGCATGTGGGATTCTCAAGTTAAAGGCATCATTAAATATTTGCAGCCAAACTGTGGGTGGACTATAGAAAATGCGATTTATGGAGTTTTTCGCCTAGAGGAGTTGGGGCATTGCTCCTCATCTACTTTTTACGATTGGGCTAACTCAATAAACCCACAGTGGGTTCCTTTTCTCAAAAGGGGAATTTCCGCGAAAAAAAGAGAGCGCTTTCTTGCCAAGGCCTTAAGTGCAATTAAAAGGACAGTGAAGGCAATAGCGCAAATTAATTTAGGGGTAATCAAAAATTGAAGGTAGCTATTATTGGTGCTGGAAGAATGGGGCAAAGGCATCTGGAGGCCGTAAGATTGCTTGGCTATGAAACTATTGGAGTATCTGATATTTCTGCTAAAAATTTAACCGACACAGCCGAAAAATTCTCCTTAGACGCTAGTCAGCTCCATCTTGATCCGCATGCATTCATATCCTCTGAGAATCCAGATTGCGTGATTATTGCAACAACGGCTGATTCACACTGTGAGTTGGTTTGTGCTGCGGCACAAGCAGGTGCAAAATTTATCTTAGTTGAAAAACCTATGGCAACTTCGCTTAGTGATTGTCAGAAAATGATTAATGTTTGCAAGAAGACTGGCTCAAGACTCTCAGTGAATCATCAAATGCAGTTTTTGGATCAGTACATCACACCAAAAATGATGCTCAATTCTAAAGAATATGGTGGACTGTCAAGCATGACAGTGACGGCTGGAAACTTTGGCATGGCCATGAATGGTCTTCACTATATTGAAGCCTTTAGATTTATGTCTGGGGAGGATCCAAAATATGTTTCAGCATGGTTTTCGGCGGGAAAGGTTGCCAATCCAAGGGGTGTTCAGTTTGAGGACAAGGCGGGTTGTATTAGAGTTGTAACCCCCAAAGGGGTTAGGCTTTACATAGATGCCAGTGAAGATCAGGGCAATGGAGTAGTGGTTACTTATGCGGGAAGAAATGGAATAATTCAAGTAAATGAATTGAGTGGTGAGTTAACTGCCTTTGCTAGAACCTCTGAGTACATTGGGGAGTCAACAACAAGATACGGGCTTCCTTCGGCACATGAAAAGTTAATGATTCCACCTGTTGAGTTAATTGACTCTACCGCAAATGTTCTGAGATCATTGATCTCTGGGATTAATTATGTACATGCTGACTATGGAATGAATGCGATAAAAGTGCTAGAGGCTGGTTATCGATCATCGGAAAGTTTTGGAAAGCAGATTGAACTAAATGACGATTCAAATCAAGAAACAAAATTTCCTTGGGCTTAAAAATTTATGAATAAAGAGGGGTTTGTAAAGATTGCCTTTGTTGGGGCTGGGTATATGACCTCTGAGCACCTTAAGGCCTTTGGCTCTATTCCAAACGTTGATTTGGCCGGAATCTATTCAAAGACAAGGGTGCGAGCTGAAAAGTTAGCTGAAGAGTATAGAGTTAAAAATATTGTTGACTCAATATCATCATTGCATGACTCCACTAATGCGGATTTGGTAGTGGTATCAGTCCCAGAATTGGTCACTTTTGAAGTTTGTAAAGAGGTTTTTCAGCATCCGTGGACCATCTTAATTGAGAAGCCGGTAGGCTTTAATCTTGAAGATGCCGAGCGAATCTACGAGTTAGCTAAAAGTTCAGGATCTAAAGTATTTGTAGCTTTAAATCGTCGTCATTACGGCAGCACTAGATCTGTTGTGGATGAGTTGAAATCAGTTGAGGGGTCACCTAGAATAGTCGAATTATTTGATCAAGAAGATCAGATATCTGCCCTGCGTGCGGGTCAACCGGAGATGGTGGTCAAGAATTGGATGTTTGCTAATTCAATTCATATAATTGATTATCTTAATATTTTCTGCAGAGGAAATTTGCTTGGAGTGGAAAATATCATTAGTTGGGATCCAATGAACCCATTTTTAGTCTGTGCCAAAGCAAATTATGATTCTGGTGATATTGGTATTTATCGCTGTGTATGGAACGCGCCAGGCCCCTGGTCAGTTAGTGTTACAACTAAAAGTAAGCGGTGGGAGATGAGACCGCTTGAAGTAGCGCACTCCCAAGACTATGGTTCTCGAACATCTGTGAAATTGTCAGAGTTTGAGATGGATACAATTTTTAAGCCTGGACTGAAATTCCAGGCAGAGCAGGCTATACGTGCAGCCTTGGGTAAAGCCAATACACTTTGTACTTTGGATGAATCGATGCATCTAATGGAATTAATTTCTAAAATATACAAAGTAGGTGAAGATGACTAAATCAAAAGTACTCATAACTGGGGCTGATGGTTTTATAGGATCCCATTTAACGGAAGCCTTGGTTCGTGATGGGTTTGAGGTTAAAGCTTTTGTTCAATACAATTCTTTTAATTCTTGGGGTTGGCTTGATGAATGTGCTGCTGATGTCCGAGGAAAGTTTGAAATTTTTTCAGGTGATATTAGAGATCCGCATGGGGTTAAAGAGGCGGCAAGGGGTTGCGATGCCATAATGCATTTAGCAGCATTAATTGCGATTCCATTCTCTTATCATTCGCCTGATACCTATATTGATACCAATATAAAGGGAACTTTAAATATCTTACAGGCTGCAAAGGAGTGCGACATTAAAAGAGTCATTCATACCTCTACCAGCGAAGTATATGGAACAGCTCAGTACGTACCCATCAATGAGATTCACCCTATAGTGGGTCAATCCCCTTACTCTGCCTCGAAAATTGGAGCCGATCAACTCGCATATTCATTCTATTCATCATTTAACTTACCAGTTGTTACTGTTCGACCATTTAATACATATGGGCCTCGACAGTCAGCCAGAGCAGTTATACCTACCATCATTACACAGTTAGCAAGTAATAACTACGACCTTCGTCTTGGAGCAACACATCCAACGCGTGACTTTAGTTTTGTTCTTGATACCGTATCTGGATTCGTAAAAATTTTAAATTCTGATGCAGGAATTGGCGAAGTAGTAAATCTGGGCAGTGGATTTGAAATTTCCATAAAAGAAACTGCAGAGTTGATGGCCTCTATTATGGGAGTCCCTATTAATTTTATCTCTGAGGATATTCGTCAGCGCCCAAAGAATTCAGAGGTTGAAAGACTATGGGCTGACAACTCTAAGGCTAAAATGATGTTTGGGTGGGAGCCAAAATATGCTGGTATCGAAGGTTTTAGAGAGGGTTTGATTCAGACGATTGAATGGTTTAGGGATAAAAAAAATCTTTCTAAATATAAAGTGGACATTTATAACCTGTAATGAATGTAAGCCAAGACACTCAACTTGTTCATAGCGTAATTGATGCAATCACTAGAGCTATTGGCGCAAAGCCATCAGTACTTCATGAGCCATGCTTTCAGGGAAATGAATGGCTGTACCTAAAAGAGTGTCTCGATTCCACTTTTGTATCATCTGTTGGTAAATTTGTAGATCGCTTTGAGTCGGATCTTGCTAAATATACTGGAGCAGCACATGCAGTTGCAGTTGTAAATGGTACTGCCGCACTGCACGTTGCGTTAACAGTTATCGATGTAGGTAAGGGGGATGAGGTTCTGGTTCCTGCTGCCACATTTATAGCTACAGCCAATGCAGTCAGTTACTGTGGCGCTACACCTCATTTTTATGATTGCCTACCTAATAATTTGGGCGCGGACTTCAGTAAGCTTCGCGATTATCTTCTTAGAAATACACGACAGTCATTGGGGCAATGCATAAATATAAATACCAATAAAAAAATTAAAGCTATTATTCCAATGCATGTCTTTGGCCACCCAGTTGAAATGGATGAGCTTTTGAATTTATGCAAAGAGTTTAATATAGATCTAGTTGAGGATGCGGCTGAGTCTTTGGGTAGTTTTTATCGAGGTAGGCATACTGGAACTTTTGGAAAAATTGGAGTATTAAGCTTCAATGGAAATAAAATAATTACAACTGGCGGCGGCGGTGCATTATTAACTAATGACTCTTCGTTGGCTAAGCGTTTAAAGCACATTACAACTACGGCTAAAATATCGCATCCTTGGAATTATTATCATGATGAGATTGGATATAACTATAGATTGCCCAATCTAAATGCTGCACTTGGATGTGCTCAGCTTGAGGGTGTTAATCGCTTAGTCAACAAAAAGCGCGAGCTCTACAGTGTTTACAAAAAAACATTTGAGGGCATTGATGGTATTAGCTTAATTTCAGAGCCGCGAGAATGTAAAAGTAATTATTGGCTACAGGGCGTAGTAATTGACGAAAGGTTTGAACATTTACGTGACACCCTCCTGAAGTCCTCTAATGAAGCCGGTATAGGTGTAAGGCCTCTCTGGACATTAATGCATCAGCTGGAAATTTATGCAAATTGCCCAAGAATGGATCTTACAAATGCTGAGTCTATGGTTAAGCGGGTAATTAATATTCCAAGTAGCCCGACTCTTTTAATGGGCTCCTGATTTATGGTCGATAAATCAAATTTAATCCTAGTTGGAGCAGGTGGCCACGCAAGATCATGTGTTGATGTTATAGAGGATGAGGATCGATTTCAAATTGCAGGGGTAGTTACAGATGAGCAAGATGATTCGGTAGATAAGATATTTGGGTATTCTAAAATTGGGCAAGACTCCGACTTGCTAGATTTGAAGGGGAGATATGATTTTGCATTTATTGTCGTTGGACAAATTCATTCTCCAAATCCGCGCAAATTATTATTTTCAAAAATATTAAGCATTGGATTTAAAGCACCAGTAATAATCTCCTCGCGAGCGTACGTATCTAAGCGTGCGAAAGTAGGGGAGGGTACTATCGTGATGCATGGAGCTGTTATCAATTCTGGGGTTGAGATTGGTCGAAACTGTATTATTAATTCTATGGCATTAATTGAGCATGACACCACTATTGGTGATCACTGCCATATTTCAACTGGGGTCAGGCTAAATGGTGGGATAAATATTGGATCTGATACATTTATTGCTAGTGGAGCAGTTGTTAAGCATGGAGTAAGAATTGGTTCAAATTGTTTCATTGGTATGGGATCTTTGGTGACCCAAGATCTAGCTGATGATACCAAGTTTTTAGCGGGCCATTAAATGACTATTCGGAATGCATCTCCTGTGCTAATCATTGCCGAGGCTGGCGTAAATCATAATGGCTCAATTGAATTGGCAAAAAGTTTAGTTGATGTAGCTGCACAAGCAGGTGCTGATTATGTAAAGTTTCAAACATTTATAGCCAGCAATCAAGTTATAAGGCTTGCAGAAAAAGCGGACTATCAAAAAATTAATACAAAGAATTCAGAGTCTCAATTTGAAATGCTAAGACGTCTTGAGTTAAGCTTAGTAGATCATCAGATGCTAATCAAGCATTGCATTTCCAGAAATATTGGATTCCTTTCAACTGCTTTTGATTTGGATAGTATCGATTTATTAGTTGGCCTCGGACAGCGTTTATTTAAGATTCCTTCTGGCGAAATAACAAACCTTCCTTACCTAGAAAAAATTTCTCAAGTTGCTGAGAAAGTAATTATTTCAACTGGGATGGCTAGTATGAATGAGATTGGGGACGCTGTGACTGTCTTTACATCGAATGGAATTAATAAATCAAAGATTTCTTTGCTGCATTGCACCACAGAATATCCAGCCCCAATGAGGGAGGTTAACCTAAGGGCCATGCTCTCGATTCACTCTAAGTTTGGAGTGGAGGTTGGATATTCAGATCATACCGCCGGAATAGAGATTCCAATAGCTGCGGTATCTTTAGGCGCTAAAATCATTGAAAAGCACTTTACCCTTGATAGGGGAATGTCTGGACCAGATCATGCGTGCTCTTTAATTCCTGATGAATTAAAGGCGATGATTCAATCTATTAGAAATGTTGAGCTTGCTTTGGGTGATGGTGAAAAAAAGGCAACCAAGTCTGAACTTCGGAATATTAATGTAGTGAGAAAATCAATTGTTGCTTCCAAAAAAATAATGGCTGGTGAGATTTTTACAATAGAAAATGTAACAACTAAAAGGCCCGGTATTGGAATATCCCCAATGGAATGGCACAGTGTAATCGGTAGGGTTGCTACTAAAAATTTTGATATAGATGAGATGATTTCTCTCAAATGAAAAAAATATGCGTAGTTACTGGCACTAGGGCGGAGTATGGGCTATTGCGTCAGCTAATGCTTGCAATCAAACACTCCAAAGAATTGGAATTACAGATACTGGTTACTGGATCACACCTTTCGCCTGAATTTGGTTTAACGGCCGTGGAAATTGAGCGGGATGCTTTTGATATTAGCAAAAAAGTAGAGATGCTTTTAAGTTCCGATACCGCGATAGGGCTAACTAAATCTATGGGACTTGCTTTGATAGGGTTAGCTGATGCGCTTCATGATTTAAAGCCAGATATTGTGTTGTTGTTAGGCGATAGGTATGAAATATTAGCCGCCGCAATTGCTGCATCAATTGCAAAAATTCCAATAGCACATTTACATGGAGGCGAGAGCACGCAAGGCGCCCTTGATGAGGGTTTCCGGCACTCAATTACAAAGTTATCGCAATTACATTTTGTTGCGATGGATGAGTATGCTAAACGCGTAAGACAGCTCGGAGAAACTCCAGATAGCATTTATTGTGTTGGCGGTTTGGGTGTTGACGCAATTTTGCAGGCAAGTCTCCTGTCAAAAGGTGAGATTGAAAATGCCCTTGGAGTAAGCTTTTCGCATAGAAATTTTTTAATCACTTTTCATCCTGCAACTCTTGATATTGCTAGTGCAGAAATGCAAATGAATGCGTTGCTAGAAGCGCTGGCAGGCTATTCGGATGCAAATCTATTGTTTACTATGCCTAATGCGGATAATGGCAGTCGAGGCATTATGGCCTTAATTAAAGAATTTTGTAGTCATAATTTAAACGCACAAGCATTTCACTCGATGGGCCAGTTGAGATATCTCTCTTGTCTACAGTTTGTCGATGTGGTCATTGGAAATTCTTCAAGCGGTATTATGGAGGCTCCATCCTTTGGCGTACCCACAATAAATATAGGCTCCCGACAGGATGGAAGGGTAAAAGCATCCTCGATAATCGACTGTGATCCACTTGCATGTGATATTTCTGCTGCGATAGATTTGGCCCTGTCTAAAAACTTCAAAGCTCAAGCGCGAAATACTAAAAATCCCTATGGGGACGGTGGCGCAAGCAACAAAATTATCCAAGCGCTAGAGAGGTTTGATTTAAAGACCCCTTTAAATAAGATATTTCATGATTTAAATATTAATTGATAGGTTTTTGGCGGTGAACAATAATCCAAAATGGTCTGATACAGCTCTTTCTAGAGAATCAAAAATCCAAGATGCTATTAAGTGTCTTGATGAAACCGGTCTTAAAATAGTTCTGGTTATTGATGGTAGTAATAAACTTATTGGAACAATTTCAGACGGTGATATTCGCAGGGGCTTACTAAGTGGTCTTCAACTAGATAGTGGGGTTCATTCTATCATTCACAAGAATGCGCTGGTAGTTCACCCTGAACTTTCTAGAGAGAGCGTCTTGCAATTAATGGTTGTGAACAAGATCCAGCAAATCCCAGTTGTGGATGGGGATGGAAATTTGGTTGGTCTACATTTATGGGATGAAGTAACTGTGATTGAGGAGAGGAAAAATCTCATGATTGTCATGGCCGGGGGGTTTGGTAAAAGGTTGATGCCTTTAACCGAGTCTTGCCCAAAGCCAATGCTCCCCATTGCTGGAAAGCCCATGCTTGAGCATATTATTGAAAGAGCCAAGGCAGATGGGTTTGTAAATTTTATAATATCAATTAATTATTTGGGTCATATAATTAAGGATTATTTTGGAGATGGTAGTCGTTTTGGCGTTCAAATAGGGTACTTGGAAGAGGAAAATCCTCTAGGTACTGCAGGAGCATTAAGTTTGTTAGGTGAAGAAATTGATGAGCCATTTCTAGTTACTAATGGAGATGTGATTACCGATATTGGCTATGGAGATGTTCTTAATTTCCATGAACGACACCAGGCCGATGCGACTATGGCGGTTAGACTCTATGAGTTACAGAATCCCTATGGGGTTGTGCGCATGGAGGGTACTCAGATTGTGGGGTTCGAGGAAAAACCGGTTTACAGAAGCCATATAAATGCCGGCGTTTATGTCCTAACACCTAGGTGCCTTCGATTTTTAACTCCTAATCAGTATTGTGATATGCCCGCCTTATTTGAAACTATTAGGGAGAGACAAAAAAAAGTTGTTGCATATCCAATGTTTGAGCCATGGCTAGATGTTGGTCGACCAAATGATTTGGATTTAGCAAATGCAGGTTTAAATAAAAAGAGTATCCATAGTGAATAAAATCGTATACCCAAACGAGATAAATTTTTCAAAATATAGCGCAGAAGTTGATGATCCAGATGCTTTTTACGGACTCCCTCGGACGGTCTGCTATTGCAAGAAATGTGTGATTTCAAATCAAAGGCCTAATTCAGCCGTTGAGTACCAACATACAAAGGAAACCAAAAAGGAAACCATTTTCTTTGATGGGGATGGAGTATGTGATGCTTGCAAGTTTGCCGAGTATAAAAAAACATCAATCGACTGGGCCTTAAGAGAAAAGCAGTTAATGGACCTTTGCAACCAACATCGCAAAGATGATGGGTCCTACGACTGCATTGTTCCCGGATCTGGGGGCAAGGATAGTTTTTATGCATCTCACATATTGAAAAATAAATATGGAATGCACCCATTAACAGTTACCTGGGCACCCCATGTATACACAGAATGGGGCTGGCGCAATTTTCAGTCTTGGATACACGCTGGGCATGATAACTTTTTAATGACACCGAATGGAAAAGTTCATAGATTACTGACGAGACTCTCAACAGAGTTACTATTTCATCCATTTCAGGCATTTATGTTCGGGCAAAAGGCGCTAGCTCCTAAAATGGCCTTGTTATTTAATATCCCTCTTGTTTTTTATGGTGAAAATGAAGCCGAATACGGCAACCCTATAAGCGATACCGAAACTCCCAAGAGAGATTGGGCTTACTTTACATCGGGGAATCAATCAAATATTTATCTAGGCGGGGTCTCTGTAGCAGACCTCAAGGAGAAATTTGGGCTGGATCAAAACGATTTGCAGCCATACTTGCCTGCTGACCCCAACCTAATTGAGGAAAAAAAGGTGGAAGTCCACTACCTTGGGTACTACCTTAAATGGCATCCTCAAAATTGCTATTACTATGCAGTAGAAAATGGAGGGTTTGAAGCCTCTCCCGAAAGAACGCCTGGAACTTATTCCAAATACAATAGTATTGATGACAGAATTGATGATTTGCATTACTACACTACTGGTACAAAATTTGGAATTGGTAGGGCAAGTTATGATGCAGCTCAAGAGATTAGGTCAGGCGATATAGATAGGGCCGAAGGCGTAGCATTAGTACGCAAGTATGATCATGAATATCCAGAACGTTTTATCAATGAAATGTTTTCTTACCTTACTATCGACCAAAATCAATTTCCTCAAGCTAGTCAAATGTTTGAAGTGCCAAGAATGGACAAAGAATATTTTAGACTCCTCACTAATCAGTTTAGATCGCCTCATTTGTGGATTTATGAAAGCGGTAACTGGAGATTGCGTCATCCTATTAAAGATTAAAGCGGCATGAATAATGTCAGATTAATCGCAAGGCTCGATATTAAAGGTGAAAACCTTATAAAGGGTATTCGGATGGAGGGTCTCAGGGTGATGGGGGAGCCCAACGCATTTGCAAAAAAATATTATGAAGATGGTGTTGACGAATTAATCTATATGGATTGTGTTGCAAGCTTATATGGAAGAAATCATTTAGCAGAGATAATTGAGAGAGCGGCAGAAAATATTTTTGTTCCTATGACTGTTGGTGGTGGCATTCGTTCTGTTGATGATGCTCGAAATATATTGCGACTTGGCGCAGATAAGATTGCAATTAACACCGCCGCAGTAGAAAACCCCAATTTAATCAGTGAATTGGCTTATAGGTTTGGGAGTCAGGCTGTTGTCTTATCGGTTGAGGCAAAGAAAAATCAATCAAATCAATGGGAGGTCTATACCCACGGAGGAAGGGAGAGAACTGGGCTAGATGTTCTTGAATGGATTTCAGTTGCTCTATTAAAAGGTGCCGGTGAAGTTCTTTTAACATCCGTAGATAGGGAGGGAACAAGGAATGGTTTCGATCTCGCTTTATTGAAAGAGGTTTCAGCGATTTGTTCTGTTCCATTGATTGCTAGCGGCGGAATGGGTAAGGTCGAAGACTTAATGGATGCCGTTAATATTGGTGGAGTAGGTGCTATTGCTATGGCCGATATTCTCCATTATAAAAGGCTGAATTTGCCTGAAATTAGAAATTTTGCATTGAATAATAATTTACCTGTCCGTCATTATGCAAACTGAAGTCATCATAGTCGATTACGGTCTTGGAAATCTAAAGAGCGTAAGCAGAGCAATTCAGTATTGTGGAGGAATCCCAAAGATCTCTTCCGACCCAAATGAAATTCGCAGTGCTCAAAAAATTATTCTTCCAGGTGTTGGGGCTTTTGGCGAGGGAATGAAGCGTCTTTCAGAAGCGGGATTGGATGAAGCAATCAAAAGCGGGGTTAAAGATGGCGCTAATTTATTAGGGATTTGTCTTGGGATGCAAATGCTCATGGATACTAGTGAGGAGTTTGGTGATGAGTTCGGGCTCGGTCTTATTAAGGGCCCCGTCAGAAAAATAAATGCTATTGGCGATTCTGGAGAATTTCATAGAAAAGTTCCGCATATAGGTTGGAGTCCACTTCAATATGGACCAAATACAAGTAGTTGGACCGGCTCTCCCTTGGAGGCAATTGCGCTCGGATCGCCTGTTTATTTTGTGCACTCTTTTATGGCTTGCCCAACAAGTGAAACCGAAATTATTGCATCCTGTAATTATGGTGGCCTGCAAATAAGTGCGGTGATAAACCATAATAAGGTATGGGGAATGCAGTTCCATCCAGAAAAAAGTGGTAGGGCTGGTCTTGAGATGATGAATAAATTTATCAGCATGATATGAAGCTGATAGCAATCGTTCCCGCAAGATCTGGATCTAAAAGATTACCCGGTAAAAATATAAAACTAATTAACGGGCGACCTTTGATATGTTGGACTCTAAAAGCGGCAAAAGAATCAGGTATTTTTCAGGATATTGTTGTAACAACAGACTCTGCTGAAATTGCTAATATTTCTAGGTCAAATGGGGCAACCAAAATAAGCATGCGCCCCAAAGAGCTTTCAGGAGATCATGCTAGCACTATCGATACTGTAATTTATACGCTAGATGAATATGAGTCTCAACATGGTCCTATTGATGGTGTAATGCTCCTGCAACCCACATCACCATTTAGAACTACAGAATTAATGAAGGAGGCTGCGCATTTATTTTTTCATGGTGAAAAACGATCTTCGGTTGTCTCCTTTGGTATGGCTAGGAATCATCCTGCCTGGTGTTTTAGATGGAATGGTGGAGCTTTAACTCCTTTTGATGGAGGAAAGTATTTGAACGCGCGAAGTCAAGATTTGGAGCCGGCATATGTCATTAATGGGAATGTTTACATTTCTTCACCGGAGTTGATACGCAAATCAAGGGGGTTTGTAAGCGAAGAAACAATTCCATTGATTATGGAAAATCCGATTCATTCAGTTGATATAGATACTGAAGAGGATTTCCTTTATGCAAGATTTTTATTCTCATCTAGTAATTGAATGAATTGTCAGTGTAAATTGCATTTTTGCTTATTTACGAGCATGGAGTTTGAATGCGGGCGCCCTGGATCAATTCTATGAATTCTCAAAATAAAAATTTAGATTTAATCGCTAAGTATGAAGAAAGTCATGCAGTTGAATCATATTTATCTGAAGGTTGGCATGTATGGCCTCTTCTGAGAAATGCGCTAGCATGGAACTTTTTTCCTGAAACAGATCAGCTTATAGTGCTAGACAATGTGGCAAGAAAATTTATCAATGTACTAAAAAGGTTGTATTCAAAAATAATATATTTTTCTTTATATAGATTTCAATATTTTGAACATTTGGACTCTATTTTTATTGTTAGCTCATCAAGAAGGGTAAATATTGATGGGGTTTCTCATGAAATATATAGTGATCCAATGGTTGAATTATGTCTAAAGCATGGCATAAATTGCCGCGCATGGGAAATCTCTGCGGGTTCAAAAAACCAAAGAAATAAGAGTTTCAAGTTCGGCGGCAGAATGAAAAATGAAACTAGAATAAGAAAATCAGAAAAATTAGAATCAGAGGTTCCCGAATGGTTTGACGATTATCAGATCCTGGCCTCAGAAATAATCGGGCGAAAAATTCACTGGCAGGAGGTTTGTCAATTAATTAACATAACAACTACCCGTGCAAAAATTTTTCAAGATTGGTTTCAATTATCAAAACCTAAAATAATCTTTTCAGTATGCTGGTTTGATGCTATCAATATGGCTGCAATTATGGCAGCCAAGAAGTTAAGCATAGTGAGTGTTGAAATTCAGCACGGTATTCAAGGTATCAATCATCCTGGCTATTCCCTCTGGCTAAAATTTCCAGCGGGTGGATATGAGGTTTATCCGGATATCTTCTGGGAATGGGGTGTTAGGTCGGTTGAAGAGATCCGGAAATACAACCCCATATTAAGTAGCAAAAGTCTAGCTATTGAAGGAGGAAATCTTTGGCTAAATTCTTGGAAAGAAAAAAAGATAAGTAGTGTTCGTAACAAAGTTGACGAGGATTGCCTCACAATTTTAGTGGTCCTGCAGCTTGATCCTCCGACGGCTTTAATTAAGGCAATTAATGAGTGCGAAATGCGCTGGAGGTGGATAGTGCGATTTCATCCCACAAGAAGTAAAAAGCTGAGAGCCCTAGACGCTAAAAAATTTATCGGAAAGAATATCTTCTTTGAGTACCCAGAGGAAGTAAGTGCATATGAGTCTATTATTAACTCTGACTGCATTGTCACAGAGGGCTCTGCGGTTGCGCTTGAAGCGCTTGGGGTTGGGTCAAACGTGGTGATATTAGGTGACACTTTCTTGGGTAAGCTTGCTCAGCAAGCTTACGAATACTATATAGCTAGCGGTGATATGATAGTTTCCAGCGATAACAATATAATAAAATCTATTATAAGATCTGTAAAAAGTGTAAGCTCCATTAATATGTCGCGAGAGTTTGCTGATGAGGCATCCTCTCATATTGCACTTAATCGTATTTTTGAAATGGCTCATAACTTAAAGGGGAAAATTTTTGATAAAAATAGTTTCTCTCTTTAAGAGATTAAAATTTAAGCTGCTTAACAAGTCCAGCATCACAAACCCTGAGTTAATAGATGCAAAAGCATCGGTATTTCGTTCAGAAATAAGTGGGAATGTTAAGGTTGGCCCGGGATCAATTATTCGCGACTCCACAATTATTGTAAAAAATTTAGCAATAGGAACCTATTCTTCTTTATGGGGGCCCAGTATCATGATTAACGCTAATATTAATGAGGTAATTATTGGCAACTTCTGCTCGATTGGAAAAAATGTAACTATCCAAGAATATAGCCATGATTATTCAAAATTATCCTCATACTTTATAGCTACCAATTTATTTGGCGAGGATTTGTCTGGCTGCGTAACTTCTAAGGGCCCCATAATCATTGGAAGTGATGTGTGGATTGCTTCAAACGTTGTAATAGGCTCGGGGGTAAGAGTGGGGGATGGGTCTGTAATTGCAGCTGGAAGCGTAGTTCTTAATGATGTCCCCCCATTTGCAATTGTTGCGGGAGCGCCTGCTAGGGTCTTGCGATACCGATTCACTTCTGAGGTAATTGATAGGTTAGTTGAAATTTCATGGTGGAAATGGGATTTTGAAAAAATTAAAAAAAACAAAAGTCTTTTTGAAAGAGTGCCAACTTTGACTAATTTACAAGAAATTTTTTGATATGCACATTGGAATTAGCGTTATTATTCCTACGAAAAATCGGGCTAGCACTCTAATTGAGTGTGTAAATTCTGTTCTAGAGCAGACGTATGGACCTGATGAGGTAATAGTTGTAGATGACCATTCTGACGATGATACAAAAAATTTAATTTCTTCTCATTCCGATGTCCGCCTAAAGTATGTTGCATTAATTGAAGAGTCGGGAGCGCAGGCCGCCAGAAATATGGGGTTAAAGATGGCGCATTCTGACTGGATAGCATTTCAGGATTCAGATGATCTATGGCTGCCAGATAAACTAGAGAGACAGGTTGCAGTTATAGAAAGTGAAGGGCGTGATCAATGTCTTGTAATCCATGGTGACGCAATAAAAAAAAATATCACAACAGGGGTGGAGGAGAGAATCACATTACCATTTACAAATGGTAATTGTTACAACGATCTTTTGATTAAACCTGCCCCCTTTTTGCAGGCTATGCTTGCTCCTAGGAGATTATTAATGAAACTAGGCGGTCTTGATCCACTATGCCCCTCTCATCAGGAGTGGGATTTGAGCATCCGTTTGGCAAAAAATTCAAGGTTTATTCACATAAGAGAGCCCCTATTTATTTGGCAAAGACATGAATTTGAGACCATAAGCGCCGATCCTGAAAAGGGAGTTGCTGGTTATGATTACGTGATTGAGAAATATAAAAAAGAAATTACCATGACTCATGGGTATAGAAAGTGGAGGCAGCTAAAGCTATTAAATACGCTAAATGCACTTAAAAATGGATGCTATGAGCAGGCAAAAGCATTGATACGCAATCAGGGAATAGGCCTGACCGTTTCCTTAACGAATTTTTTTATTTTGATAAAAGTCTATCCCCGTGGATTGGGAAGATTAATTGTACTTTTAACTTAGAGGCTTAACGTGATTAGAAGGATAGTTCATAGCAATACAGAATTGGCAATTATTCTTAGCTCTCAGTATAAGGCCGAGGGTATACAGTTTTTAACTCCCTCCGCTTACTCCCAACAGCTTGGCTATATGAATAGGCCAGCTGGTTATAAGATACAACCTCATTTGCATAATGTTATCGCAAGACAGGTTAGTCTTACCCAGGAAGTTCTAATTGTTAAGAGCGGTGTAGTTAGGGTTGACTTTTATTCGGTAAATAGGATCTACTTAGAAAGTGCGATTTTATCTTCCGGGGATATTATTCTTCTTGCCTCCGGAGGGCATGGTTTTGAAATTCTTGAGGATGCTGAAATTGTAGAGGTTAAGCAGGGGCCTTATTCTTCTGATGAGGATAAGATACGTTTTGATGGGGTTGATGAAGAATATATTCGTATAAATACTATGCCGGATATAAGTTAGGTCTAATGTGTGGTTGGAGGCAAGAAAGGTGCATGGATGCTTAGGTTTTCATCCCCCCAAATCTTTCTGTACATTTGCCCATCGAGTGCCTCGACCTTTCTTTTTGAATTAATATCCAAAATTAGATCTTGTTGTATTGTTTCATTGTTAAGTGTTTTCGAGATATTTTCTACTTTGACATTGTGCAAGTGAATGGAAGTTCCTTGTAGTAGAGCGAATATTGGATACTCCCATTCGTCTCCTTGAATAATTAACCCAACATTTTTTGCTCCTGAACTTTTAATTATCTCTACAGCTTTTGTGAAGCTTTCAAATAACCTCGGCCGATTTATAAAATATTGGAAATCTCTGGATGTGGTTAATATATTTTCCGTTGTTCTATAAAAAGGGGGTTTTGACTGGAGTTTAGCTAATAGAGGCTTTGTAGAACTAAATAGAATCCACGGTAAGCACGAGATCACCAAAATTAGTTGGATAGGGTATAGCTGTGATCTTAAAAATTTAACACTTGAAATTATATAAGCCAGGAAAGGTGTCCAAAGGATAAAGATTGGTAACTGTAACCTGCTATGCCATGGTTGCCACTTTAGATAGATTGAAAATATCAGAAAGCAGCTTACCAAAAAATAAATATAGTTAGTTATCAATTTTTTTTCTATTTTTTTATTGCATAAATATATAAGCAGGCTCATTCCAATAAGGAGCAGGTGTAATAGGTTGCCGGTGCCATCTTCATGAGGATTCAGTGGATCAAGGGAAAACGGTATTTCGCCCCAAGTGCTTCGTAGATCGGAAGTAGTTATCCCGATAAAATAATGAACGCTTTCTACTCCCTTGGTAATAAGATTGTTGACTTGAGGTACAGGCGAGTTTAGGTGGATTGCCAGGTTTCTAATTACATTAGAGATAATGATGGGGGCATTAATAAGGTCATTAGAATAAGAAAGCTCTCCCTCTCGACCTGGACCTAATATATTTCCATATAAGTGAAAATTTCGAAAATATTGCCCGGTATTTAATATGGCGCAGCATATCGTAGTCGTAATACAGATTTTAAATATTGCCTGCCAATTATCTTTTATCTGGAATAAAGTAAAAATAAATAGAGGAAGCGCGAATAGGTATCCCGTTCCTTTAGTGGCAAAGCTCAAGCCTATTGCAATAGGAAAGAAAAGTATATGGATAGGAGTTTTTTCACGACTTATTTTTATAGCTAAATAAGCTCCAGATACGAGCATTGAAGTTAAAACATAGTCATTTTGAGTGCTGGTACTCTGCATAATTCCCATTGGAATTGTTATTGCCAAGAGAGCAGTTAATAATTGGTAGCTTCTTCTGCAGCCGAAGTCTTTGGCAATTAAGGAGGCTCCTAAGATGGATATGGACATCCCAAAAAATTGTGGAATGTTTGCTAATCGGTCAGAATCGCTAAGAATTTGAAGGTGCAATATTAAATATTCTGATAAAGGTGGCTGATGTAACTGGCGCAAAATGTGTGTTGGGTAAAATCCAATATTGTGATTTTGTTTCCAGTGGGCAACCCTTGCCATATGGTAGGTCATGGAATCCCAGGTATTCGGTGGACACACGATTGCTAGAAATAGCAATAATCCCCAAATAGCTATAGTACTGGTGATCGCAAATTTTTCTTTTAAATCTAAGTCTTTGATACGAGTTAATGGTAGGAATTTTTTAATCTTATAACCACGGCATTTATATGCTAACCAAGCAATTGAGCTTGTCCAGCATATGGTGATTGGCAAGAAGTATATGCCATCAAAGAGGCTGATAAATTCAGTAGCTAGGGCTGTGAAGGCTGTAAAAACGAGCCATGCCAAAACAAAGCTCTCACGAATTCCCACTGCATTCTTGGGCCTATAAATCCATATGGCAAGGAGAAAATAGGTGGCAAATAATAAAATTGCTGTCATTTATATTTTTATGTGTCTGACTGATTGGGATTGGATGGCTTTGAATGCTTATATTGCCTCAATTTGGAGCAATATAAGCGGAAGTTTATTGGGTTTATTTGTTACTTCCTCACTATTTTAGTGGCAATAAATATGTAAAAATACGGGGTAATGAATAAATTTATACCTGTTAATGAGCCGTTATTAGATGGCAATGAAAAGAAATATCTAATCGAGTGTATTGATTCTGGATGGATTTCTTCTGAGGGGCCATTTGTCGCTCTGTTTGAGGAAAAATTTTCACAGAAGGTTAACAGGCGTTTTGGGATTGCAGTTTCAAACGGCACTGCAGCGATTGATGTTGCAATTGAAGCTTTGGGAATTGGCCCTGGCGACGAAGTAATATTACCCACTTTCACTATTATTTCTTGTGTAAGTCAAATTGTGAGATCTGGAGCGATTCCAGTTTTAGTTGATTCCGATCCAATCACATGGAATATGGACGTTTCTCAAATTAGATCAAAAATAACCCCTAAGACTAAAGCAATCATGATTGTCCATATTTATGGCCTTCCAGTTGATGTGGATCCTGTACTTGCGGTTGCAAAGGAGTATGGATTAAAAGTGATTGAAGATGCTGCCGAGGTTCATGGCCAGCTCTATAGGGGGAGGCCGTGCGGAAGTTTTGGCGATATCAGTACATTTAGTTTTTATCCAAATAAACACATCACTACCGGTGAGGGTGGAATGGTATGTACCAATGATGAAGGTTTGGCTCAAAAAGTGCGTGATCTTAGAAATCTTTGTTTCCAGCCTGGTAAGCGATTTATTCATGAGCGACTGGGTTGGAACTTGCGTTTAACAAATTTGCAGGCTGCAATTGGAGTTGCCCAGCTAGAGAGACTAGATGAATTTACAAAACGTAAGCAATTAATGGGGCGGCAGTACACGGAGTTATTAGGTGGGATTTCGGGTGTGCAATTGCCGCTTGCAAGAACAGATTATGCGGACAATATATATTGGGTGTATGGCCTGGTTCTTAATGAAGATTTGGGAATAAATGCAGAGACAGCAATGCAAAAGTTGCTTGATAAAGGCGTAGGATGTCGCCCGTTCTTTTACCCCATGCATCAACAGCCAGTGATGAAAAATAAGGGTTTTTTTAAAGGGGAGAGCTTCCCGGTAGCCGAACATATGTACAAAAATGGTTTTTATATCCCAAGCGGTATCGCGCTTACAGAAGATCAAATTCAGCAAGTGTCCAAGAAGGTGCGCGAGGTCCTCGGAACATGAGCCTTCTTCGCCCCATTAGGCTTGCTGTTTATTTTGATCAAAAAATACTTAATGGCGGCGGTTTTCAGCAGGCATTAAACGCTGCGCTCCTGATAAAGGAGCTCCCCAATACTCTTGTTTGTCCAGTTTTTTATGTCAAGCACAAGGAAAGTTTGGAGACTTTAGGGGCTCATGGAATTCAATCAATTTTTCTTGAGCAGTCTTATCTTTCCAGGATTTTCACAAAGATTAGAAGAGGAATTAGGAGTGAACTGTTTTTAAGGTTAATAAAAAAAATATTTGGTCCCAATGGATTTGAGAAGGGCTTTATTAGAAATGGTATTGATTTAGTTTACTTTGTATCTCCCAGCCCAGAGGCTGCTGATCTTGACGAGCTGAACTATTTAATAACCATATGGGATTTGAGTTTTAGGGAGGATGTTGAATTTCCCGAGATTCGTTCGTATAGGGCATTCGAAAATCGTGAGTGTTTATTTAGGGATATCCTGCCTAAAGCAATGGCAATTATTGCTGATTCAGAAATGGGGAAGAGGAATCTATCAAAATACTACGGTCTTGATTCTGAAAGAATAATTGTATTGCCTTATATGCCGGCCCAAGGGGTAATGGTTGATCCAAGTTTGCATGAAAAAAAATATTTCGATGTGGCTACCATATATGACTTAGACGTTCCATATATCTTTTACCCTGCACAGTTTTGGGCACACAAAAATCATGTTTATATTCTACATGGTCTAAAAATATTAGAATCTAGCTATGGGCATACAGTTGGCGCCATCTTTTCTGGTGGAGACAAGGGCAATCTAGGTCGAATAAAAAAATTAGCACAAGAATTAGGTTTGATAGATCGTATCCGTTTCGTGGGTTTTGTGGAAAATAACATCGTTCCTTATTTGTATAAACAAGCTCTAGCACTTGTGATGCCTACATATTTTGGGCCGACAAATTTACCTCCGTACGAGGCATTCGTTTTGGGGGTACCTGTTTTGTATTCAAATAAATCCGGTCTTCGTGATCAGGTTGAGGATGCAGCCTTGTTGATGGACTTGGCTGATCCTACCTCAATGGCCAAGCATTTAGTAAGTTTGATTGAAAATGAGAAAATTTCTTACAATCTTTTTCTAAGTGGCAATGCTTTGTTAAAACGGATCAAAGATTTTGATAGGCTTGAAAGCCTTAAGAAAATGCTAGAGTTGTTTAGATGCCGTCTAGTGACGTGGAGTTAAGGTATTTTCCCTTTGAGGATAGCTAAAAATTTAGTTGAGCATTCTGGTTGGCAGTGCTACTGAAATTCGCAAACACTTCGCAGAGATTTTTTTTAGCAATCTCCTAGGGGTTGGTAAAGAATATTTCAAGGTTTACTTCTTTATCAATGCCTGCTGCTGAAGTCTGCCTCCGTAGATCGATAGTATGAATATCCGTGTGTCTAAATAATTCAGCCAATTTATTAACATTATAAACGGGGATTACTAGTGGTGAGCATTGCAAAGCTCAATTGATTGGGGAATCGGAATTATTAGGAGCATAAAGATTGATTCACATCTGTATGTGCAATTATTGGAGCTTTAAATTTTGATGTTTAAAAAAGATAAATGTTAAGTCATTAAAATAAAGCCATATGATACATAATTGCTAAGATATTATGGCCCATATAAAAATATTCATAAATTTATTTATTGAGATTATTTTAAGTGTACATGGGGTTGATAAAGGTAAGAGCATATTATAAAATTAGACGATAAGATAGCTAGATAAGGGCTATTGATATCATATATTTGATAACTCTTAAAACATCTTAGATATAAAAACAGAAAAATAATGAAAAACTTTTTTTTTATAAAAATATTTTTTTTGGTATTTATCTTGATGGCAATTGCCATTATTTCATTTAATTACTATGTTGATCCATTATGTATGTATTCAAATTTCTGTAATTCTAGAATGGAAAAAAAAATTGCAAAGGAGTTAACGCGCTACCAATATGTAAAAACTAGGAATATTGATGAGAGAATGTTTATATTCAACAGAATTGGCATTGAAAAATCAAAAGCAAATGTTTTAATAACGGGCTCTTCCCGAATAATGCAAGTAGGCAGCCAAAATCTTCATAAAGATGTGCTGAACCTTAGCGTTAGCGGAGCATCGTTGGAGGATATAGTGACCATATTGGATCTTGGGCTTGCCCAGTTTAATCCTAAGCAGATAATTATCGGTTGCGATCCTTGGTTATTTAATGAGCTATCCGGGCAAAAAAGATGGACTAGTCTAGAGGCCCACTATGTCAAGGCGGTAAAAAAATTAGGCGTCATGCCTCCAATTGCTAACCCTAAGGCATCCAATAACTATAAAATGTTAATGAGTATCGACTATGCAGTTGAATCAATGCGCTACCTCGCCAGCTTGAATAAAGATTTGGGTTTAAATGATGGAACTCCTCTTGACGATGTTAATCTAATCAAGAGAGATGGCAGCATGATTTATAACAATGTATATGCCAATCAATCTCAATTTGAAATTATTGAAAGTGCCAAAAATTGGTCGAAATATTCCCTGAATCCTTATAGTTATTCCCCTGTATTAATGGATGTCTTTTCGCGCCTAATTGATTATTACAGAAAGGATAGAGAGATAATTTTATTATTGACGCCTTATCACGAATCCACCTACCAAAGATTACTTAAAGGTAATGTTGATATTGTATCTATAGAAAAGCAATTTATATCTATTGCAAAGGAAAAAGGAGTTACATTGGTGGGGTCATACAATCCTAAAAAAACAAGCTGCACTCCATATGAATTTTTTGATGGAGCTCATCCTAAAGATAGTTGTATGCAAAAAATTGTAAAAGAGTTAAATGTTGTTGGAGAGATTGTGGTTAGCGGTAATTTATAAATCAATTTACTTGAAGACTCTGGTTTCTCAAATAATTAGAGCCTACCAATTTTCAAATTAATATAATTTTCCCATAAAAACCTATGATGAATGAATTGCCTGAAATTGCTCCATTTGGTTTCCTTTCCAATAGGAAACGTCTAGGCCTCGATGATTTTTATATCAAATGCAAATTTATTCGCGGATTCGAAGAGAGGTTGTTGGATTTATTCTCTAAGGGAAAAATTTCCGGTACAACGCATACTTCGTTGGGTCAAGAGGCTAATGCCGTTGGAATTGCCATGGCCTTTTTAGATGACGATATTTTTGTCAGCAACCATAGATGCCACGGGCATTTATTGGCGCACATAGGTAGGCCAGATTTGCTCCTAAAGGAGGTGATGGGTGATCAGGGGGGGTTTTGTGGTGGGCTTGGTGGTAGCCAGCATATCTGCGTACCGGGAAAATTCTATTCAAATGGTATTCAAGGTGGAATTCTACCGCTTGCGGCTGGACTTGCTTTTTCAATCAAGCATAAGAAGGTTGAAAACAAAGTCGTAATTGTCTTTATTGGTGATGGCACGACTGGGCAAGGCGCCCTTTATGAGACGATTAACTTGGTTCAGTACCTTAAATTGCCAGTTTTGTTCGTGGTGGAGGATAATGGGATCGCTCAAACTACAGATACGTCTTGCACAATAATGGGTGCTATCTCTCATCGATTTGAGGCGTTCGGTATCGAAACAACTGAGCTAGAGTATCCAACAGCCGATGAGGTTTATGCAGTTACAAAGAAAATCTCTCCTCTTGTTCGCCAATGCATTCCACATGCCATTATTATTAAATCTTCACGATTGGGGCCGCACAGCAAGGGCGATGATACCAGGGCTGAAGATCTCATTCAAAAAATTAAAAACTTAGATCCCCTGAGAAGAATGGAAAGTGAACTAAGCGATTTGGGCCTTCTCGAGGATGCGGATGCAAAAATTAAACTTTCCCTCGCCCAGTTAGATGTTTTATGCAATCAAAATGCCACTCCTGCTAAAAATATCCTTTCCTCATATTCGTCAATTTCGCAAAATACAGACGACTTAATTGAGTTGGATGGAACCTCCTTTGCCGCAAGAATAAATTCATCGCTTAAGGAGCTTATTCTTGATGATCCATCAACTATATTGCTAGGTGAAGATATAGGGGATCCTTATGGTGGGGCTTTTAAAATTACTAAAGGCTTGCAGGAACTTTTTCCAGGTAATGTTTATCAAATGCCAATCAGCGAGCTTGGTTTTACGGGTCTTGCAGCAGGCTCTGCTTTATTGGGATTGCGGCCGGTAGTTGAAATTATGTTTGGCGATTTTGCCCTATTGGCAATTGATCAAATAATAAATCATGCTGCTAAATATACGCTAATGTATCAAGGGCAAGTTAAATGTCCTTTAATAATGCGGTTGCCCATGGGCGGTGGCCGTGGCTATGGGCCAACGCACTCACAGTCCTTGGAAAAACATCTTTGCGGAGCACCAAATATACAAGTTATTGCATTGTCGCCATTTGCGCCAATCAAGCCCATATTTAAAATGCTCAAGAGAACCTCGGCACCTGTAGTGTTGATTGAACATAAAATGGACTATGTTAGGAAGGTCGATTTTCGAAGGGATCTATTAGATAGTTTCCACATCAACATCTATAATTCATTTGTAGTCTACACCCCTAGAGCAGTAAACAAAAATCTATCGGACGCTCTTTTGTTTACATATGGAGGGCAAGCCTATAATGCACTCGAGGCAGTCAAATATTGTGCAAAACAAGGACTACAAATAGATGTCGTCATTCTCACTCTATTGAGCCCAATACCCAGTGATTTATTTAATTCTGTTTCAATTTCTGAGCATACTCAAGCTATATTTACTCTCGAAGAGGCTTCAGTTGGATGGGGTTTTGGGAGTGAGATTGCATCTCAGCTTATGTCAAAAATTTCCAGACCGCCGCCTCTAATTAGAATGGGTGCCCTAGACACTATAATCCCTGCCAGCAGACTTCTGGAAGATGAGGTTCTCCCATCGATTGATGGAATAGCGTCGCTTATAACTTCCTCTTTAAAGAGTCGTAATAATTCAAATCTGCAATCCCTTAATGAAGTGCCACTTCAAAACCCATCCATAGATACGATGGGGGTCGGAGCTATTGCTAATATAGTAGCCCCGCATTTAAACGCCAATGATGATGAGCTTAAGGTGGTTAGCTTTTCCGTTGCCAGCGGGTCCTTGGTTAAAAATAATCAAGTGATTGTGTCTGTTGAAACTTCAAAAACAATCGAAGATATATGTTCGCCGGCTGATGGTTATGTCTGGCATTTAGCAGATATCGGAAGCATAGTTAAAAATGGTCAAACTATTTCACTCCTGTTTGAAAAAGCAGTGGATATTGAGCTGGCGGAAAAAATTCTTAAAGACCAGAAATTTCCAAAGTTTCATAATGAGATTTTCGGTGCTTCGAAAGAAGAATCGATGATGGTGACTGCAATCAATGCATCCCGGGTCCGAAAAGAAATGATTAGGATGGTTGAGTTAAGTCATCAAAAAATTCCAGCTGCACATCTCGTGGCCGAATGCGATCTACGTGACAGAGGAAATCAGGATCAACTTGATTGCTTGATATTTTATCTGTCTCAGACATTAAGTCGATTCCCAAATGCAAATGGATATTATGACGAACATCAATACCATAATAGCGAGATCCATGTTGGATTTACAGTTGATGTAGAAGGGGATCTTTATATGCCAGTTATTGCAAAAGCCAACCAAAAAAGCATCAAAGAGATAGCCAATGAACGAATGGAAATCATTCTTTCCCTCTATCGTGGTGAGGGGGTAAAAGGTTCAGAGGTCACCCCGACAATCTGCGTATCAAGTCTCGAGGGAAAATGGATCTCGCATCAAATTCCAATTGTGTATCCAAAAACGGCAGTAATTATTGGCATAACTGCTCGTAACGTTATTAATGCATCAAAAAAGATTACATTAGTGGCTGCCTATGATCACAGGGCAATATCAGGCTACGAAATGACAAATTTAATGGATTCCCTTTTGGATGCTTGGGTTGCTGAAAAATAAACGTGCTATTTAATTCATTTGAATTCATATTTATTTTCCTGCCCTTGGCAGTCTTTTGTTTTATTTATACAGAAAAATATTTCTCCAAAAAAACTGCATTGATTACTATTGTATTGTTTTCGGCATGGTTCTATGCTTCATGGAACCCTGCATACCTTGTGCTTTTAATTGCGTCCATAGCAATAAATTACAGTGCTGGCATTCTAGTGGGTAAAAATTTGCCAGTAAATATTCGAAAATTAATAATGGTTGCAGTTATTTTTATTAACTTATGTTTATTGATTTACTTTAAATATCTTGCCTATTTACTGATGATTTTAGGATTACCTCCAGTTAATCTAGGGGGGTGGACATTTGAAAGCTTAGCTTTACCGCTGGGTATTTCATTTTGGACATTTCAGCAAATTAACTTCCTTTTGGAAAGATTCAACAATAGAAAGCATAATTTAGATTTTCTTAGTTACACTTCTGTAGTTCTTTTTTTCCCGCACTTAATTGCGGGTCCAATTGTAAGAACATCTGAGTTGGCCCCCCAAATTCATAAAATTGGAAGCAGGGCGCGCGACCTTAGTTCAGACTTAACTATTGGGATATTCCTATTCGCAATAGGTCTTTTCAAAAAGGTGATACTTGCTGATAATTTAAGCCCAATCCCAAATGCTTTATTTTCAAATCCAAATCAAAGTGATGTTTTATTTGGATGGTTTGCAATAGTGAGCTATATGTTGCAACTTTATTGTGATTTTTCAGGATACTGTGATATGGGCATGGGCCTTGCAAAAATGTTTGGGTTTACTTTCCCAATTAACTTTAATTCCCCTTTGCGGGCTACCAACTTTGTAGATTTTTGGAGGAGATGGCACATAACCTTGACAAGGTTTTTTACGGATACCTTGCATGCTCCTTTAACAATATCATTGTTAAGAAAATTTCCAAATGCATCGGAAAATATTACTGCAAGCATCCCAATTATTTTTACATTTTTTATAACTGGAATTTGGCATGGCGCAGGCAATCAGTTTATTATTTTTGGCGCCCTAAACGGTATAATTATGGCGGTCTGCATTATTTATATGAGATATGTGCCGTATTCAATTCTTCCTGCTCCAGTATTAAAAATGCTGAATTTATTATTGGTTTCTTTCGTCTTTCTTTTTTTTAGAGCTCCAACGCTTTCAGTTGCGTTAGAGATATCATATTCTCTATTTGATTTAATGGGCTTGAAATCTGCGCATGAAAGTATTTCTCAAATATATAGTCAATTCGGCTATTCTAGAATTTTGCTATTTTTCTTTGTCTTATATCTTTGTCTATTTACTAATAACGTATATAAAAATATTCAGAATATCTTCCAGCCAGCAGGTTTCAGGGTGCCACTAATAAATCCAAAAAGCTTTAGCATTAAATTTGATCTAAAAACAGCCATCTTCACAGCAATTATTTTTTTTATTTCGATCTGCGCTCTTTTGAATGCTCAGAGCAGTGAATTTATTTACTTTCAATTTTAGCGGTGTATATGGACAAAAATTACCTTTTCGAAGTGGTTAAAACTGAGTTATCTGAAATATTTAAATGTAATGCACTTGAATTTACGCGAGATACCTGTGCTGCTGATATTGAACTTTGGGACTCTTTAAATAATGTTAAGATGTTATTGCAATTAGAGAAGAAGTTTAAAATTCGCTTCAGTGGTATTGATGCCTCTTCATTGGAGAATGTGGGTGAATTAGTTGACTTGATAGCGGTCAAACTTATTCCGAACCCTTAAAAAAATGTTTTAGACATTTCACTAGAGATATCTAAGAGCCCAGTCCGGCACTCTAAATTATGCAACAAGGCTTTAGTTTTTGTTGCTAACGATTCAAAGCAGTTCTTATGGTTGACGGTTAATTTTGATTAATATTGTCTAATTTTTTATGAATCGTTCTTCATCTATCTAATTCTAGTGAATTTAACGCTTTTTATTTTTGTAAAAAAATTTTTTAGTTCTTGAGAGTAGTTAAATAACCCAATATTAGGTGTAGCTACTCCAATTTCTTGTACTGTAGTACATTCCCAGTTGCTAAATGCAATGTCGAATATTCCCTTGATGCTAGTAGCTAATTACTCATGAGTAGATTTTATCCGGGGAAAATTCTTCTCTTGGCATGGAGTAGTAATTTTAAGTTTTCCATTTGCTTACTTTTTACCTTCATTTCCTGAGATGGAGTTAGATTCTACCCCTGCATAATTATCTGATTATCTAAGTTAATTTTTTAACTAACTTAAGCAACTAATATTTTCGAGCATTTGGTTATATTCTAAATTTGGAGTGTTTTAAATCAATTGCCCTTAATCCTTTCTGAATTTGGTAGAAAGCGAAAAAAAGGAGCGCTAACTTCTTTTTGTCCCTGGAAGGGTGCTATATCTCTCAATAATGATGGAAATTTGCTGGATGACTTTTATCTTGACTTATTTTTTAATCAACAGCCATCTAGGAGTCTTAAATCGCACAATGGCCCAGTAGAGCCATATGTAAGTGAGTGCAAAAAGAATGGTGCAGATCTTAAGCGCAATGTGATTTCGCCAAAATAATAGTGCTGGAATTGCTGCCATGCTGGAAAGGATCCACAGGTAAGGCGCAGTAATTGCATTTCTTTGGGTTAATAATTCTGGATCTGTACTGCCGATTGCCCAGCGGACAACCCGCTTATAGATGACTTGATGTAAGTGTGCTGCATCAGGTAGTCCAGGGCTACTTCGTTTTAGAAGGAGGCGTCGATAAATGGTAAATAGGGTTTCAAAGATTGGGTAAAAGCAGAGCAACAGTGGAAACCACTTTGATACATCGGGATTTCTTGCAACAAGAAGGATGGAGAGCTCTGCCACCCAGAAGCCAACTAAATACGCGCCGCTATCACCCAGGAAGATCAATCCTTTTGGGTAGTTCCATATGAGAAATCCGAGTAGTGCACCTACCCCAGCAAATGCGCACACCATAATAGATGTATCGTTAACTTGAAAGGCAACATAAGCAATAGCAAGCAAAATAATTGCGGCAACAGCACTGGAAAGTCCGTGATAACCATCGATGATATTGAAGGCATTCGCAACGCCTGCTACGCTAAAACAAGTAAAAGCAATAGAGATTGCGGGAATGGCTAAGAAAGTATCAAGGCCAAAAAACTGCAGCTCCCCTAACCAGGTATTTAAGCTATACCCACAGATTCCAGCAGAGATAAAGCAGGCCGCTAAACGCTCTTTAATTCCAACTCGCTTGGTAAGATCCTCTATGAGGCCAGCAATAAAACAGGGCAGGGATGATAGTAGCAATATGGCGCCAAATCTTGCTATGTCAGCATTAGTCGTCCAGCGAGATAAAAGAGCAACTAAAAGACCGGCAAAGATAGCAACACCACCAATTCGGGGGACTATTCCTTGATGAAATTTTTGAATTCCTGCGTTCTCGTGATCTCCGCTTATATGTGCGTGCATGTGCTGGTAGCGTACCAGCACCAAACAAACTAGAAATGAGGTCAATAGCGCAGAAAGAAGGGCTGACATTAGAAGCTTTAAATGAGTTTGAGCTATTTTAACTGCAATATGTCTGAATTAGCAGTGCAATCAGGGGTAATCAGGTGATAATTTGGATTATTCCCATCTTTATTTTATTGTTGATTTGGTTTTGGTAAAGCGATTTAAGTTATGTCAAAAATTAGCTATTCCATTTTGTATATTGCCGATATTCATGGGCCAAAACTTATTCAAGCGCGTGGAATTAAGCGTAATCTTTCGCTAGCTGGCTATACAAAAGTATGTGCTATTGCGGAGAGTCTGCGATTATTTGGGCATCGGGTTACCATTCTCAGTTTTGGTTCGCCAGCCGAAGATTCGGGAAAAAATTTTCCAGCGATGCAAGAGCTGATTCAACAGTCCCATGGTGATGGATTGAAGGTAATTTATGTTCGTGCTATCGATATCAAAATACTGAGAGATTTTTATTCCGGCCTTTATACTTTGTTTAAATTGCCTAGTTTAATTAGGCAAAATTCTATTGATACCGTTATTGTTTATAACTTAAGTATTGCTAATTTGCTCCTGGCTACTGTTTCGAAAATACTGGGGTGTAATGTTTTTTTTGAATATGAGGATTCGATCCGCATTAGTAGAAATGGTCCCAAATTTATATTGCTCAAATGGTTTACGGGTGGATATGAGGCTCTTGCCAGACAGCTTGCTCGTGGTTCAATTAGCGCAAGCATTGAATTATCTCAAGCATTTAAATCTGATCGTCAGTTAATTATTCCAGGTATTCTGGGGCGGGATATCAATGATTTATCAGCTTATCCGCGGGCAGGGGTTTGGGATTCATCCAGGCCAATACGGCTGATTTATGCTGGCGGTCTAGATCATTCAAAAGGTCTGGATCGTTTTTTGGGGGCTTTACTTAGCATGAACTCTTCCTACCCGATTGAGATGAGAATTTGTGGTACCGGGCCTCAGGAATCCCTGATTAAGGAGATGTGCGAGCGTAGTGGTGGTCAAGTACAGTTTTTAGGATTAGTTTCCAGAGAAGAGTTATTAAACCAATTGATGTGGGCGGATGTAGGTATAAACCCACATAGATCTGATTTGCATAATGGGGGGACTTGGCCCTTTAAAGTGGTTGAGTATCTAGCAACCTGTGGGACTGTATTTTGTAGTAATACAAATTACATAGGCGACGACCTTGCGGCTCAACTTTTTCTTTATGAGGGTAATTCGGAGAGTCAAATTAGAGATGCTCTCCATGTATTTTTCAATCAATGGCCAAAATTATCGACAGCTATTGAGTCAAGAAGGAAGTGGGCGCTCGGAAAATATTCTCTAGAAGCTATTGGGTCTGAGTTAAATGCATTATTGCAAGAGCATTAAATCTATAACATTTTTCATGGGTATGAATATTTTGCGATCTCTAAATTGAGAAGATATTTATGGCATTAAAAATACTTTATCTTTATACCGAAGTTATGGGTTACCAGACTTCAGTTTTTAAACGGTTGGTGAGTACCTATGGCGCTAGCATTGATGTTGTTCATTGGGACCACAATAAACTTACGCCTTTTAAGCATCTGAACATGGAGGGGGTGAAGTTTCATCCTCGCTCCAGTTTTTCCTCTGAGCAATTAAAACAATTCTCATTAGATTTAAGGCCGGATTTGATCTACATTTCCGGATGGCAGGATAAGTCCTATTTGCAGGTAGCCCGTTCGTTGAGATTGATGGGATATCCAGTGGTAGTTGGTTTTGATGATCAGTGGCATGGAAGACTTCGCCAATTGATGGGCTCGTATCTCATGAAGTTCATTTGGAAAAAGAGATATTTCTCTCATGCTTGGGTGGCTGGCCCCATGCAATATGAATACGCAAAAAGGATGGGTTTTTCCGATAATGAAATAATCTTTAATTTGCTCAGTTGTGATGTAGATGCCTTTAGCCAATCACTTGGTATGCAAGAGGGCAAAAACGATGCACTAAATTTTCTATTTGTTGGGCGATTTCATGCCAATAAAGGGATAAATACTTTATTGGAGGCATTTAGGATATACAAGAGCCAGCTCAATGGTACCTGGGGGTTGATTTGCGCTGGGAACGGACCACTTCGCGACTCACTGGATCGTGCGAGTGGAGTTCAGGTCGAGGAGTTTCAGGATATTGCAGGGTTACGACTTTTGGCGGAAAGGTCGGGGGCATTTATTTTGCCGAGCCGTCGTGAGCCATGGGGTGTCGTTGTGCAAGAGTTTGCACTCCTGGGTTTGCCTTTAATTTTGTCCGACCAAGTGGGATCGCATCCTTTATTCATGATTAATGGCTATAACGGGTATTTATTTGGACACGATAGTGCGGTAGATTTAGCTAAAAAGATGCTGGCGATTTCTACTATGTCTCTAAATGAGCGTCAGAAATATGCTAATCGCAGTCGTAAAATGGGTTTAGTAATTAATCCCGAAATGAGCGCTGCTAGCTTATTGTCAATTCTTTCGGCAAGTAGACAGAATTAAAACTTTCTTAAGTGAATTATAAAAAGTAATGGCCAGCTTGATTAAAGTTTATGAAAAAGAGAAATTAGACCTCACTAGCGCATTGCGAGCAGTGAAGAGCAGTCTGGGTGGGAAGGACCAGTTATCAAGCAATCCACTATCGCATTCTTATGAATATGAGGGTGACTCATGCCTGGATTAATTGTTGCTCTCGATGCATCTCGCAATCGCTCCGGTGGTGCCCGCGAGCACTTGATTGGGATTTTAGAAAATCTAGATCCAATTTCAGAGGGTATTGCGCAGATACATATATGGTCATATAAAGTTTTACTTGATGTATTGCCAGCGCACCCTTGGCTAATTAAACATAGCGTTCCCGCATTGGAAGGTGGATTGCTTTCTCAACTCTGGTGGCAGGCAAATGATTTAAGTGTTGAGCTAAGGAAAAATAGATGCGATATTTTGTTTACCAGTGATGCGAGTTCTTTGTGTCGCTTTGCTCCATCTGTAGTCCTAAGTCAGGATCTGTTGTCATACGAACCTGGTGTGATCTCTACTTTTGCTTGGGGTCGTGCGCGTTTACGCTTGATTGCTATTAGGTATCTACAAAATGTGGCATTTCGCAGGGCATCCGGTGTAATTTTTTTAACGCAGTATGCTGCAAAACTCATCCAATCTAGTTGCGGTTTATTGAATAACATTCGCATCATCCCCCATGGTGTGAATTCCCAATTCTTTGGAGGTGGTGAGCGCGCGATCCTCGCAAAAAATACTTCTGATGTTGATCTTCAGGCTGGGCGAATTCGATGTCTCTATATCTCCAATGCTGCTTTATACAAATATCAATGGGTCGTAGTAGAGGCAATTGGTCGCCTGCGGAAAAAAGGGATCCCAATTGAGCTCGATTTGGTTGGGGGCGGGCATGGGCCGGCTCAGGAAAAAATTGATGCCCAGATCGCCTTAACTGACCCTCAGGGGCAATTTATTAGGCAACACCCCTTCGTTCCGCATGAAGAGCTGCTGTCTTACTTGACAGCTGCAGATATCTTCATCTTTGCATCTGGGTGCGAGGCCTTTGGTATTACCTTGCTAGAGGCCATGGCAATGGGCCTGCCAATTGCAGCCTCCAATCGCAGTAGCATCCCAGAAACCCTGCGTGATGGTGGCCTGTATTTTGACCCTGAAAATCCCCTAGAAATAGCTGCTGCCGTAGAAAAAATCATTCAAAACCCAGGCTTAGGTAATCAACTGAGTGTGCGAGCCCGTCAATTGGCTAAGGAGTACTCCTGGGGGCGCTGTTCCAATGAAACCTGGGGGTATATCGTGGATACTTATAGGAAAATAGCCAAACCCTAGAAAACTAGGGTTTTTAGCTAACTCGACCCTAGCGTTTCCGTCTGAACTTATTGTGAATTTATTGAATCCCCGCCCTTATCAAATCTGCACTTGCTGTGTCATGGACACGAGCGATGCCATGATTGTTTTTGATGAAAAGGGCGTCTGTGATCACTGTAATGCCTATTTTGAGCATACCCTTCCGAACTGGCCTGTTAATCATGGTGGTGAAGCTCAGCTAGAAAAAATTGCCGAACGCATTCGGAATGAGGGTAAGGGTAAAGACTTTGACTGCATCATTGGAATGAGCGGTGGCATTGATAGTTCATACCTTACCTATATTGCTAAAGAGAATCTGGGATTGCGGCCATTGGTCTTTCACGTAGATGCGGGGTGGAATTCTCAAGAGGCAGTGAATAACATTGAAAAGCTCGTTGATGGCTTGGGGTTGGATTTATATACCGAGGTTATTGACTGGAATGAAATGCGCGATTTGCAGTTGGCATATTTCAAGGCAGGAGTTCCTAATATCGATACTCCTCAGGATCATGCCTTTTTTGCCACCATGTATCAATTTGCGCAAAAGTACCAGGTAAAAAATATTTTGACTGGCGCTAATTTATCTACCGAATGTGTTCGCAATCCGGTGGAGTGGATGTACTACCAGTCTGATTCAGTGCAGTTGCGAGACATTCATCAGCAGTTTGGTTCTAGGCCCTTAAAAAACTATCCACGGACATCGATTCTTTGGCATAAGGTTTACCTGCCGTATATCCAAGGCATTAAAGTTATTCGTCCGCTCAATTACATTCCCTATGTCAAGCAAGATGCGATCAAGCTTTTGGTTGAGCGTTTTGGTTGGCAGCCTTATCCTCGCAAACATTTTGAATCACGCTTTACTCGCTTTTATGAGAGCTACTGGCTGTTTAAACGTTTTGGTTATGATGTGCGCCGCGTGCAATTCTCCAGTTTGATTTTGACTGGACAAATGAGTCGTGAAGAAGCGCTCGAAGAGCTCAAGAAATCACCCTATGATGAGCAAACGATTGCACAAGATATCGAATTTGTGGCCAATAAGCTGGCTATCAGTGTGCCAGAGCTAGAGTCGTATCTTGAGGCTCCAAGGCGAAGTTACCAAGACTACAAGTCTCAGAAGTGGGTTTATGACCTAGGCGCCAAGGCAATGAAGTTGCTACGCATGGAAGTAGGCGGTAAGCGCTGATGATCGCAGTGATTGACTATGGCCTGGGTAATGTTCAAGCCTTCTTAGATATTTATAAACGCTTAAATCTTCCTGCATATGCAGCCAAAAGCGCCGAAGACTTAAATGGCGCATCTCGATTTATTTTGCCTGGAGTGGGCGCATTTGACTGGGCAATGCAGTCCTTGGATAACTCGGGTATGCGGCGCACACTTGAACATCTAGTTATTAAAGAGGGAATGCCTGTTCTAGGTGTCTGCGTCGGGATGCAGATGTTGGCGAACCGAAGCGATGAAGGCAATCTTGGCGGCCTAGGATGGATTCCTGGTGAAATCAAGCGTTTTGATGAGGCAAATTTTGAGCAATTACCCCATCTTCCTCACATGGGTTGGAATGATGTTGCTGTGGCGCAGAACAATCCTCTTTTAGAAAATATTACTGAGCCGCAATTTTATTTTTTGCACTCATATTACTTTGAACCTAGAGAAACGACTTGTGCTATTGGCGTGACGGAGTATGGGGGTGCATTTACATCTGTTGTTGCTAAAGACAATATTTATGGCACACAGTTTCATCCTGAAAAGAGTCACCACTGGGGTGTGAATCTTTTGAAAAACTTTGCGGAGCTATAAGTTATGCTTAGGCCGCGTATTACTCCTTGTTTGCTCATTCAAAATGGGGGTCTCGTTAAGACGCAAAAGTTTGCAGATCCTAAGTATGTAGGCGACCCCATTAATGCCGTCAAAATTTTTAATGAAAAAGAAGTTGATGAGCTCATTGTTTTGGATATTGATGCCAGTACTTTGGGGCAAGAGCCAAACTATGCATTAATTCGTAGCTTGGCCAATGAGTGTCGAATGCCACTTTGCTATGGAGGTGGAGTTAAGAATATTGAACAGCTAGAGCGAATTATTCAGCTGGGCGTTGAAAAAGTGGCTATTAGCTCCGCAGCAATTGCAGATCCGGATTTCATTGCCCAGGCCGCAAAACGTGTCGGTAGTCAGAGTGTGGTGGTAGTCCTGGACATTAAGAAAACAGGTTTATTGCGTCGTTATGAGGTTTTTACCCAAAATGGGGGTGCCTCATCTGGGTTGTCGCCCATCGATTTTGTTGAAAAAATGGAGAGTTTGGGCGCTGGTGAGATTGTGATTAACTCGATTGATCAAGATGGCTTAATGCAAGGGTATGATTTGGGCTTAATAGAGGCTATTCGCAAGCAAACGAGTCTTCCCATCACTGCTTTAGGTGGTGCTGGTTCACTGGCAGATATTCAGGGTTTGATTGAGAAATTTGGCATTATTGGGGCAGCAGCCGGTAGTCTTTTTGTGTTTAAGGGTAAATATCGGGCAGTATTAATAAATTACCCTTCTAGAGGTGATAAAGATGCCCTTGTGAGGGTGGGAATGGGTCGTTCATGAAGCAGGTCCTGCAAAGCTTAAAAACGGGAGCCACTGAATTGGCGGATATCCCCTGCCCAACACCCGGCCCAAAACAGCTCTTAATTCGCACGAGTAAGTCGCTGGTATCTGCGGGCACGGAACGTATGTTGGTCGAATTTGGTCAGGCTGGTTGGCTTGAAAAAGCGCGCTCTCAGCCAGATAAAGTCAAAATGGTTATTGATAAAATCAAGACCGATGGATTATTGCCCACTATTGAGGCAGTTCAAAACAAATTAGATCAACCGCTGGCATTGGGGTACTGCAACGTTGGGACCGTCCTTGAGGTAGGCTCTCAAATTGGAGGCTTTGTCTTGGGCGATCGTGTTGCCTCAAATGGTAAGCATGCTCAAGCCGTTTGCGTGCCTGGCAATCTATGTGCAAAGATTCCGGATTCAGTGAGTGATGATGAGGCAGCTTTTACTGTCATCGGATCAATTGCTTTGCAGGGTATTCGCCTTGCTAATCCTACTTTGGGTGAAACAGTTGCTGTTACAGGCTTAGGTTTGATTGGTTTGATTGCAGTACAACTTCTTAAAGCAAATGGCTGTCGCGTTATTGGGATTGATGTTGATCCGATTAAGCTAAAGTTAGCAGAACAATTTGGTGCTGAAATAATAGATGTATCTAATGGGCAAAGTCCAGTTGATGCCGCTATAACCCATTCGAGGGGTAGGGGGGTAGATGCTGTAATCATCACCGCATCCTCACAAAGCAATGATTTGGTGCATCAAGCTGCCCTGATGTCTCGCAAGCGCGGAAGAATCATCTTAGTTGGAGTGGTTGGGTTGGAGTTATCTCGCGCCGACTTCTACGAAAAAGAGCTGAGCTTTCAGGTGAGCTGCTCTTATGGACCAGGTCGTTACGATGCCAGCTATGAAGAGCGTGGCAATGACTACCCAGTTGGTTTCGTAAGGTGGACTGAGCAGCGTAATTTTGAAGCGGTTCTCGACATGATGGCTTCAGGAAGATTGGATGTGAAGCCGCTCATCTCGCATCGTTACGCACTAGAAAATGCTAATCAAGCCTACGATCTCATTACCTCTAACGAATCCTCATTAGGAATCTTATTTGAGTATCCCAATGCTTCATTGATTGCTGATGTGGTTTTACGAAGCAATCAAGTTGATTTAACTAATGCTGGTTTGGGTTTGCATTCATCGGCATCAAGATCACCTCAAAAAGCATCTGTAGGATTTATTGGATCAGGTAATTATGCAATTTCAGTATTGATCCCCGCTTTTCAAAAAGCGGGTGCGCATTTGCTATCAATAGCCTCGCGCGCTGGGGTGTCCAGTGTCTACGCGGGTAAAAAGTTTGGATTTACATCTGCAGTAACCAGTGCTGAGATGGTTATCCAAGATCCACAAGTAAATACCATCGCGGTAGCAACGCAGCATGATAGTCATGCACAGTATGTAATGGGCGCCTTGCACTCTCAAAAAAATGTTTTTGTAGAAAAGCCTTTGTGTCTGAATCTTGAGCAGTTAGGGCAAATTAGTGATCTGTATCGTGGTTTAGATGCTGATAAGCGACCGCACCTCATGGTCGGATTTAACAGACGGTTTGCACCACAGATTCAGAAAATTAAATCCCTCATTAAAGATGCTGGCGTACCCAAGTCATTTGTGATGACAGTCAATGCTGGTCGAATTGATGGCTCTCATTGGACCCAGGATGGTCAAGTGGGTGGTGGCCGCATCATTGGAGAAGCGTGCCACTTTATTGATTTAATGCGCTATTTGGCAGGCTCTCAAATTACCGAGCATTCGGTTCAGTCTATGAGTGCTGCTGGAGTTTCGGCGCCTGCAGATTCCGTCATGATTGGACTCAAGTTTGCCGATGGATCAATCGCTTCGATTCAATACTTGGCTAACGGCAGCAAAGCTTTTCCCAAAGAGCGTTTAGATGTTTTCTGTGGCGGGAAAATTCTCGCCCTTGATAACTTTAGAAAATTACGAGCTTACGGTTGGCCTGGATTTAAAAGCATGAATCTCTTTAGGCAAGACAAGGGCCAACAAGCTTGCGTTCAAGCGTTTATAGATGCGATCGAACAGGGTGGGCCAACGCCTATCCCGTTTGAAGAGATTGAAGAAGTATCTAGAGTAACCATTGAGATCGCCCAGGAGGCGCATTGAGTTCGGCTAAAAAAGCCTTGCTGTATTGGAATACCCTTCGTTACCTTAAGCCGATTCAAATCTATCGACGCTTTTGGTTTCGTTACTATCAGCCATCACTCAATTGTGATTTGTCTCGGATTCATCTTGCTAAACCAAAGGGTATTTGGCAAAGACCAGTAGCCCATAATCAGTCTCTAATAGAAAAAAATACATTTTGTTTTTTAAATCAGACGCAAGAAATTATTGGGGGCGATGGGTGGAATGATCCTAAGTTGCCCAAGTTATGGCTTTATAACTTACATTATTTTGATGACCTTAATGCGCAAAATGCATCTGATAGGCTTGAGTGGCATCACCAGCTAATTTCTCGCTGGGTTGCAGAGAATCCATCCACTCGTGGCAATGGCTGGGAGCCATATCCAAGTTCATTAAGAATAGTCAATTGGGTCAAGTGGTCATTGGCTGGCAATAGGCTTGGAGCGGCGGAGCTTGAAAGTCTCTATTTGCAGGCTAGATGGTTAGCCAAGAGAGTTGAGTGGCATTTACTTGGCAATCATTTGTTGGCCAATGCGAAAGCACTGGTATTTGCAGGAATATTTTTTGATGGCGATGAGCCCCAGAGTTGGCTAAGACTTGGAAGGAGCATTTTGGCGGAGCAACTCCCCGAACAAATTTTGGCTGATGGGGTGCACTTTGAGCGCAGTCCGATGTATCACGCCATCATTCTTGA
Source organism: Polynucleobacter sp. AP-Kaivos-20-H2 (assembly GCF_018882215.1). Classification (GTDB taxonomy): domain Bacteria; phylum Pseudomonadota; class Gammaproteobacteria; order Burkholderiales; family Burkholderiaceae; genus Polynucleobacter. The sequence goes on along the minus strand of NZ_JACVOX010000002.1, from coordinate 398,452 downwards.
GGATGTATTGGATTTAGTCAATTTAGCCCAGACTTTCCCAGAAAAGTTAGATGCCGACTATTTGGCATCAATGAAGACCGTTGGTAAAAACATGCTGTCTGCATATGAACAGTTAAATCATCCGGATGGAAAAATTGGCTTTTTTAATGATGCTGCATTGGAGATTGCTGCGTCTCTCTCTCAATTAAGCAATTATGCTCAATCTCTAGGTATTGATGCCGTATTAAGAGTGTCAGGCGTCGAGTGCCAACAATCAAATGGGCTCTCTTTAGTTCATTTACGTGAAGCTGGATATATCCACATAGAGAATAGCGATGCATGTGCAATTCTGGACGTGGCTGAAATTGGCCCCGATTATCTGCCTGGACACGCTCATGCAGACACCCTTTCATTTGAGCTTTCTGTATTTGGTGAGAGATTAATCGTGAATGGCGGAACCTCTACCTATGCAGGGGCTTCGCGGTCTTACGAGCGTTCTACAAAAACCCATAGCACAGTTGAGGTTGATGGAGAAGACTCTTCTGAAGTTTGGGGGCATTTTAGGGTGGCCAATAGAGCTAAACCAGTGGACTTAACCATTACCAATGCCAATCAAGGATTTGAGGTTTCCTGTGCACACAACGGCTATCAAAGACTAATTTCTGGGTTGATGCATGCCAGAACCTGGAATATGTCCACGAAAGATCTGGTGGTTGGCGACAGAGTTTACAGAGGGGATGAAAAAAACGCTAAAGCTCTCCCAAGATCAGTCGCAAGATATGTCTTGCATCCTTCGGTCAGAGTTTCATTAGTAAATATAAATCACTGGGAGCTGCAGCTGCCTAATCAGAGTCTTGTGCAGCTTAGAGTTCATTCTGGTAACGCTTATCTTGAGAAAAGTACCTATGCTCCAGAGTTTGGGATATCGCAAGAAACGCAATGTATGGTTGTTGAGTTGGTTGGTAATGGCACCTTGAGTTCGCAAGTGCAGATTCAGTGGGGTTGATGTGCACATCCTTTTTCTAACAGATAACTTTCCCCCTGAGGTCAACGCGCCTGCTAGTCGCACCTTTGAACATTGTCGTGAGTGGGTTAAGTTGGGTGAGCAGGTAACCGTGATTACTTGTGCCCCTAACTTCCCAAAAGGAAAAGTTTTCCCGGGATATAAAAATCGCTTGTGTCAGACCGAAACCATTGAAGGTATTCGAGTAATTCGGGTTTGGTCTTACATTACCGCCAACGAAGGCTTTGTGAGGCGCAGTTTGGATTACATAAGCTTTATGGTAGCGGCCACAATTGCCTCTTTATTTACAAAGAAGGTGGATGTTGTGATTGGTACATCACCTCAGTTCTTCACAGTTTGCGCTGCCTACGTTGTCGGACTTCTGAAGCGCGTCCCTTGGATTTTTGAATTGAGAGATATTTGGCCTGAATCGATTAAAGCTGTTGGTTCAATGAAGGATGGAGTTCTGTATCGCTCGCTAGAAAAGCTGGAGCTGTTTTTATATAGAAAAGCCAACCGCGTTATTAGTCTGACACAGTCTTTTAAAGTAGAGCTCGTCTCACGAGGTATTTCGGCGGAGAAGATTGATGTAATAACCAATGGAGTGGATTTAAGTTTATTTAAACCTCGCAGTAAAAACCAAGCCCTCTTAAAACAACTAGGGCTCGAGAATAAATTTGTTGCCGGCTACATTGGCACCATTGGCATGGCACACGGGCTCGAAACATTGGTCGAGGCAGCCGAGATTCTTCAAGGTATACCCGCTGCTATAAATATTCATTTTCTTGTTCTGGGGGATGGCGCAAGAAAGGGCGTGATTAAGGAGCTCGCTTCCCAAAAAAAGCTCAAGAATATTGCTTTTATTGATACGGTCCCGAAATCAGAGGTTGGTGATTATTGGTCGCTGTTGGATGTGTCAATCATTCATCTTAAAAAAGATCCATTATTTGAAAAAGTTATCCCCTCTAAATTGTTTGAATGTATGGGGATGGGGATTCCAGTTTTACATGGGGTTTTGGGTGAGTCGGCGGAAATTGTTAATCGTTTGGGGGTTGGAAAAACTGTTCCCCCCGAAAACCCGAAAGAGCTTGCTCTTGAGCTAATGACGTTACCAGTCAATTCTGCATCCTTAGGTCAAATGCGGCGGGCAGCCTTGAATTCTGCTGGCGCATTTGAGCGGAGGCAGTTGGCGCTCAATATGCTCCAAATTTTGCAACATCATCTTGCTGGCCACTCAGGACGCGGAAAAGCATAAAAAGCGCTCAATCCAGCAAATATCCTTGATTTTTCGTTGATATTTTCATTCCCTTTTTTAGTATGAAAATTTATAGGTCTTTGAAATTAAAGATTAAAATCTACTAAATTACATATTTAAGTGCTTACGCCGTCCAAAATTGTCAAATAAACGTCAAAAAATCCTCATCGTCTTTGGAACTAGGCCTGAAGCCATCAAAATGGCACCCCTAATCCATGACTTAAAAAAGCTTCCAAATGAGTTTGAGGTGATTGTGTGTGTGACTGCGCAACATCGCGAAATGCTTGATCAGGCACTTTCTTTTTTTGGGATCACGCCTGATATCGATCTTAATTTAATGAAATCAGGTCAGACCATTAGCGGTTTGGTTGCTTCAGTTCTTGCTTCCGTAGCTCAGGTGATTGAAGGCAAGCAGCCCGATATGCTGCTCGTTCATGGCGATACCAGCACTACCTTGGCAACTGCAATGGCTGGGTTCTTTGCGGGTATTCCCATTGGCCATGTTGAAGCAGGGTTGCGCACCCATCGAATGATGGAGCCTTTCCCTGAGGAATTTAATCGTCAAGTAGTCAGTAAGATAGCTCGCTGGAATTTTGCCCCCACCGAAGGAAATCGAAGTAATCTTTTGAGTGAATCTTTTGAGGATGCTTCAATTACCGTTACTGGCAATACTGTCATCGATGCCTTATTTTTGGCCTTAGACCAAATCGATCGTGATCCCGCTCAAGTCAATTCAATCACCGAGTCTTTATCACGTCAATTGCCATTTGATTGGAGGAGCGAACGCTTTGCTTTGATTACAGGGCATCGCCGTGAAAACTTTGGTGATGGTATTAAGCAGATTTGTAAGGCGATTTCAGCGCTTGCAAAAGACTACCCCTCCGTACATTTTGTCTATCCAGTCCATCTTAATCCCCAAATTCTCTGGCCGGTTCAAGATTTATTAAAGGGGTATGCCAACATCCATTTAATTGATCCTTTGGGGTACCCCGAATTTGTTTATTTAATGAAACATTGCTTTGTCGTGTTGACTGACAGCGGCGGTATACAGGAAGAGGCGCCAAGCCTTGGTAAGCCCGTATTGGTGATGCGTGATGTTAGCGAGCGTCCGGAAGCTATTAGCTTTGGAACGGTAAAGCTAGTCGGCACAAAGAGCGAAGCAATTATTCATGGAGTCAAAGAGTTGTTAGATAGTGAATCAGCATACCAAAAAATGGCTCAGCAAACCAATCCTTATGGCGATGGTCAGGCATGTAAACGAATTATTGAGGTGCTAAGAGGTGTTCATGCAAAATAAAACAGTGTGCGTGATTGGCCTGGGCTATATCGGGTTGCCAACAGCAGCGCTCTTGGCTGGCAAGGGCTACCAAGTGATTGGTGTGGACGTTAACCCAAAAACAGTTGAGATCATTAACAAGGGGCAAATACACATTGTTGAGCCTGATTTAGATGCATTTGTTAGATCTGCAGTCAGTTCTGGAAAATTAAAGGCCCAAACAGAGCCAGCACATGCCGATATTTTTATGGTGTGCGTCCCAACTCCGCTTTTAGAGAAGCAGGATGGAATACCGCAGCCTGATATTAGCTATGTGGAGTCTGCTGTTAAAAGCATAGCTCCTTATTTGAAGTCTGGTAATTTAATTATTTTGGAATCGACTTCACCTGTGGGCACAACGGCAGCGATGACGCAGGTGTTAAGTGGGTTAGGGGTGGATGTATCAAAAATTCATATTGCCTACTGTCCGGAGAGAGTGCTGCCAGGCAAAATCATGACTGAATTGGTAGAGAATGATCGGGTGGTGGGTGGAATGACAACCGGTGCATCAGAGGCCATTTCAGAGTTTTATAAGAGCTTCGTACGTGGCGAGGTTATTCAAACGAATGCGCCTACTGCTGAAATGTGCAAGCTTGCCGAAAATAGCTATCGAGATGTCAACATTGCCTATGCCAATGAGTTATCTCTTATATGTGCTAATGCTAATATTAATGTCACCAAGCTAATCGAGCTCGCCAATCGTCATCCACGAGTGAATATTTTGACTCCGGGTGTTGGTGTTGGCGGACATTGCATTGCTGTCGACCCATGGTTTGTTGTGGCGAAAGATCCTCATAATGCGCGTTTAATTCATACGGCACGGACTGTGAACGATGGCAAAACAGAATGGGTGATTGCTCAAATAGCAGATCAAATTAATACGCTGAAATCTTCCTTGCAGAGAAAGCCTACTGTGGCATGTTTTGGATTGGCATTTAAGCCCGATATAGATGATTTGCGCGAGTCACCAGCGCTATTGGTTGCTGAAAAAATTTCCGCAATGGATTGCGAATTATTAGTGGTTGAGCCCAATATTGAGGGGCATGCTTCATTTACTCTTTGCAATCCTGCCAAGGCCTACGATTCAGCCGACCTACTCATTTTTTTGGTGAAACATCGCCAGTTTATTGATTTAGTAAAGCACGCCGACCTAAGTGGTAAAACCGTTTTAGATTATTGTGGAATCTTATGAGAATTAGCTATCAAATCATTTGTGACTTTTGGTCGCAAAATAAAAAATTGCTCATTATTTGGCAGCTGGTTTTCTTACTTGCAGCCGCTGTGTATTTGGCGGTAACGCCAAAAACCTATGAGGCTTACTTTCAGGTTAAAACAGCCAAAATATCTATCGATGGCAATTGGACCGTCTTGAAACTTGGTCGCAATACTCGTCGCGATCTGATGTCGCCACAAGGGTTTCCAGGTGAATTGGTGAAAGTTTGCATGGGGGAGGATAGCCATGCGCTGCGCCGCTCATTGGTTAATTCTATTCAGGTAGATGTGATTGATGATTTTGGTGGTGTAATGGGCATATCTGTACGCTTAGTAGGAGTTGAGCAATCTAAAAAATGCGCGAGTTCCCTTGCCCAGTTTATTGTTGAGAATTCAGATGCCTCCTTAAGTAGAAGGCTAGGTGAGGATGGGTTCTCAAAATCAAGCACCATTCAGAAAGGGAAAATCCAGGCATATGAAGGTCCAGGGCTGATTTCGCAAATTCAAATGAGCGATTCCTATATTAAACCTCGTATTACGAATACCATACTTCTTGCTTCATTGTTAGGGTTTGTGGGTGCAGTTGCCTACGTTATTTTGAGAAGGCGCTATCGTGCAGCATAAGCTGGCTGACATTAAATCACTCGCAGGTTTTTTTATAATTTGCATGCTGATTAATGCATTGGTATTTTTTAAATCGATACCAGTTTTTTTTATTCCCGATGCAATATTGCTGGCCTATTTAACTTATAAGCTTAAAGATTTAGATCAGAAGATTTCCCCTTTATTTTTCGTGGGTGGAGTGTTATTTTTTGGTTTTTATTTATTCTCTCCAGAGCCATCAGATCTTGAATATCAAAATAAATTCCTAGTTACCTTAAAGCCATTTATTTATATCTGCATTCTCGCTTTATATTCCAGCAACGCCCCCAAAAAATCTTTATACCCATTTATAAAAGGGGTGGTTGTTTTCTATCCATTTTTACTAATCTGGAATATTGCTCTCTTTTTTATTAAAAATCATCCGCCTCTTTCTAGGCTAATACCCGAGGCTAGGCCATTTTTTATTTTTGAGAATAATTTCGAAATTACCTTCTACATCTCCTGCTTCATTGCATTGGTATTTATTTATAAAGATCGCAGTTTAAAGAATTACTTTCTCCTTGCTATGGTGATATTACTTGCCAATAGTCGCTCGGGTCTTCTCTCCTTCATTCTTATTAGTCCATTTTATTTTTGGACATTGGACATTAAGAAACGTCTTATAGCTTTCAGTGCTGCCGTTATTGCCGCAGGTTTTGTAGTGGTTGGCCGCAATATTACGCAAATCTCCGGTAATGTTGATCGCCTGCAGACCTTGAATTTAATGTGGAGTACTTACGATGGGAGTTTCTTAGAGCTACTCTCTTATCCATTTGGGCATGGTATCTATGCCAAACTCCCGACCTATCTCTGTATCAAGTTACCTGATTTTGCAGAATGGTTTGTTGGTAACAGTAACAACTGTGACCCCATCATGCTTCAGGCCTTTTACACTAGGGGATTATTTCAATTTGGTTTTTATGTAACGCTACTCATTCCGATCATGTTCTTCTTGCTTGTGAGGCGTGAAACTGGCACTAAGCTAGCTATGCTTATAGTTGCACCCATGGCTTGCGTTGCTACATCGGTTGGCGGCTTTTCAAATGGCCTGGCATTCTTAGGTGTTCTGATGTGTGTTTACGCTTATGTGCAAGTTCATCATCCAAACCATCAGCCTCTTCATCGCTAGCCATGTTAAGTATTGTTACGATTAACTTCAATAATGCGGTTGGCTTAAAGAAGACAATTGATTCCTTGCAATCACTGCGCAACTCAGGGTTCCAGTGGGTTTTTATTGATGGCGGATCTACAGATAGCTCACTAGAGCTGGCAAACAGTTTTGCCAGCAAGGGGGATAGGGTCGTTTCGGAAGCCGATTCTGGGATTTACAACGCCATGAATAAGGGTATTAGCCATGCAAATGGCGACCAGATTCTGTTTCTCAATAGCGGTGATGAGCTTCATGCTGCTATTGGATCATGTCAAGAAATGGGCTTGAAGGATGGCAGCGACCTGCATCTCTTCGGATTTCAGATTAGGGGTAGAACACGACTTCCACGCAGTAATGCTTGGCGAATTTGGTCAATGCCAACATCTCATCAGGCAATCATCTACTCTGCTAAGCTCCTTCAAAAAAATCCATATGATGAGTCTTATCGCTATGCGGCAGATTTTGAGCACTATTTACGCATAAATAAATCCCAATTACGCATTGCAAAGAGTATGAAGCCTTTGATTGTGAATGAGCCCTATGGTAGCGACCAAAATTTATCCGTGGTCCTGGACGAATACCGTCGTGCTCTAATCGAAAATGGCTATCCGCGACTGTGGGCCCAGTTTGTATTTTGGCTAAAGTCTCGATACTTAAGAATTGCCCTTGGCTTATGAAAATTACTGCAATTATTCTCACCTTTAACGAAGAGATTCATCTAGCACGGTGCATTGAGTCTCTACTGCCTTTAACGGGCGATATTGTGGTTGTAGATTCGCTTTCAACCGATCGCACCATTGAGATTGCACGACAATATGGCGCTCGGGTGCTAGAGCGTGCTTGGCAGAATAATCATTCCATCCAGTTTAACTGGGCGCTGACTCAGCTTAATCCTAGTCAAACAGAATGGGTTCTGCGTATTGACGCCGACGAAGTATTGACGCCAGGGTTAGTTGTGCAGCTACAGCAAGAATTACCACAGTTAGACAATCAAACAGTGGGCGTTCATTTTTTTAGGAAGATGTGCTTTCAGGGTAAGTTGATTGAGCATGGTGGTGTTGGGCGCAATAAAGTGTCTAGATTATTTCGTTATGGACATGGTAAATCAGAAGCTCGGTGGATGGATGAGCATATTAAGATTGATGGCAAATGCCTGGACCTTCCAGGGCACATGATTGATGACAATTTAAACTCCGTATCTTGGTGGATCACAAAGCACAATAACTATGCTAGCCGCGAGGCCATAGATTTATTGAATTTGAAATATCGTTTTACCGCCCTAGACTCTGTATCGGATTCCGGTACAACATCATCTATCAGTAAGAAGCGCTGGATTAAAGAAAATCTATATTCAAAAATGCCGCTAGGTATGCGATCTTTCAGCTATTTTTTTTATCGCTATTTCTTACTAGCGGGATTCTTGGATGGCGCGGTTGGCACTCAATTCCATTTCCTGCAGGCTTTTTGGTACCGCTATCTAGTGGATATCAAATTTGCTGAAGTAGAGCGTTATATAAAAGTGCATGGTGTTACACCTCAGGCCGCTATTGATCGTGTCTTGGGTATTAAGTTGAGCCAATGAGCCCAAAGGTATCCATCATCACGGTTTGCTTTAATAGCGCCAAGACTATCGGAGATACGATTGAGTCTGTTTTATCCCAAGACTACCCCGATATTGAATACATTGTGATTGATGGTGGATCGAGTGATGAAACTGTATCCATTGTTAACGAGTATTCGGATCGCATATCAACAATTGTTTCCGAGCGGGATCGCGGTATTTACGATGCAATGAATAAGGGCATAGCCCATGCAACTGGCGATATAGTAGGAATGCTGAACTCAGATGATGTTTATATCAATAAACATGCTGTCTCAGATTTGATCAGAGAAATGCAGAAAAAAAATACAGATAGCGTTTATGCGGATTTAGTCATCGTTGACCCACTAGATCTCAATAAAGTAATGCGATATTACGACTCTAGCTATTTCACTCCGAATAAATTCCGGTTTGGATGGATGCCTGCCCACCCGACGTTTTTTGTAAAAAAAGCCCTGTATGACAAAGTGGGACCTTATTCACTGGATTATAAGATTTCCGCAGACTATGAAATGCTGATAAGGCTATTATGGGTAGAGAAGGCCAGCTATTCCTATCTTAAGGAGCCCATGGTTAGAATGCGTCATGGTGGTGCAAGTACTGCCGGTCTGTCTAGGGTGATTTTGCTGAACAAAGAAATTGTATTGGCATGCAGGAAGCATCATATTAATACTAATTTGCTATTACTGATGCTAAAGATTCCAACCAAGTTGTTGGGATTAATTTTTAAAAAATCCGAAGCTAATTAAGTTGAGCGCTATTGTTGATTGCCTCATCTAAGGTAATTTTTAACCACGGTGAAAAATGAGACAATCCACTGATTGATAGATGAAGTCCATCAATTATTCGGGCGGTATTGCCATCAAAGAGTTCACATGTATTTTTTGTATCTGAGCAATAAAAATCAAATGCGTTAATGTAGGCAGCATTATGGGTTCTTGAAATTTTTTCAATAGTTTGATTAATGGAAAGCCTTCTCTCGTTTCTATTTTTATAGATAAAGTTTTTGAACTGTAAGTCTTGGTTTTCTAATCCTGAAACTGCAAGATAGTACAAGATGGAGCTTATATCGGTGAATGTAGGGGCACCATAAAGAATAATATTTTTTTGAGTAAATTGTGGGATCCCGAAGATTGCGGATATTGTGCCCACATTACTGCCCTCCCAAAGATTTGCAATTACAACATCAGTACTGTTTTTTAAAAGATCAGACCCCATTACAGTTGAAATTTGCTCTCTGCAAGAGCCATCCGGCATATTGTTGTTTGAATATGAATCCAAGAATTTAAAGCAGGTGTCATCTAATTTTAAGCGCCGATATTGCACAATATCAGTCTGTTTTAGGGAGGCCTCTGCACTGATATACAAATCTTCTGAAATAGAATCGCCCAAGAAGAGAATTTTGCGTCCAGATGTCTCTTTGAACGGGCTTGATGAATCTTCCAGTTTCTCAGCCCATAGCTGGTGGCGGCTCTTCTGTTCGGACTCTAAAGCTTTAAATAGGGCGCTAGTCTCCAAATTCATCTTGGACAATTTGTATGCTTTAAGGCCATTGGTCCCGGTTAGGTATACGCCAAAAGCCATGAGAATTGCCGTGATCACAAAGAGCCACGCATAAAATGCTTTTGGCGAACCTTTCCCTTGTCGTATTGGTTGCTCGATAAAGACATTTGATATTGCAGCTAGAAAAAGAGTGCTTATTAATGCGGCTAAGATTTGAATCTGAGTCGGATTATCGTAAGAATAGATTCTTATAAATGCAAGGGCTGGTTGGTGAAATAGGTATAAGCCATAGCTAATTGACCCTATGTAAACGAATGCATTTTTGGAAAGCAGGCTTGACACCATTCCATGTGAATTGAACATCAGAATACAGCTGGCTAGTATTGGTATTGAGTACAAAAACAGCACATCACTTTGATTATTAAAAAAGCTTAGCGACCCTATGAGGCTGAGGAGGGAGATTATTTTTATAGCATTGTTGATTTTCGGAGTGAAAATTTCACTTTTGGATATCGCAAGCATTGCAGTCAGTGAACCTGCGATTAGTTCCCATGCCCTAAATGGAAGCAAATAGAAGGATTCAGATTTAAAGCCGAGTCGATCGACATACAGCATCGCCACTAGACTGAGGAATCCCGCACACATCAATATCCATACTTTATATTTTTTACTTTTGACAAGAATAAAAACCCATGGAAATAGGAGATAAAATTGCTCTTCTATTCCGAGGCTCCAGATGTGAAGAAGTGGAGTTAACTCAGCAGATGGTGCCCAATAATTTGTCTTTAGCCAAAAATAGATGTTAGCGGAAAAGGTAACCGAGGCAATCAAGCTTTGGCCGAAGTCCCCTAGCTGGGAAGGGGTCATCAATATAAAAGCTAAGACCGAGGCCATGCAAAGCATGAGAGATAAAGCTGGAAGAATTCGCCTTGCTCTGCGATTATAAAAATCAAGCAGAGCCGCTTTATCAAGGAATTCTTTTGAGGCTAGGTTTTTTGTGATGAGATAGCCGCTAATCACAAAAAATACATCCACACCCAAAAAGCCGCCACTCCATCCAGGGACGCCGGCATGAAAAAGGATCACGGGCAGGACTGCAAGGGCTCTTAGTCCATCGATATCTGGTCTGTACTTAATCAAATTTTGAGCGCATTGAGCGTATTTTATGAGGGCGCTAATTTACTGCGTCGTAATAGTGTCAAAATTTCCAATTGAATGAATTGTCCCACCCTCTAATCTAACAATTGCAGAGCAATTCTTGAGAGTGCTAATACGGTGAGCAATTATCAAAATGGTTAGCTCATTACTTAAGCTGTCGATGGCTTCCATGACTGCTTTTTCAGTATCACTATCGAGCGCGCTGGTAGCTTCATCAAAGATGATGACGTTTGCTCTTTTGTAGATTGCTCTAGCAATACCTATGCGCTGTCTTTGACCGCCAGAAAGGCGAACACCTCTTTCCCCAACTAGAGTGCTGTATCTATCCGGCAAAGAGAGGATCATCTCATGGATCTGGGCTTGTTTTGCTGCATTTTCTACCTGTGCAAAGTCGATTTGATCTTTTGGTATTCCAAAGGCAATATTTTCCGCGATAGTGCCGTCGGCTAAAAATATGCTTTGTGGAACGTGTGCAACATGTTTCTGCCACGATCTAATGTTGTCTGAGGCAATAGGAATGCCATCAATTTCTAAGGCGCCTTTGGATGGTGGGAGAAGCCCCATCAAGATATCAAGCAAAGTACTCTTACCGCTCCCGGTTTCACCAATAAATCCTATGCGACTACCTTTAGGAATGTTAAGGGATAAATTATTGAAGATCGCTTTTTGTTCTGGTGAATATACAAAAGAGATGTTATTAAGTTCAATCGATTTTGAAAAAGGAATTGCTTCAATTGCTTCTTCCTCGAGATTCTCGGGAAGTGGCTGATCTAAAAACTCTAAGGTATCTTTTAAGGAGTGTTGATTTTGTCTTAAGTTTGCCCAGGAAGAATAGGCCTGTTGCATTAAGGGTAGTAGTCTTTGGGCGGCTAGAGCTAGCGCTCCTAAAATTGGCACCGCTTTAGAAACCCCATCCGGTTTGCTGGCTAAGAAATAAGCTAGTAACGCTATTAATAGAATGCCCAGCCCTTCAACGGCAAAGCGGGGAGCTACGCTAATAAAGGAGCTGCTGGCATAAGATCTTCTAAGAAGAAAGTCGGATTTTCTATAAATGCTGCAGAAGGTATTTTGGGTGCCGTCAATCAATACATCACGAATACCGCCAAGACCTTCTTGCAATGATTTGATGACTTGAGTTGATTCGTGCGCAATATTTTTACTATCAATTAACTGTTGTTTGCGAGTCATTTTGATAACTACTACATAAATTGAACCAAAGATACCAAAGGCTATTAAGGTAGTCTCCGGAGCAAAAAATATCAGTGCTCCAAAAATTAAACTTGTAATGATTGCAGAGCTGGCGATATATAAAAGTGGCATCACAATACCATTGGCAATGGCTGTTGATTTAATGGAGATGCCATCAATAATTTCGCTGGTATTGCGGGACATTTGAACTGAATAAGGTTGATAGAGTGTGCGTTGATACATGTCGTAGCCAATATCAGATCCCACTGCAGCCGAAAGAAACAGACTGGATCGAAGCAAGATAAGTCTGATTGAGGCGGCTAGGACTGCTGCCAGGCAAAAGGTGGCTGTAATTGGGAGTAGTAATTCTGAAACTGTATTGATGCCAAGGGCCTTAATTAGGGGCTGGAGTAGTGGCAAGTCAAAGACTCTTTGGGGCTCGGTTAATACAGCCAAGAAGGGCAATACCGATCCAATACTTAAAATCTCTGCAAGAGAGGCGAGAATCATTAAGCCTAGCAAGAGTCCGAACTGCTTCTTTCTGCGTTGACTAAAGTGGTCCCAGAGTCTTTTGAGTAGCTCTGTTAGTTTTTCGGGGGCTTGACCCATTAATGATCCAAATTCGATTGAAGTGACATGATTTTAAGAAGAATACGATGACTTGTATACTTTCCATAATCAAAACAAGAGTTTAAGGCCATTAGGCGCATGCGTAGCCCCATTCTATTTCTCGTATTCAATCGCCCTGATACCACTGCTAAGGTATTTGAGCGCATACGGGCAGCCAAACCACCTAGGCTCTATGTGGCAGCGGATGGTCCACGCAAAGGACGTACAGGTGAGCTAGAGGCTTGCCAGCAGGTTCGAGACATTGCCACTCAAGTTGACTGGCCTTGTGAGCTCAAAATGCTGTTTCAGAAGCGTAATTTAGGCTGCAAGATCGGCGTTTCAACTGGGATTTCATGGTTTTTTGAGCAGGAGCCCGAGGGCATTATCTTGGAAGATGATGTGTTGCCAGATCCCAGCTTTTTTGACTATTGCGACGAGTTGCTTGAAAAATACCGCTTTGATGAAAGAGTGGGAATGATTAGCGGCTCTAATTTGATTTCATCACAGATTGATTGCGGGGAAAGCTATTTCTTCTCAAAAATTCCACTGATTTGGGGTTGGGCTGCATGGAGAAGATCTTGGCAGCCATATGATGTAACCCTAAAAAACTGGCCTGCATGGGATCGGAGCGGGGGATTACAAAAACTATTTCCTAACAAGCCTTTAGTCATCTCTTATTGGCGTGATGCATTTAATCGGGTGTTTGATGGCAAGCTCAACACTTGGGACTATCAGCTTATGTTCACGCGTTGGAGCAATGGTGGGTTGACCATCATCCCAAAAAATAACTTAACGGATAACCTGGGGTATGGGGCTAATGCTACCCATACTTCTCAGCATAAGCCAGCATGTTTGATCGATTCACCTGTATTGGAATTAAAACCTCCCTTTACTCATCCCGAGCAAATACAAGCAAATGATGCAAGAGATTTTCTGATTTTTAAGCACGTGCATGAAGTCAATCTCATGGGCTTTATAAGACGCCAACTCAGGCCCTTAAAAAAGCTGATGATGTCTGCCAGTTCTCAGAAATAAGGCATATGCGCGTCTTTGCACTGAACCTTTCGGATTCTGTTGGCGGCGCTGCAAAAGCTGCTTATCGCATCCACCAAGCAGTTCGGGGGGTTGGGGTCAATTCTAGTCTTATCGTTCATCGCAAAATCTCGAATGATCCGCATATCATTGGCCCAAAAACTAACCTTGAGATATTCTTTGATCGCTTTCGATCGGGCGTTGGTGTTTTAGTTGCACGCTTGATTCGTGCTCGGAACGGTGATTACCATTCACCAGCAATGTTCCCCACTTCCTGGTCTAAACGATTAAACCAATCGAGTGCGGATGTTGTTCATTTGCATTGGATTCATGGGGAAATGATGTCGGTAGAAGATTTGGGCTCGATAGATAAACCTTTGGTCTGGACGCTGCATGATATGTGGGCGTTTTCTGGAGCCGAGCACTACTCTGAAGATCTGCGTTGGAAAGAGGGCTATACCCAAGGTAATCGCCCCAGGGATGAGGCTGGTTTTGATCTCAATCGCTGGACTTGGTTGCGCAAGCAAAAGGCTTGGAAAAATCCAATACAAATTGTGACGCCTAGTCAATGGTTGGCATCTTGCGTTAAGAATAGCGCTCTGATGCGTAATTGGCCGGTGGAAGTTATTCCCAATCCTATCGATGTCAATCAATGGGCTCCAATTGATAAAAAAATCGCGCGCGAGAAATTAGATCTTCCTCAAGACGTGCCCCTGATTTTATTTGGCGCAATAGGTGGCGCTGCCGATCCCAGAAAAGGGTTTGATTTGCTCCAAGAGGCTCTTCAAAAGCTATCTGGAAAGATCGACAGTTTGGAGTTGGTGGTTTTTGGTCAAGCAGCACCAACACAGCCGGTTGATCTTGGCTTTCCAGTACACTATTTAGGTCACTTAGCGAGTGAAGTGGATATGCAAATGGCCTATAGCGCAGCAGATGCTCTTATTGCTCCTTCCAGGCAAGAGGTGTTTGGTCAGACAGCCAGCGAAGCCCATGCCTGCGGCCGCCCTGTGGTGGCCTTTGAGGGAACCGGGTTAGCTGATGTTATTGAGCATCAAAAAACAGGGTATTTGGCTAAAGCCGGGAATGTGCAAGATTTAGCGAATGGCATCACTTGGGTTCTCGAATCTATCTCGCAATCAAATGCGTTAAATGTAGCGGCTCGGAAGCGCGCAGTGGAAAAATTTAGCTACCCAGTAGTCGCTCAGCAATATCAAGACATCTACTCAAAAGTAATAAAGTCAAAACACAAACCTCAATAGTTTTTAGAGCGTGGATATCATCGCTAGGAAATTTTTTAATTACTTGTGAAATTTCTCTCATTTGTTACACGCCTGTTAAATGACTGGGCAATGTGTATTTTGATCCATGGGTATTGCGTAGTCAGTGATGAATAAAGTCATTAATCCATCTCGGGGCCCAACTAAGAGATGCCAAGGCAATAGTCATAGCCAAGAGGCAATTAGAAGCAATACGATTGACTTGTATGCCTGGGGTCAATGTATTTTTGACTCCCATCGAATCTACAAAAGTAAAGAAGGCTAGGCTCACAAAAATGAGGCCCGGAAATAAATACATTTCCAACAGTCTATTTTTTTCTACGCTAATCATGGGTGAGAATAGAAGGGCTGCTCCTATGATGCTTAAAACAAGAGTCAGTAATTGAGAGTGATCTAAGGTGCCGCAGAATATTTTTATGTTCAAGGTTTGACTGCCAAGCAACATGCCAATGCCCAGCCCAAAATATCGCCAGTAGCCACAGACAGTCCGCTAGTGATTCTAAAACCATAGCCTTGGTTCTGTTCTGCCCGAATAAATCTGCAACCGGGGTACTGGGGGGTAATGTGTTGAGAACGGTTCCAGTGTCATCGTTAGAGCCGTTATCGACCAAAATGACTTCAATATTGCCCTTTCGAATGAGTGGGGTACAGTGCTCTAGGAGTTGCGGAAGGCTCTTAGATTCGTTATAGCAGGGGATAATGAGGGAAAATTTCATAGTTTGGGCTTGCGGGTGTTTTAATGGCACTCTAATACTTCTTTAATTGATTTAGATAATGAGACATTATTGATGATTCGCGCTACTTTCAACAAATTGCGCATTTATAAAGAATTACCGATGCAGCAGCTGTTAGACAGCGCCGCTACTCAGAAATTCGAAAATCAACTGATTGCACCGGTGGTCTACCAAACTTGGGAAGACCGTTATTTTGGTAAAACTCATCTTAAAGAGATTGAAGGTTTTAGAGCGCTCAACCCTAATCTGGATTTTAAGCTCTTTGATAAGGTGCAAAGAGAGGCATATATGCGTGAATATTGGAGTGAGCATCCCATTTTCTCCATTTATATGCATTCTCAGTTTGGGCCAATGAAGGCCGATATTTTTCGTTATTGCCTGTTGTTTGAGCGTGGAGGCTTCTATTTTGATATCAGTAAGGGTTGCAGTGCTGCCTTGAGCACATTTCTGAACAGCGATTCCACCGCATTAATTTCTTTTGAGTCTCACGATTGTTTTATTCCACCTAATCCCATTTTGGCAGATCGAATGCAGCATGCCGATAAGCAAGTGCTGCAATGGGGTATGGGCTTTGCTAAAGGCCACCCCATTCTGCTGCGCATGATTGAGAATATTTGCCTGCATTACACGTTGTTTAAAAATATTATTTTTACCAATCCCAAAAATGCCATTGTGAGATTTACTGGGCCAGGCATGTTTACTAAATCAGTGCGCGAATATTTTGAAGCGCAAGCAGATGACTCAGTCATTCAAGCGGGTATCGACTTTAACGGCGCGGGTATTTTTGCTCTTGAGGGCTCTTGGGCAAGGTACTCCAGCGTTCCCTTTTATGGGGAAAGCAAGCATCAACCCATTGTTTTGTAATGACAACCGCTTACTCATGCAACAGCCGCACGCAGCTTCTGTATTGGGCTTTACTTCTCTCAAGCTTTTGTTCTGAGCCATTCAGTCTATTTGTTGGGAATGGATTATGGTCTTCTGTGTTTGGTTCTTGCCTTAGCACTCTTATGTATGCGCAGCTCAGGACCAAGCAAATCAAGATGGTTCTTGGTGTTGGCAATGGTGCTCTTTGCGATAGCCACTCACCTCTTTCTTTTTGCCGCATTCGCACTACCTCTCTTGATTTATGGCTACTCAGACCAATGATGTGTTTCTGAGTCGCTTAACCATTCTTTCCCTTTCTGAAGGTCTAGCTCAAAGTAGACATTTTCAGTAATAGCGTGTTCTAGCCATTTTCCAGAGGTCTTAATCCATATAGAGTTGGATTTAGGGTTCTTAAAAGAGATATTGCCACCACCACCTTGAATAATCAGAGGGTTTGAAGATATTTGGTTAATTGAGTGGGGCAACATAAAATAGCTCTAATCTGGCCGTTAAGGTCCGTTTATGTCTTTGATTTTAATTGATTTGCTGGTATTTAAGGGGGGTAGAGGTTCTGTGAGTTTTTTGGACGAATTTAATCAGTTGCATGGCCAGCGCATTTTGGTGACGGGTGCCTCCGGTTTCGTTGGCTCTAGATTGCTGGCTTCGCAAGATGCACTAGCTCAAAATATTCAATTTCGTGCAATAACCAGAGGCCCGCTTGAGAATCCGCTATCAAACGTGGAGCAATTCCTAGTCTCTGATATTTCAGAAAAATCGGATTGGACTAAGGCGCTTTTGGGTGTGGATACTATTGTGCATTTAGCGGCAAGAGTTCATGTTATGGAAGACAGGGCAAGCAATCCGCTGGAGAAGTATCGAAAGGCCAATGTCATTTCTACGCTAAATTTAGCAAGGCAAGCCGCAAATGCAGGAGTCAAGCGCTTTATTTTTTTAAGCTCTATCAAGGTGAATGGAGAGAAAACAAATTTGGGTGAACCTTTTACTGAGCATTCAATCCCCAAGCCCGAAGACCCATATGGCGTTAGTAAGCTAGAAGCCGAGGAGGGTGTTCGTGAGATTTGCAATGCCACAGGCATGGAGTATGTGCTTATTCGACCGCCATTGATTTATGGACCGGGTGTAAAGGCCAATTACCAAAAACTCATGCGCTTGGTTCAAAAGCGTTTACCTTTACCTTTGGGGGGCATAGTTAATCAACGAAGCATGTTGGCATTGGATAATTTGATCGACTTTATTTTATTGGTTGCAAGACACCCCAAAGCAGCAAACCAACTTTTTTTACTTTCAGATAGCCAAGCTTATTCAACCCCTCATTTAATTGAGCGCATGTCTAAGTGTATGGGATATACCTCATCAAGATTAATTTCCATTCCTGCCCAAATATTGCGCATAGCTGGGTTATGCCTTGGTCAAAAAGCTGCTGTCGATCGCCTTACGGAGTCCTTGGAGGTTAGTACTCGCAAGGCTCATCAATTATTAAATTGGAATCCTCCTTTAAATGTAGAGCAGGCAATACAGATAACGGTTAATGACTTTCTTTCAAGTCAAGAGGCAGCTTAATTGATTAAACGAACATTCGACTTCTTTTTGGCTGTATTGCTATCAGTTATTTTTTTGCCTCTAATGCTATTAGTTGCAATGCTGATAAAGATTACCTCCAAAGGCCCTATTATTTTTTGGTCACAAAGGGTGGGAAAAAATAACCAACTTTTTTGGATGCCTAAGTTTCGTACCATGTTGATAGAAACACCTAATGTGGCAACGCATCTTTTAGTAGGCGCCAATCAATATTTGACACCTGTCGGAAGTTTTCTACGCAAATCCAGTTTAGATGAGTTGCCTCAACTTTGGTCTGTTATCAGAGGTGATATGAGTTTTGTAGGTCCAAGGCCGGCGTTATTTAATCAGACTGACCTTATTAATATGCGAACTGCTGTTGGTGTGCATTCCCTAACCCCTGGAATTACTGGTTGGGCTCAGATCAATGGGCGCGATGAATTGGCTTTATCTGAAAAGGTGGATTTTGATCGGGAATATCTTCAGAAACGTGCTTTGGCTTTTGATATTCGGATACTTTGGCTAACGGGACTCAAAGTTTTTCGGCGCGAGGGCGTTTCTCACTAGAATGTGGGTAGCAAATATGAAAAATAACATTCTTAACCTTCCTCGTTGGCTAAAGCAGCTTGTAGCG
Organism: Polynucleobacter sp. AP-Kaivos-20-H2; assembly: GCF_018882215.1. Classification (GTDB taxonomy): domain Bacteria; phylum Pseudomonadota; class Gammaproteobacteria; order Burkholderiales; family Burkholderiaceae; genus Polynucleobacter. The sequence continues at coordinate 379,719 of NZ_JACVOX010000002.1, read as the reverse complement.
ATGCTAGTTGATGTTATTTGCGTTATTTTGGCAACTTGGCTTGCTTATTCGTTGCGCCTTGAGGAGTGGCATGGATTTATCCCTCAGCAAAAATTTGCCTATATTGCCGCGGTCCTCTTGGCCATACCGGTATTCATTCAGTTTGGTGTTTACAAGACAGTCTTACGATTCGCTGGTGCTCACAGTATTGCGCTGATGGGAAAAGCAATCGCTATTTATGGTGTGTTGTATTTCACCGCCATATTTATGCTTGCATCGCCATACATATATAGAAGTATTGGTTTTGTCCAACCAATCATTTTATTTATTTTGATGGCGCTATGTAGGGTGCTCGCAAGCGTGGGATTTGGATTTAGCTCCTACGGCAAGAATGGGCGACCTGTACTGGGTACTCTCTTAATTTATGGTGCTGGTCACTCGGGCATGCAAATTGCAACAGCGCTTCGTCAGTCTGGCCAATATTTCCTTGCGGGTTATATTGATGATAGCCCTCAATATCAAGGCAGCATGATTAATGGCTTGATGGTTTACTCCCCCGATGAAATTGCTCGACTAATTAAGACTCATGGGGTGAGCGATATTCTTCTGGCGATGCCTTCAATTGGTCGCGCAAGACGTAACCAAATATTGCAGGGCTTACGTGAACACCAGATTCATGTTCGATCATTGCCAGATTTGATTGACTTAGCGCAAGGTCGAGTGACGGTTTTAGATATTAAAGAGCTTGAGCCTGATGATCTCTTGGGTCGTGAGTCTGTTGAACCTGACGCACAACTCATTTCGAAAAATATTCAAAACAAAGTTGTTCTTGTCAGCGGAGCTGGTGGCAGTATTGGCTCGGAGTTATGTCGACAGATTTTGAGGGCAAATCCCGAGAAGCTACTTTTACTCGACCATAGCGAATTTAATTTGTATGTCATCGAGGCTGAAATAGTCAATAGCCTGCAAATATTTGGTGGTTATGCTGCGGAAAGAATTATCCCGATTCTTGGAAGCGTAAAAGACGAGCGTAGACTCGACGAGATATTCGCTCGGTGGAAAGTTGATACCGTTTACCATGCAGCTGCTTATAAGCACGTACCATTGGTGGAATGCAATCCAATTGAGGGTCTCGAAAATAATGTCATTGGTACCCTTAACTTAGCTATTGTCGCGCAAAAGCATGGGGTTGATAACTTTGTTCTGATCAGCACCGATAAGGCGGTACGCCCAACCAATGTGATGGGTGCTACTAAGCGTTTTGCTGAGTTGATTCTGCAAGCTTTAGCTGACGCCAATAAAGAAAAAGGCACTTGTTTTTCAATGGTTCGCTTCGGGAATGTATTGGGATCTAGTGGCTCAGTGGTGCCTTTGTTTAGAGAGCAGATTCGGGTGGGCGGTCCAATAACTTTGACGCATGCAGAGGTCACGCGGTATTTCATGACGATTCCAGAGGCAGCTCAATTGGTTATCCAAGCGGGTGCCATGGCAAAGGGGGGCGAGGTATTTGTTCTAGATATGGGCGATCCTGTAAAAATATACGATCTGGCACGTCGTATGGTTGAACTCTCGGGATTGTCTGTGCAGGATGATCAAAATCCTCATGGCGACATTGAGATTGTGGTGACTGGATTGCGTCCAGGAGAGAAGTTGTACGAAGAGCTTCTGATTGGTGAGAATCCTGCCTCAACGACCCATCCTCGAATCATGATGGCTAGAGAGGAATACTTAAGCTTCAGTGATCTAATGCAAGAAATTGAGATATTGAAAACCTCAATCACACAATCAAAAATTGAGACATTGATTGCCCAATTAAAGAGGCTGGTGCACGGCTATCAGCCTACGTAGTCCTGACTACTTAAATTCTGCCGCCTCAACTCCGATGGCAATTTTTCGCACATCTTGATTGATACCAAGATCAATTGGTCTTGCGGCTCCCGGCAGCTTAAGGGTTAGCTTTAATTCCGAGGAGTCACTGGGTATCTCAATGTTCAATTTATTGTTAAAAGCATGGGTTATTTCCACCTGCTTTAAAAATTTTCCATTGCCCCATACCTCTATACGCTGACTAGGATGGCTTGAATTCACTAATGCCCTAATCGAGAGCTGCATAAATCTAGGCCTCTCATTTGAGAATGGGAGAACTATTTTTGATTCATTGCCGGCAGACCAGGATCCCCAGTCTTCAGAATCCTGCCATCCAGATAAAAGGTAATTAGCGCCCATTTGATTTTTTGAGAAACGAATACTTTCACCTGAGCTTAATTTTGGCAGCTCAGGATTATCTATTTTTTTAAATATTGATAGAACAGGCTCACCATCCACCAGTACTTCATCAATTAACTTGTATCTAAAGTTGGATTTATAGTGGCTTGTATTAAACCCCTCATTCCCGCGCATACTTGTGATGATGTACTGACTTTCATTTTTTGTTTCCGGGATGCTAATTCTTTTAGCTTCACCCTCAGGAAGAATTTTTAAGTTGTGAACGAAGGGTAGCTGCCATCCTCCCGGCCATTGATAACCCAATCCAGGCCAGGCAAGAACAGTATTAGTTGGATCATCTTTAAGAATTTTTTCCAGGGCTTGCTTATTTGCAACACCCCAATAATCCACTTCAAATTTATTATTCCATTCTCCTGAAAATTTATTGAAGTATAGATTTTGAAGCGGGTGATTTGCGATCATCCAAATGGCGGTGTGAGTCAAGCTCATGGCAATTGTGACGATTAAAATAAACCGCAATAATTTTTTGCTTGCCATCCCCCATAACCGCACCACTCCACCTGTAGCAATGAGTATCAATGCTGGGTAAATAAAAAACACATGTCTCCAGCCGTTATACAGTATTGAGTGCAACGTAATTACTGCTATTACAGGCCCGGAAATGAAGGCTAAAAAAATGAGATCTTGAAGTGCATCATTGTTAGACCATAATTTATAGCCATTTTTTATTAAAATTTTAAGTGTCGAAAGTGCGCCAATAAAAAAAAGTCCCAAATAGACCAGTGGCGTAGTGATTCCTATCCATACCGGCAGGTAAAACCATGGAAGCGAGGAGGCTCTGACTGGCTCGCCCATAAAAATCAAATATGGGTTGTGCCTAAACCTGGCCATACTAACAAATGCTTGTCTAATATTTTGTAGTGGCGCCTCCCATAAATATGGCCAACATATAGTTGTAAAAATGAAACAAGCTACGGAGAAACAAATCCCATAAGTTAGGATTTGTTTTGTGCTTAATTCGTCTTTTAATGATTTGATGAATAGTATGGCTATAGTTATCAATGGGATGATGATTGCCATAATCCTGACGTCGATTGCAATGGCGCATGCTAATGCATGAAAGATGGCGGTTTTCCAGCTTGGTCGAATTACGAACGCAACAGTCGTATTCATTGCAATTGCGAAAACTGATAAAAAAACTAGATCCTTACTGTTGTAAAAAGCGTCTGCAAAAATTCTTGGACTAAGAATTAAAAATGTAGCTGCGAGCAGACCAATACGCCAGTCATTGAATCTTCGCTCAGCCATGCGATACACAGCATAGACTCCGCCAATAAAAAAGAGGAAAGTGAGGAAATGTCTGGCGAGATAAATTTCTCGCTCTTGTTTTAGGTTGAAGACATGCTCCATTAATGCCGCAGGCACCTCAAATATCACCCCATAATCACGATCTGTAATTTGACTCAGGTTTTTTGGAAATTGCGCAAGAAATTCATTGTTGAGGATTGAAGAGATGTTAAATAATTGTGCAATGTGGTTGAGGTTGGTAACTCCAATTAATCTTTGTGCGGGCTCGTCAAAAGAGACGCCATAATCTTGATAAATTAAGATCCCAATCGTCAGTAGGCCCAGAAAAAAGAGCGCCACAGCTGTGCGGCCAAGATTTGTTTGAGTGCTTTTTATCATTTTTATTGAAAATATGATCGTTAGTATATATAGCAATATTATCGATTAGCATTAATAATGTAGGCAAATGAGTTATACAGCACCCATAATGAGTCAAATAATTAAAATTTCCGTTGTTGCCCCTTTTTTCAACGAGGGGGATGGAGTTACACATTTTTATAGAGAGATGTGCTCCATCTTTGCTTCGCTCTCTCAATATGATTTTGAGCTGGTTTGTGTTGATGATGGGAGTTCAGATGATACTCTGTCGTATTTAATTGAGCTCGCTAATACAGACAATCGAGTTAAGGTAATAGAGTTTTCCCGAAATTTTGGGAAAGAGGCGGCACTCACTGCTGGCATTGATTATGCGACCGGCGGTGCCGTAATTCCGATTGATTCGGATTTACAGGACCCCCCTGAGTTAATTGGTGAAATGATTGAGTTGTGGCGCAGTGGCGCAGAAGTAGTTTTAGCAAAAAGGGTGGATCGTTCATCTGATACGGCTCTAAAGCGCATGACCGCTTCTGCCTTTTATCGCATTCACAATCTTCTCTCATCTGAGACCCTGATTCCTGAGAATGTTGGAGATTTCCGCTTAATGGATAGGGTTGTTGTAGATGCTTTAAAGCGTCTGCCTGAGCGACAGCGGTTCATGAAAGGTCTTTTTGCCTGGGTTGGCTTTAAGACCAAAACTTTAGAGTATGTTCGAAGCGCGCGTATTGCAGGTGAAACCAAGTTTTCAGGCTGGAGATTATGGAATTTTGCGCTTGAAGGCATAACAAGCTTCAGCTTGCTCCCCCTCAAGGTTTGGACTTATTTTGGGCTTATAGGAGCCTTTTTTGCCTTCTTTTACGCCCTTTACATCATTATTCGTACGCTTATATTTGGGGTGGATTTACCGGGATATGCTTCTCTCTTAGTGGTTAGCCTCTTCTTTGGTAGTTTGCAGCTGATTAGCCTTGGTATTTTGGGCGAATATATTGGCCGTATTTACTTTGAATCTAAGCAAAGACCTTTATATATAGTCCGTAAGTCTCACGGACAGAGTCAGGCTTAGGCTGTCGATTGCTGGGGCATGCGCTCAAAGGTATACCTCGTTTTTCCTTGTTCAAGACGGTAAATTACTCAGATAAAGTTCGCTAGGGCTTTGATTTCATAATAAAATCATAGAAATTTAAAAATTATGTCAATTAAGCCTGCCAACCTTCCTGCCAATCGTACGTTCGGGCTCCTTTTTATAGGTGTTTTTGCTGTTTTAGCAGTTTATGGACTCTGGAAGGATTGGTCTGCGGTAGCAGTTGAAGCTTTTTTTATTATTTCAGGTGTATTGGTTGCTGTAACCCTTTTGGCGCCAAAACTGCTTGCCCCATTCAATAAAGCTTGGTATCAACTGGGCTTACTTCTTGGCAAGGTTGTTAGCCCCATCGTTCTGGGTATCCTATTTTTTATCGTTATTACTCCAGTGGCTCTAGCGATGCGGTTGGCTGGTCGCGATGCTCTGAAATTACGCAAACAGAATGTGAATTCACATTGGATTGATCGCAAACCTCCAGGCCCTGAGCCCGAATCATTTAAAGAACAGTTTTAAGGAATTTGTAAATGTCGTTTATTAAAGAGCTATTAAAATTTTTGAAGGCCCGAAAAAAACTTTGGCTATTGCCGATCATTATTGTGATGGTGGTTTTAGGTGGTTTGTTGATTTTGGCTGCGAAGAGCTCTGTGGTTGCTCCATTCATTTACACCTTGTTCTAAGATATTTCTCCAATGAAAATTTTAGGAATTTCTGCTTACTATCATGACTCAGCTGCCTGCTTAGTTGTGGATGGTGAGGTCGTTGCTGCGGCCCAGGAAGAGCGATTTACGCGCAAAAAGCACGATCAAGATTTTCCGAATCATGCGATTGAATATTGTTTGAGTGAGGTGGGCTGCAAGCCTGAAGATATTGATTATGTAGTCTTCTATGACAAACCATTTCTGAAGTTTGAGCGTTTGCTAGAAACCTATTTGGCTTATGCCCCAGTGGGGTTCCAGTCCTTTGCAACGTCACTGCCAGTTTGGCTAAAAGATAAGTTATTTCAAAAAACCATGATTGCTGATGCCCTCAAAGCAATCTGGGGAAAAAATATTGATTGGACCGAGCGCTTATTGTTTTCAGAGCATCACTTAAGTCATGCGGCTAGCGCTTTCTTCCCGTCGCCATTTGAAGAGGCAGCAATTCTGACAATGGATGGAGTGGGTGAATGGACTACAACATCTCTTGCGATTGGCAGAGGTGCTGACCTGCAGGTACACAAAGAAATTCATTTCCCACATTCTTTAGGTTTACTCTACTCAGCGATAACTTACTACACTGGCTTTAAGGTGAACTCGGGTGAGTACAAGGTCATGGGCTTAGCTCCTTACGGCGAGCCAAAGTATGCGCAATTAATTAAAGATAACCTCATTGATATTAAGGAGGATGGTTCATTTGCATTAGACATGAGCTACTTCAACTATTGCACTGGTTTGACAATGACCAATGCGAAGTTCGATAAATTATTTGGTGGGCCGCGTCGCTCTGAAGAGTCCGAATTAACTCAGCGAGAGATGGATTTGGCCGCTTCAATTCAGGCCGTTACTGAGGAAGTGGTTATTAAGCTTGCTCGCAGCATTCGTAAATCTACTGGCATGAAAAACTTGTGCCTTGCAGGTGGCGTAGCGCTCAATTGCGTTGCTAACGGCAAACTGTTACGAGAAAACATTTTTGACAATATTTGGATTCAGCCTGCTGCAGGCGATGCCGGTGGAGCTGTTGGCGCTGCTTTGGGTGCATATTATTTGATGCTTAAGCAACCGCGTCATGTTGATCCCAAATTGCAAGACGGCATGAAGGGTTCTTACTTGGGCCCGCAATATGAACAATCAGATATCGAAAAACGCCTTGCATCAGTAGGCGCTAAATTTACCATTCATTCTGATCAAGAAATTATTGAGTTGACCGCTCAAGCCCTTGCTGCTGATAAGGCGGTAGGCTGGCATCAGGGTCGTATGGAGTTTGGTCCGCGTTCATTGGGCGGGCGATCCATCCTGGCTAACGCTCGCTCACCCTCTGCTCAGAAGTTGCTGAATCTTAAGGTGAAGTACCGCGAATCATTCCGTCCTTTTGCACCAAGCGTATTGCGTGAAGACGTATCTGAGTGGTTTGATATCAATACTGACAGTCCTTATATGCTGTTGGTTGCAGATGTTAATGAGTCAAAGCGTCTAGCAATGACTGAGGAGCAGAACAAACTCTTCGGTATTGAAAAGCTCAATATTCCTCGCTCGCAAATCCCTGCAGTAACGCATGTGGATTATTCAGCACGTGTGCAGACAATTCATAAAGAAACTAATCCTAAATACCACGCGCTAGTAAGTCGCTTTAAAGAGTTAACGGGTTGCCCAGTAGTGGTTAATACCTCCTTCAATGTTCGTGGTGAGCCAATTGTATGCACACCAGAAGATGCGTTCCGATGCTTAATGGGAACGGAGATTGAATTCTTGGTGGTTGGTAATTCCATTATGAGCAAAGAAGAGCAAGATCCTGCACTCAAGTTGGATTACAAGAATGCGTATGAACTGGATTAATTGCTTCGCGTCAGAGATATGATCAAAAAACTTATTCCTACTGTAATCTTGGCGGCCTTGGCCGCTTATTTATTTTTTAATTCTTATACGCAACGTAGTGTGGCGAGCTTTTTATGGGGTGCAAGTTTTGGCTTGGTTGTGATTGCCATCCTTTTTTCGTTTCTTCGTAATACAGTTGTCGTGCTTATTTCATTGGTCATTACCCTTGCGATTGCTGAAAGTGCATTGGGATACTTGCCAGCCATAATGGCTAAAAAGCCTGATTCAGGAATTAATACGGCTAAAGATAAAACCGTTTTTGCCTACTTTGATAGTGCTCAGACCTATAACACTCCTGCATATTGGCATTTGGGTGAGTTTGGCAGTCAGCCTAAACCAGGCATCTTTACAGCCAAAAAGGTAGCATCTAACGGCGATGTTCTCTATGACACTTTTTTTACCATCGGCCCAGATGGCTTTAGGGTGACGCCAAGGTATGGAGATAAACAGAGTCATAGAATTAATTTTTTGGGCGACTCTTTTACGTTTGGTGAAGGTGTGGCTGATAATCAAACAATGGCGTATTACGTTGGTGATTTAATGAATAGCCAACATCTAGGAGCCTCAAAGTGGGCCCCGCTACAGGTTAAGAACTACGGTATCCATGGTTGGGGTATTCATCAAAGTCTTGCTGTATTGCAAAGCGACCTGGACACCAAGGCCAATCTAAATTTTGTCCTCACTGCGCCTTGGCACGCTAGTAGGGTTGCCTGCGCTGATTTCTTTACTCTGGGTTCGCCTAAGTACAGACTGGAAGAATCGGGCCTGGTCAAACGGGATGGCTATTGCAGATCATTTGGATGGGTAGAGCATTCTCCAAAAGCGTTGCGGGGATTAATTACCTCATCAAAAGTGTTTAATTTGATTCAGGATAGTTTGCTGGTAATTAATGATCAAGATAAACAAATTCAGCTTTATCTAGGTGCTCTACGAACCATTCAGCAAGAAGCAAAACAACGCGGTGAGCAATTAGTTGTAGGCTTTATTAAGGCCGATGATGCTTGGTTTGTAGGCAGCTACAACAATGACAAGATTTTGGCTGAACTCAAGAAGTCGGGAATTCAGATGATTGATATGACTTTGGCTGATAAGAATGAAAATCTCAAACCAAAGTTCTATGTTCATGAATTGGATAAGCACCCATCCAGTCTTGGTAATCTTGAGAGATCAAAGCTACTAGTGCAAAAGCTCGATAAGTAAGTTATTGGCGCCAGTACTGCGGTGCTGGTTACACCACACCCTTTTGAGTAAAGAAAAGCTTGCCGTTCCACTCTTGGCAAATCAGGCTCTTCTTGGTCTTCCAGCCCTCGCTATTATCTGAAGCCTCTTCGTAGGCCCACTTCGGATTTACCGTGAATGGCTCATTGGCCATTAAGGCCGAGATCCAAAACGTCTCTTTGTCTCCCCACACATATTTATAGGTATCGGGATGATTATCATTGAGCTCCATCAGGCATTTAATTGCCTCTGGATGCTTGCTGCGATTGATGGCTACAACGCCGCTATCGACATAAGTTTCAATCACGGGTTCTGATGGAATACCATCAATCCAAATATAGTTCCACTCAATCGGAAAGTTTGCTGGTTTCTGATGATTTAAGCAGCGACGCAACCAAGCCTGACGCTCTTTATAAAAAGCATAGTTACGAAACTTATTGCCCTTGAAGGGCTTACGTAAGCCTAGTTGATACATTAACTTGTCGTACCAATTAAATTCAAAAACCCAGCGCTTGAGGTCTCTAAACATATAAAAGCCAGTATCTTGGTAGCCAGTATCGCCAAATAAATCTTCTGGATTTTGATGGAAAATGCCGTCGGCATCAAATAACATCACCTCATTAAATGAGCTGATGGCAACAATAAAAGCCTTTACCTGAAAACCTTTCCAGTGGGCAAGGTTATTAGTGAATTCAGAAACATTGCGCCAAATAATCTTGTCTGTAATGGCGCTAATCTTTTCTTTTGATTCTAGACTGAGTTCATTGCCCACTTCCCAGATTTCAATGGGAAGCTGACAGCCTAATTCACCATAAATCTTCTTGAGATTAAAAAGAGCAAACTGGACATAGCGCTCTGGGATGCTGGTGACTAGACCACGCGACAGATTTGTACTCATAGTTGATTAAGCTTTATGAATGGATTACTAAAGTATTGCTGATTATTTTTTGAAAAGGGATTTGGCCCACTTAAAGGGCTCTAGTAATTTCCAGATACGGCTTAGGCGCGCCTCCAACAATTGTGTCTTACGCTCCATCGCATCGAAACGCTCTTGGTAGCGATTTGCTAGCATTTCTAAAGTGAGGCCATATTCTTGGCTGAATACGATTTCAAAAGCTTGCATCAGTTTTGGTTCTGCCGCTTTCTGCGCAATCACAGCATAGTCAGGACTTACGCCAGAGAGAACGGCAAACAGGCTGACAGGCCCATGCTCTTCCCTCAAGGGAATCGATTCCTGGACGCCCAGTGTTTTTACCCTTGCAAAACCAAGGTGACTAGCTAAAAAGCTTAGCAAGGCAGAGGGTAGTGGGCGCTGATGGGTCGGATCTAAATAAAAACTGGAGGTGCCAACCACCAAATTCTCGGTATTTGGTGCCTCCAAAATTAAGAGTCCTGCAGGCTTGAGTATACGTAATGCCTCTTTGATCAGAGTCTGTAAATCTTCCAAAGATAAATGTTCTGCAATATGAAAGCCTGAAACAATACTTAGGCTGTCATTGGGGAGGGATTTAAGGTGGGCGATTGCATCACTCGTCTGCACATTCAGGCCGCGACTTCTGCACGCAGAAAGCATGCCATCATCTTGATCAATACCAGAAGCGCTTAATTGATTGTCTTGCAGAAGCTCAAGCCATTCGCCGCGACCGCATCCTAAGTCGAGAGCGGTTGCATTGGGGTGGACTTCTTGAACCTTTTTGATAAATGGTAGGTAGACTGCTAAACGAGACTTGATGAGCTCACGTGAGCCGCGATGCTGATCTTCAAATGCTTTATAAAAACTGTTTTGATCTGGGCTCATGTGTTCTTGCTATTTAATATTCACTGTAGGTGGTAACCACGCCACCCCTTCAAAATGTTCTTTGCTATTAATGACTGTAAATACCAGTGCATGGTCACGCCACTCGTAGTTACTTGCAATGTGATTGTCAGATGCATGCAAAGATAATGCAAGCGAATAGGTTCCTGGACCAAAGTTAGCGGTAAATTGAAAATTAAATTCAATTTCAGCGCCAGCTTTAAGGTCTTTAAGGGTTTTATTCAAATGGAAGGTATTGGTGCCGTATACCGGTAATCCCAAACGATCCTTAAACATATAGCCCAGAACAAGCTCATCAATATCTTGATTGCAGCGCACCTTAGTTGATAAGGTAATGTCTTGAGCAACTTGGACTACTTCAATACGTTTACCTTCTGAATTCAGCAGCGCTACGTCCAAGATAGTTGCTTCGCCACTTCCGGAAGTTGTTTTCACTTTTCCGGATTGGGTCACTTCTTGGCGAACGTTTTGGTTTTCACGATCAGCAAGTAAGGCATTGTAATAGTCCATCACCATTTCTGGTTGGCCTTCGATAGCTACCTTACCTTGATTGAGCAAGATGGCGCGATCGCAAATTGATTGGATTGCCATCTTGTCATGAGACACGATTAACAATGTGGTTCCTAGCTTGCGGAATTCTCGAATACGGTCAAAGCACTTGTGGGTAAAGTAGGTGTCACCCACCGATAAAGCCTCATCAACGATCAATACATCAGCGCGTTCAGCGGTCGCTACGCTAAAGGCCAAACGCATTTGCATGCCGCTGGAATAAAAGCGTACTGGTTGATCGATGTATTCATCAATCTCGGCAAACTCTTCGATGGCCGGCATCAAGGCGGTAATTTGATCAACGCTGTAACCGAGCAACTGTCCAGCCATGTAGGCGTTCTGCCTACCAGTGAAGTCTGGATGAAAGCCGATACCAAGTTCCAGGAGGGCAGCCACTTTGCCGCTCATCTCTACTGAGCCAGTAGTAGGTTGAGATGTCCCAGAGATCATTTTGAGTAAGGTGCTTTTGCCAGCACCATTAACACCAATAATGCCAACGGCTTCACCGGGATTGACGATGAAATTCAAATCTTGCAAAACCCAATTGAGGCTATGACGGTCTTTACTAAACGGAATAATCCATTCTGCTAGGCGTGACCACTTAGAAGGGTAGCGCTTATAGGCCTTACCAAGGTTTTGAACGATGATCTGCGACATTAGAGAAGATCCACCATTTCCCCGGAACGCTTTCTGAATAAGCGAAAACCATTGATGTTTAGCAATATCGCTAAGACACAAATCAACCAGAGGCTAGACCAATCGGGCATCTGATGGTTAATGAAAATACCTTGAAAGGCTACTAATAAATTAGTCAGTGGGTTAAAGGCTACCAAAAAGCGAATTTTTTCCGGTAGTACATTAACTGAATACACAATCGGTGTGAGCCAAAACCAAAACTGCAAGGCAACGCTATAAAAATAGCCAATATCCCTGAAGAAGACATTGAGCACACCTAGTGTCATGCCTAGGCCAATAGCAAATGCGATCAGAATCGCCAGAAGCGGGATCACCGCAAAGAAACAATAGCCAGGAAAGTTATTAGTCACCACCAGAAAAATAGTAAACAATGAAAAAATAATCAGGAAGTTCAGGCCTGCATTAAAAATCACAATGACCGGCAAACATAGGCGCGGAAAGTTGAGTTTTTTCAGAAGATTGGCATTCTCCAAAAACACAACTTGGGCGCGTGAGGTGAGCTCGGCAAACAGCGTCCAAACAATCACCCCAATACATAAATAGATGCTGTAAGAGTAAATTCCAGAACCACCTTCTCCAGCAGCACTTGGCAAGCGAGCGCCCATCACTTTGGAGAACACCAGTGTGTAAACCAAAATCAATGCAAGAGGGTTAATGATGGGCCAAGCAAAGCCTAATAAAGAGTTTTTATACTTTGTCTGAAATTCACGCTTGGTGCTGCCTAAGATGAATGCGCGATATTGCCAAAGAGAGGCAATGGAAGCTAGCAAGCCAGGTGATCGACCGTTAGAGAAGGATTTGTTGTTTAACATTAGCCCTAGTTTAATAAGGTTTTCAGGACAGACTGGGCACTTTCTTTCCAGGTCAGCCAAGGCATTGCTTTGGATTGTGGGTGCTGACCCTTGGCGTACAAATCAAGCCAAGCTTCAATAGCCTGGGTCATTTCCTCTGGCTTTGCCGCTGTGTAATAAAAGGCATGCTCTCTAGCCACTTCCCTAAAGACTGGAATATCCCTAGCAATAATGGGCACATGTCTTCTGGCGGCTTCGATTAAAGGCAGTCCAAAGCCTTCGCCATCGGAAGCAGCAATCAAGCAAGTACTTGCTGAATAGATTTGATCCAGGTACTCATCACTAATGCTATCTAGCCAGAAAAGTCGTTTATTAAGCTCAGGATGATTTTCGATGTGACTTACTAAGTCATCAACCATCCAGCCTTTTTTGCCGATGATGACCAAATTGACTTGAGCGTCTTTAGCCCATAAATTTTCAAAGGCGGGCAATGTTTGGCCATAACCTTTTCGCGGTTCCAAGGTGCCAATCATGACAAAGCTGGGTTGAGCACTGATTTTTGCAATGACATCTTTAGAGTTGTTAGGCAAGCCAGTGGTGGGAACAGAGTTTTCAATATCCGCACCTAGATGGAACCAGGCAACATCAAACTGCTTTGGTAAATCGGGAATATTAGTCTTAGCCCAATCGCGATAATCATCGGCTACTGCTTTTGAGATACAAATAATTCCATCAAATTTGCTGATCTCTAGTAACCATTGACGGTGATTAAATTCTGCTGCGCTCGGGAATGCATTTGGAAAGCGAATTGGCAAAAGGTCATACACCACGAAGTACACCTTAGTGCCGCTTAATTTAATGGCAGAGAGGTACTGCTTCTGAGCTTGAACGATATCAGCCTGCAAGTCGATGCCCAAGAAAATATCTCCCGGCTGAGTTTCAATCACGGGATCTTCTTGATTACTAGTATTGCCCTCACCCATGCTGCGCTTATCTTCATCGCTTGCAAAGAATTTCTTCTTAAAGCGATTGGCATAGCGATAGCCTAAGCTTAGCTGATTAGCGTAGATGGGATGAACATCGTAACTGGCAGGGGGGTTGAGAAGCATCTCTGTTAAAAGTGAGCGCACGACTCGTTGGATACCCGTTTTAGCATCACGCTTCACCAACTCAGAAATATCAATAAAAATTTGCTTCTTGCGTGGCTTTACTGGAAAGTTCTGCGCAAGACAGGCTGAGAATTGGAGTAAATCTGCGTCCTTGTAGCGTTTACCGTCAAATGTAAGTTGGCTCAGGTCGGTAATTAAGCGCTGAAGAATGGCATCAGGCTCTTGTTTCGTGGAGCGAATGCCATCTGCTTCATGTTTGGCCAATAAGGCCTCAAATCCAGCAATGGCTTTTTGCGCGCTAACATCCCAAGAAAACAATGGCGCCTGAATTTTGGCATGCGCCTTCATGCGCTCAATTAATTCAGGCTTGGATAAAAACTCAACCAACTTAGCGCTAATAGATTGGGTTGAAAGTGGATCAAATAAAGCCTCTTCCAGGTTAACCACTTCAGGCAAGCTGGAGGTGTTTGAAGAAATCACGGCTGCACCACATTTCATGGCCTCAAGGGCAGGCAAGCCAAATCCTTCGTGCCAAGATGGGAATACAAACAATTTACAGCTGTAATACAGAGTTTGAAGTTCATCATCGCTGATGTACTCAGTAAAAATCACCTCATCTGAAGCCATCCCTGAGACCTTAATCCCCTTGAGAAGACTCAGATGCTCTGCACGATCAATGCGACCAGCTAAAACTAATTGGTGTTGCTGACGAAGTGCTACTGGGATTTGGGCATAAGCCTCAAGCAATCGCGTGAGATTCTTACGAGGATCGGCGCCGCCAGTATAGAGAACAAAGGGACGGGTAATACCAAATTTTTCATTGAGTACTACAGGATCAGTAGCAGGTGCGGCATCACTAAAGAATGGCTCAGCAGCAGAAGAGATATTAAGAATTTGCTCAGGAGAAAAATCTAAGTGTTCCAATCCTTCTGATCTGGAGAACTCAGAAATGCTGAGTAGTAGTGCCGCCCGTTTGAGGTACTCCAACTTACGCATGTAGTAAGTGGCGTAAAAGCGATCTACCTCTAAGTATTCTTTGGGATTTAAAAAAGGGATCAGATCATAAAAAGAAATGCTAACCGGAGTGTCATGATCAAATCTGCTAACGCTCGTAACGGTATTGTCGCCAAAGCCTTCAAATAGGCTGCTGATATGCACAATATCAGGCTGTAGGCTAGCAATAAAGGCTTCTCGAACTAGCTCAGCGCCTTCTCGACGTAAGTCAGTTCCTGCTTGGCACTCCATGACTGGACCCGGCGCATACCAAATGCGAATATTTTCTGGAGGCAATAAGTCGGCAAACTGACTTTTGATAAATTGTGTTGCATCGGGGAATAAGCCATTTAAAACTAGGATGACTTCATGTTCGCCGCGATTACGAATGATGGCTTGTGCCAAAGAGGTGGAGTAGCGACCAATCCCTCTAAAGCGACTATTACTTTGCGCACCCTGTAAGTCGATAACAATCCGCATCAAGCAGCCTTCGATTCAGATGGGGATGCAGGAGATGATTTAAGTTGACCATAAATCAATTGCGCACGTTTTGAAAGTTGTTCTTCAGAAATATCCAAAACAACTACCGGTCCGACCATGAGTGGTGAAAACTGATTGGAAGATACCTGTTGTAAACGACTGGCATAAAACTTTTTCAAAAAGTTATACATGCCATATTTGCAGATGAAGAAATACACCTGACGTCGCAAAGCGGGATTTTTGTCTAAAAAAGCCAAACCATGTTTTAGAGAGCTGAGGATATGGCGTTTTAGGGCTTTTTTCATGGGGTAGGGCAAATTCTAGCTTCAGGATTTGCTAGAAATTCTTTTTGTAATAGATCTGATAGCAATTGGTCAGTAAGGACCTAATTATATGGGGTTTATGGGGTCAATTGACATAAAAGCCAGACCCAAAAATGGGGGTGACCGCCACCCCGAAAGCTTGGGGGATACGCAAAAATAGCTGCTTACTGACCTTTTATCTACCTGTGCCCCATGGCTTAGGGGACCAAGCTCAAAAAGAGGTACTCAAAGAAGATAAAGAGGTGAAGAACGCCCTGCAGCAGAGTGGTTCTTCCAATGGCAAGTGTGAGTCCTCCAATGAACAGTGAGAGGTACAGAAGTACGATATTGAGGGAGCTAATCCCAAGACTCAAGTCCAGATGAAAGAAGATCGCAATAGCAGCTACCGTGGGGATAGTTAAACCAATACTGGCAAGCGCTGAGCCAAGCGCTAAATTTAAACTGCTTTGTAAGCGATTGGCACGGGCTGCGCGTACGGCTGCATAGCCTTCTGGCAAAAGAACCAAAAGAGCAATTGCAATACCCACAATCGTTTTAGGAGCGCCCATGGCTTTAACGCCAGATTCAATAGCGGGACTCAAGGCTTCAGCAAGTCCAACTACAGCAACCAGTGAGACTAATAAAAGTGCACAGCTAATAAGGGTTTTAAGGTTGCTTGGTTTATCAGCATGGGCATCACTATTCGTTTTGTCGGCTTCGGATTGAGGTAGGTAGTAATCGCGATGAGTAACCGTTTGAAAGAATAGGAAGGCAATATAAAGTGCGAAAGAAGCGATGCCTGCAAAGGCGAGCTGGCTTTTAGTGAAGTCTGGCCCTGGGGTGCTGACAGTAACGATCGGCATGACCAGAATAAAAGTAGCCAAGGCTGCAAGTACACCTAGCGCAGAGTTGGTACCTTCGTTGCGGAAAGTCATCTCATGATGTTTTAGGCCGCCAATAAAGATGCACATACCAATGACCCCATTAATCACAATCATGACCGTTGCGAAAACGGCATCTCTAGCAATGAACTCAGAACCCTCATGGCCTGTGAGCATCATGGAGATGATGAGTGAGACCTCAATAATGGTGACGCTAATCGAGAGTACTAAAGTGCCAAAGGGCTCCCCAGTCTTATGGGCCACCACCTCCGCATGATGGACGGCAGAAAGGACTGCACCGATTAAGGTGACACTCATTAAAATGATGAACCAGGTTTGACTCAGTAAATTTGTCATAGCGGAATTATGTGTCGCTCAATAATGGACTAATAAGAGTAAGCTTATAGCAGTTTAGGAAAATTACAAAAGCAAAGACAAAGTCTATGAAAGCCATTATCTTGTTTGGGCACGGTGCCCGCGATGTCCGCTGGCGTGAGCCCTTTGATCGTCTAGCTACTTTATGGCGCGCTCAGCACCCAAACACAGCTGTGGAATTAGCCTTTTTAGAAATGATGCAGCCTTCTTTGGAGGAGGCTGTTGGGCCATTGGCTCAAAAGGGTGCCCAAGAAATTGTGATTGTTCCAGTTTTCTTTGGTCAAGGCGGTCACCTCAGAAATGATTTCCCAGTGTTATTGCAGGACTGTCAGAAGCGCTATCCAGCGCTGAAATTAAGCGCGACGTCTGCTGTGGGAGAGAGTCCCGCTATCTTGCAAGCCATCATTGACTTCGGGGCTGCTGCTCTGTAGTTCTGGAAGGGTTGCATGTAGTGTCGAATGCAGTATTTTTGGTTCGAGCGCTTGGCCAATCACAAGTAGCGCAGGTGAGCCGCTATCAAACCAAGTATTGGCTTTGCCTGCTGCCAATTCAGCTAGCGTACCAATCCACTGACGCTCACGTGAGGTACTAACTGCTTCCAAAATTTGTACTGGAGTATTGGCGCCATGATGAGCGTTGTGCTCAATCAATTGCAAAGCAATTTTTGCAGCATCTTTGCGGCCCATGTAATAAACCAAGGTGTCGGCGTTAGGATTTGACATTGGCTGACCGGCAACCAGATTCTCAGAGCCCTGTGCAAGGGTAATAAATGCCACACTCCGCGAGACGCCTCGCAGAGTCAAGGATTGCTGGATGCTCGCTGCACCTGCTAGAGCAGCGGTAATTCCCGGAACAACTTCAACTGAGATGTCTGCTAACTTCAGCGCTTGCAATTCTTCATCAGCACGCCCGAACAGCATGGGATCACCGCCCTTAAGGCGCACAACAGTTTGGTATTTCTGAGCGGCATCGATTAAACGCTTATTAATGAACTCTTGAGCTGAAGAAAGCTTGCCACAACGTTTGCCCACTGGAACCAAAACAGCATCTGGACAAAGAGCAAGCATCTCTTGCTCAACCAAAGCATCATGAAACACAATATCAGCCCGTGCGAGAAGCTTGGCGCCACGCACGGTAATCAGATCAGCAGCGCCAGGACCCGCGCCGACTAAATACACCTTCCCCGTCTTAGGGTTTGTGGAATTTAGTGGCGCTGTCATGATCTGTATTGATATCTCGGTTGGGGGCGGTCACTTAAAGACTCAATGAAGCTCGTTTATCACGCCAACTGTTTTGAGTGGTTACGCTAAATAGGTCAAATTGCTTTAAAGCCACATCCGTATTTTGATCAGGGCGCAGCGCGAAGCTATCAAAGCCAACGCGCGCACCTTGTAAGAGCTGATCAATCAATACGTCCCCAATGGCACGGATTTCACCGGTCCACTGAAAGCGATCACGTAATAGGGCGGCAGTACTAAAGCTTCGACCATCTCTAAAGATGGGGAAGTGTGCAGCCACTAAAGGCCAAACCTTTTTTCCTTGTTCTATGATTTCCGCATGCTTCAAAATGTCCTCGTCCGCAGCAAACCAAACGCCGATTTGACCATTGCTAGCAAGTTTCGCTACATCCGCTTCTTTATGGTGAGTGATCCACCAGCTAAATGGCACGAGTACATTCTTTTTGCCATGCTCTAAATCAGGCAGACCACCTTCATCTTGGCTGCCACTCCAAATCAGCCACTCATTGGGGGTTAAGCAGGGTTTTTGTCCCTTAGGAAAGTGCAGGACGTTCTCATGAGCAGCAATAGTATTTGGGCTGACATTCACTTGGCTCATGATGCCTCCTTCTCTTTCTTCTTGGCATTTTTGTAGGTCGCCTCCTTGAAAGGGGTCACTCCAATACGACGATAAGTTTCAATGAATGGCTCATCACCAGTGCGCTGTGCAACATAAGTATTGATTACATTGGTAATGACATCGGGAATTTCATCGGCATAGAAAGAAGGTCCAATCACTTTACCAATTGAGGCATCGTTTCCTTGTTCGCCACCCAAAGTGATTTGATACCACTCTTCACCATCTTTATCGACGCCGAGTACGCCGATATTGCCAACGTGATGGTGACCACAAGAGTTGATGCAACCCGAGATGTTGAGGCTGATATCGCCTAAATCAAATAAGTAATCTAAGTCGTCAAAGCGCTCTTGAATAGCTTTAGCAATTGGCAAGGACTTGGCATTTGCTAATGAGCAGAAATCACCGCCAGGGCAAGCAATGATGTCCGTCAGTAAGCCAACGTTAGGTAAAGCAACTTTTTGTTTTTTCGCTTCTTGCCAGAGCTCATAAAGCTTTGCTTGTTCTACGTCAGCCAATACTAAGTTTTGCTCGTGAGTGGCGCGCAGCTCACCAAAGCTGTATTGATCGGAAAGGTCAGCAATGGCATTCATTTGCGCATTAGTGGCATCACCGGGCGCAACAGTGCCATGTGGCTTTAATGACAGAATTACGCTGGCGTATCCCGGAACTTGATGTGGTTTGACATTGCGCTCTAACCAACGAGTAAATGCTGCTTTCTCAGCTTCGGGTGCCATATTGATGATTTGCTCATCGGTTAATGCAGATAAGGTTTTGTATGCTGGTTTCGTAAAGTGCTTAGCAACGCGCTCCCATTCAGCTTGCGTGAAGTTGTCATCACCATTTTTGATGTGAGCCCATTCACTTTCAACTTGACGGGCAAACTCTTCTGGGCCTAAAGCCTTTACCAAAATCTTGATACGGGCCTTATAGAGATTGTCTCTACGACCAAAGCGGTTGTACACACGCAGTAGCGCAGTCAGATAACTCGGTAGTACATTCCAAGGCAAGTCTTGCTTAATCAATGAACCTAAGATTGGAGTGCGACCCATACCACCACCTGCGTAAATGTCAGCAGTCAATTCACCAGCTGCATTTTTCTTGAGCTCAATACCTACATCATGGCAAAGCAACACAGTGCGATCTTCTTTGGCACCATTGACTGCAAACTTAAATTTGCGCGGTAAGTGCGCAAACTCAGGATGAAGAGTTGACCATTGACGTAAGAGTTCACAAATCGGACGAGTATCTACGTATTCATCAGCAGCCACACCAGCAAAAGCGTCACTCGTAATATTACGAATGCAGTTCCCTGATGTTTGAATCGCATGCATTTCTACTTTGGCAAGCTCAGCCAAGATATCGGGAGTGTCTTCTAATGTGACCCAGTTGTACTGAATGTTCTGACGTGTTGTGAAGTGGCCATAGCCACGGTCATACTTTTCAGAGATGAGCGCCATCGTGCGCAATTGCTTGGCGCTAAATAAACCGTAGGGAATCGCAACGCGCAACATGTAAGCATGACGTTGGTGATAGAGACCGTTTTGTAACCGTAGGGGGCGGAATTCTTCTTCTGCAAGAGTGCCGTCTAAGCGTCGAGCAACTTGGTCGCGGAATTGGGCAACCCGTTGATCTACAAGGGTTTGGTCAATTGAGTCGTATTTATACATAGCCTTGGATTGTCATGGATTTTTAATATTCCTTCAAATACTCAAAAATCGATCCTATATATCTAAATTCATATAAAGAGGCTTAATCTGATCCCTTTCTGAAAAGTCTGCTTCAATAGCCTCAGAGGGATAAAAAGCCCCAGGAATTAATTCCAATAAACAATCTCGGAGACACAAAATGAAGAAATTAAGGGCAATTAGCCTGATTGCTGGTTTATTAGCCAGCACAACCCTATTTGCAATCGATACCTCAAAAGCGCCATTGCCCTTGAGCGCCACCCCAGGGCAGGGATTTAGCCAAGAAGGTCTTAAGCGAATCGATGCGTTTTTTGCCGATCAAATTGCCACCAATAATATGGCTGGCGCTGTTCTGGCGGTCTCTAAAAATGGCAAGCTCACGATTTTTAAGCCTTATGGATATTTAGATAAGGCAAATAACAAGCCCATGACTACAGACGCCATTTTCAATTTGGCATCGATGACCAAAGTGATGTCCTCAGTTAGCGCCTTAACTTTTTATGAGGAAGGCAAACTTCCTTTGAATGCACCCATCTCAAATTGGTTGCCACAGTTTAAGGATATGAAAGTCGGCCAAGTCGATGCTGATGGAAAGCTCAATCTCGTGCCAGCAAAAAATCCGATCACTGTGCAAGACCTCATGCGCCACACCAACGGCCTTACTTATGGTGGGCGCGGCGCTACCCCAGTGCACAAGATGTATCCCGCTGGCTCTGCACCAGCAGCAGCTCAATATACTGCTCAAGAATTTATTGATAAATTAGCTGGCGCACCATTGTTGTATGAGCCAGGTACTGCTTGGGATTATGGCTTTGGTTTAGACGTCTTGGGAATTATTGAAGAAAAAATTGCCAGCAAATCATTGGGCACGATCATGCAAGAGCGCATTTGGAGTAAGGTAGGAATGCCAAATACAACCTTTGATCTTGCTGAGAAAGATCGCCCTCGTTTAGCGCAACCATTACCAATCGATCCATTAACCGGGAAGCCACAGAAGGTAGATATTCATACGCAGAAAGTGAAGTTTGATTGTGGTGGCTCATGCGCCTATTCCACTGCGGGCGATTACATTCGTTTTGGGCAAATGTTGCTAAATGGTGGCAGCTTAGAAGGCAAGCGCGTGCTTGGCCCACAGACTGTTGCGTTCATGACTTCAAACCATCTCAATAAAGATATTAAAAACAATGTGAGCGGTACTGAACCAGGTCGCATGGGTTATGGATTTGGTTTAGGTGTAGCGGTTCGCACTGACAGAGGCCTATCAGCCATTAACGGTAACGTTGGCGACTTCACCTGGAATGGCGCTTACGGAACTATTTTCTGGGTAGACCCAAAAGAGCAGATGGTAGTCGTGATGATGGGTGTTGCTCCTGGAGAAATTCGTAAGGTGCATCGCGAGCAACTCAACGCAGTCATTTATGGAGCTTTAGAGAAGTAATTCGGGCTCCTCTTTAAATATAAAAAGCCCCAGATATTTGGGGCTTTTTGTTTTATTGAAATGGTATAAGCGCTATTGAATTAGAGCCCGTATTCCCGATAGTGTCTGTATAGGTTGGCGATAGATGCAAATCCAAGAACCACAATTAATACAGCAAACAAGTACTCAATTGTGAGGTAGGTAAAGATGCCCAAGTGAATCAATATAGCTGCACCTATAAAGGCGGCAATGGATCCAAAAGCCACCAGTCTGAAATTGGGAATAAAAGCCCCCAAGGTAATTGCGACAAACACTAGATAAAGCTCGGATACCAACTGATCTGCGGTTACAAAAATACTATTGGTGAGTTCTGGGTTGGTAAATTTCCCCAAAATAGCAATGATCAGAATAGAAGCTAAGATCGCAAAGTTGAGCTTTGCCTTGAGAAAGATTGTCTTAAATTGATCGCTCATTATTTATGAAGCGCTGCCGTTAAATACCAGACTTATGCCAATCCAGAGGATGACAAAGGCAACCAAGACGGTAGAGCCGATTTTCTTGAGGAAGTACTCTAGAGTATCCATATAAGCCTCATCATTTCGGCCAAAGTAATGATCAAAGCGTTTCCAGAAAAGACGCCCTACAACCAAAGGTAGAAGTATGGCAACAATGCCTAAGATAACGGTGAGGGTGTTATTCATAATGATTTCTAATCTCTTTTACTAAATTCATGAATGTGGACCTCTCTCTATGAGATTTAGGTCTTCTAGCTTTTAGGGGCTGGAAAGTCATAAAGGATACAGGGGTTATCGACCAAGATCGAATTTCTGAGGCCAGTGTCTTGAACCCAAGAACCAAGGAGTTCACATAGATCGGCATCGTGGGGCATTTGCTTCTTGACCATGACATGTGGCCAATCGCTTCCCCAGATCAAGCGATTGGGATTAGCCCCAATGACAGCATCGTTAAATGGGCGCATATCCACATAAGGAATATTTCCATCCGAGATGCGATAAGGACCTGTCATTTTGACCCAGGCACGCTGATGTTTCATTAAATCTAATAGCCCCTGAAATCCTTTATCAGAAATACCATGCTTTGCATGGGTATAGCCAAAGTGGCCAAATACTAAATCTACCGGAAAATTCTCAAAGGTTTTAGCGAGGTCGGGATATTCATTCACGTGCATTAATAGCTCTAGATGCCAACCAAATGGTTGAATACGTTTAGCTAGGCTTCGCAACTGCTCAATGGGGAGGCCGGCAGATTTATCGGCGATATCGACAATATTACAACGCAGTCCTCTTACCCCGGCTGCATGCAAGTCAGCGAGTTCTTGCTCACTTACTTCATTGGGGTCGCTAGAGATAACCGCAACACCTCTAAATTGTTGGGGGTTGGATTTAAGTGCAGCAATCATCGCTCTGTTATCTATGCCATACACACTTGGTTGCACTAAAACAGCTCGATCCACCCCTAGCATTTTTAAAAGTGCTTGATAGCTTTCAAGGGTGGCATCAGGCGGTGTATATATGCGCTCTTGTGCATATGGAAACTGCGTGGCAGGCCCACATATATGAGCATGACAGTCAACGGCCCCTGACGGAAATTTGGTCAAGGGTGAGCGTACTTCAGTGCTAGGAGCCTGACACAGAGGCGCCGAATTACTGAGGTTCAATTGCTGCTTCTTTAGCGATCTTTTGGTATTTGCCCATTTCTTCGCGCACAAACTTTGTAAACTCCGCGGGGCTCATTGGGGTTGCCTTGATACCTTTACTTTCATAAGCGGCTTTGACATCGGGGTCTTGCATTGCTTGATTGATATCTTGATTAATCTTTTTCACAATGGCTGGCGGAGTGGCTGCAGGTGCCCATACCCCAAACCACAAACCAATTTCAAAATTAGTATAGCCCTGCTCAGCAACACTTGGAATGTCAGGAACCGTAGCATTACGCGTCTTGCTGGTGACTCCCAAGGCACGCAGTTTCCCGCCTTTGAGTTGACCAATGGCGGTATCTAAAGGAGCCATATAAAAAGCAGTGCGTCCGGACATGGTGTCCTGAATCGCTTCGGGTGATCCTTTGTATGGAACGTGAATGAGTTTGATGCCCATCATTTGATTGAAATACTCGGCAGCAAGGTGAGTTGAGCTGCCAACACCAGCAGAAGCAAAAGTAATTTCATTCGGCTTAGATTTTGCCGCGATGACAAGGTCGCGAATGGTTTGATAGGGGCTATCTGCTGCAGTAATCATGACATAGGGTGTTTGACCCAAAATGGCGACATCAACCAAACTCTTCAGTGGATCATATGGAAGCTTCTTGTAGATTGCGGGATTCGCAGCATAGGAGGCTGATTGAACTAATAAGGTATATCCATCAGGATCAGAGTTCACAACTACTCCAGTGCCAATGAGCCCCCCAGCACCAGGCCGGTTTTCAATAATGACGGGTTGTTTCCAAGTTTCAGTGAGGCTTTTCGCTACAACCCGGCCTGCGATATCGGCGCCAGAGCCGGTAGTTAGGGGAACAATCATTTTCACCGTACGATTAGGGTAGCTTTGTGCGTAGGCAAGGCTCACCCCAAAAGTAAGGCAAAACGCCAGGATAAGGCTATTAAGCTTATGGGTAGATTGCCCTCGCTTGATTATTGTCAACATCTTGTCTCCTTAGTATTTTTATAGTTTCGTTGGATAATCTAACATGCTCTGACAAATAGATAAATAGAAGATAAACCGAACTTGAGATAGGGTGGAGATAAATGACTCAAATGCAGGAACAGAAAATTATTAAGGTAAATGGCGTTGATATTGCCTATCATTTTGATGGCCCAAAAGACGGGCCTGTTTTATTGGTAGCCAATAGTTTGATGGCTAATAGCAGTATGTGGGATGGTAATGTTCCAGCATTAGCGGATCGCTATCGTGTATTGCGCTATGACAAAAGAGGGCATGGTGGCTCCGGTCTTAGTGCTGGCCCTTACACCATTGCACAATTGGCAGACGATGCTATCGGATTGCTAGATGCTCTTGGTATTCAGAAAGCGCACTTTATGGGTTTATCCATTGGTGGCATGATTGGTCAGCAACTAGGCGCTCGCTTCCCTGATCGAATCCTCTCGTTGTCACTTTGTAATACCGCCTCAGAAATGCCTCCACGTAGTTTGTGGGAGGAGCGTTTTGAAATTGCGCGCTCGCAAGGTATCGCTGGATTGGTGGATGGCACGATTAAGCGCTGGTTTACTGCACCATTTATTGAGCGCGCTCCTCAGGAAATCGAAAAGGTGCGTCAAATGATTTTGGGCACCAGTGTGGATGGCTATGTGGCTTGCGGTAGTGCTGTGCGTGATATGGCGCAAAGTACAATGTTGCTAAAGATTAATGCTCCTACCCTAGTGCTATCAGGGCGAGATGATCCAGCCTGCACTGTTGATCAAGGCATTGTTTTGCATCGCTTAATAGATCACTCCAAAATGGTGATATTAGAGGAAGCAGCACACTTATCGAATATTGAGCAGCCAGCAGCCTTTAACAACACAGTGCGTCAATTTATAGACTCTGTTCAGGACGCTTTGTAATTCGTTAGTATTAAGTAGATTTTATTAATAGTATTCATTTAGAAAAGAGGGTACCTTTATGGCCGAACTATCAAACGCGCAGATTCAAGAGCTCCGTACAAAAGTATTGGGCGCAGCCGCCAAAATTCCTGGTGCTTTAATTGGTCTTGGGATTTTATTTATCGTATTGGGCATGATTGGCATCGCAGGTCAAACCTTGTTTTCTTTTATCTCAGTAAATATCTTGGGAATTTTCTTATTTGCTGGCGGCATCTTGCAAGGCGCTCATGCTTTGAAATCACAAGGCTGGAAAAGTGTTGGGGTGCAACTCGTTTTAGCCGCTCTTTACATTGCAGCTGCAATCTTTACTTGGGCATTTCCAATCCCAGCGCTTGAGGCAATCACTTTATGGCTAGCGGCAATCTTTTTTGTGACTGGTCTGCTGCGCTTGATCTCAGCATTTCAGCATCGTCATTTTCGTGAATGGTTTTGGTTGGTCTTGTCTTCAGCAATCTCCATCCTGATGGGTGTATTGATTATGAACGGCTATCCAGCGACTAGCCTTTGGCTACCAGGCATGTTGATTGCAATTGAGTTGTTATTGCAGGGCTGGTCATTATTGTTTATGGGTTTAGCAGCACGCTCACTTACTAAATAATTCAGTAAATTATTTAATCGAGCACTGCAGAGAAAAGAGTTTTCGTCATGACAATGAAAAAAACCGATCTATATAAGAATTTAGCTTTGAAAACTGCGCAGGGAATGAAAAATGCCGCTAAGACTCCAAAGCTGGGCGCAGATGAGAAGGTGAAATCAAAAAAAGAACTAGCAAGCGCCAATCCCTTACTAGCTTCTCTGATGGGTAAGGCGAAGTCTAAGTAGTCGCTTGCTTGGGTATCTGATATGCGTCAAGGGGCACTGTCTAGTTTTTGTATTTTGACGCTTATTTCGCTCATTCCGCAGGGCGGAGCAAACGCACAAGTTGCTCCGCCACCAGATTACGATCAAAAACTCAGCGATGTTGTCGTCAATGCTACGCGTTCAGGCACTCCGCTTGATCAAATGTCTTTAAACACAACTATTCTGACGAAGGAAGTTCTAGAGTCCTCACCCGATCAAACCATTGATCAAGTTCTTAAGAATGTGCCCGGGGTTTTTCTAAATGATGTGCCCTACTATCAAAAGGATCCAACAGGTCAGAGCATCAATGTGCGCGGCTTAGGTTACGGCCGCACTCTTGTCTTGGTAGATGGATTACCGGCGAACGATGCCTTTTATGGAACGGTGCAGTGGAATTTGGTTCCCATGTCATCGATTGAGTCAGTAGAGTTTGTGCGTGGCGGAGTTTCTAGCTTGTGGGGAAATTATGGCATGGGCGGCGTGATTAACATCAACACCAAGATGCCTAAAAATAGCAGTCAAGATGTCTCTGCCAGTTATGGATCATTTGCTACAGGCAATGTCGCAGCTTCAAAAGACTTAATTGTTTCGGATGCGATGCAGATGCGTTTCTCGGCAGACTACTTCGCTAGCGAAGGCTTTCAGAACTACGCTACGATATCCCCGGGCTCACCAAGCAATATTAAAAATGGCATGGGTACTGATGCCGTTAAGAATTCTAATGTCCGTCTCCAAAATTACTTTAAGCCGACGCAAGATACCAATGGATTTTTGAGGTTGGGCTATGGAACGATGGCTGATCTGAGCAATAACTATGCCATCGCCCCCAATTTAATACAGACAGCAGATGTCGCTGCTGGATCAACTACCAATTTAGATGTCGATAAAAAAGCCCAAGTTAATGTGTACTACCAGGCTACCAACTTCTACAAGCAAACTGCAAATAATTTGAGTGCGGCGCCTTATAAGCCTTATATCAATGCAAACTACACCGATCCTTATTCAACTTTAGGTGCATCAGCGCAATACACACACGATCTAAAAGCGGCGGGGATTGATCAATACATTCTTGGTGTAGATGCCAGAAATATCTCTGCATCGAATCAAACTAATAATTTGGCAGCTACAGGTGCAGCAACTTCTGTGAACTACGCGCAGGGTCAGCAAAATTTTTATGGCTTATTGGGGCAATTAAAGTCAAATGCGACAGCCATTCCACTAGAGACTACTTTGGGTGCTCGAGTGGATTCATGGAATAGCCAAACGCCTACTTACTACAACGCCAATACTGGCTCATCTGCTACATATCAGTCAGTACCCAACAAAAGCAAAACCCAGCTCAGCCCCTCTTTGGGGCTGCTCTATAAGGCTACAGAGCAATTGGACTTTAGGGGTGCTGCATACCAGGCGTTTCATGCGCCAAGCATGAATAACACCTTGCGCAGTTACGGCAACTCGGTCAGTGGTTATTCTCTGGCCAATCCCAATCTCACACCTGAGACCATGACTGGCTATGAGCTTGGTACAGACTATCGCTGGAAGAGTGGTTTTGCTCAGCTCACTGCATTTAACAATTACATTACGAATGCAATCACGAGTTACAAAATAACCAGTGCTAATGCGGCATTTGCCAGTGGCTTGTGTAGCGCTTCAGGCATTTCTGGTTGTGTCGGTAATGTGGGTGGTAGCGGCTATACCAATGTTAGTTACTATACGAACCAGCAAAATCTATTAAGTCGCGGAATTGAATTGCAATACCACCATGATGTGAATACTCAATGGGCCATTGATGGCGGTTATACCTATACGAGAACGGTATTAACGTGGAGCGCTACTAGTGACCCGATTAATACTCAAGTGGGTGGGGTGCCGCAAAATATGGCTAATGCTGGGGTGACCTATTACCCAGTACCTCGTGCAAGTTTGACGACAACGGTTCGGTATGTTGGCAACTCGTGGATGTCTACTGGATCTTTACCGGTGCCGGCTTATGCACTTGTAGGCCTCAAGGCGAACTATGAACTTACACCGCAGGCCTCTATCTTTGCTTCGGTGGTGAACTTATTCAATCGTCAGTACGTTACCTTCAACATTGCCTCTCAAGCATCCGCCTATCAGGCGGGTATGCCGCAAGCAATTACAGTGGGTGCGCGCCTTCAGTTTTAAGTAATTGATTTGTTGCGCTGCAATAGATTGAATAGGTTAAATTAGATGCACAAAAATGCTATAGCATTGCTTTATTAATAAAATAAACAAAATCACGGGAGATCCAGAATGAAACACAACATGAAGAACAGCGCTCTTCACGCGCTAATGTTTGCTGCCGGCATGGCAGTCGTTAGTATTGCTGGCGCACAGGCTCCGGCTGCTGCACCAGCTAGCGGCATTCCACCAACCTGGGCACAAGGTAGAACGCCTGATGGTATGAACCCTTCATTGGCACCTAATCCTCCTGGTATCTCTGCTATGCCTGCGGATGAAATTCCTGTAAGCAAGCTCAAGGTACCGGCTGGTTTTAAGGTTGAGTTGTGGGCCTCTGGCATGCCTAATGGCCGTTCAATGACAGAATCTCCAAGTGGTACGGTTTATGTAGGCACTCGCTTTACTGGCAACGTTTATGCAGTGGTAACGAAAGATGGCAAGCGTGAAGTAAAGACAATTGCTAAAGGCTTGCATCGCCCGAATGGCGTTGCATTTGCAAACGGTTCACTTTATGTTGCCGAACTTTCACGCATTATTCGCTACGACAATATTGAAAAGAACTTAGATAACCCACCAGCACCAGTGGTGGTATTCGATGCGCTCCCTAAAGATGAGCCGCATGGTTGGAAGTTCATGACATTAAGCCCTGATGGACAGTATTTGTATTTCCAGATCGGTACGCCAGCTAATATTGTTGTACCGCCATCTACTCATGCTGCGATAGTGCGCTTGAACTTGAAAACGAATATTTTGGAATACGTGGCTACTGGTGTTCGTAATAGCGTTGGCATGGATTTCCAAAAAGGTACTAAAGAACTTTGGTTTACCAACAATGGCCGTGATTGGGTAGATGAGAGCCTGCCAAACGACACCTTAAATCGCTTGGCTCATAAAGGTATGAACTTCGGCTATCCATTCTGTCATCAAGGCGACTTTTTGGATCCTGAGTTCGGTAAGGGGCGTTCATGCGATGAGTTTGATAAGCCAGAAATGAAACTGGGTGCTCACGTTGCTGCATTGGGTATGCGTTTTTATAACGGCAATATGTTCCCAGTAGAATACAAAGGCAACATCTTTATTGCTGAGCATGGCTCTTGGAATAAAACGAAGAAATCCGGCTATCAAGTGGTACGCGTAGTGTTGGATGGTAAGAACAAACCAGTCAAACTAGAGCCATTTATTACTGGCTGGGTTGAGGGTGAAAACTTCTGGGGTCGCCCAGTGGATGTGCAAGTTCTCAAAGATGGATCGATGTTGGTATCCGATGATGAGACTGGTGCAATCTTCCGCGTGTCATACGGTAAATGAAATTGGTAATCAGCACTAAGGCCATCCTCGTGGTGGCCTTTTTTAATCTCTCTTTTCTGTCATTGAATGCAGCTGCTGCGCCACCTGATGCTGCTGCAGGCAAAGTCAAAGCACAAAGCTGCTTTGCTTGTCATGGTGAAAATGGCATTGGCATCTCTCCAGAGATTCCGAATCTTGCTGCACAACCGCCTCTCTCAATAACGTATCAACTGATTCAGTTTAGGGGGCAACAGCGTAATGGTGGGGCAATGGCAGCGCTTGCGGCCGGCTTAAGCGACCAGGACATGCGCGATATTGCTGCTTACTATGCTAGCTTGCCTGCGCCGCCTGCAAAATCAGGTAACGCCGATCAAATTACCAAAGGGCAACAAATCTCTAGTACCCAGTATTGCAACTCCTGTCATGGTCCGCAGTTTCAAGGTCAGAAACACATTGCACGATTGGCTGGGCAATCCAAGGAATACCTCGTTACTCAACTGAAGAATATTCGATCTGGTGCGCGAATTGATATGGATGGCACAATGGGAAGTGCGGCACGTGGCCTCAGCGATGACGATATTGATGCCTTGGCTGCATATGCTGCTTCTTTGAAGTAGTTCCAGCAGTCCCTAATCAACTCTTTACTAAATATTCTCATTGCAGTCCAAAAACCATTTTCTTCTCGTCGATTTTTTAAAGACCTTTGCAGCCTTAATCATCATCCTGCATCATTTCTCGAGTTATGGGCAAATTGCAGAAGATGCGCGTTTGCTACTCCCCGGGGTCATAACTTGGTTGTTTGAGTATGGTCGTTACGCAGTACAAATCTTTTTAGTGATGGGCGGCTATTTGGCGGCCCAATCACTGACCCGTTCTACTGATCTGAAGAATGCCCGCAATGTATTGAAAGTAATTTTTAATCGTTACTTACGATTATTTGCACCCTATGTGGTGGCGCTCATTCTCACGATAGCTTGTGCTTGGATAGCGCGTTTTTGGGTTCGGGATGAGTTTGTTGGGGAATCAGAAACCCTAGGGCAATTCTTAGCTCATTTATTTTTTCTACAAGGGATCTTAGGTTTAGATTCGATTTCTGCTGGCGTTTGGTATGTGGCGATTGATTGGCAGCTTTATGCCATTCTGGCAATCATGTTGGGAATGTTTCCCGGTTTTCGTTCTTTGATATGGATGTTGTTAGTGCTCTGCGTAGCATCCTTACTATTTTTTAATCGCTCTGGCGCTTATGAAAACTACTTCATTTACTTTATAGGGGCTTATGGGCTTGGGGTGCTGGCGCAGCTTTGCAAGAACTATCCTGACCCTAGGGTAAATCGATTTGCCAAAATCATGTTTGTAGGGATTGGTGTAGTCATTGTGGTTTCAAGCTTTCACCAAATTTGGCTCAGAAATATATTGGCCTACATAGTCGCCATTGCCCTCATCCTTTGGGGAGACTCGGCTTACAAAGATCAAAAACAAGATCAGAGGCGTCCTCAACATCAATCTAGAAAGCATAAGTTGGTCAATGTCATTCTCTGGGGGAGCAGAAGATCATACTGCGCGTTCCTAATTCATTTTTCGTTTGTCTTGCTAGCAAATACGGTGTATATCGCCTGGGGAATGAGCGCCTTCCATGATGGTGTCATGGCGCTTGCCTTGATGTTGGTTGCTATAGTAGCTAGCTGGGTGACAGCAACTTATCTCTATCGCTGGGTAGAAGTGCCGGCGCGTAAGATCAAGCTTTAAAGACCCATGTCTTTAAGAACGCGGAAAATTTCGCGGTAGGCCTTAGGCGGCTTGTTTTGTTCTTTCTCACGACGCGCATTCCGAATTAAGGTGCGCATATTCTGAATATCCATATCGGGATATTGCTCAATCATCTTAGTGAAAGCTTCATCATTCGCAATCAGTCTGTCGCGATAGCTTTCTAAGAAATGCAGTTTTGCAGTCTCGGCTTTACTCACACCTTGAATCGCATCCAGGCGCTTCTGGATCGCATCTAATTCTTCGTCGTCTAAGAAGCGCATGAGTTTGCCAAGATATTGCTTATGACGGCGAATCGCTTCAAAACTCTTAATCTTGTTAGTCTCTGCAACAGCAGCCTTGATTGCTTCATCAAGGGGAATGGTCTTCAAGGCTTCACTACTGAGGGCGGCCAACACTTCTGCCAATTTCTGGCGTTCAGTCATTTGGCGCTTTAACTCGGACTTGCTAGGCCCATCATCAGGGTCAGCTAGCTTGGGAGTGCGATTCTTCTCATTAATATGCATATCGCTATTTTAGACGGGTATTGGACTTTAGCTATGCTTTGCTGATTTTCTGCTTTAGTAGTTTCAGATCGGCACTAGAAAATAGCTGGCTTCTTCCAATGAGTGATGTAGGCTTTAATCTGCCAGCCTGAACGTACCTTCGCAAGGTGGGAAGTGAGATTTCTAAAAACTCTGCCGCCTCTTCTGCTGAGAACGTCGCATTTCGGAGGTGTCCAAATACTTGCTCATGCGTATAGTCATTTTCCTGAAAGGCATTGATAGCAATTAATGAGAAAAATTTAATCCGTTCTTTTGAGGGCATTTTTTGCACGTGAGCATATAGATCCTCTGCTGTCATGGATTGAGTCATATGTAGTACTCACTTTCTCTATTGAGGTAGATTGAAGTCGTCATTTGAGTCGAATAGATTTTTTTAACTGGGTATAAAAATTTTCATGAGATCCAATTTGGCAAAACTCAATCCAGGTTATTTTTATTTCATCAGCAAAATGATCAAACTGGTAAGCCATCAAATATTCCTGTGCATTAAAGCGAAATTTATAAACAAATACCCCCTGAAGATCTCCTAGCTTTTGTTAACCTATCCTCGGGTTATCGCAAACTTCAGCGACTTTCATTTCAATTGCTAACTGCAGAGGCCTGGAGGCCTTTTTTACAAATTGGGCAAATGCTTTTTTAAAGGTGGTTCTCATGATCTAATATTAGATCAAATATGATTTTATAACAAATCAACAAAAATGCCAAGAAATACCTGAAGTTTTGTATTGGTAAATAATGAGAGCGTGACAAATAAATTTAAATAAAAAGATGGCTCAAGCAAATACTTACGATTACATCATCATCGGAGCAGGTAGTGCTGGCTGTATGCTTGCTAAGCGCTTGACTGAAAACCCCAACAAGAAAGTCTTGCTGATTGAGGCGGGTAAAAATGACAACTACATCTGGATCCATATTCCAGTTGGGTACTTATATTGCATTGATAACCCAAGGGCAGATTGGCGTTTTAAAACGGCTGCTGAAAAAGGCTTAAACGGACGATCTTTGTTATATCCGCGTGGCCGTGTTTTGGGTGGATGTTCATCCATCAACGGCATGATTTATATGCGTGGTCAAGCGGGTGACTACGAGTCTTGGGTTCAGGCAACTGGTGACGATTCTTGGTCTTGGGAAAATGCCCTTAAGCGTTACAAGTCATTTGAGGATTATCACGGCGCTGCAAATGAATGGCATGGTAAGGGCGGTGAGTGGACTGTTTCAAAGCAGCGCTTACGTTGGCCCATCATGGATCGATTTAAAGAGGCGGCAGTTGAGGCAGGTATTCCGGCTTCAGAGGACTTCAATTGTGGCGATAACTTTGGTGTGGGTTACTTCGATGTGAGTCAACGCGCTGGTTGGCGCTTAAATACATCGAAAGCTTTTTTAAGGGATGCTGCAAAGCGTCCTAATCTCACGGTATTAACTCAAGCTGTTGTGAGCAAACTCAAAATTGATCCTGCTACTAAAAATTGTCTTGGGGTTGAGTATATTAAGGATGGCCAATCCCGCGAAGCCTTATGTTCTATCGAGCAGGGTGGAGAGGTGCTATTGAGTGCAGGCGCAATTGGTAGCGTACAAATTCTAGAGCGGTCCGGTGTTGGCGCTGCCGCACATTTAAGCCAATTAGGTATCCCTGTTATCGCTGATCTCCCAGGTGTTGGCGAGAACTTGCAAGATCACTTACAACTGCGCATGGTTTACAAGGTCAATGGCATTAAGACCTTGAACACTAAAGCCAATACGCTTTTAGGAAAGATGATGATTGGCTTAGAGTATCTCTTCAAGCGGTCTGGCCCAATGTCGATGGCGCCATCTCAGTTGGGCGCATTTGCCTATAGTTCTCCAGAACAAAAGCGTGCCAATGTGGAATATCACGTGCAACCATTGTCATTAGAAAAGTTTGGTGAAGACTTGCATTCGTTTAATGCCTTTACGGCAAGCGTTTGCAATGTACGCCCTACCTCGCGGGGTAGTGTTCACATTAACTCGACCGACCCCGAAGCGCCACCAGTGATTAGTCCGAATTATTTGTCGACTGATGAAGATCGCAAGGTAGCAGCAGAATCTTTACGTCTCACGCGCAAGATTGTGGAACAGGCTGCGCTGGGGCCGTACATGCCAGAAGAATATAAGCCTGGGAGGCAATATCAAACCGACGCTGAATTAATCAAAGCGGCGGGGGATATTGGTACAACCATCTTTCATCCGGTAGGCACATGCAAGATGGGGCGTGAAAACGATCCGATGGCAGTACTTGATTCTGAATTACGCGTGAGAAGTATTCGTCATCTGCGTGTAGTCGACGCTTCGGCGATGCCTACGATTACCTCGGGTAATACTGCCGCTCCCACAATGATGATCGCTGAGCGCGTAGCGGAATTGCTGACGCGTGCCTAAGACTTCGCAGAAGGCTTACTCGCTGCCAGCCAGTCATTTATTACTGGCGCTGGCCATCGTGGCAGTTTGGGGTACAAACTTTGTAGTGATTAAGTTATCACTTGCAGCTTTTCCACCATTTTTATTCGCTGCACTGAGATATACCTTTGCATTTTTTCCTCTGGTCTTCTTTGTGCCAAGACCTAAAACATCTTGGATTAATCTTTGCATTTATGGTTTGGCTGTAGGCGTGGGGCAGTTCGGGATTCTTTATTTTGCGATCGATGGCCGTATCTCCCCGGGCCTCGCTTCTCTGGTGATTCAGACCCAGGTATTTTTCACTATCGGCTTTGCGATGTTTTTTGCCAAAGAGCGTTTGCGCACCTATCAAATGCTGGCGGTGCTAGTTGCTATGGCTGGCTTGGCAATTATTGCGTTGCACACTGATGCCACAACCACCTTCTTGGGCCTTGCCTTGGTGGTATTTACTGGCTTTTCTTGGGGGGTTGCCAATACGGTTAGCCGCAGGGCGGGCTCTATTAATATGCTGGCCTATGTGGTTTGGGCAAGTGCTTTTGCGATTCCTCCTCTATTTACGATTTCTTTCCTTTTTGAGGGTGGGTGGGAGCACATGAATATTTCCTTAACCTCAGCCCCAGTAGGGGCATGGGCTGGTGTTCTTTGGCAGTCTTGGGGAAACACCATCTTTGGTTATTCAGCGTGGGCCTGGCTCCTTTCTAAGCATCCAGCGGCAGTGGTGGCGCCTGCGCCTTTGCTGGTACCTATTTTTGGCATGGGAGCAGCAGCCTATTTTTTGGGGGAGTCATTGCCCTTATGGAAGATCTTGGCGGCGGGCTTGGTGATAGTTGGACTGATCATCAACCTTTTTTGGCCAAACATTGAGCGTGGCCTTAAAAAGCGATTTTCATAAGTCTCTAGGGCTAATGTAAAACCCTAATACAAAGCCCTTTTTTTGCCTTTGTATTAACAGTAAGATAACTGTTCGTTTCGGTTTTACCTATAAAAAAGTATTTATTAATTAGCAATTTTTAGTCATGGAGACTTTATGAACATTCGTCATCACATTTTTGCAGTAGCCGCTGCTGCAATGCTTACAACCGGCGCTCATGCTGCCGATATCAAACTTGGTGTTGCAGGTCCATTTACTGGTGGTTCATCTTCAATGGGTGTCAGTATGCGTGACGGTGTTCGCCTTGCTGCAAAAGAAATTAATGCTGCTGGTGGTATCAACGGCAACAAAATCGTTTTGGTTGAGCGCGATGATGAAGCGAAAAACGAGCGTGGCGTACAAATTGCACAAGAATTGATTAACAACGAAAAAGTAGTTGCTACTTTGGGTTACATCAATACCGGTGTTGCATTGGCTTCACAACGCTTTTATCAAGAAGCAAAGATTCCAGTATTCAATAACGTTGCAACAGGTACATTGATTACCCATCAGTTTCCAAATGCTGCTGAAAACTATGTTTTCCGTAATGCTGCAGCTGACAATATTCAAGCCCCAATGATCGCTAAAGAAGCGGTTGAGAAGCGCGGCTTGAAAAAAGTGGCAATTTTGGCTGACTCAACAAACTACGGCCAGTTAGGCCGCGAGGACTTAGAGAAGGCATTGAAAGGTTACGGCGTAACTCCAGTTGCAACTGAAAAGTTCAATATTGGTGACGTTGATATGACTTCACAATTACTCAAAGCAAAAAATGCTGGTGCTGATGTAGTTTTGACTTACGCAATTGGACCTGAGTTAGCGCAAATTGCTAACGGTATGGCAAAGTTGGGTTGGAAAAAACCAATGATTGGTAGCTGGACATTGTCAATGGCTAGCTTTATTGATACAGCTGGTAAAAATGGTGATGGCGCAAATATGCCGGAAACTTTCATTCAAAGTCCTGCAACAACTCCAAAGCGCAAAGCTTTCGTTGAAGCTTACTTGAAAGACTTCAAACCTAAGAATGGCATCATTGCATCTCCGGTTTCTGCTGCTCAAGGATACGACTCTGTTTATTTGTTGGCTGCCGCTATCAAGCAGGCTAACAGCACAGAGGGACCAAAGATCTTGGCAGCATTGCAAGATCTGAAGCCTCCTGTTGAAGGCGTTGTGATTACTTACAACAAGCCATTCACTGCAACCGATCATGAAGCTATCAAATCCAAAGACGTAGTTATGGGCGTAGTTGAAAGTGGACGCGTTCAGTTCTTAAATGCTGAGGACGCAACAGCGAAAAAGAAGTAATTTAAGCTCTAGGGCAGGCAATTTAAATATTTATTTTGCACTGCAGCATTAGATAAAGCAAAACGCCGCCTAAAAGCGGCGTTTTGCTTACAATGTCGGATTCGTTAATAAAACAGTTTTAAGAATATTTAGGCCAATAACATGGACATGTTTGCACAAATCCTCTCGAGCGGCATAGCGGTGGGGATGATCTACGCGGTCATCGCTTTCGGCTTTCAGCTCACATTTGCCACATCTGGCACCTTGAACTTCGGTCAGGGTGAAGCACTGATGTTAGGTGCTCTTGTAGGTTTAACTTGCGTAGATACCTTTGGCATGAATTACTGGGTGATGATTCCAGTGGTTTGCTTGTTTGGTATGTTGCAAGGTAGCTTCGTTGAGCTCATCGGCGTCCGTCCTGCAATTAAGATTAAATCGGAGTTTGGTTGGATTATGTCTACCATCGCACTCGGTATTATTTTTAAGAACGTGGCTGAAAATATTTGGGGTCGTGATGCATTGCCATTTCCTTCGCCTTTACCAATGGAGCCAATGAGTTTCTTGGGTGCAAATATTCTGCCAATGGAAATTTTAGTGGTCGTTGGCGCGTTGGTGATGATGTTGTTGGTGGAGTTCTTTAACCGCAAAACTATTTACGGTAAAGCGGTTGTTGCGACAGCAAACGACCGTGATGCAGCTGGCTTGATGGGTATTAATACCAGCGTAGTCATTACCTTCTCTTATGCACTTTCTTCTTTAACAGCAGCGTTCGCGGGCGTATTGATTGCACCGTTAACCCTGACTGGCGCAACCATGGGTGGCGCACTAGGCTTGAAGGCTTTCGCAGTTGCAATTATTGGCGGCTTATCTAGCGGTCTTGGCATTATTGTTGGTGGTTTGATTCTCGGTATCGTAGAAACAGCAACCGGTTTTTATATCTCTACTGGTTACAAAGATGTGCCCGGCTTGATCTTGCTATTGCTCGTGTTGGCGTACAAACCATCTGGTCTCTTTGGCAAATCTGCGATTAAGAAAGTTTAATGATGAAATTGAAGTCTCTATTACCTATATTGATTGCGATTGCGGGCCTGATTTGTTTGCCCCTCTTTATTCACAACCCTTACTACATTCACTTAGTTGAAACGATTCTGATCTACACCATTTTGTTATATGGTTTGGATATTGTTGTCGGTTATGTTGGTCAGGTTTCATTGGGGCATGCAGCCTTATTCGGAATTGGCTCGTATACCGCTGGTGTTTTGTATTTCCACTTTGGTATGCCAATCTGGGTCAATATTCCAGCCGCTATTGTTGTTACCGCAATCTTTGGTGGCATCTTAGCTTTGCCAGCATTGAAAGTAATTGGACCTTATTTGGCGATGGTGACCTTGGCGTTCGGTACGATTGCACAGATTCTGATTAATGAGATGACTTGGTTGACCGAAGGGCCTTTGGGCATCAAGATTCCAAAGCCAGAGTTAATGGGTGTCCCAATGACGAAGGCAGAGTACTTCTGGTTGGTTTCTGCAGTTTTGATCATTTCTCTGATCGTAGTCGACCGTTTTGTAAAGTCTCAAATTGGCCGCGCATTCGAAGCATTGCGTGACAGCCCAATTGCTTGTGACTGTATGGGTGTATCTGTTTATCGCTTTAAGGTGATCGCATTTGTGATTAGCGCCGGCTTTGCTGGTTTGGCTGGTTGCTTATACGCTTATTCAGAGCAATATATTTCACCAAATACTTATAACAATGAGTTGGCTGTTCTCTTCTTGCTCGGCATCATTATGGGCGGACGTAAGTCTCGCTTGGGCGCATTGATTGGTGCTGCCATCATTGTATTGTTGCCAAAACTCTTGGACGACATCAATCTATTCCGCATCGTTGCTTCGGTTATTGCAATCGTGGTGGTTGTGGGTGCTGGCATGGCTTTATCTAAGAAGATCACTACTCCTAAGCGTGTAGCTCTTCCTATCATCGGCGTAGTGGGCTTAGCAGCATTTTCATTCTGGTTGAATAGCATTTCTGACTGGCGTTTGAGTATTTTCGGCTTCATGATTTTGCTAGTGGTGTATTACTTGCAAAGCGGTATCGTTGGTTTTGCGAAAAGCTTCTACCAAGCGATGGTTGGCAAGGCGAA
Source organism: Polynucleobacter sp. AP-Kaivos-20-H2 (assembly GCF_018882215.1). GTDB lineage: Bacteria > Pseudomonadota > Gammaproteobacteria > Burkholderiales > Burkholderiaceae > Polynucleobacter. The sequence goes on along the minus strand of NZ_JACVOX010000002.1, from coordinate 341,038 downwards.
AACTACTCGCGGCGGTGATCACGAAGAAGTGGATGATTCTATTAGCTTCATCAGTACTGTTGCCAATCAAAATACGGGTGCCGAGCTTCTGAAGGTGGATTCTGTATTGATGCAGTTCGGTGGCTTAAAGGCATTGAACAATGTTGACCTCAGCATCAAGCGCGGCACTATTCATGGCCTGATCGGTCCTAACGGCTCAGGTAAGAGCACGATGATGAACGTGTTGACTGGTATTTATGTGCCCACAGCCGGTAACGTGTTGTACGCAGGCGAAAGTGTTGTTGGTAAAACTTCTTCCGATATCGCCTTGTCTGGTATCGCACGTACCTTCCAAAACGTTCAGCTCTTCGGTGAAGTGACGGCGATCCAAAATATTTTGGTTGGCTTACATCACACCTTCAAATCCAACATGGTGGAGATTGCATTACATCTGCCACGTTATAAGAAAGAAGAAGCTGAAGCGCATGCTCGTGCCATGGCATTGCTCAAATTCGTTGGTCTAGATGATTTGGCGAATGAAGAAGCGCGCAACTTGCCATATGGTAAGCAACGTTTGCTTGAGATTGCTCGTGCATTGGCATTGGATCCAGAATTGCTCTTGTTGGATGAGCCAGCTGCTGGTTTAACTGCGCCCGACATCAAAGAGCTCTTGCGCATTATTCGTAAGATCCGCGATAGCGGTATTACCTTCATCCTGATTGAGCATCACATGGATGTGGTGATGTCAGTTTGCGATACCGTTTCTGTATTGGACTTCGGTCAGAAGATTGCAGAAGGTAAACCAGCTGAAGTTCAGGCAGACGAGAAGGTGATTCATGCCTACTTGGGCACTTAATCACTAGAACATATTGAATCGGTAAATACCATGTTATCTATTAAGAATCTTGAAGCAGGCTACGGCAAAGTTAAAGTCCTCCATGGCATCAATATTGATGTTCCTAAAGGACAGGTAATTACTTTGATTGGCTCAAACGGTGCCGGCAAAACCACTACCATGCGCGCTATCACAGGCATGATCAAACCAACAGCCGGTGAAGTGACATTGGGCGGAGAAAAAATTGACGGTTACGACTCTCATAAAATCGCCCGCCTAGGTTTAGCTCACAGCCCTGAAGGCCGCCGCGTGTTTACGACCATGTCCGTCACTGACAACTTGTTGCTTGGTGCGTTTCCACGCTTCACAGGTAGCCGCCCAAAAGGTGACATCAAGCATGACTTAGAAAAGTCTCTTGAAATGTTCCCACGTCTCAAGGAACGTCGCAATCAATTGGCTGGTACTTTGTCTGGCGGTGAGCAGCAGATGTTGGCAATGGCTCGTGCTGTGATGCTGAACCCAGAGATCATTCTTTTGGATGAGCCATCTATGGGTCTTGCTCCAATCTTGGTTGAGGAAGTATTTAGAATCATCTCTAACTTGAAGTCGCAGGGCGTAACGATGTTGCTAGTTGAGCAGTTTGCTGCTGCCGCTTTAAACGTAGCCGATTACGGTTATGTTCTGGAGAACGGCAAGATCGCTACTCACGGACCTGCTGCCAAGCTTAAGGACGATCCTACTGTGAAGGCTGCTTATTTGGGTGGCGCTGGTGGCCACTAAGTAATTGTCTAAGCCGAAAGTAATTAAAAAGCCCTTAGCAATAAGGGCTTTTTTCTTTAGCTGGATAAGAGTTTTATAGCCTCTCGAATCAGCAAAGCGCGATATCCCATATAAAGGGCAACCAAAGTAAATCCAAAAAGAAAGAGTTTGGGAATGAGTGCGCCTTCAGCTACGAGTTCACTATTCAGTAGGCCTATGGCCACTGCAAGAAAGAAGACGGCACCCAAGCTCAATACAACCCAATTTTCATTGCTGATTACTTGTTGGGTTTGGTTGTTATAGGCAAGTACTTGAAAGCTATCGCCCTTTAGGTAGCCCGACACGGTCATCTGATCACCATCGGCAATCCGCATGGGAGCGGAAAACTTCGCTTCGACCGCTGCATTACCCAAATTAAATTTGGAAATAAAAAAGCGTTTGTAATACTGCGAAGAATGGTCATGAGTAGGCTTTTCTGGGTTTACATATTCTAGTAACTCGTTATTGAGGTTGCTGACCACCCCAGAAATGGTGCTGATTGAGCTAGATAGAAAATTGCTTGGTTTAATAATTGACATCAGCAGAACTCCCAAAAGGCTGAATATAAGAATAAAGATACAGGATGCTAAAGGTCTTTTCATCAGCTTGAGAGTCCTTTAAGAATCAGGCTGATTGCAACGAAAAATGTCAAAACAGAAAAAATTTGCTGCAGTCTTGGACCGCTGAGCTTTTTGCCCATGCCCCTGCCAATCAACAAGCCAAGCAAGGCTCCCAATGCAAAAGGTGCTGCAATTGCAAAGTCAAGGCTTCCTGACATGGCGGAGAAAAGGGTGCCACCCCCGGCAATAATGGCAAGTACACCCAATGATGTCGCGACTATTGAGTTGATAGGTAAGTCGGTATAACGCTTGAGCGCAGGAACAATCACAAAACCTCCGCCGACACCAAGGAGCCCCGATAGTAGGCCCGCTAATCCACCTGAAAACATTAATGCTCTAGCGCAGGGAACATTCCAAGAGAGCTTGCCTCTGGAGGAATCCAGTAAACATGGTGGCGGAGACTTTCCTGCGAAATCAGGTATGCCTTTAATTTCTTTGTGCGCTTGCCGATATAGTCGAATGGAAACGTAGAACAGTGTGCAGCTAAAAAGAATTAATAGCGGAGCATTCGGTATGCGCTTCGATGCCCATAATCCAATTGGAGAAAGTATCAATCCAAAAATCGCCATGAATCCAGCGGCTTTATATCGAAGAATCTTGTTCTTCAATCCCAGTAGTGCGCCAACCCCTGCCGAGAGTGCAATTGCAGCGAGGGAGATTGGAGCTGCCTCAGCTACTGGTAAATGCAGGATAAATACCAGCAATGGAACTGACAGGATCCCACCACCAGCGCCTGTAAGGCCCATTAATAAGCCCACAATAAGACCTAAGCCGGGGCTGATAAAGATTGAGTAGTCCATTGAAATTAATTTTATATTAAGATAATATATAAATATATATATCAATTACTCTTTTCGAGAATAAATGTAGTAATGCCAAGAAAGGCCTTTGTGAATTCAAGCTCTCATGCTGATGTTAAAGCGTTTTTTGATCCAGAAACCTGGACTTTTACCTATGTTGTTTATGCGGGAAAGGAAAGTTCCTGCGTGGTAATAGATTCAGTCCTAAATTATGACTCTAAATCCGGTAGAACCTCTACTCGGTCTGCAGATGAAGTCATAGGCTTTATTCAAAGTGAGCAATTGCAGTTGGTTTGGATTCTAGAAACCCATGCGCATGCAGACCATCTTACAGCAGCGCCTTATATCCAGAGTCAGTTGGGCGGGAAAATTGTCATTGGAGATCATATTACTAATGTGCAAAACGTTTTTAAGGATGTTTTTAATCTGGATAAGCAATTTGCTGTTGATGGATCGCAGTTTGATCACCTATTAAAAGATGGTGAATCCCTATCATTTGGAGCCCTCTCGCTAAAAGCGCTTTATGTGCCTGGCCATACTCCTGCTTGTATGGCTTATGAAGTTGGAGATGCTTTATTTGTTGGGGATACTCTATTTATGCCAGATGTTGGTACGGCGCGTTGTGACTTTCCTGGGGGTAGCGCCCAGACTTTATATGACTCTATTCAGAAGGTGCTGTCTTATCCTGATGAGACTAAGTTATATATGTGCCATGACTATCCACCTACGGATCGTCCTGTGGCGTATTGCACAACCGTTGGCGAGGAGAAGAGGTCCAATATTCATGTGCATACAGGCATCAGTGAGAAACAGTTTGTACAGATGCGTAATAAACGTGACGCAACTCTAGATATGCCTAACCTCATACTGCCATCCATACAGGTGAACATACGCGCAGGCCATCTGCCTGAGCCAGAGGCCAATGGTAAATCCTACTTAAAAATCCCTTTGAACGCTCTTTAATATGGCTCTAACTAAATCCGAGCTAAAGAAAATGCAAGCGTCAGCCGCAGATGCTTGTAAATTAATGAAGGTCTTATCCAATAGTGATCGCATGATGCTGTTATGTGAAATTGGCCAGGGTGAAAAATGTGTCAGTGAGCTAGAGGCTGCTTTAGACTTGCATCAACCCACCCTGTCTCAGCAATTAACGGTTCTTCGCAAAGAAAAGCTAGTCAAGACACGTAGAGAAGGTAAGCAAATTTACTATTCCCTGGCTAGCGAGGTTGCTGTAGCAGTAATGGGCTTACTCTATAAGTACTATTGTAAAAAGTAGTGGATTTGATTAAAGGCAATCATGCGCTCAATCGACTTGGGGGTTAGCCCGACGTATTTTTTTAAAAGCATGCAGTATGAAAACTACTAAAAAAAGTAATCCAGTTATCCAATGAGTGTCAACGGTTATGTCTCTTATCTCTTCTGGGCCGTAATAGAGTAGGGCGCCAGAAATGAGTAGTGCAGCAAGAAAGCCCAGTTGGCCAAAGCCACTCCACAACTGCTTTCTGGACTTACAGCCCGCCTTGATATGGAATGGCATTACTGATCCAAGGGCTAAGGTAGCCAGCATTGCAGCTATGCCATGAGCTGCAAGAATGCTATGGGTGCCAAGGGTAGATCTTTGTATCTGAAATTCATGCCCAAGAAGATACATCAGGCCAGTGATTGAACAGGCCATCATGCCGCAGATGACAAACGTTCTTTGCCAGTGAGGCATCTTCCCAAGGCGGCTCACGCGGCAATCCTCAGTGCTTGTGCTGAGAAATGGCTAAAGCAAGGGTGATGCTCATTATTAGATAGGGCCAAAACTTTTGTAAGCGCATCTGCATAAACACATTCTTTTGCAAGAATGGAGAATGATCCAGCAATCTCCATATGAATCCCAGATAAATTCTGAGCCAGAGGATTCATGATGTGACTCCTCAGGCCATCTCTTTTGGCAAAGTAAAGGCTGCTTGTAGCAATGGCACCATCTTTCAAGGAACCAATTTCAATCAACTCCTCAGGACTCTCTGGATGACGAACTTGAATTGGGAAGGAGGTGTTCCCAAAAACCCGTAGGTCACCACCAGCGTTAACTGAGCCAGATGTGATGCCCTCTGATATTAGAACTCTAACCGCCATATCTACTGCAAACCCTTTTGCGATTCCGCCCAGATCAAGGCAGACCGGGCGGGAAGACTCCAGTAAGTCGGGCGCTAAGAAGTGAATATCTTCAACGCCACCGAGATCATGATTCGAGAAAGTGATATGCCGGGGCAATAATCCTGCAGCAACTAGACGATGGCCGATTCCACAATTAAATAAGCCATCAGATTTAAGATGAACTTCTTTTGCTATTCGGATGACTTGTGCAGTCCAAGGGTGAATTTCTACCGCCTCTAAGTGGGCGTGCTGATTGATTTGGCTCAGCTCGCTTTCAGGATTATGAAATCCCATGAGGTCATGAATATTTTGAATGGCTGCAAAAGCATTATTAATAGCCTCTTGCCCATCATCTTGATTTATGGAGATCTCTACAAATGTGCCAAGAAGTGGTTTGCAGCGAGTCATTTTGCTTTAGGCATTTGAACTGGTGTGATTCTTTGAGAGGCATTCTTCAGGGCCAAGTCATACAGAACTGCGACCCGCTTTATTCCATCAGTGAGGTGTTTGCAAGAAAGTGTTGCGCCACCAATATTCTGAATATCTTGATTAAGTTTTATGGGGTCATTTGCTGTCTTGCCTACAAACTGTTTCCGCCACTGTGCTTCTGCCACTTCATAACCATAAGACTCAACGTATTCCAGAACTTCAATCCCTGCGATGCTGCCATTCGGTTTGAAGGCAACGGCATAAGTAATCATTTCATGTTTGCCCACCACTTCATCGATCACTAGCCAACTTCCATCGGCACTCTTCCATATCCGATCACCCTGAAAGGGATGGCGAATGCTCGATGCGATACGCATCTTTTCTTGCAGATCATCTGTAGTGATGATGGGATACTTCGCCAGTATTTTGTTGGGGAAAAGAATTTTCTGGGCTTGCTCTGCAGTAATATAAATTTTTGCATGAGCAATGATGGGCGCACTAACCATTGCTATGCCAACAAGAGCTAAAGGGTTGGGTTTCCAGATCATGGGGGGGATATTCGGGTAATTAATTTAGGCGGTAAGTAATTCATTCGCTTCATTACAAAGCGTTTGGATGTCGGGGTTGATGTCCTTGATATTGGAGAGTGTTTCAAACATCATCAATGCTCTCTCCTTGGCTGCTTGACATTGGGTAGCTTGAAACTTCAACAAGTGAGTAAGAGCTGCAACCAATAGATTTTGGGTTTCCATAAGTTCTTTCATTGAGTTTTTAATTAAGAGGGAAGCCAACTTTGACAATGAATTCATTCACTGAATGACTATCCCAAACACGTGCGTTAGAGCATTCAGCCTCTCCGCCACTCATACAGGTTCCGCCTGCTAGCTGATAGCGCCATGCGCCCGTGACCCACCAATCTTTCGCCGCATAGTGCATATTGGGGCCTACAAAAGTAGCTCTTTGCACTTGATTGCGTAAATTCAACTCTGAATAGTCGTTATGAAACCGGGCCTCTACGCCAGCAGACCATTTGGGTGCAAAGCGATAGCTTGCACCCACTAGGAAATCGAGCATTGATTCAGGAACATTGCCGTTTTCAATAAACTTTAAGCGTTCATTCGCAGCAACAACATTACCTGCCAAAATTAAGCGATCATCAATAAAGTTAGATTGCAGCAATAGCCTTGCCTCTAACTCATCTTTATTTTTACCCCATGTTGGTTCTAGATAAAGACCAACACCCACGGGCGATGTTACTGGATTGGTAATGCGATAGATTGCCTCAAGAGATCCGCCTTCAATTCCACTTTTCTTATACGCTGTAGATGGGTCATGCGAAGAGGGAACGCCGTAACCGCCGGTGCAGGATGGGGTATCTCCGCATGCTTCTGGATTGGTGTAATTTTGATTTGCATTGGTGTAGTAAGAATTGATATAACCAGCTATTTGCAAGTCATTGGTTAATCCGTACTCCAACTCCGTTCTTGCAGTCCATGCATCATAAGTTCCTGCTGCTTGCTGTTGATTTAGTTGTAGTCGCTGCTCAAATTCCAACTTGCCCTTAGGCTGCAAATCTAGGGTGTAGATCCAGCCGAACACCCCTTCACCTGCATGGGCTAAAGAAAAGTGAAGCGTTGCTAATAAAAAGAGGCTAAACGCAAGAAGTCTATTAATGGTCAATTTCATGGTCCCTTGAGGTTGGTGGTTATCAATCTAAATGAGAATGGTTCTCAATATAGCATTAGATGAGAATGATTCTCAACTAAATAAAATAACCATTGCCTTAGAAATGGCGGAACCTATAGGCCTATTCTTTTTTGCTTGTAAGATTTCCCCAATGAACGCCGAGTCCCTGGAAAAATTGGTTTTAATGAAGATGCCTTTTGGTAAGCACGCAGGGCGTGCTTTGGCTGATTTGCCAGGAAACTATTTAGCTTGGTTTGCTCGCGAAGGTTTTCCCAAAGGCGAGCTTGGTGAATTATTGGAATTAATGCACACCCTAGACCACAATGGTTTGCGTGGACTCTTGGCACCAATCCAACGGGCGCATGGCCTGCAAGCTAAATCTAAATTACTTTGAGCGAATAATCAGCGTGACGCGGTTACGCTCGTAAGTCACAGTTGCTGATTCTGGCGGACTGCTTTGAATTAGGCTTGCCTTTAACTTGGCCTGCGATTCAATTTGCAAGGAAATCTGTTTTGCAAGAGTGTCATTGCGGTCATATTGAATCTGAATGCTAGCTATCTTGCCCGACTTGATATTGTTAATGACATCATTGAGCTTGCTTGGGGAGTAATCGTCAAAAAATATGGGATACCATCCGCCAACGAGAGTCTTTTGCCCCTTGATGTCATGGGTCTGCACCGATGTATTGTTTGTATTGCTGCCTTCACCTACGGGTAAGTGAAAGTCAATCCCCGTCTTTTGTACCAACTCTTGATAGGAGATTGGCGGAGTCATAGTTGCTTCATCGGTGTTTTCAATCCAATATCCCCAAGCAGTATTTTTATTGGAGTCGTATACCAACTTATATAAGTGGCTGGGAATCGTTACATGACTTCTACCAATACTGCCGCGGTTTCCAATCGAACCCGTGAATACGTAAATGTCGCTAGCAGCTCTTTTGACATAAGCCCTCGTTGGCTCCTCTACATTTTTGGCCCAGATTCCCTGATTGTTTTGCCTTGCCTGCGGCATCATATTGGCCAATGAGAAAGATTGAGCCATTGAGCGTTCGTTACTCATGTCGCCTGCTGGGGCGTTATGACCCCTATCAAAGCCGCTTCCACGGTAATCTGAGAGTAGTGCCCGTTCGGAGAAGGGAAGTCTGGCTTCTTCGTAAAACTGGTTACTTCTGCGCGGGTGCGGGGCGGAAAGCTGCTCCCGATTAAGCTTCTCAATGGTATAGATTGGCTTTTTATCCTGAGGAGAGTAGTAGATGGCAAAGCTATCAAAGCAAAGGTCGCGCCCCACCTGCGGACTCGTCGGTATTTGCTGAGCTGGAAATAGATCCCTGCAGTCTTCAAAAGCCGCCAGTGCATTTAATGAGGCTGAAACTGCTACAAGGGCAAGAAGGTTACGGATGAATTTCATGGGCTCTTAGTGTATGACCTCCACCTCCCATGAACCTATATTTTTATCTTGGGCTAGCTCCACAGCCAATAAGAATCAGAACTCTTTTGATCATTTTTTATATATTCAAAGTGCATATTTTCTTGAAGACGGCCTTGTAAATACTGCTTTGCAATAACGCTGCCTTGATACTACCCCTAGAAAATTACAGGTATGAAAGCACTAGATGTATGATTTTTTGGGTTAAATTTTTGGCCAAAAACACAAAAAAGTCCCATTTAAGCCAATTTTTTATAGAGTGAAATTAGTGCCCCCTAACTTATATAAGCTATTGATTTTATTGACTTATATATGTCTCTAGCGATCTGTATACGGGATCTCCCGGATTCCTAGATCAATAAGTTATTGATTTCCACTTCTTTATTCTTGACTTGATATAAGAAACTTCTTAGGATGACCCATGTTTTTTAGATATTGCAATGCAGCATAAAACGTTAGTCTAGTTTTTTGAGGTCTTGCAAACAATGAATGAGTAAATGTTTAGCTAACAATTTGAGTGATATGCAGAATGCACAGTCAAGCACTTTGACTGCTAAAAAGCTGCTAGCGTACGCAATGGCTCCGGTCTATCGGGTCATTAATGGCCTGCTCGTTTTAACTGTGTTCATGGTGATTGGGTTTTGGCTTTCAGGCAACGGCACTAATGCCGGTGCTTTTGACTTTGCCCGTATCCTTGTTCCTGATGAAGCGCGTCACATGGTTTGGAGCAACGGCTTTGGCATGCTCAATCAATATAAAGAGTCCAATGAGGTATCAGCCGTCCAGGCCGCTGATACTGAGATCGCCACTGTGATCTATGGCAAGTCTAAGACTCCTGCTTCAATTGGTTTCACTAGTTCCAAGCAGCAGACCGTGGCTTTGTTGATGCCTTCTGTGGCGCAAATGCAGGTGAAGTCAATTTCTCATCTGTCTGATCGCATCCCAACATCAAAGATGGACCCTCAGGCTTTGGATAGCAACTTAATGGGTTCGATTCAGAATCAACGTGCCGTAGCTGACTTCTTTGAGAAGAAATACAGCCTTGATCGTTCGAAGATTGAAGAGTATGTTTCAAACACGATTTTGATTGCAAAAGAGGTCAACATCGACCCAGTGCTTTTGTTGGCAGTAATCTCAGTGGAATCTAACTTCAACCCTAACACCAAGAGTCATGCTGGTGCTGAAGGCCTCATGCAGGTGATGACTTCAGTACATAAAGATAAGTATGCAATCTTTGGTGGAACTTCTGAGGCTGCTAAGCCTGAAGTGAATATCCGTGTTGGCGCCTATATTTTGAAATACCTCATCGCTACAGCTGGTTCATTACGCAATGGTTTGAAATACTACGTTGGCGCTGCAAATGCCGAGGATGATGGCGGCTACGCAGACAAGGTGATGGCCGAAAGAAATCGTCTGATTGGTTTATGTCAAAATCGTTCGACTAATCGCTTGACGCTGAACGGTAAGGATTTGCGCTCCTAAGTTCATGGACCATCAGTTGATTAAGGTATGCACAAAAGCCACCCTAGGGTGGCTTTTGTTTTGCTGTCAAATACGTAAGTCTTAGTTAACGCCGTGGAGCTCCACATCAAATACCAGTGTGGCATTTGGAGGAATAACGCCACCCGCACCGCGAGGACCGTAGCCCATCTCCGAAGGAATGATAAGGGTACGTTTGCCACCAATTTTCATGCCAGCTACCCCTTCATCCCAGCCTTTGATGACATGTCCAGCACCCAAGGGGAAGCTAAAGAGTTGACCTCGATCTAAGGAGCTATCAAACTTTTGACCTTTATGGTCAGCAGCCTTCTCGTCATAAAGCCAGCCGGTGTAATGCACATCCACATGATTGCCTGCGGCAGCTTCTTTGCCTTCGCCCACAACAGTATCGATTTTTTTGAGTTCACTCATGATGTTTTCCTATTTCACACAAATTGAATGGCTAGTATATTCTGAGCTCTGTAAATCTCTTCGGTAATGATGCTTTAGCTAAAACGTATGACTAATTATTGGCCAAATTCTGCATATAGCACCCTATCAATCGGTTCCGATGATCAGTTGTTGGTGACAGACGACTTTTTGCGTACTTATATGCAGAGGCCGGAGCTCAAGCTGGTTCCTGAATCCTGCGCTATCGAACGTTCGCTCCATCAACGTTTAACTGACAACCCTCGTACAGATGTTGTTGATGATGAAATCTCGACGATGGCTGATGAGGATATTCAGGAGAACTATCGCGTTTGGCTGCGCTACCGAAAGCGTTTATTGGCGGCAAGCTCCCTAGAGAACTTTTATATGAGTTTATTTAAAGGTGAGGGAGTGGACGTACCCCCTTTATTTATTGCTCAACTCGCCCAAATTTTTATTAGACATATCCTGGGTAACAATGCTCATCCACTAGAAGCCCGCATAGGCGAGCTCTTTTTTAGAACTCAGAAGATTACTGTTATCGAGGATGGTATCGTGATGGGTGCGGACGATGAGGTAGTTGCGCGCAATGCTCAAGCTAGTGATACGGGCAACATCATGGATTTGCTTAAAGGCAAGTCAATGACGATGCGTTCAGCTGATCTAGATGTGCTGCACGAAGACAATGCTGATACCTATTGGACTCGAAACGAAGATTTTGATTTAGCAGTTCAGCTCAATTTTGGGCATGAGCCTATTAATCATTTTTGTCGCGTCTTAGAGAAATGGATAAAACATTTTCTAGGAGTTAGTGCGCGCATTACCCCCATGCAGCAAATTACGGATCCTAAGTGGTCATGGCATGTTGGCCTAGATGCAGCCGCTACCGAAATACTCAATAAGCTTTACAACAAAGAGTTGGTTGAGGCAGATGAGTTGCAGAAGGTAATTTGTTTATTCCGCCTAGACTTTATTGATGAGGCTGCTGTAGCTCAAGCGCAGGCTGGCAAGCCGGTATATATGGCTATTGCCATGAACGACCAGCAGCAGCTGAAGTTAAAGCCACAAAACCTTTTGTTTAACTTGCCGCTAGCTAAAGCCTCTTAGGCCGTCACTTGCGATTTTCTCCGTTGCTGAGCCAGCCAGAAAATCGCAAGACCGCTTACTACAACAGGGATGAGTGATCCCCAATTGAGGATGCTCCAACCATGCGATGTGACTAGGGCGCCCGATCCAAAGGAAGTGAAGGCCATCGTTCCGAAGACAAAGAAATTAATGGCAGCCTGTGCCTTGTCTCGCTCATTGGGTTGATAGGCAGTCATCGCTAAAGAGGTGGCGCCAGTAAATAAAAAGTTCCAGCCAACGCCGAGCAAAAATAACGCGATAAAGAATTGATGGAGATTAGTTCCGGTAAGAGCGATTGCAATGCAGATGAAGTTCAGAAACACCCCAGTCCCCATCACTTTTAATACCCCAAATCGTTGGATGAGTGATCCTGTAAAAAATCCGGGAGCAAACATGCCAATCACATGCCACTCCAGAACTAAAGCGGTGTCCGAAAATGGTAGCCCACAGATTTGCATTGCCAAAGGTGTGGCGGCCATGAGTAGATTCATGACCCCATATCCCAATGCTGCTCCAATGATGGCAACCATAAAGACTGGCTGTTGGAGAATGACTTTCAGTGGGCGTCCATCAGTAAGGGCATGCTGAGTCTTTAGCTCTTGCGGAAACTGAATGAATTGCATCACGAAGATGCCGATGAACCCGGCAATGGATAGAGTGAGATAGGCCCCTAGAAAGGCAGTATCAAACAGATCTCGAGTCCAGGAGGCTAGATTGGGTCCAATAACTGCACCTAGAATGCCACCAGCTAACACCCAAGAAATCGCTTTATCGCGTTGGCTCTGGTCTGTCAGCTCTGCTGCGGCAAAGCGATAGAGCTGCCCATTGGCGCTGTAATAGCCTGCAATAAAGGTCCCCAGCACCAACAACCAAAAGTTTCTAGTAGTGGCGGCGTAAGCGCATAGAAGTGCTGAGAGCATTGCTACTAGCAAGCCCAGCTGGAAAGAAACTCTGCGCCCGAAGTAGTTTTGAGATTTGGCCACAATGGAGGTAGAAAAGGCGCCCCCGACAACATAGCCCATGACGGGTAGGGTGGCCATCCAGCTGGCTGGCGCAAGGCTGAGCCCCACAAGCCCATTGATGGCGATAAAAGTGACGTTATTGGTGAGGAATAGCCCCTGACAAATGATCAGCAGCACAAGATTTTTGTTGAGTAAAGGATGTTTGCTGGTCATGGCTTGCAGTGTACGGTGAATTTGAAGTCGAAGTTGTCTCGGTGGATTCCCTTAATTAGGTGCTTTAAGGTGCAAAACCAGCATTTTTGCCAAGCCCGATGATTTAAAATGGAAAACTCGCCTCATTGGCAAAAGATGCGCTAAAAGCGACTTGCAAAATGTGGATTTGAGGGCGACAGGGTAAAAACCTGACTCTGTAATTTTTTCAATATTGAGGAAACATTCATGGCTTCAGAGAAATCAAAGATTATTTATACGCTGACAGATGAGGCGCCACTTTTGGCTACTCGCGCATTTCTGCCAATTATTCGTACTTTTGCAGCTCCTGCTGGCGTGGAGATCGTGACGAGTGATATTTCAGTTGCCGCCCGCATCTTGGCTGAGTTTCCTGAGTGCTTGACCCCTGAACAGCAAGTTCCTAACAATTTGGCTGAGCTAGGCAAAATGACTTTATTGCCTGATACCAACATTATTAAGCTGCCAAATATTAGCGCCTCTATTCCTCAGTTACTCGCGGCCATTAAAGAGCTGCAATCCAAAGGCTACAAGATTCCTGATTTTCCTGAAGATCCAAAAACGGATGAAGAAAAATCCATTCGTACTCGCTATTCCAAATGCTTGGGAAGCTCAGTAAATCCTGTATTACGCGAAGGTAACTCTGACCGCCGCGCTCCTCCTGCTGTCAAACGTTACGCTCGTAAAAATCCACATTCGATGGGAGAGTGGAGTCAGGCGTCACGCACTCACGTTTCTCATATGCATGGCGGCGATTTCTATGCTGGCGAGAAGTCCATGACCTTGACTAAGGCTTGTGATGTGAAGATGGACTTGGTCACAAAGAGCGGTAAGACTATCGTCCTTAAACCAAAAGTCTCTTTATTAGCTGGCGAAATCATCGACAGCATGTACATGAGCAAAAAAGCGTTATGTGACTTCTATGAGAAAGAAATCGAAGATGCTTATAAGACCGGCATGATGCTGTCCTTGCACGTCAAGGCAACCATGATGAAGGTTTCTCACCCAATCGTATTTGGTCACGCCGTAAAGATTTTCTACAAAGATGCTTTTGCAAAGCATGCCAAGCTGTTTGAAGAGTTGGGCGTGAATGCTAATAACGGCATGAGCAGCCTCTACGAAAAGATTAAAACTTTGCCAGAATCTAAGCGCGAAGAAATCATTCAAGATTTGCATGCCTGCCACGAACATCGTCCAGCATTGGCGATGGTGGATTCTGCAAAAGGCATTACCAACCTTCATTCCCCAAGCGATGTGATCGTAGATGCTTCTATGCCTGCAATGATTCGCGCTGGTGGAAAAATGTGGGGTGCTGATGGTCGTTTACATGATACGAAGGCAGTGATTCCAGAAAGTACCTTTGCCCGCATCTATCAAGAAATGATTAATTTCTGTAAGACACATGGCAACTTTGATCCAACAACGATGGGTACGGTTCCTAACGTCGGATTGATGGCCCAACAGGCTGAAGAGTACGGCTCGCACGATAAGACTTTTGAAATTCCTGAGGCTGGTGTGGCGCGTATCGTTGCCGATGATGGCACCGTATTGCTTGAGCAAAATGTGGAAGAGGGTGATATCTGGCGTATGTGCCAGGTTAAAGATGCGCCAATTCGTGACTGGGTCAAGTTGGCTGTAAATCGCGCGCGTCTTTCTAATACTCCTGCAGTATTCTGGCTTGATGAGTACCGCCCACACGAAGCTGAATTGATCAAGAAGGTCAATACCTACCTTAAAGACTACGATCTGAAGGGTGTGGATATTCAAATCATGTCTCAGACTCGTGCAATGCGTTACACCTTAGAGCGCGTGATTCGTGGCAAGGACACGATTTCTGTGACTGGCAACATTTTGCGTGACTATCTCACTGACTTATTCCCAATTATGGAACTAGGTACTAGTGCAAAGATGTTGTCCATCGTGCCTTTAATGGCTGGCGGCGGCTTGTTTGAAACTGGCGCTGGTGGATCAGCTCCTAAGCACGTTCAACAATTGGTAGAAGAAAACCACTTGCGTTGGGATTCACTTGGTGAGTTCATGGCTTTGGCTGTATCTCTTGAGGATATCGGTGATAAGACAGGTAATAACAAGGTAAAGATCTTAGCCCGCACTTTGGATGAGGCGACTGGTAAGTTATTGGATAACAATAAGTCACCTTCACCACGTACTGGTGAGTTGGATAACCGCGGTAGCCAGTTCTACTTAGCAATGTACTGGGCTGAAGCATTGGCTGCTCAAACGGAAGATAAGGAACTGCAAGCGCACTTTGCTCCCTTGGCAAAATCTTTGATTGAGAATGAGCAAAAGATTGCAGCCGAACTCAAAACGGTTCAAGGTAAACCAGTAGATATTGGTGGTTACTTTATGCCTGATTCTGAGAAGTTTGAAGCGGTAATGCGTCCTAGCGCTACTTTGAATGCAGCTTTAAAGGCAGCAAATGCATAATAGGTATAAGCGATAAGTATTTAAATTTTAAAATAGCTTTAGTATTTAAAGGCAAACCTTCGGGTTTGCCTTTTTTATTTATCAATTCCATTTCTAAGTGATGCCTAAACCAAAAGACCTGGTTGAATTGAGTTATCTGAGCGAAGCTATCTCGGATATGTCTTTTCTTGGCTTAATGCGCTTGCTCGAGTCGGCGCGCGCGTTTAATCAAAAAAATGGTGTTACCGGAATTCTCTTATACGATAACCAGCAGTTTGCTCAGGTGATTGAAGGTGAGCACACAAACATTATGAAGGTATGGAAGAGAATCCAGGATGATAAACGGCATCATCGTATTGAATTATTGGAGATTAAAGAAATTTCCGAAAGAAGCTATCCAGATTGGCTACTTCGCTTTGATGGCGGCGAGTCTTTAGTTAGAGACTACCCCGACTTGGCTCAAATGGTTGGCGGTATGGATAGAAATAGCCTCGCTTTGATGAACCAAATGCGGGCAAGTTAGTTTTAAGCAAGAAATTCCCATCGGTAGCAAAATAGGTTTATTACATTTATGGGAGCGCAACATGCGTTTTACTGATAAGACCATTCTTGCAGGTGATATCACCCCAAAAGACGTATTTGAAAACCGCCGAAATATTATTAAGACTGCGGCTGCAGGGGGCTTTGGAATGGCGCTGGCGCCTTGGTTCTCTAGGGAGGCGCTTGCTGCTAGCCCAGAAAAGTTGGCCGCTACACTGAATCCCGCCTATGCGAATAAGGATGATTTGACTGCTCTGAAGTACGTCACCAGCTATAACAACTTTTATGAGTTTGGTACTGATAAGGCTGATCCAGCAGCGTATGCCGACACCTTGCAGACAAGACCATGGACCATCTCAATTGAGGGCTTGGTCAAAAAGCCAATGACACTCGATATTGATGCACTTCTGAAGTTGGCACCAATTGAAGAGCGCATTTATCGAATGCGATGTGTTGAAGGTTGGTCCATGGTTATTCCTTGGGATGGCTACTCTCTTTCTAAGCTGATTAATAAAGTGGAGCCATTAAGTTCAGCAAAGTATGTGGAATTTATTTCCTTAGCGGATCGTAAGCAAATGCCGGGAATTAAAAGCAACATCATTGATTGGCCCTATCGCGAAGGTCTCCGTATGGATGAGGCCATGAATCCGCTCACACTCCTGACCCTTGGTTTATATGGCGAGGTCTTGCCTAAGCAAAATGGCGCTCCTGTCCGTATTGTGGTGCCTTGGAAGTATGGCTTTAAAAGTGCCAAGTCGATTGTCAAAATTCGTTTTACAGAAGAAATGCCTAAGACTAGTTGGAATCAATTTGATGCTCGTGAATATGGTTTTTACTCCAATGTAAATCCTCAGGTAGATCACCCACGCTGGAGTCAGGCAGTTGAGCGTCGTATTGGCGATCCCAAGGGAATGTTTGCGCCGAAGATTAAAACCCAAATGTTTAATGGCTATGGCGAACAAGTAGCCAGCATGTATACGGGCATGGACCTGAAGAAGTTCTATTAGTAGGCAACAAAGCGCATTCAGCGCAACTAAGTTCTTCTTCCTGGCTCTGGTAGCGGAACCATGACTGCTTGACCTGGCGCGCTACAGCCTTGGTCACAACAGCGTCCTGGCTGCTTATTTTTTGTGATAGCGCGTTCTTCGTTGCTCGTCAGAACTCCACGATCTAACAGACGCTCTACTAGCTCCACTTTGTTTCCAATTGGGTATTGGCGATAGATTTCTTGCTTCATAGCCGCGGGGGAGCCGCCACCATGTAAGCTGATTACCGAATACCATCCACCTTGATAGGATGCTGTGAGATCTTCAATAAACCGAGCGACCTCGATACGTTTATCGTAAGGAACAGCTGGATTCGCGCGTAGTACTTCAGCTAAGGTAGCTGCCGTCGCAGGATTATGATCTTCATCTGGTCCTGGTAGGGCTACGATTAATCCGCCAGATACCTCATGAGCAAGCCTGTGCATGTCATAAATTTGCGTTGCTAATAAGAGTTTTCCGATATTAGAAAATACGGGTTCAGGCATGAATGATTTGCTGTAGGGATCTTGGGTGCCATATACGCTTGCAGCGACACCACAGGCATAAAAGCCTTCAGTAATTTTAATTAATTCAACCATCGGATCGCGTAAATTGGATTTTGTTGCTGGATCCAATCCATTCGCCTCACACATTAAAGCGCCTGCACCAATTAAAAGATCTCCAAAGCCAGCTCGAGCAGCGATACAGCTATGGCGATGGTGAGTGGCATAGTTATATGTGAGCACGCTAGAGTGCTCCCATTCGCCAGCATAAAAAACACGCTCCCAAGGCACAAACACTTTATCAAAAATTACTACGCCAGTAGATTGACCATACTTGCTAGAAAATATCGGTTTACCGTGCTCTACCTTATCGCCGGGCCTTCCTGCTGGGCGTGCCACAATCGTAATACCCTTAGCGTCGACTGGGACAGCACAGCAAATCGCAAAATCAGCATCCTCTTTTGTCATATTGCGTCCTGGCATGACCAGAAATTCATGCATATAAGGAGCGCCAGTCACAATTGCTTTTGTTCCTGAGATGACTACCCCCTTAGCATCCTGAGAAACAATATGCACATAAGTATCTGGATTTTCTTGCTCATGAGGCCTGCGGGATCGATCCCCTTTTGCATCCGTCATTGCAATTCCTAATGCAAGGTCATTTTTTTGCACGTGAGAGAGATATTCAGTAAATTTTGCGCGATGTTCATTGCTACCCTTTGCATCATCAATACGTGCAGAAACTTGCGCAATTGCATTCAGGGCATCATGTGCTAGATAGCGTTGCGCACAGCCTGTCTCTTGGCACAGTACACGTACTGCCTCTAATTTATTTAAGAGATCTCCTGAAGACTGATTAATGTGAAGCATTCTGGGCACTGTAGCTCCATTCGATTCCGCCAACATCAAGGGTGCTAATGCCGGGTCGTGGACCATGTCATAAGTGACTCCTAAAGCTTGAACCCCAGGTCGCAATGAAGGCTCGTCGGCAACGGATTCTATTAATCGACCGTCAACATAAACAGTCGGTTTTAATGAGCGCAAAGATTCTTGATAGTCTTTGCTAGTCATAAATTGGGAGGTGCTGCTATTCATGGGGATACCTAGCGTGTAATTGGCTGAATAAAAGGATGTAAAGTGAATCATACACATAAATTGAACAGTGTTCAATAATATGAACGTATGTATAATTATTGTATGAATAGCGCCAGCACTAAAGCTCAAGATCTTCGTAGGCAAGCCCTCGTTGATATTAAGCGTGGCCAGATTTTGAGTGCGGCTAGATCGGTCTTTATTGAATTTGGTCTGGAGGCTGTCAGTATGCGAGAGATTGCCAGGCGCGCAGGATATACCCCAGGGGCAATATACAGCTACTTCACAAGTAAGGAAGAGATCTATGGCGCTTTACTCGCCGAGTCTTTAGAGCGTTTGAATGATTGTATTAATGATTCCGAGTTAGCGGCGCCTACAAAAGCGGTAGATACTCCGAAAAATAATTTTTTTGCCTTGCAAAAAAGTGCCCTAGCGTTCTACCAATTCTATAGAGATAACCCGCGTGATTTAGATTTGGGATTTTATCTTTTTCAGGGCCTGAAGCCGCGTGGACTGACAAATGAGTGGGACGTCGAGCTTAACGCCCGACTAAGGGATGCCTTGCGCCCTCAAGAGCTTGCATTAAGTAAGTTGGGGTGTAGTAAAAAAGAAGTCGATACAGAGGTTACGGCTATCTTTGCGCATATTGTAGGTGTACTACTTTTGAATCACACGGGTCGTATTCGGATGTTCGGTAAAGGTGCCGATGAATTAATCATGCATTATTTAGATGGCTTAGCCCTTCGTCTGCCAAAGACTACTAAGAAAAATTAATTTTATAAAATCCATGTTTAATCCAACTACTAGCGTACTGATTCTGGTTGATTATCAAACCCGCCTTCTTCCCAGTATTCATAATGGAGAATCTGTAGTTGATGAGGCTTTATTTTTAGCAAAGCTTACAAGAATTTTAGACATTCCTATCTTTGGAACTGAGCAAAATCCAGAAGGCTTAGGGCCCAATGACCGGAGAATTCGCGGTTGTTGTGATCAAACTCTTTTAAAGTTTTCATTTGATGCAACAAAAAATGGTTTGTTGGAGTTGATTCAAAAAGTGAACCCTTTAAATAATCAAGTAGTGCTAGCTGGTTGCGAAACACATGTCTGTCTAATGCAGACTGCATTAGGTTTAAGAGAAAAAAGTTTTGAGGTGGCCGTGATACCGGAAGCTTGTGGTAGTAGATCGCCAAACGATAAGATGCTTGGTATAGCGCGCATGCAACAGCAAGGCATTGCAATGCTGAGTACTGAGATGATTGTCTTCGAGTGGCTGCAAAACTCTAGGCATGCTCAATTTAAAAATATTTTGCAGTTGATTAAAAGTCGAGTTTTAAAAGACTAAAAAATCTACTGAGTACTAAATACTGACTCTAGAAGCTGAGTGAGATCTTCCCATAGACAGTCCAACTGTAGAGTTGGTATGTTTGGATGATTTGTTTGGCTCCACCAATAGCGATTAATAGATTTTTATTAATGCGCTGAGTGACCATTCCATCAATTGGCACAAACCAACCTCCCCCTGCGGCGTTATAGATAGCGCCATTTTCATCCCAGAGGCGAAGCTGAGTGCTGGGTCCTAAGTTCAGTCCTATAGTTGGGTACAGTTCAAGACGGCTGGCTAGTGGGGGTGGACTGGTGCCAGACTGCGCCTTTGAGTTAAAGCCAATCATATATCTAGCTAGCGGCGAGATGTCTGCAAGTAAATTTTGTCCGCTAGTAGCGGGCTTAAAGGAGGTGCTTACTTGAGGACCTGCCAGCCATTGCCCTGTATTGCTAAGTGGGGCAATAATACGTGCTCCAATATTACCTAGCCAACCTTCTTTACCGCCCCAAATGGTGAGCATTGCATTGTTTGGTGAATAGGCACTAGTCGATTGCGCTGTTTGTTGTGGCCCCGTGTTTTGAGTATAGGCAGTATCCAGTCTCATCGTCCCATGCCAATCCCCAATATTGAGGGGGTTGTAGTAACGTAACTTAAGGGTATTGACATTGTTCTGTGACCCCTCGTATTCATGATAGCCCCAGAATTCTAGGACGTGATCTTGCAGTCGTTCTTGGGAAGTATTGATGAGCCCTAAAATGGGTGCAGAAGAGGGCTCCTCGGCGGCGCTCACTAAGGCGGTTGTAATGCAAAAGAAAGTAAAGATGAGTGCGCGCGGGATTACCATATAGGCATTAATATTAAATTAAAACCGACTATTTATTATCAATTTCAAGAGGAAGTATGGAACATACTGTATTGATTACTGGCGCTACTGCAGGATTTGGTGAGGCAACTGCCCGACGTTTTTTAGCTCATGGGCATCAGGTGATTGCTGTTGGAAGAAGGCTCGATCGCTTGGAGGTTTTAAATAACTCCTTGCCCGCCGTGCAACAGAAAAAACTCCTTACCTTGGTACTGGATGTTTGCGATAGTGCTCAAGTGGATGTTCTGGCTAGTACTCTACCGGTAGAGTTTTCTAAAGTGACTGTTCTGGTAAATAATGCTGGCCTTGCTTTAGGCTTGGAGCCAGCTTATCAGGCAAAGATTTCCGATTGGGATCAAATGATTGATACCAATATCAAAGGATTGGTTCATATGACCAGAGCTTTTCTTCCCGGCATGGTCGAGCGTAAGTGTGGTCACGTGATTAATATAGGATCGGTAGCGGGGCTCTATCCCTACCCCGGTAGTAATGTCTATGGTTCGACTAAGGCATTTGTAAAGCAATTTAGCTTAAATTTACGCGCTGATTTAATCGGAACACCTTTGCGCGTTACTTGTGTGGAGCCGGGTCTCAGCTCAGGTACTGAATATTCTAATGTTCGATTTAAAGGTGATGATGCAAAAGCAGAAAAAGTCTATGAAGGCGTTCATGCTTTAAGTGCAGATGATATTGCGGAAGCAATTTATTGGACTGCCAACTTACCTGCCCATATGAATATCAATGCGCTTGAGGTGATGCCGGTTCAACAATCCTTTGCTGGTACTACTTTGCATCGTGGTGCTTTATAAGACTTAAGGCTTCCAGCGATAAAACTTGGGATAGACACGCATCACAACAGGGCCATCAAAGTCCCATGATTTGCAGGTGCCTAAGTAAAGAGGCGGTTTATTGCCTTCCGGATCAAAGAATGCACCGGGGATGGATTGGTAGGCCGCTGTAGCAAGAGTGACGAGAAGCTCACGTAAATGCGTGCACCCTTTAATGCCGCCTAGGTGGGTATCAATGGTTCTGCGCCAGCCTTTACCAATACGCTCCCCAACTAAGCCATCCATCGGTGGAATGGCTGTCGAGCATTCTGAATGAGGCTGCCCATCCATGACGGCTTCAATCGCTTGAATAACAAAATCTTGGTTAAGCGTGACGCGCACCCACATGTCATGAAAAGCTTCGCCTGGTTGCCAGGTTTTTGCTGTGGTCTGAAAAGGATTGGTTTTGAAATCCTTCAGATGACCCTCGATATCCCAAAGGCCATCCTCTCTTGCATAACCTTGAAAGGTAATTTCTCGATTATGTAATAAAGAGCGTGGTTTTGGCTTGGAGAGCATTGTGATGGCGTCTAGAAATAGCGGGAATACTCAATGATAATGAATTACAAGGAGCAAATGATCAATCCAATGAAAGTCTCCTCTGTAGTATGCTCTGCAGCATATGGCAAAACCGATTCCCCTAGAAAAAATTCTTTTTAGCCAAGGCTTTGGTACCCGTCGCTATTGTAGTGATTTGGTATATGCCGAACTGGTGAAAGTAAATGGCGTTTTAGCTGAAGACCCAGAGCAAAGAATCGCCCCTGAAAATTTGATTCTTAATGTTGAGGGTAGGGATTGGGAATATCACGAGAAAGCCTATCTCGCATTTAACAAGCCAGCCAATTACGAGTGTTCGCACAAGACAACACATCACCCCAGTGTCTACAGTTTGTTACCCAGCCCCTTTGTGGAAAGAGGTTTGCAATGTGTGGGACGCTTAGACTATGACACGACTGGCTTGCTGTTGATCTCAGATGACGGTCAATTTATTCATAAGATGACTACTCCCAAGAAAAATATTGGCAAGGTTTATGAGATCACTACACCAGAGCCTATTACTCAGAGACAAATCGACCACCTTATGAATGGTGTTGTACTTGATGATGATCCAAAGCCTTGCTTCGCTTCTGCATGCAAACTCATTTCTGATCATGTGCTGGCAATGACTATTGTTGAAGGTCGCTATCACCAAGTAAAACGCATGATGGCTGCAGTGGGAAATCATGTTGCCAAACTGCACCGTACTGAAATCGGAGCATACAAAATACCCGCTGATTTAGTGGAAGGTGAATGGCGCTGGCTCTATCCAGAAGATTTAAAGCAGCTTTCTCAAAGCATCTCTACTTAAAGGAAATTTATTTTGATGGTTAATCACTTCGATTTGGAGCAAGAAATTCCTTCATGGTTTCTTGATATCAGCGGCAAGAAAATTACGCGAGAATTTGTATTTCTAGACTTTAAGCAAGCTTTTGAATTTATGACGCTCTGCGCCCAGTGTGCCGAAGACATTGGCCATCATCCCGACTGGTCGAACTCTTGGAATAAGGTGAAGGTCGAGTTGACCACCCATTCAGCGGATGCCCTAACTGCATTAGATGTTCAGTTAGCAAAGGCAATGGATACCTTTGCTTCCCAAGTAAACCAACGCTAATTAGTGCTCTTCACCTTCGTGCTCTTCCTCATTCATGCTCATGAGGATGGTAGCTAGTAGGCCATAAACCACTTCGGTGGAGATCATGCCATCTTCATCTAAATCATCAATTAAGTCATTTAGGCGATCCTCAGTAGGCTCGTTGAGCAAGGTCATTGCACACTCGCACCCATAGTCAAAATCTTCATCGTTTTGGGTTTGGTTTTCTTCGGTCATATTTATCCTTAATTTGAGGCTTCAGGATAGCAAATTACAGTCTGGTTCGATAGGGTTTTGCCCTAGACCGAGACATTTATGTGCGAGCGCAAAAAGTCCAGAATGATTTATAGTCTTTTGAAAAGAAAACCATAGGAGACAACATGCAGTTAAACATTAATGGTCAGGTTCAGAATATTGATGTGGAGCCGAATATGCCCTTGTTGTGGGCTATTCGGGAGGTGGTGGGGCTCACTGGCACGAAATATGGTTGTGGTGTTGCGCAATGTGGGGCCTGTACTGTCTATCTCAATGGTGAGCCAGTTCGCTCCTGTTCAATTCCGGTATCTGCTGTTGGTAAAGCCAAAATTACCACCATTGAAGCGCTCTCTAAAAACAATACGCATCCAGTACAGCAAGCTTGGGTTGCACTCGATGTGCCTCAGTGCGGTTATTGCCAATCAGGTCAAATCATGGCAGCCGCCGCTCTCTTAAAGAGAAATCCAAAGCCAACTGATGCCGATATCGACAATGCCATGGGCAATCTATGCCGTTGTGGAACGTACCAAAAGATTCGAGATGGAATTCATGTTGCCTCCGGTCAAAAGAAGTTGGCGGATATTTTAGCGCAGTACAACGCCACTCCTGCGACACGTGGTTAAGGAGAAGAACATGACAACACAAAAACAAACTCTGAATTTGGAAAATCCTTCTCGTCGTGATTTCATCGTCAAGGGCACCATGTTGGGTGGTGGGCTTATGTTGGGGATAGGTGCCTTGCCTGATTTAGCATTTGCTCAAGCAGGCCCTAAATACGATCCAAATACACCGCTGCAAGCAGGTGAAGCTGAAGTCAACGCTTGGGTCAGTATTAAGCCTGACGATACTGTCTACATCAGAATTGCTCGATCAGAGATGGGTCAAGGAACACGCACAGGCCTTGCTCAATTAGTTACCGAGGAGCTCGAGTGCAATTGGAAGAAGGTTAAAACTCAATCAGCCACGCCAGGACAAAGTTTAGCGCGCAAGCGCGTGTGGGGTGAGCACGGGACTGGTGGTAGCCGCGGCATTCGCATCTCCGAAGATTATGTGCGTCGTGGCGCAGCAGCAGCTCGTATGATGTTGATGCAGGCGGCAGCCAATCAGTGGGATGTGCCCGTAACAGAGTTGACCGTAGATAAAGGTGTTATCACTCATAAAGCAACAGGTCGCAAAACCACCTACGGCAAAGTGGCCGAGCTGGCATCTACCTTGACTCCACCTGATCCAAAGTCGATTACCTTACGGGATCCTCGAGACTGGAAAGTTGCTGGACAGCCCTATGCACGTTTAGATACTGCCAATAAGGTTAATGGATCAAAAGTATATGGCGTTGATTTACAGCTTCCGGGCATGCTCTGCGCTTCTGTAAAAGCTTGCCCTGTCTTTGGTGGCAAATTGGTAAGTTATGACGAAGCCAAAATTAAAGAGATGCGTGGTGTGAAGGGTGTAGTCAAGATTGATGACAGTACTGTAGCGGTAGTAGCTGATACCTGGTGGCATGCAAACACAGCGCTTAATGCGTTGCCCATTGTCTGGGATGAGGGTAAAGCTGCCACTGTGTCACAAGATGGCATCAATAAAATGTTACGTGATGGTTTAGATGAAGAAGGTGATTTTTGGCAGCGTAAGGAGGGCGATGCACCTGCCGCCATCAATAGCGCCGCTAAAAAAGTAGAGGCCATCTATTACACGCCTTATCGTGCACACGTCACGATGGAGCCTATGAATGCCACCGTCAAAATTACGGGTGATCGTGCAGAGGCTTGGGTGCCAACTCAAAATGGTGAGGGATCTCACGCAGCTTTATCTGAAGCTACTGGCTTACCACTCGCAAATTGTGAAGTGTATAAATTAGATTCTGGTTGTGGCCTGGGTCGTCGCGGCTCCACGCAAGACTTCACAACCTTTGCTGCTAAAGTAGCGCAAAAGTTTCCAGGGGTCCCGGTCAAAGTCATCTGGAGTCGTGAAGAAGATATGACTCATGATTACTACCATCCGATAGCAATGGCAAAGATGACTGCTGGTGTAGATGGGTCAGGCAATTTGACGGGTATGCATATTAAGGTTGCCGGCCAATCGATTAATGCCACATTAGCACCACAGGCTATCAAAAATGGTAAAGATGAACGTCAGCTCCAAGGCTTTTATGAGAAGGGCCCTGATGCTCAGCTGGGCTACACCTTCCCGACACTCCTAACAGAATATGTGATGAAGAATACTCATGTGCCGGTTGGCCCATGGCGTGGCGTAAACACCAACCAAAACGGCATCTTCATGGAATGCTTTATGGATGAGTGCGCTAAGGCAGCAGGTAAGGATCCTGTGAAATTTAGGCAGGCGCTCATGCAAAGTCATCCAAAGCATTTGGGCGTTCTTAACGCTGCCGCGAAGAAGGCGGATTGGGATAAACCATTGCCATCAGGAACCTATCGTGGCGTTGCTCAGTTCATGGGCTATGCCAGTTACTCTGCTTGCGTTGCTGAGGTGACTGTACAGAATAATGTCGTGAAGGTTACGCGTTTGGTGTTTGCCTTAAATTCGGGACATGTCGTTAATCCTTACTTAACCCGAGAGCAAATTGAAGGTTCTGTGGCGATGGCATTGGGCGCAATTTTCTTGCCAGAGATCTCTGTAGAAAAAGGCCGCATCAAACAGCAGAATCTGGATACCTACCCAATATTGAAGTTATCGTCTACACCAAGGATCGAAACAGTCTTAGTTCCAACTTATGATTTTTGGGGTGGAGTAGGTGAGCCAACGATTTGCGTGGTTGGTCCAGCCGTTGCGAATGCTATTTCTGCTGCGATTGGTAGACCAGTTCGAAACTTCCCGCTGAGCAAGGAGGGGTTGAGTTTGGCTTAGTTTTAGAGGAAGTTCAGCTTAAGTATGATCGCATCTCAATCGATTAAACGACCCCATTGATTTTGAATCTCTGGGGTCGTTTAATATGGTTTATGAATTTGATTAAGATTTCGGTCTTCTTGCTTTCTTTGTTACCGCTAGCCCGCTTAGTTTGGCTTGGCGACCACGAAGGCCTGGGTGCTAACCCAATTGAATTTATCACCCGATCCACTGGTACTTGGGCATTGGTTTTTCTGTGTATTACCCTGGCGATGACCCCCTTACGCTTAATGACGGGTTTGACTGCTTGGATCAAGTTACGTCGTATGTTGGGACTTTTTTGTTTCTTCTACGCTTGCATCCACTTTTCGATTTGGTTCTGGTTGGATCAGAATTTAAACATTCAGTCCATGTGGAGTGATGTTGTAAAGCGCCCCTTCATTACGATGGGCTTTCTAACTTTAGTATTGTTAACACCCCTAGCGCTGACGTCAAACCAATGGGCTGTGCGTCAATTGGGTAGACGTTGGACTTTGTTGCATAAACTGGTGTATTTAATCGCATGTACTGCAATAGTTCATTATTGGTGGCATAAGGCAGGTAAAAATGATTTGGGAATAGTCTCGATTTATGGGGCGGTTATTTTGCTATTGCTGATCTGCCGTATCCCCGTAGTCAAAAATGCTCTCCAGAGTTGTCGAAGTAATTTGCCCAGATGAAGTAATGACTGCTGCCATACAATGGGCCTCATGAATACATTCTTTTCGAAACTAAGTCCACTCCTGTTATTGATGGGTGTTTCGGCCTGCTCTCAAACTCCTTCCTTACCCCCTGGGTCAACGACTTATTCCCCATATACTCCAGGGCAGGTGCAGGAATTCAATAGGCAGTCCCTGTCTCCGGTTGAGGGGCCGTTTGGTCCGGTAGATCCAAGAGCAGAAGATGCTCGTATAGCTAAAGAGCGCGCATCGGATGCAAAATATTACAAGCAACCCCAGGGTGAAGAAGAGTCAGAGGCAATAGAAGCGCAATCAGCCGACCCCTATCAAGCTACAAAGCCCGTTATTACTTTTTAGGCTAGCGTTAGTTTGGGAATAGAGTCTATTGTTAATAGCGCTTGCGCTTCCTCTGGTGTGGCGTTGAGCCACGCATCAAAGAGTTCAGGTCGCAACGGCACTACGGTACGTTTCTCATCTTCGGGTTTATGCATGCGCTGCATCACCGGGTGATTGCTGGCATTAATTGTGAGCATGGAAAATGAAACGATGAGCTCACCAGTTTCTGATTCAGTCCAAGTATCCCAGATAGAAGCAATGGCCATCGGTTCTTGATTGGCTTGCTTGATAGTAGTCCGGACTGCTTTACCAGATTCATAACAAGGCTCATAAAAAGCATCCGCCAAGGCTAATGCGTAATGCCGCTTGGTCCAGGCGAACTTGTAAGAGGGCTTTTCGGCTACCGTTTCAGCTCTTGCGCTATAGGTTTTTCTGCCGAAGGTTTCTTCTTTAGCCCATGATGGTAATAAGCCAAAGCGTGCCAAGCCAATGGCGGTACGGTCGGTATTGTGACTTTTGAGGATGATGGGGCCTGGGTAGGTCGGAAATACATCGTGAACGGTTGATGTCGGTAAATCGAGGTCAAAGTGGGTTTTTACCCAATCAACATTTACGGTAGTGAGATATTGAACGCACATAGGTACATTTTACTGTGGCTTATTCAGGTTTGACCCATACCTACTGGTACTATTGAGGTTAAATTTTAGAAAGATATCTCCCTTATGAAACCTTTTTCCTCTGTATTCAATCTAATGGTAGTGCGCTTGATTGCCGCAGGTGTATTGACGAGCGCGCTTGTTAGCGGCACTTATGCGCAACAGAGTGGATTGCCCATTAATGCAGCAGCTTCTGTTAATGGAACCATCATTACCAATGACATGGTGGAGCAGGGAATTAAAGTTGCCCTTTCTCAAGGGCAAAAGGATTCTCCAGAATTGCGCAAAGTAGTGATTGAGAAGTACATTGAAGTGCTCTTACTTTCGCAGCAGGCGGAAAAAGATGGTTTAGCAAATTCAGAAAAAGCCAACACACAACTGATGATGATTCGTCAGAACTATTTGGCGGATCTCGAGTTGTCTACATATATGGCTAAAAACCCAATTACTGATGCTGATGTTCAGGCTGAGTACAACAAAGAGGTTGCATCCTTAGGTCCTCAAGGGATGATTAATGAATACAAGGTGAGCGATATCACTGTCGCTACTGAAGCTGATGCACAAGCAGCATTGGCGCGCATTAAAAAAGGGGAGTCATTTGATAAGGTTGCTAAGAGTGTTTCTTTGGCGCCAAATAAGGTGCAAGGCGGTGCTGTAGGTTGGATTCAGCCTGGGCAAGTAGCGCCACAATTAGCTTCTGTATTGATGACTCTTTCTAAAGGTCAGGTTTCACCAGCCCCAATTCAGATGCAACAAGGTTGGTATTTAATCAAGTTAGAAGATAAGAAATCAAGCAAGCCGCCAGCATTCGAGCAAGCTAAGGCAGCTATTCGTGCTGGTATGACTCAAAGAAAGCAATATGAATTCTTAGGTCAGATTGCAAAAGATGCAAAGATTGTTGTTCAGTAAAAAAGCTTCAGCACTACGCTATAGAAAAAGGACTCCGCGTGAACTGACCCACAAAAGTTGGACAGTTTAATTAGGTTACCAGAAGGGATTGAGTTCGGTAATGAACCGGGCTCAATCCCTTTAGTTTTTGTTTGATCCGATCATGGTTGTAGTAGTGGATGTATTCCTTAAGCTCCGTTTTAAATGATTCGATACTTTCAAACCTCTTCCGATAGAAGAACTCTGTTTTCATAATCCCAAACCAGTTTTCCATCACTGCGTTGTCTAAGCAGTTACCTTTTCTAGACATGCTTTGAGTAATGCCTTGTTTCTTTATAGCCTGTTGATAAAACCCCATTTGATATTGCCAGCCCTGATCTGAGTGCAGCATGGGTTTGTCTTTTGGTCCCAGTTGTTTAAATGCGCTTTGGAGCATCTGCATGACGCTGCTAATCTGTGGCCGATCGCTAATCTCATAGGAGACGATCTCTTGGTTATAAAGATCTAAGATCGGCGAGAGGTATACCTTCTCACCCCTGATGTTGAACTCCGTCACATCAGTAACCCACTTCTGATTGGGTTTACTGGCCGCAAAGTTACGCTCTAATAAGTTGGGTGCTACCTTACCAATACCGCCTTTATAGGACTGATAGCGTTTAGGTCTAACAAGGGATTTAAGCCCTAGTTGCCCCATCAGCTTTTGTACGGTCTTGGGATCAAGGTAACGATGTTGGTTGCTCAGCTCTAAATGGACTCGCCGATAGCCATAGCAGCCCTTGTGGCGATGGTAGATTGCGCCAATTTGAGTCTTAGCATCCAGATAGGGGTCGACTTTAGCACTAGCACTTAGCTGGTAGTAGTAGACACTCCTGGCCATATTGGCAATGCCTAGGATAGTTTGCAAAGGGTACTGCTGCCTTAACTCGGTGACGACTTGGACCTGTTCTTGTTTGCCAAGTACTTTTGCTGAGCTAAGGCTTCGAGCTTTTTTAAGTAAGCGTTCTCCACCTCTAAATAGTGCGACTTCAGCAAGAGTTCTTCATGCGTAAGCTGCTCTGAAGGTTTAGCTAGGAGTGCTTGGATCTCACTTCGTTTTGACATGGGTGGCCGTCCCTTGGGTTTAGGTTCTAGGGCTGTAATACCGCCTTCATTGTAGAGGCGTTGCCATACGGAGATAGTGCTGGGAGAGGCGATATTAAAGTGGGCTGCCGCTTGATTAATGGAGAGCTGATCTTGCGCCATTACCTTGAGTACGGCAAGCTTAAAGGCACTGGGGTGATGAGTGTAAGTCTTGGTTAGACTTTTTTGACCATGAGCTTTAAAGGCATGAACCCATGTGCGGACATAGGTAAATTTAACGCCATACCGTTTTGCCGTTGCGGTAAATCCTTCTTTACCTGACAGATAGTGATGAATGACTTCTAGCTTAAAGTCTTTGCTGTATTTGGACATGAGGCTGACCCTTTTGAGTTGGATTTGATGTCCAACTTTTGTGGGTCAGTTCAGCGGAGTCCTTTTTTATTTTCGCTCTAGCGTAATGAAGCTAAACGTAATATCGCCCTCGGAGCCAGGAGTACGCTCCACTTCTTTCCATTCAGATTCATTTGGAACCGTAAAGAAAGTATCGCCCCCATCAACATCCATATTAATCTCCGTAATATAGAGTCGATCTGCTTTAGGAAATGCCTGCGTGAAGAGTTGTTCACCACCAATGACAAAAACACGTGGGAATTCACTCAAACTCTTCAAGGCTTCATCGAGAGATCCGACTAATTCGCCGCCAGTAGCCTCATAAGCTGCATTGCGGCTTACTACGATATTGCGACGTCCAGGCAGGGGACGCCCAATGGATTCCCAAGTCTTGCGACCCATAATCACGGGGTGCCCCATGGTGACGCGCTTGAAAAACTGCAAATCAGCCGAGATCTTCCAGGGCATTTGATTATCACGGCCAATGACGTGATTGCGTGAGCGCGCAACAATCATAGAAATAGCAGGTTGAGTCATGAATACGATTCTTAAATAGCTACAGGAGCTTTAATGTGAGGATGGGATTCATAGCCGATGATTTCGAAGTCTTCAAATTCATAGTCAAAAATAGAATCTGGTTTGCGCAAAATACTGAGCTTCGGTAGCGGGAAAAAATCACGAGATAACTGAAGTTCCACTTGCTCTAGATGGTTGCTATATAGATGACAATCACCGCCGGTCCAAACAAAGTCACCCACTTCCAAATTACATTGTTGCGCCATCATGTGCGTGAGCAATGCATAACTAGCAATATTAAATGGCACACCCAAGAAAATATCCGCACTACGTTGGTAGAGTTGGCATGACAACTTGCCATCGGCGACATAAAACTGAAAGAAAGCGTGGCAAGGTGCTAAAGCCATGCGAGGAATATCGGCTACGTTCCACGCAGAAACAATGATGCGACGTGAGTCTGGATTCTTTTTGATCGTCTCAACCACCTCAGAGATTTGATCGATGTGCTGACCATTCGGCGCTGGCCATGAGCGCCACTGATAACCGTAGATGGGACCTAAATCACCATCGGGTGCTGCCCATTCGTTCCAGATGGATACGCCGCGCTCTTTCAGCCAGTTATTGTTCGTGCTACCTTTGAGGAACCAGAGTAATTCATAGATGATTGACTTCAAGTGAAGCTTCTTGGTGGTCACCATAGGAAAGCCATCCGCCAAGTTAAAGCGCATCTGGTGTCCAAATACGGAGACTGTGCCAGTGCCGGTCCTGTCGGACTTTTGAACCCCCTTGGCGAGGACTTCTTTCATTAGATCGTGATATTGATGCATATAGATTGGCTAAAAGTGGTTATGTATTAACGAATTAAGGATAGCTTACTCGAATGTGGGCGACTTCACCCCCAAGGCCTTGTGAAGCTTGGGGGAGGTGGTTGTGTACTGGAGTTGAATCTGTTTTTCGGGGTTTAGGTATGCTGCGGCAGCAAAGGCGGCAAGAGCTGCCTCATGGAATCCAGACAGAATCAATTTTTTCTTACCGGGGTAGACATTGATATCGCCAACAGCGTAAATCCCAGGAATACTGGTTTGAAATTTCTCGGTATCGACGCAGATTTGTTTGCGATCGATATTCAGACCCCATTCGGCGATTGGGCCTAACTTAGGAGAGAGTCCATAGAACACTAGAAGATCGTCTAAAGGAATTTGTTTGGATTCGCCATCAATATTTGTGAAGGTGATCTCAGAAAGTAAGTCATCTTTCGATTCATAAGCAGTCACTTGTCCGATCAGCAGTTGCATCTGGTTGCTATTACAAAGTTCGCGCATTCTGGCAATTGATTTTGGCGCAGCCTTGAAGTCATCACGACGATGAATTAAGGTAACGCTGGCTGCAATTTCAGAAAAATGAATTGCCCAGTCTAAAGCTGCATCTCCACCTCCGCAAATCACAATTCTTTTCCTCGCAAATTGCTCGGGATTTTTAACGTGATAGAAGAGCTGTTTGTCTACAAAGATATCAATCCCCTCAAGGTTGATGGTACGTGGCTGAAAAGCCCCAACACCGCCAGCAATGAATACAGTTCTACTCAGAAAATGATTGTCTTGCGAGGTGCTAATGAGAAAGCGGCCATCGGCTTGGGGTTCAAGCTTAGCAACCTCTTGACCCAAATGAAATTGAGCGCCAAAGGGTGCAATTTGCTTTAGTAAATTGTTAGTGAGTTCGCGACCGGTACAGACAGGTATTGCAGGAATATCGTAGATGGGTTTATCTGGATATAACTCAATACATTGACCACCAACCTCTGGTAGTGAATCAATTACATGCGCTTTAATTTCTAAGAGGCCTAATTCAAAAACCTGAAAGAGACCCACAGGACCGGCGCCAATGATGACGGCATCGGTTTCTATAGGTTTATTCGACACCAATTTCTTTGGCTAGAAAATTACTTTACTAGCTGATCAAGTTTGTTTTTGACGTCTTTCCATTCTTCGGCATCTGGAAGAGCTGCTTTGGACTTGGTAATCGAAGTCCAAGAAGGAGAGAGTTCAGCATTGAGTTTGATGAATGCCTGTTGGTCACCAGGGACATCATCTTCAGCGTAAATAGCGTTAACAGGACACTCTGGAACGCAAACTGCGCAATCGATGCATTCATCTGGATCAATCACTAAAAAATTAGGACCTTCGCGAAAGCAGTCAACTGGGCAAACATCAACGCAGTCGGTGTATTTGCAACGGATACAGGCTTCGGTAACAACGTAAGTCATGGCGGTTTAGTTTCAAGAGCCCCAAAAAGCCGGGTGCTAGGTTATAAAAGCTCAATTTTAGCTGAAATAGCCTATTTTTCAGGCGAAAGGGTCTATTTACTTGAGGTAAAGTTCCCAATATGAATACACAGCCCAATAGCCCAGTTAATCAGCAAAAACCCAAGATTTTGGTGGCAAGAGCCATTTTTCCAGAGGCATTGGCCAAATTAGAGGAATCTTTTGAGGTGAGATCCAATCAGGAGGATCGCATTTTTAGCCCTGAAGAGTTGCAAAAAGAACTCTCTGGGGTTGTAGGGGCTTTGGTTACTGGCAGCGAAAGAATTGATGCTAATGCTCTGGCTCAAGCTAATGATTTGAAGGTGGTGGCCAATATTTCTGTGGGATATAACAATTTTGATGTGCCAGTAATGACTGCTGTTGGAGTGATGGCAACCAATACGCCAGATGTTTTAACTGACACAACAGCTGACTTTGGCTTTGCTTTATTGATGGCAACCGCAAGACGTATAACTGAATCTGAGCACTGGGTGCGGGCAGGACAGTGGGACAAATGGTCGATTGTGAATAATCCTCTTGGCATGGATTTGCATCACAGTACAGTAGGCATTATTGGTATGGGTCGAATTGGTCAAGGCATTGCAAAGCGCGCATTGGGTTTTGGTATGAATGTGATTTATCACAACCGCAGCCATTTATCAGAGGCTGATGAAAAAGCCTGTTGCGCTACATATGTTTCTAAAGAAGAATTGCTTCGCACCGCTGATCACGTAGTTCTGGTGTTGCCTTATAGCGCCGAGAGTCATCATACGATTGGCGCCAAAGAAATTGCTCTCATGAAACCAACGGCAACCCTGATAAACATTGCCCGTGGTGGCATTGTGGATGATGCGGCTCTGGCTCAAGCTCTCAAGGAAAAAAGAATCTTTGCAGCCGGCTTAGATGTATTCGAAGGCGAGCCCAAAGTGCATCCCGAGCTATTAAAATTGAATAACGTAGTACTTGCTCCACACATTGCTAGTGCTACAGAAAAAACACGTAGAGCGATGGTGGATTTAGCAGTAGATAATTTACGTGCAGCGCTTGCAGGAAAAAAACCACCCAGTCTTATTAATGCAGAAGTCTACAAAGCTTAGCAAAAAATAAAGCCGAGTCATACTCGGCTTTATTACTTGAAGCTTCGCTTCGAATATTAAGTTAGTTATTCAGCGTCAATTTCTTCTGGCAGTTCGCGCAAAGCTAACTCAATACCGCCGAATTTTCCAGCAACCCAGTTATAGACTTTGCAGGCAATCCATAACAATCCAAACCCGAGCAGGGCATTGAGAATGAGTGCGGACAACACAGTAAATCCTGGGATAGCACCGTCACGAATGAAGGCTACAAATAGAGCCAACAACACAATCGGTACAGAGAAGCAGAGGTAAACCAAAACTAAGGTTTTGGCGGTATGCATTGGGTCTAGAAAGACGAGTTCTTTTTTGCTAAGTTTCATAATGACGCAATCTTAAAGCAGTCCATCAAAAAGTGCTATATCTACCCAGTCTCCAGCGGCAACATTTCCCTGCTCGTGAGCTAGGATCACAAAGCAATTAGCTTCACTCATCGAGCGCAAAATCCCAGCACCCTGGCTGCCAGTTAGTCTTAGTGTAGGCTTGTTATCGGCTCCACGCCCTAGAATGGCGCGCTGAAATTCTGTACGACCCGGTTTTTTTCGAATGGGAGCTTCGGCAACGGCCTGGGTAAGAGGTGGTTCAGTCTGATTGGCTCCGTTGAGTTGTAAAAGTGCTGCTCGAACAAATTGATAGAAGGTCACCATGACCGCCACTGGATTTCCGGGTAAACCAAAGAAGAGCGTTTTGCGAGCGGGGAATTTTCCGGCGACTGGTTTGAGAACTCCAAACGCCATAGGGCGTCCTGGGCGCATGGCGATTTTCCAGAAACCGACATCACCCAACTCTTGCATGATCTGTTTTGTGAAATCTGCTTCACCAACCGAAACGCCCCCAGAGGAAATCAATACATCTGCTTTGCTAGCTGCCTCGATAAAGGCTTGCTTCAAAGAGATGGGATCATCGCGCACAATGCCGCAGTCAATGATTTCTAAATTTAGGCGATTGAGTAAACCAGTAAGACTGTAGCGGTTGCTGTCATATATGCTGCCTGCATCTAATGCTTGGCCTAGCGCGCGCAATTCATCACCGGAAGACAGAATGGCTACTTTGAGTTTGCGCTTTACTGGTAAGGAGGTAATACCAAGTGATGCAGCTAGACCTAGATCAGAAGGGCGCAGTAAGCGACCCGCAGCAATTGCAGGTTTACCCTTTTGAAGATCCTCACCACGTAGGCGTCTGTTCTCGCCAGGCTTTAATTGATCTTGCTTGAATTCAATTGCATTCTCATCTTTTGCGCTTGTGAATTCTTGTGGAATGACGGTATCGCAGCCAGCAGGTATCACGGCACCCGTCATGATTTTTAGGCATTCCCCAGGACCAATACTGCCTTCAAAGGGTTTGCCAGCAAGCGCCGTGCCAACCACCCTCAAGCCGATGGTAGTACTGTTGGTGTCGAGACATTTGCCATCAAATGCAAAACCATCCATAGCTGAATTGTCTGCAGCTGGCACATTGATAGGTGAAAGTAAATCGGCTGCCAATATTCGATTAATCGCTTGATCCAATGGAACATTTTCGATATCTGCAGGATCATTAATCGTCTTAGATTCTTCAATGAGATCTTCTACCAAAGCAGCAATTGCCTTGCGTGCATCATCAACATGTAGTGATGAGGTTAAGAGAATTGCTTGGTTTGGAGAGTGACTCATGCCGATGCTTCTTCTAGTGACTTTAGCTCTTCAGGAGTATTTACATTGGCAAATAGTTGAGGGTCATCAAAAATGACCGTGCTGCTATGCAACTCTCTAAACCAGCGATCAATTTTGAGACCCCCTTTTTGGAGAAATTGATCCAATGAATCTTGTAAGTTACTACGCATAAGACAAAAAACAGGCTGTGCCCATACTTTGCCATCCGCTTCTTTGGTGGAGGCGTACACCAATTGAAAATCACCTCGCTCCATCTCGGCAATTAATAACTCTGCGAGGTTATTGGGTAGCAGGGGGGAGTCGCAAGGTGAGGTAAGGAGATAAGAGGTCTTGCAGGACTTCAAACCTACAGAGAAGCCCGCTAATGGCCCTGAAAAATCTGGCGTTTCATCCATGATCACTGGATACCCATAGCTCGCATACTTTGTGACATTACGATTGGCATTAATCACAATAGTTTGTACTTGAGGCTTAAGCTTAGTAATGGCTGACTCAATGAGTGGTTTGCCGTGAAAAGGAATAAGACCTTTATCAATGCCACCCATGCGTTGCGCGCGTCCACCAGCAAGTATGAGTCCAGTAATGTCTTTAGTAGAAATCATTAACCACCAATGTAAGACATTTCAACCTTGCGGTTGCCAGAGGGTAGATTCGCAGTATTCGAACCCCGAATTTCTGAATAGTGATCGTCGCGAGTTGACCAGGTGTTCATTACCGCATTAGCAATTTCTAAATCACTCTTGCCAGAGCGCAGTAAGGTTTTGAAATCAAAACCTTCATTGGCAAAAAGGCAAAGATACATTTGCCCATCAGTCGAGATGCGTGCTCTAGAGCATTCGTGACAGAAAGTTTGAGTAACACTGGAGATCACACCAATCTCCCCTGAGCCATCGACATAGCGCCAGCGCTGTGCGACTTCACCGGTGTAGTTAGCCTCTACTGGCTCTAAAGGAAAAGCTTCATGAATTCTGGCAATCACTTCTTTAGACGGAAGTACCTGTTCCATATTCCAGCCATTAGAACTGCCCACATCCATAAATTCAATAAAACGCAGAATGACGCCGCTGCCTTTAAAGTGCTTAGCCATCGCAACAATCTCATGATCGTTGGTACCTTTTTTCACCACCATATTGACTTTGATATTTTGGAAGCCTGCTTCTTGCGCTGCGGCAATGCCATCGAGCACATCGGCAACTGGGAAGTCAACATCATTCATTTTTTTGAAGATGGCATCATCTAGACCATCGAGACTGACTGTCAATCTTTGCAGGCCGGCAGTTTTTAGTGCAGCAGCTTTCTTACGTAAGATGCTGCCGTTAGTAGTGAGGGTGAGGTCCAGCGCTTTATCTTCTGGAGTGCGCACTTTGGCCAACATCTCAATAAGTACCTCTAAGTTCTTGCGCAGCAAAGGCTCGCCACCAGTCAGTCTAATTTTTTCAACGCCCAAAGTAGCGAAGATAGAGGTGAGGCGAGTAATTTCTTCAAAACTCAGTAATTCTTTATGAGCTAGGTAAGGATAGTTTTGATCGAATACTTCCTTAGGCATGCAATAGGTGCAGCGAAAGTTGCAGCGATCGGTCACGGAGATACGCAGATCTCTTAGAGTGCGCCCCCGAGTATCTTTGGTATGACTATGCGGCGTGATGAGTTGGGCGCCAATAGATGGCGTTAGGCCTTTGCCTTCATCAATGCGTATCGGAATTACTTTAGGGTTTACTTTTTCAACCATGCTCTCAATTATGGCTGTGAAACGGGGTTTCTGCCAAACCGCCAAATATCCTTTTGGGATAAATGGCGGTCTGGAGAAAAGCTTAAATAAGCGTTAAACCG
The DNA here is from genome assembly GCF_018882215.1 of Polynucleobacter sp. AP-Kaivos-20-H2. GTDB lineage: Bacteria > Pseudomonadota > Gammaproteobacteria > Burkholderiales > Burkholderiaceae > Polynucleobacter. Next base: position 303,275 of record NZ_JACVOX010000002.1, on the reverse strand, counting down.
TTTTTTCTTGGCCGCCGGTTTCAACTAAAACCATTGGGCCATCAGGAAGACTTGCAGCCGGTTTAGGTGCTCTGCCCAAGTTATGAGCAACAGGCTCTGCCTGAATCTGGCTTTGAGCGTCAGCATGCTTTGAAGAGTCGGTAGCGACCCAAATCATGCCGGCTGATTGCACAACGCTATGCAACGAAGTTTCTTCAAGTGCCTGGAAGGCAACTTTAGGAAGTTCTGGTGCAGGTTTAGCGATGACCTCTAGCGGAGCAGCCGCAACAGCAACTGGTGCTGGATTAGATGCGGGAGCAGAGTTTTGTGTAGGACGATTTGATTGACGTGGAGCACGTGGTGCGCGCTCTTGCCTTTCTTGTTTCTCTGCTACAAGTTTTGCGTTACCAAAGCTGTTCGCAATATTCTGAATAGGCATGCTTGCAGATGCACCAGCCATACCTACTGGAGGGCCTGCAAATGGGCTTGCTGACATAGCAGTTGCTGGTGTATTAGCAACATCATTGCCACCTTCAGTACGCTCGCCACGTTGACCACGACCACGACCACGACGGTTGCGACCACGACCACGACGCTCTTCACCTTCAGCGCCTGGAGTAGTTTCGCCACCAGGAGCGGCTTCAGTTGCAGGCGTTACTGCTGCTGGATTAGCTTGATTGCGGTTCGCATCTTGACGTTCTGGCTTCGGACCATTTTGATTGCCCTGGTTACGATTGCCGTTACGGTTGTTGCGGTTGCGATTGTTGTTAGCACCTTCTGTTGGAGTACCTTCAGCTGCAGCCGCTTCTGGGCGCTCAGTACGCTCACCACGACGGTTGCGACCACGATTGCGATCGTTGCCATTGCGGCCTTGATTGCGGCCACGAGGGTTGCTTGGTGCAGGCTTCTCTTCAACTGCTGGGGATGAGGAGAAAAGCTTCTTAATAAACCCAAAGAGACCGCCAGAACTTTCAGTCACCACTTTTTCAGTACGTGCAGGACGTGGCTGACTGACTGGTGCAGGTTGTGTCGGAGTGATGCCTTTAACTGCTGCTTCTGGACGTACTTTTACATCCGCATCTTTTTTGCTAACTGTTGTGTCTGTTTCGAGTTCGCGAGCAGCTTCTTCCGCCATCACATAACTAGCCTTTTGGTCATCAAGACGTGGGTCGTCATGACGCAAGCGCTCTAGTTTGTAATGTGGAGTTTCTAAATGCTTGTTAGGAACCATCAAGACATTCACTTTGAAGCGGGTCTCGATCTTGATGACTTCAGCACGTTTTTCATTCAGGAGGAAGGCAGCCACTTCGACTGGTACCTGTGTATGAATCGCTGCTGTGTTTTCCTTCATCGCTTCTTCTTGGATGATACGCAGAACTTGCAATGCAGAAGATTCAGTATCGCGAATGTGGCCAGTGCCGTTACAACGTGGGCAGGTGACATGGCTACCTTCAGATAGTGCAGGGCGCAAGCGCTGACGAGACATTTCCATCAAGCCAAACTTGGAGATTTTGCCCATCTGAACGCGAGCACGATCATGACGCAGAGCATCGCGTAAGCGGTTCTCAACATCTTTTTGTGCTTTGCTCGATTCCATATCAATGAAGTCGATCACGATTAAGCCACCCAAATCACGTAAACGTGCTTGACGGGCGATTTCATCAGCAGCTTCTAAGTTGGTGCGAGTTGCAGTCTCTTCGATATCAGAGCCACGGGTTGCACGTGCTGAGTTGACGTCGACTGAAACTAAAGCTTCGGTATGGTCGATCACGATTGCACCGCCAGATGGCAGTGGCACAGTGCGTGAGTAAGCAGTTTCAATTTGATGCTCAATTTGGAAACGAGAGAACAAAGGTACATCGTCTTGATAGCGCTTTACTCGTGGCAAATTGTCAGGCATCACTACAGACATAAATGCTGCAGCTTGTTCGTAGATGTCATCGGTATCGATGAGGATCTCACCAATATCAGGCTGGAAGTAATCGCGAATCGCGCGAATCACTAAGCTAGATTCGAGGTAGATCAGTAATGGAGCAGAGTTGCCTTTAGCAGCTTCATCAATCGCTTTCCACAATTGCATGAGGTAACTTAAGTCCCACTGCAATTCAGTAGCATCACGACCAATACCAGCGGTACGAGCAATGATGCTCATGCCATCTGCCACTTCTAATTGAGCCATCGCTTCGCGGAGTTCTTGACGGTCTTCACCTTCAATACGGCGGGAAACGCCACCTCCACGTGGGTTATTCGGCATCAAGACCAAATAACGTCCTGCCAAGGAGATAAAGGATGTGAGGGCTGCACCCTTTTGGCCGCGCTCTTCTTTTTCTACTTGAACAATGATTTCTTGACCTTCGCGTAAGGCATCCTTAATAGAAGCATTACGGACGTCGGTACCTTCTTTAAAGTAACTGCGAGCTACTTCCTTAAACGGCAAGAAGCCATGACGCTCTTCGCCGTAATTGACAAAGCAGGCCTCAAGGGAAGGTTCAATACGGGTAATGACACCTTTGTAGATATTGCCTTTGCGTTGTTCACGGCCGGCAGCTTCGATATCGATATCAATGAGTTTTTGACCATCAACGATGGCAACTCGCAACTCTTCTTGTTGAGTTGCATTAAACAACATGCGTTTCATAACACTCTCCTATGGGGGAGGGCGTCGTTGCGCGCTGCGTTAGGGGACAAGTTTGATACCACTTGGGACTAAGCCCAAGGCGGTTTATGAGTGTGGATCATGCAAATCTAGACATTTTTTGCCTAGTTCACCAGCTTAACTGTTGGTTAATTTGGTGCCACACCTGACGATCGCCGCAGAGACCTCCTTCAGGTCATCAATGCAGGCGCGCGCCTGAAAACTGTCTTCTAATCGCGGGTCGCGGCATACGGCACACCAACCCTGCGCCTCATTAAACGGGGGAGGGGCAACCCCGGGAGTCTTTTAAAGGGCGACTCCAAGCTCCACGATTCAAACCTGACTTCAGGTTGGTCTCGGGCCAATAAATTGGCTAGAGCGTTGATTATACGGCACAAGTTGCGTGACAATGGGGTATTGTTGAGTCCCTTGTCATCCCCTTGTGGGGTCGCAAGAGAGATAAATCATGAAATCCGAGCCCATTTCCAAGCCCTTAAAGGCGAAAACGCCCACTACTTCAGCGCCTGCTGCAGTGCATCTTCAGACCATTGGTCCCGAAGAGGCCGGTCAACGCCTAGACAACTATTTGTTGCGTTGGGCCAAAGGGGTTCCCAAAAGCCACGTTTACCGAATTATTCGATCTGGCGAGGTCCGAGTCAATAAAAAGCGGGCTGAGCCAACAACCCGTCTGATTGAGGGGGATGTGGTGCGGCTGCCTCCGGTTCGAATTGCTGAACCCGCCCAAATGGCTGCGGTTAATAGCGCTCAAATCAAATCTCGGGCGCATGGCTACTCGGACAAAATGCCGATTCTTTTTGAGGATGAAGCACTCTTAATAGTCAATAAGCCAACAGGTTTAGCGGTGCATGGTGGCTCCGGCATCGCACTTGGTGTCATTGAGACCCTGCGCATTACTCGCCCAGAGCTCAAGTTTTTGGAATTGGTCCATCGCTTAGACCGTGACACATCAGGCGTTTTACTCTTGGCTAAAAAGCGAAGCGCTTTGGTGGAACTGCATCGTCAAATTCGTGAGGGTCAAACGGATAAGCGCTATTACTTGCTTGCACATGGTGAAATTATCCAAGGCGCTCAAACCATGCAGCTCAAATATCCGCTGCATAAATATCTTCTGCCTAATGGCGAGCGCCGCGTTCGCGTTGATCCAGATGGATTACCAAGTCATACCTCCTTAAGAGTAACTAAAGTGCTCAAGCGCGAGGGCGCATCAATCACTCTAGCTGAGGCGCAACTTAAGACGGGACGTACTCATCAGATTCGGGTGCATTTGCAAAAGCTAGGGCATGCAATTTTGGGTGATGATAAATATGGCTTTGAGGATTTGGATAAGGTGGTTAAATCCAAGCGCTTATATCTACACGCTCATTTGGCTGGTTTTACACACCCACGTACTGGCGAAAAGATGCGGATTGAATCGCCATTACCTGCAGAATTTGCGGCCATGATAAAAACCTTTGAGCAGTAAATATCAGAATGTCTCAAGCAAATAAATCGAATCGACCCTATGACCTGATTGTGTGGGATTGGGATGGAACCATCATGGATTCCACGCCAACCATCGTGCATTGTATTCAGCAAGCCTGTCGCGATTTAGGCTTTAAAGCGCCTGACGACACATTGGCGAGTTCAGTCATTGGTTTGGGAATTCAGGATTCGTTGCGCAGAGCAGTGCCATGGATAGAACCGGCCCATTTTCCAAAACTGACTGAGCGTTTTCGTTATCACTACTTAGCCAAAGATCATGAGCTCGATTTGTTTGTGGGCATACGAGAGCTCTTAGAGGAGCTGCACGCTAAACAGTATTTACTAGCTGTTGCCACTGGAAAGTCGCGTGTCGGATTGGATCGCTCGCTTGGCCATCATCAGATCGGCCATCTCTTTCATGAGACCCGTACAGCGGATGAATCTTTTTCTAAGCCTCATCCAGGAATGTTGCTTGAGCTATCGGATGTGACTCAAGTGCCGACTCGTCGCATGCTGATGATTGGCGACACAACCCACGACCTCGATATGGCAGCGAATGCTGGGGTTGATGCGGTAGCTGTGACTTATGGCGCTCACCCACCCGATACCTTAAAAGCTTCACCATCATTAACGCATGTAGATGATGTCGCACAACTCTCACAATGGCTTAAAAATAACCTGCAATACTAAGGAAGCAAAAAGATGGAAAACAACCCAAACCCTAATTGGGAACGTCAAGCTCTCGAACATCTCTTGTTGGAGAATTTAAAAGAAACTCGTAAAGCACGTCGTTGGAAAGCAGTGCTGCGAGTACTTACCTTGCTGGTTATTGTTGGCGCATTGCTTTCGATATTTGATTTTCACCTTCCAGGCAAGGGCATGGGGGTTGAAAAACACACTGCATTGGTAACACTTGAAGGAGAAATTTCTTCCAGCTCGATGGCTAATGCAATGGATATCAATTCCTCTTTATTGTCTGCATTTGAAAATGAGCACAGCGCTGGTGTTGTGTTGCGTATTAATAGTCCTGGAGGTTCGCCAGTTCAAGCCGGCATGATCAATGATGAGATTCACCGCTTGCGCAAGCTCTATCCCAAAAAACCGTTTTATGTCGTTGTCGAAGACATCTGCGCATCTGGTGGTTACTACGTTGCGGTCGCTGCGGATCAAATCTTGGTTGATAAAGCCAGCTTGGTGGGATCCATTGGGGTGATCATGGAAGGCTTTGGTTTTACAGGCCTCATGGATAAGTTGGGTGTTACTCGTCGCATGATTACCTCAGGCTCTAATAAAGGCATGATGGATCCATTTAGCAAAGAGAATCCAAAGCAAGTTGAAATGGTCAAGACCATGATTGATGAGATTCACCAGCAATTTATTGCAGTGGTGAAAGAGGGCCGTGGCGATCGCTTAAAAGACGTGCCAGATTTATTTTCTGGCCGTATTTGGAATGGCGAGCAAGCAGTCAAGATTGGTTTGGCTGATGGGTATGGCACAGTAGATACCGTTGCCCGCGACATCTTTAAGGCGCCCGATATTCTGGACTACACCATGAAAGAGAATTTCGCTGAGCGGGTTGCTAAACGCTTTGGTGCTGAAGCTGGAACTGCTGCTGGTAAAGCGTTGGTAAAGACACCTGACCTTAAATAGAAATAATAAAAAAGTAAAACTAAAGCATTGCTAAAGCATTGAAGGTTTAGGCCAGCAGTAGAAATACTGTTGGCCTATTTTGCAATGAAGCACAAGCGGCTTCATTCGGATAGCGTTTACGCCAATCTGCAATTGAAAGGGTGGCAATCGTTTCTGATGGCAGACTAAGGTCCACACCGAGGCATAGCAGGCTTTGCGGCGCTAAAGAATTGATGCAAGCCATGAGCATGGCAGTATTTCGATAAGGTGTCTCAATCCAAATTTGGGTTTGTTGTAATTTACGAGACTCAACTTCGAGTTGCTTAAGTTTGGCAGTGCGCTCATGGGTGTCATGAGGCAAGTAACCCTGAAATGCAAAGCGTTGGCCATTGAGTCCGCTTGCCATCAGGCCTAACAAGATAGAGCTCGGTCCAACGAGTGGCTTCACTTGGGCGCCTAGCTTATGTGCCGCTAGCACTAACTCTGCACCAGGGTCTGCAACGCCAGGGACTCCTGCTTCAGACATCAAGCCCATATCATTGCCAGCAAGCAAAGGTTTGAGTAAATCGGCCGGCTTAACCGCATCACCATACTTTGCATTGCGCGCAGCACCACGCCATTCACTCATGTGCATTTCTTGGATGGTGCATGCCAACGGAGAGACAGAATCGATTGCTTTTAACAACGCTCGCGCCGTCTTGGCATCTTCAACAATCCAGTGCTTTAACTTGGCTGTTTGCGTAATCGTTTCAGATGGAAGTACCCAGGGCAATTGCTCAACACGACCATCATCGCCCAAGGTATTGGGAACTAAATACAGGGCGCCAAGTTTGCTCATGAATTATTTTTCTAATGAATCTAGTTATTAATTTTTGCTTTATTTTTTTGTTGGAATTGCAAAGCCAGCATCGCGTAGCATGCTGGTTAATGCAATCAGCGGCAAACCAATTAAGGCGGTTGGATCATCGCTCTTGATGGACTCTAGCAGACTGATGCCTAGGCCTTCTGACTTGGCGCTGCCAGCGCAATCATAAGGCTCTTCAGCTAGTAGGTACGCCTCTAGGGTGCTGTCTGGAAGTTTGCGAAAAGTAACTTCAGTAGGAACACATAAAGTGGTTTGGCTATCACCCTTCATCAAACATAGCGCCGTTTGAAAAGTCACCGCTTGACCACGCATGAGTTGTAGTTGGGCTAAGGCTCTTTCAAAATTACCAGGCTTACCAATCGCTGCTCCACAAAGATCGGCAACTTGATCAGAGCCAATGACCCAAGCATCAGGATGCTCTTTAGCAACTGCAGCTGCTTTTGCTTGAGCAAGTCGGAGTGCCAAATCAAGAGTGCTCTCTCCAGTATGTGGGGTTTCATCTACCTTTGGTGAAATAACTTCAAACGGAATTCGTAAGCGCTCTAAAAGTTCACGGCGATATTGGGAGGTGGATGCCAAAATTAGGCTTGGGTTTTGGGACGAGTTTGCTGGGATACTCATGGTGTTCTGCACTTTCGGGCTGGCATTCATTTAGACTGATGCTATGAATCGTAATCAAGTTTTACCTCAAGTCGAACTATCTGCTGAGCCTAGTGCCTTAAAGAGGGTAGATTTTTGTGCCCCTCAATCTTATGTGGGGTCTGGTTTTTTAAGCATGTCAGATATGCCAAGGCTGGCCGAGGAGGCATCAACCGTTAACCCAGCCGATGGCTTTAATTGGTCTGTGAGGACCTATTTTGAGGATTCCCCGGGTAGCGAGCCCCATCAAATCCTCGAATTAGGGCTAAAAGGACGTTTGCACCTGGTCTGTCAGCGCTGTTTACAAGATTGCGCAGTAGATTTGGATGAAAACCGTCGATTTATTCTGGTTTTGACAGATTCTGAGGCTGATGAATACCCTCTTGAGGATGAGGAGCAAGAGCCTCTGGTCGTAAATCAGCACTTCAACCTCCTGGAAACCATAGAGGATGAGGTTTTGCTGTCTTTGCCTCTGATTCCAAAGCATCCGGATGGGTTTTGTGAGCCCCACGCATCTACCTTTGGTGATGAGGTTGATGAGGAGCTGTCAAATGAGCGGGAAAACCCCTTTAACATATTGAAAAATATGAAGAAAAACTGAAATTAGGGGTCTGATTTCAGTTGTTGTTTTAAGTATCTTTTGTCAATAAATCAAGCATTTAGGCGCATTTCCATGCTAGAATATCGCCTTGCTTAGGAGTTCAATATGGCCGTTCAACAAAACAAAAAATCACCTTCCAAACGTGGCATGCACCGTGCGCACGACTTCTTGACCGCACCTGCTACGGCTGTTGAAGCCACAACTGGTGAGGCTCATTTGCGCCACCACATTTCACCTAATGGCTACTATCGTGGTCGTAAAGTTGTTAAAACTAAAAACGACTAATTTTTTAGTCTAAACAGATAGAAGCGGCTCCAGTAAAAGCCGCTTTTTTCTTGGATAAATCACTTGCAGCAATCAATGAGCTTATGAGCGTTACTCTTGCTATTGATGCCATGGGCGGAGATCATGGAGTCGTCGTGACGGTTCCGGCTGCCTGCGATTTTTTAGAAAAACACGCTGATGTGAAGATTACCCTCGTTGGTGATCCTGATTTAATTAAGCAAGCCTTGAGTAAATCACCCAAAGCTCCTATGGAGCGAATTCAAATTATTCCCGCTAGTGAAGTTGTCTTGATGGATGATCCCATTGAGATTGCTCTGCGTCGCAAAAAAGATTCCTCTATGCGCGTTGCCATCATGCAAGTGAAGGAGGGCGCCGCCGATGCAGTGATCTCTTCTGGTAATACTGGCGCACTCATGGCGATCTCTCGCTACATTCTCAAAACGCTTGATGGTGTTGATCGTCCTGCGATTGCTACCGCGATCCCCAATGAATTAGGGCGCGGGACAACTATGCTGGACCTAGGCGCAAATGCCGACTGTGAACCAATGCACTTGGTGCAGTTTGCCCAGATGGCAAACGTGATGGTGCAGGTGGTTGATGGTAAAGAAAACCCTTCAATTGGCCTTCTCAATATTGGTGAAGAAGTGATTAAGGGCAATGAAGTTGTTAAGCAAACCAGCGAGTTACTTCGCCAAACCTCTTTAAACTTTTATGGCAACGTTGAAGGCAATGACATTTTTAAGGGAACGACTGATATTGTGGTCTGCGATGGCTTTGTTGGTAACGTAGTTCTTAAAGCCAGTGAAGGTTTAGCAAAAATGATGAGTGGCTTGATTAGGCAAGAATTTAATCGCTCATTGCTTACGAAGTTGATGGCGATCTGTGCAATGGTGCCATTGCTAAGAGTACGTAAGCGTGTTGATCATCGTCGTTATAACGGCGCAGTATTGTTGGGTTTACGTGGTTGCGTGATTAAGAGCCATGGTTCTGCTGATCGCTTTGCTTTTGGCTTTGCCTTGGATCGCGCCTATGAGGCGGCTAAGAACCGCATGGTGGAGCGTATTGCTGCAGCCTTTGTGGTGGAGACAAAACTATGAGTATTTTTGCGAGAGTAGCAGGTACCGGAAGTTATCTTCCGGAATTACGTTTAACTAACCAGGATTTGGTCGAGCGTCTCGCCAAGACAGGGCTAGAGACCAGTGATGAGTGGATTAAGACACGAAGCGGTATTTCTGCACGTCACTTTGCTGCTGAAAATGAGTTAACTAGTGATCTGGCTGTCAAAGCGGCACAAGCTGCATTAACTAGTACCGGCATTACCTCGGAGGATTTGGACCTCATCATTTTGGCCACTTCTACTCCAGATCATTTGGGTGGTTTTCCAAGTACCGCTTGCGTAGTACAGGACAAATTGGGTGCACACACAGCTTGTGCTGCTTTTGATGTGCAAGCAGTCTGTGCTGGCTTTACTTATGCGCTTGCCATTGCAGATGCATTTATTCGTTCTGGTTCATACAAAAAAGTATTGGTCATTGGCGCAGAAACATTCTCCCGTATTCTGAATTTCCAAGACCGTGGCACTTGTGTCTTATTTGGCGATGGTGCTGGAGCTGTTGTGCTTGAGGCCTCTAAAGAGGCAGGCATTCTCTCTACTGCATTACATGCCGATGGTAGTCAACGCGGTATTTTGTGTGTTCCTGGGCGTGCTGGTAATGGCGAAGTGCATGGTTCCCCATTTATGACTATGGATGGTCAAGCGGTCTTTAAGCTTGCTGTGAAGGTCTTAGAGCAGGTAGCTCACGAGGCACTCGAAAAAGCAAACCTAAAGGCTGAGCAAATCGACTGGCTAGTACCGCATCAAGCTAATATTCGCATCATGGAAGGCACGGCTAAGAAGATGGGTATGTCCATGGATAAAGTGATTGTTACTGTGCATGAGCATGGCAATACTTCGGCTGCATCCATTCCATTGGCATTGGATGTTGGCGTGCGTTCTGGGCAAATTCAGCGTGGGCAGCATCTCTTGTTAGAGGGTGTTGGCGGTGGGTTCGCTTGGGGTGCGGTTGCGATTAAATACTAAGAGCGGCACACTATCTTTATTCATCTCTTTAATTTCTTTTTAGCGAATTAATCACATGACATTTGCATTTGTATTTCCTGGTCAAGGCTCTCAATCCGTTGGCATGCTCAATTCCATTTCTGAGCGCCCGGAAGTACGCGCAACATTGCAAGAGGCTTCTGAGGCATTAAGTGAGGACGTTGCAAAGCTGATTTCTGAAGGCCCTGCTGGGGCATTGTCATTAACAACCAATACGCAGCCTGTGATGTTGACTGCTGGTGTGGCCTTCTACCGCGCTTGGTTAGCTGCTGGTGGCCCTGCCCCTAAGGTGATGGCTGGTCATAGTCTTGGTGAGTACACTGCCTTGGTTGCATCTGGCGTTATTTCTTTTAAAGATGCTGTTCCATTGGTGCGCTTTCGTGCTGAAGCAATGCAAACTGCTGTGCCGGTAGGTACAGGTGGTATGGCTGCGATTCTCGGCTTGGATGATGCAATCGTGATTCAGGTTTGTGCTGAAGCAAGTGCTGCTTCTGGCGGTGTTGTTGAAGCCGTCAATTTCAATGCCCCTGGCCAAGTAGTGATTGCTGGTGCAAGTGATGCCGTTACTAAAGCATGTGAATTATTGAAAGCTGCTGGTGCTAAGCGTGCCTTGCCGTTGCCAGTATCTGCACCGTTCCATTCTTCTTTGCTGCAACCAGCCTCTGAAAAATTGAAAGTCTATTTAGCTAATATTGAGTTTAAAGCACCAACTATTTCCGTGATCAATAACGTAGATGTTGAAATCTTGAATGATCCGATTGCCATTAAAGATGCCTTAGTACGTCAAGCTGCTAAGCCTGTGCGTTGGCAAGAAACCATTCAGGCTATGGCCTCTCAAGGTATTACTCAGGTAGTGGAGTGCGGTCCTGGCAAAGTATTAGCAGGTCTTACTAAACGCATTAATGATCAGGTCACTGGTGTGCCGGTATTTGACGAAGCTAGCTTGAATGAAGTTTTGGCAAGCTTTAAATAAAACAAACGTAATAGTGGAAGATAAAAATGAATCTCGACTTAAGCGGACAAATTGCTTTAGTAACTGGCGCCTCACGCGGTATTGGTCAGGCAATCGCGGATGAGCTAGTGAAGTGTGGTGCCAAGGTAATTGGAACGGCTACATCCGAAAGTGGAGCTAAGGCGATTGATGAGCGTTTAAAAGCTTCAGGCGGTGCTGGCAAAGTATTGAATGTGACTGCCCCAAATGCTTGTGAAGAAATTATTGATCTGATCGTGAAAGAGTATGGCGGCATCAATATCTTGGTGAATAACGCTGGCATCACTCGCGACAATTTATCAATGCGTATGAAGTCTGAAGAGTGGACTGATGTGATTGATACCAACTTGAGTTCAGTCTTCCGTCTTTCTCAAGCAGTGATGCGTCCCATGATGAAGGCTCGTGGTGGCCGCATTATTAATATCACTTCAATTGTTGGCCATATGGGTAATCCTGGTCAGGCAAATTACGCAGCTGCAAAAGCGGGCGTTTCTGGAATGACTCGTGCCTTAGCCCGTGAAATTGGTAGCCGTAATATCACTGTGAATTGCGTAGCTCCTGGATTTATCGATACTGATATGACCCGCGCTTTGAGCGAAGAACAGCAAAATGCCCTAAAAGTGAACATTCCTTTGGCGCGTTTGGGTAGTCCAGAGGATGTCGCCCAAGCGGTGGCCTTTTTGGCCTCTCCGGCGGCTGGCTACATTACGGGTAATACCCTACACGTCAATGGCGGACTCTATTTAGCCTAACGGCAAAGCTAGGATTTGGTCATTTTTAGGCGAATTTGCTAATTCGGTCCGCCAAACTGATAAAATCCTTTCATCGTTTTTTACAACCCCTGGGGAAATTAATGGACAACATCGAACAACGCGTTAAGAAAATCGTCGCTGAGCAATTAGGCGTCGCAGAAGGAGACATCAAGAATGAATCTTCTTTCGTGAACGACTTGGGCGCTGACTCTCTTGACACTGTTGAGCTGGTTATGGCTTTGGAAGATGAATTCGGCATCGAAATTCCTGATGAGGAAGCTGAAAAGATCACCACAGTTCAGCTCGCGATCGACTTCGCTACATCAAAAGCTCAGGGTTAATTCCCTAGCCTAGGTATTACTGTGTCAGCATCAAATGGCCGACGCCGGGTTGTAGTTACCGGCCTTGGCCTTATCTCACCCGTTGGTAATTCAGTTGATGTAGCTTGGTCTAACTTGCTTGCGGGCAAATCAGGCATTGCTACCATCACTAAGTTTGACCATACTCCGCTTAGCGTTCATTTCGCTGGAGAGGTGAAAGATTTCAATGTCGAAGAATATGTTTCTGCCAAAGAGGCGCGCCATATGGATACCTTTATCCATTACGGCATTGCTGCTGGTACGCAAGCCATTCGCGACTGTGGTTTAGAGATCACCGAACAAAACGCTGAGCGTATTGGCGTCATGGTTGGCTCCGGTATCGGTGGCCTACCTATGATTGAGGAAACGGGCGCTGAGTTATTGGCTCGTGGCCCTCGTCGTATCTCCCCTTTCTTTGTTCCAGGCTCCATCATCAATATGATTTCTGGCCACCTCAGCATTTTGTTTGGTCTCAAAGGTCCAAACGTGGCTGCGGTAACAGCCTGTACAACGGGTTTACACAGCATTGGATTGGCTGCACGCTTAATTCAGTACGGTGATGCTGATGTCATGGTTGCTGGCGGTGCTGAATCTACTATCTCCGCATTAGGAGTTGGTGGGTTTGCTTCTGCAAGAGCGCTTTCTACTCGCAATGATGATCCTGCTACCGCATCACGCCCTTGGGATAAAGACCGCGATGGTTTTGTTCTGGGTGAAGGCGCAGGTGTAGTTGTGATTGAAGAGTATGAGCACGCTAAAGCCCGTGGCGCAAAAATCTATTGCGAATTACTGGGCTTCGGTATGAGCGGTGACGCTTATCACATGACTGCACCAAATATGGATGGCCCCCGTCGTTGCATGGTGAATGCAATGCGCGATGCCAAACTCAATCCAGATCAAATTCAGTATTTAAATGCTCACGGAACTTCTACGCCTTTGGGCGACAAGAATGAAACCGAAGCGATTAAAGCTGCTTTGGGCGATCATGCCAAAAAGGCTTTAATTAACTCTACCAAGTCGATGACTGGCCACCTTTTGGGCGGCGCCGGTGGCTTGGAGTCTGTTTTCACGATTTTGGCTCTTCATAACCAAAAATCACCACCTACTATCAATATCTTCAATCAAGATCCTGAGTGCGACCTGGACTACTGCGCCAATACCGCTAGGGATGTGAAGATTGACCATGCAGTCAAAAACAATTTTGGCTTTGGGGGTACTAACGGTACCTTGATTTTTGGCAAGCTGACCTAATATTCTTAATATCTTCATTGTTGGTTTTCACCAAGTAGGTCTATAGCATTATGAAAAAGTATTTAATTGCGCTCTTGGCTATCTTTGGTCTGGGGCAAGTTGCGTTTATTCCGCCTGCATTAGCTCAAAATCCTCGAGTCACTATTCCTGACTTTGCGGATTTGGTTGAACGCGCAAGTCCTGCAGTTGTCAATATTCGTACCACTGAAAAAGTAGTAGTGCAGCAAGCGCAAGGTGGCATTCCTGGGATGCCAGAAGATCAAGCGGAATTCTTTCGCCGTTTCTTTGGCGTACCTATTCCAGGAATTCCTAACGGACCTAAACCGGCGCAACCTAATCCAGGCAAGCCGCAAGAAGCAGATCGTGGCGTAGGCTCTGGTTTCATTATTGAATCCAATGGTTTGATTTTGACTAACGCTCACGTTGTTGAAGGTGCCACTACTATTTATGTAACTCTGACTGATAAGCGCGAGTTCAAAGCAAAGTTGCTTGGTATGGATAAGCGCACTGATGTTGCGGTTGTGAAAATTGAAGCACGTGATTTACCAAAGCTACCTTTAGGTGATTCATCCAAGGTGCGTGTAGGTGAATGGGTGCTAGCAATTGGCTCCCCGTTCGGCCTTGAGAACACGGTGACTGCAGGTATTGTGTCGGCGAAGAGTCGCGATACAGGTGACTACTTACCTTTTATTCAGACTGACGTTGCTGTGAATCCAGGAAACTCCGGAGGACCACTTTTAAATACTGCTGGTCAAGTGATTGGTATCAACTCGCAAATATTTAGTCGCTCTGGTGGCTATATGGGTATCTCTTTTGCGATTCCGATTGATGAGGCAATGCGTGTTGCAGATCAATTGCGCACTAATGGCAAGATGACTCGTGGTCGAATTGGTGTTGCTTTGGGTGAAATGACAAAAGAAGTTGCTGAGAGTCTTGGTTTAGGTAAACCTCGTGGTGCATATGTTCGCAATGTCGAGCCAGGTGGACCAGCAGCAGCTGGTGGCATTGAAGCGGGTGATGTGATTCTGAGTTTCAACGGGCGCGAGATTTCTAAATCAACCGACTTACCCAGAGTAGTTGGCGAAACGAAGCCAGGCACTTCCGTGCCAGTTCAAGTTTGGCGTAAAGGTGGAACCCGTGATTTAACAGTTACCGTAACTGATACCGAATCTACTCAGGCGGCTAATAAAAAGGCAGATGCCCCTGCGGCAAATGGCAATAGCGCCAATACCCTGGGAGTTGTTGTTGGTGAACTATCGGATGCCAAAAAGAAGGATTTGAATATCAAGGGCGGGGTTGAGGTAACCGGTTTAGGGGATGGCCCTTTGGCAAAAGCGGGGATTCGACCAGCTGACGTCATTATTCGGGTGGCAGATGCTGATATTACAAGCGTTAAGCAGTTTGAGGCTCTAGTTAAGGGTTTGGACGCCAATAAGGCTGTACCGGTCTTTATCCGCCGCGCTGACAGTACTTTAGTCGTTCCTGTAAGGCCTAAATAACCCCATTTTGGGCCTAAAAAAGCGGTTTGGCGCCTTTTAGGCGCCACCCATTACAATCACTTTAAGACGACTTTTTGCAGCGCATCATCGTGGTGCGTTCTGACAAGGCGTTTTTTGAATGACCTATTAAGACGCTATGGATTTAATCCGCAATTTTTCTATCATCGCCCATATCGATCACGGCAAATCGACGCTTGCTGATCGCATTATTCAGCTCTGTGGCGGTCTCTCCGATCGTGAAATGGAGGCCCAAGTTCTAGACTCAATGGATATTGAGCGTGAGCGCGGCATCACTATTAAGGCGCAAACCGCAGCTTTAAATTACAAAGCCAAAGACGGCAAGATTTACCATATCAACCTGATTGACACCCCGGGACACGTCGACTTCTCTTATGAGGTCAGTCGCTCTTTGTCTGCCTGTGAAGGTGCGTTGTTAGTCGTAGATGCGAGTCAAGGTGTTGAGGCGCAAACGGTTGCCAACTGTTACATGGCGCTTGAGTTGGGCGTTGAGGTTGTACCAGTACTCAATAAGATTGACTTGCCCCAAGCCGATCCTGAGCGCGCTAAAAAAGAAATTGAAGACGTCATTGGTATCGATGCTTCTGAGGCCGTCACCTGCTCAGCCAAAACAGGTTTGGGTGTTGCGGATGTCATCGAGGAAATGATCGCCAGAGTGCCGCCGCCAAAGGGTAATGCAGAAGATCCATTGCAAGCCTTGATTATTGACTCCTGGTTTGATAATTACGTAGGCGTTGTCATGTTGGTGCGCGTTGTGAATGGCACCTTAAAACCAAAAGAAAAAATCACCTTGATGGCTAATGGTTCAAGCCATTTAGTCGAGCATGTAGGCGTGTTTAGTCCGAAGTCAGTCGATCGTCCAGAGTTATCTGCTGGTCAAGTGGGTTTTGTGATTGCCGGCATTAAAGAATTAAAGGCCGCCAAGGTTGGTGACACCGTGACACATACTCCTGGGCAGCAAGGGCGAGTTCCTGCAGCCGAGCCACTGCCCGGTTTTAAAGAAGTGAAGCCCCAAGTTTTTGCTGGCCTATATCCAGTAGAAGCGAGTGAATACGATCAGTTGCGTGAGTCCCTTGAAAAGCTCAAGTTAAACGACGCCTCACTCTTGTATGAGCCAGAGGTATCTCAGGCTTTAGGTTTTGGATTCCGCTGCGGCTTCTTAGGTTTGTTGCACATGGAGATTGTGCAAGAGCGTTTAGAGCGTCAGTACGGCATGAATCTCATCACGACTGCTCCAACGGTGGTGTACCAAGTGGAGCAGTCTGATGGCACGCTCATGATGGTGGATAACCCGTCGAAGATGCCTGAGGCCAGCAAGATCAATACGATTCTTGAGCCTATCGTGACAGTTAATCTATACATGCCGCAAGAGTATGTAGGGGCGATGATTACCTTGTGCGTCGGTAAGCGTGGTATTCAGATGGACATGAATTACTTAGGTCGTCAGGTCAAGCTCACTTATGAGTTGCCGATGGCCGAGATTGTTTTGGACTTCTTTGACAAAATGAAATCCATCTCACGCGGATATGCCTCAATGGATTACGAGTTCAAAGAATATCGCCCAGCAGATGTTGTTAAGGTCGATATCCTGATTAATAGTGAGCGGGTAGATGCCCTCTCTGTGATTGTTCACCGCAGCAATAGTCAACATCGCGGGCGCGAAGTGGTAGCCAAGATGCGCGGCATTATTCCTCGTCAAATGTTTGATGTGGCTATTCAGGCGGCAATTGGCAGCAATATTGTTGCGCGTGAAAACGTCAAGGCATTGCGTAAGAACGTATTGGCTAAGTGCTACGGTGGTGACATCTCCCGTAAACGTAAGTTATTAGAGAAGCAAAAAGAAGGTAAGAAACGTATGAAGCAAGTCGGTAACGTGGAAATTCCACAAGAAGCCTTCTTGGCTATTCTGCAGGTGGAGGATTAATGAACTTTGCTCTAGTCCTTTTTATCTTGGTGATTATTTCTGGAATCGCTTGGGTTGCTGACAAATTGCACTTTGCCCCGCAAAGACGTTTGGCTGGTATTGACCGTATGCCTTTGTGGCTTGAATACACAGCAGGTTTCTTCCCAGTAATTTGTGCGGTATTTGTATTGCGCTCTTTTATCGCTGAGCCTTTTAAGATCCCTTCTGGCTCAATGATCCCTACATTACAAATCGGCGACTTCATTTTGGTCAATAAATTTACCTATGGAATTCGTTTACCGGTGCTCAATCAAAAAGTCGTTGACTTGGGATCACCCAAGCGCGGTGATGTTGTCGTGTTTCGTTACCCACGTGATGAGTCGGTGGATTACATCAAGCGCATAGTGGCCTTGCCGGGTGACGAAATCACTTATGAAAATAAGCGCCTGACTATTAATGGTCAGCCTCTGCAATATAGTGGTGGCGAGCCGTATCTCGATCCCGAGAATATGCGCTATGCCAAACGTTTCACAGAGACTTTCCCAGCAGACTTAAGCGGCAATCGTCATGACATCCTCAATGACCCAGATCGTCCAGCCACCGTATTTCCGACTGAACGTTTTCCAGGTTCTGAGTTCTGCCAGTACCAGCAGTCTGGCGTAACTTGCAAAGTACCTCCAGGGCATTACTTCGCGATGGGTGATAACCGTGACAACAGTGCAGACTCACGTTATTGGGGCTTTGTACCGGATAAAAACATTGTCGGTAAGGCCTTCTTTGTTTGGTTGAACCTGGGTAATCTTGGCCGCATTGGCGGATTCGAGTAAATATTATGAATGCGCGCGCCGTTATCGAAACTGGACCGTTGCAAGAGCGCCTTGGCTATACCTTCAAGAAGCCGGAGCTACTAAATCAAGCGCTAACTCATCGTAGTCATAGCAAGAAAAATAACGAGCGCTTGGAATTTCTGGGCGACTCTATTCTGAATTGCGTTGTTGCTGAAATGCTCTATGAGCGTTATTCAGATTTAGATGAGGGCGACCTCTCTCGCGTACGTGCAAACTTAGTAAAGCAACAAGCTTTATACGAAATTGCCCAAACTTTATCCTTGTCGGATTACTTGCGCCTGGGCGAAGGTGAGTTGAAGAGCGGTGGCTTCCGTCGCCCCTCTATCCTTGCTGATACCTTAGAAGCGGTGACTGGTGCGATCTTTATGGATGGTGGTTTTGATGCAGCTAAGGCCAGCTTAGGTAAGCTGTATTCCATCATCTTGGCGCACGTTGATCCTAAAACCTTAGGTAAGGACGACAAAACTTTATTGCAAGAATGCTTGCAAGGCTATCAATTGCCATTGCCGACCTATAACGTTACCGGCACTACTGGTGCTGCACACAATCAGCAGTTTGAGGTGGAGTGCTTGATTCCTAGTCACAAAGTGGCAGTCAAAGGTGAGGGTGCCTCGCGCCGTGCAGCTGAGCAAGCCGCAGCAAAGTTGGCCTTGATTGCTATGCTCAAGGCTTTGCCGCAAGAATCTCGTAAACCTAAGAAGACTCGGTCGGCCAAAAAGAAGGCAGCCAAAAAGGAAGTGACCGAAGAGCAGTTCAACCTTAAGCTGAAGGGCTAATCGTGTTTAGATGCGGCACCATCGCCATTGTTGGGCGTCCTAATATGGGTAAATCAACCCTTCTGAATGCATTGGTTGGTCAGAAGATCAGTATTACCTCTCGCAAGGCGCAAACTACACGCCACCGTATTTTGGGTATTCAGAATCGCGAAGAAGCGCAGTTTATCTTTATCGATACCCCAGGCTTTCAGACACGTTTAATGAACACCTTAAATAAAGCGCTGAATCGCACTGTAACCACCGCCTTGCAAGACGTGAATGTCGCCTGCTTCGTGGTTGAGGCTGGGTACTTTGGTGAAGATGATAAAAAGGTATTAAAGCTCCTGCCGGATGACTTACCAGTTGTTCTGGTCTTAAATAAGTTGGACTTGTTTAACAGCCGCTTTCAGACTCCATCAGAGCGTGACCAAGCACTCCTTAGCTTCATTAAAGATATGGCTCGCCCTTGGTGCGAACTAGGTGGCCATGAAGATCAGAAGTGTGAGTTTGCTGAGATCGTGCCGATGAGCGCCAAGAGTCCTGGTGATATTGAAAGATTGTTAGATGTTCTCGAGGGTTATCTGCCTGAGGCTGAGGCTGTCTATGATGGCGACACTATTACCGATCGTAGCGAGCGCTTCTTAGCTGCTGAGATTCTGCGTGAAAAAGTATTCCGCTTTACTGGTGAAGAACTGCCTTACACCAGCACGGTAGTGATCGATCAGTTCAAGATGGATGGCAAGATGCGTCGCATTGCCGCAACCATTTTGGTTGATCGCGATAGCCACAAGGCAATGATCATTGGTCAAAAGGGTGAGCGTCTCAAGAAGATTTCTACTGATGCCCGCATCGATATGGAAAAGCTCTTTGACGGCAAGGTCTTTTTAGAGACTTGGGTTAAGGTCAAGCGTGGCTGGGCAGATGATCGAGCTGAATTGCGGGCTCAAGGTCTGGAATAAGTTTCATGGCCTCGATTCGCATTGCTGACGAGCCTGCTTTTGTATTGCATAGCATTCCCTATAAAGAGACCAGCTTAATTCTGGATGTCTTTACTCGGCAATATGGCCGTATGGCTTTAATTGCTAAGGGCGCCAAGCGTCCGCACTCCACACTAAGGCCGGTATTGCAGCGCTTCCAGCCACTGCTTGTTTCTTGGAGTGGTAAATCAGAGCTCCGCACTTTAACGAAGTCAGAGTGGGTGGGAGGTATGCCTTCTTTGGTTGGCGATGCTTTACTCTGCGGCTTCTATCTCAATGAATTGCTCGTCAAGTTTTTAGCGCGTGAAGATGATTACGAAAGGCTTTACGATCGCTATTCCGAGACTATTAATGCTTTATCAAATCTGGAGTTCGAGTCTAAGGGCTTAGAAGAGATTTTGCGTCCATTTGAGTTGGCACTCTTGCAAGAGACGGGTTATGCGGCTGCCTTGGATCGCTGCGTTGAAACCAATGAAGCGCCCCTGGCTCAAGAGCAATACATCTATCAACCAGAGCGGGGTGTTCGCCCAGTTCAAGTGGATGATCCAGGACATTGGCCCGTTCTCACTGGGAAATCTCTTTTAGCAATTGCGGCGGGGGATTTCTCAGACCCTGAGACGCTTTCTGAGAGTAAGCAATTGATGCGTTTTCTTCTTGGCCTGCACTTGCAGGATCAGGTATTGACGACTCGCCAAATTTTGATTGATTTAAAGAAAATCTAGTAATCTACAGAGATGAGCAGCCATCCAAGCCTTGAACTGGGTATCAATATTGATCACGTCGCCACTTTGCGTAATGCAAGGGGTACGATCTATCCTGATCCACTGAGAGCAGCAGCCCTTGCTGAGGAGGCTGGCGCTGATTTAATTACTCTGCATTTACGAGAAGATCGTCGTCACATTAAAGATGCAGACTTGCTGGCACTTCGCCCGCTCATCAAAACCCGTATGAATCTAGAGTGCGCAGTGACGCCCGAAATGATTGATATTGCATGCAAGGTTAAGCCACACGATGTGTGTCTGGTTCCGGAGAAGCGTGAAGAAGTCACAACAGAAGGTGGTTTGGATGTCTTAGGGCATTTTGAGGCGGTGAAGGCCGCTACAAAAAAATTAGTTGATGCTGGTATTCGGGTATCTCTATTTATTGATCCAGAAGAAAAACAAATTCAAGCAGCTAAAGAAGTTGGTGCAACTGTAGTGGAATTGCATACCGGTCGTTACGCCGATTTATCTGGCGTCGACCAGGCTAAAGAGTTAGAGCGTATTCGTAAGGCTGCAATATTCGGAAAAAGTATCGGCCTGAGAGTCAATGCCGGTCATGGTTTGCATGAAGGTAATGTCAAACCAGTAGCCGCCATTGCTGAATTATCTGAACTCAATATTGGCCATGCGATTGTTGCTGAGGCCTTATTTAAGGGTTGGCAAAAAGCAATTATCGACATGAAAGCCTTGATGGATCAGGGCAGAGCCAGCGCTTAAGTATTAATAACAGCAAATAACAAAAAAGCCATTACAGTCAATATGATCATCGGTATCGGCACAGATATTCTACAGATTGAGCGCTTACAAGCGGCGTACGATCGCACTAATGGCCGCCTAGCTGAAAAAATTCTGGGGCCAGATGAGATGTTAGTTTTTAAACACCGACTTGCCAGAAATCACAAGCGTGGTATTGCATTCTTAGCCACCCGTTTTGCTGCCAAGGAGGCCTTCTCAAAAGCGATTGGTTTGGGAATGAGAATGCCGATGACTTGGCGTTCACTCCAAACCCTAAATGAGCCTAGTGGCAAGCCAATTACTTCTTACTTAGGAGCTTTGGCGCTATTTATGAAAGAAAAAAATTGGGAAGCTCACGTTACTGTGAGTGATGAGCAAGATATGGCAATTGCACATGTCATCGTTACTCAAAAGTAAATAAAAAATACAGTTGAAATAGAGGAAGAAATGAGTAAGTCAACCATGGCCCCCGGCCCAATCACTCTAGATGTAGTTGGTCTGGAATTAAATGCCGAGGATCGTCGGCGCATCTTGCATCCCCTAACTGGCGGCGTTATTTTATTCGGTAGGAACTTTGCCAATCGTCAGCAACTTACTAAATTAACTGCTGCCATTAAGAAGTTGCGTCCTGATGTGCTTATATCCATTGATCATGAGGGTGGTCGAGTACAGCGCGCAAGAACTGATGGCTTTACCCATTTACCAGCTATGCGTAAATTGGGTGAATTGTGGAGCGCTAAAAATAAATCAACCCATGCTGCAGAATCTGCTGCTATCGCAATGGCTGCTGCTACAGCCTGTGGATATGTGCTTGCTACTGAACTACGTGCTTGTGGAGTTGACTTCAGTTTTACACCAGTGCTGGATTTAGATTTTGGTCGCAGTGGCGTGATTGGCGATCGGTCTTTTAGCCGTGATCCACAAATAGTCTTTGCTTTGTCGAAGAGTCTGAATGAAGGTTTGCGTTTTGCTGGCATGGCCAACTGCGGCAAGCATTTCCCTGGGCATGGCTGGGCTGAGGCTGATTCGCACGTAGCTATTCCGGTAGACGAGCGCTCGTTAAAAGAAATCTTGAGTGATGATGCTAAGCCGTATGAATGGCTCGATTTGAGCTTGGCATCGGTGATGCCGGCACATGTGATCTATCCAAAGGTAGATAAGAACCCAGCAGGATTTTCAAAGATCTGGCTCCATTCCATCCTCCGTCAAGAATTAGGCTTTGAGGGTGTGATCTTTAGTGATGATCTGTCGATGGAGGGTGCAAGTGTTGCAGGGTCAGTAGTGAAGGGCGCTGAAATGGCCTTAGATGCTGGTTGCGATGCAGTGTTAATCTGCAATCGCCCAGATCTTGCGGATCAATTGCTCTCCAAACTCAAGGTCTCAAAAGCAAAACAATCTGAATCTGCGGTACGTTTAAATCGTCTGATGCCGGTGGCGCCAGCGCCGACATGGAGTGAGTTGCAGAACGAGGCTCAGTACCAGCACGCTAAAGGCTTACTTGCGCAGTTAAGTCTGATTGCTGAATAAGTAAATATTGGTCTGTAGAAATAAAAAAGCCCGGCATGCCGGGCTTTTTAACATCTTTAGCTAGTTAATTACAAATTAGTTAGCGCGGCTACGATATTCGCCAGTCCGAGTATCGATCTCGATCTTGTCGCCAGTATTGCAGAACAATGGAACTTGCAATTCATAGCCAGTTGCCAATTTTGCGTTCTTTAATACCTTGCCTGAGCTGGTATCACCTTTAACCGCTGGCTCTGTGTAGATGATTTCGCGAACCAATGAGTTTGGCATTGCTACTGAGAGTGCTTTACCTTCGTAGAACACCACTTCACATGGCATGCTTTCTTCGAGATAGTTCAATGCATCACCCATGAACTCAGCTTCAACTTCGTACTGGTTGTATTCAGTATCCATAAACACATACATTGGATCTGCGAAATAAGAATAAGTACATTCTTTCTTATCAAGAATCACAACATCAAACTTGTCATCCGCTTTGTAAACGCCTTCGTTTGGCGCGCCAGTTAACAAATTCTTAAATTTCATTTTCACAACAGAGGAGTTGCGGCCAGAGCGGCTGTATTCTGCTTTTAAAACGACCTGGGCATCGGTGCCGATCATCACTACGTTACCAACGCGGAGTTCTTGTGCTGTTTTCATCTTGCTATTCCTGGGAGCAGAGCTAATTTTCTGCGGTTTTAATCAAAAACAAGATTGTAACCGCCCGCAAGCCTTTATTGCTTGGGATTAGGCGACAAAGCGGATTAAACGTGCTGGCAGGCCGCCATCCGCTTGTTTTTCTAGTAAATGGGTGCGCCAGTGCTTGGCATGCGCATTCCAAGCATCCAGGCTGCCAAACCATTCACCGGGCATTGCCCAGGTCATGGCGGCAATGGTAGCCAACCTTAATTCTTGGCTAGCCTCTTCCAGATATAGATCCAGAAACGCTGCTAATTTCACTTCATGGGCGCGATCTTCTTGTGGATAGATGTGCCAAATAAATGGTTTGCCCGCAAGCTGCGCTCGCACAAAAGAATCCTCTCCTCGCACAATGTTGAAGTCGCATTGCGATAGCACCCAGTCATATTCATCCTGAGATACAAATGGCATTGAGAGCAGCTGGATATTGTTGGGTAGAGAGATGGGGTGCTCTCCATAAAGACTGAGTTGCTCAGCATGACCATGAGCAAGTAAGACATCAAAATCTTCACCAAGACGGCCTAAGTCAGTTAGCCATTTTTTGAGAGGAGCGCCTGGGTAGCAAAAAACACTGATTCTTTTTGCCCCAGTACGCAGCTTGGACCAGGAAGCCTTCAGATCGTCAGGAATATTTTTTGCCACAAGATGACCTTCTGGTGGAATGGGGTCCAGCAATAGCCCACCCGCCTCATCCTGAAAGCCGGGAAAGAAAAAATATTTCGGAATGCCGTGTGATTGAGGTGAGGCCTTGCCATGAAAATCAATCACCCAGGGCTCTGCGCTCAAGTATTCCAAGTTAATGATGATGGGTTTGACCGGGGCGATAAATAGGCCTGCCAAGTAACGTTCTGGTAATTCACAGCCAAAGGCCTCAATCACAACATCGGGTATTTTTACTGGGTGACGAGCATTAGCGTGACTAGCCTCCCATGGCTGCGTATCAATTTTTTGCTTAATGGATGGGTCTACTCCAGATGCGAGTAAATTAAGGGTTGGCAGGTCATCGCAAAAAATACGAACCTCTTGCCCATGATTGCTTGATAAGCTTCGGGCTAGACGCCAGCAAACACCGGCATCACCATAGTTATCGACGATTTGGCAGAAAATATCCCAACGCATGAGTAATTCGCTTTTCGAAACCCTTCAGCAGGATGTTAAACGGCTACCCGGATTGCCGGGGGTATATCGCTTTTTTGATGAAGTGGGACATATTCTGTATGTAGGCAAAGCGCGCAACCTCAAAAAGCGTGTCTCTAGTTATTTCCAGCGTACCCAGTTATCACCGCGTATCGAGCTGATGGTGGGCAAAATTGCCCGCTATGAGACAACGGTAACACGGACTGAAACGGAAGCCCTTATTCTAGAGAACAATCTCATTAAAGAGTTGGCTCCCCCATTCAACATTCTCTTTCGTGATGACAAGTCTTATCCCTATGTGATGTTAACGGGGCATCAATTTCCCAGGTTAGCGTCATATCGTGGAAAAGTGGATAAGCGCAATCATTACTTTGGACCATTCCCGAATAGCTGGGCAGTACGCAATAGCGTGCAGATTCTTCAAAAAGTATTCCGCTTAAGAACTTGTGAGGATTCTGTTTTCAAGAATCGCAGCCGTCCTTGCCTCTTGCATCAAATTCATCGCTGCAGTGCCCCATGCGTCGGTCGCCTCAGTGTTGAGCAGTATGGGCAGGATGTTGCTCAAGCTACTCGATTTTTAGAGGGCGATCACAGCCGAGTGTTATCCGAGCTTGAAAAAGAAATGCACAAACATAGCGAATCAATGGAGTTTGAGATGGCTGCGGTGTTGCGAGATCGCATTGCTGACTTATCCAGTGTGTTGCAGCAACAGTCGATGGATACCGTTGCTGAGGGTGAGGGTGATGTGGATGTGATCGTTGTAGCGCAAATGGAGGGCATGGTTTGTGTGAACTTAGCAATGATTCGTGGCGGCCGTCACTTGGGTGATAGGGCGTATTTTCCCAAAGGTCTGCGCTCCACTTCCGGTGAGTTGCCATCCCCTGCGGAAATACTAGAGGCCTTTATTACGCAGCATTATTTAGAAGAGCATGCGGATGAAACTGCTGCCAATTTAATTCCACCTGTACTCGTTCTAAATCATGCCCTGCAATCAGCAAGTGATGATTTGACTAAACTCAATGAATCTCCGCCTGAAGATTTGCACGAGCTATTAAATGTACAAGCTGGTAGAAAAATTACTTTCTTGCACCAACCTCAAGGTCAAAGACGTCACTGGCTTGGAATGGCAGAGGGAAATGCGAAGATTGCACTTACTAAACGCTTAGTTGAGACGGGTGGACAGTTGGCTAGGGCACGTGCATTGGCTGATATCTTGAGCCTCGAATTGGAAAGTCTTGAGCAGTTGCGCATCGAATGTTTTGATATTAGCCACACCTCTGGTGAAGCAACCCAAGCATCTTGTGTGGTGTATGCCAAAAACGCGATGCAGTCGAGTGAGTATCGACGGTTCAATATTAATGACATCACACCAGGTGATGATTACGCAGCTATGCGCCAGGTCTTGCAGAGACGCTATGCCAATTTTCAAGAGCTGCCTGTTGAAAAGATTCCTCAAGTGATTTTGATTGACGGCGGCAAAGGCCAGGTAGAAATGGCAAGACAAGTTCTTTCTGAATTTGGCATAGATGTGGGTTTGATCGTGGGTGTTGCTAAGGGTGAAGGTCGTAAGGTTGGATTGGAAACACTCATTTTTGCAGATGGACGTAAGGCGTTGGAGTTGGGTATCGACAGTGCGGCATTGCTATTGGTGGCTCAGATACGGGATGAGGCGCACCGCTTTGCAATTACCGGCATGCGCGCTAAACGTGCTAAGGCTAGGACAATCTCCCGTCTAGAGGAGATTGAGGGCATTGGTGCCAAGCGTCGTCAAAAGCTGTTGGCTCGTTTTGGTGGCTTAAAGGGTGTCTCTAATGCCAGTATCGAAGAGATTGCCAGTGTTGAAGGCGTCTCTTTGACGCTTGCTGAACAGATATATCGTCAGCTTCACTAGGAGCATTGACCGTTCTTGGTTTATGCTTATCCAATGCCTTTCAATCTACCGATCGCCCTAACCTGGTTGCGTGTTGCTGCGATTCCGCTATTGGTAGCTATTTTTTATCTTCCCAATTCCTGGCTTACTCCGTTTGATAAGAATTTGATTGCCGCAATCATCTTTATCTCTGCCGCCATTACTGATTGGTTAGATGGTTTCTTGGCCCGCCGTTTAAAACAAGAATCGGCATTTGGCCAATTTTTAGATCCAGTGGCAGACAAGCTGATTGTTGCTGCCGCATTATTGGTTTTATTGAATATGGATCGAGTGCAAGTTTGGGTTGCACTCATCATCATTGGACGTGAAATCACGATCTCCGCTCTGAGAGAGTGGATGGCTTTATTAGGGGCCGGAAAAAGTGTGGCAGTTCATATGGTTGGTAAGCTCAAAACAACTGCTCAACTCGTAGCCATTCCCTTTTTATTGCTCAATGACACCTTATTTGGTTGGTTAAATTGCGCGCAAGTAGGCACTTGGTTAATTTGGATTGCCTCCTTTTTAACGCTTTGGTCGATGTTCTATTACATGAAAAAGGCCTTGCCTCAGCTCGCTGGAAAAATAGACTAAGCGTTGTAAAGCCCAGCCAGTTAAGCTTTTCAGGGAGATTGAATTCCCTTGGCTTTTAGGTTTTGCTGTGAATAATGCTTTCTTGCAGATTGTTTGTTAAACTACTGCCCTGTTATGCGGGAATAGCTCAGCTGGTAGAGCGATACCTTGCCAAGGTATAGGTCGGGAGTTCGAACCTCCTTTCCCGCTCCAAGTTCGATGGGAAGCCCTCAAAAGCTTCCCATTTTTGATTCAAGAGTATGGCGCGTTGGCCGAGTGGTTAGGCAGGAGCCTGCAAAGCTTCGTACGGGGGTTCGATTCCCTCACGCGCCTCCAGTAATTTCGCTTGACGAAATAGGTAGAGCACCTAAAATACTTTCAGCAGGTATAAGAAAGTCGCATCAATTCTGTAAAGCGAAAAATGATCAAACTTCACACCCTTAAACTCAGCACTCTTACTTTGTCCCTATCGGTATTGTTAGGGGCATGCGCTAGCTCTGGCGATTCGCCAACAGGTACCCCACAGGAAGTTCAAGAAGTTCAGGCTCAGTTGTTGGGTGATATGCCTTTGCCGGCAGCTTCAAAAATTATTGGTGCGGATTCATTAATTATTGGTCGCGGTGATAACTGGGTCGGTCGTGTAGTTT
This sequence comes from Polynucleobacter sp. AP-Kaivos-20-H2, assembly GCF_018882215.1. Classification (GTDB taxonomy): domain Bacteria; phylum Pseudomonadota; class Gammaproteobacteria; order Burkholderiales; family Burkholderiaceae; genus Polynucleobacter. Next base: position 275,748 of record NZ_JACVOX010000002.1, on the reverse strand, counting down.
TATCTGGTGTGCAAACGCCCACTGATATTTATGCATTTTTCCAGTCTGAATATCCACGTGCCGGCTGGACAACTGTGAGCGCAGTGAAAACAAAAACGAGCATCTTGGTATTCACCAAAGGTGATCGTACTGCTACAGTGGAACTCAATGAAGGGTCATTAACTGGACCAAAGACATTGATCACGATTACTTCTTCACCAAAGAATGCTAACGTAGTGGCGCCTAGTAAGAAGTAAATCAAAAATACCGCTCTTCACGGCAGCAAATAAAAAGGCCTCTACTCAGAGGCCTTTTCTTATATGCAACCTTGCTTAAAGGCCTTCAGCCCTAATTAAGCCAACCGCTTGTCCTTCTATAGCAAAGTTGGGCTGACGATCATCTACCAAAATGTTTTTGAAGTCTGGGTTCTCTGCTTGTAATTCGATGACCATTCCGTTTGCAGTTTTCTTTTGTTGCCAACGCTTCACAGTCACTTCATCATCAAGGCGAGCAACAACAATGTCACCGTTGCGAACTTCAGTTGTTTTTCTGACTGCTAAATAATCACCATCCAAAATACCCGCATCGCGCATGCTCATTCCTTTTACTTTTAATAAGTAATCAGCACCTTTGCTAAATAAATTGGGGTCAACTGGAACATGCTTTTCAATATGTTCCACAGCCATGATTGGAGATCCAGCGGCAACACGACCAATTAATGGCAATGTGAGTTGTTGCAATGCGCCTGACGGTAAAGAAAGTTGGCGGTATTTATTGCTATTGTGCGATTGATTAAATCGTTGCGGAATTCGAATGCCGCGTGAAGTGCCGGGAGTTAATTCGATGTAACCTTTTTTGGCAAGTGCGCGCAAATGTTCTTCGGCAGCATTGGCAGAAGCAAATCCAAGTTGCGTGGCTATTTCTGCACGAGTGGGTGGCAGACCGCTTTCATCGATGGCCTTAGTAATCAGCTCCAAAATCTCATTCTGACGTGGAGTGAGCTTGGGGAGGGCAGTCAGCCCCTCCGGAAAATCAACTGTATTTATGTCCATACTGGGATTGTATACAGCAGTATTTGATAGATCAAGCTATTTAAGGGGGATAATGAGGTATGAGCTCTCAACAAAATACTTCCGAAACCTCACCTCACATCTTGGTGTTGGGAATGGGCGGCACGATTGCCGGTTTGGCGCCGAGCCCGACAGATAAACCTATGCAATATGAAGCTGGCCAGGTCGAAGTCGCCTCCTTACTTACCCATATTCAATCTGCCGTCCCAGAAGGCATTAGCTTAGTTTCAAGGCAGGTTGCCAATATCAATAGCCGCAGCCTGACAGAGCCCCTATTGACCTTACTTGGCGAGGCTGTAAGAGAGACCCTTGCTAATACCTTGGTTAAAGGGATAGTGGTCACTCACGGAACCGACACGATTGAAGAGACGGGTATCTTTTTGCAGCTGACTTGCGGTAAATATGCTCAAAATTTAGGCAAAAGAGTGATCTTAACGGGCTCCATGTTGCCGTCCAATGCCCCTAAGGCGGACGGTCCATCCAACTTGCTGGATGCTATTCGTTGGGCATCTAGCCCATTAGATGATTGCCCAGGCGGCATATATGCCGTAATGGATGGCAGGGGTTGTTTGGCTATGGACCTAGCAAAACGCCACGGTAGCGCCCTCAATGCGCCTATCCAAGCTTCTCCTAGCAGCTCAGTTGGGCTGATTAATCCATCCTGGCTGTCTGGGGTGAAGGCGGTTCAGGCGCTTTGGAGTGAGGATTTGCCCATTCCTAAAGAGGGCGAATGGTCTTGGGTAGAGATATTGACAAGCCATGCAGGTGCTCGCTCAGAAACGATTACCCATTGGCTGAACTCCAAAGTAAAGGGCTTGGTCCTTGCGGGTTCTGGCATGGGAGGCTTTCATGATGCTTGGAGAGATCCCTTGGGAGCAGCGGTAAAGCATGGAATTGCCTTGGTGAGAACTACAAGAACGGGCGCGGGTGAAACCCTATCTGATTTGCCTGAAAAAGACATTGGCGGGTGTTTGGCATCAGGCAGTCTTACTGCTCCTAGGGCCAGAATTGCACTCCAGCTAGCGTTGAATGCAGAAAAACAAGCCCAAGTAGCTGGTAAATCCCTGACTTGGCAGGATTTTTTTGCTAGAATAGCGGTCTTGCCTGTAATACGGTAAGTGCTGAAAAGCAGTTGTAAAAGTGTTGTTAGCAGTACCTACAATTTGTTACTACCTTGTCACACTGGCGCTGAGTTCACAACCATCAGAACTTAGCAAGACGCCCAGGTGACTCTATCCTTAAGGAGTGTTAGATGCGTCATTATGAAATCGTCTTTATCGTCCATCCGGACCAAAGCGAGCAAGTGCCAGCGATGATCGATCGTTACAAAGCTACATTAGCAGCTGCGGGCGGCAAAATTCATCGTATGGAAGACTGGGGTCGTCGTCAGATGGCTTACATGATCGACAAGCTTGCTAAAGCCCACTACGTTTGCATGAACATTGAGTGCGACCAGAAAACTCTGGAAGAGCTCGAGCATGCGTTCAAATTTAACGATGCTGTTTTGCGTCACCTCATCATCAAGACTAAGAAAGCTGAAACAGAGCCTTCCATCATGATGAAAGAAGTGCAACGTGAAGAAGCGCGTAAATCTGCTCAAGCCGACGCTCCTGTAGCGACAGCCTAAGTTAGAAATTTGAAGAGGAATACACAGACTAGAAAACGTATCAGAGAAGCGGAGCGGCGTTGAATCATTTCACCCTCACTGCAATCTTGGTATCTAAAGACGCGATTCGATTTACACCAGCAGGAATACCGGTGATGCATTGCCAGCTAGAACATAGCGGCCAAGCAAACGAGGTAGGAGTGGCAAGGAAAATTCAGATGAACGTTGAAGCCATCACAATCGGTCCGATACAAAAGGACTTAGAGCGAATGGATTTGGGAACTGAGGCAGTGTTTGAAGGATTCTTAGCACCCAAGACTCTACGTAATCAAAGACTTGTTTTCCATATTACCCATATTCAATTGAAAAATTAAAGAGGAAATCATCATGGCGTTTGGAAAGAAACCCGATTTCAAAAAGAAACCAGCTCAGAACCCATTGTTCAAGCGTAAGCGTTATTGCCGTTTCACTGTTGCTGGCGTAGAACAGATTGATTACAAAGATGTAGATACATTGAAGGACTTCATTGGCGAAAACGCCAAGATCACCCCTGCTCGTTTGACAGGCACAAAAGCAAAGTATCAGCGTCAGTTAGACACTGCTATCAAGCGTGCTCGTTACTTGGCTTTATTGCCATTCTCCGATCAACATAAGAAATAATTGGGAGCCCTCAATGCAAATCATTCTTTTAGAAAAAGTAACTAACCTGGGCAACCTTGGCGACGTGGTTCGCGTTAAAGACGGTTTCGCTCGTAACTTTTTAATCCCACAACGCAAAGCGCGTCGTGCAACTGAAGCAGCAATTGCTGATTTTGCAGTTCGTCGTGCTGAGTTGGAAAAATTAGCTGCTGAGAAATTGGCTGCTGCTGAAGTAGTTGGCGCAAAGCTCAAAGATTTGGTTCTCGAAATCGGTCAAAAAGCGGGTGTTGACGGTCGTTTGTTTGGTTCTGTAACCAATCATGACATCGCTGATGCTTTGAAAGCTAAAGGCTTCACAATTGAGAAGTCTTCAGTTCGCATGCCTACTGGCCCATTGAAAATGGTTGGTGATCACCCTGTAGCGGTTGCTGTGCATACCGACGTAGTTGCAGACATCACTATTCGTGTAGTTGGCGAGCAAGCTTAAGTTTTAGATCTGTAAACTAGCCACATGGCTGAATCCCGTTCACGTTCCGTTACGCTGAATCCTGGCATGATGGGTTCTGGGGATGCAGTTGTGCAGGCTTTAAAAGTCCCGCCGCATTCTGTAGAAGCCGAGCAATCTTTGCTCGGCGGTCTACTGATCGATAACTCCTCTTGGGATAACCTGGGTGGAGTATTAAACGATAAAGATTTCTATCGCCCCGAACATGCTTTGATCTACAAAGCGATTGCTCGTTTGGTTGGCGACAATCATCCCGCTGACGTCATTACTGTTCATGATGCAATTAAATCTGAACAGGGTGGTGATTTGGTTGGTATTGATTACCTAAATTCATTGGCGCAAAACACTCCCAGTGCTGCGAACATTAAAGGCTATGCCGATATTGTTCGTGACCGCAGTATTTTGCGTCGCTTGATCGAAGTTTCGGACAGCATTGTTAATTCTGCATTCGTTCCTGAGGGACGTACGGTAAGAACTTTGTTGGATGAAGCTGAATCACGCATTCTTCAGATTGGCGAAGAAGGTAGTCGCAAAGCTGACTATCTTGAGATTGAGCCTTTGCTGAAAGCTGTTGTTGCCCGTATTGATGAGCTATACAACCGCCAAGGCGGTAGCGACATCACTGGTATTGCAACTGGCTTCATAGATTTAGATAAGCAAACTAGTGGCTTGCAAAAAGGCGACTTGGTGATTATTGCCGGAAGGCCGTCGATGGGAAAAACGGCGATGGCGCTGAACATTGCTGAAAACGTAGCTTTAGCCGAAGGTTTGCCAGTAGTTATATTTTCCATGGAGATGTCGGGTGAGCAATTAGCCGCACGTCTATTAGGTTCAGTAGGGCGCGTTGATCAAAGTCGCATGCGTACTGGTAAGTTACAAGATGATGAGTGGCCTCGTGTTACAGATGCTATTGCTCGTTTAAGTAATACCCAAATTTTAATTGATGAGACTGGTTCTTTATCCAGCTTAGAGTTGCGTGCACGTGCACGTCGGATTGCCAGAAACTTTGGTGGAACTCTTGGTTTAGTAGTGATTGATTACTTGCAGTTGATGAGTGGCTCTGGTTCTGAAAACCGCGCAACCGAGATTTCTGAAATCTCACGCTCACTCAAATCACTCGCAAAAGAATTGCAGTGCCCAGTCGTTGCGCTCTCACAGTTAAATCGCGGCCTTGAGCAGAGGCCTAATAAGCGTCCGATCATGTCTGATTTGCGTGAGTCCGGTGCTATTGAGCAAGATGCAGACTTAATTATGTTCATCTATCGTGATGAGGTTTATCACCCAGATACCACTACTGATAAAGGTATAGCTGAGATCATCATCGGCAAGCAGCGTAATGGCCCAATTGGAACTATTCGGGTAAGTTGGCAAGGTCCATATACTAAGTTTGATAACTTAGCGATAGGCTCTGTGGGTTACTCTTCTGGTGGATACGAGCCGTTCTAAATAAATAAAACTAAATAAACAGATAAAGAAAAAGCCTCATACTGTGAGGCTTTTTTAATGCAAAAAATTAATCAGATCAAAACAGATTCAATAACTAATCTTATTTTCCGCCCTCACATTTCTTGATCGAGGCTGCTTTAGCTGCGCCATATAATGGTTTGCCATCTTTGCTGACTGCCTTAGCTTCGCAATCATTCGGCTTTGCATCGCCCATACATTTTTTAATGGAAGCATCCTTAGCTGCGCCATAGAGGGGTTTACCTTCTTTGCTCACTGCTTTGGCTTCACAGGCTGCTTGATCAGCAAAAGCATAAGTAGGAAGTGCAAAACTCAGTGCAATACTTAAAGCGATGATGATTTTTTTCATGACATCTCCAATTGTGAGTACTTCTTTTCGTGGACTGCTTAATAAAATACTGTAATCTAAATTAAGCTATTAGGAAACATGGGGAAAGTGCTATTAACCCTAAGGAATCTCAATATCAGGGCACCATACGACGTGCTTCAGTAAATTTAGCTGCCCAATAGGGTGATGTGATGTAGTCTAATCGCACAGTGCCACCAGCACTGGGGGCATGTACAAATCTACCTTGTCCTACATAAATTCCAGCATGAGAATATTTCTCACCAGTGGTATTGAAGAATACTAAATCGCCGGGGGCCGGGGGCTGCCCTTCGATGCTTATTCCCTTGGTGCTCATCAATTGAATAGTGCGCGGTAGTTTTACCCCAGCAGCTTTGTTATAGACATACACAATCAGCCCACTGCAATCAAAACCGCCTTTTGGGGTATTACCACCATATCGATAGGGCACGTCCACCAAGCCTACGGCTGCAATGGAGATATCTTCAGTGCCGACGCTAGTGTCTTGCTTAAATTGAGAAACTCTGGAGGAGGATCCTGATTTACCGCTGAATGTACTACATCCGCTTAGGGCAAATAAGCTACAAATAAAAATGCCGCACCCCAGGAGAGTGCGGCATGAGAGGGATTGCTTAGAGTGCGTCAGCAGCATGATCCGCAAGACGTGAACGCTCACCGCGCGCCAATGTCACATGTCCACCGTGACGCCAGCCTTTGAAGCGATCCACCACATAAGTTAAACCAGAAGAGCCTTCTGTTAAGTAAGGCGTATCAATCTGAGCAATATTACCCAAGCAAATAATTTTGGTTCCAGGGCCTGCACGGGTTACCAAAGTCTTCATTTGTTTAGGGGTTAAGTTTTGCGCTTCATCGACGATCACAAATTTGCTTACAAAAGTTCTGCCACGCATAAAGTTCATGCTCTTTACTTTAATGCGGGAGCGAATCAGCTCTTGAGTTGCAGCGCGACCCCATTCACCAGGACCGCCATCTTCGTTGCGCTGTAATACCTCGAGATTGTCATCAAATGCACCCATCCAAGGTTGCATCTTTTCTTCTTCGGTACCAGGGAGGAAGCCAATATCTTCGCCAACTGGCACTGTGGCACGAGTAATAATGATCTCGTTATAGCGTTTGCTATCAAGCACCTGCTCAAGACCGGCGGCCAATGCTAACAAGGTTTTACCAGTTCCTGCCTGGCCCAATAAAGTAACAAAATCCACATCCGGATTCATGAGCAGATTCATGGCAAAGTTCTGCTCACGGTTACGTGCAGTCACACTCCAAACATTATTTTTCTGATGAGAGAAGTCTCTGAGTGTTTGTAAGAGAGCAGTCTTGCCATTAATTTCTCTAACCTGTGCGTAGAAAGGTGTAGAGCCATCTGGATTTTCTTGATAGACAAACTGATTGACCAGCATGCTTTGTACTGATGGTCCAGTGACTCTATAGAACATGGTGCCAGATTTGGAGTCAGCCCAGCTTTCCATATCCTTGCCATGCTTAGGCCAAAAGTCGGCATTCAGTTGCATGACTCCGGCATACATCAAGTCGCGATCTTCTAAAACTTGGTCGTTGAAATAATCTTCAGCCGGTAAGCCAAGTGCGCGTGCCTTGATGCGCATATTGATATCTTTGGATACCAATACCACTTCTTGACCCTTACGAGTTTTTTGTAGTTCACTGACGACGGCAAGGATGAGGTTGTCGCCCTTACCTTCGGGCAAGCCTTCTGGCAAAGTCTGGGTAGTTAGTTTTGTTTGAAAGAATAAGCGACCCGTCACATCTTGGTTACCTAGCTTATTGAGTGGAATGCCGTCATCCAAAGTACCGCTAGTACCTGCGATCAACTGATCTAAGGATCTGCTGACAGTACGAGCATTGCGAGCTACCTCTGTCATGCCTTTCTTGTGGTTATCCAATTCTTCTAGAGTCGTCATCGGCAAATAGAGATCGTGCTCGGAGAAACGGAATAGGGAACTTGGGTCATGCATCAATACGTTGGTATCGAGAACAAATAAGCTCGGCGGTCCAGTACGAATTACGCGTTTAGGTTTTGCGGGTGTAGGTGCCTTGCTTTCGTTTCGCACATTAGAAGTGGGGCGATGATCCGCTTTGATTTTCTCGAGAGCTACTTCTGCAGCGGATAAATCTTCCTCTACGTCATTAGTCCAGTCAACAGCTTCCACTACCACTGGTTTTGCTTGAGCAGGGCGTTTCTTTAAGTCGGGAGTATCTTTGCGACTGAGTTTGACTTGATCAGCAATTTGAGTGGGGATTGGGGGCAGTGGCATGGACTCTCCTAAAAGAAAAAACCGCCAAGCAGATTGCATTGACGGTTTATTACGAAACTGGTTGTATTAAGGTCTGAAAAACGGAGGGGGTTGCTCCCCGTACCTGATCTGAGATATTCAGGTTTCTGATTCAAACGGATTGTCAGACTTTCCCGTCGATTACGGTGCATATGAGTCACTTTACCCCAAATTTTGGGGTTTGCAAGCACCTCAGATCAAATTATTGTAAAAATTATTTAGTGGCTTGGGCAGCCTGTAATACCTCTGTCACATGACCGGGTACCTTCAGGCCGCGCCACTCTTTTGCCAGCTTGCCAGAGGAGTCAAATAGAAAGGTGCTGCGCTCGACACCACGGACTTGCTTGCCATACATATTCTTCATCTTCATGACGCCAAAGATCTGGCAAAGCTTTTCTTCCGTGTCAGCAACTAGCTCAAACGGGAGCTCTAGTTTGCTGCGGAAATTGTCATGTGACTTGAGGCTATCTCGTGAAACGCCTACCACCAGAGTATTAGCTTTGGTAAATGCTTCAATGTTGTCTCTGAACTCGCCGGATTCGGCAGTACATCCCGGAGTCATATCTTTAGGGTAAAAATAAAGAACCAATTTTTTACCTTTTGCAGACGCAGGTGAAAACATCAATCCAGAGGTTGCTGGAATTGTGCACTGTGGCATAGGTTGACCGATAGCTACTGTCATGATGATCCTTCGTTGGTTGTTATCTCTGAGTTCTAGTTATTTTGAATGATTAAGTCGCCACTGCGATTGGGTATTTCACCCCAGGTCAGTGGTAATACCGCTATTTTATCGAGTTGCTTGGTGGCTTCCCAGGATTTATGAAGCTCGCCCATAGTGACGAGCTCATGACCTTGATTTAGCCATCCAGCTAGCAGCTGCTCGAACGCAGGCAATAGTTTTTGCCCCTCTAGTTCAGCGTGTAGTGTGAAGACTTGGTCATTTGGATTGCTTTGGGTGATTTCTAATAACTTTTTGACTGCGCCAAATTCATCAGCGCCATCGATGCCAATAAGTTCATCAAAGGTAGGGAGCGTTGTTGGGTATTGCACATGCTTTGCTTTTCCTGACGGTAATGCAAGGCGATAGGGCATGAGATTGGGTTCAGCTCTGCCATCCGAAGAATAGGCAATGCCCCATTGATCGAGTTGCTCAAAGGCGGCATCGTTCATTTGCCAGCCTGCGGCACCATAGGTTACCGGTGCATGACTGAAGATTTCTACAAAACGATCCCAGCTTTTTTGCATCATCGCTTTTGTCCAGGGTGTATCCTGATTACGAACTGCATCTTGCCAGGCAACGTGATCCCAAGTATGAATACCTGTCTCATGACCTGCTTTATCAATGGCACGCATTTCTGCAGCAGCTTTCTTGCCAATATCGGGGCCGGGAAGAAGTACACCGTATAAGAGCGTCTTAATCCCGTAGTGCTCTACAACAGAAGTGCGGCTAACTTTTTTCAGAAAGCCTGGACGGAAGACGCGCTTCAAAGCCCAGCCGGTATGGTCAGGCCCAAGACTAAATAGAAACGTGGCTTTGAGGCCAAAACGCTCTAGCGTGCGAGCTAAATTGGGAACGCCTTCTTTGGTTCCGCGTAAGGTATCAACATCAACCTTGAGAGCAATCTTAGTCATGTACCTTTGAATTTACTTTTGCTTATTCTTTATCTACTAAAGTGCGGGCTTTTTCTACGTCTTCACGATAGGCTTCAAAGATATTCTTGAGCGCATCTGCCATCGTAGTCGTTGGTTTCCAGTCTAGTTCGCTCATCGTGTTATCAATTGCTGGAACACGATTTTGAACGTCTTGATAGCCTTCACCGTAGTAAGCCCCTGAAGTAGTTTCTACAATCTTTACTGCATTCGCATTCTTTGCATACTCAGGAATACTGCGAGCAATTTCCAGCATCTGATTGGCAAGTTCGCGAATGGAGTGATTGTTCTTTGGGTTGCCGATGTTGTAGATCTTGCCGTTAGCAACACCATCTTTGTTATCGATAATGCGCATCAAGGCATCGATACCATCGTCAATATAAGTAAAGGCACGTTTCTGAGCGCCACCATCAACAACATTGATGGATTCGCCGCGAACGATGTGACCCAAGAACTGAGTTACTACACGGGAAGAACCTTCTTTAGGTGTGTAGATACTGTCTAAGCCTGGGCCAATCCAGTTAAATGGGCGGAAGAGGGTAAAGCGTAAGCCTTCCATGCCATAACCCCAGATCACACGATCCATCAACTGTTTGGAGCAGGCATAGATCCAGCGTGGCTTGTTAATTGGGCCATAAACCATATTCGATTTAGATGGATCGAACTCGCCATCTTCGCACATGCCATAAACCTCAGAGGTTGATGGAAATACCAAATGCTTTTTGTACTTAACAGCAGAGCGCACGATTGGGAGATTGGCTTCGAAGTCGAGCTCAAATACTTTGAGTGGTTGCTGAACATACGTAGCTGGCGTTGCAATCGCCACTAAAGGCAAGATGACATCGCATTTGCGAATGTGATATTCAACCCACTCTTTATTGATTGTGATGTCGCCTTCAAAGAAGTGCATGCGTGGATGGTTAACCAAATCACCAAGACGATCGTTTTGCATATCCATGCCATAGACATCCCAATCGGTTGTCTCGAGAATGCGCTTAGAAAGGTGGTGACCAATAAAACCGTTAACACCAAGAATGAGTACTTTTTTCATCTCTACTGCCTCGTTTTTAATCTAATTTGCTATTGCTGAATTTTCTGCTTATTTGCTTGCTGGAAACCATTCCAAAACTTCTACTGCTTGATGGTCGCCACAAATACCGAATACCCGATTATCAACCACTTGGATGCCGCAAACCCCAAGATTGAGCTTGTCTGGAAATGGCCCATTTAGGCTGGTGCGGGCCACAATCATGGTTTTGCCATCATGGTCGCTAAAGGCGCCTGGATAAGGGGGTGCAACAGCCCTAACCAGGTCGTGAACCTGTTTGGCAGTCTGATTCCAGTGAATTTGACCATCAGCAGGCTTTCTACCGCCAAAATAACTGCCTTTTTGGAGCTCGTTCGCCTTGCGGGGAACAATTCCTTTTAGAAGGCTAGGCAAGACCTGATCAATCACGCTCACGGCAGCCTGACTGACCTTAGCAAATACATCAGTAGCGGTTTCATCTGGGCCGATGCTGACGGCTGCTTGCCCAACAATATCTCCCGCATCCGGTTTTGCTTCCATGACGTGTAAAGTTGCACCGGTCTCTGTTTCGCCATGCAGAATAGCCCAATTCACTGGCGCACGTCCACGATATTTTGGGAGTAAGGAGCCATGCATATTGAGTGCGGCAATTTTGGCGCAAGCCAAAATCTGCTCCGGAATCATGAAGCGATAGTAGAAAGAAAAAATATAGTCAGGAGCTAAAGCTTGGAGCTTGGGAACTAAATCTACTAATTCATTAGCATTCGGAGTGACGTAAGAAATAGCTTTTTCTTGACAGAGCTTTTCAACGCTTCCAAACCAAACATTCTCATTGGGGTCATCTTGGTGGGTTACCACTAAATCGACTTTTATGCCTGCGTTGAGAAGTGCTTTGAGGCAACTGACGCCAACATCGTGATAAGCAAAGACGACTGCGTGCAATTATTTTTTCTCTAAAACGGTTTGCACCACATAACGTGGACGTTTACGGATTTGCTGGTAGATACGACCAATGTATTCACCTAATAGTCCGAGTCCAAAGAGCATCACACCAATCAGGAAAAAGGTCAGGGCGAAAAGAGTGAATACCCCCTCAACCTCAGCACCTAGAAGGAAGCGGCGAACCAGTAGGTACGCGAACAAGCTACCAGCAGCAAGGGATAGCAGCATGCCGAGTATTGAGAAAATCTGCAACGGCATGACAGAAAAGCCAGTGACTAAGTCAAAGTTCAGGCGAATCAATTGGTACAAACTGTATTTGGATTCACCTGCAAAACGCTCTTCGTGTTTGACGGTAATTTCAACTGGATTAGCAGAGAATGTATATGCCAGTGCCGGGATAAATGTATTGCTCTCATCGCATTGGCGGACTAAGTCAACAATGCGACGGCTATATCCACGCAACATACAACCTTGATCAGTCATCGTGATGCGGGTAATATTTTCACGCAAACGATTCATGGCACGTGAAGCAAATTTTCTGAAGAAGCTATCACGACGGTCTGCACGAATGGTGCCAACATAATCATGACCCTTTAATAGCTGCTCAGTTAAAGCATCAATTTCTTCCGGGGGATTTTGTAGGTCAGCATCCAAAGTAATGATGTGTTCGCCTTTGGCGTATTCAAAGCCAGCCATGATGGCCATATGTTGGCCAAAGTTGCTATGAAATAAAACTGCACGGGTTACATCAGGGCGTAACTCCACTTGCTTGGAAAGAATGCCGGCGGAACGATCTTTACTACCGTCGTTAACAAATACGATCTCATAGGTGATCTTGCGTTTGGCAGCTAGGGCATCCAATGCTGGATAAAGGCGATCAAATAAAGCCTTTAATCCGTCCTCCTCGTTGTAAACGGGAATAACAATGCTGAGTGTTGGGTTGGCAACTAAATTTGCAGTCATGCTGCAATTTTGCCTGATTCTTTGGGTTTAACCCAAGAACGCTAGTTTTTGCGGTATTTCTGCAAAATTCCGACCAATCCATTGGCTATACGGTCAATATCTTCATCTACCATTGCCGGAAATAAGGGGAGGGTGAGAATGGATCGACCAATGCGTTCGGCAATCAGAGTGTCTGAAGTTTTGTAGCCCTGGTTTTTATAGAGAGTGAATCCAGTAATGGCGGGGTAATGAACGCCAGTACCAATGCCCAAATCTTTTAGCTCCGTCATCACTTGAGCTCGATCCGTATTGAGCTGCTCGAGCGGCAAAACAACTTGAAACATGTGCCAGTTACTATCAGTGTAATTTTCTACTGGAAGTTCTAATTTCAAGCCTTCCAATCCAGCCGATTTTAATTTGGCACGAAGCACATCAAAGTATTGGTGCGCGAGTTCAGCACGACGTGTTTGATAAGAGGGAAGTTGCTTGAGTTGTTCAAGACCGATAGCTGCATTCACATCGGTCAAGTTATCTTTGCCGCCCAATACATCCACGTCCATGCCATCAATGCCTTGACGGGTTAATCCTTGCAGGCGAAATTTCTCAGCCAGTTTTGCTTCGTCGAGATTATTGAGAACAAGGCAGCCACCCTCAACAGTGGTGAGGTTCTTGTTGGCCTGGAAGCTAAAGCTCACCAGGTCACCAAAGCTACCAATCTTCTTACCTTGCCACTGAGAGCCAAAGGCCTGCGCTGCATCTTCAATTACACGAAGCTTGTGCTGTTTGGCTAGCGCATAGAGTTGATCCATATCAACAGGAAGACCAGCCAAATAGACCGGCATGATCGCGCGTGTCTTTGGTGTGATTGCAGCAGCCACTTTATTCAAATCAATATTGCGTGTAATGGGGTCAATATCCACAAATACTGGTTTGGCACCAACACCCAAAATCACATTAGAAGTTGCCACCCAAGAAATTGGGGTGGTGATCACTTCGTCGCCATCGCCAATGTCGGCAACTTGTAGAGCGATTTTCATAGTTGCGGTGCCATTGGCAAAACAGCGTACCGGACGACCGCCAAAGTATTGACTTAAAGCAGCTTCAAACTCGGCCAACTTGGGTCCGGATGTCACCCATCCTGAACGCAATACCTCTGAAACAGCATCAATGGTTTCTTGATTGAAGCTAGGGCGCGTGAAGGGGATGAAGTTTGTCATGGTGTCCTATATTACTGCGAGATATCTGGATGCTTGACAATGACCCTGCGTGAATCACGATCGACTTCCTGCATTGGGAAGCCCTGAGTCTTAAGCGCATCAAATTGCTCTGGAACCATAATGGCGTAGGCCGTTTGATCTTCTTGCCAGCGGGTAATAAAGGTGTCTAAGGTCGGCATCCAAAGTTCTGGCTCTTGATTAACCCCAAACTCAAGCTCATCGGGTGATTCAACCATGATCATCGTTCTGCCTAAATAGAAAGGCACGGTGTGATCTAAAAGACGCACTGAATAAAAGTTCACTTTTTCTGGAATAGAGACTTTGACTCGATCTACTAGATCGATACCAGAAACTGCGCGGCCCAATGTCTCGTGACCTGTTCCCGCGATGATGGCGCAGAGAAAGAACCCACAAGCAAAGCTGACGATGCTTTGAATGCCATTGCGCTTGCTTTGCCATGCAGCGTAAGCGCTACAACTGACAAGTGCTACTAATGCAGCAATCACCCAATAGATATATTGTGCATAAGCTTCAATCTCATCAGGTCTTGCTTGTTTACCAATGGCATCTAAAAAGAAAAATCCAACACACCCCAAAATTGCAAAGCAAAGTGTCTGTAATTTCCATGGTAATGCCATGGTGTTGGTGTTACCAAGTAAGCGATCTAAACGATTGCCAATAATTAAAGCGAGCGCTGGGAATACGGGGATGATGTAGCCAGGCAATTTGGAGTGAGAAATACTAAAGAATGCAAAAATCACAGCAAACCAGCAGACTAATAGCCAGCCTGCTGAGAATTCGCGACGACGCTCGCTCCATGCTTGTGCAAGCGCCCCAGGGACCTGCAGAATCCAGGGGAGCAGGCCGATGAGGAGGAGCGGTACAAAGTAGTAAATGGGGCCAGTTCTACTGTGATCATCTTGCGTGAAGCGTTGTAGATGTTCGTGAATAAAGAAGAACTCTAGGAATTCAGGGTTGCGTTGCGCCACCAATACAAACCAAGGGGCAGTGATAGCTAAGAACAAAATAGTTCCACTAAATAAACGTAAGCGCGTCCAGATTTTCCAGTCCCATGTACTAATGGAATAAGCAATAAAAACCATTGCAGGAATCGCTGCGCCAATAACTCCTTTGGATAGTGTTGCTAGCGCCATAAAAATCCAGCAAGCCCACATCCAGTTGCGACAGTTATTTTTGTTATGTGAAGTTTGTGCAAGCAAGAGGCTACATAGAGCCGCCACCAAAAATGAGGACAAGCCCATGTCGAGCGAATTGAAGTGACCACTGATAATCCACATCGGACTCGATGCCAATACAACAGCAGCCAACCATCCTGCTCTCGCGTTGAAGATGAGCGCACCAGTAAAGCCGACCAAAAGAATAGTTAGGAAACCCGTTAGTGCTGTCCAAAGGCGCGCTTGCCAATCGCCAATACCAAATGCTTGAAATGCGGCGGCAGTTGCCCAAGCTTGAAGAGGGGGTTTTTCAAAATACTTGTAACCGTTGTAACGCGGAGTAATCCAATCACCAGTAACTAGCATTTCTCGGGCTATTTCTGCATAGCGGCCTTCGTCGGATGGGATGAGGTGGCGGTAATTGAGGGTGCCAAACCAAAGCAAGCCGTAAATAATGACCAGCAGCAAAATCTTGCCTGGGTGTAGGGCTGATGACTGCCGAATTTGGCCAAATTGCATTAAGTGGGTTCCACAATCAGGGCAAGCACGACCTGACGACCCTCGCCGACTAGGATGTTGTAGGTGCGGCAGGCAGCCTGGGAATCCATGATTTCAAAGCCAATCTTGGCATCAATCAAGGATTTAAGAAGTTCTGGCTTGGGAAAGCGCTGGCGGCTACCGGTCCCAATGAGGATTAATTCTGGTTTTAAATCAACCATTTGCGCGAAATGACTGGCTTCTAAGCTATCAAATGTTTGCGCAGACCAGTTAGAAATGGCGCCGTCCGAGCTGAGTAGGACCGCATGGTCGTAAGGGATCTTATTGATCTCTACGTAGCCATCGCCATAGCCAGTGATCGTATTCGCTCCGGAATGGGGGTCAGATTGAAGCTTCAAGTGGACTCTCTGTCATAATTATGTGGATTATAGCTAGCTGTTTTTTCTCATATTTCAAGAACTTACCCTTAAATTTATTGTGAAACCGATCCTAAAGTCCCAAAAGCTCGATAACGTCTGTTATGACATACGTGGGCCGGTGCTTGAGCTTGCTCAGCGCATGGAGGAAGAGGGCCACAAAATCATCAAATTAAACATCGGAAACGTAGGGGTTTTCGGTTTTGATCCGCCTGAAGAGATTCAGTTGGACATGATTCGCAATTTAAGCAATGCATCAGCTTATTCTGATTCCAAGGGAATCTTTGCTGCTCGCAAAGCCATCATGCAGTATTGCCAAGAAAAAGGCATTCAAGGCGTGACCTTGGATGATGTCTATACCGGCAATGGTGTTTCTGAGCTCATCGTTCTGTCGATGAACGCACTCTTAAATGATGGCGATGAGGTGTTGGTACCAACACCAGATTACCCGCTGTGGACTGCTGCAGTCAGTTTGTCGAGCGGCACACCGGTGCACTATCTTTGTGATGAATCCAAAGAGTGGGCGCCAGACTTAAACGATCTCCGTAAAAAAATTACACCGCGTACCAAAGCGATTGTGGTGATTAATCCAAACAATCCTACTGGTGCAATTTACTCTAAAGAAGTATTGCTTGAGTTAACTCAAATTGCTCGTGAGCATGGTTTGATTTTGTTTGCGGATGAGATTTACGACAAGATGTTGTACGACGGTGAGAAGCATCTCTCATTAGCTTCTTTGTCTACAGATGTAGTCATTATTACCTTCAATGGCCTTTCTAAAAATTACCGTTCTTGCGGCTACCGTGCAGGCTGGATGGTGGTTTCAGGCGATAAGGAAATGGTCCGTGACTATATCGAGGGTCTCAATATGTTGGCCTCAATGCGCTTGTGTGCGAACGTACCAGGTCAGTATGCGATTCAAACAGCTTTGGGTGGTTACCAAAGTATTAATGATTTAGTGGGTGAGGGCGGCCGCCTTGCAAAGCAACGTGATCTTGCATGGAAACTCATAACTGATATTCCAGGCGTGACTTGCGTGAAACCAAAATCTGCTTTGTATTTATTTCCAAGGCTAGATCCTGAGGTTTATCCAATTAAAGATGATCAGCAATTTGTCGCCGATCTTTTAAAAGAAGAAAAAGTATTGTTAGTGCAGGGTTCTGGTTTCAACTGGGGTAAACCTGATCACTTCCGTGTAGTGTTCTTGCCTCACGAAGATGTGCTAAAGGAGGCTATTAGCCGCCTTGCTCGTTTTCTGGAGCGTTATCGTAATAAGCACAGCCGTAAGGCTTCTTCAACTGCAGCAAAGGCATCATGAAACCGATTCAAGTAGGTCTATTAGGTATTGGCACTGTTGGTGGTGGCGTATTCACTGTTCTCGAGCGTAACCAAGATGAAATTACTCGTCGTGCTGGGCGCGGCATTCGCATCAATACAGTTGCTGATTTGAATGTAGAACGTGCCAAAGAATTGGTTAAAGACCGCGCACAAGTGGTAAGTGATGCCCGTGCCGTGATCAATAACCCAGAGATCGACATCGTTGTTGAACTGATTGGTGGTTATGGCATCGCTAAAGACTTGGTTCTTGAGGCAATTGCCGCAGGTAAGCATGTAGTTACAGCTAATAAAGCATTGATTGCTGTTCACGGTAACGAAATCTTTAAGGCGGCGCATGCTAAAGGCGTGATGGTTGCCTTTGAAGCTGCTGTAGCTGGTGGCATACCCATTATTAAAGCCTTGCGTGAAGGCTTAACAGCAAACCGTATCGAATGGATTGCCGGCATCATTAACGGCACAACCAATTTCATCTTGTCAGAGATGCGCGACAAAGGTTTAGATTTCGCAACAGTACTTAAAGAAGCGCAACGCCTAGGCTATGCAGAAGCAGATCCGACTTTTGACATCGAAGGTGTTGATGCTGCGCATAAAGCGACCATCATGAGTGCGATTGCATTTGGTATTCCAATGCAGTTTGAAAAAGCACACATCGAAGGCATCACTAAATTAGATGCAATTGATATTAAGTATGCAGAGCAATTAGGTTATCGCATTAAGTTACTCGGCATTGCCAAGAAAACGTCAACTGGGGTTGAGTTGCGTGTCCACCCAACCCTCATTCCTTCCAAGCGTTTGATTGCAAACGTTGAGGGCGCCATGAATGCCGTGCAAGTATTTGGCGATGCCGTTGGAACGACTTTGTATTACGGCAAAGGTGCAGGCTCTGAGCCAACTGCTTCCGCAGTGATTGCTGACTTAGTGGATATCACTCGTTTGCTAAGCGCTGACGCTGAACATCGCGTACCTTACTTGGCCTTCCAGCCAGATGCTGTCCATGACACACCAGTGCTCCCTATTGGCGAGATCACTACTAGTTACTATCTGCGCTTGCGAGTAGCTGATCAAGCTGGTGTATTAGCTGACATCACCAAAATTTTGGCTTCGCATGGTGTTTCCATTGACGCACTCTTGCAAAAAGAAGCTGATGAGGGTGAAAGTCAAACTGATTTGGTGGCTTTAACTCACGAGACTAAAGAAAAAAACATGCTTGCCGCGATTAAAGAGATTCAGAATCTCAAGACAGTTGCTGGCGAAGTGGTGAAGATCCGTTTAGAAAATCTGTCTTAAGTAAAACTCAGCAAAATATATGCGTTACCAATCTACTCGTGGCAATAGTCCACAACAATCCTTCTTAGAAATTTTGTTGGGTGGATTGGCGCCTGATGGCGGCTTGTATTTGCCTACTAAGTACCCACAAGTCACTGCAGCGCAATTAGATTCTTGGCGTGGCTTGTCATACGCAGATCTCGCTTATGAAGTGTTGAGTCTGTATTGCGACGATATTCCTGAGGTGGATTTGCGTGCAATCTTGCGTAAGACGTATACAGAGCAGGTGTATTGCAATGGCCGTGCACAAGACAACGCCAAAGACATTACGCCTTTGCATTGGTTGGGCGAAGAGCAGGGAACACGCATTGGCCTATTGAGTCTTTCAAATGGCCCAACCTTGGCTTTCAAAGATATGGCCATGCAATTGCTTGGCAATCTTTTTGAGTACGCTCTCAAGAAAAAAGGTCAGCAGCTCAATATTTTGGGCGCTACATCTGGTGATACGGGTAGTGCAGCTGAATATGCGATGCGCGGTAAAGAGGGCGTGAAGGTATTTATGCTTTCTCCCCGCGGCAAGATGAGTGCGTTTCAGTCTGCACAAATGTATTCCTTGCAGGACCCCAATATTTTTAACTTAGCAGTAGCTGGTGTCTTTGATGACTGCCAGGATATTGTTAAGGCAGTTAGCAATGACCATGCTTTTAAAGCGAAGAACCAAATTGGTACCGTGAACTCCATTAATTGGGGTCGTGTAGTGGCTCAGGTGGTGTACTACTTTCAGGGCTATCTATTGGCCACTACGTCCAGCTCCGAAAAAGTCTCATTCACCGTACCATCCGGTAACTTCGGTAATGTCTGCGCTGGCCATATCGCCCGCATGATGGGTTTGCCTATCGAGCATCTCATCGTTGCTACCAACGAAAACAATGTATTGGATGAATTCTTCTCTACTGGCGTCTATCGTGCACGCAAGTCCGCTGAGACATTACATACTTCCAGTCCATCCATGGATATCTCCAAAGCCAGCAACTTTGAGCGCTTTGTCTTTGACTTTATGGGTCAAGATGGTAAGGCTACCGCAGCTATGTTTAAGCAGGTTGATGAAGCGGGTGGTTTCGACATCTCAAAAGAGACGGTCTTTAAAGAGTTGGGTAAATACGGCTTCCAATCTGGTCGTAGCACGCATGAGAATCGCTTAGAAACAATTCGTGATGTTGATCAACGCTATGGCGTCATGATTGATACCCATACCGCTGATGGCGTGAAAGTGGCTCGTGAGCATTTGCAAGCAGGAATCCCGATGATCGTGCTCGAGACAGCTCTCCCCATTAAGTTTGAAGAAACGATTGAAATTGCTCTAGGTCGTCCAGCAGAATGTCCGCCAGCATTTAAAGACATTAAATCTAAGCCACAGCGCGTAGAAAATATTGATGCTGACGTGAATCAAGTTAAATCGTTTATTACTACACATCTAAGTTAATTCTCAACTTAGAAAATTTAAGCAATAAATAATCACTCTATGACAAAGCCACCGATGTTGACTGCGCAGCAGGCTTTAGACCATTTACTTTCTCATGCTCAAGCTGTTGGTGAGATTGAGAAGGTTGCCATGCAGGCTGCATTAGGCCGTGTGCTTGCTGAAAACGTCAACAGCCTTGTTGATGTACCTCCACTCGATAATACTGCGATGGATGGATATGCGGTTCGCTCTGCTGATATTGCTACTCCAGGAAAATCACTCAAGATTGCTCAGCGCATTCCGGCTGGATCGATGGGAACCCCTTTGGAGTCCGGCACTGCCGCTAGAATTTTCACAGGAGCCCCTGTGCCTCCTGGTGCAGATGCAGTCGTGATGCAAGAGGATTGCACGCTAGAGAGTGAAAGCGGTCAAGTGACTATCAATACCGCTCCAATAGCAGGTCAGTGGATTCGTCGCAGAGGCGAAGATCTCACTGCTGGTAAAACTGCTCTTACTGCAGGTACTTTCTTGCGCCCACAAGAGTTGGGCGTAGCCGCTTCAGCGGGTTTGACTCACTTAAGCGTTAAACGTCGCGTTAAGGTGGCCGCCTTTTTCACGGGTGACGAGTTAGCTCTTCCGGGTGAGTCTCTAAAGCCGGGTGGCATTTACAACTCGAATCGAGATACCTTGTTGGCTTGCCTAAAATCCTTGGGATGCGATGCGACTGATTTAGGTATCGTCCCGGATCGTCTGGATGCAACACGTGATGCATTGCGTAAAGCTAGCAAAGATCACGATTTAATCATCACTTCTGGTGGAGTATCGGTTGGCGAAGAAGATCACATCAAGCCAGCAGTTACTGCTGAAGGAAGATTGGATCTATGGCAGATCGCTATCAAGCCCGGTAAGCCGCTCGCCTTTGGTGCGGTACGTAAATCAGATGATCCTAAAGATGGTGAGGCCTGGTTTATTGGCTTACCAGGTAATCCTGTATCTAGCTTTGTTACCTTCTTGTTATTTGTACGCCCTTTTATTCTCAAATTGCAGGGACGCGAAGCCAAGCTTCCACAGTTCTACTTCATTCGAGCAGATTTTGATTGGTTGAAAGCTGATCGACGCAATGAGTTCTTGCGCGTCAAATTGAATAGCAATGGGGGGCTTGATTTATTTCCTAACCAAAGCTCTGGTGTGCTTACTAGCGCCTCTTGGGGTGATGGTCTGGTTGATTGCCCGCCAAACCAGCCAATCAAAGCTGGCGATTTGGTGAAGTACATCCCATTTGATGCGCTGCTCAAATAATCGGTTTACGATTAGCTCATGAAACTCGAATTACGATTCTTTGCCTCACTACGTGAAGCGCTTGGCATCTCGCAAGAGAGTATTGCCATCCCGGCGACAGTAAAAACCATTGCCGATCTCAGAGCACACCTCATTGAGCGTGGTAATCCATGGTCTGAAGTTTTAGCAGATGGAAAAGTCCTTCGTTGTGCCTTGAACCAGCACATGGTTGATGCAAATACGGCGTTACAAGATGGTGCTGAAGTAGCTTTCTTTCCTCCGGTGACTGGGGGCTGATATGCCAATCAAAATTCAAGAAAGCGATTTTGATGTTAGTGCAGAAATATCGGCATTACGTAAAGGTGATCCACGAGTAGGTGCGGTAGTTTCTTTCTTGGGCACTGTGCGAGATATGAATGACGGTAGCCAAGTAAAGGGCATGACGCTTGAGCATTACCCCGGCATGACTGAAAAAGCACTCCAAGAAATTCTGGATCAAGCCAAAGTGCGCTGGGATATTTTCCAAACACTGGTGATTCATCGTGTCGGGCCTATGCTGCCCGAAGATCAAATCGTATTAGTGGCAGTCACCAGCGCACACAGAGGTGAAGCATTTGCTGCCTGTGAGTTCATCATGGACTACCTTAAAACTGCAGCCCCCTTCTGGAAAAAAGAAGATACGCCTGAAGGGGCTCGCTGGGTTGATGCCCGTATTACCGATGAAGTAGCTCTATCTAAATGGAAGAAATAATGAAACATACCGCAGTCAGTAAACTCTTATTTTGTATGTCGATATTTTCTGTAGTAGGTCTATCTGGTTGCGGTGCGGGTGATAGCGTACAGGCGCAATCAACTCCATCTACTTTGGCAACAAAAGATCTTTCTGCTTTTGTGGATACGTATTGGTATGTACCAACAGATTACTTGCTAGCATATTCATATAGCCCCTCTGGAAGTCCTAAGGCTAGCGCCGTCAATGATCAAACTATTTGGCACTTTACATCTACAAATGGTGGTTATCTTTTAGGATGTTCTTTTGCAAGCACGAACAATGGTGCAAGCTGGTCTACCGCCACAATTATTGGTTCGGTTACAGCTAATAATTCTGTTTCTTTAGGTTTTTATGGATCAATGTTGACGGTTGGTTCGGGTCAATTAACTACCTCTAGCGGTCAACCGGCGTTTTTGATGCAGATGTCTACAGGTAATGGTTTGGGAGGCCTGACTCATTGGGCATATATGTTGCCCATCACTTCATCTAATTCTGCCTGGTCTAGTTTGCCTGGCACTAATAGTGTGAGCGTGCCAACAGCAACTGCTTCAGGATGCTAGATCAAATTCGTTTTATATAAGCAGCTTCCTGTTTTAAAAGATGAGCCACCCTCAGGGGTGGTTTTTTGTTTTTATTGGTGCACCAAGTGGCATCAAAATAAGTGTTTCTGCACCATCTCAGGGAATTCCTTAGTAATTACCCGCAAATTTAGATCAAAATGCATTAACAAAAGCATTTTAGAAATTTTGATTAAACAAAGCTCAGGAGATTTACATGACAACAGCAGCATTGAGTACGGAAAGTACTAGTAGCAACCCCCTAAAGTCGAAATGGGTGCAATTGGCTTTAGGCGTCATTTGTATGATGTCCATATCCAGCCCTCAATATGTTTGGGCTTTATTTACTAAGCCAATCATGGGTCAGCTCGGTGTTACTTTGACTGAGTTGCAAATTACATTTTCGATCTTGATTGTGTTGCAGACTTTCTTCTCACCGTTTCAGGGTTACTTGGTTGATAAATTTGGCCCTCGCCTTTTGTTATCCATCGGTACTATTCTGACGGGTGCAAGCTGGGTTCTTTCAGCTAACCTGACTACCGTATCTCATCTCTACCTCACCTATGGTGTGTTAGGTGGCTTGGGTACCGGTATTGTTTACATCGGCGTTGTTGGCTTGATGGTTCGCTGGTTCCCAAATAATCGTGGATTTGCAGTAGGTATGGTTGCTGCTGGTTATGGTATCGGCGCATTGCTGACAACCTTCCCAATCTCCACTAGCTTGACTGAGACAGGAATTCAGGGCACGTTGACGTTCTTTGGCTACATCATTGGTGCCGTTGGACTATTGGCTGCTCAAGGCATTCGCGTTCCTCACGCTGATCGTGCACAAACTGCTGATCAAATCGAAGCTGCTGCATCGGGTGTTGCACCAAAGGTAATGTTGAAGACACCAGTTTTTTGGCTCATGTTTTTGATGATGTCCATGATGTCTACATCGGGATTGATGGTGATCTCCCAAATGGGCGCATTTGCAAAAGACTTTGGTATTACATCGGCTATGGTTTTTGGTATGGCGGCCTTACCTTTGGCCTTAACAATTGACCGCGTTACCAACGGTTTAACTCGACCAATATTTGGTTGGGTATCTGATCGTATCGGGCGTGAATACACTATGACGATTGCTTTTGGTTTAGAAGCGGTCGCTATGTTTGCTTGGGTAATGACACGTTCAGATCCTGTCATGTTCGTATTGCTCTCAGGTATTGTGTTCTTTGGTTGGGGTGAGATTTTCTCTTTATTCCCATCTACTTTGACAGATACTTTTGGTCAAAAGCATGCCACAACAAACTACGGTTTCCTGTACATGGCTCAAGGCGTTGGCTCTATTGTTGGCGCACCAGTTGCAGCCTACATTCATGGTGTTACAGAAAGCTGGCTACCAGTGTTTGGTATCATGATCGTATTAGATGCGACTGCAGCTATCCTAGCGTTCTTCGTACTACGCCCAATGCGTGCTAAGTATTTGAAGACCCGTGCTGCATAAGTGCTAACTCAGTGGTAATTTGAAATTCGAAGTTAGAAAAAAGGCTACCAACTTGGTAGCCTTTTTTAATGCTGTCTAATTTGTACTGCATTGAGACGTATTAGAAAGCGCTCACAGCCCCATCACTTCTAGGATCCCATCCGCCTTGTAGCGTACCTGATGGATCACGAATGATGCAACCCGCATGACCAACGGTTTCGTCAAATGCATCGAGCATTTCAATTTCATGGCCTAAAGCGTGAAGCTCTTTAGCTACCCATGGACTAAAGCGTGACTCTAATTTAAGACTGTCACTGGTTTGCCCCCAGGTTCGACCAAGTAACCATCGTGGACGACTGATAGCATCCTGTGGATCAAGGCCATAAGTTGCTGTTCGAGTAAATACTGCGCACTGGGTTTGGGGTTGGCCATCTCCACCCATCGTTCCATAGACCATTGAGCGACCATCTTTAAATAAAGCCATCGCTGGGTTAAGAGTATGAAAAGGCTTGCGATACGGCTCAAGGTGATTGAGTGTATTTGGATCAAGAGAAAAACTGCAACCGCGGTTTTGCCAGTTGACTCCTGAGGTGGGAAGCACAATGCCTGCGCCAAACTCATGATAGATGCTTTGAATGAAAGAAACGCAATTGCCGTCGCCATCAATCACGCCCATCCAAATAGTATCTGCAGGACCTTTACCCTGACCCCAAGGGAGCGCTTTTTCTGGATCAATATTCTTGGCTAACTTTTTCAGGAATGCGGGTGATAAGAAAGATTGTGCATTCTTTGTCATATATGCAGGATCGGTTACAAATTGATCGCGTACTTTAAATGCTTGTTTGGTAGCCTCAACACAATGATGAACATACTCAGCGCTATCAACCTTAAAGCGTTTTAAGTTCAATTGGTCCAAGATGCCAATAATCATCAATGAGACTACACCTTGTGTAGGTGGAGTCATATTGTAAACATTACCCATGCTATGTTTAAGCTCAAGAGGGTCTATGAGTTTTGCCTTATGACGGTGTAGATCGTCTAATCGCAGCGGACTTCCTAACTCAGCGAGTTCTTTTGCTAGTGATTGAGCTAGTTCGCCGCGGTAATAATCATCTGTACCTTTTTTGGCAATCTGACGTAAGGTTTTAGCAAGACGTTCTTGTTTAAAGATGCTGCCAACAGCGGGCGCTTTGCCATTTACTAAAAAAGTCTCTGCAAAGCCTGGTATTGGACTCAATTCTTGACGCTTCTTTTCTGTGAGGCTTGATTGGCTGAAAGTAACTGGTGTGCCAGCTTCTGCATAGTGAATCGCATCAGCCAACAGGCGTGAAAGTGGTAATTTGCCGCCTAACCCTTGTTTGGAGAGTTGGTGCGCTGCGCCCCAGCCAGAGATAGTTCCAGCAACGGTATTCGCTGCTACTGCACCACGAAATGGAATGGCCTTAGTGATGCCACGTTCTGCATACCATTGCTTTGTCGCCAAACCAGCAGCCGCTCCACAAGCATCAATGCCACCCATGGCCTTTCCGGGAGAATGAACCACCCAGAAAGAGTCGCCGCCTATGGAGTTCATATGAGGGTAGACCACTGCAATAGTTGCAGCCGCGGCAACCATTGCTTCTAAGGCATTGCCACCTTCTCGTAAAACAGCTAAAGCAGATTCTGATGCTAGAGAATGTGGCGCTACCGCCATTCCTCTAGTTCCCCATTTTGGTTGCATGATTGTTGTCCGGTTAAGTAATTGGTTTTGTTATGGCTATATTGTATTGCTGGCTCATAGATTGCTCTGACTAACTGTGCCCAGTTTTGGTGGTGATCTCAGTCTCAAAAAAGGCTAGCTTTTCAGACCTCGGTAAACGCTTTAGGCGGAGCTCTGCTTTAGAGGCTTCAGAGCGGTCTGGGTGCTTTTGTGTTGCCAAGAGGACAACTGGTCCACGCGATTTTGTATAGCGCGCGCCTTGCCCTGAGTTATGCGCCTCTAAGCGATGCTCTAAGCGGTTAGTAATGCCAGCATAGTAGGTGCCATCTGAGCATTCAAGGAGGTAAACAAGCCAGGTCAAAATAGGGAAAATTAGGGTTAAAAGTGGGGTAGATGCTTGAAATTATTAATATTGCCCTTATATTCTATAGATAGATATACGGAGCACAAAAATGAGAATAGATAAATTAACAACCAAATTTCAAGAGGCCTTAAGTGAGGCCCAAAGTATCGCTTTAGCTAAAGATAACCAATATATTGAGCCTGCCCACTTGTTGCTGGCCATGTTGCGTGATTCCGATGGTGGAGCAAAGAGTTTATTGACTCGAGCAGGGGTCAATGTCCCCGGCCTTGAAAAAGGCCTGGAGAAAATCATTGGCAATCTCCCTGAGGTACAAGGTACCAGCGGCGAAGTGCAAGTCGGTCGTGATTTAAGTAATTGGCTCAACCTATGTGAAAAAGAAGCCAATAAACGCAATGATCAATTTATTGCAGGCGAATTGTTCTTGCTGGTAGTGGCTGATGACAAGGGCGAGCTAGGTAAAGTGGCTCGTGAGAATGGATTAAATCGTAAATCATTAGAAGCGGCTATTGATTTAGTGCGCGGAGGAGAGTCAGTGAATAGTGCGGATGCTGAAGGCCAACGTGAAGCCTTAAAGAAATACACAGTGGATTTAACTGAGCGCGCGCGCATGGGCAAGCTCGATCCAGTCATTGGGCGTGATGATGAGATTCGTCGCACCATTCAAATTTTGCAACGTCGCGGCAAGAACAACCCCGTACTCATTGGTGAGCCAGGTGTTGGTAAGACCGCTATTGTTGAAGGTTTAGCGCAGCGCATCGTTAACGGTGAAGTGCCTGAGACTTTGAAAAATAAGCGCGTCTTGGTCTTGGATATGGCCTTGTTATTGGCCGGCGCCAAGTACCGTGGCGAGTTTGAAGAGCGCCTGAAGGCAGTTCTGAGCGATGTTGCTAAAGATGAAGGTCAAACGATTATCTTTATTGATGAAATTCATACGATGGTAGGCGCTGGTAAGGGTGATGGCGCAATGGATGCCGGCAATATGCTCAAACCCGCATTAGCGCGTGGTGAATTACATTGCATTGGCGCAACTACCTTAGACGAATATCGTAAGTACATCGAAAAAGATCCAGCGTTGGAACGTCGTTTCCAAAAAGTGATGGTGGAAGAGCCTACCGTCGAGGCAACTATTGCCATCTTGCGAGGCCTTAAAGAGCGCTATGAACTACATCATGGCATCGAAATTACTGATCCAGCGATTGTTGCGGCTGCTGAGTTATCGCATCGCTACATTACGGATCGTTTCTTGCCAGATAAGGCGATCGACCTAATTGACGAAGCGGGTTCGCGTATTCGGATGGAGATTGATTCTAAGCCTGAAGTGATGGATAGGCTGGAGCGTCGTCTGATTCAATTAAAGATTGAGCGCGAAGCGGTTAAGAAGGAGAAGGACGATGCTTCGCAAAAACGCCTAGGTCTCATTGAGGATGAAATTAAACGTCTGGGTGCTGAGTATGCTGATTTAGAGGAGGTTTGGAAGGCAGAGAAGGGCGCTGTATTAGGCGCAGCTCAGCTGAAAGAGGAAATTGAAAAAGTAAGGGTAGATATTGCAAAGTTACAACGCGATGGCAAGTTAGAAAAGGTTGCTGAGTTGCAATATGGCAAGCTCCCCGAACTCGAAGCAAAACTGAAGTCTGCCGCAGCTGCCGAAGCAAAGGGCGATAAAGATGGTGTATTGAAGAACAAGCTACTTCGTACTCAAGTAGGCGCTGAAGAAATTGCGGAAGTAGTTTCACGTGCGACAGGTATACCTGTATCGAAGATGATGCAAGGTGAGCGCGATAAATTGCTCAAGATGGAAGAGTTGTTGCATAAGCGCGTGGTTGGTCAAGAGGAGGCTATTCGCGCAGTATCGGATGCTATTCGCCGTTCCCGCGCTGGTTTGGCTGAAGAGAATCGTCCTTATGGATCATTCTTGTTCCTTGGACCTACTGGGGTTGGTAAAACCGAGCTCTGTAAAGCGCTGGCTGGCTTCTTGTTTGATAGCGAAGATCACCTCATTCGTATTGATATGAGTGAGTTTATGGAGAAGCATAGCGTTGCGCGTTTAATCGGCGCACCTCCTGGCTATGTAGGCTATGAAGAGGGTGGCTATTTAACCGAGCAAGTTCGGCGTCATCCATATAGCGTAATCTTGTTTGATGAAATCGAGAAAGCTCACCCCGATGTCTTCAACGTGCTCTTGCAAGTGCTTGATGATGGACGCCTCACTGATGGTCAAGGTCGCACCGTAGACTTTAAGAACACAGTTATTGTGATGACCAGCAATATTGGATCTCATTTAATTCAGTCAATGGTTGATAAGAAGCAAGCAGAGATCAAAGAGGCGGTATTTGAAGAGCTGAAGAATCATTTCCGCCCTGAGTTCTTAAACCGTATTGACGAAATCGTTGTATTCCATGGCCTAGATAAAGGCAATATCGCCAATATTGCGAAGATCGTGCTGAAGAACTTGTCAGATCGTTTGGCAAAAGTGGATATGCAGCTTGAGGTGAGTGATGCCGCTTTGAATAAGATTGCTGAGGTGGGCTTTGATCCAGTCTTTGGAGCAAGACCCCTGAAGCGGGCGATTCAGCAGCATATTGAGAACCCAGTCTCCAAGATGATTTTGGAAGGTAAGTTCGGACCCATGGATGTGGTTCCTGTCGATGTAGATAAATCAGGTGAGTTTAGCTTTAGCCGTCAGGTCCATTAAGTAGCAAATACGTAGTTCAGCAGGAATGCTCCTGCGCCAGTACACTCGGTACATGACTGTTGCGCTTAGTAGGCGTGCCAGTGATGTCCGGGTTATTGGTCTCATTAGCCTAGCTCACGGCAGCTCTCATTTCTTTCATTTAATTCTTCCTCCCATGTTCCCATGGTTGAGGGATGCTTTTGCATTGAGCTATGCTGAACTTGGTTTACTCATGTCAGTCTTTTTTGTGGTTTCGTGTGTAGCGCAAGCCGGCTCAGGATTTTTGGTTGATCGCATTGGGGCGAGGCCGGTTTTATTTGGTGGTGTTGGATTATTAGTCCTTGCGGCATTGATTGACTCCCAAAGCAATGGATATGCCATGCTCTTATTGGGGGCGGTTGTTGCTGGATGTGGTAACGGCATTTTTCATCCAGTTGATTACACATTGATCAATCACAAAGTATCTCCGCCAAATCTACCTTATGCCTACTCTATGCATGGCGTGACTGGATATCTGGGATGGGCTGCCGCGCCTGCCTTTATGGTGGGTGTTGCGCAACTTGCAGATTGGCGTGTTGCGTTTATGTTGGCAGGAGTCCTTGAGGCATTGATTCTATTGGTACTCTGGCTTAATAAAAATCAACTGATTGATAACGTCAAGGAGAGGCATGCGAGTGCTCAGGCCGCAAACTCCGGGGGTGCTAATGAGAGTCCTTTTGCATTCTTAAGGTTACCGGCAGTATGGTTATGTTGGGTATTCTTTTTCTTTAGCATGGCATCTACTTCTAGCTTGCAATCCTTTGCACCAAGTGCACTCTTTGGTATTTATGAGATTCCATTAAATGTCGGCAGTTATTACATTACCCTTTTGGCGCTTGGTAGCGCTGGAGGGGTTTTATTTGGCGGCTATTTAGCTGCTAAGTTACGAGCACCAGAAAGAATAGTCTCTACCTGTTTGTCTATTACGGTAGTGATGTGCTTACTACTGGCTACCGGAATCATATCAATTGACTTAATACCTATTATTTTCTTTGCATTAGGTTTTGGTTATGGGGTAGTTGCGCCTTCGCGAGATTTATTGGTCAAAAAGGCAACCCCACAAGGTGTGGCTGGACGTGTTTATGGAATCGTATATTCGGGAATTGATTTGGGCGCCGCAGTTGGGCCATTCATTTTCGGTTTTTTCATGGATGCTGGATTGCCGAAGGCTCTATTTCTTGGGATCGTCGCATTCCAGATCATGATTATTCCAACCGTCTTTAAAGTAACCTCAAAGAGTCGGCAAGCAGCTTAAGCTAAAGCTGCCTCAATCCTTTTTGCAAATTCAACCGCATGCGGATTATCGCCATGAATACATAAGGTGTCGGCCTGGATTTTGATTTCACTGCCATCAATCCCGATGACCTTGCCATACTTTGACATACTAATCACTTGATTAAGTGCATCTGCCTCATCTTCAATTACTGCACCCGCTTGAGTACGTGGGACCAGAAAGCCTTCTTTGGTGTATCTGCGATCCGCGAATACCTCTTGCCAGACCGGAACATTTAGCTCTTTGGCGGCATCGATCAAGCAACTTCCTGCAAGGCCGTACAAAATAACTTCGGACCCTAAATCTTTTACAGCCTGTGCAATACCTCGTGCGAGTTTGATGTCTTTAGCTGCCTGGTTATATAGAGCTCCATGCGGTTTGACATGATGAAGCTTATTTCCAATTGCATCCACAAAAGCTTTTAATGCACCAGCTTGGTAAAGAACATAATTGTAGGCATCTTGTTCTGATATGGCCATCTCACGTCGCCCAAAGCCCTCTAGATCTGGAAGACCTGGATGTGCGCCAATATGAACCCTTTTTTTACTTGCCATTTCAACTAACTTTTTCATACGCGCTGGATCGCCAGCGTGCCAACCGCAGGCAATATTGGTCGATGTAATGTAGTCAAGCAATAACGCGTCATTGCCCATATCCCAGGCGCCAAAGCCTTCGCCCATATCGCTATTAATATCCATTACGAATTTCCACTGGTTTGAATAATTGTTTGAATTGAGTTAATTGTTGATTCTTCTAACTTTAATGCTTCTGCATTTAAACGGTCTGCCTCTTCAATATCTATTGGAATAAATCGTATTTTTGAGCCGGGCTTAACTTGTGCCAATTTAATGAGGTTGGAATGAATTACCTCGGCTAAGCGTGGGTATCCGCCAGTGGTTTGGTGCTCTGCAAGCATCACAATAGGTTCATGTGAGGGTGGAAATTGCACAGTTCCAAATGTAATCGCTTGTGATGGAATATTAGGCAAATCCTTTTTGACCTTGAACTCGCCTTGTAGACGTAGACCCATCCGATTGCTTTGGTTGCTTACAGTCCAAATAGTTGACCAAAATAGCTCTCGCTCTTTAATGGATAGAAAGGATAGGTGAGGCCCTGCCAAGCAATAGATTGGAGTGATTGTTGCTAAAGGCGTGAAAGGTGACTTGATATGCCATTTTGCGAAAGATGGCAGAGCATCTCCTTTAAGGAGTGACTTTAAGAAAGGTGATTGCAAAGGCGATTGGGGGTTGATGAGCGATAAGAGCTGCCCCTTTTCAAGACGTTTTGGTCCAATATCAGCGCTGATATGTGAACCTGAGCGGCCTAAAATTTTAGGTAATTGCAGCCCGCCACCAATGGCTAATAGTGCTCGAAACCCGGGATTAAGTGGCGAAAATTTGAGCACGCTGCCTTTTGCCAGCCATACGGGTCGATTGCCTGGGATGCGTTGATCATCAACAATGCCGTCACAGTGTGCGCCAACCCATGCTACACAAGTTGCTTGATGAAAGAGAAGGCTTGGACCGCTCGAGTTCATCTCTATGGCGGCCATGTCTACTGAGTTGCCTACTAAAGCATTTGCTAGATGAAGAGATGATAAGTCGCAGGCTCCACCAGAACCAACCGCCCAATGAGAAAGGCCAGATCTTGGCTCATCCTGAATAGTGCTAAAGGTTCCAGACTGTAATACTTCAATCGATGCTTTGTTATTAACCTTATCTAATGCGTGAATAATTTCTTGGTGAGCGTTCTTTTGATCTTGTTTGTAAAACTCATCCAATGTAATTTCTTCAATCTGCATTTGATCTCCAGCCATAAATAATCCTGGCGGTTGATTTTGGATGTCAAACATTTGATTGGGTGAGCGACCAATTAGATTCCATCCGCCTGGCGTGGTTCGAGGGTAAATTGCAGTTTGTAATTCTGCAATCGCAACGCTACCTTTAGGGACTGCTGATCGAGGAGAGGGTAGGCGAGGTAGGTGTAACTTAGGGTCAAGGCCACTAAAGTATGCAAACCCAGGCATAAAGCCCAGAATATCTGCCGTATAAAGATTTTTCTTATGAAGATGAATTGTCTCTTCAATAGACAGTTGGCAGGCCTTAGCAATGGCGTGTAGATCTAACGCAACATCAGGGTGATAACAAACTTGAATCCGGTGAATCTTAGCCGGATAAGTTGAGCGCTTCTTTTGTTTTGCCAGCTGATGCTGAATTTTCTCTAGTTCTGCAAATGCTTGTTGACGCGTTAGATTTGGTCCTTCATGCGTATATTGCAATTGGATGACCAGCGAATCTAGGCCAGGAACGATTTCAGCGGCCCATAAGGGTTTGTTAGCCAACAGTAGCTTGCTTAGCTCATGAATATCTTTTAAGGCATCTGATGATTTGGAGAAATCAATCAATATGCTGTGGTCGCCAATTAGTGTGCAATGCATCATGATGGAGTGTTAGGGGTTTTCTCTAGTATGTGCTTAAGCAGGAATAATTGGGTTATAAAGATAGTACTCATTCATTAATTTAAAGCCTAAAAATAAAGGAGACAAAATGAGTCAACAACCAGATACCAGTCTGACTGGTTTTTATAAGGTCATGAACCCCAAAGAAAAGAAAACTTTTTGGGGTTGTTTCTTAGGCTGGGCATTAGACGGCATGGACTTCATGATTTACCCCTTGGTGATTGGAACCATTATTGCAGTATGGCAGGTCGATCGGGGTATGGCTGGTCTTGCAGTAACAGGTACTTTATTGGCTTCTGCATTTGGTGGATGGTTTGCGGGTTATTTAGCCGATCGAATCGGTCGCGTACGCACTCTTCAGTTCACGATTCTTTGGTTCTCTAGCTTCAGTTTAATTTGTGCGTTCACACAAGACTTTAATCAGCTCATGATTGCTCGCGCACTCTTGGGTTTTGGTTTCGGTGGTGAGTGGGCAGCAGGTGCGGTATTGATGGGCGAGACGATTCGCGCTGAATATCGTGGTCGCGCTGTAGGAAGTGTGCAATCCGCGTGGGCGGTAGGTTGGGGTGCTGCTGTACTCCTGCAGGCTATTATGTTTAGCTTACTTCCTGCTGATATGGCATGGCGTGCAATGTTTATTGTGGGCTTCTTCCCCGCACTACTCTTGCTCTATATCCGTCGTAATGTAGAGGAGCCTGAGATTGCGAAGATTGCTCGTGAAAAAGTTGTAGCAGCTGGTGACTCACCATCAATCTTTGAAATTTTCAAACCGGGTATCTTGAAAACCACTATCTTGGCATCCCTGTTGACCATGGGTGCGCAAGGTGGGTATTACGCAATTACTACTTGGGTACCAACCTTCCTAAAGGCTGAGCGTAAATTAACAGTGGTTGGCTCTACCGGTTACTTAGCATTCCTGATTGTTGGAAGTTTTGTTGGTTATCTAGTTGGCGCTTGGATGGCTGACCGCTTTGGCCGTCGAAAACTCTTTATGACTTTCTCGCTAGGTGCAATTGTTTTAGTCTTGGCATACACCCAGTTAGAAATTACGAACGAGATGATGATGTGGCTTGGCTTCCCCCTTGGTTTTTTTGCCAGTGGTTATTTCTCAGGCATGGGCGCATTCTTGACTGAACTCTTTCCAACTCGTTTGCGTGGATCTGGTCAGGGCTTTTGCTATAACTTTGGCCGCGGTATTGGTGCTTTATTCCCCGCTTTGGTTGGTTATTTCTCGGCTCAGTATGGATTAGCCATGGCGATTGCAATCTTTGCTGTGATTGCTTATGGTGTTTTCTTTATAGCTGCTGTGATTCTTCCCGAAACCAAAGGACGCGAATTGCAGGCTAATTAACAGCTTCTCTGTGTCACCAAAGGAAATTCCGTTTTGCCCAGGACCGCCCGATCATCAGGGTGGTCCCTTTTCTTTTAAGATGCCTTTCGGCGCAGTGGATACGCATGCGCATGTCATTAGCGCAGCCAGTTTTGTACCTGATCGTTCCTACACCTCTCCAGAGGCAACCGAGGAGCAATATATTCGAATGCTTGATGCGGTTGGCATGACCTACGGTGTGCTGATTCAGGTCAGTGTGAATGGCCAAGACAATGAGCCAATGCTAAAGGCGTTAAGAAACCATCCGCAGCGCTTGCGTGGGGTTGCTGTGCCGCTCCTTGGTCAAGTAGATTCTTATTATCAAAAGATGAAGGATGCTGGTGTAGTTGGCATTCGCATGAACCTCATGTTTTCTGGAGGCGGCTTAGATATTTCAAAGCTTGAAGAGTGCGATGCTCTAGCAAGGGATTGGGGTTGGCATATTCAATTTTTGTTAGATGCAAATGATCTTCCGACACTGATGCCGCGCATGCAGAATTTAAAGTCTACTCTCGTAGTTGATCATATGGGCTACTTAAAAACTTCTGTTGGTTTGGATTCGCCTGGCTTTAAAGCGCTCGTTGATTTAGTGCGAGAGCGGGCGTGGGTCAAAGTGTCTGGTGCCTATCGTTTAACTGATCAAGCACCACCTTATGAAGATGTGATTCCTTATGCGCAAGAGTTAATTGATGCCGCACCTGGGCGATGTGTATGGGGCTCTGATTGGCCACATGTAGCTAATTGGGGTGTTATGCCATCCGTAGCGCAGCTACTTGAAAGCCTTGCGTTATATGCCCCCGATGAAGGATTGCGCAACCGAATTCTTTGCGCCAACCCACTGAAGCTATATTTTTCATAATATGAAATGTCATTACGCTGCGTAAAATTCTGTGCAGTAAGCAGTTGATCTTTTCATTCCAAGCAGTGAATAACTATTCCACATAGTAAAAATGTAAATATAAGTTATTGAATTTAAATAACTAAATATTTTCAAAAATATCTCAAATTCCCCTTGCCTGCTTTTTTGAACTGTCTAAACTCTTATATAAGACATAAGACTTGAATAGGTCTTAAAGGTCTTCAAATTTTGAAGTACTTGTTTAACTTAGGGAGAAAAACATGGCAGATCGCAAAGCAGAAATCGCAGCACTACAAAAAGACTGGGATACCAATCCACGCTGGAAAGGTATTACTCGTGGCTATACAGCTGAGGACGTAGTACGTCTTCGTGGTTCGTTGAAGATTGAGCACACTTTAGCTAAGCATGGTGCTGAGCGTCTTTGGGAATTGGTAAATAACGAAGCTTACGTTAACTGTTTGGGTGCTTTGACTGGTGGTCAAGCAATGCAGCAGGTTAAAGCTGGCGTACAAGCTATTTACTTGTCAGGCTGGCAGGTTGCTGCTGATGGTAACTCTTATGCAGCAATGTACCCTGACCAATCTTTATATCCAGTAGATTCAGTTCCTAAGATGGTTGAGCGTATCAATAACTCATTCCAACGCGCTGATGAAATTCAAACAGCTAAAGGTATCAACAAAGGTGATGCAGGTTACATCGAGTATTTCGCTCCAATCGTTGCCGATGCTGAAGCTGGTTTCGGTGGTGTATTGAATGCATTTGAATTAAGTAAAGCCTTGATCAAGCAGGGCGCTGCGGGCGTTCACTTTGAAGATCAATTGTCTTCTGTTAAGAAGTGCGGTCACTTGGGCGGTAAAGTATTGTTGCCTACTGCCGAGTCAGTCCAGAAGTTGATTTCTGCACGCTTGGCTGCTGACGTGATGGGTGTTTCTACTATTATCTTGGCCCGTACCGATGCTGAAGCTGCTGACTTGTTGACATCTGACTACGATGCAAATGACAAGCCATTCTTGACAGGCGAGCGCACTCCAGAAGGCTTCTACAAAACACGTAAAGGCTTGGATCAAGCGATCTCACGTGGTTTGGCTTACGCTGCTTACGCAGATATGGTTTGGTGTGAGACTGGTACCCCTGACCTTGATTTTGCTCGTCAGTTTGCTGAAGCAATTCGTGCAAAGTTCCCAGGCAAAATGTTGGCTTACAACTGCTCACCATCTTTCAACTGGAAGAAAAACTTGGACGACGCAACCATTGCTAAATTCCAACGTGAATTAGGTGCAATGGGTTACAAGTATCAGTTCATCACATTGGCTGGTATCCACTCTATGTGGTACAACATGTTCGACTTGGCTCAAGACTACATGCAGCGCGGTATGACTGCATACATCGAGAAAGTACAAGAGCCAGAATTTGCTGCTCGTGACCGTGGATACACATTCGTTTCACATCAGCAAGAAGTTGGTACTGGTTACTTCGACGACGTAACTACCGTTATTCAAGGTGGTAAGTCTTCTGTAACAGCATTGACTGGTTCTACTGAAGAAGAGCAGTTCCATTAAGAATCCCTAAGTAGTACGTTGTAAGCAGTAGCACCATACTGCCGCGGCACCTAAATGACCCCACAAGGGTGACTTAGGTGCCGTTTTCGTTTACATTCTTCAGATGACTAATTGCGTACTCTGTAAAGACGAACTCAAGCCCGAAGAGGGGCAGCTTATTTGGCGCGGAGATGACTGTCGAGTCATTCTGGTGAATGATCCTGATCTGCCTGGATTTTGTCGGGTGATATGGAATCGTCACGTAGCTGAGATGACGGACCTTACCTATGGTGAGCGCGAGCATTTAATGACTCTAGTATTCGCTGTTGAACAGGCAATGCGCCACGTCATGCATCCCGATAAAGTCAATATTGCCGCCTTAGGCAATATGGTTCCGCATATTCATTGGCATGTCATCCCTAGATTTAAGGATGACGCATTCTTCCCCGGATCGGTCTGGTCCAAAAAAACTCAAGAAACAAAAGAAGTCGCATTAGAAGCCAGAAGAAAAAAAGCTCAAGAATTGCCAGCCGCAATCAAGACTGCAATTGCAAATTTATCCTAGGGATTCGATGCGTAAATTATTTTTTGCCTTTTTAATACTTGTAACTAATGTATTGCAGGTTGACTATTCTTATGCGGCAGACATACAAGTAATTACCTCGGGAGCATTCGCTGAGGCGTTAAAGCAGTTAGTCCCTGAGTATGAAAAACAATCCCCTAATAAAGTCATTATTTCTTATGGCTCATCAATGGGCGCTGCACCCGACTCTATTCCTTCTAGATTAGCCAAAGGTGAGCGGTTTGATGTATTAATCCTGGCTGCACCGTCTTTGGAGGGGTTTATCAAGAGCGGAGATCTTCAATCTGGGACGCGAGTTGATTTGGTTGCTTCGGTAATGGGTGCGGTAGTAAAGGCGGGTGCACCAAAGCCTGATATCAGCACAATGAATGGATTGAAATTGGCTTTATTAAATGCAAAGTCGGTTGCGTATTCCGCAAGCGCTAGCGGTGTTTATTTATCAACCGAGCTTTTTCCGAAGATGGGGATTTCGGAGCAGATGAATAAAACTGCAAGAAAGATATATAGCGAAAGGGTCGCTTCAGTTGTAGCTAGGGGTGATGCAGATTTGGGCTTTCAGCAAGTCAGCGAGCTACTCCCCATTCCTGGTGTTGACTTTATAGGTGAGCTACCGCAAGAAGCTCAAAAGACAGTGCTATTTTCCGCGGGTATTACAAGTAACACGCAAAATTTAGATGCATCAAAAGATCTCATAGTATTTTTAGCATCAACAAAAGCAGTTGATACCATTCAAAAAGCAGGATTAAAGCCAGCCTTGCCGGCAATACCTTGGTAGGATAAAAAGGACCATAGAAATGAAGTGTTTTACTAAAGCCGCTCTGATTGCATCTTTATCTTTAGCATTTGGACCGGTGTTTGCTGCTGACCCTTGGCCTAATCACCCCATTAAATTTGTTGTTGGGTTTGGTCCTGGCGGCGCTAACGATACTGTTGCCAGAGTGGTTGCTGAAGCTGCCTCAAAGCAATTGGGTCAACCTATTATTGTGGAAAACAAACCAGGTGCTGGCTCTCTATTGGGTGCGGATTTTGTGGCAAAGAGTGCGCCAGATGGGTACACCTTCTTTGTTAGTGCTGGTGGAATTATTACTAACCCAATGATTAAGTCATCCATGCCATATAAGGAAGGCGATTTAGTGCCCGTTGGGATGCTCGCTATAAGCCCATCCATTATTGTTGTTTCAGCAGACTCCAAAATCAATAATATGAAGGATCTGCTAGTTCTAGCCAAAGATCCCAAAGGACTTAACTTCTCAACTGCTGGTACTGGGAGTACTCCACACTTCGTAGCGGAGATGTTGAAAGTAAAAGCAGGCGGTAAATATGAAATCATTCCTTATAAGAGTGGTTCCGAAGGAATGGTGGCTGTTATCTCCAATCAAGTTGACGCAACCTCAGAGGCAAGCGTTGTAGTAATTCCGCAAATCCAAGGCGGCAAATTAAAAGCAATTGCTTCCACTTGGAATAAAAGAATTACGGCCCTGCCTGATGTTCCAACAACTAAAGAGCAGGGGTATCCTGAAGTTTTCATTGGTCACTGGGCTGGAGTTTTTGCGCCCAAAGGCACACCTGATGCTATTTTGGAGAAAATGAATCAAGCGATTAATGCAGGCCTGAAGACTGCGGCTGTTCAAAGTCGCCTAACACCACAAGGTATTGAGCCATCACCTGGAACCAGGGCTGCTTTTACAAAATTCCTCGCAGATGAGAAAGCAAGACTAGAGCCAATAGTGAAGCGTGCCAATATGAAAGAGGATTAAGCCAATTTCTTCAGGGCTTCTAAATACTTCTCTGGGTTAAGTGGTTGTCCTTCACGCTGGGCTTCCCACATCACTTGCCCCAGGCACTCCATCATGATGTGTTGCGCTTCATGCATTGAACCCAACCTCAGAGATAGTTTGTCTGCAATCTCTTTAATGCCGGGCGGCTGATTGATTGAGATCTGTTCGCTAATCGATAGATGCATCGACAAATGCAAGAAGGGGTTGGTTTCGCCACGTTCCGGCGTGTAGTCCTGAGCAAGAGCACCCTCTGGATCTTTGAGTAAGTCGTGGTATTCGGGGTGCTCAACCATCCAATCGCTGGCCAACGTCTCCATCGGATCAAGAATATGATTCTCGATCTTCTTTTTCCAGGTATC
The DNA here is from genome assembly GCF_018882215.1 of Polynucleobacter sp. AP-Kaivos-20-H2. GTDB lineage: Bacteria > Pseudomonadota > Gammaproteobacteria > Burkholderiales > Burkholderiaceae > Polynucleobacter. Next base: position 236,832 of record NZ_JACVOX010000002.1, on the reverse strand, counting down.
GCAGAAAAAGCGACGCACTTCTTCACGGGTTGGATTAAATATTGCCACGAACTTTTCCTTTACCAGTTTTTTGTTTAAAGCCGCATAGTGGTTCTACTATGCATTGTGCACAATCTGGGTTGCGCGCCTTGCAGGTATATCGACCATGCAGAATAAGCCAGTGATGGGCATCTAATAAGTATTCCTTAGGTACCCGCTTAAGCAATTGTTCTTCCACTTTAATTACATCTTTGCCGGGCGCCAGCCCTGTTCGGTTAGATACTCTAAAGATGTGCGTATCCACCGCAATCGTAGGTTGTCCAAAGGCAGTATTTAGAATGACGTTGGCTGTTTTTCTGCCAACACCAGGTAGAGCTTCTAATTCTTCGCGAGTTTGCGGAACTTCACCACCATGTTTCTCTAGGAGCAGTCGGCAGGTTTCTTGAATATGTTTACCTTTAGAGTTGAATAATCCGATATGTTGGATATAGGGCCTAACACCATCTTCGCCAAGATCTAAAAGGGCTTGCGGGGTATTGGCAATCTTATAAAGCTTGCGCGTTCCCTTGTTAACTGAGACATCAGTTGCTTGTGCCGATAGTAGTACCGCAATTAGCAACTCAAATGGCGAGCTATATTCCAGCTCGGTTTCTGGTTTGGGATTATTGGCTTTGAGCTGCTCAAAAAAAGCACGACGCTTTTCTAGATTCATCATTTCTTTTGTTGGGCTCGTGCAATAGCAGCTGCAATGATGGCGCGTTTACGTTCTTGTTCTTTTAACTCGTCAGCAGATGAAGGACTTTCTGCGTTGACTGCTGCTAATTTGTTTGCTGCTTTTTTCGCCAGGCGCTCATCATTATCTTTTTGTTCTCTATCCAGCCGTTGTTCACGATCGTGATAACGCTGACGCGAGATGTCTGCCAAGTCTTGAGACCAGGCATCCCAACCAGTTTTATTGCCGGTGACATCATTCATGCTGATGCAATCTACTGGGCATGGCGGAATGCAGAGATCGCAACCAGTGCACCACTCAGTCAGAACCACATGCATTTGTTTTGAGGCACCAACGATCGCATCAACTGGACAAGCCTGAATGCATAGCGTGCAGCCAATGCATTTCTGTGGATCGATGAATGCTAAGGGCCTAGGGCGCTCAACTCCACACTTTGAATCAATGGTGGGGTGCAGCTCAAAGGCATCTTGTGGGTAGATGGGTATCAACACCTTACTTAGGCGCTCAATACCCTCAACCCCACCAGGCGGGCAGCGATTTGGGAGCGCATAACCACAGGCCATTGCCTCTGCGTATCCGCGGCAATCTGGGTAGCCGCATTTAGTACATTGAGTTTGCGGAAGAATATTCTCAAGTTGATCGATGAGGTTATTTGCTTGGCTCATGGAAAAGGCTTGTTGGATTCTTCTTAAAATTAAAGGCTCCGAAGAGCCCTTAATTTATCCAGACTTGGTAGTCCGTGTGGCAGTTTTCTTCGTATTCTGATGCTCACGAATGAACGTCTTAATCTTTGGGTAAACCTTCTCACGCCAGCGGCGACCAGCGAAGATACCGTAGTGCCCAGCACCGGCAACTTCATAGTGGTCTTTACTGTCTTTTGGGATGCCGGCACATAAAGCATGTGCAGAACGTGTTTGACCACTTCCAGAGATGTCATCAAGCTCACCTTCAATAGTGAGGAGAGCAGTCTTTTGAATATCTTGTGGCTTAACAAGTTCGCCAGCAACTTCCCAAGTGCCGTTTGGCAATGAGTAGTCTTGGAAAACGGTCTTAATAGTGTCAAGGTAAAACTTAGAGTCCAAATCCAATACTGCGTTGTACTCATCGTAAAAGCGAATATGGGATTCCGCATCTTGTTCGTCGCCGCGTACTAAGTTTTGGAAGAAATCCCAATGTGATTGCAGGTGGTTTTGTGGATTCATGGCGATAAAGCCAGTGTGTTGCAAGAAGCCTGGGTAAACTTTACGGCCAGCGCCCGGATAGTTAGGCGGCACGTTATAAATTACGTGGCTCTTAAACCACTCATATGATTTCTGATCTGCCAGATTATTAACGGCGGTTGGTGACTTACGTGCATCGATTGGACCACCCATCATGATCATGGATGCGGGAGTAGCTTCACCAGCAGAGGCCATTAAGGAAATTGCGCCTAAAGTTGGAACGGTAGGTTGGCAAACGGAAATCACATGTAAGTCTTTAGCACCGATGGTGCGAATGAATTCTTGCACGTAATGAACATAGTCATCAAGACCAAACTCACCATCTTCTACCGGTACCAAACGAGCATCGATCCAATCGGTGATGTAAACCTTATGGTCTTGCAAGAGGGTACGCACTGTGTCACGCAACAAAGTGGCATGATGACCAGACATTGGAGCGACTACTAGTACAGCCGGATCTTCTTTGAGGTTCTTGATGGTTTCTACATCATCAGAAAAGCGCTTAAAACGAATTAGATTACAGAAAGGTTTTGAGATGACCGTTCTTTCGTGAATCGCAACTTCGTGACCATGTGCTGTAACAGAGCGAATACCAAATTCCGGTTTTTTGTAATCCTTGCCTAAGCGATAGAGAAGTTCATAGCTAGCTGCCAATCGATCTGATCCCGGCACCTTGGATGCCGGATTAGAACCATCGATAAATGCCTGTGAGGCAGCACGTGCCCATGAGCTCATGGGTTGAAGTAAGGCTTTTTGGAACTCGTGTAGCTGATATAGCATGATGCCTCCAATAATTCTGTGTATCCGCTTATTACGCTAAAACGCGGGCGATTGCTTTAGCCACTTTATCAATATTTTTGGTATTGAGGGCTGCAACACATATGCGTCCAGTCGAGAGGGCATAAATGCCATCCTCTTTCTGTAAGCGATCAACTTGCTCAGCTGTTAAGCCTGAGTAAGAAAACATGCCACGTTGCTTCTCGATAAAAGCAAAATCTTGCTTTACTCCAGCAGCAGCGAGTTTTTCAACCAAGCCATGACGCATCGCTTTAATGCGATCACGCATTTCTGCCAACTCGTCTTCCCAGAGCTTGCGTAATTCTGGTGAATTCAAAACAGCGGCAGCAATGGCAGCGCCGTGAGTTGGGGGATTGGAATAGTTTGTGCGAATGACACGCTTCAATTGTGAAAGTACACGAGTCGATTCATCTTTGCTTTGTGTCACGATAGACAGGGCACCAACACGCTCACCATAGAGTGAGAATGATTTGGAGAAAGAGCTTGATACAAAGAAAGACATCCCGGAATCAGCAAAGAGACGAACTGCAATACCGTCTTTCTCAATCCCCTCAGCAAAGCCTTGGTAGGCCATATCCAAGAAGGGAATGAGACCTTTGTTCTTGCAGATATCAATCACTTGGCGCCATTGCGCTTCTGTAATATCTGCACCAGTTGGGTTGTGGCAGCAAGCGTGCAACAACACGGTCGTGTTCTTTGGGAAAGACTCTAAGGACTTCACCATGCCATCAAAATCTACGCCACGTGTTTTGCCATCAAAGTAGGTGTACTCGACAACATCAAAACCAGCAGATTCAAAAATGCCGCGATGGTTTTCCCAAGTCGGGTTGCTAATCGCGCAAGGTGCATTGAGGTTCAAGCGCTTAATAAAATCCGCGCCAACGCGCAATGCGCCGGTACCACCAAGACACTCGGCCGTTACAACGCGACCGTCTTTAATGAGTGCGGAGTCAGCGCCAAACAATAAATTTTGCACTGCACTGTTGTATGGGTTTGGACCTTCGATTGGAATGTAGCTACGTGGTGAGTGCTTTGCAACAATCGCCTCTTCAGCTTTAATCACAGCCTTAAGAAGTGGCACCTTGCCTTCGTCTGTGTAATACACGCCAACACCTAAGTTCACTTTATCAGCGCGCTGGTCTGCAACGTAGGCTTCTGTGAGGCCAAAAATAGGATCTTTAGGGGCTAGCTGGACTGAGGCAAACAGGGTCATTTGAGGTTGAAAGTGGTAGTTAAGGGGTAATTAAGGGTGGTTTTGTTTGTTGTTGACGTTATATTCAGTTTAATTGTCGGTTTTTGAAGCCAGAATCAACTATTTCCTAAGAAAAACGGCAAAATCATTGTTTGTACAAAATTCGCTGTGAATAACTCTCACAGGTGAAATGATAGCCGAGATGCCCCCTAAGTTGCCCAAAACTGGTCTAAAAGTTGAAGTAAAAGAAGTGCAAAAAACCCCTGTGGCAGATCCCTTGGGTGAGGCAGGCCACGACCTCGATCCGACCAAGTTTGTAAGCTTCCCCGACTCCCCTTATCAGCTCTATCAGCCATTTCCACCCGCTGGGGACCAACCCCAGGCTATTGACGCCCTGGTTGAGGGTATTCAGGATGGATTGACCTTCCAGACGCTTTTAGGGGTTACGGGGTCTGGAAAGACCTTCACGATGGCCAATGTCATCGCCAGAACCGGCCGTCCTGCCATCATTTTTGCCCCGAATAAGACCCTAGCTGCCCAGCTTTATAGCGAATTTAGGGAGTTTTTCCCGAGAAACGCCGTTGAGTACTTCGTCAGCTATTACGACTATTACCAGCCTGAGGCGTATGTTCCTCAGCGCGACCTCTTTATCGAAAAAGATTCTTCTATTAACGAGCACATCGAACAGATGCGTTTGTCTGCAACCAAGAGTTTATTAGAGCGTCGAGATGTCATTATTGTTGCGACCGTGTCTGCAATTTACGGCATTGGTAATCCTGGTGACTATCACAGCATGGTGATGACATTACGTCCTGGTGACAAGATGAGTCAGCGTGATATTTTAATGCGCCTCATTGCGATGCAATACGACCGCAACGAAACGGATTTCAAGCGCGGTGTGTTTCGAGTGCGTGGCGACACGATTGATATTTTCCCGGCTGAACATAATGAGTTGGCCGTGCGTGTTGAGCTGTTTGATGATGTGATTGAGAGCTTGCAATTCTTTGATCCTCTCACTGGCAAGATTCGTCAAAAGATTCCACGCTTTACTGTGTACCCAAGTTCACATTACGTCACACCTCGTGATACTGTTTTGAAGGCAATCGAAACCATCAAAACAGAATTGCGCACGCGCTTAGATGAGTTTGTTAAGGATGGTAAACTGGTTGAAGCACAACGTCTCGAGCAGCGTACTCGTTTTGATTTGGAGATGCTCAATGAGTTAGGTTTCTGTAAAGGCATTGAGAACTATTCTCGCCACCTCTCCGGAGCCGCTCCCGGCGAAGCCCCGCCGACGCTGGTGGACTACTTGCCTAACGATGCTTTGATGTTCCTCGACGAGAGCCATGTCCTCATTGGGCAGTTAAACGCGATGTACAACGGGGATAAATCTCGTAAACATACTTTGGTGGAATTTGGGTTTCGTTTGCCTTCGGCGATGGATAACCGCCCACTCAAATTTACTGAGTTTGAAACCAAAATGCGTCAAACTATTTTCGTTTCTGCAACACCGGCTGATTATGAGAAAGCGCATCAAGGACAGGTTGTCGAGCAAGTGGCGAGACCAACTGGTTTAGTTGATCCAGAAATTGAAGTATTGCCGGCAAGTACACAGGTTGATGATTTGTTAGATCAAATTCATGCACGCGTCAAAGTGCATGAGCGAGTTCTAGTGACTGTGTTGACTAAACGGATGGCAGAGCAATTAACAGACTATCTTTCGGATAACGGCGTGAAGGTGCGTTATGTTCACTCCGATATCGATACAGTTGAGCGTGTAGAAATTTTGCGTGACTTACGTTTGGGTGTCTTCGATGTGCTGGTCGGGATTAACTTATTACGCGAGGGCTTGGATATTCCTGAGGTATCTCTTGTAGCCATTTTGGATGCCGATAAAGAAGGCTTCTTACGTTCAGAACGCAGCTTGATTCAGACCATTGGCCGTGCTGCTCGTAACGTGCGCGGCAAAGCCATTTTGTACGCCGATCGCATTACCGACTCCATGAAACGCGCAATGGGCGAGACCGAAAGACGGCGAACCAAGCAAATTGCCTTCAATAAGCTTCATGGGATTGAGCCTAAGGGCGTCAAAAAGCGCATTAAGGACATTATTGATGGCGTCTATGACGTCAAAGGGAAGCGTCAGGAGATGCAGGTTGAGCAGGAGCGGGCTCACTATGAAGATATGGGTGAGAAGGACTTGGCGGCTGAAATCAAGCGCTTAGAGAAGCAAATGAACGCTGAAGCTAAGAACTTGGAGTTTGAAAAGGCTGCCAGCACCCGGGATAGGCTCACTAAGGTTAAAGAAATGGCCTTTGGGGCTAGATCTAGGGACTCTGTCTAAAGATTGAGCAGCCAATTCCTGGCTTGCATTGAGGTTTTTTGGGATAATTCCCGAGCAATTTGATAGGGAATATGGTAAAGTTGAGTGGAATGGTCGGGTATTACCCGCCCGACTGTTAGCTGTCCATAACAATCCATTACCAAGGTGACATATGAGACTTACAACCAAAGGTCGTTTTGCAGTAACCGCAATGATTGATTTAGCCCTGCGTGAAACGCATGGCCCCGTAACTTTGGCCGGAATTAGCCAAAGACAAAAGATTTCCCTTTCTTACCTCGAGCAATTGTTCGGCAAATTACGCCGTTTCAATATCGTGGAGAGCACACGTGGTCCTGGTGGTGGTTACACTTTGGCACGTCCGTCCTCTGAGGTGAGTGTGGCTGACATTATTGTTGCTGTCGATGAACCTCTCGATGCAACCCAATGTGGTGGCAAAGGTAACTGTCATACCGATGAAGAAAATCATGGTCGCTGTATGACGCATGATCTCTGGAGCAATCTCAATTCCAAAATGGTTGAGTACCTTAGTTCGGTGAGCTTAAAAGATTTAGTTCATCAGCAAGAAGGGCGCGGCATTGTTATTCAAGATATGCGTCAAAAGAAAATTAAAGTTGAAAGCTCTAAAGCAGATAAGCCTGCTACAGCACTTGCAGCTAAAAAAGAAGTAGCGCCTAAAGCGCCATTAGTGAATTCCGTATTCAATTTGGCGCGCCAAAGTTAATAATGTATTACCTACCGATAAATAAACCATGAACGCACCACAAGACCTTCCGAAACAACCGGTTCCTATGTTTAGCCCTAAGCACTTCCCGGTGTATATGGACTATTCAGCTACAACGCCGATTGATCCGCGTGTGGTCGACAAAATGTTGCCTTATTTGCGCGAGCAGTTTGGTAATGCCGCTTCCCGTAGTCATGCTTATGGCTGGGCTGCAGAAGAAGCTGTTGAGTGGGCGCGTTCAGAAGTTGCGCAGTTGGTACATGCTGATCCAAGAGAGATTGTGTTTACTAGTGGTGCCACTGAAAGTATTAACTTGGCATTAAAAGGCGCGGCGCATTTTTACAAAGATCGCGGTAATCACATCATTACTGTTAAGACCGAGCACAAGGCAACTCTAGATACTTGTCGCGAGCTTGAGCGCGAAGGTTTTGAAGTGACTTATTTAGATGTATTGCCTAATGGCCTGATTGATTTTGCGCAGCTTGAAGTCGCAATGAAGCCGGGCACGATTTTGGCTTCAGTGATGTATGTCAATAATGAAATCGGTGTTGTACAAGATATTCCTGCAATTGGTGAATTGTGCCGTTCACGTGGCGTGATTTTTCATGTGGATGCAGCGCAAGCGACTGGCAAAGTAGATATTGATCTAGAAAAGATCAAGGTGGACTTGATGAGCTTTTCTGCGCATAAGACTTATGGTCCTAAAGGTATTGGCGCTTTGTTTGTGCGTCGTAAGCCACGTATTCGTATTGAGGCGCAGATTCATGGCGGCGGTCATGAGCGCGGTATGCGCTCCGGAACCTTGGCTGTTCACCAAATCGTTGGTATGGGTGAGGCTTTCCGTATTGCTCGTGTTGAGATGGTTGAAGAGAACAAGCGTATTCGCGGACTGCGTGACCGCTTACTCAATGGTTTGAAAGATATTGAAGAAGTCTATGTCAACGGCGACATGGATGATCGTGTTCCGCATAACCTCAACATTAGTTTTAACTATGTTGAAGGCGAGTCTATGTTGATGGCGTTAAAAGATTTAGCGATCTCCTCTGGTTCAGCTTGTACCTCAGCATCGTTAGAGCCTTCCTATGTATTGCGTGCCCTAGGTCGCAACGATGAGTTGGCTCATAGCTCCATTCGCTTTACTTTAGGTCGCTTTACGACTGAAGAAGAGGTGGACTTTACTATCAAGTTAGTAAAAGAAAAGATTGCCAAGTTACGTGAGTTATCTCCGCTGTGGGAAATGTATAAAGACGGAATCGATATCAGCACGATTCAATGGGCTGCACACTAAAAGATATTTAAAGATAAAGAAATTAAAGAGGAATTACCATGGCATATAGCGAAAAGGTCATCGACCACTACGAAAATCCCCGTAACGTTGGCTCATTTGAAAAGGGCGACGACAGCGTAGGTACTGGTATGGTTGGAGCCCCAGCCTGTGGCGACGTAATGAAATTACAGATTCGTGTGAACGATCAAGGTGTGATTGAAGATGCCAAGTTCAAGACTTATGGTTGTGGTTCTGCGATCGCTTCATCTTCCCTGGTAACCGAATGGGTTAAAGGTAAGACTTTGGATCAAGCGCTAGAGATCAAGAATTCACTCATCGCTGAAGAGTTGGCTTTGCCCCCTGTAAAGATTCACTGCTCTATCTTGGCTGAAGATGCTATCAAGGCAGCAGTAGCGGATTACAAAGAGAAGCATCCGGCGAAATAAAAGCTGAAATAAAGAGTAAAGAATAAGCAGGCATAACTATGGCAATTACCTTAACCGACAAAGCAGCTGCACACGTAAACCGCAATCTTGAGAAGCGCGGTAAGGGTTGCGGCTTGCGCTTGGGTGTTCGCACAACAGGTTGCTCTGGCTTGGCATATCAGCTGGAGTATGTAGATGAGCCTGCTGCTGAAGATCAGGTATTTGAGTCCAATGGCATTAAGGTATTTGTAGATCCAAAAAGCTTGGCTTACTTGGATGGTACGGAGCTAGACTTTGTGCGCGAGGGTTTGAACGAGGGATTCAAGTTTCAAAATCCAAACGTAAAAGATGAGTGTGGTTGTGGCGAATCCTTCCGCGTCTGACGATTACTTCAACTTCTTTGGATTAAATCAGCAATTCAAAATCGATTTGCCTGCTCTAGATCAGGCATACCTGGCCGTTCAGAAAGAAGTGCATCCTGATCGCCATGTGCGTGGTAGCGATGCTGAACAGCGCCTTGCTATGCAGATGGCTACCTTTGCTAATACTGCCATTCAAACACTAAAGAACCCCATCCAACGTGGCCTCTATATTTGCCAGCTTCATGGTGTTGATGCCAAGCTAGAAACCAATACTGCCATGCCTGCTGCTTTTCTGATGAAGCAAATGGAATGGCGCGAGAATTTAGATGAACAAGCGGAAGACTTGCCGGCGCTTGAAGCCTTGATGACTGAAGTAGAGCAATCAAAACAAGATACGCTTGCAGAAATTGCCCAAGCTATTGATGGCGCCAAGAATTATGTACGCGCCGCAGAGCTACTTCGTGGCTTACTCTTCATCGATAAGTTTGCGGTTGAGCTTGATGACACCATCGCAGCCTTAATCTAGTCGTCACTCAAGCTAAACTCTATCTCCTATGGCATTATTACAAATCTCTGAACCTGGTAAATCGCTGGCGCCCCATCAGCGCCGTATTGCCGTGGGTATTGATTTGGGAACCACTAATTCTTTAGTGGCCATTGTGCGTGATGCCTTGCCTAAAGTATTACCAGATGCGCAGGGGCGCGAGTTACTTCCTTCCGTTATTCGTTATTTGCCTAATGGCAGAACTCAAGCTGGCTTTGAAGCGCTTGAGAGCGTGGTCATTGACCCAAAAAACACTATTGTTTCAGTGAAGCGTTTCATGGGTCGCGGCTTGCTAGATGTCGAGAATATTGAAAGCGCCCCATACGATTTTGTTGATCAACCAGGCATGCTCAAAATCAGAACAGTTGCTGGGGATAAGAGTCCAATTGAAGTCTCGGCGGAAATCTTGGCGCGCTTGCGTCAATTAGCGGAAGACTCTGTGTCTGATGAGATTGTTGGCGCAGTGATCACAGTGCCCGCTTACTTTGATGATGCGCAACGTCAAGCAACCAAGGATGCTGCTAAGTTAGCCGGCATCGAAGTTCTCCGTTTATTGAATGAGCCTACTGCTGCTGCAATTGCCTACGGATTGGATAATGCCTCTGAAGGTATCTATGCCGTTTATGACCTAGGTGGCGGCACCTTTGATATTTCCATACTGCGCATGAGTCGCGGCGTATTTGAGGTGCTTGCTACAGGTGGTGATTCTGCTCTAGGCGGCGATGACTTTGATCACCGCTTGTATTGTTGGGTGATTGAGCAAGCTAAGCTTCCTCCTTTATCCATTCACGATCATCGTACGCTCCTGCAAGCTTGTAAGCATGCCAAAGAGCTGCTGAGTCACAACCCTCTAGCGCGCGTGCATGAAACTTTGGCAGATGGCACGGTAGTCAATGTTGGGGTTAGCCAGGCACAGCTCTTTGAAATAACTCAAAACCTAGTTGCTAAGACTTTGATGGCTTGTAAAAAAGCATTGCGCGATGCCAGCCTTAAGGCAGAAGACGTTAAAGGCGTAGTGATGGTGGGCGGTTCAACTCGCATGCCGAATGTGCAGCGTGCTGTAGGTGAGTTGTTTGGCACTCAACCCTTAAATAATTTAAATCCTGATCAAGTGGTTGCATTAGGTGCTGCGATGCAGGCTGACTTATTGGCTGGCAATCAGAGTAAAGATGATGAGTGGCTGCTATTAGATGTTATTCCACTATCGCTTGGTATTGAAACTATGGGCGGTTTAGTGGAAAAAATCATTCCACGCAATACACCGATTCCAGTTGCCAGAGCGCAGGATTTCACGACCTTTAAAGATGGGCAGACTGCCTTGGCCATTCAGGTAGTGCAGGGCGAGCGCGAACTTGCGCAAGACTGTCGCTCATTAGGTAAGTTTGAATTACGCGGCATACCAGCAATGGCTGCAGGCGCAGCCCGTATCCGGGTCACCTTTCAGGTGGATGCCGATGGCTTATTGTCTGTAAGCGCGGTAGAGCAAGGCTCTGGAGTCAAGGCATCTATTGATATCAAGCCTTCGTATGGTTTAACAGATGCTGAAATTGCTCGCATGCTACAAGATGGTTTTGCATCAGCCAAAGAAGATTTACTTTCTAGGTCTTTACGTGAAGAGCAAGTGAATGCGCAGCGCTTGCTGGATGCAGTTCAAACTGCGTTAGCGAGTGATCGTTCCTTACTGAGTGTGGAAGAGCAGAAAGAGGTTGATCAAGAGATGGCAGCCCTGCAAAAGATCTTAAATGAAGAAACTGATAGCGCCATTGTTCGCAAGGCAGTTGATCATGCCGCCAAAGCGACGGATGACTTTGCGCAAAAACGCATGAACGCTAGTATTCAAAAAGCCCTATCTGGCAAGAACGTTGCTGAAATTTAAGTAAACAAAATACAAACCGAATACCAATAGAAAAGAATCATGACTCAAATCGTTGTACTACCACATAGTGAATATTGTCCTGAAGGTGCAGTTGTTGAGGTTGCCCCAGGCACTTCGATTTGTGAGGCTTTATTGGAAAACGATATTCCGATTGAGCATGCCTGCGATATGGTGTGTGCTTGCACTACCTGCCACGTCATTGTGAAAGAGGGCTTTAACAGTCTTAATCCTCCTGATGAGAATGAGGAAGACATGCTTGATCGTGCATGGGGGCTAAACCCCCAGTCCCGTTTATCTTGCCAAGCCATTGTCGCCAAACAAGATTTAGTGATTGAAATCCCTAAATATTCAATCAATCACGCCAAAGAGAATCATTAATGCACCAAAATAATGCATTAATGCCTGCAATCATGCAAACTTAGTAAAGAGCAATTTCTGGCGGGACTAATATGAAGTTGTAGTTCATTCTTTAGGTAGTACCTCCAAAAAATCTTTTAAGCCATCCTTCGGGGTGGCTTTTTCTTTTGGGGCGCGCTTAGAGTTTTGGTGGTGACGAGCTAGATTCACGAATAACCAAATTAACACTTGTTTTGATTTTTCTGGGAAGGTTATCCACACCTTTAATTTGGGAAATGAGGTGATTGGCCGCTTGCGCCCACATACCTATAGCATCTATGTGGATAGTGCTCAGACTGGGTGTGATGTGTTGAGAAATTTCTAAGTCATCAAATCCAATGATTGATAAGTCCTTTGGAATTCTCAGCCCTTGCTTTTTAGCCTCAAGCAACGCGCCCAGAGCTAAAACGTCTTGACCGCAAATAATTGCAGTGATTTTGGGATTGTTGAGGAGCAATTTTTTTAATCCGAGACGCGCCTCATGTAAACCATAAGCACACTCCACTATCACATCGCTTTTGATCTGAATTTTCTTCTCAGTCAAAAGCTCAATAACTCCATCAACCCGGTCTCTAGCACGATCATTGTACGTAGTGATGCCTGCCAATATCCCAAAATGTTTATGTCCAAGAGAGAGTAGGTGCTGAACCCCGGGCTTGATTGCCTCTCGATTATCAAAGCCGGAGGCGTACCCGTTATAGGGTGTGGATAATGAGCCCACGTGTATATATGGAATATTGCGAGTTTTCAGAAGTTTTAATGCTTCGCGCCGCTGGCTAACGCCAAAGAGGGCAATACCTTCAACGCCTCGAGTCAGTAGGTTGGTTATTTGGTTTGCTTCGATCTCGGGATCGTAGTTACTGCTTGCTACTAAAAGTTGGTGCCCAGATTGATTTAGTTGACGTTGAAACTCTGCAAGCCCTTGTGCAAAAATTGCATTGTCAAGAGTGGGAACAATTGCGCCAATAGTCCCAGAGCGCTTAAGCATCAATGCGCGAGCCCCAGCATTCGGTATGTACCCCAATTTTTTAATAACACCACTAATTTTTTCTTTTAGCTCGGCGCTAACTGCATCTGGATTATTTAAGGCTCTGGAGACGGTTGCGGTAGAAACTTTTGCTGCAGCCGCTACATGAACTATGGTGATAGAGCCAATTTTATTTTTCATCAAAACCTAAGGGAAAGCCCTAGTCAATTTCAGTTGGTGGTGTTAATTTTGCAAGTAATTTATGGTTAGAATGAAAGCGCTTACATTTTATTTATTTTATGAGGAATTGGAAATTTTTAGCAAGCTTTTATCCTTCTTTTTGTTCTGTGCGATTCTGCTACTCGCTTGGTTTGGGCTGACAGAGTGGACAGGCACAATCTCAATTGCTAGATTTCCATCGCCCACAGAAACCTGGAATTCTTTCAGAATTATTGCCTTACAGGGTTACGGCAATGGCAAACTTCATCAACATGTCTTACAAAGCGTTATTTTAGTTACCTCCGGATTTTTGGTCTCTTCCTCATTGGGAATCCTGCTTGGGATTCTGATGGGGGCGAATAAGAAAATTGAAGCTTTTGTAAATCCAATATTTTTAACCTTGAGGCCAATACCCCCTTTGGCATGGATTCCTTTGGCTATTGTTTGGCTAGGGCTTGGTAATTCCGCTAAGGTGATGGTGATTTATGTAGCAGCCTTTGTGCCAGCAGTGATTAATAGCTTCACTGGTGTTAGATCAATAGAGGTGCCGCAGCGCGAAGCCGCTGCAATGTTGGGTATTAGTCGTTTTGCTTACTATTACGAAGTGTTAATTCCTGGCGCATTGCCGTTTATTTTTACTGGCTTACGTCTATCACTTCAGGCATCCTGGACCACTTTAGTTGCGGCGGAATTAGTTGGCGCAACTTTAGGTTTGGGATCGATCCTAAATCAAGCGGCTCAAGACATTAATCCGGCAATGATTATGGTGGGTATGATTAGCGTAGCAGTTTCTGGTTGGTTGATGACTCAGATATTGGCTAAGGCTGAGCGCTATGCCACACCTTGGAGAGCGTAATGGCACGTCAAGAACGCTTAAATCAAGGTGAGTTTTTATTGTGGACGGGACTAGGCATTACTAGTTTTTTTGGGGTTTGGTATATCTCGGTGCTGCTGGGGGTCGTTCCAAAGCAGTTTCTTCCGGCGCCTCATGAGGTTTTGCAGAGGTTTGTTTACCTGCTCAACGAGCCATTCTCTGGTTACACCTTATTGGCTCATATTGCATCAAGTTTTCAGCGCTTTTTATATGGATTCCTATTGGCAGTGGTGATTGGAGTGCCATTAGGATTATTAATGGCTTTATCTAAGTGTGCCAATCAACTAATCACACCATTTTTTGAAAGTATTCGCTTTGTTGCGCCAATCGCTTGGGTTCCATTTGCTGCCCTCTGGTTTGGAACTGGTATCGGTGGTCCGGTTTTGGTGATTTTTATGGGGGCATTTCCTCCAGTCTTAATCAATACCTATCGCGGAGCAATTCACGTAGATAAAAAATATCTTGAAGCAGCCAGAATGCTTGGGGCAGGTAGGTTGCGTTTGATGACCGAAGTCTTATTTCCAGCAGCCATCCCATCAATCATTGCCGGCCTGCGGATATCTGCTGGATTAGGTTGGCAATCCTTAGTTGGCGCTGAACTCATTGTTGCATCTAGTGGTGTTGGATACATGATGGTTAAAGGCCAGGCGAGTATTCAGACCGATATTGTGATGAGCGGCATGATTGCAATTGGTCTCATTGGTTTATTGATTGATGTGCTTTTAAGGCAAGCTGAAAAGTTCGCTGTTCACTATAGAGAAATTTGATTTATGGCAGATATTGTTTTCGATTCAGTAGAGCGCAGCTTTAAACAAAGCGGCAAAGAGTTTTTGGCCGTTGGCGGTGTTGACTTAACTGTTAAAGACAAAGAGTTTGTTGCGATCGTTGGCCCATCTGGTTGCGGAAAGACTACTTGCTTACGCATGGTAGCTGGCCTTGAAATGCCTAGTAAAGGGCGGGTACTTGTTGGCGGTAAAGAGGTAAAAGGGCCTGGACCAGACCGTGCAGTGGTATTCCAGCAATTCGCTTTATTTCCATGGAAAACAGTTCAGGAAAATATTGAGTTTGGCCTTAAATCCATGAGTATGAGTTCGGCCGAAAAACGAGATAAAACCGCCCGCTTAATTTCACTGATGGGCCTAGATGGATATGAGCAGGCCTATCCTCATCAATTATCTGGTGGTATGCAGCAGCGCGTAGCTATTGCGCGTGCATACGTCCTAGAGCCGGAAGTACTTTTGATGGATGAGCCATTCGGCGCTTTGGATGCCCAAACTCGAGTGGTTATGCAGGAAGAGCTTGTAAGGCTTGCCCGCAAGAATCCTAAAACCGTCTTATTTATTACCCACGCTGTTGAAGAGGCGGTGTTTCTCGCAGATCGTGTCGTGGTGATGTCCAGGAGGCCCGGTCTGATTCGAGATGTGATCGAGATTAAGCCCATTCGTGAAAAAGAAGGTTGGGATACTCATAGTCGTATTGAGGATGTAATGGATTTAAGTTCTTTTGTGCAGTTACGTAGTCAGATTTGGAAGTTGTTGCGCGAGCAAAACCTGGGTGTTGATCATTGATTCACTTTTGTAATATCTGAAGGAGATAAAAATGCAATTTAAGAAATCATTAGCAAGTATTTTGGGGGGAACGTTACTCGCAGCAGCAAGCGTTGGTAATGTCTACGCACAAGCAAAGCCTGCATTAATCGAGATTAAGGTGAGCTATCAGCCTGCTTTGTATTGGGCACTTCCATTCTTTGTGGCAACAGAAAAGAACTGGTGGGGTGAGTTGGGCCTTAAGCCAGAATTTAGCACTTTCCCCGCTGGAGTTCCGCAAATTGCAGCCTCTGCCTCCAAGTCATGGGATGTAGGTGGCACTGGATCTGTTCCTGCTGTATTGGGTTATGTCCGCTTTGGTATTAAGACTATCGGATTGAGTAATGATGAGTCAGCAGGCAATGCCTTGTTAGCCACTGGTAAAGCTGCAGAGGCATTCGCAGCCAATCCTCAGTCATTAAAAGGACAAACTATTGTATTGACTGGTAACTCCACTGGAGATTACGCGGTTCAATCTTGTCTTAGGAAATATGGTTTAGCTAAGACTGATGTTGTTATCAAGAATATGGGTCAGGGCGAAATTATTTCTGCCATGTCTTCCGGTAACGCAGATTTTGGCGGCCTGTGGGCGCCAAATATTTATACGCTCGAAGAGAAGGCTGGAGCAAAGGTCATTTGTAGCGGTAAAGATGGTGGTGCTTTTGTTCCTGGTGCCTTGATCGTACGTGCTGATTATGCAAAAGAAAATCCACAAAATGTGGCTAAGTTCTTAGCTGTGTATTTGCGTGCTTGGAAGTGGATGAATGCCAATAAGCCGCAAGCAATTGCGATGATGAAAAAGTTCTATGAGCAAGGTGGCGTCACTATTTCTGAGGCCTCAATGAAGAAAGAGTTTGATACCCGTCCTAACTATGACTTGGCGACTGAGTTGAAGATTATGGATGGCTCTAAGGGTCCATCACAAGTAGACGGATGGTTTAACTCTATTGCTGGCTTTATGCAATCAACTGGCGCCATACAAACTGTGCCGCCAGCAAATGAATACATCACTGATGAATTCATGAAAATGGTAAATGCAGATAAAAAGCTTCGCGAATTTGCAAACAACTCTAAGTAGTCGATAAAGCAATCTAAAAAATGGGGGTAGCCTCATTTTTTAGATAGAGACTGTAAGCGCTTACAAAACTAAGGATAGAAATATGTCTATAGATTTTTTAAAGAAAGCAGCCAAAACGCCAGAGACTGAGACATCTACAGCTCAGCAGGTAGTGACGGAGATGCTTGCTAATATTGAGAAAAATGGTGAGTCAGCTGTTAAGGATTACGCATTAAAACTGGATAAATGGTCTGGCGATATTGTGATGTCAGAGCAGGCTATGAACGCCATTTTAGTTGATGTGCCAGCAACAGTGAAGCGAGATATTGATTTTGCTGTAAAGCAAGTCTATGACTTTGCCATTGCTCAGAAAAATAGTATTCAAGATTTCTCTACCACCTTACATGCTGGGGTTACTGCTGGTCAAAAGGTGTTGCCAGTAAATGTGGTGGGTTGTTATGCGCCTTCTGGTAGATATGCTCACATTGCATCCGCTTATATGACGGTAGCTACAGCAAAAGCAGCGGGCGTTAAAAATATCATTGCATGCTCAAGTCCTTTTAGGGGTGGCGGTATTCATCCTTATGTACTCTATGCATTTAAGGCCGCCGGCGCTGATGTCATCATGACATTGGGTGGTGTTCAGGCGATTGCTTCGATGGCGTATGGATTATTTACCGGCAAACCTGCTGACGTAGTTGTGGGGCCGGGTAATAAGTTTGTGGCTGAAGCAAAGCGCTCTCTATTCGGAAAAGTCGGAATTGATGTATTTGCTGGACCATCTGAAATTGCAGTGATTGCAGATGAAACGGCGGATCCAAAAATTGTAGCGAGTGATCTAGTTGGCCAGGCTGAACATGGTCACGAATCTCCTGCATGGTTATTTACTACCTCAGCCAAATTGGCTAATGAAGTAATAGCATTGGTTCCTCAGATGATTGATCTCTTGCCGCCAACAGCAAAAGATGCTGCTGCCTGCGCATGGCGTGATTATGGCGAGGTTATTGTGTGCAGCACCCGAGAAGAGCTGGCTAAGATTTCGGATCAGTATGCAAGCGAGCATCTTGAAGTCCATGCAAAAGACTTAGACTGGTGGTTAAGCAATCTCACATGCTATGGATCTTTATTCTTGGGTGAAGAAACTACTGTTGCCTTTGGAGATAAGACTAGTGGACCAAACCATGTTTTGCCTACGAAGGGTGCGGCAAGATATTCAGGTGGTTTATCTGTGCATAAGTTCATGAAAACACTGACTTGGCAGAAGATGACTCGCGAGGGAAGCAAAGAAATGGCGCTAGTAACAGCTCGAATTAGTCGTCTAGAGGGAATGGAGGCGCATGCGCGTACTGCAGATGATCGTTTAGAAAAGTACTTTCCTAACGAGAAGTTTGATCTTGGAAGTCCAGTAGAAGTATGAGTCAAATCATTCATCAACTATTTAATCTGCAAGGTAAAACAGCCCTCATTACCGGTGGTAGTAGTGGCTTAGGTGAGGGCATTGCCCTTGCATTAGGTTTGGCTGGTGCTGAAGTCGCTATTGCTGCCCGCAGAGAAGCTCCTTTGAAGGAAGCCGCAGAGCGTCTTATCGCTCAGGACATTAAGGCCTCCTCATTTACTGCTAACTTAAGCGACTTAGAGCAAGCAGAGGTTTTGTCCAAGCGCGTCTTAAGTCATCTCGGAAAAGTCGACATCTTGGTTAACGCTGCAGGCATTAACTTGAGAGAGCCCTACGGAGAAGTATCTCCACAGAGCTGGCAAGAGCAATTAAATGTGCAGTTAGCTGCCCCATTTTTTATGACCCAAGCTCTGGCACCACAAATGCAAGCTCGTAAATGGGGCCGCATCATTAATATTGCGTCACTACAGAGCTATCGCGCTTTTGCTAATAGCGCACCCTATGGTGCAGCAAAGGGTGGGGTCGTTCAGTTAACGCGAGCTATCGCGCAGGAATGGTCAAAGTTCGGGATTACTTGTAATGCTATTGGTCCTGGGTTCTTTCCTACGGCATTAACAGCGCCAGTCTTTAACAATGCTGATTTAGTCAAAATGCATGCAGAAAAAACAGCGATAGGTCGCAATGGTGAGATGAAAGATATCCATGGTTTAGCCATCTTCTTATCTAGCGATGCCTCTGCCTACATTACTGGGCAAACCATCATGCTCGATGGCGGTTACACCGCAATATAAGGATCGTAATTATGAAAGCCTTGGTCTATACACAGCCAAATGAAATGCAGATCTTAGATCGTCCTTATCCTTCGCTGGATGCTGAGGAGGTGGTGCTCAAGATTGAGTCAGTAGGTATTTGTGGTAGTGATATGCATGCCTTTCATGGCCATGACCCAAGAAGAAAACCAGGTTTAGTTTTAGGGCATGAATTTGCTGGAATCATTGCTGATACAAGCTCTTCGCTTTTCACTAAGGGGCAGAGAGTTACAGGCAATCCATTGATTACTTGTGGCTACTGCGAATATTGTCTACAGGGAAGAAATAATTTGTGCGCCAATCGTACCATGGTGGGAATGACAAGACCGGGAGCTTTTGCTGAATATATGAGTATTCCTGCGAGTTCACTAATTGCCATACCCGAAGGTCTTAGTCTGGATGCTGCTGCATTGACTGAGCCAGCAGCCACTGCTGTTCATGCAATTAACTTATCAATGCAAGCCCTTCAAAGACCCATTCAAGAATGTCGTGTTTTGATATTGGGTGGTGGCGCTATAGGAATGCTTTCTGCGCTGCTCTTGAAGCATTATGGTGTTGATGATTTAACGGTTGCCGAAGTAAACCCATTGCGCAGAAAAGCTATTGAGGAACATGTTGGCTGCAAGACACTCAATCCCATAGACGAAAAAATTACCGAGAATTCTGTTGAGTTTGTGATGGATTGCGTTGGTGCTGTGGTTACTCGTAACACTGCACTGGCTGCCGTAAAGCCGGGCGGTGTGATGATGCATGTAGGTCTTCAGGATTGGGCTAGCGAAATTGATATGAGGAAGCTTACGCTTGCTGAAATCACACTGCTTGGAACCTACACCTACTCCACGGTTGATCTTCAAGCCACCGTCAATTTACTCGCTCGCAATGCCTTTGGCGACTTGTCTTGGGTAGAAAAGCGGTCTTTAGATAATGGGCCTCAGGCCTTTAGTGACTTACATGCCGGAAAAATAGCTGGTGCAAAAGTTCTCCTAAAACCGTTTTAAATATTCACGGGTTACTCAGTATGCAATTTGTCTTTCATTCCACGCCTTCTATTTTTTTAGAAAGAGGCGGCTCAGCCAATCTTGCAAAAAAAATTCTGGAACGAGGCGGCAAATCTGTCTTAATTGTTACGGACCCCGGCGTTCTTTCTGCGGGCTTGCTAGATAAAGCGCTGCCCCAATTTAAAGAGTTAAAGCTCCCATTTCAGATTTTTTCCGATGTTGAGGCGGATCCTCCGGTTCTTGTAATTAATCAAGCGGTGAAGGTGGCGCAGGACTGTAAAGCAGATTTCATTGTGGGCTTTGGTGGCGGTAGCTCGATGGATGTAGCAAAGCTTGTTGCTTTGTTAAGTCCTGGTACTGAAAATCTTGCCGACATATACGGTATTGGAATGGCCAAAGGACCAAGATTGCCCTTGATTCTGGTGCCTACAACTGCTGGTACAGGTTCTGAGGTAACTCAAAGCTCTGTAGTAACTGTTAGTGAAAGTGAAAAGAAGGGTGTTCTCTCGCCACATCTATTGCCAGATTTGGCGATATTGGATGCAGAGTTAACGCTTGGCTTGCCGGCCCACGTAACAGCTGCTACTGGAATAGACGCGATGGTTCATGCTATTGAGGCATATACAACTAAGCATCAAAAAAATCCCATATCTGATTGCGTAGCCAAAGAGGCGCTGCGTTTGCTATCAGGCAATCTTCATAAAGCCGTTAACTCTGGAAGCGATATTGTTGCGCGTGAAAATATGTTGCTCGGTGCCTGTCTAGGAGGTATGGCATTTACCAACGCGCCAGTAGCAGGAGTTCATGCATTGGCATATCCGATTGGGGCAAGATTTCATGTGCCTCATGGCTTGTCCAACTCCTTAATGTTGGCACCCGTAATTCGCTTTAACATTGAAGTTGCACATTCTATGTACGCAGAACTCGGGCAGATTATTAAGCCAGGTCTAAAGGGAACAACCATCGAGCAGGCAAATGGATTGGCCGATTATCTAGGTGGACTTGCTGGGGAGCTTGGATTGCCACAGCATTTAGTCGAGGTCGGTATTACGGAGAATGACTTAGACCAATTAGCTAGGGATGCCATGTTGCAAACCCGCCTCCTAAAAAACAGTCCACGTGAGATCACACTGAGTGATGCTGCTGCCCTATATCGAGAAGCGCTATAGAGTCGATAAAAATTGCTGCTTAATTAGTTGAGTAACATTTTGCCGGCTGTGTTTCTTCCGCTCTAATAAGCCCACTTTTCTGTAGATAGCCTTGCCGGATAAATCTCTAATTGATAGTTGTCGATCATTTTCCCAGGCAATATTTGCAAGCTTTGGGACTATTGAGTAGCCAAGCCCTTGTCGCACTAATTCAATAATCGCTTCAACAGAGTTAAGCTCCATTCCCTCTTGAATGGATAGCTTATTGGCTTTAATGGTTTGATCTACAAGGTGGCCTGTCCAAGTATTTCTTTCGAAACGAATGAAGGGAAGCTTAGGCTCAAATTGCGCTAAGCTTGCATTGCGTTTTGATAGAGATGCTGGCGTAATCAAGATCATCGGCTCTTTGTATAGCTCGGTCCATTGGACGTTTTGCGGTAATGCATATGGAGACTCTGTGACAATTGCTGCATCCAAGCTGCCATCTAAAACCTGATCTAGGAAGTTGCTCGATAAACCAGCAATTAATTTCACTTCAAGGCTGGGGAAGCTCTGTTTTAGTTCATTTAAAGTTTTACCGAATGCGCCCATCAGGGTGGATACGAGTGCTCCCAAAACAATAGTGCCGCTAAGATCTGATTTTAGATCCGAGCCAAGAGTCTCGTAACGAGCCACAATTTCTTGGATAGGCTCAATTAAAGATCTGCCGTGCGCATTTAGTGTAAGAGACCGCTTAGTCCGATCAAATAGCTCAAGGCCAATTTCTTTTTCTAGTTGTTGTAATTGCTGGCCAGCGGCAGCAGCAGTAAGACCAATTTCCCTGGCTGCTGCAGCAACACTCTTATGACGAGTGATTGAAAGGAAGTTTTTGAGGGTTTTGATGCTAGACATAGGTTTTATTATAAATAAATACTTTATCTCAAAGAAAAATTAATTCGATTTATTTTTTACTATTCGTCAATATAATAGATTCATGTCAAATACTGATCTCAAAGTAAGGGTGTGGCGCGGCTCCCAGGAGGGCGAGTTTGTTGAATACCTCGTGCCTCGCAACCCAAATCAAACGGTTTTGGATGTGGTTACCTATATTCAGAGGAAGCTTGATTCCACCTTGAGTTATCGCTTTGCTTGTCGGGTAGGTATGTGCGGCTCCTGCGCTATGACTGTTAATGGTGTGGCTCGCTGGACTTGTCGTACGCACGTCTCTCAAATTCTTCAGGGTGATTCATTAGAGATCGCCCCCTTGAATAACTTGCCCGTCATTAAAGATCTTGCAACTGATATGCGAGAGTTTTTTAATAAGTGGAAAGGTGCAGTTGGATTCTTTAAAGGCAATCAAACCCGCCATGATGATTTTGCTAAGGTCGAACCAAATTCTGTAGAGCGTCAGTTAGCTAATGCAGGAATTGAATGTATTGGTTGTGGTGTTTGTTATGCCTCTTGTGAGGTTGTAGAGTCTAGGCCAAATTATCTGGGTCCGGCTGCATTAAATCGCGCCTGGACACTAACGAATGATGTAAGGGATGTTCAGCAAGTTGAGCGTATGCGTGCCGTAGCAGGCGATGCTGGCTGCCATGCATGCCATACACAAGGCTCTTGCACTGAGCGTTGTCCGAAGGCTATTGAGCCGACAGCAAGTATTGCCGGCCTGAAAAAGTTGGTGGCAAGGGCTGCTGTCCGCGGAAGTAGATGGGGCAAGTTATGAGTACGGGCATCCTGCAGGCAAAGCTTTGGTATGCACAAAGAATTAGTGCTATGGTGCTTGGACTTTGTGTAGCGATTCACTTACTGATCATTTTTTACGCCATTAGAGGTGGCTTAAGTGCTCAAGAGATATTAGGCCGCACTCAAGGCAACATCCTATTTGCCATTTTTTATGAAGTGTTTGTTATTGCCTGTTTTGTACATGCGCCAATCGGCGTTGCGAATATTCTGCAGGAAACTTTCCCTAAGAGTGGGTTAGCTAGGCCTCTATCTTGGATTCTGGCTTTGCTGATTTTGGTACTTGGTACTACAGCAGTTATTGGGGTATTTACAGGCGGTCAGTTATGAGCTCCAGACCAAAGTTAGATTACCGCGCTAAAAGTCACTTGTCTTATTTCGCATATATATGCCATCGCTTTTCTGGTCTGTTATTGGCATGCTTTATTCCACTACACTTTTTAATGCTCTCCCAATCCTTGCGAGGTGCACAGGGCTTTGAAAAATCTTTAGCTTTAACGGATTTCTGGGTATTTAAGTTTGGAGAGTGGGTTCTTGTGATTTTACTGGCTGTTCATTTAGCCGGTGGAATACGCCTGTTAATGATTGAGTTTGGGCCATGGAAGGGCTTGCGTAAGAGCTGGATACAGCTCTCCATCCTGTTCGCCATCGCTTGCGGACTCTTATTTTTATATTTTGCTAGTTGATTAGGCTGATATGCAATTACAAATGAATTTAGTGGAAGAGGCTTGTAAAGAGCTCTACATTCGCGCTCTGAAGATTTTGCCTGATGATATTAAGGCGGGTATTAATAGATTAGACAAGGCTGAGACAGATTCACGCGCTCAGGTAGTCTTGAAGACCATGATTACTAATATCACCGTAGCAGAGCGTGAGGATAATCTGCTTTGCCAAGATACCGGTCTACCGATCTATAACGTGAAGATTGGTAGCAATGTGCAATTTGATGGCATGGCATTAAAGGCGGCTATTCGCAAGGGTTGTGAGCGTGCCACTAAAGAGTATCCACTGAGATCCTCGGTGGTACATCCGATTACTCGTAAAAATAATCACACCTCTTGTGGCATTGATATGCCGGCCATTCATATTGATTTTTTTGATGAAGCAGAGTCAGTCGAAATTGAAATGGTGCCAAAGGGAAGTGGTTCAGAGAATAATTCCTTTTTAAAAATGGCGATCCCTGCAGATGGCATTAAGGGCGTCAAAGCATTTGTGATTGAGAGCGTTGTCTCTGCTGGCGGTAAGACTTGCCCGCCAACGATTGTGGGTGTTGGTATCGGAGGAACATCTGATCAATGTGTAGCCATGGCAAAGCGAGCAGCGACCCGTGAGCTTGGTAGCATCTGTAGTGATGAGGAAGGGGCAAAGCTTGAGAAGGAGCTAAGCATTGCCGTGAATCAACTAGGTATTGGTCCGCAGGGTCTGGGTGGTGACGGAACTGCATTCGCGGTTCAGGTCGAACTTGCTCATACGCACATTACTATGAATCCAGTAGCTGTCAATATGCAGTGCCATTCTGCACGCAGAGCCCGTGCTACCTTCACGCCCGCTGGCGTGAGCTACGGATTCTAGGAAAATAACTGATGGCTCATTACAACCTGTCAACACCAGTTACTGAAGAAGATATCCGCAAACTTCGTATTAACGATACCGTGACCTTACAAAGCACATTATTTGGCATCCGTGATGCGACACAGATTCAGATGTTTGATTATGATCGTAAGACGCGTTTTGATTTAAACGGTCATGCAGTGATTCATACAGCACCCAATGTTCGTAAAGTGCCAGTGAGCGCCGAGTTTCCTGCAGGTTACGAGCCTATCTGCATTGGTACTACGACCTCAGATCGTATGGAGAGATTTACACGTCCACTCATGACTCAAAATGGTGTGCGGATGGTCGTGGGTAAGGGTGGTTTGCGCGAGGGTTCTGCTAAAGCTTTTCAGGAGTTGGGCGGCGTTTACCTAGCAATTATTGGTGGCACAGCAGCTTTAGAGACTACTTGGATAGATCAAATCGAAGATGTCGATATGGATGACCTTAATCCAGAGTCGCTTTGGCGCTTCAAGATAAAAGATTTTGGCCCTTTATTGGTTGCTATGGATAGTCATGGCGGCAGCATTTATGAAGAAGTTCAGGGTGATGTGGCGCGGAAAAAAGACGCAGTACTTAAAAGTCTTGGAGTAATTTTATGAGTCCTATTCCAACAATAGAGACCGATATTTTGATCCTAGGATCTGGGGGCGCCGGTCTCTTTGCGGCTTTACATGCGCATCAAGAAAACCCCAATCTAGATATCACTATCGCTGTTAAAGGACTGCTAGGTAAGAGTGGATGCACACGCATGGTTCAAGGTGGTTATAACGTGGCCTTAGCGGAGGGAGATTCTGTTGAGCGCCATTTTATGGATACGATTGAGGGTGGTAAATGGCTTTCTGATCAGGATCTAGCATGGACACTAGTAAGCAAAGCAGTTGAGCGTATTCATGAGTTAGAAAATGAGTTAGGTTGCTTTTTTGATCGCAACCCTGACGGCACAGTTCATCAAAAAGCATTTGCTGGACAAACGTTTGACCGGACTGTGCATAAGGGTGACTTAACAGGTATCGAGATTATCAATCGCCTAGCTGAACAAGTATGGGCCAGAGGTATTAATCGACTTGAAGAGCATCGCGCTATTGAATTAATTCATAGTGAAGATGGCAATTCTCTTGCTGGCGTCTTAATGTTAAATATGCAGACAGGAGGCTTTGTATTATTGCGCACTAAGGCTGTCTTACTTGCTACTGGCGGTGGTCCAACAATGTACAAATATCACACACCTTCGGGAGATAAGAGTTGTGATGGTTTAGCAATGGCATTGCGAGCTGGCCTCACTTTACGTGATATGGAGATGGTGCAGTTCCATCCTACGGGTTTATTGGCTGGACCAGGCACTCGTATGACAGGCACAGTCATAGAGGAAGGCTTGCGTGGAGCTGGCGGATATTTGCTCAATGGCAATCAAGAGCGCTTTATGGGTAACTATGATCCACGCAATGAACGCGCCACAAGAGATATTGTTTCTAGAGCTATTAATTCAGAGATCCGTGCTGGGCGCGCAACACCTAATGGTGGTGTTTATATACAGATGAGTCATTTAGGTCCTGAGATCGTCCGCAAATTATTTAAGGGTATGGTCGAGCGTTGTGCTGATAGCGGCTTTGATTTAACCAATGATTTAGTGGAGGTCGTGCCAACTGCCCATTACATGATGGGGGGGCTAATCTTTAAAAAAGACTGCAGCACTGATTTGCCCGGGCTATTTGCGGCTGGAGAAGATACTGGCGGTGTGCATGGCGCTAATCGATTAGGCGGTAATGGCGTGGCCAACTCAACAGTATTTGGAGGTATTGCAGGAGAGTCGATGGCCCGCTGGGTCGCTTCACAGCAGCTAAGAGAGTGCAATATGGATGAGATTATGTTGAGTATTCATCAGCATGAAGCACCATTACAAAAACCACCTGGCGATATTGAGTTAATTCGGGATGCTCTTGCGGAATGCATGTGGGATGATGTAGGCATCTCAAGAACTAGAGAGAGTTTATGGCGCGCACGCCAAACTCTGAAACTGCTAGCATCTCAATTAAATCAAATGGGTGTGGGCAATATTCAGCGTGAATACAGTAATACCTGGCAAGATTGGATGAACTTACAAAATCTCATCTTGGTCAGTCAATCAGTAACAGAAGCTGCTATTGCAAGAGAAAATTCAAGGGGAGCTCACTATCGTGAAGATTTCCCAGATCCAGGGTCACTTGAAGACTCTTATTACACGGCTGTTAATTTTAATCACCAAGAGTTAGTTATTAAAAATATTCCTGTGAAATTTACGATGGTTAAGCCTGGGCAAACAATTTTGGTTGAGGCTTAATTATTTTTGATTTGATTGAGCCTGGCCAGTTTATATTGGCAACCCTCATTATTTTTGGCGCATATTTTATTTTCGGTATTTCAGGATTTGGCTCATCTATTATTTCAGTTCCCTTACTAGTACAGATGTACCCTCTGAAATCAGTTGTGCCAATGATGGTCATCATTGATTTATTCGCTTCGCTATATGTCGGTAAAAAATCTTCTAAGGATGCTAATCTAAAAGAGCTGAAATGGCTATTTCCATTTACTTTGCTAGGGATGGTCTTGGGAATTTTTTTATTGGTAAGTGCGCCTAGTGAGCCATTATTAATTGCACTAGGCTGTTTCGCTTTAATCAATGGTGCTCGAGTACTATGGCAGAGAAACTCAGAGATACGCGACCCTATTGATAAGTGGTGGGCTGCGCCATTTGGATTTTTTGGAGGTGTTTTTACTGCATTATTTTCTACTGGTGGCGCTATTTATGCATCATATCTTGGACTACGTATTAGGGATCCCAAGATCGTGCGGGCAACTATGGCGTTTGCAGTATTCATACTGACCTTTTTGCGTCTCACTTTAATGCTTTTTACGGGCTTGATTTTGAGCTGGCCAGTAATTGGATTGGCGATCTGCCTAATTCCCGCAACCTTTCTTGGAATTTGGACTGGAACCCGCATCCATTCTAAATTAAGCAATAGAGCAATGCGGATAGCTTATGGGTCTATTTTGTTTTTTTCAGGAATTACTTTATTAGTACACCAGTTAGTCTAAAGGGATTTGTTTGGGCTAAGTTATAAAGTTCAGGACACCCAAAAAGAGTGCCCTTCAAGAATATTTATTGGGCTTGAATATTGCGAGCTTTAATGACCTTTTCCCAGCTTGCAGATTCATTTTTAATTTGAGTATCTAGTTCCTTAGGTGCATTGACAATTGCTGTCAGGCCATTAATTTCTAGGCTCTTGCGCATTGCTTCCGATTCCAGTGCCTTTTGAGTAGCGATATAAATTTTCTCCACAATAGCTTTTGGAGTGCCTGCTGGCGCAGCCAATGCATACCAACCAACATTAACAAATCCTGGAATGGCCGCTTCCGCAACAGTTGGAACGTCCGGTAATTGCGCAACTCTTTTGCTACTAGTAATCGCGAGAGCTTTGATTTTTCCAGCTTTTGCAAAGCCAGCTGCTGCCGGAAGGTTGCCAACCATAAAGTCAATTTGCCCAGAAATCAAATCATTAATGGCTGGAGCCTCACCTTTATAAGGTATGTGAGTAGCAGCGATTCCAGCTGCGTAAGTGAAATTTTCTCCTGCCATGTGTACCTGGCTACCAATACCCGCGGAGCCAAAAGTAAGTTCTTTCGCTTTTGCTAAAGAGATTAGCTCTTTTAGGTTATTTACAGGCAGGTTTGGGCTAACCGATACAAGCATTGGACCACCAGCTACTGCAGTAATGTAAGTAAGGTCAGTAGCGTAATTTAAAGGAAGCTTTTTATACAGGTATGGGTTTACCGTCATCATGCTTCCTGATGCAAGTAATAGGGTGTAACCGTTAGGAGGCGCATTCGCAACAACTTCGGCGCCAATATTACCTCCAGCACCACCTTTATTTTCGACGATGACATTTTGACCCAGAATGTTCGTCATTTGTTGCGCAAAAATTCTTCCAAGAATATCGGTGGTACCACCAGCAGCAAAAGGAACAATGAGTTTGACGGGTTTATCCGGCCAACTCTGAGCCTGTGAAAGTGAAGGGGAGGTGATCAATATTACTGTTCCCAGGCTAATAAGTGAACGTCTTAAGGCGGTAATAAATTCTTTCCTAAACATCTTGCTCTCCCAGGTTGATTAATTTTTATCTTATTTCTACTGATATTTAATAGGCAATATTTATAAGTAATAGTCCTGCCTACTTCTAAAAAAACGTATGTTGGCTTGCAAGTGATTTAAATCATCTATATGATATGGATATGTCCAATATTTTGATCTCTGAATTCATTACTAGTCAAGCCTTGGATACCCTACGTTCTAAGCATGATGTCACTTATGAACCAGAGATGTATAAGGATCGCACAGCTTTAATTGCTGCAATGCAAAATGTTGAGGCACTAATTGTTCGTAACTTAACTCAGGTTAATGAAGAAGTGTTGATTGCTTCAACAAATTTAAAGGTTGTTGGCCGCTTGGGCGTAGGTCTTGAAAATATCGAGTTACCAGCTTGTGCTAAACGCAATATCAAAGTCATACCTGCAACGGGAGCTAATGCTGAGTCAGTAGCTGAATATGTTGTCGGGGCAGCAGTTGCATTAACACGTGGATTTATTCCTGCAACAATGGCTACTCTCAAAGGGATCTGGCCGCGCCCCCGTTTTTCTGGCTATCATGAGTTTTTAGGTCAGACATTAGGTATCGTTGGCTTTGGCAGCATTGGAAGGGTAGTGGCTAAAAAAGCGCATGCATTCGGCCTGCAATGCGTTGCTTACGATCCGATGTTATCTGGTGACTCTTTAGCACTTGAGGGCTTTTCAGTTCCATTGCTCAAATTAAATGACTTGCTTGCCAGAAGTGATTCGGTTTCTTTGCATCTTCCCTATTTACCTGAAACCAAGAATTTATTTGATGGGGTCATGCTAGACCTAATGAAAGAGGGTGCTTGCCTCATTAATACTGCTCGTGGTGGCATAGTTGATGAGTTGGCGCTTGTCGAGCGATTGCGCTCAGGAAAAATTGGCGGCGCTGCAATTGACGTATTTTCTACAGAGCCCGCAAAGGATTTAAGTCATTTTTCAGGGATTGAAAATCTCATTTTGACACCACATATTGCGGGCATCACGCATGAAAGTAATGATCGTGTTAGTCAAATGATTGCCGTTGAAGTCAATCGGTATTTAGGGGTTTAAATTGAACTTATCCTACGAAAAGATGGTTCAGTTGGCGATGGCCGGTTTGAAAGCTTCCGGCATCGGCGATAAGGCTGCTTTTGAAACGGCCCAATTTTTAGCGCTTGCTGAATTAGATGGTTTAGCTTCACACGGATTAGCTCGAGTTTCTCAATATGCAGGTCATGCAAAAAATGGCCGGGTTGAGCTGGTTCCTAAAATTAAAGTTCGTCCGTTTAAGACCTCCGCAGCCTTAGTTGATGCCTGTGATGGATTGGCTTTTCCGGCTCTTCGTTTTGCAACAGATTTATCAGTCAATCTTGCCTCTAAGAATGGGATTGGTCTCGTAGCAGTAACTAATAGTCATCACTTTGGTGTTGCCGGTCATTTTGCTGAAGCTGCTGCACGTGCGGGCTATATCTCTCTATTGTTTGGTAATACTCCAGCTGCAATGCCCATGGTTGGTGGTAGCAAAGCCATCTTTGGTACTAACCCTTTAGCTGCAGCATTTCCAATCGCCAAGCATGACCCCTTAGTAATTGATATGTCTTTATCAGCAGTTGCACGTGGCAAATTATTGGTTGCTGCAAAAAAAGGAGAATCTATTCCTGAGGGTTGGGCATTAACAGCAGATGGAAAGCCAACAACAAATCCACAAGAGGGATTAAAAGGTTTGATGGTTCCATTGGGCGGCGATAAGGGTGCATTGCTAGCATTGATTATTGAATTGTTAGTAGTGGGCTTGTCTGGTAGCAGGTTCTCATATGAGGCCGACTCATTTTTTGACGCCAAGGGGAATCGTCCACGTATTGGTCAGTTGTTGTTAACGATCGATCCAGGTCTTGCAGGTAGTCAAGTTTTTGCAAATAAAATGCAAGCTTTTTTAAAAGTATTAGCGGCGGATACGGGCACTCGCTTGCCGGGGCAGCGACGCTTTAAGCAAAGAGCCGCAGGATTTAAAGAGGGTGTAAATATTTCTGATGTGGTTTTAGAAGAAATTCAGACTGGCATTCGTCAGTCATGGAATAGATAGTGTTCAAACAAGATTAATAAGGAGAAAGAAATGATTCATTTTGTCGTGCATGAACCAGGAGACGTCGTTGGCGTTGTGGTGGTGGAGGGTGTGAAAGCCGGAACAGATTTAATTGGCTGGGTAATGGATGGTGATAGTACTGTCAATATCAAGTCTGAAAGTGATATTCCGATTGGGCACAAGATTGCATTGCAGGACATGAAGACTGGCGACACCATTATTAAGTATGGTGTTGATATTGGTAAGGTAGTTGTACCCATCAAAAAGGGCGAGCATACCCATGTTCAAAATGTCAAAACTAAGCGTTGGTAATTGATACCCGCATTCATTAAGATATTAAGAGAGATAGAAATGATTAATTTAAAAAAAGCAACTTTTATGGGCTATCACCGTGAAAATGGCCGCATGGGTATTCGTAACCATGTTGTAATTCTGCCCTTAGATGATTTATCGAATGCTGCATGTGAAGCAGTTGCAAATAATATTAAAGGTACGATTGCCATTCCGCATCCTTATGGCCGCCTTCAGTTTGGCGCAGACTTAGAGCTACACTTTAGAACTTTGATTGGTGCAGGTTGCAATCCAAACGTAGCTGGAGTGGTAGTGATTGGTATTGAACCGCAATGGACAAAGATTGTGGTTGATGGGATTAAAGCTTCTGGTAAGCCAGTTGAGGGTTTCTGGATTGAAGGAAATGGCGATACAGCAACTATTGCAAGCGCTAGTAAAGCTGCTTACTCCATGATGAAACATGCATCTAAGCAACAAAGAGTTTCTGCTCCACTATCAGAGCTCTGGGTTTCAACAAAGTGTGGTGAGTCTGACACTACTTCTGGTTGCGCATCGAACCCAACGGTAGGTAATGCATTTGATAAGCTTTACGAGATCGGTTCTACATTAGTCTTTGGTGAAACAACCGAATTAACTGGTGGAGAGCACCTAGTTGAAGCGCGATGCCGTACACCAGAAATTAAGCAGAAATTCCGTCAAATGTTCGATCGCTATCAAGATGTAGTAGAGAAGAATAAAACTAGCGATTTATCAGATTCTCAACCTACCAAAGGTAATATTGCTGGTGGTCTCACAACTATCGAAGAGAAAGCCCTCGGTAATATCCAGAAAATTGGTAAAAAATGTATTGTAGATGGTGTTCTCGACAAAGCTGAGACCCCAGCAATTCCAGGCTTACATTTTATGGATTCTTCATCTGCTGCTGCCGAGATGGTTACGCTTTGTGCAGCCGCTGGTTTTGCAGCACATTTCTTCCCAACTGGGCAAGGCAATGTGATTGGCAACCCAATTCTTCCAGTGATTAAACTTTGTGCTAATCCAAAAACAGTGCGGACGATGTCTGAACATATTGATGTAGATGTTTCTGGCATTTTGCGTCGTGAAGAGACCTTGGATTCTGCAGGCGAGAAGCTGCTCGACGCTCTTTTGAGAACTGCAAATGGCGAGTTAACAGCAGCGGAAATTTTGGGTCACCGTGAGTTTGTGATGACTCGTCTATACGAATCTGCTTAAGTCTAAGAGTATGAAGTCCCTGACCGCTTATCAAGAAGTGAAGCAAAAGATCACTGAAGATCTGGTCAGGGGGCGTTATCCGATGGGGCAGGCATTGCCTGCTGAAAAGGATTTAGCCCAAGAATTGGATGTATCTATAGGAACCCTGCGTAAAGCGGTAGATGAATTAGTTGCGGAAGGAATTGTTGTCCGACGTCAAGGCAGGGGAACCTATGTTGCTGAACATGATGCCAAACGCCTACTGTATTATTTTTTCCATGTAGTGCGTTGGGATGCTGATAAAAAAACATATCCTCGTGTAGAAACGGCCTCTTTTGGAACATCACAAGCAAGTAAGGAAGAATCTTTTAAGTTGAGTATTAAAGAGGGTGCCTCTATTTGGCGAATTGTTACTTGCCTTTACTTAGAGGATGAATGTGTAATGATTGATCACATTACCCTAGATAAAAAACGATTCAAAAACTTAACACGCAATGATTTTGATAAGCGCGAAGGAAGTATTTATCAGCTATATCAAAAGCGTTATGGTCAGTCAGTAGTTAAAACGCATGAAAGATTACGGGCTGGATTGGCAGGTAGACAAATGTCGACTTGGTTAAAGTTAAAGCCAGAGTCTCCTGTCCTCCATATACGAAGAGTGGCTCTAGACATACAAGATGAACCTATTGAATGGCGCATTTCTACGCTAAACACTTCTCATCATGAATACTTTAATGAATTAGTTACCTAGCCTTTGTATTTTTTAATTCTTTAGCCCAATCAGCAAGGTTTTCACTAATATTCTCTATTTCATGATTCCAACTTAAGCGGTTTGGAAAGAATGGCCTTAATTCCTCTCCAATCCCACACCCCCATAATTGAAGATAAGGTTGCTGTTCACACCAAGCAATAGCTTGCAGAAGATGGTTCTTCAGAAATTCTTCGCCATTCGCCTCAATCGTGGCTCGATCCATTGGGCAGCCATCAGAAAAAAGAATTAGTGTTTTATTGATTTGCTGA
The DNA here is from genome assembly GCF_018882215.1 of Polynucleobacter sp. AP-Kaivos-20-H2. Lineage (GTDB taxonomy): Bacteria > Pseudomonadota > Gammaproteobacteria > Burkholderiales > Burkholderiaceae > Polynucleobacter. Next base: position 203,872 of record NZ_JACVOX010000002.1, on the reverse strand, counting down.
TTGGTGCTGCTCTTTTTTAACCGCTCTGTTGCCCAGATGAGAGCCTCACCATCAACACTCTCAGCATATATTTCAGGGTGCAACAGCGCAGCTATGCCTGCACGAGCTCTCCGCCAGCTTGTATCAAAGTCTTTAAAAATCCAATGTGCTCGCTCATTGAGGCGACCAGGGTTGGGGGGTTGACCATTTTTACGCCACTCTTTAAAAGGTCTGCCTCCTTGCCAGGTACTTGTGCTGTATCCAAGGATCTCGGTTTGAATCCCAGCATGCTCCAAAATTCTAGAAAGTGAATCAACACACACAGCAATTTTGACCCGCTGTTCTTTCATAGATCCTGAGCAATCAACTAAGAGGGTAATTCGGCTATTTACCTTACTGTTGGGTGTAACTTGTTTATAGAGTGCTGGTTGAAGTGGTGAGGTAGCGACACGCGTGAGGTAGCGGCGATCAAGAATTGTTTCAGTTTCTGTGGTTTGCCAGCGGTTTGGTAAGTTGCTTGAGAATAATTGCTGATAAATGCGAATGAGTTTTGCCCAGGGAATATTCTGCTTAGCGATTTCAGTATTCAACTGGTCTTGATAAATAGCCAACTGCCCCGATCTAATTTTTTTCTTAGCTTCAACTTCAGTATCGTAGCTTGAGTTATAGATAGTATATTTTTCAAGCGATTTCTTAAGTAAAGATCGCTTCTCGCTCGAAGATATTGCCGGACTCTTAAAGTCGGTGGCAACTTTACCTACATGCGGTGGAACCCATTCAATTTTTAAATGGGTAGCAGCTTGATTTTTACGCTTAGTACGAATACTGGGATTATTGCGATATTCATTAGCAATCAGTGCGGATATGAGGTTGATCACCTCATGCGAAGTTTGCGCATACACCTCTTGATTATTACGATTTGCCTTGAGCTTCACTAGAAGTGGCCCCATGCTTTCTGCTATTCCGGCTCTGGTGGCTTCAACAATATCTTGCATTAACTGCGGAATCGGCTGACTATTTAACTTCATCCAGACTGTTGAGAAAATGGTGATCAACAATAGGCCAATACTGCCCTCCGTACCACCACTAGCAATAAATTGCTGCATCCAGGCAATAAACTGAGTCTGAATATTTTGCTGACTGCCTTTGAGTTCATCTGGACAGTTACTTTCAACACGGATTTGTTCCAAAACTTCAAATATCAGCGATTCAATCATGCCATGAGGGGTTAGAGATGCATGTAAGTTCGCATTTGAATGGCGGAGACGTAAAGCTATGCCATCAAGTACTCCACGTGGATAAGCCCAAGAGGCTTTTAAATTCTCAAGGCTGAGATGCGGGGCAATCGAATCGAGTGGCGTAGATTGATGGAAGAGTTGCCAATCTCGAATCTGCACGCTAACTTCCCCAGACAATGAACGAATCATCGCACCATATTGCTGCTGCTGTTCGAAGTCTTGGTGAGTTTGGGTTTGCAAGGTGAGTCTAATCGCGCCTAAAGTTATTTCGTATTTAAATCAAGCTCGCTAGCGAAGCAGCGTTGGTAGTATTCAGCTACCAATGCTTTTTCTTCGGATTCACATTTGTTTAAAAATGCGAGAGCAAATGCAATCTGCAAGTCCTTAAAAATGCGCCAATTTTCTCCCCAGGTAATGAGGGTTCTTGTTGACATTAAAGTAGAGATATCTCCGGCCGCAAAGCCACTTCTAGTCAGGTTTGCAAGGCTAATCATCGCCTTTGCTTGTGCATCTGAAAGCTCGGGCACTTTTGCCATCAAAATCTTTTGCTCTTCGCTTGGTTCAAGATAGTTCAGAGCCGCGACGATATCCCATCGATCCATTTGGCCGTGGTTCAGTAATTGTGTGCCTTGATATAACCCATTCCAATTTCCTAGGCCTACTGTGTTGCTAGTAGCAAAGATTCGAAAGAAGGGATTAGGATTGATCACTCTATTTTGATCGAGCAGGGTAAGGCGACCCTCGCGCTCCAACATTCTCTGAATAACAAACATGACATCTGGCTGACCAGCATCGTATTCGTCTAGGATAAGTGCAATAGGGCGTTGCAGACTCCAAGGTATGAGACCTTCTTGAAAGCGGGTAATTTGCTTTCCGTCTTCTAGGCCAATAACATCTTTGCCAATGAGATCCATCCGAGTAATTTGGCCATCTAGGTTGATGCGTAAGCAGGGCCAATTTAAACGGGCTGCAACTTGCTCAATATGAGTGGATTTGCCAGTGCCGTGCATGCCTTGAATCATCACTCTGCGATTAAAGGCAAATCCAGCCAGAATGGCTAAGGTCGCCTCAGGATTCAGTTGATAGCTCGGGTCAATAGCCGGAACAAGTTCGCTGGCCTTATTAAAGGCGGGGATTTGAAAATATGCAAAGCCCTGGCACTCTGGAAAGGCTGAGTGCAAAGAAACCACCTTTTCAGGCTGTAAACCCATTAAATCGATTGAAGAGGTGCTTTCAGCCATTTCCTTGCCCTTAAAAGTCTTAATATGTTGTCAAATATATTCCAGATTGGGGTTTATATGCTTGACTTTCCTAAAAATACGCTATTATTATGCATATTGTAGAACAAAATGTTCCGTTTAATTGAATACCTAGGAGAGCTTTATGTCTAAGTCTGGCACTAATTTACCTACTGGCCCACAAAAAATGACCCCTTCCGAAGCTTTTGTGGAGACCATGGTCGCCAACAAGGTGAAGGATATTTTTGGAATCATGGGCTCTGCCTTTATGGATGCAATGGATATTTTTGCTCCGGCAGGAATTCGCTTGATTCCAGTGGTGCATGAACAGGGTGCTGCACACATGGCCGATGGCTATGCTCGCGTTAGCGGAAGTCACGGCGTAGTAATCGGACAAAATGGTCCCGGCATTAGTAACTGCGTAACTGCAATTGCAGCGGCATATTGGGCGCATAGTCCTGTGGTGATCATTACTCCTGAAACAGGAACCATGGGTATGGGCTTAGGTGGTTTCCAAGAAGCTAACCAATTGCCAATGTTTGAAGAATTCACAAAGTATCAAGGTCACGTTAATAATCCAAAGCGTATGGCTGAATTTACTGGCCGTTGTTTTGATCGCGCATTGTCTGAAATGGGTCCAACCCAACTCAATATTCCACGTGATTATTTTTATGGCGAGATTGAGGTAGAAATTCCACAGCCTAATCGCCTTGATCGCGGACCTGGCGGCGAAAAGAGCTTAGATGAAGCTGCAGAACTCTTGGCTAATGCAAAATTCCCAGTGATTATTTCTGGCGGTGGCGTAGTAATGGGCGATGCGGTTGAAGAGTGTAAGGCTTTTGCCGAACGCTTAGGTGCCCCAGTAGTCAATAGTTACCTACATAACGATTCATTCCCTGCAAGCCATCCTTTATGGTGTGGCCCTCTGGGATATCAAGGCTCCAAGGCTGCAATGAAGTTGATGGCGCAGGCAGACGTAGTCGTTGCTCTTGGATCACGCCTTGGACCTTTTGGAACATTGCCACAACACGGTATGGATTACTGGCCAAAAAATGCCAAGATCATTCAGATCGATGCGGATAATAAGATGCTCGGCTTAGTGAAGAAAATTTCAGTAGGCATTTGTGGTGATGCTAAGGCTGCTGCTGTAGCATTAACTAAACGTTTAGAAGGTAAGAAGTTAGTCTGTGATGCCACTAAAGTAGAGCGTGCTAAAACGATTGCCGCAGAAAAAGCGGCATGGGAAAAAGAGTTAGATGAGTGGACTCATGAAAAAGACGCATTCAGTCTTGACATGATTGAAGAGCAGAAAAAAGAAGTCACTCCAACTGGTGGTCATTACTTGCACCCACGTCAAGTTTTGCGTGAGCTTGAAAAGGCTATGCCTGCTGATGTAATGGTGTCTACTGATATTGGCAATATCAACTCCGTTGCTAATAGCTATCTCCGCTTTGAAAAGCCACGTAGCTTCTTTGCCCCAATGAGTTTTGGTAATTGCGGCTATGCACTACCAACTATTATTGGAGCTAAGGCAGCCGCCCCTGATCGTCCGGCGGTTGCTTATGCTGGTGATGGCGCTTGGGCAATGAGCATGGTTGAGATTCTGACTGCAGTTCGTCACGACATTCCGGTTACAGCGATTGTGTTCCATAATCGTCAGTGGGGTGCCGAGAAAAAGAACCAAGTGGACTTCTATAACCGCCGCTTTGTAGCTGGCGAGTTAGAGAGTCCAAGCTTTGCTGGTATTGCGCAATCCATGGGCGCTGAGGGAATCGTCGTTGACCAGCTTGATCAAGTTGGCCCAGTCCTCAAGAAAGCAATTGATATGCAGATGAAGGAAGGAAAGACCTGTGTAATCGAGATCATGTGTACTCGTGAACTTGGTGATCCATTCCGCCGTGATGCTTTATCTAAGCCAGTACGTTTCCTGGATAAATATAAAGATTACGTATAAGTCACTATGAGCATGAAGAAAAGGTCCGGTTCAACTGGACTTTTTCTTTTGTACTAGACTAATCCCATTCGCACTTTGCTGAGGTCTGTTTATATGAATAGCCTGGTAATAAAAAGTTTTAAATATTTCTTAATTTGCTTTGGCTTGATTTTGCTTTCAAGCAATGTGATGGCAGATGTCTATCCGAGCAAGCCTATCAGGCTAATCGTTCCTTTTCCGCCTGGAGGGCCTACTGATATTGTTGCTAGACCGTTAGCAGTGCTCCTGGGTGATCGCCTTAAAGAGCAAATCATTATTGAGAATAAGGGCGGTGCTGGTGGCTCGATTGGCGCCGATCTCGTTGCTAAGTCAGCACCAGATGGCTATACCTTGTTTATGGGTACCGTAGGAACGAATGCAATTAATGGCAGTTTGTATAAACAGCTGCCATACGACATGATTAGAGATTTCACGCCAATTGCTTTGGTTGCCTCCGCGCCTGTTGTCATTGTGGTTAATTCAAGCGATCGCATTAAAACGCTTGCTGAGTTAATTTCTGAAGCTCGTTCAAAGCCCGATACCATTGCATATGGAACTGCTGGAAATGGAACCCCAGGACATTTAACTGCTGCCTTATTTGAATCCACCACTCAGATCAAGCTAAAGCATATTCCCTATAAGGGGAGTGCGCCCGCAGTAACAGATCTTATTGGTAATCAGATACCATTAGTCTTTGATCCGATTCAATCCGTATTGCCGCACATCACCTCTGGAAAACTGCGTGCTTTAGCTGTAACTAGTAAGACTCGTTCACCTTTATTGCCTAACGTACCAACGGTTGCAGAGTTGGGGTACCCCCAGTTTGAGTCAACTGCTTGGTGGGCTTTATTTGGTCCAGCGAAATTACCAGATGCAATCACCAAAAAATTAAGAGTCGATACAGAGAGGGTGGCCCAATCGGCTGCGTTCAAAGAGCGCTTGGGTAACTTGGGTGTTCAGCCAAATACAGACTTCAAAGAGAGTTTGGCTAATTTCCAGACTAGTGAGATTGCGAAATGGGCCAGGGTTGTTAGAGATTCTGGTGCCACTATTGATTGATGGTAGACCAATGAGGATTGAGAAGAGAACAAGATGAAGCTAAATCAAGAAGAAAAGGCCATGCTTGCCGGTGAATTTGGTCCAGTAAGACAAACAGCTATCGCACATCAAATTAAAGTAGGTGAGTTCTTTGGCGCTAAAGATTTAGTACCTGTATCCCAAGCGCACATCATGGCTGATACCGAGAGTTTGGGTGAAGCTGGTGTTGAATGGTTAGAAAGCCTAGCTAAGAATTCGATTGAGGATCGATCGGTTCGCATTCCAACGATTACTGATCCAAGAGGTACTGACTTCAGCAAAGCAAAGCAATTAGGTCAAACTGAAAAAATGCTTGAGCTTGAAAGACGCGCTATTGATGCCTTTGTAAAAATGGGCGTGTCTATGACGGACACTTGCATTAATTACCAAACTATTATGGCGCCCGTATTTGGAGAACATTTAGCATTTGGTGACACCGGAGTGGTTATTTATTCCAATAGCGTCTGTGGTGCCAGATCAAATTTTGAAGGAGGCCCTTCTGCATTGGCAGCAGGTTTGACCGGCAGAACCCCTCGCTATGGTTATCACCTCGATGAACACCGTAAGCCTACGCATTGCTTTAAAACTTCATGGACACCTCAAACGCTCAATGAGTGGGGTGCTTTAGGAGGTTTGATTGGCAAAAAATCAGGGAATTATTGGTCAGTTCCTATTTTGGAAGGGATCGAAGGTCATCCAGGCTCTGATGCTATGAAACACTTTGGTGCAGCAATGGCGAGTTTTGGATCTACTGCGCTATTTCACATATTGGGTGTTACGCCTGAAGCTCTTCGCGCTCGAGATTTGGAGTATTTACATCTTCCAGGGGTTCCCATTACCAAAGAAGAGGTAATGGGATTGCAAAATTCTTATCGTATTGCGGAAGAAATTGATGTGGTGGTATTTTCTGCGCCGCAGTTAAGTCTCATGGAGATGAAGAGTATTGCAGAGCTATGTAAAGGCAAGAAATTCATTAAGCCTTTGCTGGCTATGACTAGCCCGCAAGTAAAACCAGACTCTGATCGCATGGGATATACCGACATGATTGAAACCGCTGGCGGCACGGTATTTTCTGGAATGTGTTTTTACCAATCTTATGCGAGAGAGATTGCGGAGACTAATGGGTGGAAGGTATTGGCAACCAATAGTGCAAAAATTGTGAATATTTTGGGCGGCTATGGTTATACGCCGATGCTGGCCTCCATGGAGGACTGTGTGCAAGCTGCTGTAACGGGGAGATTAAAGTGAGTGGAAAAATTTATAAGGCTAAACATGCCCAAGGCGAGAGTATCGAAGGCGAATGTCTGAGTGCATCCGATGGATTTTCAGCCCGCTATGATTTGGATCGCATAAAAGGCGTTTTCTCACGGCCGGCGCATAAGCTTTTTGGCCAATCTTATAAAGATAAGATTTTGGTTCTAGATGCCGCTAAAGGCGGGGTAGCAAGCGCATGGATGCTCTATGAGATGAAATCGAGAAATCTTTGTCCATCTGCCATTATTTTTAATGCAGCCAATCCAATCTTGGCACAAGGCGCTGCTCATGCTGGTATTCCGATGTTGAGTGGCTTCGATTGCGATATTACTAAGGCAATTACAAGTGGTGCTAAATTGCGCATCGATACTAAAAATCAAACAGTGGAAGTGCTCTAGTAATTACTTAAAAAATAGAGTGGTACTCAGATAAGCTCGGTCGAATACGACCGGGCTTATTTTTTTGGACGGTACCAATCGTAATGAAGCAAATCGGTTCCTCATCCTTTGTGAGTTGGAATAACTCTCGGATACGACCACTTTGCAAAGCTCTGCCGCTAGATAGTCCAGAGCCAAAGCCAAAGGCATAAGCACTCAGAAGAATATTTTGGATGGCGCATCCAAGGGAAACTAGCTTCTCTTGTTTACTAATATCGTCATTTGCATCTCGGTAGTTGGCAATGGCCAGTAGCAGTAGTGGGCCACGGGATGCTTTGTCACGCGCCTCTTGTTGTTGTATCGAGGTAGCGTTCTGATCGCGATCTAGCAGGCACTGGTGGAATACTTCTCCTAGGGCGGCGCGACTACTTTCCTGGATCTCGATGAAGCGCCATGGAACCATTCTGCCGTGATCAGGGGCGGCATTGGCTGCCAAGAGAATGGTTTCTTTCTCTGCGGGGCTTGGGCCTGGATCGCCCAATCTTTTGGGCGATATATGGGTTCTGCCATGAATCAGTTGTTCGGCAAATTGATCCATATGCATCAGGCGTACTTAAGAGACTCTTTGGTAATACAAGTTCTGTGGATGATTTGCTTCTGCAAAGAACATCCATCTTTCAGCAAGCAAGCCTAGGTAATTGATCAGTAATGCCAAGGCAATTATCAAAGTGCTTGGAATGGTAATGGTATATGCCATCAATATCATTGGTATTACATAGGCGCACAGCAAGATAATTTTACGAAGATTGGCAATGACGCGATCTGTTTGGTGATGAAAGAATTCGCGGGTATTAAAACTTCCGCCCATTAAACCCATTGAGGTTTGACGAATATTGCTACCTTTGATGCCGGTTGCTGTAGAGAGATTAGACTTCGGTTTTAGGTCCTGATTGCGCTTCCAAATCCAAAGCTTTAGATTAAAAGACAGGAATAGTAGCAAGAGGGCAAGCATTGATAGTGGCGCATCAATGATCTGTGTTGCGGAGTCGCCCCATAAAGCAATCAGCAACTCCAACAAAATCAATCCCGATCCCAATCCAAGGAGGATGAAGTTAGCGATGGTAGATGGATGCGACCATTCTTGTATAAAGCGTATGCATTGATAGATCTTGGCGGTGCAGATCCAAAGAGCCAGTGTGCAGATGAGAAGGTCTATCCAAAGCCATTTTGGGACTTCGCCATTTGTTGCACAAAAGTAAATCACGAGAGTCACTGCCATGAGTGCTGGCAAGGCAATCACTTCTCTGGATAGCCAGGAGGTTCTCCACATCATGGCAGCACGCCATGCTCGCTCAGGGTGACCCAGGTGAAAAAACGACGCTATCAAGCCTAGGCTAAGGAGAGCAAAGGCAATAGGCAGAGCAAGGTTAGTCAGAAAGGCAATAGGAATTGCTTGGCTATATAAATACGATAGGGCAATGAAAAATAACAGACCCTGTGCCATTCCAGCTAGGGTGGTAAAGAAAATGATTGAAAATTGTGGGCGCATTATTTGTCATTCCTTGCCGCATCAATAGTTTCCATAATGGAGCGCGGTAAATAGTGATTGGCAGGCTGGGTTTCCCATTCAGGCATGAGTGCATAACCTGAGCGTTCCTCTATCGCTTTGCTAGCAGCAGACTCTGGATCATGAACATCTCCAAAGATACGTGCGCTAGTAGGGCAGGCTAGAACACAGGCGGGTTTTTTCTCGGACTCTGGCAAAGTCTCACTATAGATGCGATCCACACAGAGTGTGCACTTGGTCATCACTTGACGTTCTTGATCCAGCTCTCGAGCGCCATAAGGACATGCCCAAGAGCAATAGCTGCAACCAATGCACTTGTCATAATCGACCAGCACAATCCCATCCTCTTTGCGCTTATAGCTCGCACCGGTAGGGCAAACAGGAACGCAGGGCGGCTCTTCGCAATGCAAGCATGATTTAGGAAAGTGAACTGTTTGGGTGTTCGGGAAGGTTCCCGCCTCAAAAGTTTGTACTCGGTTAAAAAAAGTGCCGCTCGGATTGGCGCCATAGGCATTTAGATCGGTGAGGGGGCCTGCTGATCCAGAGGTGTTCCACTCTTTACATGAAGTCACACAAGCGTGACATCCCACGCAAACATTAAGATCAATAACGAGAGCGAGTTGTTTATTTTTTTTGCTCATTTAGTCTCCCCCGATTTTTTGAGGGCCATTCCAGGAACTTCAAATGCCTTTACTTGTGGCCAGGTTTCTTTGGGTTCATTTTCATCTGCAGGCGCCAATCGCACTCTGACGTCATACCATCCTGCTTGACCAGTAATTGGATCAGAATTGCTAACAGTGAAGCCTCCCAACGGAAGCTCTTCTGAGATGAGGTGATTTAATAAAAAGCCTTTTTTAGATTCATCTGCATCACTAGTCAAACTCCAGGCTGACTCTGCTTTACCAATAGCATTCCAGGTCCATACTGTTCCAGGATCAACAGCTTCTGAGTGTCTTGCCATACACCTGACCTTGCCCCACTGGGATTCAATCCACATCCAGGCGCCATCTGCAATGCCGCTTTTAAGTGCAGTAGCAGTATTGACGTATAGATAGTTATGGCTATGAATTTGTCGTAGCCACGCATTTTGTGAATCCCATGAGTGGTACATCGCCATCGGGCGCTGGGTAATTGCATTGAGGGTAAATTTAGTAAGATCTGTAGCTTCATCCTCAAGTGGTGGGTACCAGAAAGGCAGTGGATCAAAATATTTGAAGATTCGTGCTTTCAGATGCTCTGGCGGTTGGGCGCCAGGACGTTTGCCAGTTGCCGCCAAGCGAAAGCGTTGCAATATGTCTGAGTAGATTGCGATCATGATCGGATCATTTTTCTGACGTAGAGCATTGTCTTTGGAGAAATCTAAATACCCTTTGTTCCAGTTGCGCATGTACTGATGCTCAGGAGGCGTGTGATATTGATGAACGCAATTATTCTCGGCATATTTTTGCCACTGATTAGGATTCGGTTCACCGCGCAATGATTTATCACCATCTTTTCCGCGCCAACCGCTTAAGAAGCCAATGCCTGAATCTGGTGTGGTTTGGAAGCGAGTAATAAAGTCGGGATAATCCTTAAACTTACGATCCCCTTCCGGCGTAGTGAATGCAGGGAACTTTAAGCGGGATGCCAGCTCAATCAATACTTCCTGGAATGGCTTACATTCCCCTAATGGCTCCAGAACAGGGATGCGAACAGAGTCGACTGGACCATCAAATTCAGAAATAGGTCTGTCGAGCATACTCATGACATCATGACGCTCTAGATAAGTAGTGTCTGGGAGCACTAAGTCAGCAAAGTCGACCATCTCCGACTGGAATGCATCACAAACTACCAAGAATGGAATCTTAAATTCGCCATCATCATTTTTAGCATTGAGATGTTCGCGAACTTCCATCGTATTCATGGTGGAGTTCCAAGACATATTGGCCATGAAGATCATGAGCGTATCAATGGAGTAGGGGTCGCCTTTCACTGCATTAGTGATTACGTTGTGCATCAATCCATGAGCTGCTAAAGGATGCTCCCATGAATAAGCCTTATCAATGCGCAATGGCTTGCCATCAGAATCTAATGCCAGATCTTCTGGTTGTGTTGGCCATCCAAGAGGAGGTTTGGCCAAAGGCGTATTAGGTTTAATGTCATTCTCGGAAGACGGTGGCTTTGCATTTGGTGGAACTTGACGTGGGTAAGGCGCTTTATGTCTAAAGCCGCCTGGGCGATCAATGGTTCCCAGTAAAGACATTAGTACTGCTAAGCCACGCGTGGTTTGGAATCCATTGGAGTGTGCTGAGAGTCCACGCATTGCATGGAAAGCAACTGGTCTGCCAGTGACAGACTCATGCTTTTCACCCCAAGAATCTGTCCACTGAATGGGTAACTCAAATTCTTGACCAAAGGCGGTATCGGCCATCTCCAGAGCAAGCTTGCGAATCCGTTCTGCTGTAATGCTAGTAATGGCTGCAGCCCACTCTGGTGTAGTTTCACTTACTTGTCGCTTAAGAAGCTCAAATGAAGGGACTACTTTTTTTCCTTGGTGTGGTCCTGGCCCCATGACATATTCACCTAATAGAGCAGGTGATGTGCCTTGTGCAAAACAAGGTTTCGCACTTTGGGATTTTTCATCCCAAATGTATTTGTTATGAGGTAAATCTAAGTTAATTGGATCAGAGTCAGGATCATATAAAAACAAACCTTCCTCTGGACCTGAGTCCATGCATACCAATTGAGCAGAATTACTAAAGCGCTTTAAGAAAGGAGCGTCATATTTCTCAAGACGAATCAGTTCATGCATCAAAGCCATGAAGAGTGCCCCATCTGTACCGGGTTTAATTGGAATCCATTCATCTGCAATCGCAGAGTAACCAGTTCTTACTGGGTTGATTGAGATAAAGCGACCGCCAGCTCGTTTAAATTTCGATAAAGCGATCTTCATCGGGTTGCTATGGTGATCTTCCGCTGTGCCAATCATGACAAACAACTTCGCTTGATCTAGATCCGGACCGCCAAACTCCCAAAAGCTTCCACCAATCGTATAGATCATGCCCGCAGCCATGTTGACCGAGCAGAAACCGCCATGAGCTGCATAGTTAGGTGTACCAAACTGTCTTGCAAATAAACCTGTGAGAGCTTGCATCTGGTCGCGGCCAGTAAAGAGGGCGAATTTCTTTGGATCAGTAGCACGAATTTTAGCAAGACGCTCAGTCAGGATTTCAAATGCTTTTTCCCAACTGATGGGTTCAAACTCGCCATTGCCTCTTTCACTACCCGCTTTTCGCAACAGTGGTTGCGTAATGCGTGCAGGAGAATTTTGTTTCATGATTCCTGAGGAGCCTTTGGCGCAAATGACGCCTTGATTCAATGGGTGCTCAGGATTGCCATCGATATACACCAATTTACCGTCACGTAAATGCGCCCGGATACCACAACGACAGGCACACATGTAGCAGGTGGTCTTTTTTATCTCAGTTGCTGGCGCTTGTTTATTGACGGGGTCATGCACTGGGTCACTAGAAAATATTTTGAACATAGCCTTCTCAACTATTGAGGATTTTTAGCAAGAAGAATAGCCATCGCTGTAGAGGCCACTCTAGAAAAAACAGAATCAGATCTGGATGTTAGGGTGATGGGAACTTGAGCACCTAAAATGGTTCCGGCGCATTCGGCGCCAGCCATATAAACAAAGGACTTGTAGAGAATATTGCCGACCTGTAAATCTGGCATCAACAAGAGATCTGGATCCCCGGCAACCTTGGAATAAATGCCCTTGGTTCTTGCTGACTGAGCTGAAATCGCGTTATCAAATCCAAAGGGGCCTTCAATGATGGTGTCTGGAAAAATAGGATGAGCAATATGCTCATCGACAATTTCTTTCGCATCCGTAGTTGATGACATTGCTGGGTTGATGACTTCGGTGGCAGCAATAATGGCTACTTTGACATTGCTGATGCTTAATCTTTTTAAGGCATCTAAGCTGTTGGCAAGAATTTCTCTTTTGAGTTGAGCGTTAGGCGCAATATTTACCACTGCGTCTGTGACGCCCAGTAGCTTGTGATAACGCGCAAGTTCAAATAAGAAAAGATGGCTGACGCGTTTATCGGTGCGCAGTCCATCGCGACTCACAATCGGGCCCATCAGATCTTCGGTATGTAAAGACCCCTTCATCAAAACTGCCAACTTCCCTTCTTTAACCATCTCAACAGCCTTCTTGGTTGCTAAGATGGGATCTTTGGGTGTATCGACAATTTGTATACCATCTAAAGGGAGTCGTTCAATGGCAGCCAGCTCTTCAATATCTTTTTTGGGGCCTATTAGGATAGGTGTGCACAACTGACGTTTGATGAGATCAAAAACAGTTTCCAATGCTGGCGCGCTCAGTGGGTAGACCACTCCAAGAGGTAAATCACTCTTAGCCTCATCAATCATTTTTTCTAAGAGCGGGTATTTCATGATTAGATATTCCCCAAGATTTCCGTGATGCAGTGCTGATTAGGAAAGAGTTTGAGAGATGCGCTCAGACGCTTCTTTTAACTTAGGAATATGCTCCATCGCTTGATTTAATGGGAGTCTTGCGGTTGCCGCATGGACAGCAATAGCTGCCACTACCTCGCCGATCGAATCTCTTACCGGCACAGCTACGCAAGAGACCCCTAATACATACTCTTCATTATCTACCGCATAACCAGTACTAACAATTCGCTCCATTTCAGATTCCAATAAGTGACGATCTGTAATGGTTCTATGAGTAAATTGCTCAAGCGGAAGATTTTCTAAAATCTTAGTACGTTCCTCTACAGGCTTGTAGGCGAGTAGTAATTTTCCGCTGGCGCTGCAATGTGGGGGCAGTACTGTTCCGGGTGGGAGGTGCAGACGTAAAGCCCAATTCGCCTCAACACGATCCAAATAAAAAAGTTCGCCACGCCTTAAGACTGCCAGGTTGCAAGTCTCACCAAGATCAGCTACTAAGCCACGAAGAATAGTGTGGCGTATGGCTGAGACAGTGTCGTGCGTTAGTGTCGACATTGCTAAATGTGAAAGGCGTTCACCAGGAGCGTAGGTACGTCCCCCAGGCTCTCGTGCTACCAAGCCTGCCTCTTCGAAAATAGCTAATGTTCTATGCAGGGATGCTTTTGGCATGCCAGTAATTTGCATAAGCTGAGCTAAGGTGGCGGGCTGTTGCAATCCGGCCAAGGCCTCCAAAATCACCACACCCTTCAGCATGGAAGAGTTTTCGCCAGAATTATCCTTTTTGGCGATATCTAGCTGTTCGATAGGGTCTAATTCAAGCATAAGTGTTAAATCTCATGAAATGTGTCGTTTTGTTCATTCTAATAGAACAAGGTTGTAATTTCTAGGGAAAATGTTAGTATTTTTACTTATACGAAACAACTTGTTCCGTTGAATAAGATCATTTATGCTTCAAGAGATGGCAAATAAGGGCTAAGATAGGCCCAATAGCAGTTTTAACAGGAGATTGGGTATGCGTAGAAGCAATCTATTAGGCGCTTTTCTGTCGATGGTCCTAGCCTTAACGGGCTCGCTTGGTTTGGTACAGTTTGCTCAAGCACAAGCTTGGCCAAGCAAACCTATTAAATTTATCGTTCCTTACCCACCGGGTGGGGGTACTGATGTTATTGCCCGCATCATGCAAGAGCCCTTAAGTCAGGCCCTTGGCCAGCAAATCATCATTGATAATCGCGGCGGCGCTGGCGGCTCAATCGGAACCGACATTGCTGCAAAATCTGCGGCGGATGGTTATACCGTTTTGTTCACCCTCTCTTCGCATACTATTAACCCTGCCATTTATCCAAAGTTGGCATTTGATACTGAAAAAGACTTTTTGCCAGTATCTTTGGTGGCCTCGCTTCCACAAATATTGGTAGCCAATCCTGATTTCCCAGTGAAGTCAGTTAAGGATGTGATTCAAATGGCGAAGGCTAAACCTGATGCAGTTTCTTATGCTTCAGTGGGCAATGGCTCTCCTGGTCATTTGGCAGGTGCAATGATGGCAGGCTCTGCTGGTGTAAACATGATGCACATACCTTATCGTGGTGGTGGCCCAGCAATTACCGATGTGATTGCTGGACAAGTTCCTTTGTTGTGGGTTTCTATTCCAGCTGCTGCTAACTACGTTAAGACCGGAAAGCTTAGGGCTCTAGCGGTATCCACCGTGAAGCGTTCACCAATGTTCCCGGATGTTCCAACCATGGTTGAGCTTGGTTTTAAAGACTACGAAGTTGATTCTTGGTATGCCATGTTTGTGCCTGCAGGTACACCAAGTGCCATTGTTGAGACTCTCAATAAGGCCACTATCAAAGTATTGTCTGAGCCAGCTATAAAAGAAAAATTATTAGGACAAGGTGCTGAAGCGGTGGGTAGTACTCCTGCGCAATTGGGTGCAATTGTGAAAGCAGAATTGGTTAAGTGGAAAAAAGTAACGAAGGATGCCAGCATCAAGGCTGAATAAGTTTTAGTAAATCTGAAGAATCAAATTCATTAGCAAAGATAAAAAGATAAATGATGACGCCAGTAGAAACTATTGTTGAGCGCGGACGTGCAGCTCAAAAAATATATGAGCAGTACACCCAGGCACAGGTTAATTTAGTGGTCGAGGCTGTAGCTTGGTCAATATTGGAGCCAAAGCGTAATCAAGAGTTAGCAGAACTGGCCGTCACAGATACTGGTCTTGGGGATGTGGCTGATAAATTTAAGAAGAACTTTAGAAAAACCTTAGGTTTAGTGCGCGACTTAAGTTACGCCAAAACAGTGGGGATTATTTCGGAGGATTTAAAAACGGGACTTACAGAATATGCTCGCCCAGTCGGTGTAGTGGGAGCTATCACGCCCTCAACTAACCCTGGCGCAACCCCAATTAACAAAATTTTGAATGCCTTGAAATGCCGTAATGCAGTCATTATTGCGCCCTCTCCAAAAGGGCAGTCAACCTGTGCGCGTCTGTTGGAGTTTGTTCATCACCAGCTAGATCAAGTGAAAGCACCTCGCGATTTAGTGCAGATGTTGCCATCGCCAATCACTAAAGACTCTACGAATGAGTTAATGCGTTTGGTTGATCTGGTAGTTGCTACAGGCTCTCAATCTAATATTCGTGCTGCATATACTTGCGGTACACCTGCTTTTGGGGTCGGCGCAGGCAATGTGCTGGTGATCATTGATGAGTATGCGGATCTTGCTAGCGCGGCTAACAAAATACTGCAGTCCAAAACATTCGACAACGCTACAAGTTGCTCAAGTGAAAATGGGGCGATCATTTGTGCTCAGATTTACGATCAGGCTATTGGTGCTCTTGAGGCAGCAGGTGGCTTGATGTTGGATGCGACTGATAAGAAACGTCTAGAAGATGTCATGTTCCAAAATGGCAAGTTGACCTCAACACTTACTGCTCAAAGCCCAGCCATTATTGCAGAGCGCGCTCAATTACAGAATCCAAAAGCAAAATCAGCCAAATTTTTTATGGTTGAGGAGCAGGGTTATGGGCCGGATGCGCCATTTTCTGGTGAAAAACTCAGTCCGGTGTTAACGGTTTGGAAGGCTGCCGACTTTGAGGCAGCTAAACAATTAATTGCTAATGTATATGCATACCAAGGTGCTGGACATTCTGTTGGCTTGCATACTGCGCAAAGCGGTGACATACAGGAAGCAAGGGCTGCAGCGCTAGCGCAGCAATTGCCAGTAGCTAGAATCATTGTGAATCAGGCCCATGCGATTGCAACGGGCGGTAGCTTTGAAAATGGCCTACCTTTTTCTTTATCCATGGGTTGCGGTACCTGGGGGAAGAATAATTTCTCTGAGAATATGAATTATCGCCACTATATGAACATCACGAGAGTGGTTAGGCCAATCCCTGAGCATGTGCCCAAGGTAGAGGATTTGTTGAAAGAATATTTCAGCCGCTTTCCACAGATCTAGTTTAAAGATGACCGTAGCTTGCAAGAGTTTGGGTGAGGTACTACTGCACTGGGAGGCGGTACAGCCAGATAAATCATTTCTATTTGCGCCTGAGATTGGGGCTGCTCTAAGTTATGGGCAACTTGCAATAGAAGCGCGCCACTTTTCAACTTGGTTAGAGCAACAAGACATTAGTGAGCAGGGTCACGTTGGCTTGTTTATGCAAAACGGGCGTCAGACCAGCACGGTATTTCTGGCAACCATGTCTTGTGGTCGCGTGATTACCCCTTTAAATCTATTGGCCCCCACGGATCAACTGGCTTGGGTCTTGGATCATAGTGATATTGAAGTGTTGTTTTACTCGCCTGACAAGAAGCAAAGTCTATTTTTGGCCATTGAAAAAACCAAAAGAAAGTTCCTGTTAGTGGAGCTTGACCCAGATGCTGCCGCAGGACCATTCATGCAATGCGCTTCTGGAACATTACCTGCGGTTAAGTCTTCACGATCTGCACTCTTAATGTATACCTCAGGTACGACAGGCACACCTAAGGGCGTCTTGTTAACTCACGCCAATTTATTGCATGCCGCTCGATCTATGGTCGCATGGCATTCATTGACGCAGGCGGATGTTGTGTTGAGCTCTTTGCCGATTTATCATATTAATGGCCAGGTAATTTCTACTATCACTCCGTTTGTATCTGGTGGATCTGTTGTGGCTCCACATTCATTCTCTGTAAAGAATTGGTGGAGCTTGGCCATTCAATACCACTGCACATGGATCAATATGGTCCCAACCATCATTGCGTATTTAATTAATGCAGCCAAGAGTGGTGGTGCATTACCGAGTCGCGAGGAGTTGAAATCGATTCGATTTGGTCGATCTGCTTCTGCTCCCTTACCCCCTGAGCATCATCGTGAATTCGAGGCGCTGTTTGGAATTACCGTCATTGAAGGCATGGGCATGACAGAGTCAGCCTCCATGGTTTTTTGTAATCCCCATGATGAAAGCCGACGCTATGGCAGCCCAGGCCAACCTTGCGGGGTAGAGGCAAAGGTCATTGATCCAGAAGGCAATCCGCTGGGAAACAATGCCGTCGGTGAAATTTGCTTACGTGGCGGTAATGTACTCAATGCCTATTACAAAGCAGAAACAGAAACTGCGAAGGCTTTTGATAGTGAAGGATGGCTTAAGACTGGCGACCTTGGAATGCGTGATGATGATGGTTTTTATTTCATCACCGGCCGCCTGAAGGAGCTCATTATTAAAGGCGGAGAAAATATTGCCCCCCGCGAAATCGATGAGGCTGTCCTAAAGCATCCTGCAGTATTGGATGCAGCAGCAGTGGGTATTCCTGATAGTAATTATGGCCAAGAGATTATGGTGTGCATTGTTCTCAAACTAGGCACTACTTGTTCCGAAGAAGAAATGCGCGAATTTTGCCTAAAAGAATTAGGTAAATTCAGAACGCCAAAGATTATTCTCTTTATGGAAGATCTACCGCGGGGGCCATCTGGCAAGGTTCAGCGCTTAAAGCTGATCGATGTTATTCCTAAAGCAGTTTAGTTAAGCGAGCGGGCAATTACCCAGATCCCTAGACTTACGAGGTAGCACCCTAGTAAGCGCTGCCTTAAACCATCCTTCATTTTGACTAATTTTCCTGATGCGAGAGTCTGTGTCAATGCGGCACTTATCCCCAGAATGAGTATCAAAATTAATATTGTGCTGTCGATGCTATCTGCCCCATGAATTCCTACCCAGGCTGAACTGAGGGTAGTGAGGCTCACAATGGAAGTGGCTGATACAAATAGAATCGAAATATCAACGCAAATTGCAATCGGCAATCCAACCCACATTGTTAGGAGCGGCATCAAAAGGGTTGCGCCGCCGAGACCAAACAATGCTGATGATATGCCTGAAATGGCCCCTACAGTAATGAGTTTGTAAGTGCTGGGCTTAACAGGAACGGCAGCTGATTTGCTCGATGGATTTTTGCCAAAGAGAGTCCATAGTCCAATTAAAACAATCGTCCCAGAAAACCCTAGGCGCAGCGCTTGATCAGCCAATTGAGTGGCTGCTAGGCTGGCTAGCAATATGAATGGAAGCGCGCTGAGTATTAATAACCTTGCAATGCTACGTTCATTTTTATCGCCAATTAAAACTTTAATAGCGCGCGGTAGGGATCCTATAACAATAGTGCATAAGCTACCAATCACTATCAGTTGAAAAGGCGGATGAGCAGAATTGGGCACTGCTAAAAAAGCAGCGTCTAATGCCGGAACAATAAATGCACCGCCACCGATACCAAAAAGGGCCATTAGCAAGCCTGTCATCACCCCAATTAATGAAAAGATAAAGAAATGCATTAGGGAGATTAAATCTTTCCTAGAATAAGGTCCGAGGCTCTTTCAGCGAGCATTACTGCGGGCCAATTGGTATTGCCTGAGGGAAGTGTTGGCATTGCAGAGCAATCAACCACTCTCAAGCCTTGTACACCTTTAACTCTTAAAGAGGAATCAAGTACTGCCATTGGATCGCTATCCGGACCCATTTGACATGTGCCAGTAGGATGGAAAATCGTTGCACCATTGTTGCGGCAAAACTCTAAGATTTCTTTATCCGATTGTGGGTTATTAGGCTTGACCTCTCTGACCACAAGGGATCTCAGTGGTTCAGTCCGCGCAATTTTTCTGGCGTACTTGACTGCCGCAATGCTGATATCGCGGTCGTAAGGTGTCGACATATAGTTGGCTAACATTTTTGGCGGCACAAGTGGGTCCGAAGATTGAATGCGGACGTGACCTCGAGATTCTGGTCGTAATTGACATACTGACATGGTGAATCCAGAAAATGGATGCACCTTGCCTCCAGCCATTTCAGCAGAAAGTGTTGCCAAATGAAATTGAATATCAGGCGTTTTAGAGTCTTTCATGACTCGTGTAAAGAGGCCGCCTTGATTGATGCCAATAGACAGTGGACCACCACGGAAAAGCAGCCAATCCAATCCCATTTTTAATTGCCCAAACCAAGATGAGAGTTGGTCGTTGGTGGAGATGGGTTGGTTTAGTTCATAAATGAGGCGGTGCTGCAGATGGTCTTGTAAGTTTTCTCCGACCCCTGGCAAATCTTGTACAACAGGGATATTAAATTCTTGTAGTAGTTGAGCTGGGCCCACTCCGGATAGCTGCAGGAGCTGTGGACTGAGAATGGCACCAGCGCTAAGAATAACCTCTTTGTTTGCATGGACGACACTCTTAACGCCGTTGCGAATGAGCTCAACCCCAACGACTTTTTTATTTTCAAAAATAACTTTGCAAACCTGGCTATCTGTCAGGATCTTTAAGTTACTGCGTTTCTTAGCGGGCTTTAAGTAAGCAACGGCAGTGCTACAACGAAAGCCTTTGTGGGTTGTGAGTTGATAGTAACCAACGCCTTCTTGCGTTAAGTTATTAAAGTCATCTGTCTCTGGCACTCCTAAAGCATTAGCCGTCTTTTTGAATGCCTCAACCAAAGGATGCTTCTTTGGAATAGAGGAAGCTTTTAATGGTCCAGTTTTTGAATGTAATGGCTCGCCCAAGCGATCATTACCTTCTGCTTTTTTAAAGTAGGGTAGTACGTCATCCCAACCCCAACCTGGATTACCGAGATCACGCCAAGTGTCGTAATCTTCTTTCTGGCCGCGAATAAAAATTAAGCCATTGATTGAGCTAGAGCCACCTAATGTCTTTCCTCTGGGCCAATAAATTTGTCGATTGTTCACGCCGGTATCAGGCTCGGTCTGAAATTTCCAATTGAGTTTTGGGTCCCACATCGTTTTTGCGTAACCAATTGGTAGATGAATCCAAGGAGAGCGGTCCTTAGGCCCCGCCTCAATAAGGCAAACGGAATTCTTGGGATCCTCCGAGAGGCGGTTGGCTAAAACGCAGCCGGATGAGCCGCCGCCGACAACAATGTAATCGAACGATGTGTTTGACATGTTGATTAGTGCTTTCTTAATCCTAAGATTTCGCGAGCTTGTGCTGGCGTTGCAACTGTTCGGTTATATCTAGGGGCTATTTCAGCTAAGCGCGTAACAAGCTCTGCATTATCTTTTGCTGCACGAGTTTTATCAAAGCGAGTATTGTCCTCCAACCCGGTTCTAACGTGGCCACCTAATTCAAGTGTCCATTCATTTACCGTGAGCTGATGACGTGCAATACCTGCTGCAGTCCAAGTGGCATCGGGCATCACGGCTTTTAATTCTGAAATGAGAAATTCTAGAATCGAACGTCTCGCTGGCATTGCATTTGGGATGCCCATCACAAATTGCACGTGAGCCGGCGCCTTTAGGAGTCCGCGTTCAATCAGATTTGCCGCGTTGTAGAGCATGGCCAGATCGAAAATCTCAATTTCTGGCTTGATCTCATATTTAAGCATCTCACTTGCAAGTCCATCTACAAATTCTGGGGGATTCTCATAGATTCCGGTGGGGAAGTTGACTGATCCGGTTGCTAGGGAAGCCATATCAGGTCGGTGAAATAGCATACCGCCACGTGCCGCTTGATCACGACCTCTACCACCGGTAGAGAATTGAACAATCATTCCTGGACAATATTTCTGTATACCTTCTTGTACCTTTGCATATAAATCAGGATCAGAGCTTGGGGTTTCATCAGGATTGCGCACATGAATGTGTGCAAGAGAAGCGCCTGCTTCAAAAGCCTTTTGAGTTTCTTCAATCTGCTCGCTAGTGGTTACTGGCAAACCTGGGCAATCCTTTTTTCTAGGAATCGCTCCGGTCATTGCTACTGTGATGATTACTGGTGTGCTCATATAAATTCCAAGAAATTAATTGCTAGTTTCAGATAGGCTGCTTTGGATATCTTGCGCAGCGCGTTTTAAAGGGTTGATATAAAAATCAATGGATTTTTCTTGCATGCGCGGCGCGGGACCATGAGCCGTAATCGTCGCAAAGGTTTTCTGTTTAGAGTTAATTACTGGTACAGCGATACCAATGAAACCCTCCAGGAAGGCCGATTCATCAAGGGCGTAGCCATTTTGACGAATATTTTCCAGCTCAGAAAATAATTTATCGTAAGTAGTAATGGTTCTGGGCGTATAAGTTTCAAAAGGCTCATTCCCAAGTGAGCGCTGAACCTGCAATTCAGTCATGCCTGAGAGAAATAATTTTCCACTAGCAGTGCAGTGAAGCGGAACGCGCATACCTAGATCTACGTGAAGTCTAATAGGCGCGCTTGTTTCAACACGATCTAGATACATCACCTTGTTGCCATCCAAAATATTGAAGTTACAAGTTTCACCAATTTCTTCTACAAGACGTTTCATTACTGCTACGCGTTGTGACCGGATCGAGTCCACCGAGAGAATATTGATTCCTAAAATTCTGAGTTTTGCACTGGGTTGAAAACGCCTGCCATTGGGATCGCGCTCAATAAATCCTTGTGTAACTAATGTGTTGAGTAATCTAAATACAGTGGGCTTAGCTAAGTCAGTGCCAGTCGATATGGTCTCAAGGGTAAGCGGAAATTCTGATTGCGCAATTGTCTCCAGAATGAGCAGCACCTTTTCCGCCATGCTGGATTTGGCGGATTCTTCCAATATTTCGGCTGGAGGAGTGATGCGGGAGAGTTTTTGCGGCATTTATTAAGGATTTTTTGAGGATTTTTGCATTTTTAAGTGTTTACCCTTAAAGCATTTCATCTGATGATACTTTAAATTTCATTAGAGAAAATATTAACTAAAAATACGAGACAGTGCAAACAAAAAAGAAAGTCGCCTCCAAAGCGAAAGCAAACCCAAAGACTTCTAAAAAAGTTCCAGCAACAAAAGCTGCAACCAAGGTGAAGACCCCTCCTGAATTCACAATGAAGCAGGTAAAGGAAATTGTTGCCCTCATCAAGGACGCGGGTACGTTTACGACCTTTGGTTATAAGACTGAAGAATTTGAGATTGAGATTTCCGTGGGGACTCCAAATGTTTCCGCTCCGGTCGCTTACGCTGCCTCCCCAGTTGCTGTGTTAGCTCCAAGCCCTATTGCTGCTCCGGCACCTAATGCGGCACTGACTATTTCATCTTCAGAGCGCATGATTGTGAGTCCAATGATCGGTACTTTTTATCGTCGGCCAAGCCCAAGCTCTCCGCCATTTGTTGAGGTGGGTGATAGCGTTACGCCTACTACGGACCTATGCATTGTCGAGGTAATGAAATTACTCAACACGATTCCTGCAGAGTGCGCTGGTAAGGTGTCTAGGATTCTAGTGGAGGATGGCGCAACGATCGAAGTTGGGCAGCCTCTGATGGTGATTGAGCTTGCGTGATGACTAAGAAGACGCCATTCGAAATGATTGATGTCACTTTGCGCGATGCGCATCAGTGCCTTTGGTCTACCCGTATGACTACTCCCCATATGTATCCAGCCTTGGCTGATATAGATCAGGCTGGCTATGGCTACATCAATATATTGGGCGGAGCTGTATTCGATGTGATGGTGCGATTCTTGCGTGAAGACCCATGGAAGCGTATGGAGTTTTTGAGTAAGCAACTCAGCACGCCAACAGATGCATTAACACGTGGCCAAAGTATTTATACGTTTGAGTTATTCCCGGATGACGTAGTTGAGTTGAATGTGGAGTTATTAGCCCAGTCTGGCGTGAGAGTGCTTACTGTTTACGATGCGCTGAACGATAACCGCAATATTGAATCCTCTGTTAAGGCAGGTAAAAAATATGGCATGTTGATCAATGCCATGTTGACTTATGCCTTAAGCCCTGTGCATGATGATGCTTACTTTATTGCTCGCACACGTGAGTTGGTAAAGCTAGGTGTCGATTTTATTTCGGTAAAAGACCCAACAGGCTTACTTACTCCCGATCGGGCTGCAACACTTTTCCCTGCGGTAGTCTCTGCAGCCACTGGTATCCCGATTAAATTACATTCTCATTGCCAATCTGGTTTGGCTCCATTGGTATACGAAGAGGCTATCAAGGCTGGATTTGCTTATGGATATGTCGCAACTGACTGTTTAGCGAATGGTGCTTCCTTGCCTTCAGTGCTAGATGTATATGCTAGCGCACAGAAACTAGGTCGTGCACCAAAGATGAATCGCGCTGCTTTGCAAAAAGTGAATGAATACTTCGATTGGATTTGTGCGCGTGACAATTTTGCTCGCGGAGAGAAGGCCAGTTACGATCCAGCTTTATATGAACATCAAATCCCTGGCGGGATGATTTCTAATCTACGTGCTCAGTTGGCCACAATGGGCATTTCTCATAGAGAATCTGAGATTCTTGAAGAGACGGCCAGAGTTCGCGAAGACTTGGGTTATCCCATTCTGGTCAGCCCATTTGCCCAATATATCGTGACGCAAGCTGTTCTAAATGTGATGCAGGGTGAACGTTATAAAACGATTCCTGATGAGGTTAAGTTATATCTCAAGGGTCACTACGGAAGATTGGCTGGCACTCCCAGTGCTGAGGTAATGAATCGTGCCAACGTAGATTACGACGCCTCTCGTAGGCCTGGGGAGTTGATTGAGCCTGCGTTATCTGGATTAAGAAAAAAATGGGGGCGCTCAGTAAGTAAGGAGCAGTTGAGTTTGCATGCTTTTTATCCTGAAAATCTTGCATTAGGATTAAGAGATGGTGCTCAGGAAGCTTTGAAGCAGGGGCCTGCTTTACAGCCCTTTACCGAGTTGGTGAAGTATTTAGTTATGAAAAAAGAATATAGAAAAATTAGAACCAAGTTGGGCGGTATAGAGTTAAGCTTCAGCAGTTAGTTTTTTTGACCTTTGCTTGTTGTATTCGGTACAAGAAATTTCATTCTTAAGGAGATCGTAATGAAACAATTTAGCGCATTACGCCGTATCTTTTCAGTACTTGCTGTCGCCATGTTATCGGGCGCTCCAATGTTATCGATGGCTCAGAACGCCACCAAATTCAATGACTATGGATGGCCGGAGGGTGCTGATGAGAAGGTATCCGCCAAGTCTGTAGCCTGGCTCAAAGAAAAGGGTTGGTGGCCATTGCAGATTGCATTTCAGCCACCATGGTCAGGTCAAAATACGATTAACTTAGTAATGGATAAAAAAGGTCTATTGGCCAAGCGGGGTATTGAATCGAAATTGCAGGCGTTCCCTTCTGGGCCGGCTATTAACGAGGTCATCATCTCTGGTCGTTTCCAGTTTGGCAACGGCGGCAATTTCCCGTTCACTTCATTAATTGATAAAAATATTCCTGTTAAAACCATTGCAGTGATCAACACGAATTTGATGCATGCAGTTTTGGTGCCATTGGATTCCAAAATTAAATCCTTTAAGGACTTTAAGGGCTCGAATCCCCCAGCAACTATTGGTATCGTGACTGGCTCTTCAGCTGAGTTTTATATTCAAGCCGCAGCCAAGGCTAATGGTATTGAGATTGGAAAAGACATCATCCTAAAGAATATGCCTCCGGGTGAGCAAATGGCGATGCCTAAAGGAATTGATGCGGTAGTACCTTGGGATCCAACCCCAACCATCATGTCGAAGGAGCGCAAGAACGCCAGAATTATTAGCGATAGCTATCCCTACAATATTTATGAGGGAACTTTCTATGTGCGCCAAGAGGTGATTGATAATGCGCCCGACGTGGTTCAGGCCTTTACCGATGCCATTGCTGAAGCAACGCTTTGGATTAGAAAGAATCCGGATGCCGCTGTAGATGTTATGCAAGAAGATCCGAATCTCAAGAATTACTCAAAAGAAATCTTACGTCAGCAAATTTCTGCCTACAACCTCTTGTACAAGCCCAATTACATTTACCCAATTCCAGTGTTCTGGGGTCGTGCAAATGAGCCGATTTATACCTGGCTTTATGAAAACAAGCGCATTCAGAATAAGCTAACGGGTATTGATTTCGCCCGTGCTGTGGATACCCGATTTATGGATAAGACTTTTGAAAAATTAGGTTGGGCAACTATTACAAGACCACCATTCTTGCCGGCTAACTGGTCTGCACCAATGGATAAAACGCCTTACCCAACTTATATGAATCCATTGAATACTACAAAACCTCAGGCTTTCCCAGAAAAGGGCGATCTCACAAGAGATTGGTCTTTTGACGGCAAGGTTTATAAAAAATAAAGCGTTATGCCAATAATTCATTTTTTGAAGCAATTTCGTCGCCTAGCTTTATTGGTTCTATTGCTTGCTGCCTGGGAATATGCCAGTCGGTTTATTCTGGATAAAACAGAAGCCACCTTGTTGCCTCCTCCTTCGGGGGTGGCGCAAGGCGGATTTGAATTAATGAAATCTGGAGAAATCTGGAAACATTTGTTCGATAGTTTGTCTAGAGAGTTTGTAGCATTTTGTTATGCCTCTGTCGCTATCCCTTTGGGGATAGTGATGGGATGTTTTAAGTGGGTAAATGAGCAGGTAGATCCCATCGTAGAAATCTTGCGACCTATTCCGCCAATTGCTTGGATTCCATTAAGTATTTTGTGGTTTGGAGTTGGTAACACTCAAAACCAATTCATTATTTTCTTGGGAATCTTCTTCCCAATCCTAATTAATACAATCGATGCAGTAAAAAATGTAGAGCCGAATCTCATTCGAGCTGCGCGTTGCCTAGGTGCGGGTTCTTGGAGTGTGATTACTCGCGTTATTTTGCGCGCTGCACTGCCTCAGATAGTGACTGGCATTCGCATTGGTCTGGGAGTGGGTTGGATGGCTTTAGTGGCAGCTGAATTGGTTGGTGCTAATTCTGGTCTTGGCTTCCTTATTAACGACGCCCGTACTGTTTTGCGCACAGATTATATTTTGGTTGGCATGTTAGCTATCGGAGTTATTGGTTTATGTTTGGATAGGCTGATTCGATATACCGCGCAGAAACTCATGCCTTGGTCGAGAGCGCTGAATGCGTAAACAGTATTGTTAATCATTAAACATGTAAATAGATAATCTAATGCCAGCACTTAAAGTAGAACACGTACGAAAAATTTATCCGTCAATGCACGCCAAGGGCCAAGAGGTATTGGCTATTGACGATATTTCATTAGAGGTTCGCAAGAATGAGTTTTGCTCAATCTTAGGGCACAGCGGCTGCGGCAAGACTACTTTGCTCAATTTGATTGCTGGCTTTGAGGTTCCAACGGCTGGCCATATCGAGTGTGCTGGTAAGGTAGTCAAGGGTCCTGGCGCAGATCGCTCCATGGTATTTCAGGATTACGCACTCTTTCCTTGGTTGACTGTATTTGACAATATTGCTTTCGGTTTAAAAATTAAAGGCATTAATGCTGCAGAAATTAAACAAATCGTTACTCGCTTTGCTGCGCTAGTTGGCTTAAGTCAATTTATCAACCATTACCCACATCAACTTTCTGGCGGTATGCGTCAACGCGTATCGATTGCAAGAGCGCTAGTTGTGGATCCGACGGTGCTCTTAATGGATGAGCCTTTTGCAGCCTTAGATGCGCAAAATCGCGCGATGATGCAGGCTGAAATGATTCGAATTCTGAATGAAGAAAGCAAAACAGTCGTATTGGTAACCCATAGCATTGAGGAAGCCATCAATCTTTCCGATGTCATTGTTGTGATGACGCGTCGTCCTGGCAGAGTGAAGGAGATTATTCGCGTCCCTGAGCCGCGAAGAATGGTTGAAGATACTCCTGCTTATTTAGAAATCCGTCGTCAGATTCGTGACCTCATTGCTGGCGAACATGATGTCAGTGAGGCCGTTTGATTCTTGAAAGCTTGCCCTCGATCGGCTTATTGCTAGTCGCAGCAGTTTTTGGCGGATTCATCAGAAGGTTAAGTGGTTTTGGAGGGGCGCTCATCATGACGCCTCTTCTAATGTGGGTGTTCCCAATCCCCTTTTTGATTCCAATTGTGATGTGCTCTGAAGTGTTTGGAGGCGTATTACTTTCCCGGCAATGGAAGGTCCATCAAACAGATCGCCCTCGACTTTGGCTGATGTTGGTTTTTTCTGCAGCGTCTTTACCCATAGGCATTTGGTTGGGAAGATTTATTCCATTGGTAACGCTGAAGACAGCGACAAGTTTGGTTGTTTTGTTTTTTGCTGCTTACTTATTATTTAAGCCCCATGTACGAGTAACTAGCTCTAATGCTTTGGACGGACTGGCAGGCGGCTTGTCAGGCTTGTTGTTGGGAGCCTGTGGAATTGGTGGGCCTCCAGCAGCTTTGTATCTCAACTCAACCAATCAAGCATTCGATAGAACGCGGTCTTTGTTATCCCATTTCGTTTCTGGGATCTCTATATTTGCAATCGTTGCTGCAAGCTTCATGGGTGGTGGATTAGGCTGGATTACCTATCTTGTATTCGCTATTCCAGCATATTGGCTTGGTCTAAGGCTGGCTCAGTGGGTTTTGGGGGTTCATGCTGTTTCAGACAATGCCTTAAAGAGGCTCTGTTTATGGCTTCTCATTGCCAATGCAGGCTTTAATTTGCTCTTTCTACTTATATTTAAATAGATATAAGCAAATGAAATATATATTCTTCTCAGATATAAAAAAACACCCTATTCTGTAAGCTCATTAGGCAAATACGCCGGCATAGATTGGATAGGGGAGTTCGACATGGGTTACACAGTTGAAAATACACAAGATGCAGTTGTTAAATCCGTTTTGCAGACTACGGAAAAAACTTTCGCCTCATCTAAGGTTGCTGATCAAGTTGTGATTAGCCAGGCTAGCAAACAAGCAAACGCTGAAGTGTATTTTCAAATAGAAGATTAATAAGTGAAGCCAAAATAAGTCGCCCTGATGTTAGGTGCTTTTCAGGTCAATAAAAAAACCGCCATTTAGGCGGTTTTTTTATGTCTTAGAAATGACTACTTAAGAGAATGAAGTTTCAAATTCTGCAGTTTTGATGGCATTCATTAAAAAGAGAATTTGGCGCTGAAAACTTTTTCTTTCAGCAATATTGTCATGGGGTAACTGATCGTGTGCACGCAACAGGCTGATAATGGCCGGGTTGTAATGTTCTCTGGTAGGTGACATCTTAATTCCTTGAAACTGATCTCGTTAGAAACACTGTATCAAGGCCGCTATATATTCGCAAGGAATATATAGCGATAACTAAACTACTTTTAGCTATATTGATTCGAGGCTTACTTTTCTACAAAGGCGCGTTCGAATACATAGTCGCCGAGTTGGCCTAGGCTTGGAGATACCTTAAAGCCTTTGGCATCCAGCATCTCAGCGGTTTCCTTGAGCATGGAAGGGCTTCCGCAAATCATAGCTCTATCAACTGCAGGATCCAATGGCGGTAGGCCGATGTCTTTGAATAACTGACCAGATTCGATAGCAGTCGTTAAGCGTCCGGTATGCTTAAAGGCTTCTCTGGTTACGGTAGGGTAGTAGATGAGCTTTTCTCTAATCAACTCTCCCAGATACTCATCTTGAGTCAGCTCATTCTTAATGTAGTCGCCATAAGCAAGTTCACTGACCAGGCGAACACCATGAATGAGAACGACATTCTCGAACTTATCGTAAGTCTCTGGGTCACGAATAATGCTCATGAATGGTGCGAGACCTGTGCCGGTACTAAAAAGGTAAAGATGCTTGCCAGGGTTTAAATCATCAATGACTAAAGTGCCAACAGATTTTTCGCTAACAAGGATAGGGTCTCCCACCTGAATTTTTTGCAGGCGCGATGTTAGTGGACCATCCTGGACTTTAATGCTTAAAAATTCGAGATGTTCTTGGTAGTTGGGGCTAGCAACACTATATGCCCTTACAAGTGGTTTACCTTCAACCTCAAGACCAATCATCAAAAAGTGACCGCTGCGAAAGCGTAGCCCTTTATTACGGGTGGTGGTAAAGCTAAAAAGGGTGTCATTCCAATGATGAACGGTCAGAACGGTTTCAGTGTTGTAGGCTGCCATAAATGCTTAATCTTGTTGAGGTTATCTAAACCTCAATTATCCTCAATCTTGGGTTGCTGCAGGGGCTATCCATGACTCAGTTAGCAATTAACTTCTTATAAGTTATGCACTTTTAGTTATAAAAGCCTGAGTTTGGGTCTTTTATAGGGTGATCTCGCTATCATCTAGGGATGACCCGCACTCAATACCTCTTCATTTCTTTATTTTGCCTGAGCTTGGTGGTCTTTGCCGTCTTACTTCAGCAATTTGGTTATCAGAACACCTCTTTTTTGCCATGCCCCCTATGCATCTTGCAAAGAATTGGCTACCTTGGAATTGCTATCAGTTGCTTTTTAGCGGCCGGCATTCCTGCTTTGAAAAAGTTATTTCACATATTGGCGGTACTGTCCGCTTGTTCTGGAGCAATCATCGCGGGTAAGCAGGTCTGGCTCTTATCGCATCCAGAAGCTTCTTGCGGCATAGACCCTCTAGAGGTTTGGATCAATCAATTTCAGTTGGTCCAAGATTTGCCTTGGTTGTTTAAAGCGGATGGACTTTGTTCTGCTAAGTTACCTGCGATTTTAGGATTACAGGTTCCGGAATGGTCCTTGTTATGGTTTTGTGTCTTACTGATTTTATTTGCGGTGACATTTTTTAAAAATACTAAAACTTAATAGCGCTCTCACCATTAGCTTTTTATTGAAGAGCTTCATCACACCTACCTTATATTCTTATGGCAATTCTGACCGTTAACGCTGGTTCCTCATCTCTCAAGTTTTCTATTTATCCAACCCTCGATGGAGCAGTCTTGCCTTCTATTTTGGCTGGCAGTTTTGAGGGTCTTGAGCCAGGTGGAAAAACCGAACTACGCTATGCCTATCAAGGGGTAGAGCATGCTGAGTATTTTGTAGATGTAGATCAAGATCCTTTTCTTGCGGCCTTAATGCACCTCAAGGAATTACTGCTCGGAATTAAAGATCTTCCTCCCATTCGGGCTGTATCCCATCGTATTGTTCATGGTGGTGCTGAGTTTTTTCAGCCCATCATTTCAACCTCAGCGACGCTAGAGAAATTGTCGGCGATGAGTGCCTTAGCGCCATTGCATCAGCCCCATAGCCTGGATGGCGTGAAAGCTTTCTCTCAAGTATTTCCGGACATTCCCCAAGTTCTTTGTTTTGATACCGCCTTTCATAAAACCATGAGCACTCTCGAAACATCTCTAGCATTACCTAAAGAGATTACTGATCAAGGAGTCCGCCGCTATGGTTTTCATGGAATTTCGTATCAGTACATTATTGGCGAGTTGATGGAGAGCTCGAACAAAGCAAGAGATAAAGTTTTGATGGCTCACCTTGGTAATGGCGCAAGTTTGTGTGCTGCCATTGATGGTAAGAGTGTGGCGACCACGATGGGATTTTCTGCATTAGATGGCTTGATGATGGGGACTCGCAGCGGTTCTCTAGATGCCGGTGTATTGATGTATTTGGTCGAGCGTGGCTATACCCATGATCAGCTACAAGATCTCCTTTATAGAAAGAGTGGCTTGCTTGGGGTCTCAACCATCTCTGCGGACATGAGAAAGCTAAGAAGTAGCTCCAATCCTTTGGCTAAAGAGGCGATTGAGTTATTTATTTATAAGATTATTCGCGAGGGCGGGGCTATGATTGGCTGTCTCGGTGGCCTCGATCTGATTTCTTTCAGTGGCGGCATTGGCGAGCATGATCCTATTTTGAGGTCAGCGGTTTGTAAAAAACTGGCGTGGCTTGGGGTTGAGTTAGATGAAAAGCTAAATCAAGAGGCAACTCAGCATCTAACGTTAAAAATTAGCACTCCACAAAGTCGTGTTGAGGTATGGGTAATCCCTACCGATGAGGGCGTGATGACGGCGCAAGAAGCTATTACCTTGCTTCGCTCTCAGGGCGTGTCTTAATAGCATTTAGTATTTAGCTAATAACCACCATTTCTTTTACAAGAATTACTTTAACCCATAAGATCTCTATTCATATCTTCGCATTAAGGAATCCTCATGACTTACTTTACCGATAACTCCCAAACCATTGGCAAGACACCTTTAGTGCGTCTAAATCGCGTAACCGATGGCGCTAAGGCAACTGTGCTCGCCAAGATCGAAGGCCGTAATCCAGCTTATTCAGTCAAGTGTCGTATCGGCGTGGCCATGATTAATGATGCGCAAGAACAAGGCATTTTGGGGCCAGGAAAAGAACTGGTTGAGCCAACTAGTGGCAATACTGGCATTGCATTGGCTTTCGTAGCGGCAGCTCGCGGCATCCCTTTGACATTGACCATGCCGGAGACCATGAGTATTGAGCGCCGCAAGTTGCTCACGGCTTTAGGTGCAAAGATTGTCTTGACCGAAGGTCCCAAGGGGATGAATGGTGCGGTTGCTAAGGCTAAAGAGATTGCAGAGTCAGATCCTAAATATGTCTTGCTGCAGCAATTTAGTAATCCATCGAATCCAGCGATTCATGAAAAGACCACTGGTCCAGAAATCTGGGAGGATACTGATGGCAAGATTGATGTGTTTGTAGCGGGTGTTGGAACTGGCGGAACAATCTCCGGTGTTGCTCGTTACATCAAGAACACCAAGAAAAAGAATATTGAGGTAGTTGCGGTTGAACCCACTTCAAGTCCAGTCATCACGCAAAAACTCAATGGTGAAGAAATCAAGCCTGCCCCACATAAGATTCAGGGAATTGGTGCCGGCTTTATTCCGGAGAATCTAGATTTATCAGTAGTCGATAAAGTTGAGCAAGTAAGCAACGAAGAAGCCATTGAATTTGCCCGCCGTATTGCTAAAGAAGAGGGTATTTTGGTAGGCATCTCCTGCGGTGCTGCAGCTGCAGTAGCGGTTCGTTTAGCTAAGAAGCCTGAATACGCGGGTAAAACCATCGTGGTGGTGCTTCCAGATACAGCTGAGCGTTATTTAAGCTCTGCCTTATTCGAAGGGGTGTTTGACGAAAAAGGCTTGGCTGCATAATTGGTCTCCAAGCGGAATACTCGGTAGGCTCTTTAGCCTAAATGGTTTATAAGGAGATTATGAAAAATACTTATAAATTTCTTGCCCTCTTTTTAGCTACATTTTCATTGGCTTCCGCCGCTAATGTTACTGCGCCCACCGTATACTTCAACGGGGACATCCTCACGATGGAGGGTGACACCCCTAGGTATGTTGAAGCACTGGTTGTCAAAGACAACAAGATTGCCTACACCGGCGACATGCGCGAAGCCTTGACTCAGGCTGGATCCAATGCCGCTCTACAAGATTTAAAAGGGCACACCCTATTGCCTGGCTTTATTGATACTTGGGGGCACTTTGCATTAATCGCCCAAGATACGCTCGGTGTAAATCTTGCCTACTTCTCCAGAAAACCTCCGCAGACTAAGACGGACGTGATTAGTAGGCTGCGTTCAGAAGCAAAGGTATTTAATGGCTGGATTATTGGCACGGGTTACGCTGAAGCAATGCTGTCTGATGGTGGATTGACAATTTCAGATCTAGATGCGGCCTACCCAAATCAACCGGTATTGCTTGAGAATATTTCTACGTTGACCGGTATGGTGAATTCTGCTGGCCTCAAGAAGCTGGGAATCACAAAAGCTACTAAGGCCGTTTCTGGGTTTATTCCGGTAGACCCCAAAACTGGTCAACTCACAGGTGAATTGATCGGCATGCCTTATTTAGAGGCGGTTGCTAAGGCGGTCGGCAAGTATTCACAAGATCTGACGTTTGAAACTTACCGCAAAGCCGAGAAGATCTACGTCTCCAATGGTTTTACAACTGCACAAAGTTACGAAGCCAGCATTGCGGATATGCGTAATATGCGATTAGCTATCGATAGAAAAATTGTGACCATCGATTTAATTGCGTTACCAACCTTCGATGTTGTTGATCAAATGTTGGCGACTAATCCTAATTTTCAGTTTGGTGCTTATAGCCAGGGTGATAGAGGTTTTAAGGTTGCCGGAATTCAGGTGCCTACTGATGGGGCGCCGCAACTGCGTTTGGCTTATTTTTCCAAGCCTTATTTAGATATCACCGGTTTTCCAAAAGACTGGCGTGGCTTTGCCTACTACCCACAGGCCTTGTTTGATAAGTACACCAAGTTGGCTTACGAGAAAAACATTCAATATTTTGGTTATAGCAATGGTGATGCTGGTATTGATATGACTCTAGCGGCTTTGGCTAAAACAATTTCTGAGACTGGTATTACAGAAGATCGTCGTACCGTGATTGCGCACTCATTCTTTGCACGCGATGATCAGTTAGATGACTACAAGAAGAAAAATATTATGGCAGTGATGATGCCAAACGATACCTGGTTGTATGGCGATGTTTATAACAAGGTCTTAGGTGGTGAAAGGGCTGCTAATTTAAGCCCTGCGAATAGCGCTAATACAAAAGGCATAACACTTGCTCTGCATAATGACACTCCTTCGTCCGGCCCGAATGTGCTCTTTTCAGTTTGGAGTGCCGTGAACCGTAAAACATTCTCCGGTGCAGTGTTGGGGCCTGAACAGCGCATTACTCCGTATTTGGCTCTACAGGGCTTTACTCGCAATGCGGCCTATCAATACAAGGAAGAGCTCAGCAAGGGATCGCTAACACCAGGAAAGCTGGCTGATTTAGTAGTTCTGGATCAAAACCCCTTAAAGGTTGCGCCAGATGATATTAAGAATATACAAGTCCTTAAAACTATTAAAGGCGGCGTTGAGGTCTATGGCAATTAAGTTATTGCTGGTATAGCAATAAAAAAGAAGTTAAAAAAGAGAGGCAGTTGCCTCTCTTTTTCTTTGCTGAAGAATTTATTCTTCTTCGCGCCGCAAGTGCGGGAATAGAATCACGTCACGAATGTTTGGTGCATCAGTCAGCAGCATAACTAAACGATCGATACCAATGCCGCAGCCACCGGTTGGAGGCATGCCGTACTCTAAGGCACGGATGAAGTCGTGGTCAAAGTACATCGCTTCTTCATCGCCCGTTTCTTTTTGCTCTACTTGCTTACGGAAGCGATTAGCTTGATCTTCTGCATCGTTGAGTTCAGAGAAGCCGTTAGCAATTTCGCGGCCTGTGATGAAGAGCTCGAAGCGCTCTGTGATGCCTGGGCGGGTATCGGACTCTCTGGCGAGTGGGCTAACTTCAATTGGGTAATCAATGATGTAGGTTGGCTCCCAAAGGTGTTCCTCAGCAACCAATTCAAATAGAGCAAGTTGAAGTGCGCCGATACCTGCATTCTTGAGGGTTGGGGCGTCTGGGTTTTCGCCACCTTTTTTCAATTCAGTACGAATGAAGTTGATGTCATCCAACTGAGATGCATCATAGCTCTTACCTGACTGGCCACAGTACTTGAGGATGGCCTCAGTAATAGTTAGGCGTTGGAATGGTTTGCTCAGATCGAGTTCACGACCTTGATGCGTTAATACGGCAGTGCCTTGAGCATCCATGGCGGCTGCACGAATCAAGCCTTCAGTGAAGTCCATCAACCAGCGATAGTCTGTATATGCCGCATAGAATTCCATCATGGTGAATTCAGGGTTATGGCGTGGGCTTACACCTTCGTTACGGAAGTTGCGATTGATTTCGAAGACACGCTCAAAACCACCAACTACTAAACGCTTAAGGTAAAGCTCTGGAGCAATACGCAAGAACATTTGCATGTCGAGAGCATTGTGGTGAGTAATGAAGGGCTTCGCTGCTGCACCACCGGGGATAGGGTGGAGCATTGGTGTCTCCACTTCCATGAAGTCGGCATCCAACATATGGCGACGTAATGAAGCGATCGCATTACTACGCGCTTTAAATGTATTGCGACTCTCTGGATTCACAATGAGGTCGACATATCGTTGGCGGTATTTAGTCTCTAGGTCTGAGAGGCCATGGAACTTATCCGGTAGTGGGCGTAATGATTTGCTGAGTAAGCGTAAGTTGCTGCATTCAACAGACAACTCGCCTTTATTGGTCTTAAAGAGATTGCCCTCAGCAGAGATGAAGTCACCCATATCCCAGTGCTTGAAGGCACCATGAACATCGGTACCG
This sequence comes from Polynucleobacter sp. AP-Kaivos-20-H2, assembly GCF_018882215.1. Taxonomy (GTDB): domain Bacteria; phylum Pseudomonadota; class Gammaproteobacteria; order Burkholderiales; family Burkholderiaceae; genus Polynucleobacter. The sequence continues at coordinate 168,357 of NZ_JACVOX010000002.1, read as the reverse complement.
CTGAGCTCATCATTGATGTAGAACTGAATCTGCCCACTGCGATCTTGAATGGTGGCAAAGCTGGCTTTACCCATCACGCGTTTGAGAACCATGCGTCCGGCTACTTTGACATGAACTTTCTTGGCGGCTAATTCTTCTTTGGTCAGACTGTCGTAATGAGCATGCAAATCAGTCGCTAAATGAGTAGGAACAAAGTCATTCGGAAATGCAACACCGCCAGCACGAAGCTTGGCCAGTTTTTCACGGCGCTCCGCAATGATGTGATTCTCATCAACTACTTCGGTAGCTGGAGCAGTATCTAAATGGGTTTTATCGTTCATATCTATAGTGGTGCAGTAATGAGAGTTGGTTTTTACACGCCTTGTTTTAGGCTGGCTTCAATAAAGGCATCGAGATCGCCATCTAATACTTTTTGAGTATTGGAAATTTCGACGTTAGTGCGTAAATCTTTAATACGGCTTTGGTCTAGAACGTAGGATCGGATTTGATGTCCCCAGCCCACATCAGTTTTGCTGGCCTCTAATTTGTCTTGTTCGGCGCGACGCTTTTGCATCTCATGTTCATAGAGGCGAGACTTGAGCATGCTCATCGCTTCAGCGCGATTGCGGTGCTGACTACGGTCATTCTGACACTGCACCACAATCCCAGTTGGAATATGGGTTAAGCGGACAGCTGAGTCGGTTTTATTAATGTGCTGACCACCCGCACCAGAAGCGCGGTAGGTGTCAGTGCGGATATCGGCAGGGTTAACGTCGATCTCAATCGAGTCATCAATCTCTGGATACACGTAGATAGAGGCAAAGGAAGTATGACGACCGTTGGATGAGTCAAAAGGCGACTTCCGTACTAAACGGTGTACGCCAGTTTCAGAGCGGAGATGTCCGTATGCGTATTCACCATCGACTTTAATCGTCGCACTCTTAATACCTGCAACGTCGCCATCAGACTCTTCGAGTATTTCTGTTTTATAACCTTTACGCTCGCAATACTTGAGGTATTGACGATAGAGCATACTGGCCCAATCACAGGCTTCGGTACCGCCAGCTCCAGCTTGAATGTCGATAAAACAATTGCAAGAATCCATCTCGTTATGGAACATGCGGCGGAACTCTAGATCACCAATGGTCTTGCTATAGCTCTCAACATCTTTTTCAATAGCGCCAATCGTTTCAAAGTCGCTCTCTTCTTTGGCCATATCAAACAGCTCAAGTGCGCTAGCAATATTGGTATTGAGATCAGTAAGAGTCGCCACTACGCCATCGAGCAATTTCTTTTCTTTGCCCAGCGCTTGTGCTTTCTTTTGATCATCCCAAATAGTGGGATCTTCCAGAATCGAGTTAACTTCGGTAAGGCGACGTGACTTTACTTCGAAGTCAAAGATACCCCCGAAGAGCTTGCTCACGGGTGAGCAGATCGGACAAGGTATTCGAAATAGTATTTAGTTGTTCAGCTTCCATCCCCTGATTATAAGGGGGTTATTGCCTTAGGCCTTTAGGTGCTTGCTGCCTCGTCATGGGCTTCAATCATCAACTGCACACGAGCCTGGCCCTGATAACGGTCAGTGACAAGGCGATAAGCTAATTTAGCTTTGGCGGGTAGGCTCTGGGTGCGGTTAAACCAAACGGCAGTGAGTGGCTTATTGGTCGGCTTGAGTTCAGAACTGCCGATAGGGCGAACCATCAGTCGTAAATGCTTTTCTTTCATGAGACTTTGCTGGGTAATTTCAAATTCCCCATAGAAAACGGGCTGCGGGAAACCTTGCCCCCAGATCTCTTCAGCTAGTAGGTCACCTATTTCAGGTGTAAATTCGGAGAGCTCCAACGTGCCATCGTGGGCATGGCGACGTTCTAATAATTCATCCGTTAATAAGCCGCTTGCTACATCCTGAAAACAGGCATCAAACTTTTCAAAATCACTTTTTCGAATCGTTAGGCCTGCCGCCATGGCGTGTCCGCCAAATTTCAGAATGAGTCCAGGCTCTCGTTTCGAAACAAGATCGAGAGCATCTCTTAAGTGAAATCCTGTCAACGAGCGACCTGAACCACGTAATTCTTCGCCGGTATTTCCATCGGCAGGAGCAAACACAATCGCTGGGCGATTAAAGCGCTCCTTCAGTCGTGAAGCCACAATGCCAACAACACCCTGATGCCACTCAGAATTCCATAAACAAATACTGGGGCGCTCAGCCATAGTGCCGTCAAGTTGATCTTCGGCAAGATGAGAGAGGGCAGTTTCTTGCATCCCTGTTTCAATCACGCGGCGTTCGCGATTAATGCGATCAAGTTCATGCGCAAGATTGAGTGCCTCATCCGTATTGTCAGTGAGGAGTAAGCGAATGCCTAAAGTCATATCCGCTAGACGCCCGGCCGCATTGAGTCTAGGGCCGATGGCAAAGCCTAGATCAAAAGTATTTGCTTTGCGTGGGTCTCGAGCCGCTGCCTGAAATAGCGCCTGAATGCCTGGTTGAGATATCCCTGCACGGATACGTTTTAAGCCATTCGAAACTAATACTCGATTATTGCGATCGAGTTGCGCTACGTCAGCAACTGTTCCTAAGGCAACTAGATCTAATAGGTTCTCTACCTTAGGTTGAGTTTCATTGGTAAATTTACCGCGCTTGCGAAGTTCAGCGCGTAATGCCACCAGCATATAAAACATCACACCCACACCAGCAAGAGCTTTGCTTGGAAATCTACAACCTGGTTGGTTGGGATTAACGATTGCTAGCGCTTTGGGTAAGTTATCTCCGGGCAGATGATGATCGGTCACAATCACTTCCATACCCAGGTCACGAGCACGATCAACGCCAGCCTCGCTAGCAATGCCGTTATCGACAGTGATCAGGTATTTCGGTTTAGGCGTTTGTTGTCCAGCCAACTCAACAACCTCGGGTGTGAGGCCATACCCCATCGTAAAGCGGTTCGGAACTAGAAACTGAATTGGTGTATCAGGTCCGCCCAGCATGCGCAGACCTAGCAGACCTACGGCACAAGCGGTTGCGCCATCACAGTCATAGTCTGCGACGATGAGCATGGGCTCTTTTTTCTCAAGGATATCGGCGAGTAAAGAGGCGGTGCTGATGCAATTCTTTAGTTCAACTGGTGAAATCAGTCGCTTTAAATCGAGCGAGAGTTCTTCTGGAGATTGCAGGCCTCGAGCAGCATAGAGTCTAGCCAGTAGTGGGTGTAAGCCACTCTGCGCTAACCAGGTAGCAGTGCGTTCAGAGAATGGGCGTTGTGAAAATAAGCTCATATGAAACTCATGTGTAACTCATAGCTGACTAATTTCTTTCCAAGTCAGTGGCTCAGCTTTTTTCCAGAAGGCCCAAGATTTTTTATTGAGGTCTTTAGCAGTGAAAATACGTTCGCGTACCTTTCCCCTCGGAAAGTCGATGATGACAACCTCATCTAGTTGTTTGCTATGGAGTGCTGCACTTAACTGAGGCCATGCTGCTTGTGGTTCATCTAGCCAGGCGAAGGCACCAAGTAAATTTTTATCATCTAAATCGATTTCATGCGGCAGGCATAGTAGCTTGGATAGGCCAGCCAGAATGGGGTGTGAGCCGATGAGGCGCTGCGATTGTTTTAATAATGCAGGCGCTTGAACATCATTGAGCTTACCGATGCCGCTAATCCAGATTGAGTTGATGCTGGGTATGCCACGTTGTCCGCGCTCTTCATTAACGGGGGCAATATGCCAAAGCATTTGGATTTCATTTTGAAGTTTACGCCAACGTTTCGCGATTCCTTCTTCTTGAGTATCACGCGGCATCCACCAATCAATATTCCGGCCATGAGCCTGGTCCACACTGTAACTTGCTAGGCTGGAAAATGGGCCAGCAGGCACAAACCAATAATGCTGGTTATGAAAAAGTACAGAACCCTGAAAATCTTCTTCAATAAAAGGGAGTGCTGCTTGCAGAAGCTTAGCTGACTCTTCGGGAGTCAGATCAATCTGGTTTTGACCCATCAAAATGAGGTGATCCCGAGTGGCATGCAGATGAACGGGCTGTAAGCAGGCAATGACCTCGTTGGGTTTGACTACTTGATTGGATTGTCCGAGCAGTAAGACCGGTGCAAGAGGGAGTAATTCTCCGAGCAAAAAGCGCTCATGAGGTAGTCCCTTACGGGGGCTATCTCTGCTTTCGAGCTCATCTAAGGCATCTTCCCCTGAAAGCATCAGGGTGAAGCGGCGTAGCGGAGCCTTGGGGGAGGTGAAATTCGCAGTCATTCCCCTGATTTTAGGTGGCATTTAAGTATTCCATCAGTTTGTCTGCGCGATTCACTAAACTGTGGCTATGTTGAGACTTCCTATTGAGCTAGAAATTGGCCTGCGCTACACCCGATCCAAGCGTCGTAAGACCGTGGGGAGGCGCGATGGTTTCCTATCCTTTATCTCCGGGATTTCTACTGCTGGTATCGCCTTAGGGGTTGCCGCGCTGATTGTGGTTCTTTCGGTGATGAATGGTTTCCAAAAGGAAGTGCGTGATCGCATGTTGTCGGTGCTATCTCATGTGGAGATTACCGCTCCTGATGGTTTGGCAAATTGGGAGCCACTGGCACTGAAGGTTGCAGCTCAACCACACGTTATTGGTGTGGCGCCCATGGTAAGTTCGCAAGGCTTATTGACTCGCGAAGGAGTGATGCGTGGCGTTGCTATTCGTGGCATCCTGCCTAGCGAAGAAGGTAAGGTTTCGGATTTACCAAAACAATTTGTTACCGGCAATATTGATGATCTAAAGCCCGGTAGTTTTGGTGTTGCTCTGGGCGCACAACTTGCAGCAATTGTTGGCGCACATGTCGGTGATCGTATTAATTTAATTGTTCCCGAAAGTGATTTAACTCCAGCAGGTGCTATGCCACGGATGCGCACTTTGCAGGTAGTCGGCATTGTTGACAGTGGTCATTATGAATACGACAGCTCTCTAACCATCATGCATTGGAAGGACGCTGCTGCCCTGTTGCGCCTACATGATCCGTCCGGTCTGCGCGTCAAGGTAGATGATATGCAGCGGGCCCCAGAAGTCGCTAATGAGTTAGCAGCGATTGTTCCTCAGGCGCTTTGGGTCACTGACTGGTCAAGATCAAACCGCAATTGGTTTGCAGCAGTTCAGACTGAAAGAAAGATGATGTTCATCATTCTGACTTTAATTATTGCCGTAGCCGCATTTAATTTGGTGTCCACCTTAGTCATGACTGTGAACGAGAAGCAGGCCGATATTGCTATTCTGAGAACCATGGGTGCAAGCCCTGGACTCATTCAGAGAATATTTTTAATTCAGGGATTGGCGATTGGTCTTTTGGGTTCGTTGGTTGGTGTTGCACTAGGTCTGTTGATTGCACTGAACATTGATGTCATCGTGCCAGTCATTGAAGCTATTTTCCGTGTACAGTTTTTACCACGTGAGGTGTATTTCATTAGCGAATTACCTTCTGATGTTAGGGCAAGTGATGTGCTGACAGTGGGATTAATGGCATTTGGTCTTTCTGTATTAGCTACGCTTTACCCAAGTCGTCGTGCTGCCAAGGTCCAACCTGCGGAGGCCCTGCGTTATGAATAATTCAGCTATGAGTGATGTGAATAACTTAGTGCTGAAGGCCAGAGGCTTAGCCAAGACCTATGGTCAAGGACCCACTGCGGTAGAAGTATTAAAAGCGATTGATTTGGATGTTTCTCCATCGGAGAAGGTGGCTATCGTCGGTTCTTCAGGTTCTGGCAAGAGCACCTTACTTCATTTATTGGGTGGTTTAGATACTCCAAGCGCTGGCTCCGTCATTTTGGCTGGTTCTAACTTGAATAACTTATCAGTGAAGAAGTTAGATCAACTGCGTAACCATAGTCTTGGGTTTATTTATCAATTCCATCATCTCTTGGATGAATTTAGTGCTGCAGAAAATGTAGCTTTGCCTTTGCGTATTCGTGGCCTTAGTAATGATGAATCAATGGATCGCGCGAGTAAGATGCTTAAAGCGGTTGGCTTGGCTGCACGTGAACTCCATACCCCAGGTGAATTATCTGGAGGAGAACGTCAGCGTGTGGCGGTAGCTCGTGCCTTGGTTGGTAATCCCGCTTGCGTTCTGGCGGATGAGCCAACAGGCAATCTCGATACCGAGACTGCAGATGGCGTATTTGATTTGATGTTGGATATTGCTCGAGATCAAGGCACAGCCTTTGTGATCGTGACGCATGACCCTGTACGCGCTAAACGTTGTGATCGGATCTTGCATTTGGAGCGTGGAGTATTAAAACCATTCTCTGTGTGAGTGGGCATCCCATGTGGATTGATACCCATTGCCATCTAGATGCCACTGAGTTTGCGACTTCATTGCAGACAATTATTCAGGTGGCTGCTAAAAAAAACGTTAAAGCAATACTGTTGCCTGCTGTGAAGGTGGCTGACTGTGCTCATGTTAGAGACTTAGCCCATCAATATAGTCAAGCAATCCCAGGTTTGGTTTATACCTTGGGAATACACCCGCTGTATACCAATCAAGCCCAAGAGGGTGACATCGAAACACTTGAGAAAAGAATTGTTGAATCTCTATCTGATCCTCGCTTTGTGGGTGTTGGTGAGATTGGCCTAGATTATTTTGTTGAGGATTTAGACCCTCATAAGCAGGAATTCTTTTTCAATGCCCAATTGGATTTGGCTCAGAAATATCAATTGCCTGTAATTTTGCATGTACGTCGTTCTCAGGATGCAATCTTAAAAGCCTTGCGTCGTCGAAGTATCCCCAGTGGAATTGCACATGCTTTTAATGGCAGTTTTCAGCAGGCCGAGCAATTTATTGAGCTCGGATTTAAATTGGGATTTGGCGGTGCAGCGACTTATGAGCGTGCTTTGCAAATCCGTAGACTTTTAAAAGAATTGCCACTTGACAGCATTGTGACTGAAACAGATTCTCCCGACATCCCACCAGCATGGCTCAGAGGGGAGGGTATTGCTTTTAATGAGCCTGCTTTTCTACCGCGGATTGCAAAAGAACTCGCCTTAGTTAGGGGTGTCAGTGATGCAAAATTTGCTGCGGCGATATGGGGTAATGCAATGCAGGTATTGCCACGCTGGTCTGCCCTCTGCGCAGGTATTCCTCAGCTCTCAAGTCTCAACTTAGCCTCTTAATTACTTGCGATTAGCTATTGCGGCATTCATTGCCGGGGGATTACTCCTTTTGCTTTTGCCGCAATTGCCAGAATATTGGCTCATTTCCTCCATGACTTTTAGCGTATTTTGTTTGCTGACAATCCTGCTTTCTAATCCAGAATCTCTTTTAAAGAAATTTGCAGTGATTAGTTTGCTATTTGTAGTAGGTTTTACTTGGAATGCTTTGTATGCTGAAAATCGCTTAAAGAATATTCTTGCCACAGAGTTGGAGGGCAAAGAGTTAACGCTCAAGGGAAGAGTTGCAGCATTGCCACAAAGTAATTCATCGGGCGCCAAGTTTGCCTTCGAGGTTGACGAGGCCTTCTCTGGAAAAGAAGCCCTGAATCATTTTCCAGAGAGAATCTATTTGAGTTGGCAGCCCGCCTGGAGAAATCCTCAAGCAATTCCAGAGGTAATTCCTGGACAGCGCTGGAAGATCAGGGCAAAGCTAAAGCGTCCTTATGGTTCCTTAAATCCACATACCTTTGATTTTGAGCGTTGGTCTTTTCATCAAGACTTTGGAGCTAGCGGATCAGTAAGGTCTGGGGAGTTATTGCTCGATAGTGATATCGCTTGGACAGAGTTTGAGTTACGTATGGAGCTTGCTAGATGGCATCTGCGAAAAAAGATTCAGTCTATGCTGTCGGATGATGCGAGGTATGTAGGTGTTTTGATTGCTTTGGTAATGGGTGATCAGAACGCCATCGATCAAGATGACTGGCAAATATTTAATGCAACGGGTATTGGGCATCTCATCTCTATATCTGGACTTCATGTAACGATGTTGGCAGGAGTTGGCGCTTCAATTGCTGCATTTATATGGCGTCGACGCACATGGCCACTGATTGCTCCAGTCAGTAAGGTAGCGGCTGTAGCGGGATTTGTGACTGCGTTTATCTATGCATGGTTGGCGGGCTTTCAGATTCCAGCGCAAAGAACGATGTATATGGTTGGGGTGGTGGCATTCGCTTTATGGACTGGCCGAAATCCACGTTCCTTTGATATCTGGTGGTGGGCTCTAGCATTCGTGTTGCTTATCGATCCTATGGCTCCCTACACGCCAGGCTTTTGGTTATCTTTCGGTGCTGTAGCTGCCATTCTGTATGCCATGGGAGATTCTTCTGGTTTATTGGGTATCCCTACGGGAAAAGAATTAGAAACGCATTGGATGCATCGCATGGGACAAGCCCTTCGTGAGGCGTGTCGTGTCCAGGCTGTTGTCACGCTGGCGCTCCTGCCATTGACTTTGTATTGGTTTTACCAAGTCTCAATTGTTTCACCACTGGCTAATGCGTTTGCTATTCCGTTGGTCAGTTATATCGTGACCCCGCTGGCAATTGCTGGTGCCTTGCTTCCAGAATTTATCGGCCGCTGGCTCTTATTGCCGGCGCATACATCCATGGAATATCTTGCAGTCATCCTGGAATGGATGGCGAGTTGGAGTTGGTCTGTAGCTTGGTCGAAGCAGCCCGAGTGGTGGATGCTGGTGATTGCTGGATGTGGAATTGTGTATGCAATTCGCCCTGGTCCGATTGGAGAAACGTGGAAAGGTCGATTGCTTGGTATCTTTTTATCTACCCCCTTATTTTTTTGGCCAAGCCAATTATTTGGAGAGGTGTATCTCGCTCAAGGAGAGTTCAGGGCGAGTGTTTTTGATATTGGCCAGGGCACTGCGGTTCTCATCGAAACCGCCAATAGAAAATTGCTATACGACACAGGACCGATTCAGGGCAAGAAAGATGATGCAGGTCAGAGAGTAATTCTTCCCTATTTGCGTGGCCAGGGGATCAATCACATTGATCGTATGGTCATTAGTCATAGCGATAGTGATCATATTGGTGGTGCTGCAACACTTCTGAAGAGTATTCAATTTGATTTGATGATGGGATCTTTGCCTAGCGCGAATCCACTGCTTCAAAATTTGCATAAAAGAAAGATTCCGGCCATCCCTTGTCGCTTTGGTCAGCGTTGGAAATGGGATGGTGTCGAATTTGTAATTTGGCACCCTCATGAAGAGACAGTATTTACTGATCAATATCCTGGTAAGCCCAACGAAATGAGTTGCGTGATTGAGGTGCGCAATCAACAAAGCTCGCTTTGGTTAACGGGTGATGTTGAAAAGCAAGCTGAAGCAGAAATTACCGAGCGCTTAGATGAAAAAATGTTGCATGAAATCGGCGACAGGGAATTGATTTTTATGGCGCCACATCATGGCAGCAAAACATCCTCTTCCTTGGCCCTCCTACAGAGATTGGAACCTCATCAGGCTTTTGCACAAAATGGCTATCGCAATCGTTATGGGCATCCACATCCAGATGTCACGGCGCGCTATCAGAATTTAGGGATTCCTTTTCATCAAACGCCGAGAACAGGTGCCCAAACTTGGCTATTTAAAAATAATTCAAAATCTTCGACACAGTTTTTGCGACATGATATAAAACGGATATGGCATCGATCGATGTGAAATTGAATAAAAGGAATTGCAGATGAATAAGTTACTTTCCCTATGTTCTCTGGTGGTTGTTGTGACGGTTGGGTGTGCCGGCGCAAATGTTCGCCCCTTAGTGGATATGAAGGGCGTTAATGAGGCTGCATATGAGAGTGATTTAAAAGACTGCCAAAACTATGCTCAACAGCAATCAGGTATGGGTGAGACTGCGGCCAAAGGCGCTGGTGCTGGCGCTGTAGTTGGTGGCTTATTAGGCCTTGTGACAGGTGGCAATAAAACGGGCATCGTACAGGCTGCTGGAGCTGGCGCCGTGATTGGCGGTGCAGGCGGTGCATTTACTGGTAATCAGGCTCAAGATGCTGTTGTGAAGAGATGTTTGAGTGGTCGTGGTTACAAGGTTTTGAACTAAACCCACTTGAAAATAGCGAAAAAGCCCGAGAAATTGGGCTTTTTTAATGCTTAGAAAAGCAAAAAGCCCTTAAAATTTAATGGCTTAGTACGTAATTCTTGGTTGCGGGGGCAGGATTTGAACCTACGACCTTCGGGTTATGAGCCCGACGAGCTGCCAGACTGCTCCACCCCGCGTCTGAAGCTGAAATTCTACCATTTTCTGGGGGCCTCTGTCGAGGTATTCCTGTAAATAACGCATAAATGAGCAGTTTTATTAAGGAAAATCTGGATTTGATGGGTATCGTTAAGGAGTAACATATCGCCACGCATTAAGTTGAACATTTGGCCTATAAAAGGATGATTCATGTCAGTTAGCAATCCCGAATTTTCGCACTCAGAGATATTGCGTCCGGTTGAAATCCAGGGTCAAGATCATCATCAAAAGGGCGGCCTAGCGACATTAGCGCTGGGCGCAATTGGTATTGTCTTTGGCGATATTGGCACTAGTCCACTTTATGCCTTAAAGGTTTGCTTTGATCCGCAAAATGGCATTCCGATGACCACTGAATCTATATTCGGCGTCACTTCTATGATTTTTTGGTCATTCATTTTGGTGGTATCGCTTAAGTATCTATTGTTTGTCATGCGAGCAAATAACCATGGTGAAGGCGGCATTCTGTCTTTGATGGCTCTTGCTTTGCGCACAGCTAAAACGAAATCTAAGCGATCCATCGTTATTATGGTTGTGGGGGTTTTGGGTGCTTGCCTGTTTTATGGAGATGCTGTTATTACCCCTGCTATCTCAGTGCTCTCCGCCATCGAGGGCACCACAGTTGTGTCTGATAGCTTTATCCCGTACGTTATTCCAATTACGATTGGAATTTTGTTGTGCTTATTTTTGTTTGAGAAAAAAGGTACTTCAGTGGTTGGTGCACTCTTTGGACCTGTCATGTTGGTGTGGTTTGGATCTTTAGCTTTAATGGGCTTCAACCAAATTCAAGATGCGCCGCAAATTATTGGCGCTTTAAATCCTATTCACGCCCTTCAATTTATGACTCAGGATGCGGGCATCGCATTTGCAGTGACAGGCTCTATCTTTTTAGTTCTTACTGGCGCCGAAGCTTTGTATGCAGATATGGGGCATTTTGGAATACGTCCGATTAAATACGCATGGTTTTTATTGGTAATGCCTTGTTTATTGATTAATTATTTTGGGCAAGGAGCAATGCTCCTGGCTCATCCAGAGACGGTCTCAAACCCCTTCTTTTTGATGGTGCCTGAATCATATACATTTGCTTTAGTGGTATTGGCTACCCTGGCTACGGTAATCGCTTCTCAGGCATGTATCTCCGGTGCCTACTCAATGACTAGCGAAGCTATTTTGCTCGGCTTTTTGCCCCGCATGAAAATTGCATTTACTTCGGCCAAGGAAAAAGGGCAGATCTATGTTCCTTTTATCAATTGGGTGCTTTGCTTTGTTGTGATTGGAATTGTTTTAGCTTTCAAGAAGTCTGAAAACTTAGCTAATGCATACGGCGTTGCTGTTTCAACCACAATGCTCTTAACAACTTTGTTGGCTGCAGTGGTGATGAAGGCTTTATGGAAGTGGAATTCCATTCTTGTAGCCATCATCATTAGTTGCTTCTTAGTTATTGATATCGGCTTCTTCACCGCGAATCTGGTCAAGTTGTTTGAAGGTGGTTGGTTCCCGGTAGTGATTGCTTCGATTTGCTTCTTGCTAATGATGACTTGGTACCAAGGCCGTCAAATTGTTCGCGAACGTGTTTTGAATGACGGAATTCGGCTGGATACTTTTATCGCTTCTCTGTTGCAGAACCCACCGCACCGAGTAGAAGGTACTGCTATCTTTCTCACTGCCCATGTAGATTATTTGCCTGTTTCTTTTTTACATAACCTAAAACATAACCATGTACTTCATGATCGTGTCTTTTTCTTAAAGTGCAGCATCTGGGATGTGCCCTATGTAAGTGATGACCAAAGACTTACTTTAAAAGAGCTTGGCCCCAATATTTATGTAGTGCGTGCAGTTTATGGATTCAAAGAGACTCCTGATACCAATCAAATTTTGGCTTTGCTTGAGACGCAGTTTGATCTGAAATTTGATTTAATGAACACCTCATTCTTTCTCTCAAGGGATACTATTGTTCCCACTTCATTGCCGGGTATGGCAATCTGGCGTGAACGTCTCTTTGCTTGGATGTATCAGAATGCTGGACGCCAGTCAGACTTCTTTAAGATTCCTGCAAATCGCTTGGTTGAGTTGGGTGCAAAGGTCGAGATTTGAGAAAGAGTCTTTTGCTCCAATCAAAAATATTGATTTCAATATTTTTGTTGGCGTCTGCATTGAGTGGGGTTGTATTGGCAACTCCTGCTGAAGAGGCTGAGCTTGATCAGTTAGACAAGATTGAGCAAGAATTAGAACTTCAGCGCGAGTGGTCTAAATTCCGCTGGGGTAAAGCTTCTTCTGAGTGCTACCAGGAATACTGGGTCAATTCTTGTTTGAGAAGTGCTCGCGCAGACTATCGCAAGGAAATCGATCCGATACGCGAACAAGAGGTGGCTTTGCATGAAGTGCAACGTAAGCTTCGTGAAAGTTTAAAGACTCAAGAAGATGCTAAGCGTGCTGCTGAGAGGGCGTCGCCCGAAAAAGCGGCTGAGCGAGCAGCCAATCAACGCGAGTTTGAGCAGAAACAAAAAGATGCTGCAGCAAGAGCGGCCGATCTAGAGCAACGACGCAAGGATGCCCCTAAGCGCGCGCAAGAAAATAAAGCGGGCACTCAGCTCGATTAATTTCTATTTATTTATTTTTATATTTCATTAGGTAACTCTTGGCTAAAGTCAAAACGGTTTATATCTGCCAGTCTTGCGGTGGCACCTCTGCCAAGTGGCAGGGTCAGTGCCCATCTTGTCAGGCCTGGAATACTTTAGAAGAGGGTCTGCCAGAAACAACATCTAATGCTCGCTTCCAGGGTTTAGCGCAATCCCTTCCAAGACAAAAGTTATCCGCTATTAGCGCTGAAGACTTGCCAAGATTTAGCACGGGTGTTGAAGAGTTTGATCGCGTACTGGGTGGCGGCTTAGTTCCAGGTGGTGTGGTGCTTTTGGGTGGTGATCCTGGTATTGGTAAATCTACCTTACTACTCCAGGCATTGGCGGAGATGAGTTCTGCTGGCATGAATGTGCTCTACAGCAGCGGCGAAGAATCTGCTGCGCAAATTGCCCTTCGTGCAAAACGCATTGCTTTAGATGCGCCACAGCTTGAGGTGTTGGCTGAGATTCAGTTGGAAAAACTGATTTCTATTATGGATACCGTGAAGCCACAAGTATTGGTGGTGGATTCTATTCAGACTTTGTATTCAGAAGTATTAAGTTCGGCTCCTGGCTCTGTAGCGCAGGTGCGTGAGTGTGCTGCGCAACTCACTAGAGCTGCTAAATCAAGCGGTATCTGTGTGCTGATGGTCGGGCACGTTACCAAGGATGGTCATCTCGCCGGTCCTAGGGTCTTAGAGCACATTGTCGATACCGTTTTGTACTTTGAGGGTGATACACATTCCTCTTTCCGCTTAGTACGTTCGATCAAGAACCGTTTTGGCGCCGTCAATGAGTTGGGCGTATTTGCGATGACTGAAAAAGGTCTGCGTGGCGTAACGAATCCGTCAGCAATTTTTCTGTCACAACATGAGCAAATGGTTCCGGGCGCTTGTATATTGGTTACACAAGAGGGCAGTAGACCTTTGTTGGTAGAGATTCAGGCTTTAGTAGATACAGCGCATGTGCCTAATCCCCGTCGTTTAGCCGTTGGCTTAGAGCAAGCTCGTTTAGCGATGCTCTTGGCGGTACTGCATCGTCATGCTGGCATCGCTTGTTTTGATCAAGATGTTTTCTTAAATGCGGTAGGTGGCGTCAAGATTTCTGAGCCGGCCGCTGACTTAGCCGTTCTTCTGGCTATTCAGTCTTCAATTCGCAATCGCGCATTACCAAAAGAGTTGATTGTCTTTGGTGAGGTTGGTTTGGCTGGTGAGATTCGTCCTTGTCCTCGTGGTCAAGAGCGCTTGAAAGAAGCTGCTAAATTAGGTTTCACTGTTGCCATCATTCCAAAAGCGAATATGCCGAAGACCAAGATTCCAGGATTGAAGGTAATTCCAGTGGAGCGAATTGACCAAGCCATTGCTGCTGCAGCCGAGCTCAGTTAATTCCTTAGCGTAAGTCTTCTGCTTGTATGAGTAAGACTTGCTCTTCACCTGCCGATACTTCCATCCAGATTGCTGGAATTTGCGGGAAAGCCTTTTTGAAGTGCTCATACTCATTACCAATCTCAAGCAAAATAGCGCCGCGCTCAGATAGGTAATCAGGTGCTGAAGCAATAATGCGCCTGATGATATCCATGCCATCTTCTCCACCAGCTAAAGCCAATTCTGGTTCCGCGTGATATTCAGCAGGAAGCGCATTCATGGAGGCGGCATTCACGTATGGTGGATTACAGATGATCAGATTAAAGAGGTTATCTTCATTTGGTTGTGGCAAAGCATCCCAAAGATCGCCATCTAATAGCTCTACTTGAGAGCTGAGACCGTGACGATCTACGTTACGGGCAGCTACTGAAAGGGCAGGCATGCTGATATCACACGCGCTCACATGAATATCTGGGCATGACATAGCCAAGAGGATGGCTAGTGAGCCATTACCAGTGCAAAGATCAAGCGCTTTGCCATCAGCTGGCAGCCAGGTCTCTAGTGAACCATCAACGATGAGTTCTGCAATCCAGGAACGCGGAACAATACTTTGCTCGCTGCAGAAAAAGGGCACACCCATGAACCAAGCTTCACCTAAGATGTAGGCAAGTGGTTTACGTGTCGAGATTCTGGTATTGGCAACGGTGGATGCATTTTGCTGCTGCTCATTGAAGATTTCATCATCTAGGTGATCTAATGCTTCTGCTGGGCTGAGATTAAGCTGTTTACTCACAATCCACAAAGCTTCGCTTTGGGCATCAATTGCCCCGTGGCCGTAATGTAAGTTTGCCGCTTCGAGTGTTTGTGCAATCTGATTGATGCACTGGTTTACTGTAAGGTGTTGCTGAGACTCAGGGTCCATGATGTGGAGTTCTTTAGAAGAAAAGTCGGGTGCGCAATTGATCGATCAAGCGATTAACTGTTCGAGGGTCTTGCGATAGATATTTTTGAGTGGCACGACATCGTCAACGATGACGCACTCATCAATTTTGTGACTAGTTGCATTCAGTGGACCAAATTCCACAACTTCTTTGCAAATCTTGGCGATAAAGCGGCCATCACTGGTACCACCAGTAGTGGAGAGTTCTGTATCAATGTTGGCTTCTGCTTTGATGGCCCTGCGTAATGCTCCAGCCAGATCACCATCACCAGTAATGAACGGGCTACCGCCCAATACCCAGTCAATCTCAAACTCTAAACCGGCATCCTTCAAAATCTTTTCTAGACGTTCACGGAGTTGCTCTGGCTTACTCTCGGTTGAGAAGCGGAAGTTGAAGTCGATCACCAACTCACCAGGAATCACGTTATTAGCACCGGTGCCAGCATGCACGTTGGAGATCTGAAAACTGGTGGGTTGAAAGTATTCATTACCTTTGTCCCATTCAGTTTCTACTAATGTAGAAATTGCTGGTGCCGAAAGATGAATTGGATTCTTACCGAGGTGAGGGTAGGCAATGTGCGCCTGAATACCTTTCACCTTGAGCTTGCCTGACAGAGAGCCGCGACGACCATTCTTAATCATGTCGCCAAGCCGATCAACTGAAGTCGGTTCACCAATGACGCAGTAGTCCAAACGCTGACCTTGTTTTTGCAGGCGATCACACATGATGACTGTGCCATCGTTTGCAGGACCTTCTTCATCGCTAGTGATTAAAAAAGCAATAGTGCCCTGATGATCTGGGTGTGTAGTGACAAACTCTTCTGTAGCGACCACAAAACCAGCGAGGGATGTTTTCATATCCGCTGCGCCACGACCATATAGTATGCCGTCACGAATGGTTGGGGTAAAGGGGTTGTTTGTCCACTTCTCTAGTGGGCCTGTAGGCACTACATCGGTATGGCCTGCAAATACCAAGACTTTGCCTTGATCGCCAGCTGTACCTTTTTTAATAGCCCACAAGTTGGTTACCTGGAAATTTTCAGGGCCACTCACCACGCTCTCGGTATGAAAACCAATCGCTTGGAGACGTTTAGCAATTAAATCTTGGCAGCCACCATCAGCAGGGGTTACGGAATGGCAGGCAATGAGAGCTTCGGTGAGCTCAAGTGTGGCGCTCATGGGTTTAACTTAGTCGCGGAGTAATTCGTTGATGGCTGTCTTTGCTCTGGTTTGGGCATCAACCTTTTTAACGATGATTGCGGCATACAAGCTGTACTTGCCACAAGCGGACGGAAGGGAGCCTGGAACAACTACTGAGCCAGCAGGAACACGACCATAGTGCACTTCACCTGTTTCGCGGTCATAAATCTTGGTGCTTTGGCCAATATAGACACCCATGGATAAAACAGCGTTTTCTTCAATCACAACGCCTTCAACCACCTCAGAGCGGGCGCCAATAAAGCAGTTATCTTCAATAATCACTGGGCCAGCTTGAATTGGCTCCAAAACACCGCCAATACCAACGCCGCCAGAAAGGTGAACGTTTTTGCCAATTTGAGCGCAAGAACCTACTGTTGCCCAGGTATCTACCATCGTGCCTTCACCTACATAAGCGCCAATATTGACGTAGGAAGGCATTAAAACAGCGTTTTTACCGATAAATGAGCCGCGGCGGGCTACGGCAGGGGGAACTACACGGAATCCACCAGCAGCAAAGTCGGCGGCAGTGTAGTTTTCAAACTTGCTAGGAACCTTATCGTAGAACTGGGTAAACCCACCAGCACTCATAGGTTGATTGTCTTCGAGACGGAAAGAAAGCAAAACGGCCTTCTTAACCCATTGATTTACTTCCCACTTCCCAACGTCACGGCGCTCAGCCACGCGAATAGTGCCGGCATTAAGGCCCTCTAATACGGCATTTACGGCATTACGGACATCCCCAGGGGCGCTATCTGGAGAGAGGTTTGCGCGGTTTTCCCAGGCTTGTTCAATGATGTTTTGTGGTGATTGGCTCATGCTTTTTAGTTAACTATCAGATTGTTAAGGGATTTTGTCCCGAGAGGTAGATTTATCATTATATAGATGGGGCAAAAACGCGTCCAAGCAGGCAAGAGCTTGCTATCATCTTCCCACTTTAGCTTTAATTTTTACCCCTTTATTTGAACCTCTTTTTTCCCTGCAAAGTACGCCGTGCAACTGAAATCCATCAAACTTTCCGGCTTTAAGTCTTTCGTAGACCCAACCCATTTTGAAATGCCCGGCCAACTTATTGGCGTTGTGGGTCCTAACGGTTGCGGAAAGTCGAACATTATTGACGCCGTCCGCTGGGTTTTGGGAGAGTCCCGTGCCAGCGAATTGCGTGGCGAATCGATGCAGGACGTTATTTTTAATGGCTCTGGTTTACGTAAGCCATCTGGCCGCGCTAGTGTTGAGCTCATTTTTGATAACACTGAAGGGCGCGCTCAAGGTCAGTGGAGTGCTTTTACAGAATTAGGTATCAAGCGCGTTTTAACTCGTGATGGAAATTCAAGCTATTACGTTAATAACCAAGTAGTACGTCGTAAAGATATTCAGGATATTTTCTTGGGCACGGGTATGGGTCCAAGAGGTTACGCCATTATTGGTCAAGGTACGATCAACCGTATTTTGGAAGCAAAGCCAGAAGAGTTGCGCGTGTTTCTGGAAGAGGCTGCTGGTGTTTCTAAATATAAAGAGCGCCGCAAAGAAACTGCCTCACGTTTAGAGGACACTGTAGAAAATTTAACGCGTGTTGAAGATATCTTGCGAGAGCTTGATCAACAACTCACTCGCTTAGAAAAACAAGCGACTGTTGCTGAGCGTCATGCTGAGCTTTCTGCCCAAATGAAATCACAACAGCAGCTCTTGTGGTTTGTGCGTCAGACTGAGGCTGGTAAAGAGCAAGAGCGCCATGCCAATGGCATCCGTGATACTCAAGTTGGCCTGGAAGAACAGACCGCTAAGCTGCGCCACGTCGAGGCTGAGCTAGAAACCATGCGTACAGAACAGTACGCATTACAAGATAAAGTTTCTCAAGCACAAGGTGATTTATATCAAACCAATTCTGATGTCAGTCAGGTTGAGGCGCAGATTCTTTATGTGCAAGAAGCACGTCAACGTTTGCAGCAACAAACCCAGGATCTGCAAGCGCAGTTACAGCGCTGGACTGTGCAAGAAACAGATGCAGCACAAGCGCAGCGTACTACTGAGCATGAGTTGTCTTTAGCTGCTGAAAAAGAACAAACACTTTTAGCGGATTTAAATGGTTTGCAAGAGCAAATGCCAAGTCGTGAAGAGGCTTATCAAAATGCCTCACGTGAACTCAATAGCGCACGTGATTCAGTTGCCTCTATTGAGCAACGTTTAGCCAGTTTGGGTGAACGTCTTCGCTCAATGTCAGCTCAGTCAGATGAATTGAAGGGGCGAGAGACTCGCCTTGTTGGTGAATTCGATGGCTTACGTCGTCCTGATGCTGAAGCTTTACAAACAGCAATAGATCGTCAGGGCATGGCTGCCCGTAAAGTGGAAGAGGCTAAGCAGCGCGCTGTTGAAACCCAACAACGCGTTCCGGCTGCTGATGAAGCCCGTAATACTGCGCAACAACAGATTCAAGTAGCTAATCAAGATCTTGCTCAAACTGAAGCCAAGTTGACTGCATTAACTGCCTTGCAAGCAAGCGTTCAGGCCCAAGGCAAGATTGGACCTTGGCTTGAAAGCAAGGGTCTTAAAGAGAGCAAGCGCCTTTGGCAAGAACTCAAAGTAGAGAGCGGCTGGGAAACTGCGCTGGAATCAGTACTGCGCGAGCGTTTAGCTGCTGTGACTGCAAAGAGTGTGCAAGAAACATTGGCCTTGGCTAATGATGCCCCTCCTAGTCGTTTAGCCATCTTACTCACCGAAGAGATCACGCCAGCACATACCTCTGCACCAGCGGACTTCACACCATTATTGAGTCGCGTACAAAGTGCAGGCGCTGCAAGATTGACCTCTGTTCTTCAAGAGTGGCTAGACAAGATCTACATTGCTAGTAGTCTTGAGGATGCTTTGCATCGCCGTGAAAAATTACCGGCTGGTGGTGCATTTGTTACCCAACAAGGTCATTTAGTGAGTCGTGTTGGCGTACAACTATATGCAGCTGATTCTGAGCAAGCCGGCATGTTGGCACGCGCTCAGGAGATGGAAAGTCTTGAGAAGCAATTGCGTGCACAACAATTCATGCAAAGTGAGCTCAAGGGTGAGTTGGATCAATGTGTTGCGAATTACCAAGCAGCTCACCAAGCAGCAGAACAAGCTCGCGAGAATGCAGAACATGCTGTTCAAGAATCACACGGCTTTGAAGTGGAAAGAATGCAGTTGACTCAAGCTGAAGAGCAATACAGTCAACGTGCAGCACAGATTCAGGGTGAATTAAGTGAGTTGCGCCAACAAATGGAGCAAGTAAGCCAGACCCAAGAGCAGTCTGCTGCTGAGTTGCTTGAATCAGAAGAATCTAAAGAAGGCTTGCAAGAAGCTTTGCAAGTAGCTCAAGAAAAATTAGAGCGCTCTACTGAAGAGCGCGATCGTTTGCGTGAGTCACTCCGTTCTGCTGAAATGGCTGCTCAAGAAGCAGCTTTTGCGACGCGCTCATTGCAGCAGCGCATCACTGATTTGCAACGTGATCAAAGTACCGCCCGTACTCAGATCATGGAAATTCAGGATAAGCATGATGCCGCTGCTCAAGAACTGGAAACTCTGAGCGACGAAGAGGCGCAAGATAAATTACAAGGTCTATTGCTAGCCCGCAGTGCACGTGAAGCTGCCTTAGCGAATGCACGTACTGAGCAGGATGCTTTATTGCATCAATTGCGTGAAGCCGATGAATCTCGTATGCAAGTTGAGCGCAGCCTGCAGCCAATGCGTGACAAAGTAGTGGATTTGCAATTGCGTGAACAGGCTGCCCGTTTGAACTTTGAGCAATTTGCCACATTGTTATCGGATGCAGAGGCTGACCTTACTGCACTTGAGGCAAATTTCAGTACTGACTTAAAAGTTGGCGCCTTGCAGAGCGAGGTGAATCGCTTGAATACTGAAATTCAGTCATTAGGCCCAGTCAATATGGCTGCTTTGGATGAGTTATCAAGCTCCCGTGAGCGTAAGCAGTTCTTGGATGCGCAGTCTGCCGACTTGAATGAAGCAATGCAGACTCTGACAGATGCGATCGCCAAAATTGATGCTGAAACACGCGATCTCTTACAGGGGACGTTCGATCAAGTCAATATGCACTTTGGCAAACTTTTCCCTGAGTTGTTCGGTGGTGGTCATGCTGAATTGGTAATGACTGGTGATGAGATTTTGGATTCTGGTGTCCAGGTCATGGCCCAGCCTCCTGGCAAGAAAAATAGCTCTATTTACCTCCTCTCTGGTGGTGAAAAGGCTTTGACTGCAATTGCCTTAGTGTTCTCACTATTCCTTTTAAATCCAGCCCCATTCTGCTTGCTCGATGAGGTGGATGCTCCATTGGATGACGCAAATACCTTGCGTTATGCAAAGCTAGTTGCCAAAATGTCAGATAAGACACAGTTTTTGTTTATCTCTCATAACAAGATCACTATGGAAATCGCACATCAACTCATTGGTGTCACGATGCAAGAGCAGGGCGTATCCCGCATTGTTGCGGTGGATATTTCTTCTGCTGTTTCAATGGTGGAGGCCGCCTAAGTGTACGTAGAACAAATCATGACGATGTTGGGCCTGTCTGATTTGCAATTTGCTCTGGCTGTTATTGGTCTATTAATTCTGATAGTAGTGGCGGTTCTGAATATTAAGTATGCCCGTGCTCGTCGCAAGGCAAAAGAGCTTAGTGAGTATTCTTTAGATGATCGCTTTGGAAAAGAGCCTAGCTTTGCTCAGGGCTTTGCTGATGGCGATGCAGGGCGCACTGAGCCCAGCTTCGGCGAAGTGATCACAACCATTTCAGCCCCAGAAAAGTTTGCGATAGATCCACGGATTGATTGTGTCATCACACTACGCTTTGATGAGGCTATTAGTGGCTCAGAAATTCTGGCAGAAATAAATGCCTGGACGGATCTTCAGGCGCAATCAACTGCACGCTGGATGTGTGAAGGCTTAAATGCCAATCTAGATGTTGCTGAGGACTGGGAAGAACTCCATCCTGACTCTACGTATTCTGATTTACAGCTAGCTATTCAGCTGGCAAGCCGCAAAGGCGCTATTGGCGTCCTAGAGTTATCCGACTTTTGTTCTCGTGCCCAAGCGCTTGCTGAGACTTTGGGCTCCCAAATCGATATGCCGAGTGTGAGCACGATGTTGGAAAGCGCGACTGAATTAGATGTCATGGCTGCCGAAAGCGACATTCAATTGAGTATCAATGTGCTTTTTGATGAGCCATGTCCATGGGGTAACTTTGATGCGCTCATGCGTCAACGTGGCTTTAAGCTATCTCGTAATGGCCGCCAATATGAATATCTCAGCAAAGGCGTAGTGCTGTTTAGTAGCGCCGATTTGGATCCAAACAAGTCTGTAACCCAAGTGACCTTATTGCTTGAAGTCCCTCTGGTCCCCCAAGAAGAGCGGGCATTTGAAAGAATGCTCTCTGAAGGTGTGGAGATTGCACAAGCAGCTCACGGGCGCTTAGTAGATGACAATGGCATCAACTTGAGTGAGGCCGCTGTCATTAGTATTCGTCAGCACCTTGATGTTCTCTATGCCAATCTTGAGAAATCTGGCGTCCCCGCTGGATCTTCTACAGCTAGCAGATTATTTAGCTAGGAAATCACTTTGTCGTCCACTAGTCCGACAAATTTAGCGGAGCGTTACGCATTCTTACAGGCAGAGCTTGCTCGCTTAGAGCATGCCTATTACGTTTTAGATAACCCGCTTCTTCCTGATATTGAATACGACCGCCTCTATAGAGAGTTAATTGATATTGAGACTGCTCATCCTGAGTGGATTACCCCAGAATCTTTATCTCAGCGGGTAGGTGGAGCAGCATTAAAAGAATTTGATTCGGTTACCCATGCAGTACCAATGCTTTCTTTAAATAATGCATTTGAAGATAGCGAGCTGATTGCCTTTGATCGTCGTTGTCGTGAGGCTCTTCATACTGATCATATGAGCTATGCGGGTGAATTGAAGTTTGATGGCTTAGCGATTTCTCTTCGTTATGAAAATGGATCGCTAGTAACGGCTGCCACTCGAGGTGATGGCGCCAGCGGTGAAGATGTCACTGCCAATATCAAAACGATTCGCGCTATCCCACTCAGGCTTACGGGCAAGAATATCCCGAAAGTTCTAGAAGTGCGCGGTGAAGTCTTTATGTACCTCAAAGACTTCGAGAAGATGAATCGACAAGCTGTAGAGTTGGGTGATAAAGAATTCGCCAACCCGCGCAATGCGGCAGCAGGTAGTCTTCGTCAATTGGATTCGAAGATTACCGCTAAGCGACCTTTATCCTTCTTTGCTTATGGCTTAGGCGCCCTAGACCCAGTCTCTTGGTTACCTCAAACTCATGAAGAATTGCTCAACGCATATGCAGACTTAGGCTTGCCAGTTTGTTCTGAGCGTAAGGTATTGCACTCAGTTCAAGACATCCTCAATTTCTACAATGAGATTGGTGCTAAGCGTGATTCCCTGCCTTATGACATCGATGGCGTTGTATATAAAGTTAACTCCTTCGCTGAGCAAGCTAAGTTAGGTTTTGTTTCGAGAGCCCCCAGATTTGCTTTGGCTCATAAGTACCCAGCACAAGAAGCCCTTACAACCGTTTTAGGTATCGATGTTCAAGTAGGGCGTACAGGGGCAATTACTCCAGTGGCGCGACTTGCTCCAGTAGAGGTTGGCGGTGTAACTGTTACCAATGCAACCTTACACAATGAAGATGAGGTCAAGCGCAAAGATGTGCGTATTGGCGATACCGTATCAGTGCGAAGGGCTGGTGATGTCATTCCGGAAGTGGTTTCTGTGATTAAGGATCGACGTCCAGCCAATGCAGCAGAATTTGTGATGCCCACAAACTGTCCGGTATGTGATTCTCATATTGAGCGCTTAGCAGATGAAGCAGTTGCGCGTTGTAGTGGCGGATTATTCTGTGGAGCGCAGCGCAAGCAGGCTTTAATTCACTTTGCCCACAGAAGAGCACTCGATATTGAAGGCCTGGGTGAGAAAATTGTTGATCAGTTGGTTGATCACAACCTTGTTAGAACCCCGGCTGATCTCTACAGACTTGGTTTTACTGCGCTAGCTAACCTAGAGCGTATGGGTGAGAAGTCTGCAGACAATCTCATTCAGGCAATCAATCAATCTAGAAACACCACCTTAGCGAGATTTATCTTTGCATTGGGTATTCGTCATGTGGGTGAGACTACCGCCAAGGATTTGGCTAATCACTATCAATCGATGCATGCCTTAATGGATGCAAATCTCGAGAATCTACTAACCGTTAAAGACGTAGGTCCCGTTGTTGCGGACTCCATCACCAGTTTTATGCAGGAGGCGCATAACCGAGAAGTCATTGAGCAACTCTTAGATTCTGGAATGCAACTTACTGTAGAAGCAAAAGTTATTAGTGCAGCTGTTGCAGGTAAGACCTTTGTCCTGACGGGTACATTCCCAACCATGACAAGGGATGAAGCAAAAGATCTACTTGAAAAGGCGGGTGCTAAAGTTGCAGGATCAGTCTCCAAGAAAACTGACTATGTTGTTGCTGGTTCAGATGCCGGTAGCAAGCTTACCAAAGCAGAAGAATTGGGTGTGCCAGTAATTGATGAAGCTGCAATGCTGGATTTACTGAAGTAAGTCTAGGTCAAGGACTTAAGCTCCCAGCGCCTCTAGCAATTCAGTTTCTAGCTGGATTTGCAGCTTTGGATTCTTGCCCAGGTTTGCTGCATCCAGCAATAGAATGTCTTCCACTCTTTCTCCCAGCGTATTAATTCTGGCGGTATGGATAGAGACCTGATGTTTCGCTAACACTCTGGAGATTGTGTAAAGCAAACCAGTGCGGTCACTTGCTGAGAGAGCAAGTGTGTAATATCTGCCCCGATCATCTGGAACCATGTGAACGCGTGGCTGAATTGGGAATGTACGTGATTGTCTAGAGAGGCGACCCATGCTTGGGCTAGGTAGCGGCTCCGCATTGGTTAAAGCCTCAGTTAACTCGAACTCTACCAGCTGAATAATGTCGCGATAGCTACCACCTTCATCCACTAAGTTACTGCCGGAGATTTGGAAGGTATCTAGAGCATAGCCATGACGCGTCGTGTGAATACGGGCATCCCAAATGGAGAAGCTATGTCTTTCAAAGTAGGCGCAGATACGAGCAAATAAATCTTCTTGATCTTTAACATAGACGGCAACTTGCAAGCCCTCGCCAATAGGGGACAGTCTTGCCCTCACAATAGGTTGATCGCTATTGACCTTGTTGTATAGGTGACGTGTGAGCCAGGCAATGTCTGAAGAGTCTTGTCTTAAGAAGAAGGCGACATCTAGCTGCTTCCATAAATCTTCATAAGATTCATCATTGATACCGTACAGACGTAACTTAGCTTTAGACTCTTCTTGGTGTTGCGCTAATTCTGATGAGGCATCGGGTTTCGCCCCGCCCAATACTCTGAGTGTTGCGCGATACAGATCTTCTAAGAGTTTGCCTTTCCAGGCATTCCAAACTTTAGGGCTAGTGCCGCGTACGTCAGCCACAGTTAAAAGGTAGAGTGCAGTAAGGTGACGCTCATCACCTACTTTTTTGGCAAATGCCTTCACCACATCAGGGTCAGTGATATCTTGTTTCTGTGCTGTCTGACTCATATTGAGGTGCTCGGCGACTAACCAAACTAATAGCTCAGTATCTTTTTTATCTAACCCATGATCCTTGGCGAACTTGCGCATATCAGCTCTGCCTAATTGCGAGTGATCACCACCACGTCCTTTGGCAATATCGTGGAAGAGCGCGGCAATGACAAGTAACCAAGGTTTTTCAAAGTGAGCGATGAGGCTGCTGCAGTATGGGAACTCATGCGTATGTTCAACGACCATGAAGCGGCGCACATTGCGCAAGACCATCAAGATGTGTTGATCAACGGTATACACATGAAATAAATCATGCTGCATCTGTCCAACAATTTTGCGGAAGGCAGGGAGATAGCGGCCGAGAACGCTGCTACGGTTCATTAGATGAAACGCGCGGCTTACTCCCTCAGGCTGTTTCAAGATCTCAATAAAGAGCGCCCTATTAACAGGGTCAGCGCGCCACTTGCTATCCATCTTGGTGCGAGCGTTATATAGAGCTCTAAAAATAGTTGCAGACAGGCTCTTTACATTTGAGGTTTGAGCAAATACCAAAAAGGTTCTTAGAATTTGTTCAGGATGCTTTTGAAAGAGCTGGGGGTCGGTAATGTCCAATACCCCTTGGCGCTCAATAAAGTACTCGTTTCCTTCGCCAGGAATAGAGAGGATCGTCTTAGACTCTTGCGGAAAGAGGAGGGCTTCAATATTTTGCAAGAGAACGTCATTAAGCTGGGTAACTGCTTTAGCTGCCCAGTAATAGCGACGCATAATGGCTTCACTCGCTTGACGGGAGGATTCTTGTTTGATTCCCATTGATGCTGCTAATGCTGCTTGCAAATCAAATGCAAGAACGTCTTGCCTACGTCCCGCTAACAAATGTAAGTTAGCGCGTAGCGTTTCTAGGAAGCGTTGATTGCGTATGAGTTCAGTGAGTTCGCGCTGCGTCACCAGACCAGCTTCATTGAGGTCCTTGAAGGTATCACCCAATAATGCAGCCTTACTTACCCAAGAAATCACCTGTAAGTCACGCAAGCCCCCAGGACTCTCTTTGCAATTAGGCTCTAGAGAGTAAGGAGTGTTCTGATATTTGTAATGGCGCTGAATTTGTTCGGCTTGCTTTGCCTGAAAAAAAGCTTTTGGATCCATCGCCACTTCAAAAGCTTTGGCAAAGTCTTTAAAGAGTTGCTTCTTGCCGCAAATGAGTCGCGCTTCTAAGAGGGAGGTCCGCACAGTAATGTCTTGCTCTGACTCAGAGATGCATTCAGCAACATTTCTGACTGAGGAGCCAATCTCTAATCCAGTATCCCAGCAGATTGCAACAAATTGCTCAACTTGCTTTGAAAGAGCTCTAGCCTGTTCTTCATCAGCAGGCAGCAGAATCAGAATATCAATATCGGAGTAAGGAAATAGTGCACCTCTACCGAATCCGCCAACTGCGACTAAGGTAGCTTCATTATTTAAGTCGCAGCTATTCCAGAGATGGGAGAGGAGTTGATCGCTTAATTTAGAGAGTTGCTTAGTTAATTTACCAACAGACTGTGTTTTTCTAAACTCGTCGTAAGCTATTTCGCGAGCCGCACGCAGGCTAGCCGCATCAATAACATTGCGAACTGCTTGCGACTGACCCATTTTATTAAGCGCTTACTAATGTCGGTCTAAATGAAAGGCCTTTAACGCAATCAGGAGGTGGGTTGCTACCTTCTGACCAAGTCAGTACCTCAACGCCTGTTGGAGTAACCAACAGCGTATGTTCCCATTGGGCTGACAGGCTACGGTCTTTTGTCTTCACGGTCCACTGGTCAGGCATGGTGCGAATGTCTCGTTTGCCCGCGTTGATCATTGGCTCGATCGTAAAGGTCATGCCGACTTCTAGTTTTTCACCAGTACCCGGTTTGCCGTAGTGAAGAATCTGTGGGTCTTGGTGAAATACTTTACCAATACCGTGACCGCAGTATTCGCGCACGACTGAGTAACCTGCTTTTTCTGCGTGAGTCTGTATCACGTGACCGATATCACCAAGAGATGCACCAGGTTTCACTTGAGCAATGCCCAACCACATGCATTCAAAAGTAATTTGTGTCAGGCGTTTAGCCATGACCGACGCTTCACCAACCATGAACATGCGACTAGTGTCGCCGTAGTAACCATCAGGAGTAATCACGGTGATATCTAAGTTCACAACATCACCAGTCTTGAGAACTTTGTCTCCTGGGATACCGTGGCAGATCACATCATTTACAGAGGTGCAGATGGATGCTGGAAACGGCGGGTATCCAGGCGGCTGGTAATTTAATGGAGCAGGAATGGTCTTTTGGACATCGCGCATGTATTCATGGCAAATCCGGTCTAGCTCTCCGGTGGTAACCCCGGCCTTGACGTGAGGAGCCACATGATCCAAAACTTCACTAGCCAGGCGGCCAGCTTCGCGCATCCCAAGGATGTCTTTTTCTGCGGTAAATACACTATTCATGCCTTGATTATCAACGACTTGGAGAGTTTTAGCTTGCCATTATTGCCTAAAATTTAGGCAAGTATCCCGTTTTTGGGGCTTCTGGGGGTCATTTTGAGGGTAGGTACCTTTTATTGCTTGGGGGTTAGGGTGGCTAGAGCATTGATATTTAAGCTATAATTTCTTTCTCAGGTCTATTTTGGACTTGAAATCGCGAGTTGAGCCTTCCAGGGTGGCGTTTTTTAGCGCAGCTAGGACTCAACTTTAGAAACAACCCTTAGGAGAAGTTATGTCAGTAACTATGCGTCAAATGCTGGAAGCCGGTTGCCATTTTGGTCACCAAACTCGCTTCTGGTCCCCAAGAATGGCCCCTTACATTTTCGGTCATCGCAACAAAATCCACATCATCAACTTGGAAAAAACATTGCCAATGTTTCAGGACGCCCTGAAATTTGCAAAACAAGTTGCTGCTAATCGTGGCACGATTTTATTTGTTGGTACTAAGCGTCAATCACGCGAGATCATTGCTGAAGAAGCTGCTCGTGCTGGTATGCCTTATATCGACAGCCGTTGGTTGGGTGGCACACTCACCAACTTCAAAACTGTTAAAGGTTCCCTCAAGCGTTTGAAAGATATGGCAGTTGCTAAAGAAGCTGGCGACTGGGAAAAGCTTTCTAAGAAAGAAGCTTTGACTAACGACCGTGATCTCGACAAATTGCAAAAAGCACTTGGCGGTATCCAAGATTTGAACGGTGTTCCTGATGCAATTTTTGTAGTGGACGTTGGCTATCACAAGATTGCTATTACTGAAGCAAACAAGCTTGGTATTCCAGTAATCGCTGTTGTGGATACTAACCACTCACCAGAAGGTGTTGATTACATCATCCCTGGTAACGATGACTCCAGCAAAGCGGTTCTCCTTTATGCACGTGGCATTGCTGACGCAATCCTCGAAGGCAAAGCTAACTCTGTTCAAGAAATTTTGACAGCAGTTAAAGAAGGTGAAGAAGAGTTTGTTGAAGAAGGGAAGGCTGAATAATGGCCGCTATTACCGCTGCAATGGTTGGCGAGTTACGCGCCAAAACTGATGCTCCGATGATGGAGTGCAAAAAAGCTTTGACTGAGGCTGATGGTGATATGGCTCGTGCAGAAGAAATTCTGCGCGTTAAGCTGGGTAGCAAGGCTGGTAAAGCAGCTTCTCGTGTAACGGCTGAAGGTATCGTTGCTACTTCTATCAATGGCACTACTGGTGCTTTGTTAGAAGTGAACTGCGAAACCGATTTCGTTTCTAAGAATGATGATTTCTTGGCATTTGTAAATGACTGCGTGAAGTTGGTTGCTGAAAAGAACCCAGCTGACGTTGCTGCATTGTTAGCATTGCCATTGAATGGTCAAACTGTTGATGAAGTTCGTAGCGCATTGATCGGTAAGATCGGCGAGAACATCATGCCACGTCGCTTCAAGCGTTTTGCCGGTAGCAACAAGTTGGTTTCTTACCTCCATGGCACTCGTATTGGTGTAATGGTTGAGTTCGAAGGTGACGAGACTGCTGCTAAAGATGTAGCAATGCATATTGCTGCCATGAAGCCAGTAGCCTTGTCTATGGCTGACGTTCCTGCTGAGGCAATTGCTGTTGAGCGTAGCGTTGCCGTTCAAAAAGCTGCTGAATCTGGCAA
This sequence comes from Polynucleobacter sp. AP-Kaivos-20-H2, assembly GCF_018882215.1. Taxonomy (GTDB): domain Bacteria; phylum Pseudomonadota; class Gammaproteobacteria; order Burkholderiales; family Burkholderiaceae; genus Polynucleobacter. Next base: position 139,327 of record NZ_JACVOX010000002.1, on the reverse strand, counting down.
ACCACCAGAAATCGTTGAAAAGATGGTTGAAGGTTCTATTCAGAAGTACCTCAAAGAGGTTTCTTTGTTGAATCAGACTTTCGTTAAAAACGACAAGCAATCTGTAGAGCAAATGCTCAAGGCTGCAAATACAACAATCAAGGGTTTCACCATGTTTGTTGTAGGCGAGGGCATTGAAAAGCGTCAAGATGATTTTGCGGCTGAAGTAGCTGCACAAGTGGCTGCCGCTTCTAAAGCAACAGCTTAATAGGCTAGTTTGGGGCTTGCCCCACTGCTTGGTAATACCCAAAAGGGCATAGAAACCTTAGTTTCTGTGCCCTTTTCTTTGATCCCTCCTAAGCCCTTTATAATTTGGCGGAGATATTAAAAAGTGCTTAAAGATCAATAAGCTAAGTAAGTTAATTACTTGGCAAATTACGGAAAATAAAAAACATGCCAGCCTACAAACGAGTCCTCCTAAAACTATCTGGTGAAGCCCTTATGGGTGATGATGCTTTTGGCATCAATCCAGTCACTATCGATTCTATGGTTAAAGAAATCGCCGATATTGTGAATATCGGAGTAGAGCTAGCGATTGTGATTGGCGGCGGAAACATTTTCCGTGGGGTTGCGGGTGGTGCAGCCGGTATGGATCGCGCAACTGCCGATTACATGGGCATGTTGGCAACCATGATGAATTCCTTAGCATTGCAAGATGCGCTGCGTCAAAAAGGTGTTGAAGCGCGCGTGCAATCCGCTCTTCGTATGGATCAAGTGGTTGAGCCCTATATTCGTCCACGTGCAATTCGCGCGATGGCTGAGGGTAAAGTCGTTATTTTCGCAGCGGGTACGGGCAATCCATTCTTCACTACTGATACTGCTGCCGCTCTGCGTGGGGCTGAGATGGGTGTTGAGATCATGCTCAAAGCAACCAAGGTAGATGGTATTTACAGTGCTGACCCAGTAAAAGATCCAACCGCTACTTTGTATAAAACCATTACGTTTGACGAAGCGTTAATCAAGAATCTACAAGTCATGGATGCAACTGCATTTGCATTATGCCGTGATCGCAAATTACCAATCAAAGTATTTTCAATTCTCAAGCCAGGCGCATTAATGCGTGTAGTGCAAGGTGAACCTGAAGGTACTTTAGTACACGTTTAAGGTGCATTTTTAATAGGGGGCCTGATGTCTGCAGCAGAAATTAAAACCAATACCGATCAAAAGATGCAAAAGTCTCTAGAGGCTTTGAAGACCAATTTAGCCAAGATTCGCTCTGGCCGTGCTAACCCAGGAATTCTGGAACACATTCAGGTGGATTATTACGGTAACCCAACGCCATTAAGTCAGGTTGCTAGCCTAGGCTTAGCAGATGCGCGCACTATAAACGTTCAACCATTTGAAAAAACGATGGTTGCGGTGATCGAAAAAGCAATTCGTGATTCTGATTTAGGCTTAAACCCAGCATCTCAGGGCACCGTAATCCGCGTGCCAATGCCTGCCTTGACTGAAGAGCGCCGCCGCGACCTCACTAAGGTTGTGAGGAACGAGGGTGAAGAAACTAAGATTGCTGTTCGTAATTTGCGTCGTGATGCAAATGAGCATTTAAAGCGCCTTACTAAAGATAAAGAAATTTCCGAGGATGAAGAGCGCCGTGCTACTGATGACATTCAGAAGATGACGGATAAAGCAGTGATTGACGTCGATAAGATCGTTTCTGAAAAAGAAAAAGAGATCATGACGGTTTAAAACCGCCTTGAATTCTTTGCCTCTCATGACTCAACACTCTAGTTCAACCCTAGCCATCCCCGAGGTAAGTGCTATACCTCGCCATGTGGCGATCATCATGGATGGCAATGGGCGTTGGGCCAGCAAGCGCATGATGCCTCGTGTTGCTGGGCACTCAGAAGGCTTGAGCGCTGTGCGAAAAATCGTTGAGGAATGCCGTAGGCTTGGTGTTGAATATCTCACTGTATTTGCCTTTAGCTCAGAGAACTGGCGTCGCCCACCAGAAGAAGTAGGCTTCTTGATGAAGTTATTTCTGAAGTCACTCAAGGGTGAAGTATCTCGTCTGGCAGAAAACGATATCGCTTTGCGATTAATTGGCGACTTGAGTCGATTTGATTCTACTATCCAAGAGATGGTGCAATTCTCTGAACAAAAGACTGCTGGGTGCAAAGGATTAACTTTTACGATCGCTGCTAACTATGGAGGTCGCTGGGATATCTTGCAGGCAATGCGCCAATGTCTTTCTGCTAATCCCAATTTGAAACCAGAACAGGTTACCGAAGAATTGCTTCAGCCTCATCTTTCAATGGCTTACGCACCAGAGCCGGATTTATTTATTCGTACTGGTGGCGAGCAGCGCGTCAGTAATTTCTTGTTATGGCAACTGGCCTACACCGAGTTGTACTTCACAGATGTTTTGTGGCCTGACTTTGATGATAAAGAATTGCACAAGGCGTTTGACTGGTTTAGCCAGCGCGAGCGCCGTTTTGGTCGTACCAGTGCTCAGCTTGCATCCCATGCAATGAGTGATGCAGTTTGACGCTGCCAATTACTAAGCTAAATTCCCTATGTTAAAAACCCGAGTCATTACCGCCCTTGTTCTATTGGCGGTATTGCTACCTATTCTGTTTTTGCTCCCAGCAATGTATGTTGGCGCATTCTTTTTGGTAGCTTTATTGGTCGCTGCTTGGGAATGGAGCCGCTTATTGGCGCCTGAGGCAGGACGTGCTGCCTGGCTATACGCATTATTTTGCTTGGCCATTATTTTGTTTTTGCTGTGCATGCAAAACGCCTCATGGCAATTTGCCTTATTACTTCTAGCCGTTATTTTCTGGTTCTTCGTTGCGCCGTTTATATTGGCCAAAGGTATGAATCTTTCGCTTGAAAAACTGCGACCTTTTTATGTGGTGCTTGGATTGATTTTGTTGCCGGCCACTTGGTTTGCATTGGTGTTTTTGCGCGAGTTAGGCCTGATCTTTTTGCTTAGTAGTATGGCTCTAGTGTGGATTGCCGATATTGGCGCTTACTTTGTTGGTAAGGCGTTTGGTAAACACAAGCTTGCCGTGCAAATTAGCCCAGGTAAATCGATTGAAGGTGCTATCGGCGGTTTAATACTTTGTTATGTTTATGCATTCTTATGCGTTTACTTCTTGCCTTTTGAATCGACATTGTTTGGCGCATGGGCCATTCGCTTTGGTTGGGTTCCCATGTTCATGATGGTGACAGTATTAACAGCCTTTAGTATTTTTGGAGACTTATTTGAGTCTCAGTTAAAGCGTTTAGCTGGCGTCAAAGATTCAAGCCGTCTATTGCCAGGCCATGGCGGCGTATTGGATCGAGTGGATGCTTTGATTCCGGCAATGCCAATCGCAGCGCTCTTAGCGGGATTTGTGTAATGTCGGTCAAGCAGGTCGCGATTCTAGGCTCAACCGGGTCCATTGGCGTTAACACGCTCGATGTGATTCGTGCCCACCCAGATCGCTTTAAGGTGGTCGCACTTACCGCAGCAAAACAGGTTGATCTGCTGGCTGAGCAGTGTGTTGAATTTAAGCCAACCATTGCGGTAGTGGCAGATGCTGATGGCGCCGCTCGCTTAAGCAAGATTTTGCTCGAGAAAAAAATCAATACTCAGGTCTTGCATGGACCGCAAGCTTTAGTTAGCGCTGTTACGGAATCGGATTGCGATACCGTTATGGCTGCGATTGTAGGCGCCGCAGGATTGGTGCCTGCCTTGGCTGCTGCAAAAGCTGGCAAAAGAGTGTTACTCGCAAATAAAGAAGCTTTGGTGATGTCTGGCGATTTATTTATGCAGGCGATGAAGGCAGGGGGCGGAGAATTGCTGCCAATCGATAGTGAGCACAATGCCATCTTTCAATGTCTGCCTGATCAATTTTCTAAAGCCCCTAATCCGAGCTTAGGGGTTGAAGAACTGTGGTTGACTGCCTCCGGTGGACCATTCAGAAATACGCCTCTTGATCAATTGGCCAGCATTACTCCTGAGCAAGCTTGCGCACATCCGAACTGGGTGATGGGTAGAAAAATTTCAGTTGATTCTGCGACGATGATGAACAAGGGTCTCGAAGTGATCGAGGCGTTTTGGTTATTTGGTTTGCCTTTGGAAAAAATTAAAGTATTAATTCATCCACAAAGCGTTGTGCATTCGATGGTTCGTTATCGTGATGGTTCTGTACTTGCTCAACTGGGTCAGCCCGACATGAGAACTCCTATTGCTTATGGCCTGGCCTGGCCAGAGCGTATTGAGGCGGGTGTGGCTCCACTGAGTTTGGCGCAGTTGGCGAATTTAAGTTTTGCCGATCCGGAGCTAGAGCGCTTTCCTTGTCTCTCATTGGCGTTTGCTGCCGCTAAAGCTGGGGGTACTGCACCAGCGGTTCTGAACGCTGCCAATGAAGTTGCAGTAGCAGCATTCTTAGATGAAGGCCTGCCGTATTTGCAAATCCCCCGTGTAGTGGACAGTGTGTTGAACACTATTTCTTCCGTGAATGCTGACTCGCTAGAGTTAATTTTGGATGTTGATGCTCGCGCTCGTCAAGCGGCGCAAGTAGTGGTGAAGGAAATTCTTTGCAGGCATTGATTACTCTTGCGGCTTTTTTGTTAACCCTGGGTGTCTTGGTTAGCTTTCATGAGTTTGGGCATTTCTTTGCTGCTCGTTGTTGTGGTGTTCGAGTCCTTCGCTTCGCAATTGGCTTTGGTAAACCGCTATTCACTTACCATGCAAAAAATAATACAGAGTGGGTATTAGCTTCAATTCCATTGGGCGGCTATGTGAAATTACTTGATGGTCGCGATCGTCAGAAAGTGATTACTCCGGCCGATGAATCTGAAGCTTTTGATAAAAAGCCCTTATGGCAGAGATCATTGATTGTGGCTGCGGGCCCATTAGCTAATTTCTTTTTAGCGATTGTCTTTTTTGCCCTGATCTATATTTCCGGCGCCCCACAATTACCAGCCGTTCTGCAAAGCCCCCCTGAAAATTCTGTTGCTGCCAAGCTGGGGGTAATAGCGGGTGATCGGGTGGTCGGTTGGCAGAATTTGGGCTCCGAGGAGGGTGGTATGCCCCTTTTAGGGGATTTTGACTCCGTCCCAAGTTGGAATGCCTTGCGCTGGAACTTGATGGATGCGCTTACCGGAGAGAGTGGATTTGCTCTAGAGCTAGCAACACCTGCTAGTGGAAGCTCAATAAAGTCCTTTTATGCCAAGGATTTACCCAAAATCAGTCCAAATCAGGATCCGATGTTGGCTCTGGGTATTCTGCCTGCATTGACACCGTTGTCGCAATGGCAGGACCTGAGATTAGGGTCGGCAGATGCCCTCATTTATGCTTCAAAGAGGGTGTGGGTAATTACCAAGGTTTCAGCAAGGCTAATGGCAGGATTATTTACCGGAAATACCTCTTTAAAACAGCTGGGCGGACCCCTCAGTATTGCGGACATGGCGGGGAAATCAGCCCAGGTAGGGTGGCAGCCATTTTTAGCCTTTTTAGCGCTTATGAGTATTAGCATTGGTTTGCTGAATTTGCTCCCTTTTCCAATGCTTGATGGGGGTCAGCTACTGTATGATGCATGGGAGTTGGTCGCTGGTAAGCGGATTTCGACATCAATGCGGGAGCAGCTCCAAAAAGTGGGCTTTATTTTGCTGATTTCTATGTCATTACTGGCCTTGTTTAATGATTTACAACGCTATATTTCGCCTTGAATCCTCTGACACATTCTTTCCGTATTTTTGCCCGCTTCATCACCCATATCTTGGTATTTACTGCGATTGGGCTGAGTCTGAATGCCTCTGCGGCCGAGTCATTTGTGGTGAAGGATATTCGTGTTGAAGGTTTGCAGCGCGTAGAACCCGGAACGGTATTTAGTTATTTGCCGGTTCAGGTGGGTGATACCTTTAACGAAGAAAAAGGTGCGGAATCGATCAAGGCTTTGTATAGCACTGGATTTTTTAGGGACGTTCAAATTCAAGAGCAGGGCAATGTTCTGATTGTGATTGTGGAAGAGCGTCCAACGATTTCTCGTATTGAGTTTACGGGGATGAAAGAGTTTGATCCTGAGATAGTGCGTAAATCTTTAAAAGCAGTTGGTGTTGCTGAGGCACGTTTTTACGATAAAGCACTAATTGATAAAGCAGAACAAGAATTAAAGCGCCAATACGTTGGTAAAGGTATGTATGCGGCAGAGGTTGTTGCTACAGTTACCCCGGTTGAGCGCAATCAAGTGGCCGTCTATTTCAATATTGATGAGGGCCCTGTTGCCAAAATTCAAGAGATTAATTTCATTGGTAACGAAGTGTTCAGTGAGGGCACTTTAAAAAGTGAGATGCAGTTAAAAACTGGCGGTTGGTTATCTTGGTATAGCAAAGATAATCTTTATTCCAAACAAAAGTTAACTGCAGACTTAGAGTCTATTCGGTCTTATTATCTCAATCGTGGTTATCTTGAGTTTGTGATTGAGTCCACGCAGGTATCGATTACCCCGGATAAAAAGGGTATCTACCTCACCATTAGTATTCGGGAAGGTAAAAAGTTCACCGTTAAGGATGTGCGTTTAGCGGGTGATACTTTGGGTAAAGAGTCTGAGCTGATGCAGTTGGTTGTTCTGAAATCCGGTGATACCTTCTCATCAGCGCGTTTGACTGAGAGTACTAAAGCAATTGCTGAGGTTTTGGGTTCTTATGGTTATGCATTTGCAACCATCAATCCGCAACCAGATATCCGTCGCGACGTAGCCGAGGTAGACCTTACCTTGGTTGTAGATCCTGGTCGTCGTATCTATGTTCGCCAAGTGGCAATTTCTGGAAATGCAAGAACTCGCGATGTGGTGATTCGTCGCGAACTACGTCAGTTTGAAAGCTCTTGGTTTGATAGTGACAAGATCGACTTATCTAAAAAACGATTAGGCCGCTTGGGTTACTTTACTGAAACTGATATCACTACTGAAGATGTCCCCGGATCTCCTGATCAGGTAGATGTCAATGTCAAAGTTACCGAAAAGCCAACGGGTGCAATCACTATTGGTGCAGGCTTCTCATCAACTGAGAAATTGATTCTGTCTGCGGGCATAAATCAAGATAATGCCTTTGGTACAGGCACTTCGGTTGGTCTAAATATGTCTCTAGGTAAGATTAATCAAAACTTGACGCTCTCCAATTACGATCCTTACTTTACCGAGGATGGAATTAGTCGCTACACTGATTTGTACTACCGCTCATCCAAACCGCTGTACTATGTTGGCGATCCTGACTACCAGATCAAATCAGTGGGTTCAAATATTAAATTCGGCGTGCCCTACACTGAAGTAGATAGAGTGTTCTTTGGTACTGGTGTTGAGGTCTTCCAAATCAACACTTCCTCTAATACGCCGGTCCCCTATTTAAACTATGCAATGAGTTATGGCGTCCCCTCGCCAGGCTATCCTGGAGCTGTAACCACTTACAATGTGCCCATAACAGTTGGTTGGGCGCGTGATGGCCGTGATAGCGCATTGATTCCCTCTCAGGGATCGCTTCAGCAGTTATCTGCAGAGGTGGGAACACCGGTGGGTGACCTTACTTTCTATCGACTGTATGGGCAGTATCAAAAATACCACTCCTTCTCCAAGGGTAATATCCTCTCTTTTAATGGTGAAGTTGGTTATGGTGAGGCTTACGGTACCAAGCCTTTCCCGATTACTAAAAACTACTATGTTGGCGGTATTGGCTCAGTTCGTGGCTATGCACCCGGATCTTTGGGCCCTCAGTACTACAACACCGTTATTGGCGCTTATCAGCCAACCGGCGGACAGTCTAAGATTGTGTCTAACCTGGAGTACACCTTCCCTGTGCCGGGCTCTGGCGTCGATAAAACCTTGCGTTTATTTACTTTCGTTGACGGCGGTAATGCATTTGGACAAAATCTCAATTTAGTTCTAAGGTACTCTTACGGATTGGGATTATCATGGATATCACCACTAGGACCTTTGAAATTCAGCTATGGCATTCCGTACAAGACACAGCCAACAGATAATGTCCAGCGTTTACAGTTCCAAGTGGGTACAGCGTTTTAATTGTTTAAGGAAAGTTTTATGAAGCTTTATCAATCTTCTAAATGGATTCAAATTGGCGTGACTGCTGCAATGACAGCATTTTTAGCCCCCCAAGTTTTTGCTCAGGACGCGGGAACACGCGTTGCGGTTGTGAACTCCGAAAAGGTGTTTAATGAGTCTAATCTAGCTAAAGCAATGCAAACGCGTTTGCAAAATGAATTTACTAAGCGTCAGAATGATTTGCGTGACGGCGCTCAAAAAATTAAATCTGCTGCTGAGAAGTTAGATCGTGATGCCGCTGTGATGAATGAAGCGGAGCGTGTTCGTCGTCAACGTGAGTTGGCCGATCAGGATCGGGAGCTGCAACGCAAGCAGCGCGAATTTACTGAGGATCTTAACCAGCGTACTTTCGAAGAGCGCGCCAAGATTGCAGAAAAAGCAAATGCAGTGTTGAAGCAAATTGCAGAACAAAGAAAAATTGATGTCATTGTTCAAGAAGCCGCTTATGTCAGCCCTAAGGCAGATGTAACCGATGACGTTATCAAGGCTTTAAATAGCCAGAAGTAAGCTTTATGCCGACCGCCATTGAGCTGGCCGAACAGTTTCAAGCAAGCTTGGTGGGGGAGGCTTCCCATGGATTAACTGGCCTCGCTCCTTTGGAGCGAGCGCAGCCAGATCAGATATCCTTCCTATCCAATCCCCTTTATAGACAGCAAGCAAGCGATAGCGCTGCTGGCGCCTTGATTGTTGGCAAGTCTGATTTAGAGTTTTTGCAGGCAAATCCTAGCGTGCATTCTGCAAAGCGGGTGTACTTTGTATCTAAAAATCCATACGCTACATTCGCTAGAATGGCGCAGCACTTTGCAAAAGCAAGTAGCCCAATTTACGCTCCCGGCATTCATCCTAGTGCAGTCATTGATTCCACTGCAATCGTTCCATCTTCCTGTCACATTGGACCATTTGTTCAGATTGGCGCAGGTGTAAAGTTAGGCGAACGTGTTTCGATTCTGGGAAATACCACCATTGCCAAAGATAGTGTTATTGCCAGCGATACCTTGATCTATCCATCGGTTTCCATTTATTACAATACTCAGATTGGTGAGCGTTGCATTATTCATAGCGGCGCTGTGCTCGGTGCCGATGGCTTTGGTTTTGCTCCAGACTTTTCTGCTTCAGGTGGGGAGTGGGTCAAGATTCCCCAGACGGGGCGAGTGGTTATTGGCAATGATGTGGAGATTGGCGCCTCAACCACGATTGATCGTGGTGCAATGAGTGACACAGTTGTAGGCGCAGGAACAAAAATTGATAACCAGGTGCAAATAGCGCATAACGTAGTGATCGGTAATTGCTGCGTTGTTGCTGGATGTGCTGCCATCTCTGGAAGCACCAAAATTGGTAATTTCTGCATCATTGGTGGAGCAGCAAATTTTGCTGGTCATCTCACGATTGCCGATAGAACAACGATTTCTGGTAATACTTCCATTATTCGATCTATTACAGAGCCTGGGCAGCATTTCACAGGCGTTTATCCATCAATGCTCCACGGCGCCTGGGAGAAAAACGCTGCCATCTTGCGTGGGCTAGATAAAATACGTCAGCGCTTGCGCTTGTTAGATAAAAACAAAACTACAGAGTCTTAAGATTCTGTAGAACCAAAATTAATATTTACTTTTCAGCGGGTCATTTATGAGCACACCAATCGCAATCGACATCAATAAGATTCTTCAATTGCTACCCCATCGCTACCCATTCCTATTGGTAGACCGCGTATTAGAAATTACCCCGCGTGAAAGCATCACCGCATTAAAAAACGTCACCATGAATGAGCCTTTCTTTCAGGGTCATTTCCCAGATTTCCCAGTTATGCCTGGTGTGTTAATTATTGAGGCTTTAGCGCAAACAGCTGCTTTACTGACTTTCTCTGAAGAACGCGCGGAAGATGCAATCTATTACTTTGCCGGTATTGATGGCGCGCGCTTTAAAAAGCCCGTGTTGCCTGGGGATCAACTCATCATGACTGCAAAATTAGAGCGTGAACGCGCAGGTATTTATAAATTTTCAGTGCAAGCAACTGTAGATGGTGAGATTGCTGCAGAGGCTAATATTACTTGTGCAGTACGTTCGAAAGGCGCGTAATGACTCGTATTCATGCAACTGCTGTAGTCGATAGTAAGGCTGAGCTGGCTGGCGATGTTGAGATTGGCCCGTATTCCGTCATTGGCCCTAACGTGAAGATTGGCGCTGGTACTAAAGTAGGCTCTCATACAGTGATTGAGGGTTACACCACAATCGGTACGCAAAATAGTTTTGCCCACTTTGCAGCTATTGGCGGTCCTCCGCAGGATATGAAATACCGTGGTGAGCCAACCCAGTTGATTATTGGTGATCGTAATACTGTGCGTGAATTCACGACGATACATACGGGTACATCGCAAGACGAAGGCATTACTCGCATTGGTAACGATAACTGGATCATGGCGTATGTGCATATTGCGCACGACTGTCAGGTTGGTAATCACACAATTTTTTCAAGCAATGCGCAAATCGCTGGCCATGTTCAGGTTGAAGATTGGGCCATCATGGGGGGCATGTCTGGTGTGCATCAATTTGTTCGCATCGGTCAGCATGCAATGTTGGGCGGTGCTTCTGCGCTAGTGCAAGATATTCCGCCATTTGTAATTGCTGCTGGAGATAAAGCTTCTCCTCATGGTATCAACGTTGAGGGTTTAAAGCGCCGCGGTTTCTCAAGTGAGACTATCTCAGCCTTGCGTCAAGCCTATAAAGTACTTTATAAGGATGGGCTCAGTTTTGAGGACGCTAAAGTAGAGATTCAGAAGATGGTTGTTGCTTCAGCGGCAGATGCAGCTACTGCTGAGAAGCTCGCACAGTTCCATGACTTTATTGCCGCATCAACGCGCGGCATTATTCGGTAACGGAAGTACTTTGCCAAAATTAGCTTGTGTAGCTGGCGAACCTTCTGGCGATCTATTAGCAGCGCCAGTTCTTGGTGCGCTAAATCAAATACCGGACATGGCTGGTCTTGAGGTTTATGGCATTGGTGGTCCTCGCATGCAAGCCGAAGGTATGCGCTCCGATTGGCCAATGGAAACCTTAAGTGTGCGCGGTTATGTAGAGGCTATTAAGCAGCTTCCAGCTATTCTGAAACTGCGTAAAGAACTGATTCAAAACCTCCTGAATGAGGGTCGCCCAGACGTTTATCTGGGCATTGATGCCCCGGATTTTAATTTGGGTGTCGAACTGCAATTACGCAAAGCAGGTATCCCCACTTTGCATTTGGTCTCGCCTTCTATTTGGGCATGGCGAGCAGGGCGCATCAAGAAGATCTCCCAAGCAGTAGAGCGCATGCTGTGCATCTTCCCCTTTGAAACTGAAATCTATGACAAAGCTGGTGTAGCATCGACTTATGTGGGTCATCCACTGGCTAGTGAAATTCCGCTTGAACCCAATATTGAGCAAGCGCGAGAAAAATTAAGTAAACACCTCAAAATTCCTACTACCTCCCTTGAAGGATTGGTAATTGCTGTCTTACCTGGAAGCCGTGGATCAGAGATTGAGCTCATAGCCCCCGTCTTTTTTGAAACCATGCAGATCCTATCGGAGAGATTAAAAGGTCAGAAGCTTCACTTTTTAATTCCAGTAGCGACACCGCGATTACGTGAGCCTCTTGAGCAACTTTTACTTAAGACAAAAAACACCAATCCAGATATCCAGATTCATCTGCTGGATGCCATGGCTGATGAAGTGCTAGAAGCATCGGATGTTGTACTAATTGCTAGTGGTACAGCCACTTTGCAAGCTGCCCTATGGAAAAAGCCGATGGTGATTTCTTATAAGGTGCCCTGGTTAACTGCGCAGATTATGAAACGGCAAGGCTATATGCCTTATGTAGGTCTGCCAAACATCTTGTGTGGCGAATTTGTTGTTCCTGAGCTTCTGCAAGATGACGCCACTCCAGAAAAGCTAGCTCATGCCGTGCAAGCCTGGTTAGAGCATCCAGCTAAAGTTGCCAAACTCAAAGAACGCTTTGCGCAGATGCATGAAACTTTGCGTCGTCCAACGGGTTTATTGGTTGCGCAAGCGATAGCTCAGACGATCGCCAATAATCGCAAGAAGCAAGTAAGCGCATGAAAGTAAGCACATGAGTCTTATTTGGGTTTGCGGCGTAGATGAAGCGGGGCGAGGACCATTGGTTGGTGCAGTAGTTGCCGGTGCCGTAGTGCTTGATCCCAATAATCCAATTGAAGGTTTAAAAGATTCTAAGAAGTTAACTGCTGTTCGTCGTGAATATCTCTATGAGCAGATTATGGAAAAGGCAAAAGCTTGGGGCGTTGGCGAAGCCAGTCCGGCTGAGATCGATAAGATTAATATTTTGCAGGCCACGATGCTGGCAATGCGCAGGGCAATTGAAGATCTCACCACTCGCTTAGGCGCTTGGCCTGATAAAGCATTGATTGATGGCAATCGCTGCCCAGAATTGCCAATAGCTGCAGAAGCAATTGTGAAGGGTGATGCTAAGGAGCCTGCAATATCAGCGGCATCGATCGTTGCCAAAGTCACGCGTGACCGCCAAATGCAAATATTGCATGAGCGCCATCCGGAATATGGATTTGCACATCATATGGGTTATCCAACGGAAGCGCATTTTGCTGCACTTAAACAATTTGGCGCATGCGATCAACATAGAAGAAGTTTTTCACCGGTGCGCAAAGTTCTAGAAAATCAAAACTATTAAGTCATGAACTTCGATCTCATCACCTCCAAAGAGAATCCTTTGTTTAAAGAGATTCGTAACCTACAGGCCACTGGATCTAAGGGGCAGAAGGCTAGGCTCGCTAGCGGCCAAGCATTATTGGAAGGTATTCATCTGGTGCAGACTTGGGTAGGTGATCCAGCCTTAAAGACATTGCTTACTTCAGAAATTGGTTTGAAGAATGCGGAAATCTCACAAGCTGTCTACGAACATATCGAGATCTGTCCAAAAACTAAGGTATTTCAGTTAGATAGCACTCTCTGGGACTTGCTTTCTGATTTAGTGAATGCGCCGCATATTGCTGGTTTACTTGATCTTCCAAAATCTACATTCACAACACCTCAATCTATTGCAAACTTTGATGGTGACGTGGTGATACTGGACCGGGTACAAGATGCGGGTAACGTTGGCTCTATTCTGCGCACTGCAGCAGCCGCAGGCTTTACCCAAGTCATCGCTTTATCAGGCTGTGCCCATCTGTGGTCTACAAAAGTATTGCGCGCAGGTATGGGCGCACACAAACTTCTAGATTTATATGAAGGCTGGTCTAACCAGCAATTACTGAGTGCAGTTACAGCGCCATTACTTGCAGCTACAGCAGATGCAGAGCAAGACCTCTACGCCCTGAAAAAAGAACTGTTCCACCCAGTCGCCTGGGTAATGGGCAGTGAAGGGCACGGTGTATCTGGCGATTTACTTGCTCAAGCTAAAGGGGTGTCAATCCCGATTGATCCGCGGGTGGAATCGCTTAATGTCTCAACTGCGGCGGCGGTATGTCTGTTTGAGACTCTGCGGATTAGGCGTACTTAAACCATGGGGTTAAAGCTTACCCCAGTATTGTTTTATCCGACTTGATTGCTTGCAGCACAGTAGTTGCAATCTCTTCAATGGATTTGCTGGTAGTGAGCACCCATGGAATGGACTGCTTTTTCATCATCGCTGTTGCTTCGTTGATTTCATAGCGGCAGTTTTCTAGCTTGGCGTAGTTACTACCAGGTCTGCGTTCATTACGAATCTCTGAGAGTCGTTCAGCATCAATCATGAGGCCAAAGATTTTTTGGCGATATGGGACTAAATCCTTCGGAAGTTGTCCTCGTTCGAAATCTTCCGGTATCAGGGGGTAGTTAGCCGCCTTAAGTCCGTATTGCATTGCCAGATAAAGACTGGTTGGTGTCTTACCAACCCGGGAGATGCCAATCAGAATGACATCGGCTTCAGCCAAGTTTTGATTGGACTGGCCATCATCATGGGCCAAGGAATAGTTAATGGCCTCAATTCGGTTCTTATAGGCCTCGGTATCTGCATTATGGTGAAGGCGATTCATGGCATGGGTGGATTTCATGCCCAAAGCTGCCTCTAATGGGGCTACAAAAGTCTGGAACATGTCTAGGATCAGTCCATTTGCCTTGCCAACAATGGCATTGAGCTCGGAGTTCACCAAGGTGGTGAAAACAATCGGCTGAGCCCCATATTTACTGGCTGCCTGGTTGATGCTGCTGACGGCGTCATGGGCCTTGTCTACGCTATCCACAAAGGGCACCCGAATATGCTTAAAAGTGGCCTCAAATTGGGCCAAAATCGACTGGCTGAAGTTCTCGGCAGTAATGCCGGTGCCGTCAGAGACAATAAAAACAATGCGGGTTTCGTTAGACATGGATTTGGCTTAAAAGTCAGGGTCAGCACTACAATAGAATCATATTAAAGCATGCCCCCTTTAGGGCGGCCGCTACACCAGTTTCCTTATCTTTTGAGAGTATTTTATGTCCAACCAACAGCAACAAAATAGCAGTATGGCTGATGCCTATGTTTTGCCTTTTGAACAACTCCGCATGACTGATGTTGAATCAGTTGGCGGTAAGAATGCGTCATTGGGAGAGATGATTTCTCAGTTGGCTTCTACTGGAGTTCGTGTTCCTACAGGTTTTGCTACGACTTCGTTAGCATTCCGTGACTTTCTAAAGCACAACAATCTGACTGAGCGTATTCAACAGCGTTTGGATGGTTTGAATATTGATGATGTGCGTGCATTAGCCCAAGCCGGCTCAGAAATTCGTGGCTGGATCGAAACTGCGCCATTTCAGCCAAAGTTAGATGAAGAAATTCGTAAAGCATTTGCAGTGTTGGATGATTCTGGCAAAGGCTCATTTGCAGTACGTTCGTCAGCGACTGCTGAAGACTTGCCAGATGCTTCCTTTGCAGGTCAGCAAGAAACATTCTTGAACGTCGAAGGTATTGATGATGTTCTCAAGAAAATTCGTGAAGTATTTGCTTCTTTGTATAACGATCGTGCGATCTCCTACCGTGTTCACAAGGGCTTTGCTCACGCTGAAGTAGCCCTATCTGCTGGTATTCAACGTATGGTTCGCTCTGACTTGGGAGCTGCTGGCGTGATGTTTACTCTGGATACCGAGTCTGGATTTGAGGATGTGGTTTTCATTACCTCTAGCTATGGCTTGGGTGAGACTGTTGTTCAGGGTGCAGTAAACCCGGACGAGTTTTATGTATTCAAAACCACTTTGGCTCAAGATAAGAAGGCAATTATTCGCCGCTCCTTGGGTTCAAAGTTAATTCAAATGCAATTTGCCCCTAAAGGCTCTGCAGAAAAAGTACAAACTGTTGATGTCACCCCAGAAAAGCGTAACCGCTTCTCTTTGGAGGATGCCGATATCACTGAGTTGGCTAAATATGCAGTGATCATTGAGAAACACTACGGTCGTCCAATGGACATCGAATGGGGTAAAGATGGTCAAGATGGCCGTATCTACATTCTGCAAGCACGTCCTGAGACTGTGAAGAGTCAGGCAGCTGGCCAAGTAGAGATGCGCTACAAGTTGAAAGGCAGCTCAAAGGTATTGGCAAAAGGTCGCGCAATCGGTCAAAAGATTGGTGCAGGCCCTGTACGTATTATTCGTGACCCAAGCGAAATGGATCGTGTTCAGCCAGGCGATGTCTTAGTCGCCGATATGACTGACCCTAACTGGGAACCAGTCATGAAGCGTGCTTCAGCGATTGTGACCAATCGTGGTGGACGTACATGCCACGCAGCAATTATTGCTCGTGAATTAGGTGTACCTGCAGTTGTTGGTTGCGGTGATGCCACTGAGCATTTGCAAGACGGCATGATGGTGACAGTTTCTTGCGCCGAAGGTGATGAAGGTCATATTTATGATGGCTTGATCGAAACCGAAGTCACTGAATTATCTCGTGGTGTGTTGCCCGAGATTCCAGTGAAGATCACGATGAATATCGGCAATCCTCAGCTGGCATTTGATTTCTGTCAGATTCCGAATGCTGGTGTTGGCTTAGCTCGTCTTGAGTTCATCATCAATAACTACATTGGTGTACATCCATGTGCTGTATTGGAATATCCAAATATTGATCCTGACCTCAAGCGTGCAGTTGAGAGCGTTGCTCGTGGCTATGCTAGCCCGCGTCAGTTCTATGAAGATAAGTTGGTTGAAGGTGTAGCAACGATTGCTGCTGCTTTCTATCCAAAGCCAGTGATTGTTCGTTTGTCAGACTTCAAATCCAATGAATATAAGAAGTTAATTGGTGGATCACGTTATGAACCAGACGAGGAAAACCCAATGCTGGGATTCCGCGGTGCATCACGTTACGTTTCTGAAGACTTTGGTGAAGCCTTTGCTCTCGAGTGCGCTGCAATGAAGCGAGTTCGTGAAGATATGGGCTTGGATAACGTAGAAATCATGGTTCCGTTTGTACGTACCATCAATCAGGCTAAGCGCGTGATCGACATGATGGAGAAGTTTGGTCTCAAGCGTGGTGTGAATGGTTTGCGTCTGATCATGATGTGCGAGATCCCATCTAATGCGATTTTGGCTGATCAGTTTCTTGAGTACTTTGATGGTTTCTCAATCGGCTCAAACGACATGACTCAATTAACTCTGGGCCTAGATCGTGACTCCGGTATGGAATTGTTGGCTATCGACTTTGATGAGCGCGATCCAGCGGTAGAGTTCATGATTGCTCGTTCAATTGATGCTTGCCGTAAGCAAAATAAATACGTTGGTATTTGCGGCCAAGGCCCTTCAGATCACCCAGACTTTGCTCGTTGGTTGGTTGAGAAGGGGATTACTTCAATCTCATTAAATCCAGATAGCGTAGTGGCTACCTGGGAGATGTTAGGTAAGAACTTAAAAGCCTAAACCAAAGCGGATAGCGTTAAAGCAAAAGGCCTAGAAAAAATCTAGGCCTTTTTGTTTATAAATGCATCTAACGCTTCATTATTGGAGACTTACTTTTTCTTTACTGTCACCTTCTTTGGCACCACTTTCTTTGCCGCCTTCTTTACGGGAGTCGCCTTAGTTGTTCTTGTGGCCTTTTGAGCTCTTGCCTTAGATGGGGGATGATTGATAGGAACAATCCCCATTTTTTTAGCAGGAGTGGAGATATCGCTCGATTTATGAGCGCCGCTCCAACTGGGTTCCGCTATCGAATTAAAGGCCTCGCGTAGTTTCTCGCCCCATGCTTGATGGATCATTGCGAAGTAGGGGTTGGCATCATCTAGAGTGACGAGCTTCGTGGCTTTCAGAGAATTTTTTTCGTAAACCAGCATATCCAGAGGTAGTCCAACCGAAATGTTACTCTTCAGAGTCGAATCCATAGAGATGAGGGCGCACTTGGTTGCCAGATTAAGTGGTGTATTGAAATTGAGTACTCGATCTAAGATGGGCTTGCCGTACTTAGATTCACCAATCTGGAAATAGCAAGTCTCGGGAGTAGCCTCAATAAAGTTCCCAGCCGAATAAATATTAAATAGGCGCGGTTTCTCGCCTTTCACTTGACCACCAAAAATCATATTGCAGTTAAATTCAAGGCCCGATTTTTCAAGTGCAATATGATCGCGTTCATACACTTGTTTAATGGCGTCACCCACAACAACTGCGGCTTCATATGAGTTTTTAGCTGTCCAGAGATTTTTGCCCTTAAAAAGCTGTCCTTGCAGCAGGATTTCTTTAACGGATTGGGTAATGGCAAGATTGCCGGCACTCATCAAGGTAAAGAAGCGATCCTTGTTTTGAAACAAAGACATCTTTCTAAAAGTGCCAATTTGGTCTACGCCAGCATTTGTCCGGGTATCAGATAAGAAAACAAGACCATCTTTAAGGCAAAGACCAACGCAATACGTCATACACAGACCCTCTTCATTATTTCTTGGAATTATCTCTTAAATATCCCAGAGGGTTGCTATGGCAACTGTTGAATCGAAATGTTGGCGCTGAGTTCTTCTCCTCCGCCGCCAGAGCGCACCCCTTTAACAGGTGCAGCAGAATAATAATCTCTACCAATGGCAAGGCGAATATGACGTGAGTCAACTAAGCAGGCATGGGTGATATCTACACTGGTCCAGATGCCTTTATCGATATCGCTACAAAAGTCGATCCAAGCATGGCTAGCAAGATTTGGAGACTCTTCTGCAAAGAAATAACCACTGACATATCGCGCTGGAATTCCAGAGGCGCGGCATAGACTCAACATAATGTGCGCATGATCTTGGCAAACACCAGATTTCATGGCAAAGGATTGAGCTGCAGTCGTAGCAAAGTTCGTTTGGCCAGGAGAGTACACAATCAATCCTTGAACTGCCTCAGCGAGCTTAAGCACTTGATCAACTGAATTTTTCTTTGGAATGCCGTAGGAGAAATATTCCAACATTTCATCTGTAGATTCAGTGAGATTCGTTTGCTGCAAAAGATAGTAGGGCGAAACTGCTTTAGCATCATCAACAAATTCAAATGCATCTTGTGTATGCACTTCACCTTCAGCCTCAATCATCATTGAGGTGTAAGGGGTTTCCTGTACAAATACACTGCAAAGATTGCCAAAAGTATCTATAGAGCTAGATGCTTTAATTGGCGTACTAATTCTCCATTTATCGACTTGTTGGCCAGCTAGAGCGGGAGGCGTCAAGCGCAACTCTTGTATGGAATAACGCACGGGTGTTTCATAGCGATATTCTGTGCGATGGCGAATTTTAAGATGCATATAGTCTTTGTGATTTCTTAGGCAACAGCCAGTGGAATGAGATAAGCATTGCTAAACTCATCGGCTATGTAGTTAATGCGCTCTAAGAAAGCCTCAATAAATTCTTCCAGGCCTTGCTCAAATACCTCATCAATATCAGAGTAATCCAAGCTTGCCTTGAGTTTTCCAAGTAAGCGTTCAATTTCTTTGGATTGCTGATTCTTGACCTCAGAAATGAGGGGGATTAATTCATTGATGCAGGATACCAAGGAGCGAGGCATCTGCTTGTTGAAGATGAGTAGTTGTGCGACTTGTTTTGGTGTGACTTGATCAGAATAAATTTGACGATAGATTTCAAATGCGGAAACGGAGCGCAGTAAAGCTGCCCAGTGGTAGAAGTCAAAGAATTCACCATCAGTGCCATCTTCCGAGGATTTCTTAGCTCCAAGAACCCGCAGTGCTGCTGGGTCCTCATACTTAGTTTCCAGAATACGTGCAGTGTTGTCGGCGCGCTCTAGCAAGGTTCCCACGCTGATAAAGTAAAAGGCCTCATTCTTCAGCATCGTGCCGTATAAGACGCCCCTAAAGAGGTGGCAACGGTGCTTCACCCACTCCAAAAGGCGACTAGGATCGGCTTGATGTCTTGCTTCTAGGATGCGCTGTAGCTCAAGCCAAGTGGTGTTTTGGGTTTCCCAAACTTCGGAAGTAATCTTGCCGCGGATAACGCGGGCATTCTCACGCGCAGCAAACAAGCAAGAAACGATGCTCGAAGGATTGCTGGTTTCATAAATCATGAAGTCCAAAACATTCTCACGATTAACCACATCATATTTGCTGAGGAAGGCTTCTTCCAGCTTGGAAATTGTGAGTAGTTTTTTCCAACTCTGCTCTAAAAACTCCGCAGGCTGTGGCAGTAGGGAGGTTTGATGGTTTACATCGAGCATGCGGGCAGTATTCTCTGCGCGCTCGGTGTAACGGGCCATCCAATAAAGACAATCAGCGGTACGACTCAACATATTTTCTTATTCCCCATACTCATCTCTCACTCTTCCAATACCCAAGTATCTTTAGTTCCGCCACCTTGGGAGGAGTTCACTACTAAAGAACCTTCTTTGAGTGCGACCCTAGTCAATCCGCCAGGAACCATCTTGATCGTTTTGCCCGAGAGAACAAAAGGCCTTAAGTCGATATGTCTTGGTGCAACACCAGACTCTACAAAGGTAGGGCAGGTGGATAGCGCTAAGGTAGGTTGCGCAATATATTTGTCTGGATTGGCAATAAGGTGCGTTCTAAATTCTTCAATCTCTGCTTTGGTTGATGCCGGACCAACTAACATGCCATATCCACCGGCGCCATGAGTCAATTTCACTACCAACTTATCTAGATTGGCTAAGGTATAAGCTAAGTCATCTGCCTTGCGGCACTGGAAAGTAGGAACGTTATTAAGAATTGGTTTCTCGCCAAGATAAAACTCGATCATCTCGGGTACATAGGGATAGATGGATTTGTCATCAGCAATACCGGTGCCAATCGCATTTGCCAGTGTCACGTTACCAGCGCGGTGTGCTGATAAGAGTCCCGCAACGCCTAGAGTGGAATCAGAGCGGAATGCCAATGGATCCAGAAAGTCATCATCAACACGACGATAGATGACATCAACGCGCTCAGGTCCTTGAGTGGTCCGCATAAAGACTTGTTCATTTTTCACAAATAAGTCTTTACCTTCTACTAACTCAACACCCATCTGCTGCGCGAGGTAGCTGTGTTCAAAGTAAGCAGAGTTATACATGCCTGGAGTCAACACAACGACGTTTGGTTTTTTAACGTCATCTGGTTTAACTGACTTGAGACATTCCAATAAAAGATCAGGGTAGTGCTCTACAGGAGCAATGCGATATTTTTGGAAGAGATCAGGAAAGAGTCGCATCATCATCTTACGGTCTTCAACCATGTAAGACACGCCGGAAGGAACTCGCAAGTTATCTTCTAAAACGTAGAACTCACCCTCACCGGCGCGAACAATATCGATGCCAGCAATTTGTGCGTAGATGTCGCGTGGTATGTTGACGTTGCGCATCTCAGGGCGATATTGCGCATTGTTATAAATCTGTTCGGCTGGAACAATGCCCGCCTTAATAATGTCCTCATCGTGATACACGTCGTAGATAAAGCGATTAAGTGCTTTGACTCGTTGACGTAATCCCGCTTCAAGTTGCTCCCATTCTTTGGCAGTAAAGATGCGTGGCACTTGATCGAAAGGAATGGTTCTTTCCGACCCCAGATCATCTCCGTAGACGGCAAAGGTAATGCCCACTCTTCTAAAGATCAGGTCTGCTTCAGCACGTTTGAGACCCATGAGGGTGTCACTTTGCTGTTTAAGCCAATTGTGAAAGATTTGGTAGTGGGGACGCGCTTGGCCTGCGGCGTCGAGCATTTCGTCAAAAGGCAATTTCATAGTTACCAAACTAATGCCTATATAAAAGCTGGAATGAATGATTTGAAGCGGCTTGGTGCTGAATTGCACTATAAAAGTGCATAAATGCTCAAATATTCGCCCTAAGGGCAGTCTACCCCAGTTTTTATGGGGTTAAGCGAGAAATTAAGCGTTTAGATCGCCTCTAGCGATACGACCTTTTTGGACTTCCCACTCACGTTCTTTAGTGGCTGCACGCTTGTCATGTTGCTTCTTACCTCTAGCCAGACCAATCTCACACTTCACATTGCCTTTGGAGAAGTGCAGGTTTAGGGGTACCAGGGTATAGCCCTTTTGCTCTACTTTGCCGATGAGTTTTTTAATTTCAATCGCATTCAGAAGGAGTTTTCGAGTACGAGTGCTGTCTGGAACGATATGGGTGGAGGCTGAGAGCAGGGGGGTGATATGGCAGCCGATCAAAAATAGCTCCGCCTTGCGAATCACAACATACGCTTCTTTGACGTGCACGCGACCTGCGCGGATGGCTTTCACTTCCCAGCCTTCTAGCACAAGCCCTGCCTCAAAGCGCTCCTCGATAAAATAATCAAAGAAGGCTTTTTTGTTATCGACGATACTCATATTTATTTAGCTCTCAAGAACGATTATGGCAGACGTCTACAAGACCGTTTTAATTGGCCAATCAGCCGACCGTATGTATGGCTTGGTGACGGATGTCGCCCGCTATCCTGAGTTTTTGCCTTGGTGTGGCGGTGTAGAGATTTTTGAGCAGACTGAGACCGTGCTCGACGCCAAAATTAATATTCATTTCAAGGGCATTACCCAGTATTTTCATACTCGGAATGTGAATCACCGCCCTGAAACGATTGACATGGTCTTTGTAGATGGCCCGTTTAAGCACTTTTCTGGGCAATGGAACTTTATCCCCTTGCGGGAAGATGCTTGTAAGGTGGAGTTCAAGCTGCACTGGGAGTTCAAGAGCGTGATTTTGGACAAGATTATTGGCCCAGTATTTGGTCATATAGCCGGCACCTTTGTTGACTGCTTTGTAAAGCGTGCCGAGGACCTCTATGGCTGAGCGCTCACTTGACCTCATTCTCTGTGATGCCAGGCAGGGTGAGCCAGAGCTTAAGGCGTTCAAGCTCTTTCTGACGGACAACGAGTTGCCTACGATTGGTCTAGCCCTCATGAGAGCTGGAATTGCAGTTGGTCCAGACGACCCTGTTTTAGCCAGAAAAGGCTGCTTTGGGGTCTTTGGTAAGCGCAAGGACTGGGATAGTCCCATTTATGCTGGAGATCGCCTAGAGCTCTATTCCCCGCTATTAATCGACCCTAAGACGGTTCGGCGTAAGAAGGCTAATCAGAACCAGGATGCCAAATTCCAGGCTGCCGCAGCTAAAAGAAAGGCTAGGAGGCTATAATCTGTTTTTGCGACTAGGGGTTTTGCATGCGACTCATTCAAAAAGCACTCACTTTTGACGATGTGCTCCTCGTACCGGCTTATTCATCGGTGCTCCCTCGAGATGCCAGCTTGGCAAGTAAGTTAACTCGAGATATTTCACTTAATACACCATTGGTGTCCGCAGCTATGGATACCGTCACTGAAGGTCGTTTGGCAATCGCCATGGCTAGTGAAGGTGGCATCGGCATCGTTCATAAAAACTTAAAGCCCGCTGAGCAAGCGCGTGAAGTAGCTAAAGTAAAGCGATATGAATCTGGTGTTCTGCGTGATCCAATCACGATTAGCCCGGATGTCACTCTTCGTCAGGTGATCCAACTTTCTCGTGAGCATGGTTTCTCAGGATTCCCAGTACTTGTTGGTAAAGAGGTTGTTGGCATTATTACGAATCGCGATTTGCGTTTCGAAGAAGACTTAGATGCTCCAGTAAAAACCAAGATGACTCCACGTGAGCGATTGATTACTGTGAAAGAGGGTTGCTCATTAGATGAAGCAAAACGCTTAATGAGTCATCATCGTTTAGAGCGCGTATTGGTTGTCAATGACAAGTTTGAACTGCGTGGCCTCATTACCGTTAAAGACATTCTCAAGGCAACTGAACACCCGAATGCTTGTAAAGACAGCGAAGGTAAGTTGCGCGTTGGTGCCGCAGTAGGCGTTGGCCCTGATAACGATGAGCGTATTGAGTTATTGGTACGCGCTGGTGTTGATGTGATCGTAGTTGACACAGCTCACGGCCATAGCCAAGGTGTATTGGATCGCGTGAAGTGGGTTAAGAAAAATTACCCTCATGTACAAGTGATTGGCGGCAATATTGCTACTGGTGATGCTGCTAAGGCATTGGCTGATCATGGTGCTGATGGTGTCAAGGTTGGTATTGGTCCTGGTTCAATCTGTACAACTCGTATTGTTGCTGGCGTAGGCGTTCCACAAATTACTGCGATTGTGAATGTGGCAACTGCACTTAAGGGCACTGGTATTCCATTAATTGCTGATGGTGGCATACGTTACTCGGGTGACGTTGCAAAAGCATTAGCGGCTGGCGCTAGTTCGGTCATGATGGGTGGCATGTTCGCTGGCACTGAAGAAGCTCCAGGCGAAGTGTTCTTATACCAAGGACGTTCTTACAAGAGCTATCGCGGTATGGGTTCTTTGGGCGCGATGGCGGATGGCTCTGCTGATCGTTACTTCCAGAGCGATATTGTTGCGAATGCAGAAAAGTTAGTGCCAGAAGGTATTGAAGGTCAGGTGCCATATAAAGGTAGCGTGCTGGCCATCTTGCATCAACTGACCGGCGGCATTCGATCTTCTATGGGTTATCTCGGCTGCAAAACGATTGATGAGCTCCATGAAAAAGCCAATTTTGTAGAAATCACTTCAGCTGGCGTGCGAGAGTCGCACGTTCATGACGTGAAGATCACTAAAGAAGCGCCAAATTATCATATTGATTAACAACAAAAAAAGCTGAAATAAAGGCTGATCTTTTCGTGCACGACAAAATACTGATTCTCGACTTTGGTTCACAAGTAACTCAACTCATTGCTCGGCGTGTACGTGATGGACGCGTGTATTCAGAGATCCATCCCTACGATTACGACCCTGAATTCATTCGAAAATTCATTCAAGAGCAGGGCGGTAAGGGCATCATTCTCTCCGGCGGCCCTAGTTCGGTAACTGAAGACGGCAGTCCCCGTGCACCCCAAATTGTTTTTGAGCTTGGTGTACCTGTTTTGGGGATTTGCTACGGCATGCAAACCATGGCCACCCAATTAGGTGGCGCAGTTGCTTCCGCAGAGTCTTTGGGTAAAGCGCGTGAGTTTGGTTACTCAGAAGTTCGTGCGCATGGCCACACCAATTTGCTTAAAGGCATTCAGGACTTCTCCACCAGTGAAGGTCATGGGATTTTGAAGGTGTGGATGAGTCATGGTGACTCAGTCACCTCAATGCCACCTGCGTTTAAGTTGATGGCCTCTACTGAGTCTTGCCCAATTGCTGGCATGGCGGATGAAGAGCGTCGCTTCTATGCATTTCAGTTTCATCCAGAAGTCACACATACCATTCAAGGCACTGCAATCATTGAGCGCTTTGTACACGAGATTTGCCAATGCAAACCTGACTGGGTAATGGGCGACTACATTGCAGAAGCAGTTGAGAATATTCGCAAGCAAGTCGGCGATGAAGAAGTCATTCTAGGCTTGTCTGGCGGCGTCGACTCCAGTGTTGCAGCAGCCTTAATTCATCGCGCGATTGGCGATCAATTGACTTGCGTATTTGTGGATCACGGCCTGCTTCGTCTCAATGAAGGCGATATGGTGATGGAGATGTTTGCACGCAATCTTGGTGTGAAAGTGATCCGCGTTGACGCTAAAGAGAAATTCATGGGTGAGTTGGCTGGGGTTGCTGATCCAGAAGCTAAACGCAAAATCATCGGTAAAGAATTCATAGAGATTTTCCAGGCCGAGTCTGGCAAGATCGAAAATGCCAAGTGGCTTGCGCAAGGAACTATTTATCCAGACGTCATTGAGTCTGCTGGTAAAGGTAAGAAGGGCGCGCACACGATTAAAAGTCATCACAATGTTGGTGGTCTGCCTGAGGATATGCATCTCAAGTTACTTGAGCCATTGCGTGAATTATTTAAAGATGAAGTGCGTGAGCTTGGTGTTGCATTAGGTTTGCCACGTGAGATGGTCTATCGCCATCCATTCCCAGGACCAGGCCTTGGCGTGCGTATTTTGGGCGAGGTCAAAGCAGAGTTTGCGAGCTTACTGCAACGTGCTGACGCCATTTTCATTGAAGAGTTGCGCAATACGATTGATGAAGCAAGTCAAAAATCTTGGTATGATCTTACGAGTCAAGCGTTTGCTGTTTTCTTGCCGGTGAAGTCTGTTGGTGTGATGGGCGATGGCAGAACTTATGAATATGTTGTTGCCCTCAGAGCAGTCCAAACCCAAGACTTTATGACAGCGCATTGGGCCCACTTGCCACATGAGTTGTTAGGCAAAGTTTCAAACCGCATCATTAATGAAGTGCGCGGTATCAATCGAGTTGTATATGACATCAGTGGAAAACCGCCCGCAACAATCGAGTGGGAGTAGGGGTTCTTGCACGAGTGCATGAAACCCTTTTTTGTCTTAAGATAGTCGAATATTAAAAATATAACTTTTAGGAATTATTATGTTTGCTAAAACAATACTTAGTGTTCTCTCCCTTGGGATAACTATTGTGGGCTTGCTC
Organism: Polynucleobacter sp. AP-Kaivos-20-H2; assembly: GCF_018882215.1. GTDB lineage: Bacteria > Pseudomonadota > Gammaproteobacteria > Burkholderiales > Burkholderiaceae > Polynucleobacter. The sequence goes on along the minus strand of NZ_JACVOX010000002.1, from coordinate 113,423 downwards.
TATTTTTTCAACACTGGCGAGTATTTTATATTTGCTATTGGTTTCGCGCTATATTTCATTCTTTCTATTTCCAGCTCTTTTTGCAAAAGAATGAGTCAGTAATTTTCTGTTGGGCACAGTTCTGATGCCCTAATCATTTTCTAGTTCTTGCTCGCTACTGACTCGACTTAGATAGAAAATCAAGCGACTAAATCAAACCCTTAGGCAAAGAAAAGTTGATGTTTTCATCAATGCCTTTCATGGGTAGCACTACACCTTTTGAAAATGTTTTAATGGCTTGGATAACTTTCGCCGTTAATTCTTCAGGAGCGGATGCACCAGCAGTAATGCCAATATTTTTAACTCCGGAAAACCACTCTGACTCTATCTGCAGTGGATCATCTACTAAGAACGCAGGAACCTGCATCTTTAAAGATAATTCCTGAAGCCTTTTGGAGTTTGAGCTATTCGGGCTTCCAACAACGATCACGATCTCTACTAAAGGCAGCATTGCCTTAACAGCATCTTGTCGATTTTGAGTGGCGTAACAAATATCTTGTTTCTTAGGCGCATGGATGTGGGGATATTTTTTTAATAGAGCAGCAGTGATTTCCGAGGTTTCGTCTACCGACAGGGTAGTTTGGGTGACATAGGCGAGCAAATCATTCTCTTTAAATCTCAAGGTATCTACATCAGCTACTTTTTCTATGAGGTGAACTGGGGCATCAATTTGGCCCATCGTCCCCTCAACTTCTGGATGCCCAAGATGGCCGATCATAATGATTTGGTAGTCACTCGCATGTAAGCGAATGACCTCAGCATGCACCTTTGAAACTAATGGGCAGGTTGCATCAAAAACGGTAAGTTTGCGAAATTGAGCATCATTTTTAACTGCTCTAGCTACACCATGAGCGCTAAAGATCAGAATAGATCCCTCGGGCACTTCTGATACGTCATTGACAAAAATAACGCCTTTTGCTTCAAAATATTTTACAACGTAAGCATTGTGAATAATCTCATGTCTGACATAAATTGGGCTGCCATATTTTTTTAAAGCTTCTTCAACAATCGTGATCGCTCTTTCAACGCCCGCGCAAAAACCCCTAGGCTGTGCTAAAAAAATTTGTGCAGATTGATTAGTGTCTGATGAGAGCATTGATTAGATAAACTTTTGCTAGTTGGCTACTATTTATTTGATTTTTAAAGCAATAAGCCTAACTGTCAATATTTTTTGTGTTAACTAAGGTTTACTCTGATCATCATTGGTAAAAACCCTAGTGAATGAATAAATCACGAAGACGCCTGAACTTACAAGGGGATGACGCTGAGTTATCGATCAGTGAATTGAAGTTTAGCTAAGCGAGCATAAAGTCCGCTTCGTTGAATTAAATCAGCATGTGTACCGGTTTCAATAATTCGCCCATTTTCCAGCACGATTATTTTGTCGGCTTGCTTTACGGTGGACAGTCTATGGGCAATCACAATGGTTGTCCTATGATCCATCGCCGCCTCAAGGGCGCGCTGTACGAGTAGTTCCGACTCGGCATCTAAGGCGCTGGTGGCCTCATCCAAGAGCAACAAGGCTGGATTCTTTAACAAGACCCGTGCAATTGCAATGCGCTGTTTTTGTCCTCCAGACAAGCGGATGCCTCGATCTCCTAAGAACGTTTGATAGCCCTCTGGCAGTTTGGAGATAAATTCATCCGCTATGGCGAGGCGAGCTGCAGCTAGAACTTCATCATCAGTCGCATCCATCCTGCCAAAACGAATATTCTCCATGGCGTTATCTGAAAAAATCACAATATCCTGGGGAACAACGCCAATTAATTTTCTCAGTGCTTCGAGTTCAAGCTTGCGAATATCGATGCCATTAAACAGGATTTCTCCGCTAGTGGGGTCATAGAAGCGCTGCAGTAGTTGAAAGAGCGTAGTCTTCCCGGCGCCTGAAGGTCCCACAATAGCAATTCTTTGACCGGGTTTAATCTCTAGAGATAAATCAGTTAAAACACTATTTGGATTCGATGGATATTGAAAGCTGAGATTCTCTATTTGCACTTCAATACCAGCTGCATTGACTTGGGGGATTGATTTCACATTAGCTAGAGCTTGGACTGAGGACTTCACATTTAAGAGCTCTAGAAGACGATCACTTGCACCAATGGCTCTTTGGGTATCGCCGATCACTTCAGAAATGCCTGCTATCGCTCCCGCAACAATCACGGCATACAAAATAAATTGAGACAATTCTCCGGCGGTTATTTGATTGTCCATGACCGCATATGCACCAAGCCAAAGTACCAAAATAATGCTGGTAAAGCCAAATAAAATGGCTACAAATGTCAGTAAGGCTCTTGCCCGTGTGCGAGTGATGGCTGCATCAAGAGCGGTATGAATGGATTGATTAAAACGGCCAATTTCAATGTTCTCATTGGTGAAGGATTGAATGGTTGGTATCGCATTTAATTTTTCACTTGCCAAGGCGGAGGCATTCGCAATCTTATCTTGTGAATTACGAGAAAGCTTTCTTACTCGTCTACCCATGATGACAGTTGGAATGATCGTGAGTAATAGCGTAGCGAAAATCAGTACCGATAATTTGGGGCTGGTAATAAACATCATTACTAAGCCGCCAGCCAGCAACAGAAGATTTCTGATGGCCATCGAGACGCTGGTTCCAATGAGTGTTTGGATTAGAACCGTATCCGTATTCAGGCGTGAGAGTATTTCACCGCTATGAGTAGACTCAAAGAACTCTGGACTCTGCTTGATGACGTGGCTATAGACTGCTGAGCGAATATCAGTCGTGATTTTTTCGCCTAACCAGGACACCATGTAAAAACGCAAAGACGTTCCTAAGGCCACTAAGCCAGCAACAATAAACAGAGTTAAAAAAGTGGTATTGATTTGGTTGCCACTATTGGCGTTAAATCCCAAATCAATGATTTGTCTAAAAGAGAAGGGGACGGCTAAGGTTGCGCTTGCAGCTAGTACTAGACTAAAGGTAGCCAATACCAATTGTTTTTTATATGGCTTTAAAAAAGGGAGTAGTGCTGCTAAGGTGCGAAATCCTCGGGGATTTGTGTTGTTGCTCTGCTTTGTCATTGAATAATCCCTAATAATTAACTATGATAATTCACTTGGATTAGATTGAATTTGTTTTTTGGTGATCACAGGAAGATGACAGGCGAAAGCTCCGTAACTCATAAAGAACCACTCTATAAAAGAAGTCCCTGGTTACCTCGTGGCCAAGCGCGCAGGCTCATTTTTCTGGGGCTCATTTTATTGGGTGCCTATGGAGCAACTAGGCATTGGTCCTTCTGTCTTTTATTGCTTGTTTCGATTATCGCGCTCTCCCCAAAGATACTGTTAGCAAGCGCCCATTACTATGGCCGCTCTGCATTATTTCTTAGCCAGCTGTTTAGTAAATGAAGATCTTTTTAACTGGGGCGAGCGGTTTTGTAGGTAGTCACTTAGCCCAGTCTTTGATTGCGGCAGGTCATGAGCTTGTATGCCACTTTCGTAAGCCGCTGTCTATTGAAGCTGAATCTCATTGTAATTTTGAAATTTGGTTGGGAAGTCTGAATGATGTGGAGGATTTATCAAAGAGACTTCAGGGTTTAGATGTCGTGATTCACTGTGCTGCAGAGATGAAGCTATGGAATTCAGATAAAGCGTTGCTAGAGACTAATGTTTTCATGACGAAAAGCATCCTAGAGTCAGCAAGTCAAGCTGGAATTAAGCAGTTCATTTATATGAGTGATGCCTCGATTGCTAAAAATCCATTGCTACCAAATCTCAATGTTTCAGAATCTCTACCTTTACCCCCATTACAAAGCTTTGCATACACTCATAGCAAGTCTCAAGCAGAACAGTTAGTCCTTCATGCTGGAAATGAAATACTCCACACTATCAGTCTGAGGCCGGCATCCATTTGGGGCAAAGGCGATGTCGTTGATCGGACTATAGGCAGAGCTGCAGATCTCAATAAATTTGGCTGGTTCGATCAGGGTGATTACCCATTTTCAACTTGCTATATTCAAAATCTTTGTGAAGCGGTTAAAAAAGCGCTGTTGTCGAATTCAAATCAAGAAAGTTTCTTTATTAGCGATGGGCCGCCAACGCAATTTAGGCAATGGATGACTAGAAGGTTGAAGGCGGGTCAATATAAAGTGCCGACTCTATCTATACCTCGGCCCCTTGCCAGACCCTTGGCGCGTTTTACAGAAAATGGCTGGAAATACTTACCCCTGCCTGGCGAGCCTCCCTTAATTAGAGAAATGGTTCATTTAATGGCCCACCCTTTTTCTGTTTCTATTCAAAAGGCGAGGGATCAATTGGCTTATGAGCCGACTTACACCATAGATGACGGCATGCTTGAGATAGAGAAATCTGCCAATGGATAAAGGGTATTCCCTTAGTCATATTGACTCGATTGGTAACGCAGTTTAAAGTTTTCATGAATTGGCAAAACTTGAAAGGATGAAGAGCATGTTTAAATTTCACGATATGAGAGATCGTATTTCCAAGATAGCCGGCTTTTGCGGCATGGTGATTAGCATTACCGTTGCCTTTTATCTGATCTTCCCCGCCGGGCAGACCCAATCTAAATTTGCCATGTTTTTAGTTTCCCTAGGCATTGGAATTGCTCTGAGTATTCTGACATTCAAGGCATTGCTAAAGTCACAAAGATAAGGCTCTACTCTTAGCTAGTAAAAACCCCAAATTCTCCAGTATTTGGGGTTTTTTTCATTGGATTTGTAAAGAAGTCATTTCTTGATCTTGGTCAATTGATGGGTATAAACACTTATATCTAATAGCGTTTAAGAAGCTTTTACTGTGTAAGATTATTGTTACAGTTAAATGAATAACTATTTTCTTGCTGCCTGACCCTTTTTGAAATTAATCCCATGATTCACAGCCTTAATCTTCAATTCAAGTCGCATATCAACGCCAGGGGCCAGAATTGAATTCTGCATCCCAAGAGGTAATAGTCGATTTTCAGCCCCTAAAGGAGCGCGGTCAAAGAGAGGTTTTCTGTGGGCTCACCGGGATTATCTGGCTGCATCGAAAAATTCAAGATGCCTTTTTTCTAGTGGTCGGCTCTCGTACCTGTGCTCACTTGATTCAATCTGCAGCAGGTGTGATGATTTTTGCGGAGCCCCGTTTTGCAACTGCCATTATTGATGATCGTGATTTAGCTGGTCTTGCAGATGCTAATGATGAATTGGACAAGGTGGTGAAGCAATTGCTTGAACGTCGTCCAGATATTAAGTTGCTATTTTTGGTGGGCTCTTGTCCCTCGGAAGTGATTAAGTTAGATTTATCAAGGGCAGCACAACGTCTAGGCAAAACATTCGCTCCGAATGTGCGCATTCTGAATTACTCTGGCAGTGGCATTGAAACAACCTTTACCCAAGGTGAAGATGCTTGTTTGGCTGCGCTAGTGCAGGACCTACCTAAATCCAATCAATCTGATGAGGTGGAGTTATTGGTGGTGGGTTGCTTGGCTGATGTTGTCGAGGATCAATTCCATCGTATCTTTAAAGATCTGGGTGTAAAGTCCTTCGCTTTTTTCCCACCGCGGGAATCCACTCAACGAATCGTTGTCGGCCCAAAGACTAAATATTTATTAGCTCAGCCATTTCTGACGGATACCGCTAGGTTCCTAGAGAATATGGGAGCTCAAAGAATTGCTGCACCTTTTCCATTGGGGGTGGAGGGAACAGAAAAATGGTTCTCAGCTGCAGCTACAGCCATGAATATTTCTCCCGAGGTATTTGAAAAGGTGATCGCTCCACAGCGGGATCGCGCCAATAAATCACTTGAACCACATCGCGCAGTCTTGCAGGGCAAATCCATTTTCTTTTTTCCAGACTCTCAGTTAGAAATACCCCTAGCGCGTTATTTAAATAGAGAGCTGGGCATGAATCTGATGGAGGTCGGTGTTCCTTATTTGCATCGTCAGCATATGGCAGAGGAATTGGCGATGTTAGATCCCAAGACTCAATTGTCCGAAGGTCAAAATGTAGAGAATCAATTAGATCGTTGTCGTGCGCAGCAACCCGACATGGTGGTATGTGGCCTAGGACTTGCTAATCCCTTAGAAGCTGAGGGTTTCACTACGAAGTGGTCTATTGAGCTTGTCTTTACGCCGATTCAAGGATTCAATCAGGCGGCTGATCTAGCAGAGTTGTTTGCGCGCCCCTTAACGAGAAAAGCGAAGCTCATGATGACGGAGGCTGCATGAAGTTAACCCTCTGGACTTATGAGGGGCCGCCGCATGTGGGTGCCATGAGGATTGCTACGGCAATGGAGAAAGTACATTACGTGCTGCATGCTCCGCAAGGCGATACCTATGCGGATCTCCTGTTCACCATGATTGAGCGGATGAAAAAACGGCCGCCAGTAACCTATACGACTTTTCAGGCGCGTGATTTAGGTAGCGATACTGCAGAGTTATTTAAAGATGCCGCAAGAACAGCATATGCCCGTTTTAAACCCGACTTATTAATGGTGGGCGCTTCATGTACGGCTGAGCTCATTCAAGATGATCCGGGTGGCCTGGCTGCAGCCCTGGATTTGCCAGTTCCGATATTGCCGCTTGAATTGCCGGCATATCAAAAGAAAGAAAACTGGGGCGCAGCAGAAACTTTTTATCAGATGGTCCGTTTATTGGGGCAATCATTTATCTTGGCCCCAGGGCAACAGCGCCCAGCCCGAGCGGTGGATACAAAGCCAAGCTGTAATATTTTAGGGCCCACAGCGCTTGGATTTCGCCACCGTGATGATGTTGAAGAAATTTCTCGCTTATTGAGTGACTTGGGTATTGAAGTCAATGTGGTTGCACCCTTGGGTGCTAATCCAGCGGATATTGCCCGTTTACATGAGGGAGACTTTAACGTCAATTTGTATCCAGAGACTGCCAATACTGCAGCTACTTGGATGAGTCGTAGCTTTGGTCAACCGTCGACTAAAACCATCCCGATTGGATTTAAAGGGACTCAAGCTTTTATCACCGAAGTTTGTCAACTTGCTGGCATTGAATGTGATGTGGAAAAATTAAGTCAATCATCCAAGGCGCGTTGGTATGCCTTATCGGTGGACTCTACCTACCTCACCAATAAACGCGTATTTATATTTGGTGACGCCACTCATGCAATCGCTGCGGCAAAAGTAGCTGCTCATGAAATGGGTTTCAAAGTCGTTGGATTGGGAACCTACAGTCGTGAATTGGCTCGTGAAGTGCGTGAAGCAGCTGCTGAGCTTGGGCTTGAAGCAATCATTACGGATGACTATTTAGAAGTTGAGGAAAAGATTACCGAGCTTCAACCAGAATTAATCCTAGGAACCCAGATGGAACGCCATATTGCCAAGCGCTTGAAAATACCTTGTGCAGTGATTTCATCTCCAGTACACGTGCAAGACTTTCCGTCCCGCTATTCACCGCAAATGGGATTTGAGGGCGCATGCGTGTTATTTGATTCCTGGGTCCATCCTCTCATGATGGGTCTTGAAGAGCATTTAATTGGCATGTTCAAAGGGGATTTTGAATTCCATGAAGGTGCTATGCCATCGCATCTTGGGCATGCCTCAACTCCTGCCAAAGAAAGCGAAGATAAATCATCTGCTATGGTTGCCTCCCAAAATGGAGCACCCGCCTGGGAAACCGACGCAGAAAAAGAGCTCAACAAGATTCCCTTTTTTGTAAGAGGAAAAGCGAGAAGAAATACAGAGCGTTATGCGGTAGAGCAGGGACTTATTAGTATTACATTAGAAACTTTGTATGATGCAAAGGCACATTTTAGAAGTTAAATATCGACCTCGTGTTGAGAAGATTGAAGGTTAGAAAGCATGAAAGAAATCAATATCCCCATTTCAGATTTTCGTAGCGCACCACCTGATGGTGAAGGCAGCCTTCAGGTACCGCTTGATCCTAATTTGAAGATTGGCAAGGCTAAGGTATTTGCGATCTACGGAAAAGGTGGTATTGGTAAGAGCACCACCTCATCTAACCTATCAGTCGCTTTTTCTAAATTGGGAAAACGTGTCATACAGATTGGTTGCGATCCTAAACATGACTCGACATTTACCCTAACCAAAAAACTGATGCCTACGGTAATCGATGTTCTTGAGAAAGTGGACTTTCATTCAGAAGAGTTACGCATTGAAGACTTTGTGTACGAAGGTTATAACGGCGTGATGTGTGTTGAGGCAGGCGGGCCTCCGGCTGGTACAGGTTGTGGCGGGTATGTGGTTGGGCAAACAGTGAAGCTTCTGAAGGAGCATCATTTGCTGGACGATACCGATGTCGTGATTTTTGACGTTTTAGGTGACGTAGTGTGTGGCGGCTTTGCTGCGCCACTTCAGCATGCTGATCGGGCGCTGATCGTCACCGCCAATGATTTTGATTCTATTTTTGCGATGAATCGCATTATTCAGGCCATTGGAGCGAAGGCAAAAAACTACAACGTTCGATTGGGAGGTGTGATTGCCAATCGCAGCAAAGATACCGATCAAATCGACAAATTTAATGAGCAAGTGGGATTAAAGACCATGGCTCATTTTCCAGATTTGGATGTGATTCGTCGTAGTCGCTTGAAGAAATCGACTTTATTTGAAATGGAATATTCTCCAGAGCTTGAGTTAGTCCAGCAAGAGTACATGCGTTTGGCCGCAGCGCTCTGGTTGGGAACCGATCCACTGCCTTCAGTACCAATGAAGGACAGGGATATATTTGATTTGCTGGGCTTTGATTAACTAGCTTAGTGAGGTCTTAGCTGGCTACTTAGTTAACTGCTTAATTAATCGTTGGGCATCCCAACGAGCTTGGCGGTAATTTCCCAGAGATCCTTACTGAGCTTTTCACTCTTGGCTTTCATGGAGAGCTCTTGGGCAAAGGGCTCTCGAATAGCTGAGTTGCGATTTCCCCAACTCCAGTGAACGCCGGATTGGGTAAAGCGTGAATCGGCTACGACCTGAGCAACCCGCTCGCCCGCAAGCTCTTGACTCACAAAACCTTTAGTAATGTTTTTCTGAAACCAGGGAAATATTTTCTGGAAGAGTGGGGGCGTATCTCGAAACAGTGCCGTCTCAGCTACGCATCCAGGGTAGAGGGTATTAAAGATCACACCTGTGCTGGCGTGATATCTCTTTTGTAGCTCTCGATTCATCACCATATTGCATAACTTACTGTCTTTGTAGGCTTTGCCTGGCTTAAAGGGCTTTCCGTTAATCATGGCAATAGGTGCTTTAAAACCAGCCATGAGGCCCTCTAGGGCACCAATATCTGCAGGAGCTGGAATTGGAACTTTGCCCCCGAATTCTTCTGAGTTGGCGGTCACAGTCCCCAAGGTGATGAGGCGCGCATGCTCATTTTGTGCAGCCGTTTTCTTCAGATTTTCAAGCAGCATTCTGCTTAATACATAGTGCCCAAAGTAATTCGTTGCCACGCTGATCTCAAATCCTTGAGGTGAGCGGGCTGGTTCTTTTAGGAGTGGTAGGTAGGTGGCTGCATTGCAGAGCAAGGCATTGAGTTTTTGACCACTTTCATTAAAGCGCTGGACAAATGCCTTCACACTATCCAGATTGCCTAAGTCTAGTTGCCAGATTTCATATTGGCTTGAGTCAAATTGATGAGCCTTGGCAACCAACTCCATCTTTTGGGGATCTCGGACAGCTAGTACCAGTCGCCAGTTTCGAGCCAGCAGGGCTTTGGCGGCATATAAACCAACGCCAGATGAGGAGCCAGTAACAATTGCAAGCGGTTGATTTGTGGTGGTTGTCATTTTTCTATTAAAGTCTTAATTTTAGTAATCATGAATTATTGTCATATTAAGGCTAAAAGTAATGTTTCTAAAAGTACTCAAGATTATTGCTGTTGTGTTAACGGCATTGCTATTTCTTGCTGCCCTCTATTTATGGACTCCTGACAAGTCTAAAGCAGAGTTGGAGAAAGTCTATGGATCACCTAAAACTGCTTATGTCAGTGCCTTGGGAGTCAATATTCATTATCAGGACACTGGACCATCTAAAAATCCAGTCCCCATTTTATTTTTGCACGGCTTCGGATCTAGCTTGCAGACTTGGGATGCCTGGACAGAGGCTTTAAGTAGTGAGTACCGTGTTATTTCCCTTGATTTACCAGGCTTTGCTCTCACGGGCGAAGATCCTAGTGGCATCTACACCGATGAGAGAAGTGTGGCAGTGATCGAAGCCTTCTTGAAGGAGTTACAGATTCCAAAAGTGGTACTGGTAGGTAACTCGATGGGCGGTAAGTTTGCTTGGCAGTTTGCCGCACGTTATCCGGATCAGGTTAGTAAGTTGGTACTCATATCCCCAGATGGGTATGCCAGCCCAAGAATGGAGTACGGTAAAAAGACGGAGGTTCCCGCCATCGCTCAGCTTTATCGATACTTCTTTTCTAAAACTTTTTTGGCGATGAATCTTGAGCCGGCCTACGCTAATCCAAATACATTAAATGATGCTTTAGTGAATCGTTACTATGACCTGATGTTAGCGCCAGGAGTGAGGGGGGCAATTTTGGCTCGTATGCAGCAAACGGTTCTGCAGGATCCAGTACCCGCTCTGACCAATATTAAAGTTCCTACACTGCTCATCTGGGGTGAAAAGGATGCCTTCATTCCCATTGCCAATGCAAACGATTACTTAAAGGTGATGCCGAATGCGAAGAGAGTATCCTTGCCTAATATTGGTCACTTACCGCAAGAAGAGCAGCCAAATATTGGCCTTGCCGCACTCAAAGAGTTTTTATAAGAATGAAACGAATCCCCTTAGATTGGCCCAATCGACAACATAGCAGGCTTATCTCTGTTGGGGGTTTGGATTGGCATGTGCAGCTCACCGGTAAGGGCCCCGTAGTTTTGCTATTGCACGGCACTGGCAGCTCAACCCACTCTTGGTCAGATTTGATTCCTCTGTTAGAGCCTCATGCGCAAGTGCTAGTGCCAGATTTGCCGGGCCATGCCTTTACTCAAGGCGCAAAATTAGAAGACCTCAAGCTTGATGTCATCGCGCGCTCATTGCAACTACTCATTGAGCAATTAGGAATTGAAGCGCCATCGATCGTAGTGGGGCATTCTGCTGGAGCTCCCTTAGCGCTTCGTTTTGCAGTGGCAGCACCTAAGCAGCCGAAGCTAGTGATTGCTTTAAATCCATCTTTTATACCACCACCACCTGTCTATACCAGCTTCTTTGGGCCGCTCTTAGGCCCTATTACCAGATCTTCAACACTTTCCAGTTTGCTTGCTTCGCTGTCACCTAGTTTGGGGATGGTAGATAAGCTACTGGATTCAACGAATACCATTTTGCCAGAGGCTCGCCGAGTGCATTACCGAAAACTCTTTGAACGCTCAGATCATGTGCGTGGTTCCATGAATTTCATGGCTGCAGCTGACATTCAAAAAGTATTGGCTGAGGCAGACTTATATCAAGGTAAATTAATCTGTGTATTGGGCAATCAAGATACGTGGATTCCGGTTAAACCTTTAGAGAAGATTATTCAGGATTACTTTCCAGCTGCGGAGATTGTGAAGTGGGAGGGTGGCCACATCATGCATGAGCTTGAGCCAAACAAGGTAGTGCAAATCATTCTCGAGGGTTTGAAGACTTAGTTTGGTGCTTAAGCCTTTTTAAGGCCTTGCATAATTGCTTGAGAAACCTCATTTGCACCTGCATTTGGTAGGGGTAGGTACATCGATCCAAGTAATGCGGCAATTGCCTTACCTTCGTCTCGAGCTTGCGGGGAAGTGTCAATCCATAATGACTTAAAAGAGTAATGAGAGGCAGCACGTGCTGACTGCTGTGCATCTTCCATTGCTTTTGGTCTTCCTGGGGAGCCGTCCTTAGCGATATTGGCGCGACCATCCGTTAGGAAGACAAGAGCAGGGGTGAGACCTTTTCTCATGGATGTACTGGCTATCTCAAAAGATTCATCAATGGCACGAGATAAAGGAGTCCCGCCTCCCCCTAGTAACCCACTTAAAGCGCGCTTCGCCTTTACCAATGAACGCGTAGGGGCAAGAACGAGTTCAGCAACACTGCCCCTAAATGACATTACTGCCACTTGGTCTCGTCGCACATAGCATTCTGCTAAGAGGAGTTCTACAGCGCCTTTAGCTTCTGCCAGGCGATGCATTGCAGAGGAGCCAGAAGCGTCTACGATAAACATCGTTAAAGTTTGGGTCCGCTCTTGATAACGCTTGATCCTAAAATCTTCTTTGCGAATAAGGATTTTTCCTGCGGGGATAAGTTTGCCAGCCGCCTTTATTTCCGCTCTACGAACAGCTTGCCAAGGAACGGCAGCACGAAGCGTATCAATAATGCTCAGTGTTTTGCCACCTTCAGGCATGCCCGGCATATTGCCTAGGGGGCGACCACGTACACGACCGACTTTAATAGCACCTGTCTTACCACCCATTCCTTTGGGCGTTTTCAAATCAGCTAAATCAGCCAAACGAGCTAAAAGATCAGCGGGTATAGCCGCTTGGGCAGCTTCGAGAATTTCATCTTCAAGCGCTTGAGGATTTTGTGCATCACTTTCTTGCTCCTCATCCTCTCGATCATCTTCATTCTGATTCTGATCTTTAGTTGGATCGGGCGGCGGTATTTCTGGCGGTGGCGGCGGTGGCTCTTGATCCAATGGATCCTGCTCACTTTCGTTTTGTTCGTCTTGCTCTGATTCAGGTGGAATTTCTTCCTCTTCTGGGGGAGCGCTTTGTGGCATTCGTGTGGCGCGTGGGGATAAAACTAAAGCAATAGCGCGTTGGAGATGTATGCTGCTGACTTCGTCTTCCCTATCAAAGGCGGCTAAGCATTTCGCAGTATTGAGTGCTAAGTTCAATGCACGAATTGATGCAATACCGAGTTGCTCGGCAACTCCTACGAGCGCACTAAGACTATCTTCACTAATGCTGACATTTGAAAAATGTTCACTAGCATATTGTAGTGAGTCTGCATCCGGTAGAAAATCATCATCCGTTTCTGGTAGATCTCTCCAGCCGATGATGTCGAGATTTAAAAGAAAGGCGGTTCTTTGCCTAATCTTTTCATTGGGTTGTTCGTCGTCTTCGATCCCTTCATCTAAGGCCACAACACCAAAGCGACTATCAATTCTTTTACTTTGACCATCACGCTCAATGGCAATAAATCCATTATCTAGAGCGCTCACTACTTTTGCTGCAGCGCCGACCTCTACTCTTTCAGCCATTGGTATGATTAAAAGCTGCTGATCGCATTGGGCGAGGAGTCCTTGTCTTAGAATGGCCTTACCTGTGCGCAATGTTTGATCGAGATCGATTCCGCCAATCAGATCTTCATCAGAGATTCCGAGTGGCATTTTGCGCAATGGCAGGCGCATACCGCCTAATTGAGCAACAGTGTTGAGATAAGCTAACCAACGATCTCTCACAGGCCCAGAACGCGCGCGCAAAATCACGCCTCCCAGACCATGTGGATTGATGACTAAGAGTTGAGCAACTTGAAGTGCCCGCAACCAAGTTTCGAGTTTGGCACTCTTGCTGATCTCTTGGGTTTGTTCTTGAGTTTCCAAAAGACGGTATTTATTGATTGAACTTACTTACTTGCTTGTTTCGGGGAATAGCTCTTCTAAGGCTCTTCTAACTCGAACAGCGGAGCTAGAGTCATCTAGGGGATTGCGTCTGAGACGGTGCTGCAAAGCAGGCACGGCAATCTTTCTCAGATGCTCAATCGTGACATGACTTTTTCCGCACAAGGCTGCATAAGCACGAGTTGCGCGTAGTAGTGTTAACTCTCCACGCAAACCATCTGTTCCCAAATGGCTACAAAGCTGAGTGACTTTTTCCAGCATGGCATCATCCACCTTCACAGATGACAACTTCTTTTTCCCTGCCTGAATTTGCTGCCGAATGACCTCATCTTCTTTTTCCCAGATCGCCATGAATTTTTCTTGGTTGCGCTCAAACTCATCACGGCGCTTGATGATTTCTACTCGAGACTTTGGATCTTGAGGTGTTTTGACTTCAACTGCTAGACCAAAACGGTCCAATAGCTGTGGACGCAATTCACCTTCCTCTGGATTCCCACTGCCGACCAATACAAACTTAGCTGGGTGACGAATACTCAAGCCTTCTCTTTCAACTACATTTACCCCGGAAGCGGCAACGTCAATCAATAAATCAACTAAGTGATCCTCTAAGAGATTGACCTCATCTATATACAAAAAGCCGCGATGCGCTTTGGCAAGTAGACCGGGTTCATACGCTTTCTCTCCAGAGCTCAACGCTTTTTCAATATCCAATGATCCGATGACTCGGTCTTCAGTGGCGCCTAATGGCATGTCAACCACAGGAACGGGCTTCTTGACGGCTTTGAGTTTTCCACCAATCTTGAGTTTCACTCTCATTGCATCACACACAGGGCAGGTTCCGCTTGCAGCATTTGGATCGCAGGCATATACACAGTCTTGAACCGAGTTCATCTCTGGAAGTAATGCTGCAAGTGCGCGAACTGCAGTGGATTTACCGGTACCGCGGTCTCCCATCACTAGCACTCCCCCAACACTCGAATCGAGTGCCGCAATTAGGATTGCTAATTTCATGTCTTCTTGACCAACAATTGCAGAGAAAGGGTAGTTACGTGCCATTCAGATTCCTTGAAATTGTTTAATTCAAACCCTAAAAGTTCATTTATTGCACAGCAGCAAATCTATTAATGCGCATTACATTCCGTAAATATACTGGCATTAAATTTTTACTAGGACTTACCCTTAAATAATAGCTTTATAGCAAATTTAGTGTCAATTTTAGTTGACAGTATTGTAGGATTCTTAAAGAATCAAACCGAGACAAAAAGTAAAAAGTAAATTTTCTAAATTTGACCTTTTTAATGCTACTTATTTAATGCTTACAAAAACAAAAGCTTCTAACCTGCATGAGCCAATTCGGCTGGTGCTGGTGACAATGGATACTCATTTAAATAGTGCCGCAAACCGTGCCTATGAGGATCTCAAGAAGACGATTCCAGGAGCAACCCTAAGCATCCATTCGGCTAGTGAATTTGCGGGTAATCCTGAACATTTACAAAACTGCAAGGATGACATTGCTAGTGGCGACATTGTGATTGCCACGATGTTATTCCTTGAGGATCACTATTTGCCTATCTTGGATGATCTCAAAGCAAGGCGAGATCATTGTGATGCCATGGTTTGCGCCATGTCTGCCGGAGACGTTACTAAGTTAACAAAAATTGGCAAGCTGGATATGAGTCAGCCAGCCAGTGGTTTGATGGCGATGCTCAAAAAGTTGCGCCCAAGCGCTAAAGATAAGGATGGCAAGAGTAAGGCGTCCACTGCTGGTGCAAAGCAAATGAAGATGTTACGTGTGATTCCGCAGATGTTGCGTTTTGTGCCAGGTACCGCGCAAGACCTCAGGGCCTATTTCTTATCTTTGCAGTATTGGTTAGGCGGCTCTCAAGAGAACATGTACAACATGATGGCCAATCTGATTAATCGCTATGCCTCTGGATCACGTGAGGCTTTGCGTAAAAATGCGAAGGCGCTTGATCCAGTTGAGTATCCTGATTCTGGTGTATACCACCCGCGTATGAAGAATCGCCTTAGCAGCAAGTTAAGCGATTTACCTAAGGTGGTACCAGATGCAAAAGCGCGTGGCAGAGTGGGGCTCTTAGTACTTCGCTCTTACTTAGTGTCTGGCAATAGCGGTCACTATGATCCCGTTATTGCCGCATTAGAGGCTCAAGGTTTGCAGGTGGTGCCTGCCTTTGCTGCCGGCTTAGATGCTCGTCCAGCAATTGATGATTACTTCAGTCAAGACGGTAAACCAACCATCGATGCCATGATTTCTTTAACGGGCTTCTCTTTGGTGGGTGGACCAGCCTACAACGATGCCCATGCAGCTGAAGAGGTATTGGCTAAATTAGATATCCCCTACATTGCTGCTCACCCAGTGGAGTTTCAGAATCTGGAGCAGTGGGGAAGTTCTGAGCGCGGTTTACTTCCAGTCGAAAGTACCATCATGGTGGCGATTCCTGAGTTAGACGGCTCTACCATTCCGATGGTTTATGGCGGACGTCCTGGTGCATCTGGTACGACTTGCACGGGTTGTCATAAGCAATGCTCATTTACGGATGATCACAACCCTCAGGATATGTTCACCTGTACTGAGCGTGTAGGGATGTTGGCTGCACGCGTTGGTAAATTAGTTGACCTGCGTCGTTCGGAACGCGCAGAGCGCAAAGTGGGCATCGTATTGTTTAACTTTCCGCCAAATGCCGGCAACATTGGTAGTGCAGCTTACTTAAGCGTATTCCAATCGGTTCAAAACTTATTGATTGGGATGAAGGAGCGTGGTTATACCGTTGACGTTCCAGAATCTGTTGATGAATTGCGTGATTCGATTTTGAAAGGCAATGCTCAGCAATATGGTGCTGATGCAAACGTTCATGCTTTGATTCCAGTAGACGACCATGTGCGTCGCGAGCGCTGGTTAAAAGAAATCGAGGCTCAATGGGGACCGGCTCCTGGTAAGCAACTTTCAAACGGTAGCTCGATCTTTGTGCTTGGCAAGCAGTTCGGTAATGTACTACTTTCTGTTCAGCCTTCTTTTGGTTATGAAGGTGATCCAATGCGTTTATTGTTTGAGCGTGGCTTTGCACCAACCCATGCTTTCTCTGCTTACTACCGTTATTTGCGGGAAGACTTTGCTGCCACTGCAGTAATCCACTTTGGTACGCATGGTGCACTTGAGTTCATGCCTGGCAAACAAACCGGTATGAGTGGTGCTTGCTGGCCTGATCGTTTAATTAATGATTTGCCGAATATTTATTTATACGCATCGAATAATCCTTCTGAGGGTGCGATTGCTAAACGTCGCTCTGGTGCAACGCTCATTAGTTACCTCACCCCGCCAGTGACTCAAGCGGGTTTATATGCTGGCTTGGCAGATTTGAAAGCATCCATTGAACGCTTTAGATCTTTAGATCTAGATGCACATCAAGAACGGCTTGATTTAGCTGAGCTGATACAGGCCCAAGCGGCTGAGATTGATCTGTGTAAAGCAGAGCCGGTATGGGATAAGTCTGATGTTAATGACTTGCAAAATACGGTCAGCAATCTCTTCAATGAATTGCTTGAACTCGAGTACACCTTAATACCCCATGGCTTACATGTAGTTGGTGCTGTACCTCCACTTGCTGAGCGCTTTGGTTTATTGAAGGCGATGGCTGATGTGGCATTGGATCACCCTATAGAGGACGCTGTAGTCGAGGCTCTCATGAATGGTGAGAAGTTTGACAAAGTGATCGATGCCAATCCGGAGTTACTTGAACTAGGTAGTCGAGAAACTCTAGAAGATTTATTTGGCAAGATGGTCAAGTCTAATGAGCTGATGTCTGCAGAGACAGAGGTGACTGGGATGCTGGATGCCTTAGATGGCCGTTTCATTCGGCCTGCTGCAGGCGGTGATGTGATGCGTAACCCCGAAGTACTTCCTACGGGTCGTAATTTGCATGGCTTTGACCCTTTTAGAATCCCGAGCGTCTTCGCTGTTAAGGATGGCGCTAAGCAAGCTCAGCGCATTCTGGATAAATACCAAGAAGACAGTCATGAACTCCCAGAATCGATTGCGATGGTTTTATGGGGTAGTGATAACTTGAAATCTGAGGGTGGGCAAATTGGTCAGGCCCTTGCATTGATGGGCGCTAAACCACGCTTTGATAGTTACGGTCGTTTAGCTGGTGCGGAATTGATTCCATTAAGCGAATTAGGGCGCCCTAGAGTCGACGTAGTCATTACTCTGTCTGGTATCTTCCGAGATCTCCTGCCTTTGCAAATTAAATTGTTGGCCGAAGCCGCATTTATGGCAGCCTCTGCTGAAGATGAGCCGCTTGAGCAAAACTTCATTCGTAAACATTCCTTGGCTTACCAAAAAGAACATGGTTGTGACTTAGAAACTGCATCATTACGTGTTTATGGGAATGCTGATGGCGCCTATGGGTCTAACGTTAGCAATATGGTGGAAAACAGCGTATGGGAAGAGGAAGATGAGCTAGCTGAAACCTATACCCGCAGAAAAGGTTTTGCTTTCGGACGTGCTGGTGTGCCTATTCAGAACAACGCTTTGTTAAAGAGTGTTTTATCCGATGTGCAAATGACATATCAAAATCTGGATTCAATGGAATTGGGAGTTACTACGATTGATAACTACTTTGATACCTTGGGCGGCATTACTAGAGCAGTAAAACGTGCCAAGGGTGGGGCAGATGTGCCGGTATTTATCGGTGATCAAACAAAGGGTGAGGGCGCAGTAAGAACGCTCTCCGAGCAAGTGTCTTTAGAAACTCGTACTCGCATGCTTAATCCAAAGTGGTATGAAGGCATGTTGGAAAGTGGTTATGAGGGTGTGCGCCAAATTGAAGTTCACATCACCAATACTATGGGTTGGTCAGCAACAACAGGTCAAGTTCAACCCTGGGTTTATAAGCAGCTAACTGAAACGTTCATGCTGAACCCAGAGATGCGTGAACGCTTAGCAAAACTGAACCCTACTGCCGCAGCGCGTTTAGCGAATCGTTTGACTGAGGCGTCACAAAGAAATTACTGGCAGCCTGATGAAGAGATGCTCAAGCAAATGCAAGAGGCAAATGATGAGCTTGAGGATCGTCTCGAGGGTATTTATGACAACGTTACTGTAGCCGCTTGAGAGAATAAATATGAGCATGCTAGATCGAATCAATCAAAGCCTTGAAGATGCAATGCACCTGGCCTACTCTAAACAGGGGCCTCAACTGTTACAGGAGGCAATGCATTACTCCGTATTTCCTGGGGGCGCCAGAATTCGTCCTCAATTATGTTTGGCAGTGGCGGCTGCTTGTGGTGATGATGATCCTGCTCTATCTAATGCGGCTGCTAGCTCAATCGAATTATTGCATTGCGCATCGTTAGTCCACGATGATTTACCTTGCTTTGATGATGCAGAGTTAAGGCGAGGAAGACCTTCTGTACATACAGCTTATGGTGAGCGAATCGCTGTTCTTGCAGGTGATGCCTTAATCGTTTTAGCTTTTCAGTGTTTAGCAAGCTCAGGAACTCGTTCGATTTTTCGCCTAGCGCCATTGATGAATACGATCGCAATGAGTGTGGGATCACCGCATGGAATTGTTGCTGGTCAGGCCTGGGAGTGCGAGCCAAAAGTAGACCTGGGTGATTACCAGCGAGCTAAAACAGGATCTTTATTTGAGGCGGCGACTGCTGCTGGTGCGCAGGCTGCAGGAGCGGATGCGGCTACTTGGAGACCGCTCGGTCAGTGGTTGGGTGAGGCCTATCAAGTGGCAGATGATATTCGCGATGTGATCGTAGATCAAAGTACTTTAGGCAAACCGTCTGGACAGGATGTTGCTCACAATCGCCCTAGCTCTGCAAAAGATTTAGGCTTGACTGGAGCAGTACAACGATTTGATGAATTGGTGCGAAAGGCAATCACCTCTATACCGCATTGCAAGGGTGAGAAAATGTTACGTGGCCTGGTAAGCCAAGAGTCTGAGCGTCTAGTCCCATCCAACTGGTTCAAGGATACAGAGAGAAAGATTCTATTCCGCCAAACTACCAATTCTTAAGCTTAAACCTGTTTTTATATAATTTATAAATTGCCATTCATGGAATTTTTTCTCGATTGGCGAAATCGTCTAATTGCCTCGCCAAACTTTCAGCGCTGGGCTACACGTTTTCCTCTCACTCGCTGGATAGTCAAAAGGCAAGCCTCCGATATCTTTGATTTGATGGCGGGCTTTGTCTATACCCAAGTCCTACTTGCTTGCACCCAACTAAATCTTTTTGATATTTTGGCAAATGGCGCTTTGAGTTTTGGGGATCTTCAAAAACAAGTCCCCCTAAAACCAGCCGGCCTGAGGCGTTTACTAGATGCAGCAGTTGCCATCCAGTTACTAGTCAAGCGTAGCGGGGATCGCTATGCCCTCAGCATGAAAAGTGCACCATTAGTTGGCAATATTGCTATTCTGGATATGGTTAAGCATCATGCCGATTTTTATCGAGACTTATCTGACCCAATTTCCTTGTTGCAGGGGGATAAAAGTTCTGTCGCTCTCAATGAGTACTGGTCCTACATCACGCCTGAGCAGGGCGCCGCACCAGAAAACTTATCAGCTGAAACAGTTGCTGACTACTCTAGATTAATGGCACACACCCAATCACTGGTAACGGATGAGATTATCGATGCCTATCCAATGGGTAGGCATCACATGGTTTTGGATATCGGTGGTGGCCAAGGGGCTTTTATTAAAAGATTGGCTAACCGCTATCCCCACCTTACTTTTAAATTATTTGATATTCCTGGCGTGGCAGAGCTGTCTAATGCGCACTTTAAAGAAATCGGTTTATCCGATAGAGCGCAGGCCGTAGGCGGAAACTTTTTTCAAGACCCCCTTCCTAAAGACTGTGATTTGGCAACTCTAGTTCGAGTGATTTTTGATCATGATGACGTTCGAGTAAAGCAGTTGCTTGCCAATGTATTTGACGCCCTCACTCCGGGCGGGACTTTGCTGCTTGCAGAGCCCATGGCCGAGACCAAGGGGTTTGAGGCGATGGGGCATGCCTACTTCGGCTTTTATCTTCTGGCGATGGGGAGGGGGAGGCCGAGAACTGAAGCGGAAATTAGTGGTTTATTACGTCAAGCAGGCTTTACGGGTATCAAACTTTTAAATTCTTATATGCCGTTGAATGCACAAATATTGCAGTGCAATAAACCGAGCACTTCTGCCTCATAAAAGCGCTTTAAAGCCATTTCCAGACTATTTTTTCAAATTAATCTGGTTTATAGAGAAAACCCCTAGATGACAATTGGGCAAATACAGGTTAAAAACAAAGTGTAAATATTTTTATACACTTTTAATCCAAAAAAACAAGAAGCCTTAGCGAGAAATGACCAATCAATATCAAACAAGAGCGATCGTTCTGGAAAGACCAGAAAGTGTCACTCTTACCGATCTTGAATTAACCCCTATGACCACCATAGACGTCTTAGTGGATATGGAGTGGAGCGGAATCAGTACGGGTACAGAAAAATTACTATGGACTGGAAAAATGCCTAATTTTCCAGGTATGGGCTATCCATTGGTCCCGGGTTATGAGTCTGTTGGCAGGGTAGTGGAAGCAGGTACAGATTCCAGCTTGAAAGTAGGGCAAAGAGTATTCGTTCCTGGAGCAAAGTGCTACGGAGAAATTAAGGGCTTATTCGGTGGCGCAGCGTCGCGGGTGGTTGTGGACAGTCAGCGCGTAATTGCAATTGACGACAACTTGGGTGAAGAGGCGATTCTGTTTGCGCTGGCAGCTACTGGCTACCACGTGACTTCTGGTCCTGGACAAGAGCAACCTGATTTGATTATTGGTCATGGCGTATTAGGTCGCTTGATTGCGCGGATTGCAGTTGCCAAGGGTAAGCGACCGGTAGTGTGGGAGACCAATGCAGGGCGTCGTGAAGGTGCCGTAGGTTACGACGCAATAGATCCCAAAGATGACCAAGTTAAAAAATATAAAACGATTGTGGATGTCAGTGGCGATTCCCGCTTAGTTGATACGCTAATCAGCTGTCTTGCACCCGGCGGTGAAATAGTGCTTGCTGGTTTTTATGACACGATTTCTTTTTCATTCCCCCAAGCTTTTATGCGTGAAGCCCGCATTCGTATCGCGGCGCAGTGGGCTCCTGGGGATTTAGTTGCAATCAAAGATTTAGTCGAGTCAGGAAAATTAAAGTTAGACGGCTTGATCACGCACCGCTCATCACCTAAAGATGCAAACGAGGCCTATCACACGGCTTTTAACAATATCGATTGTTTAAAAATGGTTCTAGATTGGAGAAATCTGCAATGAGTTCATCAAGCATCCCGGCAACAGCAACAATTCAGTTTATGGACTTAAAAAAAGAGGCTGCTATTGAGCCAGATCCAGTGTCCACTGGTCCAGTAACTAAAGAAACTCAAATCATTGCTATTTATGGCAAAGGCGGTATTGGTAAAAGTTTTACCCTTGCCAATCTGTCATACATGATGGCCCAACAAGGCAAGAAAGTGTTATTGATTGGATGCGATCCAAAAAGTGATACGACTTCACTCCTGTTCGGCGGCAAAGCTTGCCCAACCATTATTGAAACTTCTTCTAAGAAAAAATTAGCTGGCGAATCAGTATCGATTGGTGATGTGTGCTTTATTCGTGATGGTGTGTTTGCGATGGAGCTCGGTGGCCCAGAAGTAGGGCGTGGCTGCGGTGGTCGCGGCATTATTCATGGCTTTGAAACATTAGAAAAATTAGGCTTTCATGATTGGGGCTTTGATTATGTATTGCTCGACTTCTTGGGAGACGTGGTTTGTGGCGGATTTGGCTTACCAATCGCTCGAGATATGTGCCAAAAAGTAATCGTAGTTGCTAGTAACGATTTGCAATCTCTTTACGTTGCGAATAATGTTTGCTCAGCAGTGGAGTACTTCCGCAAATTAGGCGGTAACGTTGGTGTAGCAGGCATGGTGATCAATAAAGATGACCTAACTGGTGAGGCCCAGGCTTTCGCTGAAAAGGCCGGTATTCCTGTGTTGGCTGCCATTCCTGCAAATGAAGATATTCGTCGTAAGAGTGCTAGCTATGAAATTATTGGTCAGCCTGGTACGCAGTGGGCGCCGCTATTTGAGGAGCTGGCTACGAATGTTTCAGAAGCTCCCCCAGTGCGTCCTAAGCCACTCAGTCAAGATGAGTTATTAGGCTTGTTCTCTTCAGAAGTAACTGGTCGCGATATCGTTTTGAAACCCGCCACTGTGAAAGACATGATGGGTAAAGACGAAGTCATTAAGAAAACACTCGAAGTTATCTACGATCAAGCCTAAAGAGATAGAGAGCTATACGCTGCTATGAATAAAACCATTATTCCCATTACCCCAGAGGAAAAGTTAAAGACTGATCCTACTTTAGGAGATGGCTTAGGTTGTCACTCCGGTGAAGCAGAGATGCTAGCTGCTGCTAAGGCAGCCGGCAAGTCAGAAACATTGCAACAGTATGCGAAAGATTATCCAAAGGGTCCGCACGATCAACCGCAAAGTATGTGCCCTGCATTTGGAGCGCTGCGAGTAGGCTTACGCATGCGCAGAACTGCTACGATTCTTTCTGGTTCTGCATGCTGCGTTTATGGGTTAACTTTTACCTCACATTTTTATGGTGCACGCCGTAGTGTTGGTTATGTACCATTTAATTCAGAGACATTGGTCACCGGTAAGTTATTTGAAGACATTCGTGATTCCGTCTATCAAGAAGCTGATCCAGAAAAATATGACGCTATTGTCATTATTAACTTATGTGTACCAACAGCTAGTGGCGTGCCGCTTCAGTTACTGCCAAAAGAAATTAATGGTGTACGCATCATCGGTATTGACGTGCCAGGATTCGGTGTGCCAACTCATGCTGAAGCTAAAGATGTATTGGCAGGCGCCATGCTTAATTACGCTCGCAATGAAGCCATGTCCGGTCCAGTCCAGGCACCACGCGCTGGTCGCTCGAGCAAGCCAACGATTACTTTATTAGGTGAAATTTTCCCAGCCGATCCCGTTGGCATTGGCATGATGATTGAGCCGATGGGTTTAGAGGTAGGTGCTTCGGTACCCACTCGTGAATGGCGTGAAATGTATCAAGCACTTGATTGTGTAACGGTTGCCGCATTGCATCCTTTTTATACTTCTTGTATCCGTGAATTTGAAGCAGCAGGGCGCTCTATTGTGGGCTCTGCCCCGGTAGGTTACGAAGGCACTGCTCGATGGTTAGAGGCTATTGGCAAATCGACAAACACCCCGCAAGATTTAATTGCAGCTGCGCAAAACCGTATCCTCCCAGCAATTAAGGGCGTGCTTGCTGCTGCCCCAATTAAAGGACGCATTACCTTAAGTGGTTATGAGGGTTCAGAGCTCATCGTGGCACGTTTGCTGATTGAGAGTGGTGCTGATGTACGCTATGTAGGTTCTGCTTGCCCACGCACCCCATGGAGCGATGAAGATCGTGAATGGTTGGAAGCAAAAGGCGTTCACGTTCAGTTCCGCGCTTCTTTGGAACAAGATTTAGCCGCCATGAAAGAGTTCAAGCCAGACTTAGCGATTGGAACTACTCCAGTAGTTCAAGCAGCTAAGCAAGCTTCAATCCCTTCGCTCTACTTTACCAATTTGATTTCAGCAAGACCCTTGATGGGGCCTGCAGGCGCTGGCTCACTGGCGCAAGTGATCAATGCTGCGATTGGTAATCAAGCGCGCTTTGATGAGATGAAGGCGTTCTTTGGCGATGTTGGATCTGGCTATAAATCAGGCGTTTGGGAGAATATTCCACAAGATCACCCAGAGTTCAAGGCCGAGGTTCGCCGCAAGCTAGAGAAGAAATTGAAGAAGCGCAAAGCTGAGGAGATGATGTAATGTTTGTCATCGATCACGATCGTGCTGGTGGATATTGGGGGGCGGTCTATGTATTTACTGCAATCAAAGGATTGCAAGTAGTTATTGACGGTCCTGTCGGCTGTGAAAACTTACCAGTAACTTCAGTCCTGCACTATACCGATGCGCTACCTCCACATGAGTTGCCGATTGTAGTTACCGGTCTAGAGGAAGAGCAGTTAGGTCGTGAAGGTACTGAGGGCGCAATGAAGCGTGCCCACGCCACTTTGGACCCCGATCTCCCGGCTGTGGTCGTAACCGGCTCTATTGCAGAAATGATTGGTGGCGGTGTTACTCCAGAGGGTATGAATATTGCCCGCTTCTTACCAAGAACAATTGATGAAGATCAATGGCAATGTGCTAACCGTGCCATGTATTGGTTGTGGAGTGAATACGGCACTCGCAAGATTCCAGAACGTAAACCAAGGGCCGAAGGCGAAAAGCCCCGTGTCAATATTATTGGCCCATGCTATGGCACCTTCAATATGCCTAGCGACTTAGCAGAAATTCGCCGTTTAGCTGAAGGCATTGGTGCTGAAATTAATATGGTCTTCCCATTAGGATCTCACTTGGCTGAAGTGGAGAACTTAGTGAATGCAGATGTGAATATCTGTATGTATCGCGAATTTGGACGCATGCTTTGTGAAGCTTTAGAGCGCCCTTACTTGCAAGCACCACTGGGTTTACATAGTACTACTCAATTCTTACGAAAACTCGGTGAGTTGCTTGGTTTAGATCCAGAGCCATTTATTGAGCGTGAAAAACACACCACCATTAAGCCAATCTGGGACTTATGGCGTTCAGTGACCCAAGATTTTTTCAGTACAGCCAGTTATGCAGTGGTTGCTAATGAAACTTATACCCGAGGTATTCGTCATTTCTTATCAGATGAGATGGGTCTGCCTTGTAGCTTTGCGGTTCCCAGAAAGCCTGGAGAGAAAACAAATAATCAAGAAGTCCGCAAGCTCACCAAAGAGAAGCCACCGCTTGTGATGTTTGGCAGCTACAACGAAAGAATGTACCTGGCTGAAACTGGTAGTAAAGCTTCTTATATCCCTTCATCATTTCCTGGTGCGATCATTCGCCGCCATACCGGTACTCCATTTATGGGTTACGCCGGTGCAACATACATCATTCAAGAATTTTGTAACGGATTGTTTGATGCACTCTTTTATATCTTGCCATTAGGTACAGATATGGACAAAGTTGATGCATCACTAACCCGCACCTATCGCTCAAACGCTTTACCTTGGGATCAGGACGCCCAGAAATTAGTTGCAGACTTCATTAAAACCAGGCCAGTACTAATTCAGATCTCTGCTGCCAAAGAGATGCGAGACCGCGTAGAGCAAGATGCAGAGAAGGCTGGTGAAGAAAGAATTACGGCTGCCAGAGTGAAGTCTTCTTGCAAAGAAATAACTGAGGAGGTCGAGGCGTGATTTCTTCCTTAACAAAAGTCAATTACAACAAATCAATCGATTTGTTGAAAACAGAATGTGGCATGCCGTACGCTACAGCCCATGTCGCGCGGGTCAAGCGCGGTAACGGCCGCAAGGCTATTTTTGAAGGAGGTAATTGGTTATGAGCGATCACAGAACAGGTTCAATATCTGGCCTTACTGATGACGAAGCCAAGGAGTTTCACCAGTTGTATATCCAAGGTTTAGTTGGTTTTACTTCTATAGCTGTCGTAGCCCATATTTTAGTTTGGGCATGGCGTCCTTGGTTCCATTGAAAACGGAATAAATCTTAGGGGAATGATATGAAAATGGATCACGTTATCAGCAGAGAAAAAAATATGATTAGAGTGGACTCAATCACTTTTAATCTTATTTTTATTTTATGTTTCATAGTGTGTTTTGTTATTTCTTTATTCACCCAGATTTTGCCAACGAAGTGGAGTTCTTGGCTTCCTGGAGCTGAAGAAAAATCGCTTATCGATGGCACGAGATCGGCAGTTTATGGTTTTATGTCTTATTTAAATTAGGAGAAGATTATGTGGAGAATTTGGAAACTTTATGATCCGTTGCGATCAATGGTTGTTCAAGGTATTTTTCTGTTTGGTCTTGCAGCAATGATTCACTTGATTTTGCTGAGCAGTGTTCGCTACAACTGGCTAGATGGTCTAAGTCAAGCCCAGTTCAAGGCGATGGAAGCAAAAGAGAATTCTGCAATGCCACCATCAGTACCAGCAGCAAAGTAATTTGTAAAAAAAATGGTGAATAGGGTTAGGCTAAACAGCTTTTTAGCTCAACCCTATTTATCCATTCATTGGAGAATATAAAAAATGGCCATGCTAAGTTTTGAGAGAAAGTACCGAGTTCGTGGAGGTACCTTAGTGGGAGGGGACTTATTCGATTTTTGGGTAGGGCCGTTTTATGTTGGATTTTTTGGCGTCACCACTTTTTTCTTTGCCTTTTTAGGCACCGCACTCATTTTATGGGGTGCCTCACAGGGACCTACCTGGAACCCTTGGCAAATTAATATTGCCCCACCGGATATCAGTTATGGATTGGGTTTTGCCCCCCTGCTAAAAGGAGGCCTTTGGCAGCTGATTACAGTATGTGCCCTAGGCGCATTCCTTTCATGGGCTTTACGTGAAATTGAAATTTGTCGAAAACTCGGCATGGGTCTTCATGTTCCCTTTGCCTACTTAATGGCGGTATTTGCTTACTTCACTTTGGTAATCATCAGGCCCGTGCTGATGGGTGCATGGGGTCATGGTTTTCCATACGGCATCTTGAGTCACTTAGATTGGGTTTCCAATACGGGCTATCAGTACTTACATTTCCACTACAACCCAGCGCATATGATCGCTGTGTCCTTATTTTTTGCTACTACCTTTGCTTTGGTATTACATGGCGGCCTAGTCTTGTCCTCCACCAATCCACAGAAAGGGCAGTTTGTTAAAACGCCTGAGCATGAAGATACTTTCTTTAGAGATGCAATCGGTTATTCAATCGGAACTCTAGGTATTCATCGTCTTGGATTATTTTTAGCTTTAGCAGCAGTTTTCTGGAGCGCTGTTTGTATTGTGATTAGCGGTCCATTCTGGACTCGTGGTTGGCCTGAATGGTGGGGCTGGTGGTTAAACCTGCCGATCTGGCGATAAGAGGGGAATATATAAATTATGGAATATCAAAACCTATTTACTCAAGTTCAAGTAGTTGCTCCGCCACATCATGGGGTTCATATAGATCCTCGTGATGAAAGAGAGCGTTTTGGCGAGCCCGTCTTAATACATTTATTTGGTCGTTTGGGTAATGCTCAGCTTGGACCAATTTATCTTGGCGGCTTAGGCATCGCTTCATTATTTTTTGGAATTATTGCAATCCAGATTATGGGTTGGAATATGTTGGCCTCGGTTAATTGGAACCCCATTGAATTTGTGCGCCAATTATTTTGGCTATCTTTAGATCCACCTTTACCTAAGCATGGCCTGTCTTTATTTATGCCGCTCAATGAGGGTGGCTGGTGGATGATGGCAGGCTTCTTCTTGACCGTCTCGATTCTTTTGTGGTGGGCAAGAATGTATCGCCGCGCTGTTGCCTTGGGTATGGGTACGCATATCGCCTGGGGCTTCTTAGCGGCGATCTGGTTATATCTAGTATTAGGATTTATACGTCCCATCATGATGGGTAGCTGGAGTGAAGCTGTGCCATTTGGCATCTTTTCGCACCTAGATTGGACTGCTGCTTTTTCACTACGTTATGGAAATTTATTCTATAACCCATTCCACATGCTCTCGATTGTCTTCCTATATGGTTCAGCACTCTTGTTTGCCATGCATGGTGCAACGATTTTGGCAGTCAGTCGCTTTGGTGGCGAACGTGAGATTGAGCAAATCGTCGATCGCGGTACTGCTTCAGAGAGAGCAGCTTTATTCTGGAGATGGACTATGGGCTTTAATGCCACGATGGAATCCATTCACCGTTGGGCTTGGTGGTTTGCAGTACTAACACCTTTAGTTGGTGGTATTGGTATTTTGCTCACCGGTACCGTAGTGGATAACTGGTATTTATGGGCAGTCAAACATAATGTTGCACCTTCTTATCCCTATGTATTTGGTACCCCAATAGCCGATCCTGGCACATCTGGATTTGTAATGCCTCCTCCCCCTGCTGCACCTGTTATCACAGGAGTAAAGCCATGAAGCAATTTAGAAAATTTCTGATATTGCCGGCTCTGCTGGCAAGTGTGATGCTGCTGTCTGGCTGCGAGAGACCGCCAATAGAAGCTGTCCAGCATGGTTACCGTGGAACTGCCATGGACTTGATTTATAACCCGCGCATATTGGCTGAGCAAGCTGCGAAAAATACTGTGCCTGTCTCTTATGGGGCTGCACCGGCTGAGGGACCAAAGGCAGGCGCTGTCTATAAAAATGTCAAGGTTCTCAATAATTTGAGCGTTGCTCAATTTGGTTCATTTATGGTTTCGATGACAAGTTGGGTTGCACCAGAGCAAGGCTGTACTTATTGCCATAATCCTGCCAACTTTGCAGATGATTCACTCTATACCAAACAAGTTGCCCGCAATATGATTTTGATGACCCAACGAGTGAATACTCAATGGCAAGATCACGTTGCTCAGACCGGTGTGACTTGCTATACATGCCATCGTGGCAATAACATTCCGCAAAATGTTTGGTTTAAAGATCCCGTAGAAAAAGTCGGCAATGGTATGTTGGGTAATAAGAATGGTCAAAATACGCCAGTTGATGGCTCTGGCTATTCATCATTGCCAAAGAATACCTACGCAGCCTATTTACTTAATGACGGCAAAATTGAGGTAAATGGCGATACTGCATTACCTACGGGCAATAAGACCAGTATTAATGCAACCGAGAGTACTTATGGATTGATGATGCATTTCTCCAGATCTTTAGGAGTCAACTGCACCTATTGTCATAACACTCGGGCCATAGCATCTTGGGAGCAAAGTCCGCCTCAAAGAGCTAGAGCATGGTATGCGATTCGAATGGCGCAAGATATTAACAATAATTACATGGCTCCCATTACAGGATTATTTCCGCCGCATCGTTTAGGCCCAACGGGTGATGTTGCTAAAGCCAACTGCGCTACATGCCATCAGGGTGCTTACAAACCTCTTTACGGTGTATCGATGTTACAAGATTATCCATTCTTAACTGGCCCAGCTAAGCCAGCGTTGAAGGCTAAAGATCCTGCCCCACCGGCAAAATCTGTCGCAATGAAGTAATCTATAGTTTGTATTAACCAATAGCGTCATAGGATCAATATGACGCTATTTTTTTTATAGAAAAGTTGGTTTAAGGAAATGTTTAAAAAAGCTGACTTAAACGAAGAGAATGTATCTACTGCTATCGTTATTGGCAGTGGCTTTGGTGGGTTGGCTGCCGCTATCCGCTTGTCTTGCAAAGGCTACAAGGTTATTGTTCTCGACAAGCTAGATGCTCCAGGGGGCAGGGCTTACGTCCATCATCGCGATGGTTATACCTTTGATGCAGGCCCAACCATTATTACCGCACCATTTCTACTCAATGAGTTGTGGGAGTTGTGTGGCAAGAAGATGTCAGATGATGTTGATCTGCGTCTAATGGATCCTTTCTATCGAATTCGCTTTGATGATGGCACTCATTTTGATTACACGGGCGATCCAGCAAGGATGCGTGCCGAAGTTGCGAAGTTTGCACCAGAAGACTTGCCAGGTTATGAGCGATTTTTAGCAGAAGCAGAAAAATGCTACAAACTTGGATTTCAAGAGTTAAGTTCGACTGCATTTGACTCGATTGGGGATTTAGTTCGTGCAATTCCATCAATGATCAAGATGCGGGCTTGGGAGAGTATCTACAAATTGGTTGCACGTCATTTAAAGAATGACAAGATACGTCAAGTCATGAGTTTTCATCCACTACTAATTGGTGGCAATCCTTTTTCTGTTACCGCAGTCTATGCACTGATCAATTCCTTAGAGCGCCGTCATGGGGTTCATTCTGCGATGGGTGGAACAGGCTCTTTAATTAAGGGTTTTGTAGGCTTGCTAGCTGGTAGGGGGGTGGAGATTCGCCTGAACTCTGAGGTCAAGCGCATTGAAGTAGTGGATGGTAAGGCTCAAGGCGTGACGCTAGCGAATGGTGAATTCATTCCCTCAGATATTGTGGTCTCCAACGCGGATGCTGCCTGGACTTACCAAAAACTCATCGCTCCTGAGTATCGAAAAGTGTGGACTGACGCCAAGGTCAATAAGAGCAAATACTCTATGAGCCTGTTTGTTTGGTACTTTGGTACGGATAAGCAATATCCCGATGTGCCGCACCACATGATCCTATTGGGCAAGCGTTATAAAGAGCTATTGACGGATATCTTTAAGAGACATGTACTGGCGGATGACTTTAGTCTGTATCTTCATAGACCAACTGCCACGGACCCATCCTTGGCGCCTGCTGGAGGTGATGCATTCTATGTATTGGCCCCAGTCCCCAATTTGGAGAGTGGTACGGACTGGGCTACAGAGGCTGAGCCCTATCGTCAAGCAATTGCTAAGTACTTGGATGAAAGTGTTTTACCTGGATTTGAAAAGCACCTTAAAACATCATTCCTCATGACTCCTCAAGACTTTCAGGATCGTCTCTTGTCAGTCAAAGGCGCTGCCTTTGGTTTTGAGCCACTACTACTTCAAAGTGCTTGGTTTAGACCACACAATCGTAGTGAAGATATTCAGGGGCTTTATATGGTTGGTGCCGGCACTCACCCGGGTGCGGGTATCCCCGGTGTTTTATCTTCAGCAAAAGCATTAATGTCTGTAGTAGCCGAACCTAAAAAAGTGACTGCATGAGTCAAAACATTAAAGATCTTCAAGAGTGCGTCGCAACTATGCGAGATGGATCCAAGTCCTTCTTCGCGGCTTCCAGAATTTTGCCTCAGAGAGTGAGGGATCCTGCAACTGCACTTTATGCATTTTGTCGGATTACTGACGATGTTGCGGATGCAGTAGATGCAGAGCCTGATGCAATTCCTAAGTTGCGTGAACGTCTTGATCGAATCTATCAAGGAACGCCAGACAATATTGCTGCTGATCGGGCCTTATCCATTGTCGTCAAAGAATTTGATCTTCCTATTAGCTTACCCCTAGCCTTAATTGAGGGTTATGAGTGGGATACGCAATTTAGAACTTACGATAGCTTGGAAGATCTGCTTGATTATTGTGCGCGAGTTGCGGGGACTGTTGGTGCAATGATGTGCGTCATTATGGATCGTCGGGAGCCTGAGACATTAGCAAGAGCCTGTGAGCTTGGTCTTGCCATGCAATTGACTAATATTGCGCGTGATGTGGGTGAAGATGCGGCTAATGGGCGCATCTATTTGCCCCTAAATTGGCTCAGAGAGGCTGGATTAGATCCTCAAGTTTGGTTAAGTAAGCCTGAGTTTAATGATCAAATTGCGAGCGTGATTGCCCGCCTCTTAAAGCATGCGGATGTTTTGTACTCCCGTGCAGAGAGCGGAATTTCTGATTTACCATGGGATTGCCGTCCAGCGATTCAGGCGGCTCGGTTGATTTATGCCGAGATTGGTCGACAGGTAGAGAAGCTTAATTTAGATTCTGTATCTACAAGGGCTTATGTGCCATCTAAGCGAAAAGTAATGCTGTTGGCGGAAGCCTTTACGGCTATCTCCAAGATATTTTCTAGGCAACTTAAAGTGGATGCTGACAAAGCGATTCAGTATTTAGTGAATGCGGTAGTTGAAGTGCCACATGAGAAACGCTTTGATGGAACGGCCCACGATCGTTTGCTATGGTTCGTAGACCTCATGGAGCGACAAGAGCGCCGTCGCAGCCCTCGCAAGAGTGGTAGGGCTCTTCAGTAGTCATTGGAGCAAGTTACCAGGTCTTACGAGGCATTCTCCAAGGAAGCATGAATTGAGTGCTCGCCAAAGTGAGTTTTGGTACGCTTAAGGTTTCATGAAACGAAAGCACCTTTTCTCCCAATAGTTCGGAATCCAAAACAGAGCGGGTATAAAAAGGAGTGTTTTCTAAAACCTTTTGGACTCTCAGAGTCTCAGAGTTTTGATTGCGCATATGTCCCTGAATTCCCCACATCGTTTTTGGAAGAGCTTGTCTTGGGGGAGGCTCAAAATGATCAATCGTTCCATTAGGGTTGAAAGTCAGTGCCAATAGATTTTCTTGAGCATTCTTTTCTCGAACATCATAGATTACCGAAGTTCTACCGCCACTCATTTCTGCTCGTGACCAATCCCATTCATGAAAAGCTTCGCTGATAGGTTCATCACCTTCATTTGAGTCCAAATAAGCGTTGCCTTCCCATTGCAAGTCGGGAGAATTTAAGTTCACCTTGACTCGTGCCGAAGGAGCAAGAGGGCCCCAGCGATGTTTGCCGGCAGCATCTAGTGGTGTACTAAAGTTAAATAAGGTATTAGGGTAGAGTTCAACAGTACCTGCAATCTTTTGCCCAAAAGGTACTGCACGCTCTTGTATCTTAACAATGAGTTTGTTGCCATCCCAATGCAGACTGCTTGGACCAATCACAAAATCGGTAGAGTTTCGGGAGACTTGTTTTTCTCCTCGCTCAGTCATAGCCCAACGATTTTTTCCTGGGCTGTAGATGGCAACATTCAGGGAGCAATGATTTTCAGGATTAACTGCCATGTTATTTCTTCTGGCCCAGGCATAGTAGGGTGAGAAAACGCTACCAACAAATGCAATCAGTACGATGCCATTCTTACCATCATCACTTAGAGCATCGATGTACCACCAGAGATAAGCGTTCTCCCCGACAGCTTGATCAAACCGAGGTGATCCATCAGGGTTGCGGCCGCCATTCGTCCCGATAGCGCTGCCATTGGCACTCCCGGACCCGGATGTACGCTGCCCCCCGCTAAATAAAGACCCGGAATCGGGCTTTGCGCTGAAGCTCGCCCAAAAGTTTCCATCCAGCCATGATTGGCTTGACCGTAAAGGGCTCCCCCCGTTGCTGGAAAGAGTTGATTGAAAAGAGAGGGCGTTGTGCGTTGACATATTGCGCTATCCAAGTCGATATTAAGACCACATTGTTGAAGAAGACTAAACGTTTCGTGCTCGCATGCTTCAATTTCCTGAGCATTGAATTCTGACTGATCACCTTTTGCTGGGGCATTGACTAGGCACAGCAGTCTTTGTGGTTTTGAGCTGGGTTGATATGCATCACCTTGATCTTGAGCGCATACATAAACCGTTGGCTTTTGGGGAAGGCGTTGTTTCTGGAAAATATCATCAAACTCAGCACGATAATCTTGATTAAAAAATACATTATGTCTGACCAAAGGAAAGCCATCTGCTTTGACATTGATTGACCAGGTCATTGCAGAAAGCGATCTTTTGGCAGCGCTAGGTGGTGTCATTTTTGCATTCAAAGATTGCTTGCTAGCTGGGTTCAGTAAACCCGTTTGAAGCGCAGCCAGATCACCATTAAAAATGACTGCTTGTGCTTGAATGTTTGTGCCGTCAGCCAATCTCACTCCACTAGCACGACCTTGCTCTATTAGGATTTCTTCGCAGGCTTGGCCAGTCATGAATTGGACACCTTTATCTTGCGCTAACTTCTGAAGGGCTTTGACTAGGCTGTACATGCCACCTTCAATTGCCCATACCCCTTGCGCCTCCACATCAGCAATTAACATTAAGGTAGCGGGTGCTTGATAGGGGGATGATCCGCAATACGTTGCGTATCTTCCAAAGAGTTGGCGCAATCTGGGGTCGTGGAAGTAGTCGCCGAGTGATTTCCATAATGTATTAAATAAGCCAATCTCGTACAAGACCTTGGATCCTGATATTCCAAGATCCGTAATCATGCCTCCGAAGCTAGGCTTTTCAGAAAGCATGTAGGGTTTCTCAAGTGCTCGATAGAGTTTGCGGCATTGTTGGGAGAATTGAAGAAAGCGATCTGCTTCCGCCGCAGAAGAAAATTCCTTGATCGCTTCGGCTGACTGATCCACATTAGCAAATAAATCTAGCCGCTCATCTTTGCTCCATGCATGACGGGCCAATATTTCCAGCTTAGTAATCTTTAGTTCAGATTCTAAGGTAGTACCCGCTTTTTGAAAGAGCGCATCAAAAACCCAGCGCATGGTAAAGACCGTTGGACCAGAGTCTATCGGCGCAGGAGAGAGAGGGTCGCTAGAGCAATTTAATTGCCGAATCTTACCGCCTAGTCGATCCTCTTTTTCTATCAGAATGACTTCCACTCCAGAAGACGCCAGATCGAGTGCGCAACTTAAGCCACCAATGCCGCCACCGACAATAACGACTGGCAGTTTAGACAAGGGTGCGACCTTTCCAGCTGCCATCTGCATCAAAAGGGATGTAGCGAGAAAACATGGATTCAGAAAAATAATGGCCACTCAAGGACGCGCGAATTGCATTTTGATGGGCGCCTTGTCGGGCATATTGATCCATCGCCGCCTGAGATTCCCAAATGGTGAAGGTTGCCTGTCGAAAGAAAGGCGCTTCACCAACTCCGGCGGCAATAATGCAACCAGAAGATTGCTCAAGTGAGATTTCTGCTGCGGGTTGCTTGCGCCAAAAGGGAACGCAATATAGGGGCTTAATGGATGCTCTGGTAATCGATACGATTGGACCAGCAGAGGGCGCTTCAGCTGTGATGTGTGGAGCGAAGCCTGACCATTGACCTTTAATGGAATAGGCCTTCAGTTTGACTGAGAAAAAATCCTGAGCATGTGCCCTGTACCAGCGAATTAATCTAGAGGATTGGTAAAACTGCTCTAGGCTGGCTATGTCTTGAAAAACGCAAAAGAGTGCCTGATGGGTTCCGCTGGGATGAATCGAGAAGCCACCATTTTTGCCTGAACCCATATGTTTATAGAATTCCAGTCCTGGAGTCCTCCAGAGCCCTAGGCGGGCAAACATGAGTCTGAGAATACCGCTGATTTTTTTTGATAATTGGATATCAACCAAAACCATTAAGGCAACTTGGCCGTTCATTACGGTCTTTCTAATCAATAGCCTTAATGTCGCTTTCTACTAAGCCATATTTTCGCAGCTTAATATATAGGCTTTGACGTGATAAGCCTAAGATTTCAGAGGCTGAAACGCGGTTGTCATTGCTTAAGTCTAGAGCAGCTTTGATGCAGAGTTCCTCAATCAAGTCAGTTGTCTCGGTAAGGATGTCCTTTAGAGGAACTTTTCCAACCAACATTGATAATTCTTCAGAGCTACGCACCAGTTTTTTATCTATGCGTTTATCTTTATTTTCTCTCGAATCCATTTGTCTAAAAATCATACCTACACAAGCGCGTGGATGAGACACGGATACCGCTGAAATATCGACCAATTTAAAGCTGCTACCATTGTTGCTAATCGAGGAGATGCAGGATTGCGCACTAGCTCTTCCCTTGAGAGATTGCATCATCCGATCAAAATCTGCCGTTTCTGAGCCTAGATAATTTTGTATAGAGGTACCGATTAATTCTTGCTCACCCTTGGCACTACTTAACTTAATAAAAGCTTTATTGGCTTTTAGGATTAGGCCTTCCGGGGTGCAAACGACAAAACCGTAAGCATTATTTTCAATGGCCTTCACGGTTAAAGAGTCTGACTCTAATAAAAGGGCTGGTTGGGCGAGGTCCAGTGGCTTCAGATTCAGTAGTAAGTGGGGTTTCCCGCTATTGGTAAAAGAGCTTGCGCTGATATGAATTTTTTTGCCGCCAATAAAGGAGGTATTTAAGTCTCTAGACTCACCTATTTCGAGCATCTCTTGAAAAAAGCTGGTTACTCTACTGAGTTCATCGGCGGGTAGGAGCGATAGAAACGATCTTCCAATGCAATCATTTTTAGCAACCAGTAGTTGCTTGATAGCATTGTTATTCATCTCGACTATTGGGTAACCATCATCCGCTTGAAGAATAATGATGGATTCAGCGCCCATCTCAAAGATAGAGCGAAAGCGTTCTTCCAGCTGATTTATTTGCAGATAGTTTTGACTAATCTTTTTTTGAGCGACCACTAAATCTTGTTGTAGCTGAGAGATTTCTTCAAGATCCCTGCCAATCACAATAATTTTTTGATTCGACAGAGCCTTGATTGAAGTGCACATTATTGGCAATCCAGTATCTTTATAATTGCTGGAGAGATTAATTTGCCTAAATTTGGAAATAATGTCTCGGTTGGCATCGTCCAGCAAGTGCTGAACTTTTTTTCTGCTATCAGGCTCAACTACGTCCGACCATTTTTTCCCAATGAGGTCATCTGGAATATGCTTGGCTAGACTTTGTTTATGGGAGTAGATGTCTTGTATTGATCCAGAGTCATCCAATACAAAGGAGATGTCAGCGGATGCTTGCGCTAAATGGCTAAGCTCTTCACTGCTTAAGTTCTGATAGAGATTATGTGGTTGCTGTGAGATGGGCATCTTAATTTAGGCGAGTTCTTTGTGATAGCAGGTCAGAAACCCTTTTAATGGCCTCTTCTGCTGTGAGGGCACAAACGTCTGCAGAGCAGCTACTGACTAGCTCGGGTTTGAAGTCGAATAACGGACCACCCACCATCGTCAACACCTCTTTATTTTTTGAGACTCTTTTTAATTCTTTTAATAATGATTCCATTGTATCCCACTGAGCCTCAGTTGAGATAGAAATGGCAACTAAATCACAGGCTTGCAAGCGAACTCGATCCTTTAAATCGTCGCTAGAAATTTCAATTTCCACTGTTGTATTCCAGCCGGCGAGTTTGAAAAACTCACCCAACATTAAGATGCCTAGGGTGTGCTGTGATCCTGGCACATTAACAAGAAGGGCATTTCCCTGGAACTCACTGAAATTACTTTGATTTACGAAAATGGGGCTAAGCTGGTGAATCAGATTCTGAGCACGCCCTAAGGCAAGCGTAACCTCCGTGAAGCTGTTTTCATCGTTCTCCCAAAGCTCTTGCAAGCGCCTAGTGGACGCTGGGATGAGATTCACATAGAGGGAGATAAGAGAATGCCCCGATCTTTGCATCCGCTCTATGAAGGAGAAGCAGTCTTCTACTGGCCCATCTATGAGTGTTTGGCAAAAGTCGACAATTTCTGTCTGTTTCACCTCAATCTCACTAGCTTCTTCTCCATTCTGATCATCGGCAGAAAAAAGTTTATGTCCCATGAGCAAGCGGGGAATGATTTCAGATTCGATGGTTTTATTGAGCCACAGCATCATTTCTGCATTATCTAATTCGCCTAAATTAGATTCGAATGTTTTTTTCAGCGATTCCGACAAAGCCCATCTCCCAAAGATGTAATGAGTAATACAAAGCGAAGGGTGCTGAATGCTCACCGAAAATATGCTGCAGTGCAATAAGTAATCCAGTTTGTGTCAAAAGGGATTACTTTGATCCGGTACCATTTAGCCTCC
Source organism: Polynucleobacter sp. AP-Kaivos-20-H2 (assembly GCF_018882215.1). Classification (GTDB taxonomy): domain Bacteria; phylum Pseudomonadota; class Gammaproteobacteria; order Burkholderiales; family Burkholderiaceae; genus Polynucleobacter. Next base: position 75,586 of record NZ_JACVOX010000002.1, on the reverse strand, counting down.
TTTTTCAGGAACTTGCCATAGGGAAAATACCAGTCTAGGGTTATCCCGAGGACTTTCTTTTCTTAAATACCGTAAACTTTCTGTGACACTTTTGGCTTTAAAAAGTGCGTTACCGATTGTCTTAAAGTTGTTTTGGAAAATACAGCAGACTGTGCATGCAAAAAATATATAAACCTCTTTACACCCCAGAGGAGAGGGTAAGAAGAGACCAGACTAAATGGACCCTGGTTCAGGGAATTTTAGCGCCCGTTCAATTCTTAGTTTTTTTAGTCAGCTTATATTTAGTTGTTCGTTTTTTGTGGACAGGGGAAGGGGAGTCCGCGGCCAATATCTCGGTGGTGGTGAAAACTTTAACGCTCTACACCATCATGATTACTGGATGCATTTGGGAAAAAGTAGTCTTCAATTGCTACTTATTTGCGCCGGCATTCTTCTGGGAAGATGTCTTCAGTATGTTGGTATTGCTTTTGCATACTCTATATCTAGTGGCTTTAGCAACGGGATACTTAGACCAATATCAATTAATGATTTTGGCATTAGCGGCATATGCAACTTATGTGATTAATGCAGGCCAATTTATTTGGAAGTTGCGGATGGCGCGCTTAGATCAAGAAAAGAAGCAGCGCGAGTCTCGGATTGGCGCTGAGGCTATTCGCCTTGAAGCTGCTCAAGCGGCGAGTGTTTATAGCTCTCAAGCCACCTTAACCGGTTTAAGTGCGGAGGAGGCGGAAGAGTTGCATCGCAATCTAGTTCAAGGGACACAATTTTTTGGATTTATAGCAATCATTGCGCATCTCCTCGCCTATATTTATTCCCCTTGGTTAAAGTAATTTAAAAGACTCCCTCAATACTCATGCAAAAGAATTCATACACCCAAAAACGTAGCCAGTTAGAGGAATACTTTGACCGGACGGCGGTTGATGCTTGGGCGAAGTTAACTTCGACTGCGAAAGTGAGTGGTATTCGCGCCAAGGTCAGAGCGGGTCGTGAAGAAATGCGCCACCTATTACTTAGTTACTTGCCAAATGATTTGACTGGGCATCGAGTGTTGGATGCTGGCTGTGGCACTGGAGTGTTGGCAGCCGATTTAGCGAAGCGCGGGGCACATGTCCTCGCGATTGACTTATCACCCACTTTAGTTGATTTAGCTCGCGAGAGAATTGGCAATGATTTTGGAGCGGGCTCTATTGAGTTTCGCTCTGGCGATATGCTCGATCCTGCCTTAGGTGAATTTGATCATGTCGTTTGTATGGATTCGATGATTCATTATCACCATTTGGATATTGCTGATGCTATGGCCAAGCTTGCCGATCGTACACGAGCCAATATCGCCTTTACTTTTGCTCCCAATAATGCAGCACTGAGTACATTACTTACTATTGGTAGCTTATTTCCGCGTAGTGATCGATCACCGTTTATCCAGCCGATTTCGATGGATTCCCTCACCAGAACTTTTAGTCAGCATGATGGTCTAGTTGATTGGGCGCCAGTGAGCACCCAAAAAGTACAGCGTGCTTTTTATTTTTCACAGGCTATGCGTCTTAGTAAGAAGCAGGCCAATCCAAGCACAGTGCGATAGAGATGAAAATGTTTACTCTGACCTGGCGCGGCAAAGAGCTATTTGAAAATTGGAAACGAGTGAGTCCAAGATTCTTGCCTTTTGCTGATATCGCCACCAAAGAGTTGCCACTCAGTCGTCTCTTAAGATTATCGCTATTTCAGGTCTCAGTAGGTATGGCAATGGTAATGCTCATTGGTACCTTAAACCGCGTGATGATTGTTGAGCTGCAAGTGAGCGCCGCTTTAGTTTCGATTATGGTTGCCTTGCCCCTTCTATTTGCTCCCTTTAGAGCCTTGGTTGGATTTAAGAGCGATAGTCACAAGTCTTTCCTTGGCTGGCGCAGAGTGCCTTATATCTGGATTGGCTCTTGGTTGCAGTTTGGTGGTTTTGCCATCATGCCCTTTGCATTAATTCTGTTGTCAGGTGACACCACATGGCCTACTTGGTTTGCACAAGCAGCAACTGGGCTAGCCTTTTTATTAGTGGGTGCTGGTATGCAGACTACGCAAACGGCTGGCTTGGCTTTGGCGTCAGACCTCGCTGAACCTCAGGCCAGGCCTAGAGTAGTTGCGCTCATGTATATGATGCTGTTAGTAGGTATGGCTGTCAGCAGCGCCATCTTCGGCTATTTGCTTATTGACATTACACCTCTGCTGTTAATTCGCGTAGTGCAGGGTGTCGCTGCTACTACTCTGATACTCAATGTAATCGCAGTCTGGAAGCAAGAGCCTCGCCAGCCCCATTTAACAGCCTACTCAACTCCAACCCCTAGCTTTAAAGAAACTTGGGCAACTTTTGCAAAGCAAGGCAAAGTGATGCGTTTCTTAGTGGCCTTAGGTTTGGGCACGGCGGCCTTTAGCATGCAAGATATTATTTTGGAGCCGTACGGCGCTGAAGTGCTGGGTCTATCAGTCAGTGCAACTACAGTATTAACTAGCCTGACGTCCTTAGGCGCTTTAATCGCTTTTGGTTTCGCAGCCCGTTATTTAAATCGCTCTATTGATTCCTATCGCCTTGCTGCCATTGGCGCTCTATTTGGCATTCTGGCATTTAGTTGTGTGATTTTTTCCGAACCATTGCTCTCCCCAACGCTATTTCGTTGCGGTGCATTTTTGATTGGCTTTGGAGGCGGTTTATTTTCTGTAAGCACCTTAACAGCTGCAATGAGTTTTGAGTCAGGTGGCATGAATGGTTTAGTTCTCGGTGCATGGGGTGCAGTACATGCTACCGCATCGGGCATTGCTATTGCAGCTGGCGGCGTAATACGTGATGGGATTTCTAGCTTAGCGACCAGTGGCTTGTTAGGGGACGGCCTGCTATCTACCGCTACAGGTTATAGCTTTGTATATCACATTGAATTTTATTTACTGTTTATTACATTGATCGCAATTGGACCTTTAGTCATCATGAACAAGCAGCCCATGATGAATGTTTCTCAGAAGTTTGGTTTAGATGAATTACCGAGTTAAATAGCGGCACAGTATGTTTTTTCACATTAAGCGTTATTGTTAAAAGGGAGAGCAAGATGGCAACCGGAGCAATTACAGAATATGTAGATGTTGCGCAATTGGTGCTGTATGCATTTTGGGTATTTTTTGCAGCACTGGTCTATTACCTTACTATCGAAAGTAAGCGTGAAGGATTTCCGCTGGAGTATGACATTCGAGGCGAGACGCGACGAGCTGCCGGCATAGCGGGTATGCCAGCACCGAAGACTTTTCATACGGAGTATTGGGGTGATGTAACCGTTCCAAAAGATGAGCCTTTGGAAAAAGTGGCCGCCAGACCTTCAAGCTACCTCAATGGTGCTCCTTTAGTCCCAACCGGAAACCCAATGCTAGATGGCGTTGGACCGGGTGCATTTACGAAGCGCGCAGACATTCCTGATATGACATCAGAAGGTCAAAAGCGAATTCTGCCTGGACGTTTACTCGGTCAATTTACGGTAGCCAAACAAGATAAAACGCCAGTTGGTATGGAAGTCATGGGTGACGATGGTTTGATCGCGGGTACCGTGAAAGAGCTCTGGATTGATCAGGCTGAAGTCGTGATTCGCTATTTTGAAATTGAAACCTTGCCAGAGTTTGGTAGCAGAAGAGTATTACTGCCGATCAATTTCTCACGAATTCATCGGGACTATATCAAGGTTGAATCAATTCTTGCCAATCAATTTGCTTTGGTTCCAGGATTAAAGAGTCAGGATCAAATCACCCTATTAGAAGAAGAGAAGATCATGGCTTACTTTGGTGGCGGCACCTTGTATGCAACACCTGAGCGTCAAGAACCCCTTATTTAAATTGCTATTCATTGAAAGTATTTTGTGAATCAAAAACCACATCAATCAGCAGAGTATGAGTTTGAGGCCGCCTTAGGGCTGCCAGAACCATTGCCACAAGACGAAGTGATCTTGTGGCAGGGCGCTCCAAATTGGATCTCTATGGCTAAGCATGTATTTCGTTTGCAGTGGCTTAGCTTGTACTTTGCAGTGATTGTGATTTGGCAAGCGATTTCAGTATTCGGTAGTGAGGGTGGCTTGGCCGAAGGATGGAGTAGCGTAGCGCTTGCCTTCTTCTTAGCTGTGATTGGTCTTGTGTTGGTTGGACTATTAGCCTACTGGTCTGCAACGACGACTATGTATACCTTAACGAACCGTCGTATCGTAATGAGGGTTGGCATTGTTTTGACTGTGACATTTAATCTCCCTTATAAGACATTGGGTAGTGCAGATCTCAAGCTATACAAAGATGGAACGGGCGATATTCCGATGCAGATTGCTACCGAGGATAAGATTGCCTTCTTTCATTTATGGCCTCATGTACGCCCATGGCGTTTAGCTACACCGGAACCTATGATGCGTTGCGTTCCTGATGCCAAGGCAGTTGCAACCATATTGACAGAAGCTTGGACTGTATCTACCGGACTTAGCAAAATGGAAGTACTCGATGCTCAAGTGACACAAGCGGGAGTGCAGACGGCATGAGCGCTCCAGAAAGAAAAGATTTTCTATCGCCAGTAGCAAAAATACTGGTTGTCGACGTCATCGTCATCGTGCTCTTATTGGTATTTATTAATAGCCGCGATTTAAGTCAGGTGAGAGAGCCGGATGCAGCGCCAGTTAAAGTCTTGCAATTGCGCTTTGAAGATCGGCCAGATGGCTCGATTGCCGTAATTAATTACAAAACTGGACAGCAGATTGAGTCTGTTCAGGGTGAGGCAGGATTTATTAGGGGTACTTTGCGCGGGCTTGCCCAAGAAAGAAAGCGTAGGGGCTTGGACAGTGGGCCACCCTTTGAGCTCATTTACAGAGCGGATGGTCGCTTGACTTTATCGGATACAGCAACGGGTCGCATGGTCGATCTGGAGTCTTTTGGGCCTACGAATGCGGGAACATTTTATAAATTGCTTGACCCAGTGCATTTAGCAGCAACAGTTAAATAATTTTTCTTTTTATTTGGAGTAGGAAATGAATTTAGATAGCGCAGAAAGTATGTTGCAAAGTCAAATCCCTGCAAAGGGTGAAATTAATGAATCTACCAAGATGGCATTGGAAGATGCTGTATTGAGCCCGCGCTTTTATACAACCAATTTTAAAGAGATGGATCGTATCAGCATTGATTCCTTGCGCCCGGAGTGGGATGCATTGATGGCGGAGTATGAAGGTGACAATAATCATGATCATTTTCAACGTCCTGCAGATATGGAAAAAGATTATTCCAATCTACACCCAGCTTTATATGACGAGTTTGTTGATTTCTTGATCAGCTCCATTACTTCCGAGTTCTCTGGTTGCATTTTGTATGCAGAGATCAAGCGTAAAGTCACTAATCCAGATATGCGCATGTTGTTCGGTTACATGGCTAGAGATGAAAGTCGTCATGCGGGCTTCATTAATCAGTGGCTCAAAGACTTTAATATCGGTATTGATCTAGGTTTTTTGGCGAAATCCAAGAAATATACTTACTTTAGGCCTAAGTTTATTTTTTACGCCACGTATCTCTCCGAGAAGATTGGTTACGCCCGTTACATCACCATTTTCCGGGAGATGGAAAGTCGCCCCGAAGTTCGCTTCCATCCGATCTTTTTATGGTTTGAGCGCTGGTGTAATGACGAGTTCCGTCATGGCGAATCCTTTGCGCTCATCATGCGCGCCAATCCTAAATTACTTCAAGGTGTTAATAAGTTATGGATTCGTTTCTTCATTCTCGCGGTATATGCCACGATGTATGTTCGTGACCATACCCGGATTGAGCTTTATAAGGCCATGAAGATCTCGCCAACGGATTATGACAAGAAGGTACTTTTTATTACCAACGAAATTATTAAGCAAGTTTTTCCAATTTCTGTGAATTTAGATGACCCCCGTTTCTATCAGTACCTTGAAGAGATGAGGGCACTGTTCGAAAAGATGGATGTTTATAAAAAAGAGGGTGGCCTGATCAACAAGTTGAAGACTGCTGTTTTAGGTGCTCGTGCTGGAATTGTATTTTTGAAATTGTATTTCATGCCAGTTCAAGATAACACCTTGCCCGCTGATGTTCGCATGATTCCTTCTTGGTAATTTTATGAGCATTGTTTGGCCCATCCTCTATTCCATATTTATATGGTGGTTTAGCACGGGAATTATTCTCTTGCTAAACCAGCGGAATCCTTCGACCTATAAAAATACATTTTGGGTAAGTGGGATGGTTTTGGCTTTAGCTTTGGTCGGACTAAAAACCAGCGCCAATTTAAGTACAGTAGCTGGTGCTTATTGCGGCTTTACCTGCGCCATTTTGGTTTGGGGTTGGCAAGAAATTGGTTTCTTATTTGGCTATGTCACTGGTCCCCGTCGAGAGCCTTGTCCTGAGAATTGTCGGGGATGGCAGAAGATGTACTTTGCATTCCAGACTATTCAACATCATGAGATTGCGTTGATTATTTTGGCGCTGGCCGTGACTGTAATGACTTGGGGCGGTTCAAACCAGACCGGGTTTTGGACTTTTATGATTCTCTGGCTCATGAGACAGAGTGCGAAGTTAAATATCTTCTTGGGTGTTTTAAATCTTAATGAGCGCTTCCTGCCAAATCATCTGAAGTACATATTTACTTATTTCACCTGCAAGCCAATGAATCCATTGCTACCAATATCAGTCATTGGCGGCGCTCTCTGCGCAATTCCATTATGGCAAGCTGCGTTCGACCCGAATGCAAGTGATTTTATGGTTGCCTCGATGTCATTGACTGGTGCTATTTTGTCTTTGGCAGTCTTGGAGCATATTTTGATGGTGATCCCATTTTCTAGTGAAGGCTTGTGGAAATGGGGGATGCGATCATAAATACGCTCACCATGCGCCGCTTTCCTGCGCCATCCGCAATTTTAGAGTTACTAAAACCCATTACTTGGTTTCCTCCAATGTGGGCCTTTGCTTGTGGAGTAATTGCAACTGGCGTTTCCTTTGAGGGGCGTTGGCACTTATTGATCGCTGGTGTCATTCTTGCTGGCCCGATGGTCTGTGCCGCTAGTCAGGCGGTGAATGATTGGTTCGATCGTGAGGTAGATGCTATTAATGAACCACAGCGTCCGATTCCTTCTGGTCGGATGCCGGGGGCTTGGGGTTTATATGTTGCCATTATTTGGACTGGCCTCTCACTCTTATTAGGTTGGTTCATTAGTCCCTGGGCATTTGCTGCGACATTACTTGGTCTATTGTTAGCCTGGTTCTACAGCATGCCACCATTACGCTTTAAGCAAAACGGCTGGTTAGGCAATGCTGCTTGTGGCATCTCTTATGAAGGCATAGCTTGGTTTACAGGCTCAGCAGTGATGATGGGAGACTTGATCCCATCCACCCCATCCATTCTGTTGGCGATTTTGTATAGCATTGGTGCGCACGGCATTATGACCTTGAATGATTTCAAGGCAATTGAAGGTGATCGTCAAATGGGGGTACTTTCTTTGCCTGTCCAACTCGGTGTTGCAGGAGCCGCTGAGAATGCTTGTTTGATGATGCTGGCGCCACAGTTTGGTGTCTTTGGCCTCTTACTGATTTGGGGCGCCTACTGGCAGGCTGGCGTTATTGTGTTGTTGATAGCCGGGCAGATGGTGATGATGCGCAATTTCTTACTGGATCCAGTCAAACGTGCATTATTTCTGAGTGGTTTTGGGGTGCCATTGTTTGTTGCAGGAATGATGGTGAGTGCATTTGCAGTGGCAGGACGTTTCTCGGTCAATTAATCAGGCAACCATGAACACTTCCGAATCCACCTATCTCACTTGGCCTCAAATTGCACGGCTTGGTTTAGTCCAAGCGTCTTTGGGATCGATTGTGGTGCTAACTACTTCACTGTTAAATCGCGTGATGGTAGTTGAGCTAGCTCTACCAGCAATCCTGCCGGGTGCATTGGTGGCGATTCATTATTTTATTCAGTTAATACGCCCACGCATGGGTTTTGGCTCTGACCAAACTCGCAGAGCCACTCCATGGATTCGGGGTGGGATATTGGTGCTGGCTTGCGGTGGAGTTTTGGCTGCGGCTTCAACAATCTTATTGAGTAGCTCAGTTGTACTGGGTATTGCGCTGGCTACAGTTGCCTTTTTAATGATTGGTATTGGCGTTAGCTCTAGCGGCACTGCGTTATTAGTTCTTTTGGCGAAACGCGTGGAGCCTAAAAAGAAGGCTGCAGCTGCTACTTGCGTTTGGTTGATGATGATTTTTGGTTTTGCATTTACGGCCAGTGTCAGTGGAAAGTTTCTGACGCCATTTTCATTTGAGCGTCTATTAATAGTGTCATCAACTGTCTCTGTGATTGCTGTGGCAGTTACATTCTTGGCAATTTGGGGAATGGAGTCTCCAGTGTTGAAGGCCAAACAGTCAATCGCTAATGTAGTTGAAGCGCAGTCAGAAGTGACGCCTACCAAAGCAAACTTTCGTGAAGCCTTTGCTGAGGTTTGGAAAGAAGGCAGGGTACGTTCTTTTACCTGGTTTGTCTTTGTATCTATGTTGGCTTATAGCTCACAGGACTTGATCTTGGAGCCTTTTGCTGCGGTCGCATTTGGTTTTACTCCTGCAGAAACAACCTCCTTGTCTGGCATACAAAATGGCGGCGTACTTCTGGGAATGCTTACCTTAGCCTTTATTACAAGCAAGGCTAAATCTCAGACTTTAACTTCATTAAGTAATTGGACTATTGGCGGTTGTTTAGCTTCAGCCTTGGCAATGTTGGGACTTGTTTTATCGGGCCCTATTGAAAGCGTGACTTTCTTTAAGGCGGCTGTTTTCTTGTTGGGCATTTTTAATGGCGCCTTTTCTATTGCCGCTATTGGATCGATGATGCAATTTGCCAGCATTGGTAGCGCACAGCGTGAAGGTGTTCGTATGGGTATTTGGGGGGCATCGCAAGCGATGGCTTTTGGTTTAGGTGGAATTATTGGAACTGGCTTAAGCGATATCGCTAGGATTGTTTTAGGTGATCCTGCTTCTGCGTATGCTTTTGTGTTTTTCTTGGAAGGTGTTTTATTTGTTGTTGCTGCCTACCTGTCATTTCAGACACGTGCGCAAAAACAAACAAACGAACTATCAAAACAATTGGTTGGCGTGTAATTTATCAATGATGAAGTAATGCACTCAATATATGGAGATCAGAATGAGTACTTTAGAAACTTTTGATGTCGTAGTTGTTGGCGGTGGCCCTACTGGAGCTACTGCTGCAAGTGACCTTGCTAAGAAAGGTCGAAAAGTACTCTTATTGGATCGGATGGGCCGAATTAAACCTTGCGGAGGTGCTATCCCTCCACGCTTAATTAAGGATTTTGAAATCCCTGATGAGCTTTTGGTCGCCAAGGCCAATTGCGCCAGAATGATTGCGCCATCAGATAAGGCCGTAGATATGCATATTGAGGGTGGCTTTGTAGGGATGGTCGATCGCGATAAGTTTGATGAGTTTTTGCGTGTCCGTGCTGCCGATGATGGAGCTGAGAGAAGAACGGGCATATTTGAGAAAATCACTAGAGATCAAGATGGAGTCTCAGTCATTCACTATGCTGTGCGTGGTAAGCATGGCTCACCTGACACAACCGTATCGGTACGTGCTAGGGCAGTGATTGGTGCCGATGGCGCTAAATCAGGAGTCGGACGCCAGGCCATTCCAGGTGCAAAGGATGTGGAATACGTCTTCGCCTATCACGAGATCGTTAAGGTTCCTGAAAACCCGCCAGCAGGTTTTGACGGTACCCGCTGCGATGTGTTTTATCAGGGCGCTTTATCCCCCGACTTTTATGGCTGGATATTCCCGCATGGTAATACCATGAGCATTGGTACTGGAACTGCTGATAAAGGCTTTTCCTTGCGTAGTGCAGTCACCGCTCTTAAAAAGCAGACTGGTCTTGAGAATGCTGAAATGCTGCGACATGAAGGCGCGCCCTTACCAATGAAGCCATTAAAGAAATGGGATAACGGTAGAGACGTAGTGTTGGCAGGCGATGCCGCTGGAGTTGTTGCTCCTGCTTCAGGCGAGGGTATTTATTACGGCATGTATGGCGGCAGAGTCGCTGCTGAGGCTGTTGAAGAGCTGCTCGTTACTGGTAATGGCAAGGTTTTGGCAAAAGCCCGTAAAAAGTTCATGAAAGAGCACGGTACCGTATTCTTAGTTCTCGGAATCATGCAGCGTTTTTGGTACAACAACGATAAACGTCGCGAGCGCTTTGTCAAAATGTGTGAAGATAAAGATGTGCAGCGCTTAACCTTTGAATCCTATATGAATAAGAAGCTTGTACGCCGTGACCCTATGGCACACATAAAGATTTTCTTCAAAGATACCGCCCATTTATTGGGTTTTGCAAAAGTCTAAGCTGCAGTACCCATTAATTAGTCTTAACTACTGAAGGGAAGTAAAAATGAAAGATAACAGCGCAACAACTTTAAGAAATAAAACTGGAAAATTATATCTGCTTGGCATCGTTGCATTTTCAGGCTTGATTATCGGAATTACCTTTATCAAATTCCTATTTTCCGTTTAATTTTGGGGTGTCAGGCTCAGCTGCTCAAGACTGAAGCCGTTGTCATTCACTAGGCGATTCAGAAGCGCCTGATATTTTTTGGCCTCTACCGTCTTGGTGCGGGAGAGAATCCAGAGATATTTTCTTCCGGGGTCGCTCACAGCGGCCAATTGGTATTCGGGATCGATATCGATTACCCAATAATCTCCCCAGACCATGGGCAGAAACCCAAGCCATGCAGGTGCAAAGCGAACCTCTAGAGTGGGGGAGGTGGAGTCACCAATCTGTCTTGCGGTTCCAAGTGCCTCACCTTTTTCACCATTCTCAAATGTGCAGCGATTAGTAACACTCACATTGCCATCTTCCTTGATCTTATAGGTGGCATTGGTATCGGCTATACATTTTCTTTGAAACCAATTTGGAAATTTGGCAATCTCATACCAAGTACCCTGATAGCGTGGCACATCGAGTGATGCAATGGTTTTGATGGGCTCAACTGGCTTTTGGCTGCCTTGCGCAATCGCTGTAGTGTGAATTAAGCTAAAAGCCAGCAGGCCAATAATGGAATAAGTGATTTTCATGATGCCTCCAAAGGAGAGAATGTTTCGGCTATAAAGATTTTAGTTGAGTTGTACACGATGTAATGCGCTCTTCAGAGTTGCGAAATTGAATCAACTCATTTCCCATTTTATTGATTTTGAGCTGCCCAATTTGTGGATTAAAGCGCATGATGATTTGATAAAAATCTTTTACCTCTAAGAGATTAATCTTGGATTCCTTACCTTCATAGTACATTGCTGCATCGAGCGAACCCTTAGTAATTTCAATCTTAAGGGGGCTACCATTCAGCGAGCATGATAGCGACTTATTTTGACTTTCTATGGCCTCTATTTTTGGAGCTTGAGAGTCACATCCCCATAAAACCAGAGTCAACATGAGACCGATGAATCTTGATCTAGTGTTCATGTTGACCGATTTAAAGATAGCGCTCAAGATAGTTGGGCGAGAGGAGAGACTCCGATTAAGTATTGGTGCAACCCAAATATGAAAACTACCCAAAGAATTACCCCAGAAGCAATGGTAATCATCGTTGCCTTTGTGCTGATTTCAGCCTGTTGAGGCATATGAATAGGGCGCTTTCTAGCGGAACGAAAATCCAGTACAGCCCATAGTAAAAAAGACCCAAATAGGATGAGATCTACTAAGGTGCCATTGGATATCAAATGCGCAAGTGCCCAAACTTTAACTCCCAAAATCATGGGGTGCTTGAGTTTGAGGCGAATCGCATTATTTGAAGGCGAGCTTCCTGCTAGGAAAATAAATGCGACTAGGTTAAGCGCTAGAGCGATATAAATGAGTAATGCATTCGGTTGCCACAAAACTAGTGTGTTTTGCCTTGCTTGACCATAGCCAATCACCATGATGATGAATCCAACCAAGGAGACGATGGTGTACAAACCTTTCCATTTCACTTCGCCGATGCGATCAATCATATGATTGCGCCATGACTCTGCAAAGATGCGGCAAGAGTGGCTGGCTAGAAAAATAATAAGGCCGATGAGGAATAAAGCCATGGAATGCTCCAAAAAGAAAATGGGGTTTAGGGTTTATGAATTTCTTGTTCGTTTGGTTTAATGCCGTAAGGCTCTACTAATGGCCAAATATGTTTTGGAATCATGGAGCCCATTTTTGCAGGCTGCTCTCTTCTGAGGTGAAGCACTGTTTCAATTGCTTTCATTTCTACGCGCGTTCTAGCAAACTCCAAGCCACGCGGGCCGACTTTAGGCATCAACCAACCCACAATGGGTCTTAACCAATTCGGCATTTTTCGCAAAGGGAGTCCACCAGCGGCACGCTCGACGTTTTTCATGAACCCCACTACAGCTGAATGCCGTTTACCAGCGCTTCCCGGTTCGGAGGTGCGTACTTCATCTCCCAGTAAGCCTAGCAATTCTTCGCCGCGTTGATTGCGAACAATGAGCCATTGTTCGCCCTGGCCCCCCATATAGCCCACCGTGATATCAGACAACACATTGGTGTAGTCAACACAGGTGCGGCAGGTTAATGGAAAGAAATCATTTGGCAAGGTGGAAAGTGGCAATTGCAGAAATGGAATCTCTCTCTTCTTGCCATTTTTAAAGCGAACCTCTACGTGGTAATCCGCCCTAAATTCAAGATAGTTAATCTCTTCTGGCTCTGAGCTAATCAGCGACAAGAAGTGATGAAAGTTCTCTGTCGTTGTATTGTCTGAACAGGGTGTACCAATGACATACAACTTTTCTAGGCCAAGCTCTTTTTCTAGTGCTCTTAAGGCGTATACCTGGCAGGGGATACCAATGACCGCTATTTTCTTATAACCCTTGGCAATGGCTGGCTCTAAGAGAGAGAGTAGTGGCGCATATCCCATTCTCATGCCACGACATTTAGCCATATCAGTTGCTTTATCGATGATGATGGGTAAGGGCTTCCAGCGATCATTGGGATCTTCGGTCATGGTCAGAATGGCATCAACTGCGCCAGCCTCCAATAAGCGTTCACCAATGCGGGTGGTAATGCCGGTCCACTGTGCGCCTGTGCTCGGATTTTTTAATCCTGCGCGGAGCATCTTGGTGAATGGACCAAAATGGAGTTCATCCGGTCGGTTCAAGTCTCTTGGCCTGCCGTGAACCTGAGTTTCTAATTCGGGGTATTTGGGCTTGATGAACTGGCAGGCATCACCACAGCGTTTTGGATTGCTGCTGCGAGAGATGCCGCAGTCTGTACACAAACTACGATACGGTGCTGTGTCTGTAGTCACGCAAGCCTTTAATAATCTTGATAGTTTAAGGGGCAAAGCTATATAGCTAAAGCTTCATAATCCATTTATTATGAACTGAGTATAGAGTATTTGCAGACCACTTTAATCCTCTTGGAGAATGAAATATGTTGCCGAATATCCCCCTAAAAAGACTCAATGGAGCCCAAGAAAATCTGCAGGATTATGCCGGCAAAGTTCTCCTCATTGTCAATGTGGCCAGTCGCTGCGGGTTTACACCACAATACCGAGATTTACAGAATCTCTATGAAGAAAATAAGGCTCATGGCCTAGAAATTTTAGGCTTTCCCTGCAATCAATTTGGGGCTCAAGAACCTGGCTCAGCTGAGGAAATTGGACAATTTTGCAGCGCTAATTATGGCGTGACATTTCCGATGTTTGAGAAGGTGGATGTGAATGGTGACAGCACCCATCCCTTATATGCCTATTTAAAAGAGCATGCTCCAGGCATTCTGGGAACTGCCGGTATTAAGTGGAATTTCACTAAATTTCTGGTAAGCAAAGATGGTGAATCAGTCACACGCCTTGCATCTGCAGATGGCGCAAGCAAGATGTCGGCTGCGATCAAAAAACTGCTGTAGTTTTAAAGTGGCCTGATGAGTATTACTTCAAGCAAGTAGTACTCACTTCTTTTTCTTCTGTTCGGAATCTAGCCATTCATTGACATCGGGGAAAGCGTCTTGCACCTCTCCCATAAATTCTCGGACCATGTAATAAAGGCCAGCAATTAATAGGCTGAAAACAAAGATGGATACGAGGAGTAATGTTGTATTACTCATTTTTTACGATTCAATAATGCGGATAATTTGAAATAAATCCCAAAGCAAAATATTGAGGGTACCCAGAGCGCAGTAAAAATGGACTGCTCTCGATCTTCGACCACAAACCATAAATAGGCCGAGGTAAAGAAAGAAATCACCACTGCCATGAGAATGAAGTAATCTGATTTTTTAAACATAGTCACTCCTTCACTTCGTTATTAAAATAGTCGCCAATTCCGTAGCCAATTGCGCTGAGGAGGCATCCTATGATAGCGCAGCTACCCAATACGCGAATGCCAGAAGAAAGGCCAAAAGCGAATATTTCTATAGAAATGAAGTCCCACAAGCCCAAGGTAATCAATATAAAACTAATGGAGCTGATGAAGAACCCAAAAAATATTAAAACCTTTTCAATTAATTGCGGTAACTTAGTCAATTAGGCTACCGATTCCACGGGCTTAGTGGGCCAAGTAAAGTTGGCCATTGCCGCTATGGTGATGAAAAGCAGGATGATTTCTAGTAGATAGACGCCGCAATATCCCGTTGCTGGACTATTGAGGTCGGCACCGAAATAATTTCTGGAGGCCATGCCTGCCAAAATATCCCGAAATATTCCTCCTACACCTACCGCAATTCCGGCGGCAGTTGCTTGTACAGCTCCCCAGGCGCCCAATGCTAAGCCACTTTGATTTTCAGGAGCGTATCTCATGGTGGCAGTTAAGGTGCCATGACTAAATAGCCCGTTGCCAAACCCAATCAAGACAACACCCACAATAAAAATGAGTGTGCTGTCTAAAGGTGCAGCTACGATCACCAGAATGAATGCGGGAATACCAATCTTTGCACCATTGCTAGCCATCTTAAAAGGGTCGTAACCAGCACTTAATACTTTTGAGGCAATGCTAAAGCCAAATAAACAGCCAATGGCTAAAGTGGCAGTTAACACGGTAGTGGCGCTTACACTCATATTGAGTAATTCACCGCCATAAGGCTCCAGCAAGACATCATTCATGCTAAAGGCCATCGTGCCAAAGCCAACAGCAATTAAGCGACGAACGGCTTGCCCACCTTCTTTAAAGGTAGCCCAAGACTCTTTAAAGTTTTGCTCTCTTGCTACTTGCGCTCTAGCGCGCGCTTCCTCGCGACTTTCTTGTTTCCAAAGTGCGATAGCGTTCAAGATAATCGTCACCACAGCACTGCCTTGAATCACTTGTATTAAGCGCCCTGGACTGTACTCTTCCAGTACTTGACCAAAAATAAGTGCGCTACCAATCATGCCGATTAATAACATCACAAACATCAGACCAACAATATTGGGTTGTGCTTTCGGTGGCGCAAGATCACAAGCTAAGGCAAGGCCTACTGTTTGAGTGGTGTGAATACCAGCGCCAACAAATAAAAATGATAGTGCTGCAGCAGCTAATCCAATCCATGCCGGCGCTTCACTGGCATTGCCTGCACCTGCTAAGACCAACAAAGCAAAAGGCATGATAGCTAGGCCGCCAAATTGCACCATCGTTCCCATCCAAATATAAGGAACCCGACGCCAACCGAGGGCGGATTTATGAGTGTCAGAGCGAAAGCCAATCAAGGCTCTAATGGGGGCAAAAATAATGGGTAATGCAACCATGATTGACACCAATGATGCGGGTACGTGTAGCTCCACAATCATTACGCGATTTAAGGTGCCAACCAATAGCACGAGGGCCATGCCTACCGATACTTGAAATAGGGATAGCCTGAGTAATCTAGCGAGCGGTAATTCAGCAGTAGCAGCATCTGCAAATGGTAAAAAGCGTGGGCCTAAATTAGCCCAAGTGCTGATTAATTTTTGACTAAAACGATTCATCTAAAACCGAGTTTAACTGAGCCATGCATAAAACAAAAAAATAAGACCCAGATCGAGTGATCTAGGTCTTATGAGGCAAGATAAAACTTATTTTTGCGCTGATGGTGCCGTAGGCGCCGCAGCGACAGTACCAGCTTTAGTAGACTTACCGCCTTCTAAAAAAGCCTTCACCCAAGTTGTGTTATTAAGTAACGCCAAATGAACTGAAAAGGAACCAATTGCTACCGCACCCAAAAATAATGGGATGCCAACAGTTGGCTTTACTACTGTCCACATTTTTCCGTAGATCATCTTAAGCTCCTTAAATTACTTCAACCAAGGTGAATAGATGTAAGCAAGTAAATGGGCGAGCGCTGCAATCATCCCAAAAAATTGCGTACCTTGAATGAGGTTGCGATGTAACTCTTCCGCTTCCTCAACACTCAGACCTGTAAGAGTGTTATTTGTCATAGCTATGTCCTCTCAAATCTAACTACGTCGTGCAAACCCACACGAGGGTAATTAACCTTCTTTACTACAAGGTGAATTCTATACCTATGTGTACAAAAATATATACACTTTCATTAGTAATTTCCCTTACCAGTCAATGTGTTGCGGTGCAAAATAAAACTCTAATGGCCATGAACTTCTATGTGATTTAATACGAGCTGTGGCTAAAATCAGGGCGTTTAATAGCGGAATTGAGGTTTTAGGTGAGTCATAAAAGTAGCCTTTTTAGTGCTTTAAAAACCATATTTGAGATTGCTTGCGCTGCAATTGGGTTTGCAATGACTTTATTGTTTGCTAAGCAGTTGGATTTGGGAAGCGTCCCCGGAGTATTTATGGGGCTCATGGGGGCAATCTTTGCCTTTATTCTTGCTCAGGGCCTCACAAGCTTCATTTTTCGTATACTGAGAAGAGATTAATTCGGGGCTTAAACCCACTAAAAACAAGGATAGGTCATGAATAAGCAAGCTGAATCAAACCCAATAGATGCCAAATTTAAGAGGACTATGCTTTGGCTCAAATTTGCCATTGTCATATTCCCAATAGCCTTGCTTGGCCAGATCTGGATTCTGTATCAACAGTATTCATTTACTAATCTCGTTTTTGTACTGATTACGGCTTTTGCCTTGTATTCCACCATCGTTTCATACAAAAAATTTAAAGCCTACGAGGCTGCCGCAAAAAACCAGCAATAATCGATTCATATGCGGGTTTCCCCTAGGTGGGAAAGTAGAAATAGGTGTCAACCTTAATTGACATATTGTGAATCTAGAGGAAGAATCATTTCATGATTTTTCTAGATCCACACAAAGCTATTTTTAAATAGCCTCTCGTATGCAAATACTCAATCTTGGTGTGAACCATCACACGGCTCCAATCGATATTCGAGAGAGCGTAGCTATTTCTCCAGGAGATTTGCAGGATTCACTATTGGATCTTCGGAATTATTTAAGAGGATCTCATTCAGAATTAGTGCCAGAGGTAGCCATCTTGTCTACCTGCAATCGTATGGAGATTTATTGCGCTGCGAATGATGCTGCATATCCAAGTCATCATTTAGAGGAGCGTGCTTTTGATTGGTTGACTGCTCAAAAGCGTTTGCGAGGTGATGTTTTAAAACCCTATATCTATTCTGCAAAAGAGACGGATGCCATAAAGCATGTATTTAGAGTCAGTTGCGGAATGGATTCGATGGTTTTGGGGGAGGCTCAAATACTGGGTCAAATGAAAAAAGCAGTTGAATTTGCAGATCAAGCAGGTACCTTAGGGACATACCTCAAGCCTCTATTTAATAAAACTTTTTCAGTTGCCAAAGCAGTGAGAGCAACAACCGATATTGGCAAGCATTCGGTTTCAATGGCTGGTGCTTCAGTGCGTTTGGCTGAAAGAATCTTTGGCGACTTAAGTAACTCAAAGATTTTGTTTATTGGTGCGGGTGAAATGATTCAATTGTGTGCTTCACACTTTGCCGGTAAAAAGCCAAAACAGATTGCAATTAGTAATCGTACCGTTGATCGTGGCCATGAAATGGCCAAGGTTTTTGCTGAAAAAGGTTTAAAAACAGACTCCTTTCCTTTGCAATCTTTGCACTCACGCTTACATGAGTTTGATGTAATTGTTTCCTGTACTGCCAGTTCATTGCCAATCATTGGGATGGGACTTGTTAAAACAGCTTTGAAGGCCAGAAATAGCAGGCCAATTGTATTGATTGATTTAGCTGTGCCGCGCGATATAGAGCCAGAGGTTAAATCACTTAGGGATGCCTATCTTTACTCGGTTGATGATTTAGGCGGTCTTGTGAATGAAGGCCGCAATATCCGAGAGCTATCGATGGCTGATGCTGAACTTATTATCGATAATGGCGTGAATGAATTTTTTCGGACCTTACAAAAAAGAACCTTGGTGCCAATCATTCAGTCCCTGCAGACTACTGCAGGTCGACTCAAAGAAATTGAATTGGAAAAAGCAGTGCGGCGCATCAAAAGGGGTGAAGATCCCGTTGAGGTTTTGTCTATCATGGCGGAAGCTCTGGCCAATAAATTTATGCACGCACCCATTAATGCATTACAAAATTCACCCAATAATGAGATCGAAGATTTCAAACGAATTCTCTCTAGCATTTACCCACCAAAATAATGATGGCCTGAAATATGCTCCAGGTAACTAAAGTACTTCATACGATTAATTCTTCGCAGGACTTAAAGCAGCTTGAGCAGTCTGAGTTGCCCCAATTGACTGAAGAGTTACGTGAATTTATTCTTCAGTCAGTTGCTAGTACTGGTGGGCATCTATCTTCTAATCTGGGAACAGTTGAGCTAGCTGTTGCCTTGCACTATGTTTTCAATACACCGGATGACAGAATAGTATGGGACGTAGGTCATCAAAGTTATGCGCATAAGATTCTGACTGGACGCAGAGAGGGAATGCCTACCTTGCGTCAGTTTGGGGGCTTATCCGGTTTCCCTAAGCGCTCAGAGAGTGAATATGATGCTTTCGGTACAGCACATTCTTCCACTAGTATTTCAGCGGCTCTGGGAATGGCGGTTGCCAGCAAAGTCAAGGGTGAAAAGCGAAATGTAGTTGCCGTGATTGGAGATGGCTCTATGAGTGCTGGCATGGCCTATGAAGGGCTGAATAATGCTGGTCTTGACAAATCCATTCCCTTAATCGTCATTCTGAACGATAACGAAATGTCGATCTCTCCTGCTGTTGGAGCCTTGAATCGATATTTAGCAAAACTCATTAGCGGTTCAATTTATGGAGCCACTAAAAAGGGCTTGGATAAGATGCTTTCCTATACTCCGCCTTTGCGAGAGTTTGCAAAAAGACTGGAAGGTCATGCCAAGGGAATGATTGGTCCGGCTACCATTTTCGAAGAATTTGGTTTTGACTACTACGGCCCAATTGATGGCCATAATTTGGATGATCTGATTGTTACGCTTAGTAATCTCAAAAAGATTGCCCAGACTGATGGCCCACAATTTTTGCATATCGTTACCAAAAAAGGAAAGGGATATGAGAGGGCAGAGCTAAATCCAATTGCATATCATGGGCCCGGAAAATTTAATCCTAGCGAAGGTCTAAAACCTTCTGCCCCAGGTAAAAAAACCTACACCGAAGTCTTTGGCGAATGGCTTTGTGACATGGCAAGGCAAGATGAGCGCCTCATTGGAATTACACCAGCGATGCGTGAAGGTTCCGGCTTAGTGCAGTTTGAGGAACAGTTTCCCAATCGCTACTTTGACGTAGGAATTGCAGAACAGCATGCGGTGACCTTTGCAGCTGGCATTGCTTGTGAGGGTCTAAAACCAGTTGTAGCTATCTACTCTACCTTTTTACAAAGGGGCTACGATCAACTGATACACGATGTCACTCTTCAGAACTTGCCGATTGTTTTTGCAATTGATCGAGCTGGCATAGTTGGTGCAGATGGAGCGACTCATGCAGGCGTATTTGATGTTCCTTTTTTGAGATGCTTGCCGAACCTAGTTCTAATGACGCCATCTAACCAAGCTGATTGTAGAAATATGCTGACTACAGCATTTAGTTTGAATGGTCCCGCAGTGGTACGTTATCCACGAGGATCTGGAGTGGGCCCAGAGGCATCGCAGACGCTTGAGGTCGTTGCGCTTGGAAAAGGGAAGATTGTTCGCCAAATGAAAAATGAGGCAGCCGTTGATCAAAAAATTGCTTTTGTTTGCTTCGGCCCATTGCTATACAGTGCGTTAGAGGCTGCAGAGGTGCTTGATGCTACTGTTGCGGATATGCGCTTTGTCAAACCCCTAGATGAAACATTGCTCTTGGATTTAGCGAAAAATCATGATGCCTTGGTCTTTGTAGAAGATAGCGCAATTCAGGGAGGGGCAGGTAGCGCCTGTCTAGAAGCTTTGTCAGCACATAAAATTCAGATACCTACCTTACAAATTGGCTTGCCCGATGAGTACGTTGAGCATGGTGATGTGAATGTGCTCTTAGATTTATATGGGCTATCCCCTAAGAAAATTTTGACTAAAGTGCAAGAGCATTTTCAAATATAAGTATCTATTTCATGTTCAAGCAAGAAAAAAAAGAGCCTGTACGTTTATCAAAAGAACAAAAGTGGATGTATATCGGTAAGCCTGTTGCCATTATCTTTGGCACCCTCAACCTTTTCATCCTAGTATTTTTCTTGATTTACTATTACCTCTAAATACGGAGCCTTAAAAGAGCTCTGATCTTAACTAACTCCTTTTTGGTTAAAGGTTCATTAAAACAATGTTAAACAAAAGAATGGTCATGCCATTGGTCTGGGGTTTAACAGTGGCGATACTGGGCGGCTTAGCAACCGATTTGGGGCCTTGGTATCACGCTTTAAAAGAGCCGTTTTGGAAGCCTCCAGATTGGGCATTTGGCCCCATCTGGTCTACTATTTTTGTTTTGTCTGGCGTTGCCTGGGTAGGTGCAAAACATTTGACTTCAGACACTACTATTCTGAGTCGTTTAAATATTCTATTTTGGCTAAATGCTTTTTTCAATTTGCTATGGAGTATTTTATATTTTCGCTTTCAAAGGCCAGATTGGTCTTTGTATGAGTCCCTGTTTTTATGGCTCTCAGTCCTTGCCATATTGCTGACGATCAGAAAAGTCTCGACTAGATATAGTTTATACATGTTGCCTTATTTGCTATGGGTTAGCATTGCTATTGTTTTAAATTGGGATACGGTTCGATTGAATGGGCCCTTTACCTAAAAATACGACTAGTATGTCAGTAGTGTATATAAAGATGAATTCATGACCCAACAACATCGTATTGTGATCGTAGGTGGTGGCGCTGGCGGCCTGGAGCTGGCCACTAAACTTGGCGATCGATATCACACCCGCAAGAATGCCTCCAAGAAGGTATCGGTTGTCTTGGTGGATAAGAATCGCACGCATTTATGGAAGCCAAAACTACATGAAGTTGCAGCAGGCTCTATGGATATGGCTGATCAGGAGCTTGATTACATTGCACAAGCACACTGGCACCATTTTGGCTTTCGGCTAGGTGAGCTGATGGGGATAGATAGGGTGAACCGTCAGATTCAGGTGGCCCCTTTTTATGATGACTCAGGTGAATTGGTCACTCCACTACAAGCGATTCCTTACGACACCTTAATTATTTCTATTGGAAGCTTGACGAATGATTTTGGAACTCCGGGTGTTGAGCAGTACGCTCAAAGGCTCGAGTCTCTTGTAGATGCAAAGCGCTTTCATTTGCGCTTGGTGAATGCCTGTTTAAGGGCGCAAACTCAAACTCAGGCTTTAAAACCCCATCAACTACAGGTAGTGATTATTGGAGCTGGGGCGACCGGAGTAGAGCTAGCCGCTGAACTGCATCGCACAACACGTGCTATTATTTCTTTCGGAATGGATAGGGTAGATCCCGAGAAAGATCTGAAGGTAATTTTGATTGAAGCTGCTCCCAAGATATTGCCTGCCCTCTCTACAAGAATCTCAGGCGCTGCTGAAAAGTTGTTGACAGACCTTGGGGTGGAGGTAATGACCGGTGCGAAGGTCCAGCAAATACAGGCTGATCGAGTCTGCTTATCCAACGGCGTAGAGATCCCTGCGGAATTAATTGTTTGGGCGGCCGGGGTTAAAGCGCCAGATTTTCTGAAAGAGATTGGCGGATTAGAGAGTAATCATGCCAATCAATTGGTAGTATTCCCCACCTTACAAACCACTCGTGACCCCCACGTCTTTGCTATGGGAGATTGTGCGGCATGTCCATGGCCTCAAGCCAATAATGGTAAAGGCGGTATAGTGCCCCCAAGGGCTCAGGCAGCTCATCAACAAGCCTCGCATCTGTTCTCTCAAATCAATCAGATTATTGATGGCAAGCCACTGAAGCCCTATCAATATCGTGATTTTGGATCTCTCGTATCCTTGGGTGAATATAGCAGCGTGGGTAGCATGATGGGTGGTCTGATTGGCGGCAGTCTGATGGTGGAGGGTTTGTTCGCAAAGCTGATGTATATCAGCCTATATAAGCTGCATCAACTTGCCTTGCATGGCTGGGTTAAAGTTGCTCTGGACACTATTAGTCGTTTAATCCATCGTAGAACGCATTCTATCGTCAAGCTTCACTAGGCTCAGCAAACTTTCTCTTGAGCGAGTAGTATTTATGCATATCACAAGCTTAAGAGTCTCAAATGAGTCACTACCAACCCATCAATTTCTCCGATAGAGTAGCGCTTTTCTTTACCAAAAGTATGCGGTTTTTTGCCGATACTTTTTTCCAAAAAAGATATGGTCACCGCGCAGTAGTGCTTGAAACCGTTGCAGGTGTTCCTGGTATGGTCTCGGGAATGTGGACGCACCTGACGAGTTTGCGCAAGATGAAAACAGGTTACGGCCCTAAGATCCGCACTTTGTTGGCTGAGGCAGAGAATGAAAGAATGCACTTAATGACTTTTATTGAGATTGCAAAACCAAATGCATTTGAGCGCTTTTTAGTGCTATTTGCTCAGGCAGTCTTTTGGAATGTGTTCTTTGTGATCTACGTTTTTTTCCCACGAACCGCCCACCGCATTGTTGGATATTTTGAGGAGGAGGCAGTGTATTCCTATACAGAATATTTACGTGAAATTGATAATGGAACATTGCCTAATATTCCTGCGCCAAAAATTGCAATTGACTATTGGAAATTATCTGCAGATGCCACCTTGCGTGATGTCGTGATCGCGGTTCGGGAGGATGAGGCTAATCATCGGGATGTGAATCATGAATTTGCTAGCGAATACGATCGGTAGTGTAGAAACTCGACCCTTCTTATCTGGCTAATCTAGTCTATCTTAAGAAAACAAATAAGCCAGTCACCGCAATGAGTCCATATAGGAGCAAGTAAATCTTGATATCCTTAAAAACAATTTCTCTTGCTATTTTTTTGTATTTCAAGAGATAGAGGTGATAAACAATTGGTGAAATCAATATCACACCAAATTCCAGGATCAGCTCTAGTTTTACGCCAGTCATCTATTTAATGTATTTGCTTTTTGAGAATATTAAAAAAGCAACGGACAAGATGCCGATGGCAAATAGAAGAAAAGAGCCCGTTTTCACAAACACTAGAAAGCCAATAATTACCAAGCCAAACGCAAATAATCCTAATTTATCTCTGGACATTGAATCGTCTCCTAAGTAATTGAGTTTGCTCTAGACTGACCCAATCATACAAGGCCTACCTTTAAAATGGCAATGGGTTTTGATCCAAATAAATAGGGCTATCCCCTTTTTTTATGTGACCCTGATATCTCTGGGGAGGTATCTCGAATGAGCCCTAGCATTTACCTTCTTTAATTGAGGAAATGCTAGCACTTGCGTACAATCGATGCCTATGGATGCAAGCCAATTTTTATAAATGATCGAGTTACGCCAAGCCGCCCTTGAAATACTGGCTACTACCGATGCGCAAATAAAGGTAAGTCGAGTTTTTCAATTATTTGACGAGTACCAACGGCAATTGATTGCGCTTGATCTCACTTCAGCGCTAAATGCTTTAGATCTAGTATTGCCAGGTCGCCCACTAAAGCCAGAGCTAGTTCTTCCCAAGCTGGTTCCTAAAAGAAGAATGGATACGCTTGAGGGTAGGGCAGGCTTATTGCATTCACTTGCACATATTGAATTTAATGCTATGAACCTAGCGTTAGATGCAATCTGGCGGTTTCCAGATATGCCCAAGGAATACTATGAAGATTGGCTGAAGGTTGCCAAAGAAGAGGCTTATCACTTTAGCTTAATAGACGAGCATTTACATGCGCTTGGATTTTCTTACGGAGATTTTCCTGCTCACAATAGTTTGTGGGAGATGGTTGAGAGAACGACTGATTCAGTTATTGCCAGAATGGCACTAGTACCAAGAACCATGGAAGCCAGAGGCTTAGATGCGGTGCCAGCAATTTGTGATCGCTTCAAGCAAATTAAAGAGTCTAGAGCGGTAGAGATTTTAGAAATCATCCTCAATGATGAAATTGGACACGTACTTATAGGTAACCGCTGGTTTAATTTCTTATGCGATAAAGATCGTCTTTCTCCGATTGCCACGTATCGAGAGTTGGCGATTCAATATCGAGCGCCTATTTTAAAAGCACCATTCAATATGGAGGCTCGTCAACAGGCTGGTTTTACATCTGAAGAGTTAAGCCTTCTTGGGTCATAGTCAATACATATGAAGGTATTAAGCCTCATTCCTCCAATGACTCAGCTCAATACGCCGTATCCTTCTACGGCCTATCTAACAGGGTTTTTGAGATCTCGTGACATTGATGCTGTTCAAGAAGATCTGGCTTTGGCTCTAGTGCTCAGTTTTTTTACGCCTGAGGGTATTGCAGAGATTCGTGCTGAAGCAATCAATATCCCTGAAGAAAATCGTAGTGCTAGTGTCAATTTTTTCTTGGACCACTTTACGGCTTATCAGTCTAGTATTGCGCCTGTGATTGCTTTCCTGCAGGGGCGCGATAGCACTCTGAGTCATCGCATCAATGCTCGAGGTTTCTTGCCTGAGGGGCCACGCTTTGCTTCTTTGGATGCATTTGACGATGAGGAGGCGGGCGATTCTTTGGCTTGGGCATTTGGCGCTTTGGGCTCTCAAGATCGGGCGCGTCATTTTGCAACCCTCTATCTCAACGATCTTTCAGATGTCTTGCGTGATGCCGTTGACGATCGTTTTGAATTCGTTCGCTATGCAGAATCTCTAGCAGGGAGTCAACCCACATTTACGCCTTTAGAGAGTGCATTGAACGCTAAGCCAACACTGATGGATTTACATCTGCAGAAGCTTACAAAACATACGATTAAAAAACACGATCCTAGTTTGGTGCTCTTATCAGTCCCTTTTCCGGGAGCAATGTATGCGGCGTTACGGATCGCTCAGGTAATTAAAAAGATCAATCCACAAATCAAGATTGCTCTTGGTGGTGGCTATGTCAATACAGAGCTGAGAGAGCTCTCTGATATCCGTATTTTTGATTATGTCGACTTTATTACGCTCGATTCTGGAGAGCGACCTTTGCTTGCGCTGCTTGAACATCTCGAGGGAAAGCGCTCTGCAGAAAGATTAGTGCGTACCTTTATCCGCAACTCAAGTCATCGGGTGCAATATCTCAATTGGCAGGAGCCTGATATTCCTTTCGAGGAGGTTGGTACCGCTACTTGGGATGGGTTGCCACTGGATTCTTACCTATCCCTTTTAGACATGCTCAACCCTATGCATCGCCTATGGAGTGATGGTCGTTGGAATAAGCTCACTGTTGCGCATGGCTGTTATTGGAAAAAATGCAGTTTTTGTGATGTGTCCCTTGATTATATTTCTCGTTATGAAACTGCTTCAGCGAGCTTGCTAGTGGATCGTATCGAGCAAATTATTGCTGAGACTGGGCAAACGGGGTTTCACTTTGTCGATGAAGCAGCCCCACCAAAAATATTAAAGGCTCTTGCTGAGGAACTCATTCGCCGTCAGGTGCTGATCTCGTGGTGGGGCAATATTCGCTTTGAGAAAACCTTCACCCCTGAATTGGCTGAACTTTTGGCTCAGAGTGGTTGTATTGCCATGTCAGGCGGCCTTGAAGTGGCTTCCGATCGCCTTCTCAATTTGATGAAAAAAGGAGTGTCAGTTGAGCAGGTAGCTCGAGTGACTAAGGGCTTCTCGGATACTGGTATTTTGGTACACGCATATCTGATGTATGGTTTTCCAACTCAAACAGTTCAAGAAACAGTAGATGCCTTGGAATACGTGAAGCAACTTTTTGAGAATGGTTGCATCCAAAGTGGATTCTTCCATCGCTTCACCTGTACAGTGCATTCTCCTGTGGGTCTGAATCCACAAGAATATGGCATTGAACTCGTTCCTTTGCCGGAAATTACGTTTGCCAAGAATGATGTTGCCTTTATTGACCCTACTGGGGTTGATCATGACGTCCTCGGCCAGGGGCTGAAAAAGGCAATCTATAACTATATGCATGGCGTTGGCTTTGATATGAAAGTTGAGTCCTGGTTTAAGGGGTTGGGGGTCACTATTCCGAAGACAACTATCCCAAATAATTTCATAGAAAATACCCTATACCAATAGCTAGCTTGCATGACCTAGAAGTAAAATTATTTGCATAGTGTTAAATGAATGTAGGAGAGAGAAATGAACTTATCACGCCGTTCTTTTATTGCATCAGCCGCCTTAGTGCCAGTTGCCTGTGGAGTTCCATTGGCCTATCAGCGGGGTACTCCAGTTGCACAGCCTAAACCTACTCCGAACGTGAGAGCTCCTCAGGTAGGCCAAGAGTGGACATATGTAAAGCGTGATGCTTTTGACGGCAAGACTCTGGGTGTCATTACCGAAAGGGTGGCTAGCCTAGGATCAAACATTGTGATTGATCGTACAGATGATAGCGGGGCAAGATTGCCTAGTGAGATCCAAGGCCCATGGGGGGTTGTTCAAACTGATACTGCTTGGCCGCGCGTGATGAGCTTTAAGCCACCAATTCCCTTGTGGCCTCAAGAGCTAAGCTCTAGCTGGAGTAAGCAGTTAAATACAAAATACAGTTTGGCTGGATATTCCGAGAACTCATATGGTTGGCAGGAATACATGAGCGCGCATGGCTGGGAGCAGATTACCGTGCCTGCCGGAACTTTTTTAACTTTGCGTTATCAAAACTTGATTAATTATGAGAGTAATGACGATAACAAGGTTAACTGCATTCGTAAGGAAACGATTTGGTTCGCACCAAGTATTGGTCGCTGGGTAGCGCGTGAGTCCTCTGGCTCATACATGATTCAGGGTCAATTGGGTATGCCAAATTTAGAAGATAGCTTTCAATGGCAATTAACTTCTTACAAGTAAAGACTTTGCGCCGTTTAATTTTACTGGCGCTACCTGCTTTTCTCATGGCGTGTGTTGCCTCTCAGCCTGTTCCCAAGGGAGTTATTGAGACACAGCCAATACCAACCCCTACCGTAAGAGCGCCAAAGGTAGGGCAAGAATGGGTCTACCAGGTTCGCAATGTATTTAATCAAGAGATTATTGACACTATTACTGAAAAAGTAGTTTCAGTAGGCAACGAAGTGCGAATTGCTCGTAAAAGCCTGAAGTCGGGATCGCTTCCCGATGAAATTCAATCTCCGTGGGGATTTGTGCTGCAAGATCCCCATTGGCAGCCACCGCAGAAATTTTCAAAACCCATTTCTCTATGGCCTCAGCAATTACAGATTGGCTGGAGTGAATTTTTTACTACTCACTACCAAGTCCCCAACTATCCTGATGGTAGTTATTACTGGGGGCTTAGTATGACTGTATCTCAATGGGAGCGCATTCAGACTCCGGCTGGAGAATTTACCGTTCTGCGGTTTCATAACGAAATACCTAATTTTGTCAGCAATGATCTATTTAGGGTTGGTAATGTGAGGCAAGAGGACTTATGGTTTGCGCCAGAAATCGGGCGCTGGGCTATTCGGCGTAGTTCAGGGCGCTACATTACTTCAGGTGTTTATTGGTCCAATGCCTATTGGGAGGACTACCTGGAGTGGGAGTTAATCTCCTGGAAGTAAGTAAAGCGCTTAAAATAGCCTTATCGTTATGTATACCGTAAAAGAACTATTTCCCACGCTTCAGGGCGAAGGTGCCCACGCTGGTAGGGCGGCAGTGTTTTGTCGCTTTGCTGGCTGTAACCTTTGGAGTGGTCGCGAAGAAGACCGCTCAACTGCCATTTGTCAGTTTTGCGACACCGATTTTGTAGGTAGCGATGGCTTGGGAGGCGGTAAGTTTGAAACTGCCATTTCCCTAGCGGATGCAATTGAGGCTTCATGGCGAAGTACTTCGGCCGGTCCTCAGCAGCGCTATGTAGTTTTTACCGGCGGCGAACCTCTATTACAACTGGATGAAGAGTTAATTGCTGCGCTTCACCAAAAAGGGTTTGCTGTAGCTATTGAAACTAATGGCACCATTAAAGTTCCCAAGGGAATCGATTGGGTATGTGTAAGTCCAAAAGCAGGATCTGAACTCATTGTTCTGCAAGCAGATGAGTTAAAGCTAGTGATTCCGCAAAACGATCACCAGCCGCTAGAAAAGTTAATGGCCCGTTTTGAGGGAATGGATTATCGCAATCGTTTCTTACAACCGATGGATAGCCAGAACCTGAAAAACAATACTGAATTGGCGGTAAGCTTATGTCAAAAACGTCCTTTGTGGAGACTAAGTCTGCAATCTCATAAACTCATTGGGATTCGTTAATATGAATCAGTTCAAATCAGAATACTTTAGTACTCAATGACCAATAAACAAGCCCCTATTTCCATTACCCGTCGTCTTGAGTTTGACTCAGGACATCGTATTCCAAACCATGATGGGCAATGTCGTCATCTTCATGGGCATCGTTATGCGATTGAAGTGACGCTGATTGGTGAAGTGGCAGAGCACCCCGGTAAAGCTGATGATGGAATGGTGCTTGATTTTGGTGACATCAAACGCCTAACTAACCAATACATCGTGGATCTTTGGGATCATGCATTTTTAGTCGCCAAGGAAGATGAGGGTTTAGTTGCTTTTTTGGCGAGCTTGCCAAATCATAAGACGGTAATCATGGATCACGTCCCTACTGTGGAGAATCTTGCTCGCGCCGCTTTTGCTATCTTGCAACCAGTGTTTAGCAAAGCATTTAGTGGTCGCCTCGAGCTTTCTGCTATTCGCCTTTATGAGACTCCCAATTGCTGGGCTGATGTTCGTCCTGTTTAAATGACGCAAGCAGAGCTTGACCAGCAATATATGCAGATGGCAATTGAGCAGGCTCAATTGGCAGCTCAGGCGGGCGAGGTTCCTGTAGGGGCGGTGTTAGTTAAAGATGGCAAGGTTGTTTCAAAGGCATTCAATAAACCCATTACCAATCATGATCCTAGCGCCCATGCTGAAATGCTGGCCTTGCGAGAAGCTTCACTAGCCCAAGAAAATTACCGCATCCCAGGAAGCACGCTTTATGTGACCCTGGAGCCATGCGCGATGTGTTCTGGCGCCATGCTTCATGCTAGGATTGATCGTGTAGTCTATGGCGCGCCCGATCCCAAAACGGGTGCTGCTGGCAGCGTAATAGACTTATTCGCCTCTAAGAAGATTAACCACCAAACTAGCGTAGAGGGTGGCATCATGAGTGAGGAGTGCGGTCAGTTGCTGCGTGATTTTTTTAAGGGACGACGTTGAAAGCCATTCACCTGATTGCTCCATCTGGAGCAAGTTTAGATAGCAAAAGCCCGCTGGCTGGCATCGACTGGTTAGGGCAACAGGGTAATGTCGTCCAAAATACCGATTGTGTGCGGCGAGTATATGAGCGCTTTGCTGGCAGTGACGAAGAGCGCCTTACTGAATTCAATAGTATTGCTAACTTAGATCCTCAGACCATAGTAATGGCTATGCGCGGTGGGTACGGTCTTCATCGTTTGCTTCCCGGGATTGAGTGGGATGCAATAGCAAAGGCCACTCAAAAGGGTTTACAAATTTGCGGTCACAGTGATTTCACAGTCTTTCAGTTGGGATTGCTTGCAAAGACAGGTGCTATTACTTTGGCTGGACCAATGTTGAATTATGACTTTGGGCGCCTAGGTGATGATGGTGCACCAGTGGTTCCAGATGAATTCATGTGGCAGCATTTCCAGACTGCAGTACAAGATCGCAAGCTCGATTGCCAGGTATCAATCCCACAATCTTTCTTGGGTGCTCAAAGTTCACGATCTCTCACAGGTTTTTTGTGGGGCGGTAATTTAACGGTATTAGCTGGTTTGGTAGGCACACCATATCTTCCATCTGCCAATCAAACCCAGGGCGGTATCTTATTCTTGGAAGATGTGAATGAGCATCCTTATCGAATCGAGAGAATGTTGATGCAACTTCTAGATGCAGGCGTCCTATCTAATCAGGGCGCCATAGTATTAGGTGGTTTTTCTGCATACCGCTTGTACGATAACGACAAAGGCTACTCACTCGAGCGGGCGATTGAAGCTGTTCGTAATCGCTTAGCAGAAGACATTCCAATCTTGACGGGCCTACCTTTTGGGCATCAGGCAAATAAATTAACATTACCTATTGGCGCCATAGCTCGCTTAGATTTCAATACAAGTGGGTTTGAACTGAAGGCGAAGTGG
The DNA here is from genome assembly GCF_018882215.1 of Polynucleobacter sp. AP-Kaivos-20-H2. GTDB lineage: Bacteria > Pseudomonadota > Gammaproteobacteria > Burkholderiales > Burkholderiaceae > Polynucleobacter. Next base: position 45,007 of record NZ_JACVOX010000002.1, on the reverse strand, counting down.
TGATTTTTTTTAACAATCATTTGGCCCGTCTTTTCTTAGATGGCATTTTAGTTTTAATTGCGCTTACCTTTACAGGAGCAGTAATGGCAACTGAAGAGCCGAAATATACTGTTCTTGAAAAAGAATCGCCTTTTGAAGTTCGATCATATGCGTCTATGCTGGTGGCTGAGGTTCAAGTTGAAGGGGATTTGGATAGCGCTTCCGGTCAAGGCTTTCGTTTAATTGCAGCCTATATATTCGGGCAGAATCAAGTTAGCGAAAAAATAGCGATGACGGCACCAGTGACGGTGGCCGATCAAACGATTAAGAGCGCTAAGATTGCCATGACCACTCCAGTTGGAATTGAGCCTAATGCTGGTAAATGGACTGTATCTTTTGTGATGCCTGCTGAGTACACCATGGAGACAATACCAAAGCCCACGAATTCACAGGTGCAACTACGTCAAATTCCCGCAATGAAAAAAGCAGTCATCAGTTTTACAGGGTTTTATAACGATCAAAAAGTGGCTGAAAAAACGCTCGAACTAGAGCAGTGGATCAAATCCCGCAATCTTCAAAGTGCCGGGGCTCCAAATTTCGCGCGCTATAACCCGCCATGGACCTTACCCTTCATGCGTCGTAACGAGGTCATGATTAACCTCCGTGACTAGTTCTTTGCTTCAAAGCTTTTTAGTAAGAACTGTCCACCGCCATTTATACCTAAAGCTTTAGTTAAGGTTGGTAAGGCCTGAGCCAGATGTTTTTCAAGAGTCCAGGGCGGATTGATGATGAACATGCCGCTGCACTGAAGGCGTCGCTCACCAGGTGCATTCTCCACACGCAATTCTGTATGGAGCCAAGAGCGATTATGGGCAGCCGCAATTTTTTTCAAACGATCGGGCAGGGCGATCGACTCTCTTCTGGAAATTACGGGATACCAAATAGCATAGCAGCCTGTAGCAAAGCGTTGTAGGGCTTCTTCCATAGCGGTCTCTAGAGAGCGATAGTCTTGTTTATCTTCGTAAGAAGGATCAATTAATACTAAGCCACGGCGACTTGGGGGAGGTAGCAAACCCTTTAGTCTGGCAAAGCTATTTTCTGCATAAATATCAATCTGTTTTGATTGTTTCAGCTCACCAATATTGTGGCGAAGGATGTCAATTTCTTTGGGATGTAGTTCAAATAACTTGAGCCGGTCTTGTTGGCGTAATAGTCTAGCCAAAATGAATGGGGAGCCAGGATAGGTCGTGAGCTGCCCAGCAACATTCTCTATTTCAACAAACTTTAAATACTCTTGAATACTTTCTGGCACCGGTATATTTGCAGTTACACAAGTTTCTACATATTGCATCAGACGAAAAATTCCACCATCTGCTTCTTTGCTCACAGCTGAGAAGCCATCTTGTAGGCTATAGATTCCTGCACCCGCGTGTGTATCAACAAGCATAAGCGCACCCGGTTTTTCTTGCAGATACTGAACCAAATGAATTAAGGTAAGGTGCTTCAGAATGTCTGCGTGGCTGCCCGCATGAAATGCATGTCGATAACTAAACATTCTGAATTATTCTGCCTTGTGAGGTGCTGGTGCAAATTGCGCTCTGACATAGAAGGCTAGAGTAGAAGCCACTATAGCAATAGATAAATATTGCAAAGGAAGATTTAATTCTAGATCCATGATTTGAGTGAGATGGGCATAAATTGCGACAACACCACCAAGCGCGATTAGATGTGTCCAGATTTTTCTTGGACCCAATTGATTTACTGGAAATTGATTAGCCATTAGTGCCCCGACCATGCCGCACCACATGCCAAAACCTGCTCCGCCTAAAACATCAGTGAGCCAGTGAGCCCCTACTGCATTACGTGAAAGGCCCACCAGTGCGGCCAATAAAAATAAGATAAGTAGTGGTGTGCGTTTCTCTTTGTTGGCAGAAAAATATAAAGCGCTCGCAATGGCAAATGCAGTTAGGGTATGCCCAGAAGGAAAAGCTTTATGTAGCAGGGCTTCGCCGATGCGATGAAAGCTTCCATCTATTAGTACGCCTGCTGGCCTTGGCAAATTAAATAAGCCTTTTAAAAGGGGGCTTGTTAATGCGGCCAATACACCGGCAAAAATTCCAGCAGTGAGCATTCTTGGTGCCAGTAATAGTAGCGGAAAGGCTAAAGCGAAAACACCCCAGCCATTACCTAAAAAAGTCAGCCAAGCCCAAAGAATATTTGGTAGCTGCTGCGTTAGTTGATTAATGAATAGGAAGCTGCTACTTTGAAGCTCGCCAAAGTAGATTGCAGATGCAAGTGCAATTGGCGCTAGTGGAATAAACCAAGCAAATTGAGGTATTGCTTTTTTATTCATCCAGCTTGGCGCGCCTTTACTTGATCAACATCTTGTAACTGCACAATTACTTTATCTAGCACCTGTGAAACGGTGATAGCCTGCATGCACACGTTGTCATGGCAAGGTGTTTTGCGATGGTTGGCAGCGCTTACACAAGGAGAGCAAGCAAGGTTTGCTGTGATGGCAATGGAATTACCAACCGAGCCATACAATGCCGGAGTCTCGGGGCCAAAGAGAACTACGGTTCTTAGTGGAGTTACTGCTGAAAAGTGGCCAGGGCCAGAATCATTTGTCACCATCACATCGGAGAGGGTATAGAGCGGCGGCAGTTCAGCAAAGCTGACTTGACCAGCGAAGTTAAGTGCATTTTTAATATTTGCTACAGCGCGAACCTTTTCTACGTAAACAAATTCAGCGGGTGAGCCGGTAATTAGAATGAGATCATTTGGGTATTGCTGATGGATTGCTTGAATCAATTCAGAAAAACGCTGTTGAGCCCAACGGCGTTGTGGAAGAAGGTCGCTTGCATTCGGGTTAATCAGAATCAAACGGTCTTTGCCTGAGGCGAAAGGAATGCGGGCTTCTTTAGCCATCTTCTCAATACGTTCACGAACTTTTTCTAAGGAGCTAGGATTAATTACAGCTTGCTCTAGGCGCACTTCAGAATCTGGTATCTCAATCTTGCTAAAAGGAACTTCTATCTTCTGAGCAAAGGCCGCATGAATTAAAGAGAGGAAATTCTTGGTAATGTGAATATGTGGGTTGTAGTGCACTTTGCGGGTCAGCATGAATCCACGCCATAATCCCTCGCCATGAAAAATGTGATATCCCACACGGCGACGCGCGCCACACATACCAGTCAGTAGGGCGGTAAAGCGAGAGAACAACTCCAGGTCAATAACGGTGTCAATGCGGTGCTTACGAGCCAGTACCAAGAAGAGTAGGGTGTCTTTAATTAGGCCGCCCAAGCTCGATGAGTCAATCGTAAAGATATTTTCTGGCTTAACTGTATTGAGCAAAGTGAGACTTGCACGATTGCTTTTAAAGATCAGGAAAAATAGCTCAGCTCCGCGTGCTTGTGCATTGCGCATTGCTGGATCAACCAAAATAGCGCTACCCATTTCTGAGAGCTCAATAAAGAGAAGTTTTTTCGGAGTCTGGGGCCCGCGGTTGAAGCTATTTTTTACAGCATCAATCAAAGCAATGAATGGGCTTACGATTGCGCAAAGCGGTACGCCGACCCAATGGTCAATGGCGCGCATGGTGTTGACACTAATAGCCATAGTTTTGCTCTAAATAATTATTTTCGTTTTATTAAAAAATACGCCCCAGGCAGAACCGATAAAACAGTAATTGCCCCATAACTAATTGAAGCCAATACTGTTAAGGAAGGGTTCACTCCCCATAAGGCGAGGACTGATGAAAGCGTAGCCTCGCGCAACCCCCACCCGGAAATGCTAATCGGTAACATGAGCAACAAACTAAGCGCAGGCAACCCAATCATCAAGCCTTCGATCGGAGCCTCTACGCCGTAGGCCTTTAGGCAAAAGAGTAAGGTCAAAATCGTCAGAAAATGAATGCCAATGGCTAAGCCCGCTTGAGCGATATTATTGGGCCATGCAAAAGCCAGCTGAATACCGGGCATCGCATGATTCATATTAAAGCGGACTAAGAGTTTTTGTAGCAATTGCTTGCTAGGACTCCAGGCTAGGATGATGGCAATGGCTATGCCTGCCAATAGCATCACTGCCATTACCGCATAACCCAAATCCTGCCCCCATGTAGCGATTGTGGCTCCACCTAATATCAAGCCAATTGCGCCCAATAAATTATTGCCCGCTAAGCCCAAAAGGCGATCTACCAATACCATCGCAAAACTTAATCGCAATTTAGGGGTTGCATGCTCAAGATCAACAGAGTGATGCAGCTCTTCATCCAGCTCTTTAGTTTCAGAAAGGTTACCGGTGCTCGTTAAATGGGTGGCAGTAATAGCTCGATAACTATCCCCGCCCAATGTGCTTGGTAGTCCTTGATTAATAAGTCCGCCGGCAATATAAAGGCCGATATAGGAGCGGATACGGCGTGGAAACCCTACTGCCTGCATGAATAGCCCCCAACGATATCCTCCGCATATAAAAGCGCACATCGTGCAGGCTAGGGCTGCTAGAAACCAGAGAGGCTGCATTTGTATATGGGTATCAAAGAGTGAATGCCAATCAATTCCGCTGGTTGCTTTCCATAGAAGTGCAATGGAGAGGAGGACGCGAATGGTAGGCCAAGCCCGCTTGAGAATGGATTTCCACCCCGATTGGGTCTTGGGGTTGGGCTGGGCTTGTGAACTCATAAGCGTAAGGATAATGCCTTAGACCCCTAAGGTCTTGAATTTGGGGGAATTACTCCGGACGGCTAGGGCCTTGCCAGTTACTGCAAAGGCTAAAGTCGAATTTGGATAAAACTCGGCCAAATCGCTTAATTTCCAGAGTATCTAAGGGTTCACATGCCTCAAATGCAGATTTATTGCCTACGGGTTTGGGAAAGATCATGCCAGACCAGTTGACCAAGAGGACGTTTGCTCCCGGTGGAAGCTCCCCAAACCAGAGATCAAATTGATCTTGTCGCTGATCTAAAACAAATACCGGGATAGGCGATGAGTACCAAGCAGCACGACTAGCCAGCGTCCAGTTTTGAACAGCAATGCCATTAACGTGAGTTGCTTTTGCGAGCTCTGCTGCTTTATGGCCGGCAATTTTCCACCCATATAGATCTGCAATCGGATTTGATTTGATGGATGCAGAACTAATACCGCCAGACAAAACATATCCAAAGCCAATGCAACACAGTGTGATTTGAATTAAAAATAAAATGCGAATCCAATGGCGGCGCTGTATAGCCCACGCTTTTGCTAATCCAATTCCGGCAAATGGCGCAAGACAAAACCAAGCAGGCGAAGTCCAGTGGGGGAGCCCACCTCCGCCGGAGAGGCTGACAAAGATTGCAAAAGGAATGAAGAAGAATCCTAAGAGTGCGAGCAAGGAAAGCTTGCTCGCATGCAGGCAGTCTTTCAGAAATACAAAAGATCCTAAGATAAAAAGAGGGCCAAAGACCAGTACCTGAATGCCAATGTAGGCGCCTAACCTGCGCCAGAGCCATTCCCCGCCACTACCATGGGCGAGTTGATATTTAAATGAAATCCAATCATTAATCCAATTCCAATACAGAACTGGGGTAATCAGTAGCAAGGCAATAACAAGAGCCAACCAAAAACCTACTTTTGTTATCCAGGGCTTTCTTGGCGTACTCAGAAATACAAATAGCAATGCAAGCGCAGTAAAAGCGGCGGTGTATTTACTGAGGCCTGCTAAACCTAATAAGACACCAGTCAGCATCCATTCGCCCATACTGAATTGATCCTCAGTCAACCAACGAAGGGCCATCAACATTAAACCAAGGCTTAATGGCGCAAGCAGGGTATCGGGCAATAAACCAATTGCCAGAATATGCAACATAGGTGCGGCAATCACAAGCAAGACCGCCATCAACCCACATAAGTTTGCAGTCGGCAACGCACTAGTGAGGTAGCCGGCATCACGTCCACGAATAAAAAGATGCGCTTTTACTGTTACCTCATATACCAAGTAACACGAAAGAATCCACAGTAGCTCTGGGATGAGACGAATAACGCCTTCTGAGGAGGTGAGGGCCACCAGAGGCCACTGAATCCAGCCAACTAAAGGCGGATGATCAAAATAGCTCCAAGCCAAGCGCTGGGCATACAAGGCATAGTGAGCTTCATCAACCGAAAACTCAATTGAAAAGCCCAAAGCTAGATGCACAACTGCAGCAATAATGACGCAGATTGCAGCCCAGCTGGAAGGTGATTGATGGCGCATCAGATGATTTTAGACTCAGATGAAGCATTCTTTGGGACAATTGAAATATGTTGAAACGTCCCGGCTTATTTTTAATCATCAGCTCAGTCCTATTTTTAGCTGGATGTGCTGGGCTGAGCGGTAATTCTGTGCAAAATGAAGCTGGTCAACCATTTAATGCAGATCAATTACCTGCCCAGGAAGAGCTGCCTAAATTCTCGGCTGAGACGGCGCGTGATGGCATGCCAAACGGCTGGAATTTCTATCGCATCGCCCCATTTAAAAAGAATACGGTTTATCGCCTCGAAAGTTACCAAGGCAAAACGGTACTAAGCGCCAACTCCAAAACATCTGCCTCTGGGTTGGCTGTCAAGTTACGACCACGTCAGGCAAATAATTTATGGCTGCAGTGGGAGTGGAAAGCGACTAATCCAATTGCCAATGCAGATAATGCGGATGGCTATGCTGATGATGCGCCGCTGCGTATCCTGGTTGCATTTGATGGGAATAAATCAAAGCTACCCTTAAAAGAAAAAATGACTTTTGAGATGGCTAATCTCATTAGCGGGCAAGAAATGCCATACGCCACACTCATGTATATCTGGTCAGGAAAATCTCCTATTGATACTATCATTACGAATGCGCATACTGCGCGCATCAAAATGATTGTGGTGGATTCGGGTTGGGATGATTTAGGCCAGTGGCACAAGCATCAACGTGATTTAGCGGCTGACTATAAGCGAGCTTATGGCGAGGCTCCAGGAGAAGTCATTGGGATTGCTTTGTTGACGGATACTGATAATACTAAGTCAGAGACCCGTGCCTTTTATGGTGATATTGAATTGATTCGTAAGAATCAAAAATAAAATTAGCCTATGGGTGAGCAGGGCGCCAACGTTTCAGTAGCAGTGCATTACTGAGAACGCAGAAGCTCGAAAGTGCCATAGCACTACCAGCCAACATGGGTGAGAGGTAACCTAGAGCCGCCAAGGGGATGCCGGTGGTATTAAAGATAAACGCCCAGAATAAATTTTGCTGAATCTTCTTCCAGGTTCTTTTCGAGATATCAATCGCATCTACTACTAAAGTGGGATCTCCACGCATGAGGGTAATGCCAGCAGCCTGCATGGCCACATCAGTACCAGTGGACATCGCCATACCAACATCTGCAGTTGCGAGGGCAGGCGCATCGTTGACGCCATCACCCACCATTGCTACAAATTGGCGTTCACCATTTTTTGATTGAAGTTTGCGAATAACATCCGCTTTATCACTTGGCATAATTTGAGCAAATACTTCTTCAATGTCAATCATTTTTGCAACACGATTAGCGGCAGCAATATTGTCGCCAGAAAGCATCACTGCGCGAATATGAAGGTGATGCAAAAAGCTTATTGCTTCTTTAGCATTGTCTTTAAGTTCATCTCCAAAGACGATGATGGCAATTGGCATTGAGGGTTCTGAGGATGCTGAGGATATTTCATTGTTCATCAAGACGCTAACAGTTCGACCGGCATCAAAGCTGGCTTGGGCCTTTTCCAGTATTACGTTGTGATGTGGGTTGGCCTCTAAAGATGCAATGCTTTGTAGGCCTAGGTTCTGGCCCATAAAAACACCTGAGCTCGGCTTGCCGCTAATGCCAACGCCTGGTAGGGCCTTGCTGTCAGTTGGGGTAATGGGGCTCAAACTTATTTGTTTGGCTGCATCTAGCAGTGCTTTTGCAAGGGGATGCTCGCTGCCAAGTTGTAAGCCTGCCGCAGTCGCCAAGATATCGTCCTTGGTATATGTATTTGAAAGTAAAACGATTTCTAGCAATTGAGGTTTACCAATGGTAAGAGTGCCCGTTTTATCAAATGCAACCACATTTAAGCGATGCGCTAACTCTAAAACCTGAGGGTCTTTAATTAGAATGCCAAAGCGTGCCGCCACTCCAGTTCCTGCCATGATGGCTGCCGGTGTTGCAAGGCCTAGGGCGCATGGACACGCAATGACCAGAACGGAAACTGCTCGCAAAATAGCTATCGATGCAGAGTCTAAGTAAAACCAGTTTACTAATCCGGTCATGAGCGCAATGACGATGACGCTGGGTACGAAAACAGCGCTTACTTGATCCACCAATTTTTGGATAGGCGCTTTTTGAGTCTGAGCATCCTCCACCATTGTGATAATTTTGGAGAGCACACTCTCAACCCCTACTGCTTGTGCCTCAATAACCAAGAGACCTTCACCATTTAGAGAGCCGCCGATCACTTTTTCACCAAGATGTTTTTTGACTGGTTCACTTTCGCCGGTGAGTAGAGATTCATCAACATGACTGTTGCCAAGCAAAATCATGCCATCTACTGGGATGCGTTCGCCTGGTAACACCAAGATACGATCTTTTGGAAAGACTTGGTCTAGCGGAAGATCGCGAAATTGATTCAGCGGAGAATTTTCGGTAATTGCAATATCACGATCGATGACTTTCGCATGCTCCGGCCACAGTTTTTGTAAGGCACGTATCGCTTCGCTGGTTTGCTGTTTTGCCCTAGCTTCCAGCCATTTACCAAGCAGCACCATGCAAATGATGACTGCTGAGCCTTCAAAATATAGTTCGTGAGCTGAATGAGAGAATGCAATCATTTGATAAACGCTCAATCCGTATGCTGCGCTGGTACCAAGCGCCACCAACAAATCCATATTGCCAACACCAGACATTAAAGAGTTAAAGCCTGCTTTGTAAAAGCGCCAGCCTAAAAAGAGTTGCACAGGGGTGGCGAGTAGGAGCTGCCATTTTGGCGAGAGCGCCCAATGAATGCCAAAGGGCATCAGGAACATCGGCAAAAAGAGCGGGGCGGAGAGAATAAAGCCCAGAATGACTCGAGCTAGGCCATCAGAACCCCAGAATAATTTAGATGGTGCTAGCTCAGGAATTTCATGGGGGGTACTGATTTTGGCTGTATAGCCGGTTTTTTGCACTAATGCGACGATCTCTTCAATTGAGGTCTTGGAATTCGCTTTTAAACGTATTTTGGCCTGTTCAGTTGCCAAATTCACGCTTGCAGCTTCCACATCAGGAATCCGATCGAGTACCTTTTCAACTCGGCCAACACAGGATGTGCAGGTCATCCCGCCAATATCAAGGGTGTAAACCAGAAATTTTGGATCGTTTTGCTTGCCCATATAGAAGATAATCTACTCCATACAGACAAATTCATTTCAAAAGGGTTGATATGTTAAATCTCAAAGTATCTGGAATGACCTGTGGGGGCTGTATAAATGCTGTGACACGCGCTATTCAATCTCATGATCCAGCGGCAATTGTTCAGGTTGATTTAGCAACACAAATGGTAAGCCTCCAAACATCATTAAGCGCTGTTGAGGCTGGCCAGTTAATAACGGATGCAGGGTTTCCTGTATCAAATTCAGCTTAATCTTGTTGGTAGTGAGCAATTTTTTGCTGGCGCGGTTAATCTACCCACCATTCAATCAATATTGCAATTAAATAAGTCTGGAATTCTATTTCGTGAATTCCACATCATAGGAGAAGGTAGTGTCAGTAACTGTAGAGACCGTTCAAGGTTCGCTCAAAAGCTTAATTGATCCGAACACGAAGATCGATTTTGTAACCGCTAAGAATATTAAAAATCTCCGCGTGGAAGATGGTGATATTTCTTTAGATATTGTGCTGGGCTACCCTGCTAAAAGTCAGTTTGACTCGATTCGTAAATCGGTGATTAATGCTATACGTGAATTGCCAGGCGTAAAAAATGTTAGCGTCAATATCTCCAGTCAAATTGCTGCACATGCAGTGCAGCGTGGCGTCAAATTATTACCAGGCGTAAAAAATATAATTGCGGTAGCCAGCGGCAAGGGTGGAGTAGGAAAGTCCACTACAGCTGTGAACTTGGCTTTAGCGCTAGCTGCTGAGGGTGCGCAGGTTGGTATTTTGGATGCGGATATCTATGGACCTAGTCAGCCAATGATGCTGGGCATCACTGGTAGACCAGACTCAATTGAAGAAAATACGATTGAGCCAATGGAAGCCTATGGCTTGCAGGCAAGTTCAATTGGTTTCTTGATTGACGATGATGCGCCGATGGTGTGGCGTGGTCCGATGGTGACCTCTGCTCTAGAGCAGTTGCTTCGTCAAACCCGTTGGCGAGATTTGGATTACCTAATTGTGGATATGCCGCCAGGTACAGGCGATATTCAACTGACCTTGGCACAAAAGGTTCCTGTAACTGGATCAGTTATCGTCACGACGCCTCAAGACATCGCCTTGTTAGATGCTCGTAAAGGTTTAAAGATGTTTGAGAAGGTGGGGGTACCCATCATCGGCATTATTGAAAACATGAGCACCTACGTTTGTACAAAATGTGGTCACAAGGAGCCTGTGTTCGGCACCGGTGGCGGTGAAAAGATGTGTAAAGAGTATTCGGTTGATTTCTTGGGTTCCTTGCCTTTAAATCTTTCTATTCGTGAGCAGGCGGATGCAGGACGTCCAACAGTAGTTGCCGATCCCGATGGCGCAATCAGTGCGATCTATAAGGGCATTGCTAGACAGGTGGCTATCCGTGTTGCTACTCTTTCTAAAGATATGAGCAGTAAATTTCCAAACATCGTGGTTCAAAACACCTAAGGCTCTGACTATTTATGCGCTTTGCAGTGTTAATGCGTAAACAAAACTTGGATAATCCATGGGTCTCTTACCGCTGGGTGCCCAAGGAAGTGCTACCTGATTTTGGACAGTTTAATAGCAAGCAAAATAATCCCATCTCGGGCCAGTTTCTTGGGCGAGATGCGGATGGTGAATCTTGGTTATTCACAGGTTATGAGCTTGGCCTCTTTCCCGACGAGGCTGAGGGCTACTATCTAAATGTTTCTGCTGCAACACCTGCCTGGTTTGTGATGTGGCGTCTAGAAGAGGATGTTGAGCGTTACATTGACGAACAATCGATTGGATTAGCAAAGTCTGAGGCAACGCTTGCAGTGCCGCACCGTATCTGTGTCAGCTATAACGAAGCTGCTCGCTTGCTTGATGGCGGTGAGTCAGTCGACACCATACCGATGAGTGATGAGCACGCATCTTGGTTGCAAGAGTATGTCAACGATAACTACCGACCTGAACCTAAAAAACGTCATAAGCCTGCTTCTTTCAAGGGTGCTGAGCGCCCTGCGGAGGATTAATGACTGAGGGATTTCTGGGTCGCTGGTCTAAGCGTAAATCTGGCAAAGAGGAGGTCTCGCTAGAGAAAAAATTAGAGTCTCCGAAGGAGTCCCCGCAAGCATTACCGGTTGAGAGTGACTCAATAGAAGCTCCACCTCCTGCCACCTTAGATGATGTGGCTAAGATTGATCGCTTTGATCCAGACTTTTCTGCATTTATGAAACCAGATGTGGATCCTGCAGTTCAGCAGGCCGCTTTAAAAAAAATGTTTACTGATCCCCATTTCAACATCATGGATGGATTGGATATTTATATTGATGACTATAGCAAGCCAGATCCATTGCCACCCGGAATGCTTGAGCGAATGGTGCAAAGCGATATGCTCAACCTATTCCGCAAAACGAGCGATGAAATTCCACAGGACTCTCAGCAAAACGCAGGCCGAGTGCCCAATCCCCAGCTGGATGGTGATACAGTGGCCGCCCAACAGCAAAGTGATTTAACATCCACATACCAAATACCAGATCCGCTGGATGAAGTGCGAAAAGAAGCCCCCAAAGAAGAAGCGCTAAAAGAAGCATCCATTCAGCCCGTACATAGAAAAACATCAGAAGATAGCGCATGAGTCAAAAATTAGTCTGCAATTGCAATGGCACCATGCCTTTAGATGGCAAAGCGATGGGCGTCACGATTCACCAATCCCTATGTAGGCAGGAAGTCGGATCTTTTCTAAAAGCGCTGGATGGCTCTGATGCATTGGTAGTAGCCTGTACTCAAGAGGGTGCACTTTTTAGCGAGTTAGCCGAACAGGCTGAAAAGCCCTTGGTTGCACCACTGCGTTTTGTGAATATTCGTGAAGTTGCTGGGTGGACGCAAGAGGCTAAAACAGCCGGACCTAAAATTGCCGCTTTGCTAGCTTTGGCGGATATGCCAGAAGCTGAGCCTGTTCCGGTGGTGAATTATGAAAGCCAGGGCAGATTGTTGATAGTGGGTGCGGGCTCTCAAGCTATCCCTTGGGCTGAAAAACTGAGTCCCTCTTTAGATGTTTCTGTCTTATGTACCGAGCCTGGTGATTTGCCTCTCGCCCGCAGCTATCCAATTTTTTCCGGCGTTGTGACTAGGTTAGATGGATACCTAGGTAATTTTTCAGTCGATTGGGACTTGCAAAATCCAATTGACCCAGAGATGTGTGCTCGCTGTGGAGCCTGCGTTGAGGTCTGTCCAGAGGGTGCTATTGATCTGTCTTTTCAGATTGATTTAAGTAAATGTAAATCCCATCGAGATTGCGTAACTGCTTGTGCTGGTATAGGCGCCATCTCCTTTGAGCGCAAAGAGCGTGCCCGTAATTCTGAATTTGATCTGATTTTGGATTTAAGATTAGATTTCAAAATGCGCATGAGTCAGACACCTCAAGGCTACTTTGCTCCTGGCGCTGATCCCTTAGAGCAAGCACTTGCGGTCAATCAATTGTCAGAGATGGTGGGGGAGTTTGAAAAACCCAAATATTTCGTTTACAACGAAAAAATTTGTGCTCACGGTCGCAATGGCAAGGTTGGTTGCAATGCCTGTATTGATGTTTGCTCAACAGGGGCCATTAGCTCTTTCTTTAAAAACGGCCAAGGCTCTGTAGAAGTTAATCCAAATCTGTGTATGGGTTGTGGCGCTTGCTCTACTACCTGCCCGTCTGGCGCAATGCGGTACAACTACCCAAGCGTTGCTCATCAGGGTAAAGAGTTGAAAACAATAGCCGGTGTATTTACGGCAGAAGCTAAAAAGATTCAGCAAGCGATGGCTCCGAGTTTGCTTTTGCATACCTTAAAAGCCGGCACCCAAATGATTGATGGATTAGGTAGATCTGCGCATGTTATGCCAAAGCGGTTTGAAGGTCTGCCTTCTTTTGTTATTCCTTATGGCATTGAGCACATCGCCTCTACTGGCTTGGAGCTATGGCTAGGTGCGCTGACATATGGTTTTGCTGAGGTTACGTTGCTATTGAGCGGAGATGAAGATCCTGCATATCGTGCAGCGCTTGAAGAGCAGGTAGATTTAGCTAATAGCATTCTCAAGGCATATGGTTTTGAAGAGCGTGTTCATTTGATCTTGGCTAATTCGACAGAAGATATTGCGACAGTATCTAAAGCAATGGGATTATTACGTCAGCGTGGATCACTTGAGCCTATCTGCACTCCAGCAAGTATTGGCTTATCCAATCAGAAACGCGAAACCTTAGAGGCGGCTTTAGAGCATTTGCAAAAACAAGCTAAGACCCCATTGCCTGAAGCGGGTGTCGTACTTCCAAAGTCTTCCTTGTTGGGTGGCTTGGCTATAAATAAAGACGCTTGTACCTTATGTATGTCTTGTGTAAGCGGCTGTCCTGAAGGTGCGCTTTTAGATAACCCCGATGAGCCAATACTTTCTTTTATTGAGAAGCAGTGTGTTCAGTGCGGTATTTGTGTGCAGACTTGCCCTGAGAAAGCCTTAACGCTTGCCCCTCGTTTGCAAACTATTGAGCAGCGTAAGCAAAGAACCGCTTTGAATGAAACCCAAGCGTTTCATTGCATTAGCTGTGGCAAGCCTTTTGGAACCCTCAAGATGGTTGATCTGATGTTAACTAAGCTGGGTGCTCATGGTGCCTTTGCTGGAGCGGCAATGGATCGACTGAAGATGTGTGGCGATTGTCGAGTAGTGGATATGGTGAAAAAAGAAACATGAGTGAATTTACAAAAGAACCGGCAAAAGAGAATTTATCTACCGAAGTAGGTGATGTGGGTTTGCCAGAGGATTTGGCTAGGGCAGACTTATATGGCTTGATTGCCCGTTTTTTCCAGATGCCGCCGGATCAAGTGCTTTTGGATCAAATCGCTGCGACAGCGGAGCAGCAAGATACTGCTGACGAGGCACCTTTAGCCAAAGTCTGGATGGATGTGGTCGAGGTTGCTAAAAATAATCCTGCCAAGGCTTGGCATGAAGAGTTTGATTTGAATTTCATTAGCGTTGGCAAACCTAATGTTGTTCTAAATGGTTCTTTCTATATGGCAGGCCATTTAAATGAGAAACCTTTAATTCATATTCGTAAAGCTTTGGCTGAATTTGGACTTGAGGCCGCGGAAGAGGTAACTGAAACCGAGGACCATATCTCGGCCCTTTGCGAAGTGATGCGTTACCTCATTGCTGGTGACGATGTTGAAATCTCAAACCTTACAAATCAAAGGGTTTTTTTCAACGAACATATCCGTCCTTGGTATGACGAATTATGTGACGCAATTGAGGGTATTCCCGAGATGCATCTCTACCACCCAATAGCCTCGCTGACTAGAGAATTCATGGCGATCGAGGGTCAAGGTTTTGACATGATTTAATGTTGCAGCGCAATATGTAATTTCATGCAACAGTTCTCTGTTACGTTTATATGTCAAAAGTGCCAATACGCATTACACTTGATCCAAATCAAGAATACCCAAACAGGAGCATGCCATGACCACTAAATCCAAAGTTGCTTTAAGCGAAGAAAACAAGCCATCGCGCCGTAAGTTCTTTATTGGTGCAGGGGCCGCAGTTGGTGCTGTCGCTGTAGCTAGCCAAACCCCAGTAGGCAAGGCTGTTATCCAAGAAATTAGCGGTGCAAAAGCTGTGAAAGATGTTGGTCAAACTATGACTGCTCACCAGCGCAAGTATTACGAAACCACTTTGATTTAACGATCTTTAATTTGCTTTTGTCTTAACTGTTACTCAATAAATAAAAAAACTTTCTCAGGGACAACATATGAGTCTGACTCGTAAATCCAATACCCCACAAAGCAGTCGTTCAACATCGCGCCTAATTGGTAGTCTGTCACGTGGTCTAAAAGCCGCTGTGCCAACGATGGATCGTCGCTCATTCCTCAAACGTTCAGGCGTAGGAGTGGGTGCTGGTATTGCTGCTAGTCAATTGAGCTTTGTTCAAAAGGCAACTGCCGAACCAAGCAAGGCAATGCTCGATGGCAAAGGCAAGATTGAAGTCAAGAGATCGATTTGCACCCACTGTTCAGTTGGTTGTGCGGTCGATGCCACTGTTGAGAATGGTGTTTGGGTTCGCCAAGATCCAGTCTTTGACTCCCCAATTAATATGGGTGCTCACTGCGCTAAGGGCGCTGCCTTGCGTGAGCACGGTCACGGCGATTACCGTTTGCGTTACCCAATGAAGTTGGTTGATGGAAAGTACCAGCGCATTTCTTGGGACCAAGCATTAACCGAAATTACTGCACAGATGAAGGGCATTCGCGAGAAATATTCTCCGGATGCGATGTTCTTTATCGGCTCATCTAAGCACAACAATGAACAGGCCTACTTACTCCGTAAGTGGGTCTCTTTCTTTGGTACAAACAATACAGACCATCAGGCGCGTATTTGTCACTCCACTACAGTTGCCGGTGTTGCGAACACCTGGGGCTATGGTGCGATGACCAATAGCTATAACGACATGATGAACTCCAAGGCTGCTTTGTACATTGGTTCAAATGCTGCTGAGGCTCATCCAGTTTCAATGTTGATGTTGTTGCATGCTAAAGAAAATGGTTGCAAGGTGATCGTTGTTGATCCGCGCTATACCCGTACTGCTGCTAAGTCAGATCAATTCATCCGCATTCGTTCTGGTACTGACATTCCATTCTTATTTGGCATGCTGTATCACATCTTCAAAAACGGCTGGGAAGATAAGAAGTACATCAACGACCGTGTGTATGGCATGGAAGAGATCCGCAAAGAAGTGATGGAAAAGTGGACTCCTGCTGCAGTTGAAGAGGCTTGCGGTGTGCCTGAAGCGCAGGTTTACCAGGCCGCTAAAACGATGGCAATGAATCGCCCGAGCACGGTAGTGTGGTGTATGGGGCAAACCCAACACACTATCGGCAATGCCATTGTGCGAGCTTCCTGTATTTTGCAATTAGCTTTAGGCAACGTAGGTAAGTCTGGCGGCGGTACGAATATTTTCCGCGGTCACGATAACGTTCAAGGCGCAACTGACGTAGGTCCTAACCCAGACTCATTGCCTGGCTACTATGGCTTAGCTGCCGGTTCATGGAAACACTTTGCAACTGTTTGGGGTGTTGACTACGAATGGATTAAGGGTCGTTATGCGCCCGACATGATGGAGAAATCTGGTACTACTGTTTCTCGTTGGGTTGATGCCGTTCTTGAAAAGAATGACATGATCGACCAGCAGACTAACGTTAAAGGCCTGTTCTTCTGGGGTCATGCACCTAACTCACAAACTCGTGGCTTAGATATGAAGCGTGCGATGGATAAGTTAGATCTCTTGGTTGTAGTGGATCCCTATCCAAGTGCTACTGCTGCAATGGCTGCAATGCCAGCTGCAGAAGGTCAAGCAATTAACAAGAATCGCAACGTTTACTTATTGCCTGCCGCAACGCAATTTGAAACCTGCGGTACAGCAACTGCATCAAACCGTTCACTACAGTGGCGCGAGAAGGTCATCGACCCATTGTTTGAGTCAGTTCCTGACCACGTGATCATGCAAGCTTTTGCCGATCGCTTAGGTTTCGGTGAAGAGTTGTCCAAGAACTACAAGATGCTCAACTCCAAATTTGCTGGTAAGCAATGGAAAGAGCCGCAGATTGAAGATATCTTGCGCGAGATCAATCGCTCATGCTGGACTATTGGTTACACCGGGCAAACTCCTGAGCGCCTAAAGGCACACATGAGAATGGTTGCCACCTTTGATCCAAAGACCTTGAAGTCACGCGGCGGTGTTGATCCAGTAACTGGATATGACACAACAGGCGACTACTATGGCTTGCCTTGGCCTTGCTATGGCACAGCAGCAATCAAGCATCCTGGTTCACCCAATCTGTATGACACCAGTAAGAGCGTCATGGAGGGTGGTGGTAACTTCCGCGCCAACTTCGGTGTTGAGCGCGAAGGTAAGAGCTTGTTGGCGGAAGACGGTTCCTACTCTAAGGGCTCTGCAATTACTACCGGCTACCCCGAGTTTGATCACGTACTAGTGAAGAAGTTGGGTTGGTGGGATCAGTTGACCGATGATGAGAAAAAGCTTGCCGAAGGTAAGAACTGGAAGACCGACTTGTCGGGCGGTATTCAGCGCGTAGTAATGAAGAACGGTTGCCATCCATTCGGTAATGCAAAAGCACGTGCAGTAGTTTGGAACTTCCCTGATGCGATTCCAACCCACCGTGAAGCGCTCTACAGCACCAATGCGCCAATGATGCGTAAGTACCCAACTTCTGCTGATAAGAAAAACTTCTGGCGCCTGCCAACTCTCTATAAGACGGTTCAAGATCAAAACTTGAATCAGAAGTTATATGAGAAGTTCCCAATCATTCTGACCTCCGGTCGTCTGGTTGAGTACGAGGGTGGTGGAGATGAGACTCGTTCCAATCCATGGTTGGCAGAACTCCAACAAGAAAACTTTGTGGAGATTAATCCAAAGGCTGCAGCAGATCGTGGCATCAAGAACTGGGATTATGTTTGGGTGAAGTCGCCAACTGGTGCCAAGATCAAAGTACGCGCCATGGTTACAGAGCGTGTTGATCAAGGAACGGCTTTTGTTCCATTCCACTTTGCAGGTTGGTGGCAGGGCGAGGACATTCGTAAGTACTACCCAGAGGGCGCGGCGCCAGTAGTTCAAGGTGAGGCGGTTAATACTGCGACTACTTATGGTTACGACCAAGTAACGATGATGCAAGAGACTAAAACCACCATGTGTCAAATCGAAAAATTTGCCTAAGTTAAAAGATAAAGTCAGGAGAACACAATGGCAAGAATGAAATTTATTTGCGACACAGAGCGCTGCATTGAATGCAACGGTTGTGTCACGGCCTGTAAAAATGATAATGAAGTGCCTTGGGGTGTTAATCGCCGCCGCGTTGTTACGGTGAACGATGGCATCATTGGTCAAGAGAAGTCAGTCTCCGTTGCCTGTATGCACTGTAGCGATGCTCCTTGCATGGCAGTATGCCCAGTAGATTGTTTCTACCGCACGGATGAGGGTGTTGTGCTGCACGATAAAGATATCTGTATCGGTTGTGGCTACTGCTCTTTTGCTTGCCCATTTGGCGCACCACAGTTCTTAAGCAAGGGTGCTTTTGGTTCCCGCAGCAAAATGGATAAGTGCACATTCTGTAGTGGCGGCCCTGAAGAAAATGGCAGCGTTGCAGAGTTTGAAAAATATGGACGTAATCGTTTAGCAGAAGGTAAGTTGCCACTTTGTGCTGAGATGTGCTCTACCAAAGCATTGATCGGTGGTGATAGCGATATTATTGCTGGCATCTTTAATAATCGTGTTGCTACACGTGAGAAGAATGGTCATTACCCAGGATCTAAAGCCTTTGGTTGGAATACAGCTTATGGCGGGCCTGATGCTCCAGCACCAACCCCAACACCTGCTGCAAAAATCCCAGGAGCTAAATGATGAAAGTGAATTTCAAAACTCTTGGCTTATGTTTTGCAGCGGCAACCTTGTTGGCAGCTTGCTCTGAACCCCCAGAAGTTGCCGCCAAAGTAGCTAAGCGCCCCGACTTTGCTCCTTATATGGGTGCCGATAATGGCTTTATGACCAAGAACTGGACTCCTACAAATCAAGCCAGTTGGACTGAATCCATTGATAAGCGCACTCAGGGTCAAAACGAATACAGTCGCGTTAAGTGATCAACTCAATAACAATAAATAAAACGAAAACGTTTAAGGACATGTGTATGAAACGATCATTTTCTAAAACTCTGAGCACCTTGGTGGTGACTGCAGGTTTGTCGCTGACTATGGCAAGCGGAATCAGTTTTGCTGAGCGCGCGCCGATGGCGCCTTTGCCATCTGCTAGCGGAGTGGATATTCCGCCGCTATCGGTGCCAGCCAATCCGAACGCTTTGGCTAATGGAACTCAAGCTCAGGCTCAGCCAGCCAACCCTTCTATTTTTACAGCTCCTAACAGCGATCCCTTAAACTTTGTCAGCATTCCCGATAAGCAAGCTGGTGTATTGATTCAGCGTGCCGGCCAAGAGTGGCGCTTGATACGTAATGGCGTTATTACGGTCTTCGGAGGTTGGATACTGGCAATCGCTTTCTTTGGGATTGCAGCTCTTTTTATTGTTAAGGGTCCCATCAAATTACATGCGCCTTTATCTGGGCAAAAAATCAAGCGGTTTAATGGCTTTGAGCGCTTTACACACTGGGTGATGGCGGCTAGCTTTATTGGACTTGCTTTCACTGGCTTGCTGATCCTGTACGGCAAGTATTTTGCAATGCCCTTAATGGGCGGTGTTGCCTACGGTACTTTTCTGAATATCTGTAAAAATATTCACAACTACTCTGGCCCATTATTTACGCTGAGCGTAGTGATTTTCTTCCTACTCTTTGCCACTAGAAATATTCCTGGTGAGGGTGATCTCACTTGGATCAAGTCATTCGGTGGCATGTTCGGTGGCAAACATCCTCCCGCAGGTTTCTTTAACTTCGGTGAAAAAATATGGTTTTGGTTTGGCATGACTTTCTTGGGTTTAGTGATTTCAGGCTCTGGACTTGTTCTTGACATGATGGTGCCATTTATGGAAGTGGAGTACTTGCGTGGCACGATGCAAATTGCAAATATTATCCATAGTAGCGCCGCAATCTTAATGACTGCTATGGCGATGGGGCATATTTATATCGGCTCTATTGGTATGCAGGGCTCTATTGATGGCATGAAGACTGGTTATGTTGATGCTACTTGGGCTAAAGAGCACCATGAGATCTGGTACAACAAAGTTAATAAATAAGGATAGAGCTATGAAAAAAATCATTGCTTTTGCATTCTGTGCATTTGCTGCATCTTCTGCGATGGCTACTTTGCCACCGCTTACCCCTGAGGCGCAAGAGGCTGCCAATTTAGCAAAAGCTAAAACTGCTTATGGTGACCGGATGGGGGCATACCAACTGTGCCAAGCTCAGAACCGTGTTGCCGATCGTTTTAAAGTGGCTGGGACTGCGGCACCTGCTGCATGTGTGGCACCACCTCCATTTGTTCCACCAGTAGTTGCAGCAGCTGCGCCTACAACTCCTACTCCAGCAGCTCCTGCTCCTGCAGCTCCAGCAGCACCTGCTGCTAAGTAATTAATCAGCGAGTAATTCTTGATGTAAGTAGCGCTTGGCTGCTGGTGTTTGAGGATTCGCAAAGAAGGGGCCTACGGGTCCCTTTTCTTTTATCTCCCCTTGGTCGATAAAGATGATGTACTCGGCAAGTCTTTGTACTTGAGCTAATTGATGGGATGAAAATAGAACCTCTGATCCCTGCTGATCAAACTGACGAATCAGATCCTCTACTTGTTCGGTTGTATTTGGATCGAGGTTTGCGGTAGGCTCGTCGAGCAAAACTAAATTGGGCTTTTGAAGAATGGCCCTGCCAAGACACAGCTTTTGTCTTTCGCCTGCGGATAATTTATGTGCCGGACTCTTCCCTAATTTACTGAGGCCAACTTCTTCCATTACCCTGTTGATATCAGACTCTGTAATGCTTGAGTCTACGTCACAAACCATTCTGAGATTAGTTATGGCAGATGCTTTAATCATTGGCGTGTGGTGCAGTACCAATGCAATTTTTGGTTTGAAGGAGTAACTAACTGTTCCGCTATCTGGCTTTATGAGGCCATCAATTAGCTTTAATAGAGTCGTTTTGCCTGCGCCATTAGGGCCAATACAGGCTGTGATTCTGTCTGCTGGAATAATAGCGTGGGAGATCTTGAGAATCGTTCTCCCATTGCTTTTGACAATGATGTCTTTGAGTTCAATGAACTTTTCAAATTCTGGTGATGTATTAACCATAGCGACGCTCTGCGATTTGGCGAACAGCAAAAGTAAATAGATTGGCTAGCAAAACAATGCTAAGTAGGACTATTCCCAAGGCAAGGGCCAATGGAAGGTCTCCTTTACTAGTCTCCAGAGCAATTGCAGTGGTCATGGTTCTTGTAGAGCGATCAATATTGCCGCCCACAATCATGACTGCGCCGACTTCAGAAATGGCCCTAGCCAGTCCTGCAAGCACGGCAATCGTTAGGGAAAAGCGACAATCCCAAATTAACCATTTAAACCGGGATAACGGTGGCAGTTTGAGGCTTAGAAATGAATCGCGGTGTATTTTCCAGGAGTCTTCCAGTATTTGTCGGCTAAGGGCGGCAATTAACGGGGTTGTGAGCAATGTTTGAGCCACAATCATGCCCTTGACTGTAAATAGCCAGCCCCACATGCCAAGGGGGCCTGTACGAGACAGCATGAGATAAACCAGGACGCCAACAATCACTGTGGGGACCCCCATCAAGGTATTCAGGGTCACGATAATCGTTTTTTTACCGGCAAATTGCTCAGTTGCCAAGAGGACCCCAATCGGAAGACCCAAGAGGGTTCCAATAAGAAGGGCAGTCAGGCTAACCTGCAGAGAAACTGAAACGATCCTCAGCACCCCACCATCTAAATGGGTGAGTAAGGCAAGGGCATCTTGAAAAGCTTCTAACATGCGCATGATTCTATCAAGGCAATGGCAAAATGACTGTAATGAGATCGATTCCCCTATTTTTAACTTATGGCTGAAGTGGTTTGCCTCTGCAATGAGGTCCTCGACGTGGATTTGCGCGAATATTTAGATGCCCACCCAACAGACTCGATTGAGGAGTTGCGGGGGCAGGCATCGATTTGCAATAAATGCATGCAATGTCAAGATTTAGTCGAAGGTGAAATCTACTTGGCAAGAGTTCGACGACAGCGCGCAGCAGGTCAGTTTTAATGAGCTCCATCAAAACCACCCGTTTTACTATCTTAACTATGAATGTCCATAAGGGCTTATCACCTTTACATCGACACTCCACTATTTATCAGTTGCGCCAAAAAATGCGCAGCCAACATCCGGACCTATTATTTTTACAAGAGTTTCAGCAAGAGCATCGAGGTAGGATTCAGCGCTTTAGTCAATGGCCCCTGACAGAGTTAACGCACTTTCTCTCTGAAGGTTTTTGGCACGATTGGCATTACGGAAAAAATGTGGAGTATCGCGATGGACATCATGGTAATGCCATCCTCTCTAAGCATCCTCAGCAAAAAGGAAATAACTACGATATATCTGCATATCGTTTCGAAAAGCGCGGGTTGCTTCATAGCATCACAAAACTAGATGGCATAGAACAACCTATTCATTGTTTTTGTGTGCACTTGGCGCTCTTCGAGAGGGGTAGAGAGCGACAACTAGAGGCTATCATTGGACATATTCAGGATTTAACTCAAAATGGTCCCACGATCGTTGCGGGGGATTTCAATGATTGGCGTAATCGTGTGAGCGCACCCATGAAGGCTGCTGGTTTTGATGAGGTCTTTGAGGTGTTAACTGGATCCCCAGCAAAAACTTTTCCTAGTGTGAGGCCGCTATTGTCCATGGATAGAATTTATGTACGCGGATTAAAAATTCATTCTGCAAAAATTTTGCATGAATGGTTAAAGCTATCGGATCATCTAGGTATTACCGCTGAATTGGAACTCAAATGAATGACTTACTAAGCCTCTTTCTGAAACATTTGTTTGAGCTGAATTTAAATTGGCTTCTTCTGATTCATTTTTTATTGGTCACCTACTTTATTGGGGTCATCATTTCAGTAAGGAGGCCGGTAGGGGTTGCATTTGCTTGGATTTTTATTGTGATGACTTTCCCAGTGATGGGGATTTGTTTATATATATTAATTGGCGAACGTCCTGTAGGGCGTAGTTTGACGCGAAAAATTAAACGCATGAATCGAGAGTACGCGCAAATTACACAGCAACTATGTCAAGAATTTGCGAGCGAAAGAGCGAAACTGCCTATTGAAGCTAGGGCCTTAAGTCTTCTGGCTGAATCGAAGAACGGTACTCCGGTTGTGGATGGAAATAAAGTGGAGCTTTATACAAAGTCGCTAGACATTCTGCAGCTATTTATTGATGAGATTAATCAGGCTCAAAAGACTCTGAATATGGAGTTCTACATCTGGGCTTTGGGTGGGGACGCTGATCGAGTAGGTGAGGCCGTAATTGCTGCTTCAAAACGTGGGGTTGCTTGTCGCGTTTTATTAGATTCCTTAGGTAGCAAGCATTGGTTCAAGTCGTCTTGGCCAGCTCGATTCCGAAATGCGGGCATAGAAGTAACGGAAGCATTACCAATTCAGATTGGGCGCTTTCAGTTCCGTCGTGCAGATTTGCGCTTGCATCGAAAAATATTCATAGTAGATGGTTCGGTTGTCTGGACTGGCAGCATGAATTTGGTTGATCCCCGAACATTTAAACAAGACTCAGGAGTGGGAGAGTGGGTTGATGCCATGGTTCGCATTGAAGGTCCGGTAGCAGCCCAGTTTGAACTGACGTTTTCGTTTGATTGGAGTGTTGATAATCCTAAGATTACGCACTTCAATGATCGCTCCCCTCCGCCAGCCCCAAGAGAGGGTGGGGTTATCGCCCAGGAGTTTGCTTCAGGCCCGGTATATCGTGATGACATTTTGTATCAAGTAATGCTCTCTGCCATTATTGATGCGCGTGAGGAGCTTACTATTACTACTCCTTACTTTGGTCCGGATGATGGCTTGCTTCAAGCGCTCATGGCTTCCGCAAGACGTGGTGTCAATGTGACTTTAATTGTGCCAAAACTCAATGACTCGACTTTGGTAGCGTGGAGTAGTAAAAGCTTCTATCAGGACTTAATGGCATCTGGGGTCAGGGTTGCTGAATTTAAAGGCGGCCTCTTGCATACCAAGAGTCTGTTGATTGATGGTCGTATTGCGATCTTTGGCTCGGTGAATTTTGATCAACGTAGCCTGCGTTTGAACTTTGAAATTAGTTTGATTGTTTATAACGTTGATTTCTGTGCCAAGCTAGAGAAGTTAATTGAGTCTTATTTAGCACAATCAGATTATGTCGATCCTAAAGTCTGGGCGAAAAGACCAGCATGGCAGCGTTATCTTGAAAACGCTGCTCATCTTACTTCTCCGCTACTCTAAATGGCTCCGCTTGCTTTCATGCTGGCAATATCTGACTCCGTCATTCCTAATTCTTGAAGGATGGAGTGAGTGTGTTCGCCAACGGCAGGAATGGGGTCCATACGATAGTCGTAGCTATCATTGAGACCCGGTGGTAGTAGCGCAGCGATAGCGCCATTGGGGGTATCCACCTCAGTCCAGCGATTACGCGCCTTTAGTTGCTCGTGTTTCCAAAGGCCTTGCATATCATTCAGATGAGCGTTTGCAATTTGCGCTTTCTCGAGCCTGCCAATCAGTTGCTCAGAGGTGAGTTTGCTAAAGCAGGAATCAATGATTTCTAGTAGCTCAATGCGTTTTTCATTACGCTTGAAGTTGCGATCGAAGCGTTCATCTTTGGCAAGTGCAGGGTTCTCTAATACCATTTCGCAAAATTGCACCCATTCACGCTCATTTTGAAGTCCCAACATGACAGTCTTGCCATCGCCAGCTTTAAATGGGCCATACGGATAAATGGTCGCATGTGATGCACCGTTTCTAGGTGGTGGCTCTGCACCCTCATAGGCGTAATACATTGGAAAGCTCATCCACTCACCAAGTGATTCAAGCATGGAGATATCAATTACCGAGCCTTTGCCAGTTTTTCCTCTTTGCAAAAGGGCTGCCAAGATATTGGTATAGGCGTACATGCCCGCTGCAATATCCGCAATAGAGTTACCGGCTTTGCTGGGTGTTTCGGGTGTTCCTGTAATGGAAAGAAATCCTGCTTCACTCTGAATGAGTAAGTCGTAGGCCTTTTTGTCACGATAGGGGCCGTTATTCCCGTAGCCCGAAATATCACACAAAATCAGTTTTGGATTTTCTTTCTGCAAAATATCAGCAGTTAAGCCCATGCGAGCAGCAGCTCCTGGCGCCAGATTTTGCACTAAGACATCCGCGGTCTTCAACAGTGTCTTGAGTGTTGCAATGGCTGCTGGCTGTTTGAGATCTAAGGTCAAACTTTCCTTAGAGCGATTTACCCAAACAAAGTGAGAGCACAGTCCATCCACCTGGGTGTCATATCCTCTAGCAAAGTCACCGCTACCAGGGCGCTCAACCTTAATCACTCTTGCGCCTAAATCTGCTAATTGGCGCGTGCAGAAAGGTGCTGCAATGGCGTGCTCTAAAGAAACAACGGTAATACCATCTAATGGGCGAATACTCATAGCAACAATCCCTTAGAAAGATCTTGGTAGACCAAGAACATGCTCAGCAATATAGGAGTAGATCAAATTCGTTGAAATTGGCGCCACTTGATAGAGGCGAGTTTCTCTAAACTTACGCTCAATGTCGTATTCATTGGCAAAGCCGAATCCACCATGAGTTTGAAGGCAAACGTTAGCCGATTCCCAAGACGCTTTAGCGGCGAGGTACTTTGACATATTGGCTTCAGGCCCACAAGGCTGATGATTATCAAATAACTCACAAGCCTTAAAGCGCATCAGGTTGGCAGCTTCGGTCTCAATGTAGCTGTCGGCAATCGGGAACTGAATCCCTTGATTTTTGCCGATAGGGCGATCAAATACCACGCGGTCATTGGCATAGCGACGGGCGCGATCAATAAACCAGTAGGCGTCACCAATACATTCGGCGGCAATTAAGACGCGTTCTGCATTGAGGCCATCAAGAATATATTTAAAACCTTGGCCTTCGGTGCCGATGAGGTTCTCCGCAGGAATTTCAAGATTGTCAAAGAACACTTCGTTGGTTTCATGATTGACCATGTTGGCAATTGGACGAACTTCCATCCCTTTGCCAATGGCATCAGCAAGGTTCACGATAAAGATCGACATACCTTCGGACTTGCGCTGTACTTCATTGAGCGGTGTAGTGCGTGCCAGCAAGATCATCAAGTCAGAATGCTGAATTCTGGAGATCCATACCTTTTGACCATTGATTACATACTTATCCCCTTTTTTCACTGCGGTGGTTTTCAGTTTGGTTGTATCGGTTCCCGTAGTGGGTTCGGTAACCGCCATACTTTGGAGGCGTAGTTCTCCCGTTGCAATTTTAGGGAGGTACATTTGTTTCTGAGCTTCTGAGCCATGGCGTAATAAGGTACCCATGTTGTACATTTGCCCATGGCATGAGCCAGAGTTACCGCCAGAAAAGTTGATTTCTTCCATGATCACAGACGCTTCAGCTAGGCCCAAACCAGAGCCACCATATTCCTCTGGAATTAAAGCGGCTAACCAGCCAGCCTTAGTCATAGCATCGACAAAACTCTCTGGATATCCTCGCTCGTGATCAATCTTTTGCCAATAGGCAGAATCAAAAGAACCGCAAAGGTCGCGTAATGCTTCACGCATTTCTTGGTATTGGTCTGACTTGGGAATAGGGTGATTCATGAAAGTCTCAATTTATAGGTTTTATGGTGCATTTACCGTTTCAGGCATTAGTTTAAGCAAGATTTGAAATTCATGGAGAATCGGTAAAACAAGGCAAAATAGACTGATTGGGGTTAATGAACCCCTAGAAGGCATTACATAAGGGGTATGCGTTTCATGGAGCACGCACTTTCACATTTTTTTAGCTGGTTTGGAATGCCTTCAGTTGGCTTACCTGCGGTGTTTATCAGCGCTTTTGTTTCAGCAACCTTATTACCGATTGGTTCGGAGCCAATTTTGTTTGGTTACACCGCCTTGAATCCAGATTTGTATTGGGTTGCAATTATGGTTGCCGCTATTGGAAATACCTTGGGGGGCATGTTCGACTGGTGGCTTGGTCTCATTGCCCGTAGGAGCATGAAATCTGTTGGAGAGCCAAAAAATGCACGCCTCAAAGATTGGCTAGAAGCTTGGGGTCCAAAAATTCTGTTACTTTCATGGCTGCCTGGGTTTGGTGATCCCCTATGCCTTGCCGCTGGATGGTTGAAGCTTGCTTGGCAACCTTGCTTAATTTATATGTTCATTGGCAAGTTGCTGCGCTATCTGACCTTAACCTGGTTGCTGACTCTGGTGCCAGATAGCTTTTGGCATCAATTAGGGCATTGGCTGCACCTAATTTAATCAAGCGTTTAAACAGCACAATACTTCTGTTGAATCTCATCATTGTTTAAGAGATTTTGTGCAGTGTCATGGAAAACAATCTCGCCTTGATCGAGGATATAGGCTCGGTCAGAAATTTTCAGAGCTTGTTGAACGTTTTGCTCCACGAGGAGAATGGTTAGACCTTCTTGCTTTAGTTTGGCAAAAAGCTCAAACATTTCTTCAACCAAGACTGGCATGATGCCTTCTGAAGGTTCATCGAGCAAAATCACTTTAGGTTTGCCAATCATTGCCCTGGCGATTGCGAGCATTTGCTGTTCACCGCCCGACATTGAGGTGCCATCTTGATTTAAGCGTTCTTTAAGTCTGGGAAAAGTTTCAGCAATCTCATCAACTAGCGCACTCATATCGCCAGCCTTCTTCTTAGCGATCACGCCAAGCTCCAAATTTTCTTTGACAGTAAGTCCGGGAACAATACGGCGATCTTCTGGAACATAAGCTAGCCCTAGGTGAAAGCGCATATGGGCAGGTAAATCTAAAAAAGAAGTGCCATCAATGGAGGCTTTACCTTGACGCTTAGAGAGCAGGCCCATTAATGAGCGCAGGGCGGTGGTTTTTCCAGCGCCATTGCGACCCATCAAGGTAACAATCTCACCTTTATTAACTTCTAGAGAAATGCCTTGTAATACGTGACTGCGGTCATACCAGGCGTTTAAGTTTTCTACGCGCAACATAGTTTGCTTTCTATTTAACCTTGACCTAGGTACACACGACGTACCTCAGCATTATTTTGGATTTCTTCTGGTGTGCCTTCAGCTAAGAATTCACCATGATGCAAAACGATGATGCGTTTGCAAAGACCCATAATGAGCTTCATCTTGTGCTCAACCAAAATAACGGTTCGCTCACTAGCTAGATTTCGAATGAGATCCATCATTACAAGCGTTTCTTCTGGAGACATGCCGGCGGTGGGCTCATCCAGCAATAACAAGCTAGGATTGCAGGCTAAAGCCATTGCAATTTCTAGTGCACGTTGTTGACCATGAGCTAAGTCGCCAGTTTTCTTGTTTCGTAGATGTTCTAAGTTCACGCGATGGAGAAGCTGATCGGCAAGTTCAATAGGGCCTGGATAGCTTTGCGCATTGCGAAGAAAGTTGTACCGTGCCGTTTCCATCTGGGCGGCGACGCGAACGTTTTCATGAACGCTCAGCTGCTTAAAGACATTCGTAATCTGAAAGCTTTTGGAGATACCAATACGAGCAAACTCATGTTGCTGCATACCGGTAATATCTCTGCCATTAAATAAAATCTGGCCGCTGGTAGGGGGGAATGCGCCACTCAATACATTAAAGAAGGTACTTTTCCCTGCGCCATTTGGCCCAATGATGGCGGTAAGGGTTCCAGGCATAAAGCTGGTAGATACATCTTGTAATGCCTTGAACTTACCAAAGCTCTTGCTGACATGGCGCGCTTCAAGAATAGGGGTGATGGTTGCGCTATTCATTATTTGGAATCCTGATTGATTTGTAGCTTACTCAGAATGGTTCCCCAAATGCCCTTAGGGAAGAACAGTACAAAAAACATGAACACTAAACCAACGACAGCCATCCAATGCTTGGTGAAGGTGGTTACGACGTCTTCCAAATAGAGCATGACTGCTGCGCCGATGAATGGACCAAAGAAGGTGCCCATTCCACCGAGAATGCTCATCATGACTGCCTGACCAGACTGTAGATAGTGCAGAGAATCAATTGGCACGATAGAGAGGTGGAGGGCGCGCAATGAGCCTGCTAAGCCACAAATCGCCGCTGACAATACAAAAACCAATAGTTTGGTACGGGCTACGTCAAATCCACAAGCTGCTGCGCGCTTCTCATTCTCACGGATTGCTTCCATCACGGCGCCTAAGGGTGAGCTTAGGATGCGGGAAATAAGCCAAATGGCAATCACCACAAAGAAAAGAATGATGTAGTACTTCACTAGGGGATTTAAGAAGTCAACGGGGATGCCTAAGATGTTGAATTCATCTACGCGGACGCCGCGTAAACCATTCTCACCACCAGTAAGACTCTCTGCTTTGTAGAAGATGTAGTAAACAATTTGACCAAGCGCTAAGGTCACCATGGAGAAGTAGATGCCACGAGTACGAATAGCAAGGTAGCCCATGATCAGGCCACCAATAGCCGCACCAATAATGCCAACCAGAATAGCGGCACCCCAAGGTACGCCATAGTGAACAATGGCAATACCGGTGATGTAGCTGCCAATACCTAAAAAGGCTGCATGACCAAACGATAGAAGACCCATGTAACCAAATAGTAAGTTAAAGCCCATGGCAAATAAACCAAAGATCAAAATATTGATCGCCAGCGCTTCATACGGCATGATGAATGGAAAGACTGCTAAGAACAGCGTACTAGCTAGTTCGCGATGACGTGCAATGAGTTGGAAAAATGAATTCATAAATATTCGGAGCCTTAGCCCATCGCTCCTGCCTTACCAAATAAACCCTGTGGGCGAATTAACAGCACTACAGCCATCAGTACAAAAATGGAAAGCTCTGCTAAATCGGGGAAGAAGAGGGAGGTCATGCTGTAGACCACGCCCACTAACAAGCCAGCCACCACTGCGCCAACTGGTGAGCCCATGCCGCCAACAACAGTCACTACAAATGATTCCGCCAGAATGGGAATACCCATTTCTGGATTTACTGAACGCGTTGGTGAGGCCAGGATTCCGGAAAGGCCAGCAATTGCACAGCCCAATCCAAAAACCAAAAGCCACACCTTGGCAATATCAATACCAAGCACTTTCACGATTTCTTGATCGGCAGCGCCAGCTTTAATGATGAGGCCGTAACGCGTCTTTTGAATGAAGAACCAAACACCCAAAATAACGACAGCAGTTGCTGCAATTAGAAATAGGCGATATTTAGGGAAGTAACCAATGCCTACATTGACCGTTCCGCCAAGACCTTCCGGGGTGATTGAAGGTAAGCCTTCGATACCAAAGGTAACGCGCATTACTTCAATCAGGACGTATGAAAGCCCAAAGGTAAGTAGCAAAGGGTAATCCAAGCCGCGGCCATAGAGTGGTCTAACTAAAAAGCGCTCAGTGACAAGCCCTATGCCGCCTGTAAGCAATGGCGTTAGTACTAGGCTGAACCAAAAGCTTCCAGTAATGCCTAAGAAGTACACACCTAAAAATGCGCCCACCATAAAGAAGGCACCATGTGCAAAGTTCACCACGTTAAGCATGCCAAAAATAAGGCATAGGCCAAGGGCTAAAAGTGCATAAATGCTGCCCAAGGCGACGCCCGTAAGCAATTGCATGCAGAGAAGTTCGAATGAAAGACCGGTCATAAATGTACTCAGAAAAAACTCCCCTTTACCAAATGGTGCGGGGGAGTGGTTCAGGGTGAATAGGTCATCCACCCTGAAATTTTAAAATTAGGCTTTGTGACCTAGTTCTGCGCATGAACGCATATTTTTCTCAGTAGTAGGTTCAATCGTCAAAATATTGAAGACGTCATACTTGTCTTTCATATTCTTAGATTTAGACTCTACGATGATGACGGTTTGCACGGCCTGATGGTCGCACTTACGATAGTACTCAGGCCCCTTGTACCAGTCGTACTTCATATTCTCCATTGCTGTAACCACTTTTAGGGTATCAGTAGATTTTGCAATCTTCACCCCAGCTAAGACGCTCTTCACACCAGCGTAGCCTAGTGCGCCATAGTCAGACGGCACGGAGCCGTTATACATTTTGCGGAAAGCATCGTTAAATGTTTTTGCTGTTGGGATGCGATCTTCCAGACCCCAGTAATAGGATGTGCCGCCGATAATGCCTTCGAAGGCTTCAGGGCCACCTGCAAGGCGTGAGGTATAGAGGAGTACTGGTGTAACAATCTTCATGCTGGATTTAAGGCCAAAGTCAGTACATTGTTTTGCTGCATTGACCAAGTCGCGACCAAAGTTACAGAGCACCAAAATATCTGGATTCAAAGCTTTAATGCGTGGCAAGAAAGCAGAGTAGTCAGAAGCACCTAATGGATGGCGAATATCAGCCAAGGTAGTAGCACCCATTTCTTTGCCTGCACGCTCAAAAGCGCGGACCATTTCATGACCGTAAGCATAGTCTGCTGTTAAGAACACAATTTTTTTACCAAAACGTGGGATGGAGTAACGCGCTACAGCGCCAGCCGTCATCGTTGGGTTCAGGGCCTCATGGAATGTATAGACGCTCCAGTCTTTCGCTTCGTTAATCGCATCGGATTGGCTAATGGAATTAAAGAGAACCTTACGCTCCTTACAAACAGCATTGATCGATAGTTGTGTCGCTGCAGAAAGTGAGCCAACTACAAAGTTCACCTTGTCTTTTTCAATTAACTCTAATGTGCGTGTTGCTGCTTCGCCAGGATTGAGCTTGTCGTCACGCACTAAGAGTTCTGCTTTGCGTCCATTAAAGCCGCCTGCATCGTTAAACTCTTTAATGGCTAATTCAGCAGCTTTCACCTGATCCTGAGCTTCTGCTGAGAAGGGCCCTGTCAACGGCGTCGGAAAGCCGATCTTGATAGTGTCAGCCTGAGCATTTGCTACGTTTAACCAAAGTGGGGTGCTTGCTGCTGCGGCTCCACCAATCAACATCTTGCGTCTTGTTTGATTCGTTACTTTTTGTTTCATGGTTGTCTCCTCCATATAAAACTTTGTTAAATAAGAATACTTTTTATTTTTTTAAATCTTAACTGAATGCGCCTTTTAGTGCGCAGATTCAGGTACTGCTTTCCCTTGAGCTAATAGATCGCTGATATCAATTGCGGTTTCCGCCATCACAGTATCGGCATTTCTTTTTAACTTCTCGTTATCCCTATTGCCCTTGCTTCCTTGGGCTTGCATATAGCGACCCAAATACTGGGCTCTAGCCACTACTTGCTGACCTAGCTTTAAGCGCTCTTCGCTATATGCATTGAGGGCTGCTGGAGTAGCGCCATGCGCGGCAATATGCTTGGCTATCACAATAGCTTCATCACCAGCCTTAGTGACACCCATTCCTACGTGCGGCCTGCCAACAAAAGCAGCATCACCCATGAGCGCGATTCTGCCAAAGACAATTTGTTCGGAGCGTACGTCATAAATGGCTTGTAAAAATGGCGCGGCTGTTTTTTCTAATATCTCTGCGTACTGTGGCGCCAAGATCTCCTGTGCGACTTTACGCATGTGGGCAATATGCCTCCAAGACACCTTGAGGGGCGGGATACCGGTGGGGTAATAATGGCCATCATCGTCTGTGAGAAGGCTTATTAATTCTTCATGCTCAGAAGCTGGGCGATACCAAACAAAGTTATAGCGACGCTTTCCTGGGCGCGTGTCATTGCCAGAGCCAGCAACTGGGTAACCCAGCATTTGCTCGCCATTGGGCAAACAAAAGCCAAAGCGATTAAATAGAGTGTCTAAGGTGTTCCTTGATAAGCAGGCTTCGTCACATACGCCACGCCAAGCTATATAGCCAGCATATTCAGGTTGAATTTGTGGTGCGACTTGCGCTCGCACTGCAGAGCGTATGCCATCGGATGCGATGAGCAACTCAGCATCATATTGACTGCCATCTTCACAAAGCACCTGTACAGCGTTCGCATCTTGCGTAACCGACTTCACTGTCTTACCTTGAAGGTAGCGCTCGCTTGGAAAGCTTTCTTTGAGCATGTGATACAGGCGACTCCAAGAGGTTAATACTTGAGGTAATTGCATTTCGCCCAAGCTTTGACCATCAGCACCCAAAGTGACACGCTTAGTCACAGGTACGCCGAGTGTTTCATCAACAGTCACTCCAGCAGCGCGTAGCGCTTCAGCCAAAGCATCGTGGGTCACAATGCCGGCACCACGACCGTCCAAAGATCCAACAGTCTTTTCTAGCAAAGTAACGTCATGCCCTTGGCGCAGCAAAATATTTGCCACAAACAAACCACCAAGAGAGCCGCCTACAACTAGAATTTTTGCCATCAATAGCTCCTATGCCGCTTTCGCATCCAGAGCAGCTTTTTCTTCAGCCGGGTAATTGAGTTCAATAACCACTCCATTAGGATCATCCAAAAAGATTTGGTGAAGCTTTAATACGGGGACAGTGCGCTCGCGATAAGAAACATTGAGTTTCTTTAGGAGGGCAATTTTTTCTTCTAGACCAGTCGCAAAAAAAGCAATGTGATCTACTGCGCCAGATCCATGGAGTGTGCTGGGGTCGCGTTCACCTAAATATTTTTTCAGTCCGTTCGGATCATTTTTGTCGATAGCAATGAGGTGCAAGACCGCATTAGCCCAACTACTCTCATCACCGTTGTATAGCCATACGCCTGGAAAAGGGAATTCAGGTCTTGGACCAACAGTCAAGCCAAGGAGCTTACTAAAAAATTCAGTCGTTTTTTCAATCTCGAGACTGCGGATGGAGAAGTGATTTAGGCTTAGATTAGACATGGATACCTTTTGAATTAAGCAAATAATGATTTAGCGGAGTGGAGGTAAGACTGCACTCGGTCGCGAATGATTTCTTGTTCTGTATTGGGGCTTTCGGCGGCATATATGGCTTGTCCATAGATCCAGCGCCTCATGCCGATATAGAAAATGCCACCATGCAGTCCCATGAGAAATTCAAGCTCACGCTGGGTGGGCTTTGATGTATCAGACCTACCGCAATACTTGCGAGTTTCGCGAATGAGTCTTGGTAATAAGCGCGTGCGCAAGAGCTCGAAGAAGCGATCGCTAATAGAGTGATCACTTAAGCCAGAAAAAATTAAAATGCGCACAAAGTCATAAGTTAAAACTGTGTTGGAGTAGTCCAAATAGAAGGCATTGAATTTTTCTTCAGGGGTAAGCGAGTCATCATCCAGTAAGTCTTCCCACTCAGGCTTCCAGCGAGATTCAAAAACCTCTTTATAAACTTCCTGAATCAGCGCATCTTTAGTTGGGAAGTAGTGATAAAGCAGGGTATGGGTGATGCCTAATTCTTTAGATAAATTTCTTAACTGGCCATCGATGCCATTTCTAGCGAAGAACTGAATGGCGCTGTCCAATATTTGGCGTTTACGCTCGGCTGTCCCCATTCTTTTTCTAGTGGGCGCCATGGATCCTTCTGAAATTTCAGCAGTATTTGGGCTAGTAACGCTATCTTCAGTAAAACGCATGGATTCTCAGGGTTTATCCGAATTTGGACTTATTGACCAAAAGTTAAATAATGGTACATTGTTGAACAATTGGTAGATAAGACTCTATTCGTACAAACCCCAAGGAGATCAAATGGAATTAAATGGCGAGCAACTCATATCCGCTCCAATCCCCGAGGTATGGAAGGGTTTGAACGATATTGACGTGTTGGCCAAGTCCATTCCTGGCTGCGAGGAGATCAGTCGCATCTCCCCAGAAGAGATTCATGCCAAGGTGATGTTCAAGATTGGGCCCGTTAGAGCCCGTTTTGCTGGGAAATTACTCTTAAGCGACATTATTCCGGACCAGTCTTGCTCTATGGCCTTTGAAGGGTCTGGCGGGGCAGCAGGGTTTGCTAAAGGTAAGTCACGAGTGGAGCTAAAGCAAGCCGAAGGAGGTACTTTGGTCTCTTATACAACGGAAGCCTCGATTGGTGGCAAGTTAGGTCAAATTGGCGGTCGCTTAATTAGCGCATCGGCAAAAAAGATTGCAGATGATTTTTTTCAGAAGTTTGCAAAGGAATTAGGCGGGGAGACAGTGGCGTTGGAGTCAGACGCTGGTGGTAATTAAAAAAGCAGCAATAAAAAAGTAGCGCAAAAAATAAAAAGCTAAAAAGCTTAATACATTAGTGGTGGAGGAGACTTAATGAAATCTGCAGCATTTGATTATGTAAAGCCCAAGGCATTGCAAGAAGCCCTTTCTTTACTTGAGCAAGGCGGCGATGATGCGCAATTAATTGCGGGTGGGCAAACTTTATTGGCCACTTTGAATATGCGTTTGTCAGAGCCGACGGTGTTGATTGATATTACCGATATTGCTGAACTCAAAGGTATTTCGGTGGTTGGCGATAGTCTGCGTATTGGCGCTCTAGTGACTCATACTGAAATTGAAGATTCAGAATTAGTTGCAAAACATGCCCCACTTCTAAAAGCTGCCGCTCCACATATTGCTCATCGTGCGATTCGTAATCTCGGTACTTGGGGAGGCTCACTAGCATATGGTGACCCAGCCGCTGAATGGCCTGCTTGTAGCTTGACTCTGCGTGCCACCATGGTGATTCATGGCCCAGCGGGTGAGCGCCGAATTTCTGCAAACGATTTTTTCATTGACTTGTATACAACCTCATTAGAGTCCGATGAAATTCTCGTAGCGACTGAGATTCCATTGGCAAGCAAGCAAGAAGTTTTCTATTTTCATGAGCTGGCTAGACGTCATGGCGACTACGCGGTTGCGGGTCTGGCTGCAGTTGCACAGAAGCAAGGAGACGTTTTGACTCACTGTGCCTTCACATTTTTTTCAGTTGGCGCTACGCCAGTAATGGCAACTAAAGCTCAGGATTTAATCAATGGCCAAAAACTCAACGATGAGTTAATTATTAAGGCCGTAGCCGAAGCGCGTAATGAAATCGAAGCAATTGCAGACATTACCAATAGTGCAGAGGCGAAACAACATTTAATTGGTGTATTGCTTGAGCGTGGACTCAAGCACATGATTGCTTAATGCTCTAAGGGCAAGCATCGGCAAAAGAATTCGGAGATCAAAATGAGTTTGAAGAAAAAAATTTCAATGACCGTGAATGGTCGTCTCGTCAACGCAGAGATTGAGCCACGCAGACACCTGGTGGATTTTTTACGCGAAGATTTGCATTTAAAAGGCCCTCACTTGGGTTGTGAGCAGGGTGCGTGCGGAGCTTGTACCGTCAAGGTAGATGGGCAAATCATTCGCGGATGCCTATTTTTGGCAGTACAGGCGGATGGTAGCGTGGTTGAAACGGTCGAAGGTCTCACTAAAAATGGTGTTTTGACAGATCTACAAGAATCATTTATGCGCCACAACGCTATGCAGTGTGGCTTCTGCTCCTCTGGCATGTTGTTAGCTGCAGCAGAGTTGATTGAGAAACAACCAAAAGCAACGCGTGAACAAGTGCGCGAATGGATCTCAGGTAATTACTGCCGTTGCACTGGTTACCACTCTATCGTCGATGCAATCGTCGATGTATTAGATGCTCGTGCCAAGGGCCAAAAAATTAAACCTGTCCTTGCTAACGTCTAAGGTATTAAGGAAAACGTATTATGAATAAGCCAAGTGATTTAAAAGGAATGGTGCTCGATCCCGTAACAAATGATCAGCGATATATAGGTCATAGCGAACCACGACATGGAGCTCGGAGACTGCTTGAAGGTCAGGGCACTTACATTGACGATATTCAATTGCCTCGTATGGCGCATGTAGTGTTCTGGCGCTCCCCAGTAGCGCATATGAAAATCGGCAAAATTCATACAGAGCATGCCAGCAAGATGCCTGGAGTGCTTGCGGTAGTTGATGGTGTGCAAATGGCAAAAATTTGTAAGCCTTGGGTGGCCACTTTAGGTCACCTAGTCGGCATGAAATCTGCCCCTCAGCACGCCTTAGCAATTGATCGTGCTTGTTGGCAGGGTGAGCCGGTGGTGGCGGTGGTTGCAGAAACTAGGGCGCAGGCGGAAGATGCTCTGCAGCATATCGATGTTGAGTGGGAAGAGTTACCGGCAGTCGTCTCTATGGAAACCGCGCTTGATGCAGATACTCCGGTTATTCATCCTGATCTTGGCGATAATTTATGTTTTACCCGTAGCCTCGATGTTGGTAATGTGGATGAAGTCTTTGCAACTGCTGATGTGGTAGCAGAAGCTACTTTTGGATTTGGGCGCCATACCGGTGTAACACTTGAGCCGCGCTGTCAGATTGCAGATTACAACCCAGGCGATCGTCGCCTCACTGTGTACCACTCGCAACAAGCGCCACACATGATGCAAGATCTGTATTGCCGTCAGTTTGGTCTTTCAGAATCAGATGTGCATGTCATTTGTAAGGATGTTGGCGGATCTTTTGGTATTAAGGTGCACGCCTATCCAGATGACTTCGCTACCGTAGGGCTTGCACTGATGCTTGAACGCCCCGTGAAGTTTGTTGCGGACCGTCTTGAATCATTCACTAGTGATATTCATGCGCGTGAGCATCGTATTAAAGGACGTATAGCCGCCAATAAGGCGGGCGATATCTTAGCCTTTGAGATCGATGATCTGACTGCAATTGGTCCATACTCCATGTTCCCTAGAACTAGTGCTATTGAAGGCAATCAAGTCGTGAACTTGGTGGGTGGTCCTTATAAGCATCAAAACTATCGCGCTAAGTTGAATGTCGTTTTTCAGAATAAAACACCAACCTGTCAGTATCGTGGCGTAGGCCATCCGATTGCTTGTGCTGTGACCGAAGGCTTGGTAGATTTGGCTGCGCAAAAATTGCAAATGGATCCACTCGAGTTCCGTAAGCGCAACGTGATTCCGGATGATGCTTATCCTTGCTCCGGAATTTCTGGAATTAAGTTAGAGGTTCTCTCACATGAACAATGTTTACGAACCATCGAAAAAATGATGGACTATTCCGCCTTGCGTAAAGAGCAGGCTGAGTTGCGCAACAAAGGAATCTATCGCGGTATTGGAATTGCAACATTGATTGAGCTAACCAATCCAAGTCCCGCTTTTTATGGTGTGGGTGGCGCACGTATTGCCTCGCAGGATGGTGCTACTGTTCGCATGGATCCTAGCGGGGTAGTTTCGGTATTGATTGGTGTTGGTGAACAAGGTCAGGGCACTGAAGGCATCTATACCCAGATTGCCGCTGATGCTGTTGGCGTTCCAATCGATCAAGTGCGTGTTATTACTGGCGATACCGATGTCACTCCTTACGGTGGCGGTACCTGGGCATCACGTGGAGCTGGTGTTGGCGGTGAAGCAGTTCTCTTGGCTTCTCAAGCCCTGCAAGAAAACATCATTAAACTTGCGGGCGCTATTTTGAATCGACCTGTTACTGAATTAACTGCCCGTCGTGGATATATCCTTGATAAAGCGACCGGTGAGCAATTATTGCCCTTTAGTGAAGTGGGTAGAGTGGGTTATTTCCGCACGGATACTTTGCCGGCTGGATTTTCTGCTGATCTCATGGTGACGCGTCACTACACACAAAAAGAATATCCATTCATCTTTACGAATGGAGTGCAAGCGTCTTACGTTGAGGTTGACCCAGAAACAGGCTTTGTAAAGCTATTGAAGCATTGGGCAGTAGAAGACTGCGGTCGTGTTATCAATCCAATGTTGGTCAATGAACAAGTGCGCGGTGCAATCGTTCAGGGTATTGGTGGCGTTCTGTTCGAAGAGTGTCTCTATGACGAAAGCGGCTTGTTACGCAATGGCAGCATGGCAGATTATTTAGTGCCGATGGCCAATGAAATGCCGGACATTGAGGTTGCTCACATAGAGACACCTACCCAATCTTCAAAATTGGGTGCCAAAGGGGCGGGTGAAGCAGGTACGGCTGGAGCGCCAGGCGCAGTCCAAAATGCTATCAATGATGCCTTGGCACCATTGAATGCAGCGGTCTTTGATCAGCCTATCACCTGTGAAAAGATCCTGCGGGCTCTCAAGAAAATCTAGCTTTTAATGGATTCTGGCCACCCTGGTGCATCACCTCCGGGGGTGGTTCAGCCCATCCTGTAACATCCAGTTTTGGGGCCCATAAAGCAGTCTGCAGCCCTTTTGGTTAACTTTATACGGTAAATGATATGTCCACATTAAAAGGTAAAACAGCCCTAGTTACTGGCTCCACTAGCGGTATTGGCTTGGGAATGGCTATTGCACTGGCTAAACAAGGCGTCAACATCATGGTCAATGGTTTTGGCGAGAAAGATGAAGCCATTGCTCAAATTAAAGCCTGTGGTGTAGAGGTTGATTACCATGGCGCTGATATGAGCAAACCCGCTGAGATTGAAGACCTGATCAAGCAAACAGAGAAGCGTTTTGGCTCGCTTGATATCTTGATTAATAATGCCGGGATTCAGTACACCGCGAACATTGAAGAGTTTCCAACAGATAAATGGGATGCCATTATTGCCATTAATTTAAGTTCGGCATTTCATACAACACACCATGCCTTACCCGGTATGAAAAAACGCAACTGGGGCCGCATTATTAATATCGCCTCAGTACATGGCTTAGTAGCTTCTACTCAGAAGGCTGCCTATGTTGCCGCTAAGCATGGCATTGTTGGATTAACTAAAGTGACGGCTTTGGAAAATGCGCGTACTGGCATTACTTGCAATGCAATTTGCCCGGGTTGGGTATTAACTCCGTTAGTTCAGAAGCAGGTAGACGCGCGCGCAGAACGCGAAGGCATTTCCAATGAAGCAGCAAAGACCGCCTTGGTATCTGAAAAGCAGCCATCTGGAGAGTTTGTGAGTCCAGAGCAATTGGCAGCCTTAGCGGTTTTCCTCTGTGGGCCAGACGCCTCTGAAGTTCGTGGAGTGGCTTGGAATATGGATGGTGGTTGGACAGCTCAATAAGAGCTAAGTCATTATTTTTAGTCAGAATTCTGGATTTTGGTATATACGAACAAAATCAGTAGAATCGTTTATAGTTAACCCCATTATTACAACTAGGAGATCCTTTAATGGCATCAATCTTAACCTCTTTGGGACGTACCGTATTTGCCGGTTTTGTCCTTCTCGCCCTCATTGTTTTAGGTTTTGGCAGCAACTTTAATTCCGCCGAGCTTCCATTTGTTTTCCGTTGGCTGCACGTGATGTGTGGTGTGATGTGGATTGGTCTGCTCTGGTACTTTAACTTTGTGCAAATTCCTTCGATGCCAAAGATTCCCGATGAGCAAAAGCCAGCCATTGGTAAGGTGATTGCTCCAGCAGCGTTATTTTGGTTCCGTTACGCAGCTTTGTTTACTGTACTAACTGGTTTGATTGTTGCTGCTTTAAATGGTTACTTACATCAAGCCTTCACATTGCAAGCTCCATTCCGTGCAATCGGTTTGGGTATGTGGATTGCCTTAGTAATGGCCTTTAACGTTTGGTTCATTATTTGGCCAAATCAAAAACGTGCTCTTGGCATCGTTGCTGTTGAAGCTGATGTTAAGGCAAAATCTGCTCGCGTTGCCATGTTGACATCCCGCATCAACACATTGTTGTCTATTCCAATGTTGTTTTTGATGAGCGCTCAATCACACAACACTACATGGTTTGTAATCGTTTCTTAATCATTACCAACTGCATAAATAAAAGGCCCGCATCGCGGGCCTTTTTGTTTGATCAATCAAATCAATCTAGGAGATTTAAGCCAGAATAGCTGGCAGCTCCTTGGTGAGGGCGCCACGTTGTGCGGTGGCGGTACCCATCAATACAAAGCCCAACAACTTGCCATCAGCCGATTCAAAACGAGACTCTAGACCACCTTCAATGGAGGTTGTCGTCCAATTACCTTCGGCACCTTTAGCCGGTGGAGAAACAATTGTGGCTAAGGCGGGGGTTTTGACCATCACTGGCATTGCTGGATAGGTAAGTGCGGTAGCTTGTCCGATTAATGTAGGTGCTAATGCTCTTGCTGCTTGCATGATGGGCATCACGTAAGGCAGAACTAAGCCATCTACCTCTGCGCAATCTCCAATAGCAAAGATATTTTTAATATTGGTTTCGAGTTCACGGTTTACCTGAATGCCAGCTCCTGTATTAATGCCACATGCTTTAGCTAATTCAATTCTAGGCTTCAGACCAACAGCCGATAAAAATACGTCGCAAGAGATTGTGTTGCCATTAGCTAGTGTCACCTGCAAAGAATTTCCGTGACGATCAATCGCTTGCACCGTTGTAGAAAGGTGCCAACGCACGCCAGCCGTGCTGAGTTTCTCCTGCAGCTCCAGAGCTGCAGCTTCAGGCAATAGGCGACCCAGAGCCTGTGGAGCTAAGTCAATCACATCTACTTCATAACCGCCCAGTACTAGATCGTTGGCGAATTCACAGCCAATCAGGCCTGCACCCAGAATAGCAACCTTCTTTTTTCCAGAGATTGCATTGCGAAAGCGCGCATAGTCTTCTAGATCGTTTACTGTGATGACTTCCTTAGCAGCGCTCCCTTGGAGTGGGAGACGAATTTGATCGGCGCCCAATGCCATTACCAGTTTTCCATAAGGCACCTCACCTTTATCGGTTTGAATGGTTTGTGCGCTAGGATTAAT
This sequence comes from Polynucleobacter sp. AP-Kaivos-20-H2, assembly GCF_018882215.1. Classification (GTDB taxonomy): domain Bacteria; phylum Pseudomonadota; class Gammaproteobacteria; order Burkholderiales; family Burkholderiaceae; genus Polynucleobacter. Next base: position 3,438 of record NZ_JACVOX010000002.1, on the reverse strand, counting down.
TGAGGTGACATCACGCTCACCCAAGACGGTCATTTCTAGTTGAGTTGCCATGCCATCAGCTGGCGTGGAGATTAATTGCACTGCTTCTTTCTTGCTCGCAAGAGCGGTAGAAAGCATAGGTTTGGAATAAAAATAACCAGGCTCCCGTGTAACCAGTGTAATGGGGACTGCTTTATCCAATTTTCGGATTTCGCGGATAACGGTGTAGCCAGCCAATCCACTGCCAATGATGACAATAGTGGATTGGGATTGGGGGGTGGTTTGATCCAAAGCTGGGCTCTCCAAATGACGAATGGGTAAAAAAGGCAATGGGTTGCTGAAGTGGTCTTAGCTTACCTGAACCATCTCAAAGTCTGCTTTTGCTACACCACAATCAGGGCATTCCCAATCTTCTGGTACATCAGCCCAGAGGGTTCCAGCTGGAATACCATCTTCTGGGATTCCTTTGGCTTCGTCATAAATATAGCCGCACACGATACATTGGTAAGTTTTCATTTTGATTCCTTAAATAGTCTGTTGATTTTAAATTTAATTTCTAATTATTTCTGGGCCCGTTTTATTGGGTCGCAAAAACCTTTGCTTTTTCCAAAGCCTTCTTGTAATGGTTTGCGTGACGCTCTTCAACGTTTGCTAACGCAGCGAAACGTTTTGCCGCTTTAGCCAATACCGCCTGAAATTGCTCAGCATGCTCTTTAGATTCCGCAATTTGCTCATCGATTTCTTGTATGGCCGTAGCATTGCCTTCTTCAACTGCCGTTTTCCGAAAGGATGGATACATTTCGGTGTATTCATAGGTTTCGCCTTCAATAGCAATCTCTAATGCTTTTGCTGGAGTGACGGTGCCAGCAGGGTAGAGTAAGTCTAAGTGGCCAAAGGCGTGCATCACTTCTTGGTCAGCAGTAGCTTCAAAGATCTTTGCGGTTTCTTCGTCGCCAGCTGTGCGAGCTAATTTAGCAAAGTAACGATACTTAATATGAGCCATGGATTCGCCGGCAAAGGCGGACTCCAAGTTTTGGATGGTTTTGATTTCTGGGCGTGCCATTTTGCTTCCTTTCAAATTACATTTAGTTTGTTGAGTCTTCTTTACTGCTTTCTCAACCATGGATGCAGTGTGCGCCTTATTTCTTAATCAGTCCAATGAATCATTATGATAGTATTTATCTAATTATTCGATAATGGAGTGAAAATGGCTTATTTACCGTCTTTAAGGCAACTAGGGTATTTCGTTGCATTGGCGAAGGAGCTCAATTTCACACGCGCAGCTCAAGCCTGTTTTGTTGGCCAGTCGACTTTAAGTGCTGGTCTGAAGGAGTTGGAGGATGCATTGGGGATCCATTTGGTGGAGCGTGATCGACAGAATGTATCTATCACTCCAATAGGTTTGGAGGTTCTTGAGCGTGCTAAATTAATCTTGGCGGCATCTGAAGATTTAGTGGAGTATGCGGGCGCAACTGGTAAACCCATGACTGCCACAATTCGTTTGGGCGTCATACCAACTATTGCACCATTTTTATTGCCAACAGTACTTCCGCAAATACGCAGTCGTTTTCCAGAACTTAAAATCACACTCAGAGAAGATCTCACTGCCAATCTGCTCTCTAGATTAGCTGAGCATAAATTGGATTTTGCTTTGATAGCACTTCCATATGATGTTGAGGGTCTTCTGGTTCAGGAATTATTTGACGACCATTTTTGGTTGGTTGCGAAAGAAGGTGATCCGGCCCTAAAGGGAAAAGAAGTGACCTTACCTGCCAAGATGGCTGAACGCCTCTTGCTACTTGAAGAAGGACATTGTCTACGAGAGCATAGCTTGCAAGCATGCAAGCGCACTGACATTCGAAAGGCTGAGGGGATGGAAGCTACTAGCTTGTTGACCTTGTTGCAAATGGTGGAGTCTGGACTTGGTATTGCCTTGCTTCCTGGAATGGCCGTAAAAAGTAGTCTATTGAATAACTCTGAGTTAGTCGCAAAAGAGCTGGCCGCACCAGCACCCAAAAGAGTGATTGCTTTAGTTGCGCGACCCTCTACTGCACATACTCAAGAATTTAACGCGCTAGCAGATTGCATACGCGAACAATTTGGAACTGCATAATCACATGCTAAGCAAAATTTTCTAATCCTTGTTACAGTCAACCCTCTTTTTACTTATTTAAAAGGCAGCAAATGTCAGGCAAAGAAATTATGTTCACTCCGGTAAATCTGGGGGCACTTCATTTAAAAAACCGTTTGGTAATGGCGCCGCTCACGCGAATGCGTGCAGTTGATGGTGATGTTCCTAATCCGTTAGCGAAAACCTATTACGCGCAACGTGCGAGTGCCGGACTCATTATTACTGAGGCAACACAGATTTCTCCACTGGGCAAAGGTTACCCAGCGACGCCTGGAATTTATTCGGCGGAACAAACCAGTGCATGGAAAGAGATTGTTGGGGCAGTTCATGCCAAGGGTGGTGCGATTGTTGCGCAGTTGTGGCACGTGGGCCGCATCTCCCATTCTTCCTTGCATCCAGAGCAGGGTGTACCTGAGGCACCCTCCGCAATTGCTGCGGCTGGTCAAACGTATGGCTCAGATTGGAAGCTCCACGACTATGAGACTCCAACGGCAATGAGTTTAGAGGATATCGCTCGCTTACTCAAAGAGTTTGAGGCGGCAGCTCAGAATGCAAAAGCTGCAGGCTTTGATGGTATTGAAATTCACTCAGCTAATGGCTACTTGCTGGATCAGTTCTTGCAAGATAAAACCAATCAACGTACGGATGAATATGGCGGCTCGATCGACAATCGCCTGCGCCTATTGGGTCAGGTCATCGAGGCTGTAAGCAAAGTATTCCCGAGCGATAAAGTGGGGGTTCGCCTTTCACCATACGGTACTTTCAACGATATGGGTGACAGTGATCCGGTAGCATTATTCACTGCTGCAATTAAGAAGCTTAATGGCTATAACTTAGCTTACGTGCACATGATTGAGCCTCGCTCAACCAGTGCCGGAGGTGGCGATCAAGTCTTTGAAGATGCGCCTATTACCTCAGAGATGTTCCGTGCTGCTTATCAAGGCAAATTTATCACCGCTGGTGGGTATGACCAAGCTATGGGTGAAAAAGTATTAGAAGAAGGTCTGGCTGATGCAGTGGCTTATGGACGACTTTATATTTCTAATCCAGATTTAGCGGAGAGATTTCAGCAGGGTGCCCCTCTGAATGCTTATAACCGCGCTACCTTTTATGGTGGCAAAGAGGTGGGTTATACAGACTACCCAACTCTCTAATACGACCCCAAAGTCTTGGGGTGCTGAGTTAATAATCCCGCCCAAACTGAACTGACCCCCAAAAGTTGGACGTTATGTCCAACCAAGGGGGTTTTGTTTTATGAGCAAGTACAGCAAGCAGTTCAAGCTAAAGGTAGTTAAAGAGTTCTTAAAATTTGGCGGTCTAAAGCGGGT